>CAVPOQ010000007.1:0-501753 GCA_963707145.1 uncultured Gammaproteobacteria bacterium
TAGTCCTGGTACGCCGGAATCGCGATGGCCGCGAGGATGCCGATGATCGCCACGACGATCATCAATTCGATCAGGGTGAAACCCTTCTGGACCTTGTTCAACATTTGCGAAACTCCCGTTCGGTTTGAGACTGAAAAACCGCGGCCATGGGCCGGCACCAGTCCACTAAGCAATCCTCGTGCCAAGGCGCTGTACTTCAGTAACCCTTTGTTTTGAAAAAGGGATGTTTCCCGGCGGCTCTGGCCTGGCGAGCTCCGCGGGCCGTCGCGATGGACACCCGCGGTCAGGAACTGACAATTCCTGTCAGTCCGGCCCTCAGTCGATCCCGAGCTTCTTCGTCCGGTAGCGCAACTGCCGGAACGTCATCCCGAGCAACGCCGCGGCCTTGGTCTTGTTGTAGCGGGTCTGCTCGAGCGCCTTGACGATCGCCTCGCGCTCGATGTGCTCGAGCTGGCCCTCGAGCCCGTCGCCGGCCGTCTCCTCGGCGGCCGCCGGCAGCTCGAATCCCGCACCCTGCTTGAGCTGGATGTCGCCGGGCGCGATCCGGCTGTCCGAGCACAGCGTGACGGCCCGCTCGAGGATGTTCTCGAGTTCGCGCACGTTGCCGGGATAGGCGTAGGACAGCAGCCTGTCCATCGCCTCGTCGCTGATCTCCGGGCGCGGCACGCCGATCTGCTTCGCGACGCGGTCGAGCAGCATGTCCACGAGCTGCGGCACGTCGTCGAGGCGCTCGCGCAGCGCGGGCACGTGCAGCTCGATGACGTTGATGCGGTAGTAGAGGTCCTCGCGGAAGCGTCCGGCCTTCACCAGCTCGTCGAGCTTGCGGTGGGTGGCGGAGAGGATGCGCACGTCCACCGCCACCTCGCGCGTCTCGCCCACGGGCCGCACCGCTTTCTCCTGGATCACGCGCAGCAGCTTCACCTGCATGTGCAGCGGCAGGTCGGCCACCTCGTCGAGGAACAGCGTGCCGCCCTCGGCGCTGCGCATCAGTCCTTCCTTGTCGGACACGGCGCCGGTGAAGCTGCCCTTCTTGTGGCCGAACAGCTCGCTCTCCATCAGCTCGGAGGGAATCGCCCCGCAGTTCACCGGCACGAACGGCCCGTCGGCCCGCGGCCCGGACTCGTGGATCAGCCGCGCGACCAGTTCCTTGCCGGTGCCCGAGTCGCCGGAGATGTGCACCGGCGCCTGCGAGCGCGCCACCTTGGCGATCATCTCGCGCAACTGGTTCATCGGCCTGGAGTCGCCGAGCAGCAGCAGCGTCGCGCGCCGCTGGGTCGCCTCGGCCGTCCCGTCGAGCCTGAGCGTCGCGGTGATCAGCCTGCGCAGCGCCGCGAGGTCGAGCGGCTTCGAGATGAAGTCGAACGCCCCGAGCTTGAGCGCGCGCACCGCGGCCTCGACGTTGCCGTGCGCCGTGATCACCGCCACCGGCACGCCCGGGCGGTGGGACTGGATCCACTCGACCAGGTCGAGTCCGTCGCCGTCCGGGCAGCCGCATGTCGGTGAGGACGAGGTTGTAGCGCTGCCCGCCGAGCTGGCGCACCGCGCTCGCGTAGTCGCCCGCCGTGTCCACGTCGATCTGCATGCGCCCGAGCGTGATGCCGAGCAGTTCCCGGATGTCGGGCTCGTCGTCGACGATCAGGGCGCGGGGGGGCATGGCGGCGGGCAGGACTCCGACACTTTCGGCAACGAGGGCGGCGGCGCCGCGCCAGTATAGGTTGGCTCAGGTTGCGGCGAAGCGCTTCACGCCTGCCTTGCGGGCCGCTTTTGTGAGGTCGGTATCGAGCGTGGCGATCGGGAGGCCGCTGCGCAGTGCCAGCTCCAGGTACGAGGCATCGTAGGCCGACAGGCTGTATCGGCGGGCGAGGTGAAGTGTGTCGTCCAGTGCATGTGCGAATGTCGCCTCATCCGGATGCACCGACAGCGAGGACAGCATGTCCAGGAACACCTCGCTCTGTGCCTCGGTAATGATCTCGCGCGCTTCCGCGCGGGCAATCACGTTCGATACCTCCAGGCCCCAGGTGACGGGCACCTCGGCTCGGGTTCCGGGGTCGGCCAGTGCGTCCAGCACGGAATCCGAGTAGGCGCGATCGGACGCCTTCGCGTCGCCGAGCAGCCATGACAGCGCGACGGACGCATCCAGCACGAGCATCAGGAACGGCCCTCCTCGATCAGCGCCTTGATGCCTGTTTCGTGGCTGGCCACCGGGTTGTGCCTCATGAACGATCGAAACCGCTCGATGGCCGCGCCGGGATCGGAGCGCTTCGCCGACTCGCTCGGCACGAGGTCGGCAATCGCTTCTCCCCGGTTGGTGATGGTGAAGCGCTTGCCGGCCTTCACTTCCCTCAGGAGTTCCGGTAGCCGGGTCTTGGCATCGAACGCACCGATCGAGGTTTTCATGTCCATCTGGTCCGCGGAAACTGGAGACCAGTCTATTGACTGGTCTATGGGCGCGCAAGTCGGGAACGGCTCGCGGCGCCCGGTGCGCTCAGCCGCCGGCTACCCCTCCCACCGCTGCGGATCCGCGAACACGATCCGGAACGTGCTGCCGCCGCCGTGCCGCGCCTCATAGGCGAGCAGCGCGCCGTTGGTCTGGCACAGCTCGCGCGCGATGAACAGGCCGAGGCCGGTGCCCGCCGCACCGGTCGTGAAGAACGGCTCGAAGATGCGCTCGGCGTGCGCGGCGTCGATGCCCGTGCCGCGGTCGCTCACCTCGAGGAACGGCCGGCCGGTGGCGGCGATGCGCCCGGTGCGCACCACGACGGGCTCGGCGCCGCCGGCGTGCCTGAGCGCGTTGTCGCACAGGTTCCACAGCACCTGGTGGAGGTGCGACGGGTCGAACTGCACCTCGAGCCCGGGCACCGCGGCCTCGAGCGCCAGCCGCTCCGAAGCGATCTGCCGCGTGTCGCGGTACTCGGCGAGGAACGCCTCGAGCCAGGTGGCCAGATCGAGCCGCTCCTGGCGCGTCGTGTCGCGGCGCGAGAGCTGCAGGATGTTGTCGATGATCTGGCTCACCCGCGCGGCGTTCTTCTCGATGATCTCGGTGAGGTGGCGGTCGTCGGGCCCGAGTGCCGGCGACTCGCGCAGCAGCTGGCCGGCGTGGCTCATCGCGCCCACGGGGTTGCGGATCTCGTGTGCGATGCTGGCGCTCAGCCGCCCGAGCGCGGCGAGCTTCGACTGCTGGATCCGCTGCGCGATCAGGCTCGTGTCCTCCAGGAACACCAGCACGGGCCCGGTGCCGCGCTCCGAGAGCGACACGAAGTGCGGCCGCATCACGGTGCCGCCGTCGGCGGAGACGAGTTCGCCGGTCGAATCGCGGCGGTCGTGGCCCTGGCGCCGCCAGGCCTCGAGCAGGTAGAGCAGCCGCGGCGCGACCTCGCCGAGCTGCGCCCCGGAGTTCACGGCGCCGCTGGCGAGCAGCCGGGCGGCGGTCTCGTTGATGAGGCGGATGCGGTCGCTGGCATCCACCACCAGGATGCTTTCGCGCAGGTGCTGGACGATGAAGCGGTTCAGCTCGTTGAGGTTGGCGAGGTCGATGTCGCGCTGGCGGACCAGCGCCTCGCTCTCGCGCAGGCGACGGGCGAGCGGGATCGCGAGCAGCGTGATCAGGAACAGGCTCGCCCCGGTGAGGCCGGCGGTCAGGAAGCTGGCGCCGCCGGCGGCTCCCGCAAGCGCCGAGACGATGGTCTCGAACAGCAGGCCGATGGTGATCACGGCGGTCGCGAGCAGCGCGAGGCGCGGCCGGACGACGGCGGCCGTCGCACCCACCGGCAGGAACAGCAGATTGGCCAGCCCGCTGCCCACGCCGCCGCTGGCGTGGATCAGCAGCAGGATCGCCACTGCGTCGACCGCGAGCGGGAACATCGCCATCCACTGCGCCGACGGCCAGCGGCGCTGGATCGGCTGGATGCAGACCAGGCCGAACGTGAAGTACGCGACGCAGATGCCGAGGAACAGCCCCGGCAGCGCGGTGCCGACGCTGCGGTCGGGCGCGTTGAAGAACAGCAGCAGGATCAACACCATCGGCACCAGCAGCCGGTAGATGTTGAGCAGGCCGATGACCCGCCAGGCGAGGTCGCTCGACTCCGCGGCGTCGGCCGGGTGGCTGGGGTATTGGGTCATTGCCGGCAGTTTCAGGCCTCGCGGTCGCGGCATCAACACGGCAGGTTGGCGTGATGGGGGACGACGGCCGTTCGCGCGTTGCCGACTTGCGGGATTACTGCAATACTGCATGTGTGCGAGCCGCCATCACCATCACCAGCCGGGGGGTCATCACGCTGCCGGCGCGGCTGCGCAAGGCGCTCGGCCTGCGTGCCGACGACCAGCTGATCGCCGAGGTGACGCCGGACGGCCTGCTGCTTCGTCCGGCGGTGACGCTGCCGGTCGAGATCTACACGCCGGAGCGTGAGCGCGAGTTCGACGAGTCCGAGGCCGAACTGGCCGCGGCACTCCGGGCGCCGGCCCGTGCGCGCCGTACCGGGGCCACGCGCAAGCGTCCGTCCGGCCGCAGCCGCTGAGTCGGCGCGCCGTGCGCGTCTTCCTGGACGCCAACATCCTGTTCTCGGCCGCGAAGACGGCGGGCGCGGTGCGTGATCTGCTGTCGCGGCTCGAGGCGGGCGGCCACGTGCTGTGCGCGGATGCCTACGTGGTCGAGGAGGCCCGCCGCAATCTCATCGCCAAGGGCCCGGAGGCCGTGGCGACGCTCGAGGCGATGCTCGCGCGAGTCGAGGTCGCCGCATTCCAACCCGGCGCCGTGACCGCCCGTGTTGCCGCGCTCGTCCACGAGAAGGATCGCCCGGTCGTCGCGGCGGCGGCGCGGCTGCGTTGCGACGTGTTGCTGAGCGGCGATCGCACGCACTTCGGGGCGCTGTATGGCGAGCGGGTGATGGACGTCGCGGTCCATTCGCCGCGCTCGCTGGCGCAATGGCTGCGGCTCTGAAGGGGAGGGTGCCCGCGGTCCGCCCCAGCGCTTAGACTACGCAGCCTCGAATTCCCACAAGAAAGCCGTCTTTCCATGAACCTCCACGAATACCAGTCCAAGCAGCTCTTCGCCCGCTACGGCATCCCCGTCCCGGCGGGCCACGTGGCCGCCACGCCCGAGGAGGCTGCCGACGCGGCCCGCCGACTCGGAGGCGGCCTCTGGGTGGTCAAGGCGCAGGTGCACGCCGGCGGCCGCGGCAAGGCCGGCGGCGTGACGCTCGCCCGGACCGTGGACGAGGTGAAGAGTGCCGCCGCCGGCATGCTCGGCCGGCGCCTCACGACCAAGCAGACCGGGCCCGAGGGCCTGCCGATCCACCAGGTCTACGTCGAGGCGGGCTCGAGGATCGTCCGCGAGCTGTACCTGAGCCTGCTGCTGAACCGCGACACGGGACGCATCGCCTTCGTGGCCTCCGCCGCCGGCGGCATGGACATCGAGGAGGTCGCGGCGAAGACGCCCGAGAAGATCATCCGCGCCGAGATCCATCCGGCCACGGGCCTGCAGGGCTCGCACTGTCGCGCGCTCGCCTTCGGGCTCGGCCTCACCGGTCCGCAGGTCGCGCAGTTCGAGGCGGTCGCGCGCGGGCTCTACCGGCTGTATCTCGAGTGCGACGCGAGCCTCGTCGAGGTGAACCCGCTGATCGTCACCGGCGACGGCACGGTGGTGGCGCTCGACGCCAAGATCAACATCGAGGACAACGCGCTGTTCCGCCAGAAGGACCTCGTCGCCTGGCGCGACCCCTCGCAGGAGGACGAGATGGAACGCATCGCCGGCGAGGCGGACCTGAACTACGTCTCGCTCGACGGCGACATCGCCTGCATGGTGAACGGCGCGGGCCTCGCGATGGCGACGATGGACCTGATCAAGCTGCACGGCGGCGCGCCGGCGAACTTCCTCGACGTGGGCGGCGGCGCGACGCGCGAGCGCGTCACCACCGCGTTCAAGCTGATCCTGCAGAACCCGAAGGTGAAGGCGATCCTCGTCAACATCTTCGGCGGCATCGTCCGCTGCGACATGATCGCCGAGGGTGTCATCGGCGCGGCGCGCGACCTCGGGCTGCACCTGCCGGTGGTGGTGCGCATCGAGGGCACCAACGCGCCGCTCGGGCGCAAGCTGCTCGCCGAAAGCGGTCTCGACCTGATCGCGGCCGCCGATCTCACCGACGCGGCGAAGAAAGTCGTCGCGGCCGCGAGGAAGTAACCATGTCCATCCTGATCGACAAGCACACGCGCGTCCTCTGCCAGGGCTTCACGGGCAAGCAGGGCACGTTCCACTCGCAGCAGTGCCTCGAGTACGGCACGAAGCTCGTCGGCGGCGTCACGCCCGGCCGCGGCGGCGAGGCCCACCTCGGGCTCCCGGTGTTCGACACGGTGCGCGACGCGGTGGCGAAGACCGGCGCCGACGCGACCATGATCTACGTGCCCGCGGCCTTCGCGGCCGACGCGATCATCGAGGCGGCGGACGCCGGCATCGCCACCATCGTGTGCATCACCGAGGGCATCCCGGTGAACGACATGGTGAAGGTGAAGGCCGCGCTCGGGGACTCGACGTCGCGGCTCGTCGGCCCGAACTGCCCCGGCGTCATCACGCCGGGCGCCTGCAAGATCGGCATCATGCCGGGCTTCATCCACAAGAAGGGCAAGGTCGGCATCGTCTCGCGCTCGGGCACGCTCACCTACGAGGCCGTGTTCCAGACCACGAACAACGGGCTTGGCCAGAGCACCTGCGTCGGCATCGGCGGTGACCCGGTCCGTGGCATGAACTTCATCGACGTGATCGCGCTGTTCGAGCAGGACCCGCAGACCGAAGGCATCATCATGGTCGGCGAGATCGGCGGCAGCGACGAGGAGGCCGCCGCGGACTACATCCGCCGCCACGTCAGCAAGCCGGTGGTCGCCTACATCGCGGGCGTCACGGCGCCGCCCGGCAAGCGCATGGGCCACGCCGGCGCGGTGATCTCGGGCGGCAAGGGTACCGCGGCCGACAAGTTCGCGGCCCTCGAGGCGGCGCGCGTGACGACCGTGCGCTCGCCGGCGGAACTCGGCTCGGCGATCGCGCGACGACTGGCGTCGAAGACCCGCGGCGCGAAGGCCGGGGACAAGCGCAAGGAGGATCGCAAGGCCGTGGCCGCTGCGAAGTCGAAGCCACGTCGCGCGGCGGCCAGCAAGCGCAAGGCGCCCGCAACGGCGAAGACCGCGGCTCGATCGCGCGCCGGCATCGCGGTACGGCGCAAACCCGCAAAGGCGCCGCGCGCCGGCAAGGCAGTGGCCACGAAGGCCCGCAAGGCTGCAATGCCGGCCGCGCGCAAGAAGTCCCGGCGCGCCTGATCCCAGCTCGGCTCTGGACGGGCGGGTGGCCGCCCCGGCGGTTCAACCCCGCACCGCCTCCTCGTCCAGCACCGCGACTGCCCGCCGGAAGCGCTGGCGCGCGGCCTCGAGGTCCTTGTCGATCGACACCATGCCGAGCTTGCCGCACTCGGCGAGCGCGCCCACCAGCGCGAACGTGACGCCGTTCTGGGCCGCCGGGTCCCAGCGCAGGCCGCGCTGCGCGGCGATCTCGAACAGGTCCTCGGCGCTGAGCCGGCGATACGCCGGGCTCGTGACGTTGTCGGTCGCGAAGTAGCAGCGCGCTTCGCCCGCGGGCGTCACGAACTCGCCACGCCCCGGATCGTAGTGGCCGCCGGTCAGGAACTGCAGCATCTGGAAGGTGTGCGTCGTGCCGCCCTTGCGCAGGTTGATCTCGATGGCGAAGTGATCCCAGCCGTTCGCGCGCGGTACGGAGACGAAGTCCACGCCGAACCGCCCGAGCACGCCGCGTGCGGCGAGCACCTCGCCGGTGCGCTGCGCGAGCGCCTGGATGTCGAGCGCGTAGGCCGGATCCGCCGGGAACGTGCAGGCCTGGAAGATCTGGCCCGACGGTCCGCCGAGGATCTGGTCGTGCGTCGAAATGAACTCGAGCTCGCCGATGGGCGTGATCCGCATCTGCACCGAGGGCGAGCGCAGCCCCTCGCCGGACACCCACGTCTCGACGATGCCGCCCTGCTCGCCGAGCTTCTCCGCGTAGCGCTCCCAGCCGAGGTCGCGCGCCTCGATCGCGAGGTTGAGCGGCAAGTGTGCCGCGATCCAGCGTGCGGCGGCGTCCTCGGGGCAGCCGGCGTAGGAGAACACCGCGTTGCCTTCGCCCGAGAAGCCGTGGTTCAGCTTCACGACCGCACGGGCGAGGCCGGGCTGGCGGGCCCGGAGCTCGGCCAGTGCCGCGACGAGATCCGCGGCGTCGCGCAGGTCCTCGCGCCCCTCGGGCAGCGGGATGCCGGCCGCGCGGAATGCCTGGCGGCTGCCGCTCTTGCCGCCGAGCTCCAGCAACGCCGGGTCGCAGCCATAGAGCGGGATGCCGAGCCGCACCGCGAGCGTGCGCTCGCAGGGCGTGACGTTGAAGCACGAGAGGTGGGCGAGCGCCGGGTCGCCGATGGCCGCGCGGATCCGCGCGAGCAGCCGCGGCCGGTCGAGGATCTTCTGCGTGAGCGTCTCCGGCGAGGCGTCGGCCGCAGTGAGCAGATCCAGTCGTCCCCGCGCATCCTCAGCAGCCACGCCGGGCAGCAGCCCGAGGTGGTAGTCGATGATCGCCGGCTCGATCCGCGTGCTGCTGACGTACACCAGTCGCGTGTTCGGCAGGCGCAGCAGCATCAGCATCGCGAGCTGGCGTTCCTCGTAGTGCCGGCCGCCGACGACCTTGGCGAGCGCCTCGCCGTCCATGCTGAGGCCCGGCACCACCACCACGGTGCGCGGCGCCGCCGGATCGGAGAACACCGCGCGAAACAGCGCCGGCAGCCGCGCCTGCAGCGCCGCGAACGCGCGGCACTCCTCGGGACTGCCGGGCGGCGCGTTCAGCTCCGGCACGACCGCACGATCCGCTCGTCGAGCAGCCTGCGCAGTTCCTCGGCACCACCGCGCTCGAGCAGGTTCAGCGCCTGCACGCCGGTCAGCCGCTGCACCAGTTCCACCGCCGCGGTGGTGTTCGCCGCGGGTCCCGTGACGAGGTCCGGCGCGATGTTGAAGGCATCCTGCACGCCGAGCACCGCGTAGGGATCCGAGGCGCAGAGGATGGCGAGGCGCACCAGCGGCGCGAGCCGCCGGTAGGCCTCGGCGCCGTTGTAGGGTTCGAGCGGCGAGGCGCCGGCCTCGGCGACGATCACGTCCGGATCGAGCGCCGCCATGCGGGAGAGCAGGTGATCGAGCGCGGGCGCGTACACGGCTTCCTCGCACACCGTGGACGGCAGCCCTGCGTCCACGAAATCCATGACGTACTCGGCGCCGACGTCGAGGCAGGAAAGGATGTCGCGGTAGCGGGCCGCGCCGGTGACCTTGCAGGCCAGCACCTTCAGGCCGCGCTCGGCGAGCATGCGCACGATCACGCGCGCGGTCGTCGTCTTGCCTGCGGACATCGACGTGCCCACCAGCAGGATCACGGGGGCGCGGGGCACGGCGGGCGGCAGGCGCCCGACGAAGTCCCGCATGTTGAGCTTGCGGCCGTCGCGCATCGCGTGCCCGCGATAGAGGATCGGCGTGAGCGGCTTGAGCCAGGTGGACAGCGAGGTTGCGAGTCCGAACAGTCCCGCACCGGTGAGCGCGTGCATCTCACCCTTGAGCCCGGCGTGGTTCCAGTCGCCCACCACCTCGAGCGTTGCCGCGCGCTTGCCGAGCGCGCCCACCACGAGATCGCCGGCCATCGCGTCCACCAGGCGGCCGTTGGCGATCTCGAAGGGGTAGTGCGAGGGTCCGAGCACCTCGGCGAGCACGTAGTCGGCGGTTTCCCAACGGTCGCGCGGCAGGGCGTGCACCTCGAACGGCTCGCGCTCCAGATCGGTGATGCGGGTGACGGACGCGTGCAGGTAGCGCCGCACGTCAGTGGCCCCGGTCGTGGGCCGGCGGCGCGAGCAGCAGCAGCGCGAGCAGCGCCGCGCGGTCGAGCGTGGGCCCGATCTCGAGGTACTCGTGCGCGGCGTGCGCGCCGTCGCCGACCGGACCGAGCCCGTCGAGCGTCGCGGTGTAGAGGCTCGCGGTGCTGCCGTCGGAGCCGCCGCCCGCGAGCCCGCCGGCGAGGTCGATGTTCACGTGGGCCCCGAGCGCGCGCGCGGTCTCGAACAGCGCCCGGTTGCGCGGCGTGGGCTCGAGCGGCGGGCGTCCCACGCCGCCCTCGACCCCGAGGGAGGTGCCGGCGGTGACCGGCTGCAGGGCGCGGATCGCGGCGTCCACCTGCTCGGCGTCCTCGGTGGTGCGGGTGCGCACGTCCACCACCGCGCGGCTCTCCGGCGCCACGACGTTCGGCCGCAGGCCGCCGTCGATGGTGCCCACGTTGACGGTGATCCCGCGCACCGGGTCGTTCAGCGCGAACAGCTTCTGGATCACGTGCGAGAGTTCGAGGATGGCGCTCGCGCCGGCGGTTGGATCGAGGCCCGCGTGGGCCGCGCGGCCTTTCACGATCACGGTGTAGCGCGCCACGCTCTTGCGCTCGGTCTTCAGTCGTCCCTCGACGCCGAGCGAGGGCTCCAGCACCAGCGCGCGCCCGGTGATGCGGGCGAGCCGCCGCACGTGCCGCCCCGACTCGCGGCTGCCGATCTCCTCATCGGCGTTGAGGAACACCACCGGCGTCACCTCCGGCTCGAGCCCGAGCCCGCGCAGCGTCGCGAGCGCGATCACGATCTGCGCGAGGCCGCCCTTCATGTCGTACACGCCAGGGCCGCGCGCGCGGTCGCCCTCGACGCCGAAGGGCATGGTGGCGAGCGTGCCCGCCGGCCAGACCGTGTCGTAGTGCCCCACGATCAGCTGCAACGGCGCGCCGCGGCGTCGCCTGCGGGGACGCGCGTAGAGATGCACGCCGCTGCGTGGTGCCGGGAGCCGGCGCACGGCGTAACCGAGCGCCGCGAGATTGTCGGCCAGCAGCGCGTGCACGGCATGCTGCGCCACCGGATCGAGCGACGGGGATTCCGCCCGGCACAGCGTCTCGAGCAGCGACAGGAACTGGTTGCGCCGCCAGCGCACCTCGCGCAGCACGCGCACCGGGTCCACGCCAGGCGGCAGTCCGCTCACCGGCGCATGTCCTGCGGGAACGGGAAGGACCACGCAGTCGCGATTTCCGCGAAGCGGCCCGGGTGTACGTAGGCGAGGATCGGCGCCGCGCGCAGCACCTCCTCGGGCTCGCGGTCGACGTCGCGCAGCGCCGCGGGATCGGCCCATGCAGCGACGACACGCCCCACGACGAGCCCGTTCTCGCCGAAGCCCTCCACGACGCGCTCGAACTCGCACTCGAGTGCCAGCGAGGCGCCCTCGACCAGCACGCCGGCCACGCGGCTCGCAGGCCGCGTGGGGAGCGCGCCCAGCGCCGGCTTCGTGCCGTCCGCGCAGCGCGGCGACGCGGCCAGGCTCGTGTGCACCAGCTGCCCCGGTCGCGGATAGCTCACGGTGAACGCGCGCTCGCGCAGCACGTTGCTCCACGTGGAGTGGCGCGGCGTGCAGACGAAGCCGAAGTAGTTCTGCCAGCCGAGCGGCAGCGCCATGTGCTTCGGCGCGAGGTCGAAGCGGCCGTCGGGCTCGCGGGTACCCACGAGCACGAGCGGCGCGACCGTGTACACCCGCTCCCAGACGGGCAGCCGGATGTCGAGTTCGACGGGCGGGGAAGGCGGTTGGGTCACGGCGGGCTCCGTGCCTCGGGGTTGTTCCCCCCGATTACCAGAGGGCTGCGCGAACGGTCATCGGGGGAACTACCTGTTCGCGGGAACTCCGACTTTCCCTCGCGCCGCGTGCGCCTAAAGTGGGTCCGGCACGCCTCCGGCGCGCACGAGGGGAAGCCCATGGAGTGGTCGCCCATCGCCAAGCCGCGCGGCACGCTGCCGCGCGCGCCCAACCTCGCGGACTACGACGCCGCGCGGCGAGGATTCGACTGGGGCCAGGCGCGCGCCCTGCTCGACGGCCTGCCCGGCGGCGGGCTCAACATCGCGCACGAGGCCGTGTTCCGCCACGCGGCGGGTGCGGCGGCCGACCGCGTCGCAATCCGCTTCCTCGCGCAGGGTGCCGCCATGCGTCCCTGCACCTACGGCGAACTTGCGGCCGACGCGCGCCGCGTGGCGAACGTGCTCACGCGCCTCGGCGTGCAGCGCGGCGAACGGGTGGCGAGCCTGATGGGCCGCATCCCGGCGCTCTACGCCACCGTGCTCGGGACGCTCGCGATGGGCGCCGTGTACTGCCCGCTGTTCTCGGCCTTCGGGCCGGAGCCCGTCAAGGCGCGGCTCGCGCTCGGTTCGGCGCGCGTGCTGGTCACGACGGACCTGCTGTACCGGCGCAAGGTGGCGTCCATCCGCGGCGAGTTGCCCGCACTCACCCACGTGCTGGTGGTGCGCACGCCGGGCGCGGGCGAGCTGCCCGAGGGCACGCTCGACTTCGAGGCGCTGGTGGGCGGTGCAGCGCCCGGATTCGAGACCGCACGCACGCAGCCCGAGGACCACGCGCTGCTGCACTTCACCAGCGGCACCACGGGGCTGCCGAAAGGCGTGCTGCACGCGCATGCCGCGGTGACGGCGCACCTGGCCACCGCGCGCTGGGTGCTCGACCTGCAGGACGGCGACGTCTACTGGTGCACCGCGGATCCCGGCTGGGTGACGGGCATCTCCTACGGCCTGATCGCGCCGCTCGCCTGCGGTGTGACGATGCTGGTGGACCGCGAGGAATTCGACGCGCCGCGCTGGTACGAGATCCTCGACACCGAGCGCGTCACCGTCTGGTACACGGCGCCCACCGCGATCCGCATGCTGATGAAAGCGGGCGTCGAACTGGCACGGGCGCGGCGCTACCCCGCGCTGCGCCACCTCGCGAGCGTGGGCGAGCCGCTCAACCCGGAAGCGGTGGTGTGGGGCGTCGAGGCGTTCGGCCGCCCCTTCCACGACAACTGGTGGCAGACCGAGACCGGCGCCATCATGATCGCCAATTACCCGTCCATGGAGGTTCGCCCGGGCTCGATGGGCCGGCCCGTGCCCGGCATCGAGGCCGGCATCGTTCGCTCGCGCGGGGACGACGGCATCGAGGTGCTCGAGGGCGCCGGGCAGGTCGGCGAGCTGGCGTTGCGCCCCGGCTGGCCGTCGATGTTCCGTGGCTACCTCAACGACGAGGCACGCACGGCCAAGTGCTTCCGCGACGGCTGGTACCTGTCGGGCGATCTCGCGAAGTGCGACGCCGACGGCTACTTCTGGTTCGTCGGCCGCGCCGACGACGTGATCAAGGCCGCCGGCCACCTGATCAGCCCGTTCGAGGTCGAGAGCGCGCTGATGACGCACCCGGCGGTCTCGCAGGTGGGCGTGATCGGCGTGCCCGATCCGATCGCGGGCTCGGCCGTGAAGGCCTTCGTGGAACTCAAGGCGGGCCACGCGCCCACCGAGGCCCTGCGCCGCGAGCTGATGGCGCAGGCGCGGCGCCTGCTCGGCGTGGCGGTCGCGCCGCGCGAGATCGCCTTCGCCGAGCAGCTGCCGCGCACGCGCAGCGGCAAGATCATGCGTCGACTGCTGCGCGCGCGCGAACTCGGCCTGCCCGAGGGCGACCTGTCGACGCTGGAGAGCACCTCGTGAGCGATCTTCCCGCCGGGCTTACGCGCGAGCGTGCACTGCACCTGCTCGCCGAGATGCTGCGCATCCGCCAGTTCGAGGACCGCTGCGCCGAGCTCTATGGCGCCGGGCACATCCGCGGCTTCCTGCACCTCTGCGACGGCGAGGAAGCGATCGCCGTCGGGGTGATGCAGGTGCTGGGCGCGGGCGACGCGGTGGTCTCCACGTACCGCGAGCACGGGCACGCGCTCGCCCGCGGCATCGGCATGGGTCCGTTGATGGCGGAGCTGTACGGAAAGCGCAGCGGCTGCAGCGGCGGGCGCGGCGGCTCGATGCACGTGTTCGACGCCGCGACGCGCTTCTGCGGCGGCAACGCGATCGTCGGCGGCGGCCTGCCGCTCGCCGTCGGGCTCGCGCTCGCCGAGCAGCTGCGCGGCACCCGCAACCTCGCCGCCTGCTTCTTCGGCGAAGGCGCGGCCGCGGAAGGCGAGTTCCACGAGTGCATGAATCTCGCGGCGCTGTGGAAGCTGCCGGTGCTGTTCCTGTGCGAGAACAACCTCTACGCGATGGGCACGGCGCTGGCACGTTCGGAATCGCAGACCGACATCCAGGCCAAGGCCGCCGCCTATGCGGTGCGGGCCGCCGCGGTGGACGGCATGGACGTGTTCGCCGTCGAGTCGGCGGTACGCCATGCCGCGGAGCACGCCCGCGCCGGCCGTGGCCCGGCGCTGCTGGAACTCCGGACGTATCGCTTCAGGGCCCACTCGATGTTCGACGCGCAGCTCTACCGCGACAAGGCCGAGGTCGAGGCGTGGCGCCAGCGCGGGCCGATCATCCGGCTCACCACGCGGCTCAAGGCCGCGGGACTCATGACCGAGGACGATTTCCAGCGCCTGCAGCGCGAGGCCGACGCGGAGGTGCAGGCAGCGGTCGACTTCGCGGCCGCCGCGGAGTGGGAGCCGGTCGAGGACCTGATGCGGCACGTCTGCGCGGAGGCCACGCCATGAGCGAACCGGTGCGCATCACCTACCGCGAGGCGGTGAAGCAGGCCATCCGCGAGGCGCTGCGCGACGACCCGCGCGTGTTCCTGATGGGCGAGGACGTGGGCAAGTACGGCGGCTGCTTCGCGGTGACCAAAGGGCTGCTCGAGGAATTCGGCGCGGAGCGCGTCCGCGACACGCCGCTCTCGGAGTCCGCCTTCGTCGGCGCGGGCATCGGCGCGGCGCTCGGCGGTCTGCGCCCGGTCGTCGAGGTGATGACGGTCAACTTCAGCCTGCTGGCGCTCGACCAGATCGTGAACAACGCGGCGACGCTGTGCCACATGTCGGGCGGACAGTTCCCGGTGCCGGTGGTGATCCGCATGGCGACCGGCGCGGGCCGCCAGCTCGCCGCACAGCATTCCCACAGCCTCGAGTCCTGGTATGCGCACGTGCCGGGCCTGCGCGTGGTCGAGCCCGCCACGATCGACGACGCGCGCGGCATGCTGCGCGCCGCGCTCGCGTGCCCGGATCCGGTGATCGTCTTCGAGCCGATCTCGCTCTACAACATGGAGGGGGAGTTGACGGCCGCCGCATCCGCAGTGCAACTCGACGGCGCGCGCATCCACCGTCCCGGGCGCGACGTCACGCTCGTGACCTACGGTGCGAGCCTGTGGCGCTGCGCGACGGCTGCGGAGGAACTCGCGGCCGCCGGCATCGAGGCGGAGATCGTCGACCTGCGCAGCCTGCGTCCGCTCGACGACGCGACGGTGCTCGCCTCGGTACGGCGCACGCGCCGCTGCGTGATCGTCGACGAAGGCTGGCGCAGCGGCAGCCTCGCGGCGGAGGTCGGGCTGCGCGTCGTGGAACAGGCGTTCTACGATCTCGATGCGCCCGTCGCACGCGTCTGCACCGAGGAAGTGCCGATTCCCTACCCGAAGCACCTCGAGGACGCGGCGCTGCCGGGGCCGCCGCGCATCGTGGCTGCCGTGAGGAGGCTGTTCAGCGATGCCGCGTGAATTCAGGCTGCCCGCGCTCGGCGCGGACATGGACGAAGGCACGATCGTGCAGTGGCACGTGGCACCCGGCAGCCGCGTGAAGCGCGGCGACGTGGTGGCCGTCGTCGAGACCGACAAGGGCGCGATCGACGTCGAGATCTTCGAGGATGGCGTGGTGCGCGAGATCGTCGTGCCGCCGGGGCAGAAGGTCGCCGTTGGCACGGTGCTGGCGCTGGTCGAGGCGGATGCGGAGGTCGGGGTTGCGCCGACCTCGACGGCGCCAGCGGAGGGACACGGCGGCGCGCCCGCTGCTCCGGCGGCGAGCGAGCCGGCGGTCGAGGCGATGGCCACGGCGCCTGCAACGGTCGCGTCACGCGTGAAGATCTCGCCGGCGGGGCGCAAGCGCGCCGGCGAACTCGGCGTGGACATCGCGATGCTCCACGGCACCGGGCCGGGCGGCGCGATCACGCTCGAGGACGTCGAAGCGGCGGGGCGCGCACCGTCATCGGCGCCTGCTGCGGTCGCGGACCTCGCGGCCGCCGTCGAGGCGCCGGCCACTGATGCCCGCGCGGGCATGCGCGCCGCGATCGCCGCGGCGATGTCGCGCTCCAAGCGCGAGATCCCGCATTACTACCTCTCGACCACCGTGGACGTCACGCCGGCAACGCAGTGGCTCGCCGCGCACAACGCCCAGGCGCCGGTCGCCGGGCGGCTGCTGTTCGCGGCACTGCTCGTCAAGGCGCTCGCGCTCACCTGCCGCGCGACACCTGGCTTCAGCGGCTTCTACCGCGACGGGCGCTACGAGGAGAGTCCCGGGGTGCACGTGGGCGTGGCCGTGGCGCTGCGTGGCGGCGGCCTCGTCGCTCCCGCGATCATGGACACGGCGGAGCAGCCGCTGTCCGTGCTGATGGAGGCGTTCCGCGCGCTGGTGGCGCGCGCCCGCGCGGGCCGGCTGAGGGCCAGCGAGCTCGCTGCACCGACCATCGTCCTCACCAGCCTCGGCGAGGACTCGGTGGATGCGGTGTTCCCGATCATCCAGCCGCCGCAGGTGGCGATCGTGGGTGCCGGCGCAATCGTCCAGCGGCCGTGGGTCGTCGACGGCGCGGTCGTGCCGCGGCAGTTGCTGACGCTGACGCTCGGTGCCGATCACCGCGTGACCGACGGACGGCTCGGCGCGCAGTTCCTCGCGAGGCTCGCGGCAAGGCTTGCCGATCCCGCCGCGCTGTAGGAGACCCGACATGAACCGCGAGGAACTGGCGAAGCGCGTGCTCGAACTGCTGACGGAGATCGCGCCGGACGTGGACGCCGCCGGCGTTCTCCCCGGTGTCGCCTTCCGTGACCAGTTCGACTTCGACTCCATGGACACGCTCAACTTCGCGATCGCGCTGCATCGCGAGCTCGGCGTCGAGGTGCCCGAGGCGGACTACGCGCAGCTCGCGAGCCTGGAGAAATGCGTGGCCTATCTCGCCGCGCGCGTGCGCTGACCCCGCACGCGGTGCGGTCGCGGCACGGGCCGCGGCGTGGCGCGCCATAATGGCCCGGCGCCTGAATCCGCTGCCACGACCCGCTGCGATCTGACCGGCATGCTCGACGTCCGCAACCTCACCAAGTCCTACGGCGGGCCGAGCGGCCGCCGCGTGCTCGACGGCCTGCAGCTCACGGTGCAGCCCGGCGAGTACGTGGCGATCGTGGGCGAGTCGGGCGTCGGCAAGTCCACGCTGCTCAACTTGATCGCCGGGCTCGACGTGCCCGATTCGGGCGAGATCCTGCTCGAGGGCCGCGACCTCGCGTGCATGGACGAGACCGGGCGCACGCGACTGCGCCGCTCGCGCATGGGCTTCGTGTTCCAGGCCTTCCACCTGCTGCCGCACCTGAGCGTGGCGCGCAACGTGGGGCTGCCGCTGGCGCTCAACGGGCAGGCGGGCGCCGCGGCGGACCGGCGCGTCGCGGAGCTGCTCGCGGCGGTGGGCCTCGAGCACCGCGCCGCCAGCCTGCCGCGCGAACTCTCCGGCGGCGAGATGCAGCGCGTCGCGGTGGCACGCGCGCTGGCGCACCGGCCGGCGCTGGTCCTCGCCGACGAGCCCACCGGCAATCTCGACCCCGACAACGCGGGCGTGATCCTCGGGATGCTGCGCGAGCAGATCCGGCGCGACGCCGCGGCGGGCGTGCTGGTCACGCATTCGGCGAACGCGGCGGCGACCACCGATCGCATCTACGAGCTGACGCGCGCCGGCCTGCAGCTGCGCTCCACGTCGCCGGCCGCGCACTGACCGTGGATGCACCCGCCATGACGCTCGGCGCGCGGCGGGCGCTGCTCGATGCCGCCGCATTCGGGCCGCTGCGCCAGGCGCCCGGCCGCACGCTGCTCGCGATCGTCGCGATCGCGCTCGGCGTCGCGCTCGGTTTCTCGGTGTACCTCATCAACCGCGTGGCGGCCGACGAGGTGCAGCTCGCCTCGCGGAGTCTGTTCGGCATGGCGGATCTCTCCGTGCGGGCGCCGGGCGGCGGCTTCGACGAGTCGCTGTACCCGCGGCTCGCGGCGATCCCGGGCATCGCGGTCGCGAGCCCGGTGGTGGAGGCGCAGGCGCGGCTGCCGGGCCGCGACCGCACGCTCAAGCTGGTGGGCATCGACCCGTTTCGTGCCGCGCAGATGCAGCCGGCGCTCGCGACGGCTGGCGCCACCGCCGCGCAGCGCGGCGGCCTGCTCGCGGAGGACGCCGTGTGGCTGAGCCCCGCCGCCGCGCAGGCGCTCGGCCTGGCCGTGGGCGAGCGCTTCGACGTGCAGGTGGCGCTCGATCCGGTGAGCCTGCGCGTCGCGGGACTGCTGCCCGCCGGCGAGTACCGCCAGCCGCTCGGCATGCTCGACATCGCCACCGCGCAGTGGCGGCTCGACCGGCTCGGCAGGCTCGACCGCGTGGACCTGCGGCTCGAGCCGGGCGTGGACCCGCTCGCGGTGCAGGACGCGATCCGCGCGCTGCTGCCGCCCGGCGTGCGCCTCACGACGCCGGGCGAGGCGAGCGACGACGCGGTGCGCCTGTCGCGTGCCTACCGCTCGAACCTCACGGCGCTGGCGCTCGTGGCGCTGTTCACCGGCGCGTTCCTCGTCTACGCGACGCAGTCGCTGGCCGTGGCGCGCCGCCGCCGCGAGATCGCGCTGCTGCACGCGATGGGCATGACGGTGCGCGAGCAGGTCGCCGCGTCGCTGTTGTCGGGCGCGATCGTGGGCGTGCTCGGTGCCGCGCTCGGCGTGGCGCTCGGCATCGTCGTGGCGCGCGCGGGGCTCGCCGCCTTCGGCGCGGACCTCGGCGCGGGCTACTTCCGCGGCATCGCGCCGCAGCTCGAGGTGCGGCCGCTCGAAGTGCTGGTGTTCCTCGGGCTGGGCCTCGCCGCTGCGCTGGTGGCCACGCTCGGGCCCGCGCGCGAGGCGGCTTCGGTGCCGGCGGCCGCGGCGCTCAAGGCCGGCGACGAGGCCCCGCTCGCGGCACGTCGCCACGGCTGGATCGCGCTCGCGTTCGCGCTGGCTGCGGGCGCGGCGCTGCTGCTGCCGCCGCTGGAGGGCATCGCGCTGCCGGGCTACGCGGCGATCGCCTGCCTGCTGCTCGGCGCGGTGTTCCTCGCGCCCACGCTCTCGCACCTCGCCTTCGGCCGCCTGCCGGCCGCGGGACCGCCGTGGCTGCAGATCGCGACCGCGCAGCTCAAGGGCACCGCGCGACGCTCGACCGTGAGCATCGCCGCGGTGCTGGTGAGCTTCAGCCTGATGGTCGCGATGGCGATCATGGTCTACTCGTTCCGCAACTCGCTCGACGGCTGGATGCAGCGGATCCTGCCCGCGGACCTGTACGTGCGCGCCGGCGGCTCGGGCCTCACCAGCTATCTGGACGAGCCGGCGCAACGCGCAATTGCCGGCGTGCCGGGCGTGGCGCGCGCGGACTTCGTGCGCTTCCAGGACGTGGCGCTGCCCGGGCCCGGACTGCCCGTCACGGTGATCGCGCGGCCGATCGACGAGGACGGTGCCGGCCGCATCCTGCCGCTGCGACGCACCGATGCGAAGCCGGCGCCGCCGGGCACGGTGCCGGTGTGGGCGTCGGAGGCCGCGCTCGACCTGCGCGGCTACGACGTCGGCACGACGTTCGACCTGCCGCTCGGCGGCCGCACGCTGCGTGCCAGCGTGCGCGGGCTGTGGCGCGACTACGAGCGGCCCGGCGGTTCGATCGTGATGCCGCGCGAGGTGTTCGTGCGCTACACCGGCGACACGCGCGCCACCACCGCGGCGCTGTGGCTCGAGCGCGGTGCCGACCAGGACGTCGTCGCGAAGCGCCTCCAGTCGGCGTTGCAGCGCGGCGGCGAGTTCGAGATCGCCGTGCCGCGCGAGATCCGGCGGCTGTCGCTGCGCGTGTTCGACCGCACCTTCGCCGTCACCTACCTGCTCGAGGCGGTCGCGGTGCTGATCGGGCTGTTCGGCATCAGCGCGAGCACCAGCTCCCAGGTGCTGGCGCGGCGCGGCGAGTTCGGGATGCTGCGCCACCTCGGCGTCACGCGCGGCGAGATCGGTCGCATGCTGGCGTTCGAGGGCGCGGCGCTCGGCGCGGTGGGCGTGCTGACGGGGCTCGTCGTGGGCTTCGTCGTGAGCCTGATCCTGATCTACGTCGTCAACCGCCAGTCGTTCCACTGGACCATGGACCTGCACGTGCCGTGGGCGCTGCTCGCGCTGCTGAGCGTCGTGCTGGTGGCTGCGGCCGCGCTCACCGCTGCCGCGAGCGGCCGCCAGGCGATGGGCGAGGACGTGGTGCGCGCCGTGAAGGAGGACTGGTGACGACCGCGGACGGCAGCGGCGGTCGCCGGCCCGCGCCGGCCATGCACGCAGGCGCCGGATCGCGGGCCGCGCACAGCCGGTGGCCGCTGTTGATGCTACTGGCGATCTTCAGCGCTCCGGCGCCGGCGCAGGTCGCCTATCCGGCCGTCGTGCCGGGTGTCGAGCTGCAGTTTCCGCACGACGAGGGCGCGCATCCGGACTACCGCGTCGAGTGGTGGTACGTCACGGGGTCGGTGCAGGACGAGGCCGGCGCGCCGCTCGGGTTCCAGGTGACGTTCTTCCGCGTGCGACCCGGGCTCGGCGAGCAGAACCCGAGCCGCTTCGCGCCCACGCAGATCCTGTTCGGGCACGCCGCGCTCGCCGATCCCGCGCACGGCCGGCTGCGTCACGCCGAGCGCTCGGCGCGCGCGGGCTTCGAGCTCGCCTACGCGCGCGAGGGCCGCGTGGACCTGCGCCTCGACGACTGGTCGCTGCGCCAGGACGGCGATCGCTACGTCGCGATCGTCGAGGGCGACGACTTCTCGCTGCGCCTCGATCTCGACCGCGTGCAGCCACCGCTGCTGCAGGGCGACCAGGGCTACAGTCGCAAGGGCCCGGACCCCGCCCAGGCGAGCCACTACTACAGCCTGCCGCAGCTGCGCGTGAGCGGCGAGATCGTCGGTGGACGGACGCGCCGCGCGCGGTGACGGGCGAGGCGTGGTTCGACCACGAGTGGTCGAGCGACGTGATGGACGAGCAGGCCCGCGGCTGGGACTGGCTCGGTGTGAACCTCGCCGACGGCGGCGCGCTGATGGCGTTCCGCATGCGCGACGCGGCGGGCAACGCGCGCTGGGCGGCGGCGACGCTGCGCGCACCCGACGGCAGCGTGCGGACGTTCGCGCCGGACGAGGTTGCCTGGACACCGACGAGGAAATGGCGCTCGCCCCGCACCGGCGCCGAGTATCCCGTGGCGTGGCGGCTGCGAGTGGGCCAGCGCGAGTTCGAGGTCGAGCCGCTGATGGACGACGCGGAGCTCGACTCGCGCTCGAGCACCGGCACGATCTACTGGGAAGGCCCGATCGAGCTCCGCGCGCCCGGCGGCGCGCCGCTCGGCCGCGGCTACCTCGAGCTCACCGGCTACGCGGGGCGCCTCGACCTGTAGACCTGCGCGTCGCGCGTCCTAGAGCTGCTGCGCGCCGAAGGTGTCGCAGGCCTCCGGCGTGCCCGTCTCGAGGCCGCGGTTGAACCAGCGCACGCGCTGCTCGGAGCTGCCGTGGGTGAAGGCATCCGGCACGACGCGACCCTTGGTCATCTTCTGCAGCCGGTCGTCGCCGATGGCGCTCGCGGCGCGCAGGCCCTCCTCGACGTCGCCCGGCTGGAGCAGCTGGCGCGACTTCGCGGCGTGGTGGGCCCACACGCCCGCGTAGCAGTCGGCCTGCAGCTCCATCCGCACCGACAGCGCGTTGGCGTCCGCCTGGCTCATGCGTTGCTGCGCGGCGCGGACCTTCTCGGCGGTGCCGATCAGGTTCTGCACGTGATGACCGACCTCGTGCGCGACCACGTAGGCCTGCGCGAAATCGCCCGGCGCGCCGAAGCGCTGGGTGAGTTCGTTGTAGAACGACATGTCCAGGTAGACCTTCTGGTCCAGCGGGCAGTAGAACGGGCCCATCGCCGCTTCGGCCGTGCCGCAGGCCGACTGCACGAGACCGTTGAACAGCACCAGCTTGGGCTCGACGTAGTTCACGCCGTACCTGGGCAGGATCTGCGTCCAGGTCTCCTCGGTGTCGGCCAGCACCACGGCCGTGTCCGCGCGGAACTCGGCCTCCTGCGCGCTCTCCTGGTAGGGCTCGGCGGTCTGCTCCATCGTCACCTCGGGCGCCTTGGTCGCGACGCCGAGGAAGGGCAGGGGATTGATGCCGAACAGGCTCAGCACGATCAGGAACAGCACGCCGCCGATGCTGAGCCCGACGCCGGTGCGCACCGGCCGCATGCCGCGACGGTCTTCGATGTTGCTGCTCTGGCGGCGGCCTCGGGTGTCCATGCGCAAGCTCCTGGTGCGATCAGGCGGGGCGGTCGGGAGCGAAGATTACGTCAATTCGGGGGGCGGCCGCGACCGCGGCGCGAGGCGCTGCTTCCCCGGCTGCGGGGTCGCAGCCCGTCGGCGTCGGCCCGACTACGCGGCCGGGCGGCTCAGAGGTTGCGCGGATCGCTGGCGGCCGACTCGATCCAGACCCCGTGACTGCACTGCAGGAGCATCGAGCCGCTCACGACGTAGCTGCCGTGCTGGTACTCGGTGCCGTTGAAGTAGCAGACAGGCTCGCCCGGGACCTGCTGACGGATGACGTCGGTGTCCTCGTCTTCTTCCTCGGCGATCGGCGAGTTCCTGAGTTCGGGATCCTGTGCGCCGACGTGCGTGACCGATGGGTGATGCTTCATGGCAGTGCTCCCGTCCGAAGGTGACCTGGCAACGAACCTCGAATCCCGGCTGCTGTTACATTTCCGGCTGCTCCGCGGGCAACGCCTTGTCCCGCTCGGGCAGGTCGGTCATGGTGGCCTCGGTGAGCAGCAGCACGCTCGCCACCGACACGGCGTTCTCGAGCGCGATGCGCACGACCTTGGTCGGGTCCACGATGCCCGCCTCGAACAGATCGACGTACTCGGCGCGGGCCGCGTCGAACCCCTGCGCGCCGCTCGAGGCGAGCATCTGATGCACGACCACGCCGCCATCCACGGCTGAGTTCTCGGCGATCTGCCGCGCCGGCGACTCGAGCGCGCGCTTCAGGCACTGCACGCCGGTGCGCTCGTCGCCCTCGCAGGTGGCTTCCAGCGTCGCCACGGCCTGCACGCAGCGCAGCAGCGCGAGGCCGCCGCCGGGCACGATGCCTTCGGCGACCGCCGCCTTGGTGGCGCTGATCGCGTCGTCGAGCGCGTCCTTCCTGGCCTTCATCTCCGACTCGGACGGCGCGCCGACGCGGATCACCGCGACGCCGCCGGCGAGCTTGGCGAGCCGCTCCTCGAGCTTCTCCTTGTCGTAGTCGCTCGAGGCCTTCTCGATCTCGCGGCGGATCTGCGCCATGCGGCCGTCGATCGCCTTGCGGTCGCCCGCGCCGCCGATGATGGTGGTCGTGTCCTTGTCCGACACGACGCGCTTGGCCCGCCCGAGCTGCGCGAGCTGCACGTCCTCGAGCTTGAGGCCGATCTCCTCGGACACCAGCTGCCCGCCCGTCAGCACCGCCATGTCGGCCAGCATCGCCTTGCGGCGGTCGCCGAAGCCCGGCGCCTTCACGGCGACGCTCTTCAGCACGCCGCGGATCTGGTTGACGATCAGCGTGGCGAGCGCCTCGCCCTCGAAGTCCTCGGCGACGAACAGGATCGGACGGCCGGACTTCGCGACCTGCTCGAGCAGCGGGATCAAGTCCTTCAGCAGGTTCACCTTGCGGTCGGTGAGCAGCACGTACGGATCCTCGAGCACCGCCTCCATCTTCTCCGGGTCGGTGACGAAGTACGGCGAGGTGTAGCCGCGATCGAACTGCATGCCCTCGACCACCTCGAGCAGCGTCTCGGTCGTCTTCGACTCCTCGACCGTGATCACGCCTTCGCCGCCGACCTTCTCCATGGCGTCCGCCACCAGCTCGCCGATCGCCGGGTCGTTGTGGGCCGAGATGGTGGCGACCTGTGCTTTCTCCTTGCGGGTGCTCACCTTGCGCGACATGCCCTTGAGCGTCTCGACGGTGGTCGCCAGCGCCTTGTCGAGCCCGCGCTTCAGGTCGATCGCGCTCGCGCCCGCGGTGACGTTGCGCACGCCGTCGGCGAGGATCGCGTGGGCGAGGATCGTGGAGGTGCTGGTGCCGTCGCCCACGGCGTCGCCGGTCTTTTCGGCTGCCTGGCGCAGCATCTGGGCGCCGAGGTTCTCCTCCGCGTCCTTGAGCTCGAACTCCTTCGCGATGGCCACGCCGTCGTTGCAGACGATGGGCGCACCCCACTTCTTCTGGATCAGCACGGACTTGGACTTCGGGCCGAGCGTGATGCGGACCGCGTCGGCCAGTTGCGTCGCGCCGCGCAGGATCTTCTCCCGCGCCGCGGAGCGGAACAGGACCTGCTTGTGCGTCATGGGTGTTGCTCCGAGTGCCGCCGATGGCTCGATTCTTGGCCCGCAGCGCGGCTGCGGGAATACGCAGATGCGGCAGTCGCGCGGCGGGGCAAACGCCAGCGGAAACAGCCGGTTAGCGATGGTTCCGGCGTGGTCCGCCGATGCGCGCGAGGGAGTCCGTACAATCCCGTCCATGCAGGACTGGAATTTCGATTTTCTCCGCCGCCAGATCGTCGGCATCGACTCCTCGTTCGACACGCCGTTCGGCCGCCGGCTGATGGTCTACTGCGACTACACGGCCTCGGGCCGCTGCCTCGTGTTCGTGGAGCGCTACCTGCAGACCCTGCAGCGCAGCTACGCGAACACGCATACGGAGGACGACGTCACCGGCCGCAGCATGAGCCGCCTGCTGCACGAGGCCGAGGCGATGATCAAGCGCGCGGTCAACGCGGGGCCGCAGGGCCGCATCGTCGCCTGCGGCACCGGGGCCACCGGCGCGATCGACAAGCTGCAGCAGATCCTGGGCATCGCGCTGGCGCCCGCGACGCGGCGCACGCTCGGCGAGGAGCTGCGCCAGTTCCTGGGCGACGAGCGCTTCGAGGAGTTCCGTGAGTTCCAGCGCGCGCACCAGCCGGTGGTGTTCGTCGGACCCTACGAGCACCACTCCAACGAGGTGACGTGGCGGCAGGGCCTCGCGACCGTCGTCGAGGTGAACCTCGCCAGCGACGGCGGCATGGACCTCGCGCACCTCGAGTCGCTGCTCGGCGACCCGCAGTATCGCGACCGCCTGCGGATCGGCTCGTTCTCCGCGGCCTCCAACGTCACCGGCATGCGCACGCCCGTCCCCGAGGTCGCGCGTCTCCTGCACCGCCACGGCGCCTACGCCTGCTTCGACTACGCCGCGAGCGGCCCCTACGCCGAGATCGACATGAATCCGCCGCGCGATGCCGGCGGCGACGACCCGTCCATCGACGCCGTGTTCCTCTCGCCGCACAAGTTCCTCGGCGGCCCGGGCTCGAGCGGCGTGCTGGTGTTCAACGAGCGCCTCTATCCGCGCGACCTGCCGCCGAGCGTCGCCGGCGGCGGCACCGTGGACTACGTCAGCCCGCTCGACCAGGACTTCATCGCCGACATCGAGGAGCGCGAGAAGGCCGGCACGCCCGGCGTGCTGCAGACACTCAAGGCGGCGCTCGCGCTCGACCTGAAGCGCTGCATCGGCGCCGGCCGCATCGAGGCGCGCGAGCACGAACTGGTGGCCCGCGCACTGGGCCGCTGGGGTGCGCATCCGCGCATCGAGGTGCTCGGCAACCCCGATCCTGCGCGGCGCATCGGCATCGTGTCGTTCAACCTGCTCGATCCGCGCGGCCGGTACCTGCACCCGAAGTTCGTCACCGTGCTGCTGAACGACCTGTTCGGCATCCAGTCGCGCGCGGGGTGCTCCTGCGCCGGGCCGTACGGGCACCGCCTGCTCGGCATCGACCAGCCGACCTCGGAGCTGTACCGCGACTGGGTGCGCAAGGGCTTCCAGGGCATCAAGCCCGGCTGGTGCCGCGTCGGGCTTCCACTACGCGATGGACGACGCCGAGTCCGCGTTCGTGATGGACGCGGTGGAGTTCGTCGCGGAGCACGGGCACCGCTTCCTGCGGCTGTATGCGTTCGACGCGGAGACGGGTGCGTGGAGCCACCGCGAGTACCGCGGCACGGACGCGGCGCTGTCGCTGGAGGCCGCGCTCGCCGCGGGCGGCTGCGACGAGACGGCGCTGCCCGCGGCGGAGCGGGTTCGCGGATCTACGCCGGCCTGCCTCGCCGAGGCACGAGCCTGGGCCGAACGACTGGGCGAGCCCGGCCCGGAAGCCGTGCACGGGAGCACGGAGCGATTCGGCGAACTACGGTTCTTCAACGTCGACTGACAGGCTTCCCGTCAATCGCCCGCCGTGACGCAGGTCGGCGCGACGCGCGAGTCGCGGGCGAACACCTGCAACCCTTTTCCTCGCCGCCGCATCTGACAGACACGACAGATGCGGCGCCGACCCGGCGCCCACGCGTGGAGGAAGGAGTGTCATGGAAATCGCAGCGCTGCTGATGTTCTTCTCGGTGATCGTGGGAATCGTGCAGCAGTTCGACGACCCGAAGTGGTGAGCCGACGCTAGAAGGCGTCCTTGTCCGAGAGTTGCTTCTCGATCCGGTCCGCGCTGTACATCACCACCTGGAGCACTTCCGCCAGCGTCGCGGCGTCCGCCGTCGCGCTGACGGGCGCGGAGAGCACGACCAGGTAGTCGTCCTTGCCCTGGTTGACCTGCCAGGCGCCCACGATCATGCGTGCGTTCTCGCGCAGCAGCAGGTCTGCGAGCTGCGCGGGCACCGCGCCCTTGCCGCGCGCCGCCATCGACCAGACGGCGCGGAACTCGAGCTTGTCGAGCTTCGCGGTCTCGGAGTCGATCCAGACCCGCTGGCCCCGAACGCCGTCCACGTCGTACTCGAGGCGGAAGTCGCCGTTGTCGAGCTGGTAGGGGAGGTTCGCTTCCTTCAGCACTGCGGCGACCCGCGGGTCGGGGGTGCGGTCGCCCTCGGACTGCTGGGCCATGGCTGAGGGAGCCGCGGCCAGGACCAGCAGCAGGGCCGCTGCGGGGCGTCGGGTCGTCATCGGGGCGTCCTCGGGCGGAACCGGCCGGGGACTGTACACCGCTGGGCGAGTCCTTGACGGCCGGAAGCAGCGTCGGGTCTAATTCCGGCCCCTCCGATGACCCGTCCGGCCGGACGGGGCCTACCGTGGCCAGGTAGCTCAGTTGGTAGAGCAGCGGATTGAAAATCCGCGTGTCGATGGTTCGATTCCGTCCCTGGCCACCATTTCCAACTCGATGAATTGAAACGGGTTCCGGGTATCACCCGCGGACTATCCGGGGTCACTGATGGCTGACCCGCGGACTATCGTGAAATCGGGTCGGTGGTTCGATTCCGGAGGGGCCGAGGGCCGCCGGAGCGGGCGCACGTGGCAGCCTGCAAACTGGAAACGTGAAATCCTGACGCTAGCCAAGTCGCGCCGGCGCGACCGCGGATCACGGAGCGCTACACGTCGACCTGACGCCCCTCCGGGATCGCCGCGAGCGCCCAGTTCTGCGTCGAGGCCGACACCTTGCGATCGAGGGCCAGGTGAGTCACAAAGGCTTCGATCTCCCGCGCCACCATTTCGGACGGATGCCGCTTGCCGTGAAAAGCGAATAAGTGCCGGACCCATAACAGGCACTACTGCTCGGTGCCGTAACTGTCGTGCAGCTTGTGGGGGTAGTCGCGAACCCGGTCCAGTAGGCGGGGCTTGGCGTCCATGCCAGTACCCTCCCTGCGTCAATTGACGCACAAGAACGACGGTGGTCTAGTACATCCAAGCGCCTACGGAGAAAGCAATCCCCTTATGTTGCGGGAATGCTGCATTTCTCCGGCGAAAACCGCCGCACAATGGCGCCCAAGCGCGCGCGTCCAAAACATATTGGTCATCGAGACAACTATGCGACTTGCCGAACTATTCGAGCCGCAGACGCCGACTCGCAGAAGGAAAAAAGCCGATACGGTTCCTCAAGTGTTCATCATCGAATCGCTGGCGCTTGTCGACGAAGCGAGTGAGCGACGCGAAGGGGCAGTGCTAGCCGCCGTTCTTAAAATGTGCGGGAAGAACCCGCTGTACTACTACATTCGAACAAGAGCCGAGCTCGAGCTTATGGCTCAGGAGTTCGAAGCCTCCTGCTACCGGTACCTCCACATTTCCTGCCATGGCGGCGATACCTCGTTGGAGACCACGCTCGACTCCGTTAGCTATCAATCCTTCGCCAAGATCTTCGAGGGGAAGCTCAAGAATCGTCGCTTGTTCGTATCAGCTTGCAGCGCAGGGAACGATCTCTTTGCCGAACTGGTCGGCAGCAAGAACGCGGACATCATCTCCATCGCTGCGCCATCGACTGACATTCAGTTTGATCACGCAGTCGCCTTCTGGAGTTCCTTCTATGTCAAGACGTTCTCGCTCAACTCTAGGTCGATGGACTCCGCTCGCATCGTCGAGGTCGTCAAGCCGCTTGCTGCACTTTTCCCAGCGCCAATACATTTCTCGCGCAGAGGGAAAGGGAAACAGTGGGTTCATGAGGTGATAGATGGTTAACCTCTCGTGGAGTTCCCAGGATTTGGTGGACACCGGATAGCATCATGCTAGCACCGGAGGTCAGCCCCGATGTCCACACGACTGAGCGCCGGTCGCGTTCCCGCGATCTATGAGTTCATCAAGGCCCAGCAGCATCAATTCAGCGTCGAAATGATGTGCCGCTTGCTCGAGGTCACCCGGAGTGGCTACTACGAGTGGCGGAAGAACCCGGTGTCGAAGCGGGCGCAGGAGGACGCCAGGCTGCTACGGCTGATCCGCGCCTCGTTTGTCGCAAGTCAAGGTGTCTACGGAGCGCCACGTGTGTTCTTGGACCTGCGCGAAGCAGGTGAAACCTGCAGCAAGCATCGCGTTGCGCGTCTGATGCGGCTGAATGGCCTGCGCGCCCTGCACGGCTATCGCACCCGGCGCTGGTCGGTCGGCAAGCCCTCTGTCCTGATCCGGAACATCCTGCAACGGCAGTTTACGGTGACGCGCCGCAACAGGGCCTGGGTCACGGATATCACCTACATTCGGACGTGGCAAGGCTGGCTGTATCTGGCGGTAGTCATGGATCTGTTCTCACGCAAGATTGTCGGCTGGTCGGCACGCTCGACGATCCATCGAGAGCTGGTGCTGAATGCCGTCCTGATGGCCGTCCGTTGCCGACGACCACGTGGCACGCTGATTCACTCGGATCAGGGTACCCAGTATGGAAGCGATGCGTGGCGGCGCTTCTGCCGGACGAACCACCTCGAGCCGAGTATGAGCCGCAAAGGCAACTGCTGGGACAACGCGGTGGCGGAATCCTTCTTCAGTAGCGTGAAGAAAGAGCGCATCAAAAAGCACATCTACAAGACCCGCGAGCTCGCGATCGCGGACATATCCGACTACATCGAGTCCTTCTACAATCCGATACGCCGTCACAGCCACCTTGGCGGAATGAGTCCCGACCAGTTCGAGGCGGCTCACAAGCCTAGGCGGCGAGGTGTCCACTGAAACCTGGGAACTCCACCCAACGTCGATCAACTGTGGACTGATTGCGCTCGAACTATGCGAATGCAATTGTTTAGGGCATAGCGGTAGGCACTCAGATGGCTCAATTCGCGAGGAAATCAAGTCAACTCGGTAATGGCTCAATCGAGGAGATCTCCAAAGATTGGCTGGGAGCAATTCTCCTTGTCCGTCAAGAGTTGAGCCGAGTACCCCTGAGGCGCTGCGCGGTGTTCATCTTTGACCTGCCCACCGGCGGGTTCGTCTGGGTGGAGCCGCATGCATGGGACCCGTTCGGCCCATCCTCGCCTGCGTCGCACTCGCGTCCCCGAGCGAGGTGGGCGCCGATCTCCCCCGAACACCCAGCGAAGGGATTCAACTACGAGGATCCCGAGACGGGCGAAAGGGGCCTCGTCTTCCCGTGGGTCCGCGATGATTGGCCGCCTACGAGGGAGCTGGAGGCCTTCTACGACGAGGATGTTGCGGGCGGTCTCGATCTCAGAAGCGAGCGTGAGCGCATCAAAGCGATTCTGATAGGCGCGCCTAGCGACTAAATTTCAGGACGACAAAGGTCGGGTTCGGATTGTCGCTAAGTGTTCCGAAATGTTGTGGCGGGAGTCGGGCAGCAGCCCATTTGAGACCGCTTCGCTGCCATGAAGCGGAACGCCTCATGGCCGTTGGTAACCCGCTCCGACGGTCTTCCAGAAAGGACCCGATATTCGTTGTGAAATTGCAACCAGAGGAATAATAACGATTTTCTGTGATCTGAGTCGGATACTTCACACTCAGCTTCACATCATTGCTGTCACAAGCTACGCTAGCGATGTGAGCGATATTAAAAATCCGCTAGTTAGCCAGGTACCGACGGAAGTCCCTCTGAGGAATGCGCCTCTCGTGCGCGTTATTGCTCAAGTTCGCTTTCCGTTGATTACCGCAATAGCACAACAGGAATTCTTGGTTCCGTTCCAAGAAGCGGTGCGCGCCGACTATCCAGTACTGCGTCAGGAGCAGACGCAAGCAATCTTGCTCGGGCCGAACGGGGCGCCACAGATTCAGGCTCAGACAGCGTGGCGCTTTTCAAGCTCTTTGGGCGACTGGCGAGCCTCTTTGGCTCCCGAGTTCTTTGCATTGGAAACGACGGCCTATGTCTCGCGGACGGACTTTGTCTCGCGATTCGAAAAGCTGCTCGCGGCTCTCGGTGAGCATGTAACGCCAGCTCAAGTGGATCGACTCGGTGTTCGATATATAGATCGAGTAACTGGACCGGCACTGGCCGATATCTCGAAGCTTGTGCGAGTAGAGATTCGTGGCTTGGCAGGCTCGGAAGCTTCAGCCCATATGCTGCACGGCTTGACAGAGGCCATGTTTGCGGAAGGATCTGTCCGCTTGTTGGGGCGTTGGGGCTTACTACCCGCTGGAGCTACAGTGGATCCAACAGCCGTGGAACCAATACCCGAAGCTAGCTGGATCCTCGACTTGGATACGTTCAGCTCCGAATCAGCTCCCTTTGATGTAGGGAGAATTGTTTCTGATACACGTGCTTTTGCCGAGCGTGCTTACACCTTCTTCCGTTGGGCGGTCACAGACGAGTTCCTCAAGCGATACGGGGCAGGACAGTGACTCTGACTCAGGATCGGCATTCCTCGGGCTCCACGTCCGCAGTTGGGTCCATGCTGCGCAATTTTGGCTCGCCCGTACTCCTAGGCGTCATGCTTGCGGGTCAGGGTACTGGCGCGAAGCCGATTCGTCCCAACCTTGAAGAAAAGTATCGAGCTTGTGCGAATCAGACGTCCTCTGGCTGGCCTATTTCCACTCGTGAGAATGCTGGCGAGCTGATAGCTGAATTGCGCCGGCTAACCGGATTCACGTGGGAACAGTTGGCACGGATTTTCAGCGTAAGCCGACGGGCGATCCATTTCTGGGCAAGTGGCAAAGCGATGGCCGCGTCGCATGAGGAGCACTTGGCCCGGGTGCTCGCAATAGTCCAGCTATTCGACCAAGGTTCGCCTGAAGCCAATCGCGCAATTTTGCTTCAGGCAGGAAGTGACGGCAGGATTCCTTTTGACCTGCTTGCGAGTGGCGATTACGAAGCCACTTCGGCACGTCTTTCGGCTCAGAAGAAAGTCGGCACAATTAATCTCATAAAGCGTCCGACGAAGCAGAGCAATTTCGAAAGACATCAGTTTCCAGTAGACGTGCTTGTCAGCGCATTGCAGGACGCGGTCCATAAAGAAGTTGGGCGCGCTCGTCCGGCCAAGAGCGTGAGGACCAGAGGTGGCGTCTGAATCGACGCACCCAAAGACTGCGCACGATCAAATTGACGATGCGCTACGCCAATGGCGACAAGGTGATTGCGTACTGGGCGAGCATTGGTTCGCCCACCGTATCAATCCAGCACTCGGCCTAACTGACGCAAGCAAGTCCGTCGCGGACTCCGGCGTCGACCTCGTTGAATCAGAGGTTCGTGGCCTGATGGTAGTAACCCAAACCTGCGATTTGGTCAGATCCTGTCGCACCCGCCCCTACGTTGAGGTATGCCCGCTCGTCGAGGTGCGAGAGGAAGACATGCATCCAATCGAGCGCGGCTATCGACCACAGTTTGCTCTTGTCCCGGCGCTAGCTGATCGGAGACTTGTTGGCGATCTTGATCGAGCCATGACTGTGGAGAAGACGGTGGTTGCCGAGTGGGAAAGAACTGAAGGATGCCGCTGCATTGCAGAAACGCGAAGGCTATCGGCTGCACTGGCGCGAAAGCGGGCCCGCGCTGCTCTTCCCGATGACTTTTCCGAATTCGTAGCGGAACTTCAGTCACGGTTGCAGGACAAGCATGATAGGAACTCCCCAGAGGGGCGCGCACTTCGTGCACTGGAGGAGATTCGCGTATTCGCTGAACCGTCTTGGGACTCGCCCGAAGTTAGGCTCACGTTCTGGTTCATCAGGCGGGAAAGCGAAGAAAGATTCGAGGGGAAGAGTTGGAGTGACTTTCTGGAAGGATGGCTGCGCTTCGTGCCGAAGACTGGGCGATTCGTTGACGTATTTGGCGAAGTGACGACACTTCAGAGGCTCACCGCCGCCGATTACGTTGCCAGCGACTTGCTCGATCTGGACTATTTGTCCAGGCGAACCCAAAGGGACACTCCGTGAGAATTCTCAACTAATCAAAAGCAGCTCACCGTTGGTTCGACGTCCCCCCGCTCTTGAGTAGCGGAGCGGTTTGGGGTCTAACCCCCGCGACGCGCCTCTCCTCGTTCCACTGACGGGTATCTACTGTCTTGATTCAGGTGGACCGATGCGGCGGATAATGCCGTTTCGGTCAGTGCTCAAGACATGACTACCTCGCCTCAAGATTGGCAACGCTGGTTTCCCGAGATTGCCGTCAGTGCCGACCCGGCGGTCGTCGCCCTCATGACCAATGCCCATGCCGTGAGCTTGCCGGCGGGACGGACCGTGTTTCAGGTCGGTTCCGCCTGCCAACATTACATGCTGGTGACAGAAGGCGTGGTGCGAGTGCAACTGCTGTCGGATACCGGCCGCGAGATCGTGCTGTACCGTGTCAGCCCCGGAGAGTCCTGTGTACTGACCACCTCCTGCCTGCTCGGGGGCGAGCGCTACCCGGCGGAGGGCATTACCGAAGCGCCCGTCAGGGCATTGACGATCAGTGCCGGCCAGTTTTCCCAGGCATTGCATCAGTCCGACACGTTCCGACGTTTTGTATTCGCCAACCTGGGGCGGCGCTTTGCGGACGTGATCCGCCATATGCAGGAAATTGCCTTCGGCAACCTCGATCGGCGTCTGGCGGAGTTGTTGCTGTCGCGTGTCGCCCGCACTGGAACGCTCACCGTCACCCATCAGGAGATCGCCGTGGAACTGGGGACGGCGCGCGAAGTGGTTTCGCGCCATCTCAAGCATTACGAGGCGAACGGCTGGGTTGCCCTGCGGCGTGGCCGGCTGGAATTGCTGGACGTTGCCGCGTTGCAGCAGTTGGCGGCCAATGGACTCACCGGCAGGGCAGCACAACAAACCAGCTGATGTCGGATCCGGGCGATGCGGCGCTCCCCGGGGTCAATCGGGTCGGTGCTATGTGACCGAGTCACTGTCCAGGAGACGTGTCTATGGTCTCATGGCGTTGAGATAAGGCGCACCAGTGACTCTCAGCAAAGGGCCCACGACGATGAGCATTCCCATGCATTGCCGGTATGAAAGAGTCGGCGTAAGTGTGGTCACGTTGGTCATGACCATGCTGCTGCTTCCGGTGCAGGTCGCGGCGGACGTTGGCCTCGCCTGGGTGCAACCCACGCGCGGCGTGTCCGTGGCGCTGGATGCCGCCGACAATGTCTACACGGTGGATTACGAACAGGCGCTCGGTGCCGAGATGAGCCTGACCAAGCGCGCCGCCAACGGCACGATGCTCTGGGTGGCGTCCTTCGACCAGACCTCGACAACGGCCTGGGAGCGGGCCAGCTGGGTCGCGACCGACAGCGCGGGCAACGCCATCGTCTGTGGCACGCTGATGTCGGGCTATTCGAACCCGGTCGAGGCGGCCAGCATCGTCATGAAGTTCGGTCCGAACGGGGCGATGGCCTGGCGGCGTGTCTATGAAACCAGCTTCGATGGCTCATCGGTGCGCAAATGCCTCGTCGATGCCAGTGACAATGTCTATGTGCTCGGCCTGGGCAACGGCCCCAATGGGCGGGTGACCAAGGTCAAGAAGTTCGCCCCCGACGGCACGGCGCTGTGGTCGTTCTTCGACAGCGCCGGCATCGGCGCGCCGCTCAATTTCAAGTTGACGCCGGATGGCGCCCTCCTTATCACCGGCAAGTCGATCACCGGCAGCTACCTCGGCTACTCCAAGATTGATCTCAACGGTAATCTCATCTGGACCTATCCCGCGGTGTTCAGCATGACCGCGGGTGACAGCGCCGGCGATGTCTTCGGCAACACCTACCTGGTGCATGGCAACGCCACGGCGAACGGGTCCATCATCAAGAAGCTTGCCCCCTCCGGCGCACTGCTCTGGGAGCGCGGTCATGGTATCGCCGGATTCCGGATCGAGGTCGGCAATGACCAGCAGGCGGTGGTGAGCGGGTTCCCGAACACCGGTACCGCGGGCGCGGCGTTCATCAAGATCGACACGACCGGCAGTCTGCGTTGGTCGAATCTCGACGCCGACGGTCCGCTCGGCCTGCTGGCGCATGCGCAGATGCTGATCGACAGGGACAACAATGCCTACCTCGCGGCGGGCACCATGTCCGAAATGGCCGTGTGCAGGGTGAACAGCGACGGCAGCAGCGGCTGGACGCAAACCGTCGCCTTCGGCTATGCGCAGGCAATCGCCCTCGGCAACACCGACAACAGCATCTATCTGGTGGGTGGCACCACGGCGCGACTGAGCCAGGGTGGTGCGCCGACGCTGCCAGTCCAACCGACAGTGCTGTCGTATTTCTCGTTGACCGGGACCAGCATTTATCTCGGCTGGAGCGACAACTCGTCCAACGAAACCGGCTTCAGGGTCGAGCGCTGCACGGGCACCCTGCTGAACTGCGCCGCGAACCCCGCCGCCTGGTCGCTGCTCACCACCACGGCTGCCAACGTTTCGACCTTCATCGACAACGGTCTCGCACCCGCAACCACCTACGTCTGGCGCGTGCAGGCCTTCAATGATGTCGGCAGTTCAGCCTATTCCAATCACCTGTCCGTCACGACACCCGGCACGGTGGCGATCCCCGCTGCACCGAGCGGCCTCACTGCCAGTGCGCGACGTGTCAATTCAAAGGCCGAGGTGCGACTGAGCTGGACCGACAACGCCAATAACGAGACCGGTTTCGTCGTCGAGCGTTGCCGGGGCAGCACTTGCACCGATTTCGCGGCGATCGCGAGCCTGCCGCAGAACACCGTGAGCCGCACCGATGCCGGGCTGCCGCGCAAGACCACTTACCGCTATCGCGTGATGGCCACCGGCAGCAGCGGCAATTCGCCTTACTCGAATATCGTGACGGTGAGGACGCCATAGCGGCGTGGGATACGTGTTTCCGCTGACTCCCCCGAAGCGTGCGTCCTCATCGGGCTGGTCGCACTGGCCTTGATGGTTGTGCTGCCGATTCCGGCGCTCGCCCAGCCGACGCAGGCCCTGGTTGAAAACTGGCGTGACACGGACTTCGGTTTCAACTCCTGCATGCTCGACACCAACGTCGATGGCGATGCCTATGTGCTGGGCAGCAATGCCGCTACCAACATTCTGATCATCAAGGAGATCAGCGCCGCCGGCGTGTTGCACTAAGCGCGGGTATACGATGACCCGGTATACGACCTGCGCGGCGTGTGGCTCGCCACCGACCCCGCGGGCAGTGCCGTGGTGGTGGCCAATACCGTCCGCTGCCGAGGGCGTATAGCAGCGTCAACCGGGTGGTGCTCGATCCATTCGGCAACATCTATTTCGCCGGGACCGGCGTGCTGACCAAGTACTCTCCCGCCGGAGCGACGTTGTGGCAGGACGGCACCGGCGTGGTGGTCAACGCCGGAGTAATTCGGCCGCACCTCCGGTGGGTCAGTGTTACGTCGGCGCTGACATTGAGGGCGGACGCTGCTGCGCAGCTCGCGTCGCAGAGCGACGCCTCGGAGCCGCGCCAGGGCGCAGTGCTGCGGCTGCCGTGCTGATAGGTCGCGGCCTAGCGATTACCCCGAATTGCCGCAACCCTATCTCGGGCGTACACCCCTGATACTCCCGACGGATCGCCGCGCGGTCCGCGAGGGCCACTCGTTTCACAGGAGCGGCATCCGTAGCCCTGGACGGGGCTTGTGTCCAGCAATTCGGCGATGGCGATGGGTTCCTGATGCGCCCGGTTGTGGCAATCGCACGGCGTCGCCGTGCCCACCTTACGGGTTCGTTGCTGCTCGCGTGCGTCGCCAGCATCGGGTGCCTCCTTGCCGTGCCAGTCGGCTCACAGCCGACGACGGATGCCGCGTCGAGCTCCTCGGCTCTGATCACCCGCGGCCAGCAATTGATGGAACAAGGCAATGCGCAGGGGGCCCTGCCGCTGTTCCAACAGGCGACCGTCGCGGATCCGCGCGATGGCCTTGCGCTCCACCTGGTCGGCGAGGCCCTGCGCCGGCTCGACCGCGCGGACGAAGCGCTGGTGGCATTCGAGCGTTCGCAGGCCATCCAGGAAACGGCGATGAATCACCTCGGGATGATCCACATCTACGAGGCGAGGGGTGATTACGAGCGGGCTCTGCAGCACGGCCGACGGTGGACCGAGCTGGAGCCAACGAGCCCGGTCGCATACGCGGTCATGGGGCGAAACCTCTACGAACTGTCGCGATGGGATGAGGCGATAGCGGCACTGAGCCGCTCGAACTCGCTGCAGGACTCCACCTGGGTGCGGCTCTGGCTCGGTCATGCTTACGCCGGCAAGCGGGACTACCGGCAGGCAATTGCCGCCTACCAGCTGAGCCTTGCGATGCCGGATGACTGCAATTGCGCCACGCCGGCCCGGGTTGGCATCGCGAACGCCCAGTACGCGCTCGGCGATCAGGAAGCGGCCGTCGAGTGGCTGGACAAGGCGATCGCGGGCACGGCAGATCCCGGCGAGCAGAAGTCGCTCGGCACATTGCATGCGATGTTCATGCTGTCGCACGGCGACTATCGGCAGGCTGCGGCCGACCTCCGGGACGTTCACCGGATCGGCGTGTTCGATCTGCGGCCCGTCGAGCAGGGCTTTGAAGTCGGGATACCCTACCAGGGCGGGCCCGCGGAGCTCGCCGGGCTGCAGAGCGGCGATGTGCTGGTGGAATTCGATGGTAAGCCAGTGCGGGGCGTCGCGGGGCGCGAGTTCCTGCAGTGGCTGGAGCGGATTCCAGTGGGCGATATCGTTACGGTCGGCCTGCTCCGCGATGGCACGGCGCTGACCCGGCGCGTGGTGGTCGGGGTGACGCCGGACCTTCCGCAGCGCACGGCGCAGGCCAATGCGCAGTTCCAGGAACCTGCGCTGCGGATCAAGGAGGTGAAGGTCACACCCTCGGTGATGAGCGTGGGCCAGCCGTTCAGTCTGCAAGTGGCCTACACCGCCACCAATCCGGCCGGCAGTGCGGGCAAGGCGGCAGTGAGCCTGAGCTTTTCGATTCTGTCGGGCGGAAGCACGCTGCTGGACGTGCCGGCGGAGATCGTGGAATCGGAGAGCGGCCAGCCGTGGAAGATCACCAAGTCGCTGACCGCGACGAACACTCCCGGCAGCTACTCGATCCGAATTCGCCTGGCGCTCGGCGCGTCGGTCGTCACGCGCGAGGTGACGTTCGACATCGAGCGCTGAGCGGGCTGGAGGAATTCATGCGTTCGTGGCTCATGCCGCTTGTCCTCACCGCGCTGCTGCTCGGCAACGCCCATGTCGCGGATGCGCAGCAGAGCCCGTCCGCGGATCAGGAGCGGGCAGTTCGCATTGAAGCCCGCTTCGTCGATGTCGCCCGCTACCGCGAAGCGGGGCGCTTCGACGCCTGCCTCGATTCGCTCAGTGACATCATCACGCTGGCGAATGTCCGCGACCGATCCGGTCAGAAAAACGACGCCGCGCTGGCCCGGGCCGAAAAAGAGGTTGTGTGGTTGCGCTCCATGATCGCCGGGCAGGCCGCTTCCCAGGTGCGGCTGGTGCAGGGTCTGCACGGGGAAATCGACGCAACCGCGAACGCGTTCCTGCCGATGGCGACCATGGTCGCGACCTGGCAGCAGCCGGATCGCGGCACCATGCTCGCCAGCGTGTCCACGGGCATCGAGAAGGCCCAGGCGTTCCTCCTGCAGCAGGGCTTTGCGAACGATCGTGTCACGGCGCTGGTGGGCTTGAAGCGCAACCGCGAGCGTGCCACGCAGCTGGCGGATCAGGTCTGCCGGGCCCGGAGCCGCGACGCCCTCGGCAACGCCATCGACGCGATCGCCGCCGAGTCCCGGCAGGCTGACGATGTCATCCAGGAGGTGGAGCGCTGGGGTGACGCCCGGTTCGGGCGACCGCCCGATAGCCCCGTGAGCACGCAGAACCTGGCGTCGCTGGGAGAAGGGCTCCGCGGGCTCGAGACGTATTCCGCAACGCTTGACCCGATGATCGCGGAATACGAGAAGACCCGCGCGCAGCGCCGCCGGGAACTGGAAGGAGCGTTGGCTACGCTGCGGACGCAGGTCGAACGACTCGACAGCGAACAGCAGCGGCTCGAGCTGCTGCTGCGTGACTATCGGCGCTGCGGGGAATTAGGACAGCTTGGCGAGGACCACTCGTTCGAATGGCAACGGGCCGCTCCCCGCACTGGCGTTGCAGAGGCGCGCGGCCGCATCGCGGATCTCGAGAAGACGCTCGCCGGCCTGCAGCAGTGGGATGGGACGGGAGCGCGCAGCGCTGTCGGTCGGACCCAGGCGGACATCGCGCGATTGCAGGTGCCGTGGAGCGAGGTGAACAGGATCGTCGCCGAAACCGACGCCGCCGTCCCGTTCGCCAAGACCGACGCGTACGAAGTCCAGCGAGCACGGGATCGCGCCGACGAATGCCTGCGCACGATCGGTTCGCGGGCCGCGGCGCCCGCGGCCGCAGCGAGCGCGCCGCGGCCAGAGTCGCCCGCGGCCGCGGCAGCCCCGATCGCCGCGGCCGCGCAGGATCCGACGACTGACGCCGCCGGGACGTCGCTCGTCCGGCCCGCGCAGAGCGTGGCGCCCGCAGCGGCTGCCGTGGCCGCGCCCCCGGTTTCCGCCGTGACGCCGCCGCCCGTCAATCCGAACGTGGCCGGTGGTCTCAAGATCCAGGGACCCACGACACGCATCGGCGTCGGGCAACGTGTGCAGTTCGTCGCCACCGACCATGGCAATCGTCCCTACACCAAGGTGACCTGGAGCAGCTTCGACGACGAACTGCTGTCGCTCGACGCGCAGGGCTGGGCCACCGGGCTCAAGCCCGGGGCGTTGCAGATCCAGGCGCTGCTCGAGGATGAGCGGGTTGCGACTCTCAGCGTCGAGGTGGTCGAGCGCCCGGGGGCCGCGCTCGCGCCGGTGCCACCCGTCGTGCCGGCAACCCCCGGCCCAGCTGACCAAGCGGCGGGGTTCCACGTGGGTGCGACGCAGGCCGAGCCTGCGAGTGAGCCCGAGAACACGGCCGCACCTGAGCAGATGAGCGCTCCGGTCACGCCGGCGACCGATACTCATCGTGGCGGTGCGAGTCTGCTCGGCGTCGAGACGCCGGCCGCGCCAGCAGCCGCCGGGGCGCCGAGCGGCGCGGGATTTGCGGTTGGCGCGACCACTGTGGGCCGTGACTCGACGCAGCCGCCGCCGCAAGCCGGTGGCGGACAGCCGGGGGGCGGTGGCAGCGGCGGTGGCAGTCCGCCGCGCGGGTCGCAACCGCCCGGGCCTCCGCAGACGCGCGCGGTCGCGGGTCAACCCGCCGCGTACCACATCTTTGCCACCGGCTCGCGCCTCGGCTGGGCTTCCGGACTCGGCCAGTATTCCATCGGGCCGGCCGATGGTTCGATCATCGAGCACCTGCAGGTCGCCGGCGACCACGTCCTGTGGGCGAACCGCGAAAGCTATCCGCCGGTCAAGGCCTGGCCGAACTGGACTGCAAACCGTGCGGAGATGCGCTCCTGGGCCGACGGACTGGTCCGCGATCCACGCAATGAGACGCGCCGGCAGATTTCGATCAGCGCCAACAGCCGCGCGGCCACGCTCGCCGACGAGTTGCGCTACCAGACGATGGGGACCGTGGAACACGTGGCGACCTGCGACGCCGCGTACATGAGTCTTGGCTATGAACTCGGCTACGCCCAGCAGGTGCTCGGGATCGCCGACGAGGCGGCGCGCAACGGCGACGCTGCGCTCGCGCAGCAGGCGCAGCGGGATGGCATGAGCCACCTGCAGAACTCGCTGCGAATCCTCGCCGAGTACGAGCGCACCGGGCACCTCACCGGTCGCTGCGCGGACCTGCGCGATGTGCGCACACGGCTCGATGCGATCTGGCGCGCGCAGAGTGGCGAACTGTCGGGGCAGTCAAGCGCGACGACGGCGGCGTGGACACTCGCGCTCGAGCGCATCGTGGCGCTGCGGGGTGGACAGCCGGGCGCGGTGGTGCAAAGTCCGCCGCCGACCCCGGCGGCTCGACCGGCGGGCGGTCAGACTCAGACTCTTGGACAGGGGCTGGATCCAGGGGAACTCGAGGGCACGTGGTTCGAATGCGGAAAGGAATGGCTTGGCAGTGACGAAGGGAGACCGGACAGTCCGCCGAGGTCCGCAGGGGTGTTGCGCTGTGTGCGGGAGGGCCAGCGTCATTCGGCGAGCGGACTCAAGGAAGGCGGGCTCATGGTGCGGTTCACCAGGAACGGCACCCAGTATGTCGGTCGAGAAGCCGGCGATTCCAGCAAGCCATGGTCCGTCCGGGATGCCTTTAGTGGCTTCGCATTCGGGTATCAACCAGCGGCCGAAGTGTTCCGCCTGACGCGCACCGTGTCGGGTACCTACGAGGGCGAGGTGTTCGACTGTCCAGGCTGCATTCCCGGCGACCGAAACGAAGGGAAGTGGGTCTCCACGCGCATGGTCGTGGAGGGCGATGTCGCACGCGAGTACTACTACGCGCACGGAGGTTCCACGGGGATCAAGGTCTACTGGGTCCGCGCAAGCCCGCTGCAGCAGGCACCGTCGAGCGAGCGACCGGCTCCTTGAGCCGAACCCCTGTCAGCCACTGGCCGCGGACGGTGCCGTGTTCCTGCGCGTCTGGCAGGCGCCACCGACAAACAGGTCTCGATCATTGAAGACTTGATCGCTCGCGGCGCGGCGCATGACGACGTCATTCATAGGCATTGATCTCGCCTGGGCGGTCGACCGCAACCACACGGGCATCGTGGTGCTGCGAGGTGATGAGCGCGGTGCGCGATTCGTGACTGCGTCCAACGCCATCACGTCGCCGGCCGGGGTTGTGGGATTCGTTCAGGAGCACGGCAGCGAGTCGACGGTGGTCGCCGTAGCCCGCGGGAGTCCGCCTGGTCGAGGCACTGGCAAAGATCAGCATCTTTCATGACTTTGAGATCCAGACTGCCCGGCAGCGGCCGGGCCGCTGGATGTTCGAGGTTTACCCGCATCCGGCGATGGTCGTGCTGTTCGGACTGAAGCAGATCATCAAGTACAAGAAGGATTCGGTGGCCAAGAAGCGCAGCGGACTTGAGGAACTGCGGCGTCACTTGCGGGCGCTGACCGAGGGTTCGCGAGGGCTGATCGGCACTCCGGAGCTGCACGACCCGCTGAGCCGGGACCTTCTGGATCTGATGGGTAAAGCGCTCAAGCGCTACGAAGACATGCTCGATGCGCTTCTCTGCGCGTATCTCGCCTGGCACTGCTGGTGGTGGGGTAAGGCGCGTAACGAGCAGATCGATGGTCCGGAGCGGTTGAGATGGCTCAAGGATCGTGACAGACATGAACACTGCTCAAGCGATGGTGCTGTTCGTTGCGAACCCGGGTGGCCATGATGGACGATCGCTGCCCCGTGCACCGGGCCAAGCCCCTGGCGATGCGAGTCGCCGCGATCCGCTCCCAGCAGAGGCAACGCCCGCGCGACGGTCCTTCACTTCAGCAGACGATAGTCACTCAAGCGGAACCACTTGCGGGAAAGGACGAACCCGGTCACCGGTTCCGGGGAGAGACTGGTGACCTCTTCGGTCATGTTTCTCCGGTAAAAGGCCGTGCAGGTGGCATTCTGCCAGACCGTCTTCTGCATCTTTCGTCGCATGCCGGCGACGTATGCGGCCTGAAGGTCGGGTCTGGCATCGATGGCCTTGATGCTCGCGTCCCGCTTTACGGCGCAGATGGCCTGAACGATGTAATCGGTCGCCGCTTCCATATAGGAAATCTGCGAGCTGTGTCCGGTGCCGGTGTTCGGGCCGTTCACCTTGAAATAGTTGGGGTAACCGGAGACGGTGATGCCCTTGTAGGAGACCGTCGCCTTTTCCCATTCGCTGTTGAGGTTGCGGCCCCCCAGCCCGTGCACCTGAAACGTCAACGCCTTCTTCATGTCCGAATAAGCGAAGTAGCCCGTGGCGTAGACGATGACGTCGAGCGGGATATCCCTGCCATCCTTCGTCCGGATGCCCTGGGGCGTGATGCACTCAATCCCGCTGATATCCACATCGACATTGTCGCGGGACAGCGCGGGGAGATAGGTGTTGGTCGGTATCAGCCGCCGGCAGCCCAATTCGTAGTCGGGCATCATGTGCTGCCGCACCTTGTCGTCCTTGATGTACGTGTCCAGATGCGTCTTCAATCGTCTCCGGTAGTGGTCCTTCATGAGCCGACTGATCGCCGATATGCCCGGATAGCGGCGGAAGGCGATGAACCGGATGTCATAGAACGTAAAGACCAGCAGACGGATGATGTGCCGTATGCCCGGCAGCGTTCGAACGTAGCGCTCGACGGCACCGTAATGCCGGTCCGAGCGCGGGAGTATCCACTGCGCCTTGCCCATGAACAGGGTCAACCGGGATACCTTGCCGGCAATGGCCGGCACGATCTGGGCTGCTGAACATCCCGAGCCGATCACTCCGACACGTTTTCCCTCATAGATCACGGAGTGATCCCAGTGCCCGGAGTGGAATATCGATCCTTGGAAGGTTTCCGCGCCCTTGATCCTGGGAGTGTGCGGGTTCGCCAGCACTCCGCTGGCATCGATCACGAAGCGGGCGGTATATCGCTCGCCCGACTCGGTCTCCACATGCCAGAGGAGTTCGCGCTCGTCAAAAGCGAGCCTGGTCACCGTCTGGTTCGTACGGGCGTACTTTCGCAAGCCGAACCGGTCGATGATGTGGTTCGTGTAGGCGAGCAATTCGCTCTGTGGGGCGAAGGATTTGTTGAACGGAAAGGGAATGAACGAGATGCAATAGAGGCTGGTGGGAACGTCCACCTCTGCGCCGGGATATGTGTTGACCTGCCAGGTGCCGCCCAGCTCGGAACTTCTTTCCAGCAGGACAAAGTCGTTGCATCGATTCTTCTGCAATCGGATGGCTGCCAACAGACCGGAGAATCCGGTCCCGATGATCACGGTCTCGACCTGTCGAGGCTGCATCGGGGTCCCGGTGTGCGCAGAGTTCTCGGTCGAGGCGGCTTGCTCCGATGCGCTCATCTTCAGGCTCATCCAATCCGTCGGTGGCCAACGTTCATGCCGAAATTGACCTTGCCCCCATTCCTGTACAGCTTGCAGTTAGAGACTGGCCAAGCGACGCGTCAGTGGCTCGGGTAGCCGACGGTCTGTGACAGCAGCACCTGCTGGTCGTGGGAGAGACCGAGCGCGTCGGCGATTGCCGAGCGATCGATCCAGGCGCGGATCACGGTGGCGAGACCGTTGCCTGCCGCATAGAGGTAGACGTTCTGCGCGATGGCCCCCGCCGCCGCGGAAGCGTAGCTCTCGCGGCTGCCAACCGGCACCATCCGCATGCGCGAGTGATCCGCGACATAGACCAGATCGAGCGGGGCCTCGTCGACGAAATCCTGGTAACCCGTGACTCGTCGCAGGTCGCTCGCAGCGACGAGTTGCAGAGCGTGCTTGCGAGCGTCGTAGAGATAGGCGCCGTCGGGCAGCGCGACGTAGACGTCGATCTCCTGGGCGTTGAGGGCGGACGGCGCGGTCCGTCCGCCGTCGCGGCGGTTCACGCCGAAAGCCGCCCACAACAGAGTCGAGAGGACGGGCAGCGGCAGCGGCTTCGGTGCGAACGCACGCGAGGAGCGGCGCTTCGCCAGCGCCTGCATGAGTGGCAGCCCGCCGCGCTTGTCGGGTGTGGGCAGCTTGATGACGGGGCGTGCATCGCCTTTCGCGGGCCGTGGTCGAAGCTGCCCCATCACGCCGAGGGCGAGTTTGGTCAGGGTGGTCATGACGGGCCCCTTCGGCAGGAGACTTGCCGATCGACAGGTCTGGCGAAACCGGCACCAGTCTAGGTCCGGGGGCGGACGCGCGTTCGCGCGCGATTCGCAATGACGGTGTGCACTATTACCTAGCGCGGAGGGGGAAGTGAGGCCGGTCGCCCTCCGACCGGCGACAGCGCAGCTGAGCCAAAGGCCGTCTCCTCCGACACGGCGGATTGGTCGGCCGTGGAAGACTGCAATGAGGCAACGGCTGCGGGTGCGACGACGCGATGCATGCGCGTACTCGGGCACCACCGGGCGCCGTCGGGCCGTATGCCGAATCGTGGCGTTGCGTGCCCGTCAGCGTGTGAGCCGCTCGGTGAGTCGGCAGGCGCGGTCGCGGGCGATGGTCGTCGAGCGCAGCGCGGGGCTGAAGGTAGGGACAGTCAGACAGTCAATGGAGATCGTGTGCGACCTGCGTGGCGATCTGCGTCAACGCAACCGAGAGTTGGTCGTCAAGCAGCACCGGCCCGCCGTCGTCACACCACTGCGACACCGGTCGTGGCGTGGCACGCTCCGCTAAGAGTCGCGAATACAGCGGAGAACGCGGTGTGTGCGGGTTCTGCGTGGGAGGTTCCGGCGCATACACCAGCAACGTGTAGTAGTCGATTCGTCCGCTGTCCGCAGCCTCCAGGCGCACATCCAAGCCGACTTCCAGGGCCAGCTCGTGCGCCAGACCACTTTCCCTCAGCCGGAGGATCCGCAGGACGGTCGTCAGTCGATAATCTCCGAGGTTGCCCGGTTCGGCAGCCTGGGCTGGAGGCGCGGACGCCTGGTCCTGCGTCGCGGCATCCGCACGCAGTGCGTTCGCGATGGCGGACGAGAAATCGGCAGCGACGTCGCGGTTCGCGACAGCCGCGGCAAGGCGCTCGAGACAAGGCTGAAAATCTGCACCACGCGCCTCTGCGCGGTGCTCGGCCGATGCCTGCCCCAGCAGCTTGCCGCCGATGGCGAGAAGGTTGAACAGCCCGATCGACTGCCCGTGCCGGAATGACCGCCCAAGGTGTGAACAGGCGTTGAAGTTGACCAGAATCCTGGCCCAACAGGCGTCGAAGACTGACCAGGGCTCAAGAGACATTTCTCGATGAGAATCGAGAGCCTGTCCCACATTCGCACGGTCAACATTGGACGCCGGATGCTGGTCAATCCTCGACGCCGGTTTTCAGATGAGGCGCATCTCGCCCTGGCAGCACGGGCATGAGAGCGGCCTGATCTCGTAGAGGCGGCCGAGCAGGCGGGCCCAGTGAATCGAGGCGCGCCGGCGGGTGGCGGGGGCGTGGGGGGTCGGGTAATTTGTTCATGGGGCGACTGCCTGTGCCCCCTGGTGGCCCGCTGGCCTGTACCATCAGCGGACAGACCTCTATGGAGTAGATGCCATGACGACAAGACGCATTCTTATCACCGCTGCCGCACTGATGGCCCTGGCCGTGCCGCTGCAACCTGCGATGGCCGAGGCTGCGGTCGCGACGACGAAGCAGGCTGACTTCCTGTTCGTCCAGACTGCGCGTGGCGTGAGCTTCGACAAGGCGACCAGCAAGCTGACCCTGCACGACGTCAGCCCGATCACTCTTTTCTTCTCGGACCGGCCGGACCGCATCGCCGGCAACATGAAGACCACGGCGTTCGTGCCATTCTGGAGCACAGGCAAGGACAGTTTCCTGTCCGACCCGCCCAATGCGGACGTCTCCATCCTGGAAGGCGCGTCGCTACGGCAGGTGGTGGTGGAGTTGCAGTCTCCGGCGCTTTCCGGCAACAACCTCACCTATACGGTCAAGGTGCTGCAGGGTGAACTGCCTACCAGCGGTGCCGAGGTGTCGGTGTTCATCGACGTCGTCGGCATGCCCCTGACTCCCGTCTCGGTTGCGGGCGTTGCGCGGCGCTCCTACGCGCGAGCCGTCATACGTTGAGCCGACGCCGGCGGCGCTAGGCTTCGCGCCTGGCGTCGGCGCGCGGTTCGGAAAGAGTTCGGTTGCGATGCCCCTAAGCCGTTGAACCGGATCGGGCCCGCGCGAGTTCGGTCGGAAGTTCGGCGTTCCGGTTCGCACTATCCGTGGCCGTTGATGGCTGACCTGCGGACTATCGGGAAGTGGGTGGGTGGCTGGTCTCCCCGTGGTGGGCCGGGGGTGGGGCCGAACGCGACGTCGCAACAGAGGGGCACACCGCACGATTTGCGCGGGATCCTGGCCGCAGCCATCACTCGCACTGGAAGTCGTCCGCGCCGACCGGCTTGCAACCGTCGCCCCACCGGCCGCTTTGTCGCCAGTAATCGGCCACCCCCGTCTGGATCAGCAATTTCTTGAACTCCGGGTGGGCCCGCACGCCGGAATGAGGCGTCGTCCAGAACTGCCAGTAGATCCCGTGGCGCATGCTGCCGTCGGCGAAGCCTTCGGAGGACTCCAGGTACCGGCGCAAGGCGTCCACGGCGAGGTCGGCATCGCCCAGCGCATCGGCCGTCTCCATCTGGAACACGACGGCACGGGCGGCACTCCACCGTACGATGGGATCCTTCGCCGCTTCGCGAAGGATCGCGAGCATGGCGTCGCGGTCGTTCAACACGCCTCCGAGGTCGAGCAGGAACGGCCAGCCGTACGCCTTGGCCAGCCGGCCGTGCAGATCGCGCAGCACCTTGGGGTCTGCATCCGCCCGCGCCAGCATCCGATGGAAGGCAAGTACCGTCGACCCGGTGTCGTTGCCGTCCAGCGTCAGGCTGCGCTGGTACTCGGCCTCTGCATCTTCGATGCGGCGGGCCGCCGTGTAGTCGTACTGCAGATCGCGCGAAATGAACATGGCCAGCGGCTCGATGGCCTTCAGTTGCTCGACCACGGCGACCGTTTCGTCGAGATGGCCGACGGAGAAGATCAGTTCAGTGTACGGATAGGCGCGTTCGTAGCTCATCGGCCCGCCGTCCATGATCTCCCGGGTCAGGGCGATGGCCTCCGCCCACTTGCCTTCACGCCACAAGGCGTAGGCACGTTCGCGCTTGACGATCCAGTGGTCGGGCGCCAGCCCGGCGATGCGTGCACGGACCTGCGCGGCTTCCTCGCGCAACCGCTCGGCCTGCTCGTCATCGACTTCGTTGGCCAGCGCGTTCAGTGACCTGGCCAGTGCATCCCAGCCCAGCACGAACTCGGGGTCCAGCGCCACGGCCTCGCGTGCCAGTCCCACGCGCTGGCGGTCGTGCTCCTCGTCGCAGTATTCGGAGAAGAACAGCTGGCGCCAGCGGAGGTAGCGGTCGTAGGCATCGACGTTGGTCGTGCCGCCCTGCGCGGTGTTGAGCTTCACCGCGTCCAGCTTCACCGATAGCGCCTGCGCCACGTCACGGGCGATCTCGTCCTGTACCGCGAACACGTCGGTCAGGTTCCGATCGTAGGTCTTCGACCACAGCTGCGAGCTGTCCGAGGCGGCGACCAGCTGCGCGGTGATGCGAATCCTGTCGCCGGACTTCCGCACGCTGCCTTCGAGCAGGTGGGCGACGCCGAGCCTGCTGCCGATGGTGCGCAGGTCGTCGTCCTTGCCCTTGAACGAGAAGCTGGAAGTGCGTCCGACCAGCCGCAGTGCCGGAAGCTGCGCCAGCTGGTTGATGATTTCCTCGGCCAGGCCGTCACCCAGGTACTCCTGGTCCTTGGCCTGGGACAGGTCGACGAAGGGCAGCACCGCGAGGGAGGGCCGCGCATCGCGCGCGCCAGGCGACGCCAGCGGTTCGGCGGTGTCGGGCGCCGCCGACACCGCCTCGGCATCGCCGTCGCTGTTGTGCTGGTAGAAGGCGAGTGCCCCGCCCCCGATCAGCAGCAGCAGCGTGATGATCGCGAATTCGGCAGTGGTAACGCGCTGCTGACCGCGGTCGCCGTGGTACCAGGCCACCACGAGGACGATCGGCAGGCCGATGAGCAGTGCCAGTGTCGCGAGTTGCTGGAGCTGGAGGGGCCAGCCGTAGGTGTCGCTGAGGAACTCGAAGCCCTGCAGGAAGCTCCAGGCCCCTGCGACGTAGAGGACTCCCCACTGCGCCACCTTGCGACGGCGCAAGGCGTCCCACCAGCTTTCGGTGCCGTGCATCGGTGGCGGCTCGTTCACGCGACGGTCCTCATAGGATGAGTCTAGCGGACCGCGGCCTCACGGAGCGACAGGTCGGACTTCGGTCGCAGAACCCAAGGTCCGCGTGTCGATGGTTCCATTCCGTCCCGGGCCACCACTTCCACCGATCAAGACCGCGCCAAACTGGGCGTAAGTGAGCGTTGCAATGGGCGCCGACTGGAGAAGAAGATCGAGCGTGAGAAGATCGTTCTGGCCGCCATGCCCGGACTTTCGGTTCAGATCGTCGAGTTCGCTCGCGAGCACGGCCGCGTCACCATCGGTGAGGCTATCAAGCTGACCGGTCCTATGCTCCGCAAGCACTGGATCGGAGACGAACGGCGCCCATTGCGGGGCCGTCGCGTCGCTCAAGAAAGGGTCAGGCAGCCCGCGATCGGCCGCGGGGGTGCGCCAGTGTAGGCAGCGACTTCACTGCCGTGCCGGATTCGCGTTCGGCGACGCGCAGCTCATGGAGTTTCTGCAGGTTCAGCCAGAACTCGGCACTGGTGCCGAAAAAGTGTCCGAGCCTGAGAGCCGTGTCGCCGGTGATGGCGCGCTGTCCGTTCAGAACCTGCGTCACCCGATTCGTGGGCACCTTGATCCGACGGGCGAGTTCAGCCGCGCTCATGTCAAGCTCCTCGAGCTGCTCGGCCAGGTGTTCGCCAGGGTGAATTGCCGTGCGTGCCATAACGACCTCAGTGATAGTCCACAATCTCGACGTTGAGCGGGCCCCTGGATCCTTTCGGCCACTCGAAGCACACTCGCCATTGTTCGTTGATGCGGATGCTGTATTGGCCCTTGCGATCGCCTTTCAGCGCCTCGAAGCGGTTGCCCGGCAGCGCCACAACGTCGTCGAGCGCAATCGCCGCGTCCAGCTGGTCCAGCTTCATCGACGCCTTGTGCGCAATGCCGTCGAACGCCTTGACTCGCTTGCCGTCGGCAAAGTCACGTGTGCGCTTGTCGCGGTAGCTGCGGATCATGCTTGTTCAGAGCCTAGTCGACGGTATAAGTTACGTCAAGCGTAACGACCAGTGGCGATCCGGCGGAGCGACTGAAGCCCCGGCCCGCAGTGGCCCTACAGTGAGCAGGTTGCCGTATGCGATGATCGGCATGCGGTGTCAACCGGCGTTGAAGTGTGACCGGGATCTTGGCTCAAAAGGCGTCGATGACTGACCAGGGTTCAAGAAGTGCTTCTCGATGAGAATCGTGAGCTTGCCTCTATTTCGCATGGTCGCCATTGGGCGCCGAACGCTGGTCGATCCTCGACGCGGGCTTACACGCCGGTACCGGATTCACGACCGGGACAGCATCTTCGCGAGAAGCCTGGACGAATCGATCAGGAATCGCGGTTCGACCGTGCTCAAGTCGCCGCAAGTCGATTGAGTGAATTGCCGCATTGCCAGCAAGGACAACGCCCGATCATGTCCAACGAATTCGAAAAGAATCAGCCCGGCGGCCTGCGAGACCTGCTCGAGGCTGAGCCGCGACGATTCATCGCACGCTACAAGTGGCCCCTGGTCCTGCTGGCGGCGACCGGCGTGGTCGCATCATTCCTGCTGCTACGTTCTGGCAACGATGCGACCGCGCCGCGCTATCAGACAGAGCCCGTCGTGACCGGAGCGCTGGTCGTGAAGGTGTCCGCGACCGGCAACCTGCAGCCGACCAACCAGGTCGAAGTCGGCAGTGAGTTGTCGGGCATCGTCAACCAGGTGCTGGTCGACGAAAACGATCGCGTGCAGAAAGGACAGGTGCTCGCGCAGCTGGATGTTTCGAGGTTGCAGGATGCGGTGGAACGCTCCCGCGCAAGCCTGGCGGCCGCCGACGCGCAGGTGCTGGTGGCGCAGGCCACGGCAGCCGAGAAGCAGGCCGAGCTGAGGCGCTTCCGGCGGATCTCGGAGATGTCGAGCGGGACGCTGCCATCGCGCAGCGAGATGGACACGGCTGACGCCAACGCGAAGCGTGCCGAAGCGGAGGTGGCAAGTGCCCGCGCGAACGTCGCGCAGGTGCGAGCCAACCTGAGGTCGGACGAGACGAACCTCCTCAAGGCCAGCATCCGGTCGCCGATCAACGGCGTCGTGCTGACGCGCAAGGTCGAGCCGGGTCAAACGGTGGCGGCGTCGTTCCAGGCACCAGTGCTGTTCACGCTTGCCGAAGACCTGGCCAAGATGGAGCTGCAGGTCGACGTCGACGAGGCCGACGTCGGCCAGGTGAAGATCGGCCAGCAGGCCACGTTCACGGTGGATGCATGGCCGGGCCGCAGGTATGCGGCCGTCATCACCCGCGTCGGCTACGGCTCGCAGGAAAAGGACGGCGTGATCTCATACCTGACCGTGCTGGCGGTCGGGAACGACGACCTGAGCCTGCGTCCGGGCATGACCGGCACGGCCGAGATCACCACGCTGACGCGCGATGACGCGCTGCTCGTGCCGAATGCGGCGCTGCGCTTCTCGCCGGTGACTGCCGCTGCGCCTCAGAAGCAGCAGGGCCGGGGCCTCGTCGGGGCGCTGATGCCTCGCCCGCCGAGTCAGCCGAAGAAGGTCAGGGCGCCGCCGGGCGAAGGACCGCCTCGAGTCTGGGTACTGCGCAACGGCGGGCCGGAAGCCATCGAAGTCCAGACCGGCTCCACCAACGGCAAGGTCACCGAGATCGTCGGCGGCGACTTGCAGGCCGGCATGGAAGTCATCACCGAGGCGGTGGGCGGCTCGCCATGAGCGATGCGGCCCTCATCCGGTTGTCCGGCATCACCAAGACCTATGGCCAGGGACCCGCCGCGTTCCAGGCCCTGAAGGGCATCGATCTGGCGATCGACGCCGGCGACTTCGTCGCGATCATGGGTCCGAGCGGCTCCGGCAAGTCCACGGCGATGAACATACTCGGCTGCCTCGATACGCCGACCAGTGGCACCTACGAGTTCCAGGGCGCCCATGTCGAGCAGATGACGCGCAACCAGCGGGCCCTGCTGCGGCGGCACTACTGCGGCTTCGTCTTCCAGGGCTTCAACCTGCTGGCCAGGACCACCGCGCTCGAGAACGTCGAGCTGCCGCTGATCTACCGCGGTGAACCCGCCGCCACGCGTCATGGCGCTGCACGCGCCGCGCTGGCGCAGGTGGGTCTCGAGGGTTGGGAAGATCACACGCCGGGAGAACTCTCCGGCGGCCAGCAGCAGCGCGTGGCGATCGCCCGCGCCATCGTGACGCGACCTGCCGTGCTGCTCGCGGACGAGCCCACCGGGAATCTCGACAGTCACACGAGCGCGGATATCATGGAGCTGATCGGGGCGTTCAATCGTGACCTCGGCATCACCGTGCTGATGGTGACGCACGAGCCCGACATGGCGGCCCATGCCAGGCGTGTCGTGAAATTCGTCGACGGGCGCGTCGACAGCGACCGCAGCAGCGCGAGGGCGCAGTGATGCTGTGGAACACCGTGCTGCTCGCGCTCCGTGCGATCCGCCGCAACCTGCTGCGCTCGTTCCTGACCGTGCTCGGCATCGTCATCGGCGTCGCCGCGGTCATCACGATGGTGACGGTGGGCAACGGCGCGACAAGGTCGGTCTCCGACCAGATCGCGAGCATGGGCAGCAACCTGCTGGTCTTGATGCCGGGCCAGCGCTTCGGTCCGGGCTCCGATGGGGCCCCTGCTTTCAGGACCGCCGATGTCGAGGCGATCCGCAGCCAGGTCGGTGCGGCGCGACTGGTGGCACCGATCGTGAGCAAGTCCGTGACCGCGGTGTACCAGTCCAGGAACTGGTCCACCGTCGTGAGCGGGACCAACGACGAATACTTCGAGGCCGGCAACTGGGAGATTGCCGCGGGCCGCGCGTTCAGCGATGCGGAGGAACGCGCCGGCAAGGCCGTGTGCGTCATCGGCGAAACGGTGCGCAACAAGCTCTTCGGTGGGGAGAACCCGGTTGGCAGCGAGATCCGCATCAGGCAATTCGCCTGCGAGGTGATTGGGCTGCTGAAATCGAAGGGTCAATCGGCCATGGGCTCCGACCAGGACGATGCCGTGATCATGCCGCTGCGTACGGTGCAGAGGCGGCTGAGCGGCAGCCAGGACGTCAACCGGATGATGGTCTCGGTCGCGGAAGGCGCGTCGATCGACGCGGTCAAGGAGCAGATCACGCTGCTGATGCGCGAGCGCCGCAACATCGACGAAAGCGAAGACGACGACTTTCGCGTGATGGATACGAGGCAGATCAGCCAGACGCTGACCAGCACGACGAAGATCCTGACGATGCTGCTCGCGGCGGTCGCTGCGGTGAGCCTGCTGGTCGGCGGGATCGGCATCATGAACATCATGCTGGTCTCGGTCACCGAGCGGACGCGCGAGATCGGCACGCGCCTCGCGATCGGCGCGCTGGAGCGCGAGGTGCTGCTGCAGTTCCTGATCGAGGCGGTCGTGCTGGCGAGCCTCGGCGGACTCGTCGGTATTGCGCTCGCGACGGCCGCGTCGATCGGACTCGCGGACCTGATGAACGTGCCATACCTGTTCAACCCCGGCATCAACCTGCTGTCGTTCGTATTCTCGGCCGCGATCGGCGTGATCTTCGGCTATTTCCCGGCGCGGCGCGCAGCGGGCCTCAATCCAATCGATGCCCTGCGGCACGAATGAATGGTCCGGGCGCGGGCTTGCGTCGAGCGCAGGGGGCAACATGTGCGGACTGCACCCGGTCAATTCGTCGTTCCGGCTGGCGGGCCGGCCGCGTCAGTGATAGCCCTCGCCGGGCCTGAGTTTGCCGCGGAACACCCAGAACACGAATACCGTGTAGCCGAGCACCATCGGCAGCAGCAGCGTGGTGCCGATCAGCATGAACACCTGCGAGCCCACGTAGGCGGCAGTGTCCCAGATCGTGAGCGTCGGCGGCACGAGCCAGGGCGCGTTCGAGATCACGAGCCCGGCGTAGGCGAGCATGAAGATGCCGACGGCCGAGAGGAACGGCACGACGGTGCGCCCGGTGCGCGTACCGCGCCAGCAGGTCCAGGCGAGCAGCAGCGTGGCGAGTGGCACCGGCGCCAGGTAGTAGAGGTTCGGCGTGCTAAACCAGCGCTCTGCGATGCGCTCGATCATCAGCGGCGTCCAGAGGCTCACGACGCCGACGAACAGCAGCAGCACGCCGAGCAGCTTCGGTGCCATGCGGCGTGCGCGCACCTCCACCGGCCCTTCGGTCTTCATCATCAGCCAGGTCGAGCCGAGCAACGCGTAGCCCGCGACCACGCCGAGCCCGCACATCAGCGTGAACGGCGTGAGCCAATCGAATGCGCCGCCGGCGAACTGGCCGTCCACGACCGTGACGCCCTGGATCAGGCCGCCGAGGATGATGCCCTGGCTCAACGCCGCCACCGTCGAGCCGGCGGCGAAGGCGACGTCCCACTTGCGGTGACGCGGCTTGGCGACCCAGCGGAACTCGAAGGCGACGCCGCGGAAGATCAGCGCCAGCAGCATGAAGATCACCGGCAGGTAGAGGGCCGGCATGATCACCGCGTAGGCCTGCGGGAAGGCGACCCACAGCCCGCCGCCGCCCAGCACCAGCCAGGTCTCGTTGCCGTCCCAGAACGGCGCGACCGAGTTCATCATCTGGTCGCGCTCCGACTCGCTGCGGAAATACGGGAAGAGAATCCCGAGGCCGAGGTCGAAGCCGTCGAGCACGATGTAGAGCGCCACCGCCGTGCCGATCAGCAGCGCCCAGATCACCGGCATCGTGTACTCGAGGCCCGTCACGATGCGCCTCCCGGCGCGAGCGCCTCGCGCGTCGCCTGCTGCGCGGCCGAGAGCGGACGATTCGGCAGCGACTGGTCGGGACCGTGTGCCGTCGGCGTTGGCCCCTTCTGCAGCAGCCGGCGGATGTAGAGCACGCCCACCCCGAAGACCACGCAGTAGACAAGCACGAACAGCGCGAGCGAGATCGCCACAGTCGAGGTCAGGATCGGCGAGGTTGCCTGCGCGGTGCGCAGCACGCCGTAGACGACCCAGGGCTGCCGACCGATCTCGGTGACCATCCAGCCGGCGAGGATGGCGATGAACCCGAGCGACCAGGTGTAGCCGACGGGCTTGAGGAACCAGCGCGCGTCGAACAGCCGGCCGCGCCACCACAACCACGCGCCGACGAGGCCGATCGCGATCATCAGCAGGCCGATCGCCACCATGATCCGGAACGAGAAGAACACCGGCCACACCGGCGGTCGGTCCTCGGGTGCGAAGTCCTTGAGCCCGGGGAAGAGGCCGTTCGGGTCGTGCGTGATGATCAGGCTCGCGCCCTTTGGAATCGACACCTCGAGGCGGTTGCGCTCGGCATTCGCGTCCGGCCACGCGAACAGCACGAGATCAGCCGGCTCGCTGCCGTCCCAGTGGGCCTCCATCGCCGCCACCTTGGCGGGCTGGTGCTTCGCGGTGTTGAGGCCGTGGAAGTCGCCGATCACGAGCTGCAGCGGTGCGAGCACGGCCAGCATGCCGACACCCATCCGCGCCATGGTGCGGCCTTCCTCGACGAATCTCCCCGCCACGAGGTAGCGCGCGCCGACCGCGAGCACCACGAGCGAGGTCGCGAGGTAGGCCGCCGTGAGCATGTGCACGAAGCGGTACGGGAAGCTCGGGTTGAAGACGATCTGGAACCAGCTCACCGGGTAGGCGATGCCGTCGCGCATCTCGAAGCCGGCCGGGGTCTGCATCCAGCTGTTGGCGGAGAGGATCCAGAACGCCGACAGCGCGGTGCCGAAGGCGACGATGACGGCCGACATCGCATGCAGCCACTTCGGCACCCGGTCGCCGCCGAACAGCAGGACGCCGAGGAAGGTGGCCTCGAGGAAGAACGCGGTCAGCACCTCGTAGCCGATCACCGGTCCGATGACGTTGCCGGTGATCTCCGAGAATCGGCTCCAGTTGGTGCCGAACTGGTAGGACAGCACGATGCCCGACACGACGCCCATGGCGAAGGAGACCGCGAAGACCTTGGTCCAGAACCGCGCCAGCGTGCGGTAGTGTTCGCGGCCGGTGCGCAGGTGGGCGATCAGCAGTGTGGCGATGAACGCCGACAGGCCGATCGTGAAGGCCGGGAAAATGATGTGGAAGCTGACCGTGAACGCAAACTGGATGCGGGAGAGCAGCACCAGGGTGTCGGGGGCGAGGTCCATGACTCAGGTGTCCGCTGGGTCGAGCGTTTGCAGTGCAAGAGAGCCTTCGGGCCGCGACGGGGCGTGGATTCAGCAGTGCGTGACACTGCAGGACGTCGTGGCCGCAGCGGTCCCAGTACGCGCGGGCGACGCCGAAGGCAAGGATCCCGCACTCGAGCCAGGTGCGCAGCTCACGCTTGTCGAGCCCGATCACCCGGAAACGGGACGATCAATACGCTCGTGCCCTAGCCGCGGCTCGAGGGGGCCGGGGCAGCTCGCGGCAGGACGGCCAGCGCTTCCGTTTCGCAGAGGAGATCGGGCCGGCAGATTCGCGCCGAGACCAGCGCGTTGGGGAAGCCCTCGAAGCCGGCTGCGCGCAGCTTCTCGCGAAGGCGTTGGGCGTCGGCAGGGCGCTTCAGGTACGTGATCGCAGCGACCACGTCGCCGAAGTCTGCGCCCTGCCTCTCGAGCAGCGCCGCGACGTTCACGAGCATGCGGTCCGCCTGGGCCTCGAAGTCACCCACGTGCGCCGTCCTGCCGTGCTCGTCGATGCTCGCGGTCCCGGAGACGTGGAGCGCGACCTTGTTCGCCTCGACCACTTTCATCCCGCGGACGAAGTCGGCGCCGTACTGCGGGGCTTCGTTGAGCGTGGGCGAGGTCATCACCGTGCGAACGGGCGGGCGGTCCCCCTTCACGGCGTATACGCCCAGGCAGAGATCGTGCTCAGCGGAAGCCGGCCCGCCACCGATGCCGGTGCTGGCCGGGGCCGGATCGATTCCTCGTGTCGCGAAGAAAGCGCGCCGCGCCCGGTTCAGGTCTGCGTAGTCCCGGTCCATCTCGCGTAGATGGATCCAGGTGCGCACGACGTCGCGGAACTCCATGCCCGCCTGATGCAGCAGGTCTTCGGCAAGGCCGAACATGCCGAGCGTCTGTTCGTAGGCGTCGTCACCAGGCCCGCAGAGACCGCCCGCGTGGAACCGGACCTCCTCGCCGATGTGGACCCGCAGGCCGTGCGAACGGGCGCACTCGGCACATCCGCAAGCGGACCTCGCCTGGAAGGTGTCGACCCGCAGCGGCGGCCTGTTCGGAACGATCGCCTGCACCGAGACCTCCAGGCAGGCCCGCTCGTTCAGCGGCGGTTGCTCGATCTCGGTGGTGGCGGGTCGATGCGCCGGCCCTTCGCACGCCGCGAGGACGCGACGGCGCGCCGCACGGACGGGCTCGAGGTCCGTCCCAGGCTCCGCAGGAAGAGCGTCTCGCAGACGACCGACGCGAAGCTCCCTCCCTCGGCTTCGAGGACACCGAGAATTGCGCGATAGATCGCCTCTGCCTGCTGGCCAGCATCCGCTGCCCCGGCGGGAGGCTGGCAGTGAAAGAAGAACTCGCCGGCCTCGGGACCTTGGACCCGACACAGAACGATCGAGCAACCGTGCGTCTCGATCGTTTCGGCAACCGGAACGGCAGGCACGTCGATCCTCTGAGCGGCAACGGGAACTGGCTTGATGCTGGCACAGTACCCCGGGGTCAGCTTCAGCATGCCGTGAACCAGTCGCCGCCCGACGTCGCAGACGTCGGGCGGCCTGGGTCAAACGCTGGTCGCCGGAGTCAGGGCTTCTTGCACCCGTCGGTGGGCAGCGGCCCGGACCCGTACGGCGGGGCGCCGAACGGGTACGGGCTCGGTGGAGAAGTACGTGTAGCCGTCCGGCATGTTCTTCTCGAAGCAGTTGCCGCACGCTCCCGGCTCGAACTGCGCATAGAGCAGGTCCACGGGCGGGAATGGCGCACCCGGAGGAGGACTGGTTCCGTTGCCGCTCACCTTGTTCTGCGAGACCAGATTGTCGTTGGCAGCCGGATCGTAAAACACACCGTCGATGACTGGCGGCTTGTGCCTCGCAGTTGTTGGGCCCGCCGTCGTGTGGCCGTGCACCAGCCGAGCACCGCGATCCCGACGAAGCCATTGCCCTCGACGTTGTTGTTCGCGATCGTGTGGCCGGAGACGCCAGCCAGCAGGATCCCGATGCCTGGCGGCAGTGCGCTCTGGAACGTTCCCGGCAGCGCTTCATTCGGCCGGTTGTTGTTCCGAACGTCGTTCTGCTCGATGATCCAGTTGTTCAGGGCACTGACGGCAGTCGGCGGGTTGCCGGCCCCGTTCGGATGGAACAGGCCGATGCCCACGGTGTTGTCGTAGACCCTGTTCTGCTTGAACCGGACGTTGTGGGAGACGGTGATCTCGAAGCCGATCACGCTCCCGAAGACCTCGTTGCCGATGACGCGAACGTTTTCGGAGCCTGCCACCCACATCGCGGTATCGAGCGAACCGTATGAAACGTTGTACTGGACCAGCCCGTTCGCCGAGAGGGTGGGATAGATCCCGTTGTTCGAGGTTGTTGACCGAAGCGTTGCGAACGAACTGGAAGCCATCCACCCACCGGGTCTGAATGCCGTTGCGCGGAAATTCTTCGACGGAGAAGCCGCGAAGATAAAAGCCCTTGACGCTGTTTTGCCTGCAATACTGTCCCAGCGCGGAATCATCGGAGACGTCGGATCGCAACTCCTGGCGCTCCCGGAAGACTTACATCAGGAGCCGCGTAGATCCGGCGCCGAATCTCCGCTCGCGGCCGGCCGTCGTAAATGAGACGGACCTTGCCCGCTTCACCCTTGCCCAGGATCTCCTTGCCTACCAGGCGGAGTTTGTCGGTTCGTGATGCGCAGGCCGTAATATTCCGGTTCCTTCGGGCCGGGCTTCATCTTGTAAGCCCCTGGCTCGACGAGGATCGTGTCGCCCGGCGCGGCCATGTCGATCGCCGCCTGGATGGCACTGCATCGCCCGGGTACACGCGGTGCACGGTCGCATTGGCGGCCGAAGAGATCGCAAAAATGCGCGATTCCGAGCGCCGCGCAGAACGGACGGAAATTCACTCTGGTATTCATCCGTGGATTCTCCCCATGTGGTCCGAGCTTGTCCCATGACTCGCTGCGGGCCCGGTAGTTTGGTGACGCATCAGCCACCGTTTGCTTTCGGCATTCTTGCCCGCATGCGATTCGGCCTGTCAATTTTCGAGCGTACAGCAGGTCGCAATGGCGCGCGGCCCACCATTGCCGCGCCAACCGAGCGTCCGCGCTTCGTTTGACGCCGCCTCAACCGGTCACCCACAATCGCCCGCGAATTATGCCGATACGCGCGCCGGATCGCCAGACAATCAACCCACGAACAGGTCGGGCACCGCCGCTCCGAGAGAAGACCTCCCCCGCTGAGATCTGTCTTCTGCTCGCCGCGGTGCTGGCCCTCAGTGCCTGCGGGAAGGGGGCCGGGCCGGCACCGCTCGCGTTCCCGAGCGAGCCTTCCGGTGGGATCGAGATCGCGTACCCCCTCGACGAGACGCTTTTCCCGCCCGAGATCGTCGCCCCGACCTTCGTCTGGAATGACGAGACCGAGGGCGTCAAGAAGTGGATGGTCCTGCTGCGATTCGACGAGACTGGCGAGGTGCTGCGGTTCCCGACGACGGAACCCCGCTGGCGCCCGTCGGAGGTCGATTGGGCCAACATCAAGCAGCGCAGCGTGGAGCGAGACGCGGAGGTGGCGATCGTCGGCGTCGGCGCGGATGCGGCCGCTGTCTCTTCCGCGAGCGTCCGCATCCGGACCTCCACGGACCCGGTCGGCGACTCCATTTTCTATCGCGAGGTTCCGCTCCCGTTCATCACAGCCGTCCAGGACCCTTCGCGCATCCGCTGGCGCTTCGGCTCGATCGACTCCGAAACCGCGCCGCCCATCGTGCTCGAGAACCTGCCGGTCTGCGGGAATTGCCACTCCTTCTCGGGCGACGGCAGCGTGCTGGGCCTCGATGTGGATTACGGCAACGACAAGGGAGCGCTACGCGATCCTCCCGGTGTCCCAAGCAGATGGTGCTGAACGACGAGAAGATCATCACCTGGAGCGACTACAAGAAGGGCGATGGCGAAACCACCTTCGGGCTCCTCTCCCAGGTCTCGCCGGACGGTCGCTACGTCATCAGTACGGTCAAGGACCGCGCGGTGTTCGTTGCGACGCCTGACATCTGGTATTCGCAGCTCTTCTTCCCGATCAAGGGCATTCTCGTCGTCTACGACACCCAGACCGGTAGCTACAAGCCGTTGCCGGGCGCCGACGACCCCGAGTACGTCCAGAGCAACCCGACCTGGAGCCGCGACGGAAAATCGATCGTCTTTGCCCGGACGAAGGCTACAAGAAGGACGCCGTCGCCAACGCCACGTCAGTCCTGCTGAGCGAAAAGGACGTCCCCGAATTCGTCAACGACAAGGAGCCGTTCAAGTTCGACCTGTACCGGGTTCCGTTCAACGACGGCCGAGGGGGAAAGGCCGAGCCGATCGAGGGCGCCTCGCACAACGGGAAGAGCAACTACTTCGCGAAGTTCTCGCCGGACGGGAAATGGATCGTCTTCTGCAAGGCCGAGAACTACATGCTGCTGAAGCCGGACAGCGAGCTCTACATCATTCCGGCCGAAGGGGGCGAGGCCCGGCGCCTGCGCGCGAACACGCCCCGCATGAACTCCTGGCACAGCTGGTCGTCCAACGGCCGCTGGCTCGTCTTCTCCTCGAAGGCCAACACCGCCTACACCCAGCTCTTCCTGACCCACATCGATGAGAACGGCGAGTCCACGCCGCCGGTGGTGCTCGAGCGCTTCACCGGGACCGACCGCGCCGCGAACATCCCGGAGTTCGTTCCGCTGCCCGCCGACGCGATCGCGCAGATCAAGGAGCAGTTCCTCGACGCCTACTCGTTTCTTCGGGCGGGGATGGCCAACGAACGGACCGGCAACTACCCCGGCGCCGTCCGTTCCTACCAGCGAGGACTGGAAGTCGAGCCCGGGAACGTGGAGCTCCTCAACGCGCTCGGGTTCTCATTGTTCCAGCAGGGCAAGAGCCGGGAAGCGGTCGCCGCCTTCGAGAAGGCGCTCGCGATCGATCCGAAGCACGCAAAGGCCCACAACAACATGGCCCTCGCCTCGATCGATCTCGGCGAGTTCGAGGTGGCCGAAGCCCACTACCGAGAGTCGCTCGCGATCGAGCCGAAGCCCGCGATCTACAAGACCTCGGTTTCGTGCTGGAACGCGAGGGATTGACCGAGGAGGCGGTCGAGGCGTACCGCACGGCTGTCAAACTGGACCCCGAGTCGGCTCGGCGCACTACAACCTGGGGTCGTCCCTGGCGCGGAGCGGCAAGTTCGCCGAGGCCGAGAGCCACCTCCGCGAGGCTCTCAAGAAAAACCCGAACGCCCAGGCCTACACGGGGCTCGGGATCGTCCTGTGGCAGCAGGGCCGCGCTGACGAAGCCATCACCAGTCTGCGCGCAGCGATCGAGGCGGACCCGAAGAATGCGGCCGCCCACCAGACGCTGGCCCAGGTCCTCGAGAGCCTCGGACGCACGGACGAGGCTCGCAAGGAGGTGGAGTTGGCGAAGGCGCCCGCGGTGGTCGACTCCGGTAGCGAGCATGAAGATCCGCGACGATGCTGCTGCTGGCCGCCGGGACGGCGCTCGCGCAGGAGGATCGTCCCGCCGGTGACGAAACCGGCTCGGTCGGCGGCCAGTCGCTCGACCAGGCCGCCAGCGATCCCACGGCCAGCCTGATGTCGGTACAGGCGCAGAACATCTACGCCGGCGACTACCACCTGCTCGACGGCGAGAGCGGCAACACGCTTCTGCTGCGCTCGGCGGTGCCATTCACGACCGGCGAGCTGAACCACATTGCGCGCATCACGCTGCCCATCGTCACCGACAGTCCGTCGAGGGAGTCCGGCCTCGGGGACATCGTGCTGTTCGACCTGCTGGCCTTCGACGAGTCGTGGGGGCGCTGGGGCATCGGTCCGGTGCTGCTCACGCCCACCGCCAGCGACGATTCGCTGGGCGCGGACAAGTGGGCGATCGGTCCGGCGTTCGGCTTCGTGGCGCGCGCCCCGGGACTGCTGTGGGGCGTGTTCAACCAGAACCTGTTCTCGTTCGCTGGCGACGACGACCGCGAGGACGTGGACGTCAGCATCATCCAGCCGATCCTCAACTACTCGCTGCCGAACAGGTGGTCGGTCGGCACTCGGAGATGAACGTCACGTTCGACTGGAACCAGGAGGACTGGGTGGCGCTGCCACTCGGCTTCAAGCTTGCGAAGCTGATGCGCTTCGGCAAGCAGCCGGTGCAGTTCAGCGGATCGTACGAGTGCAATTCGCGGACGACTACCCGTCGCCCGCGTGGACGGTGAGCTTCACCGTCAAGCTGCTGTTCCCGGTCGGCGGCGGCTGAGGCACGACAGCGGTGTCGTCGCTTCCACACCGGAAGGTGAGTCCGCGCCCGCCAGTGGCGGATGGCGCGCAGGTTACTGCGTCAGCAGGCCTGGTCCTCGCAACAGGGCCGTGGATAACCAACGGCACTTTTCAGTGCGGGTCATGGTCAGGGCCGGCGCGGTGCCGTGCACTCCACGAGCTCCTCCGCCAATGACTTCGGTGCGCGGTCCCACTGCGCCAGCGATCCCAGCACTTCTTCCAGGTCATGCTTGATGCGCGCGAGCGCGTACCACTTGGCGGTGGCAACGGCCGCCTCGTTCCTCGCGAGGCCCAGCAACTCGACCCGCCGCGCGCGGATGCCCTCGATCGCGCGGGGCAGGTCGTCATCGTCCACCAGGGCCGGCGCCACTTCGCCGCGGACATAGCCACTGAGCTGGCTGAATCGGGCCTGGAGCTGGGCAGGGATCGAGCTCATTGACCACGACCGGGTAAGGCCCCTGGATCCGGTCGATCTGCGAGAACAGGACTGCTGGGCCCCCATAGAGCCCGGCGAGGTTCAGGTCTGGCTGCAGTTTACGCACGAGCCGGACGTTGCCCGAGTTCTGCAGTGCCTGGAACTGGTTGTCCACCAGCCAGGGTCTCGCCGCGGCCGTGCTTCGTGCAAACGCCTGCAGCAACGCGGCGGGATCCTCCACGGGCGCTGCAGGATCGTTCAGAAAAGTCAGTACCGTCTGGAGATTCGCCATCTTCCGCTGGAGATGGCGGACGCGGATCCGCTCCACGGTACACAGGTTGTCACGGAGTTCCGCAACGACGTCGGACAGATGCTCATTGGCAATCCGGAGTTCCTCCCGGTCCTGGCGCCACTCGTCGACAGCCAGTGCCAGCAGAATGCCGGCAACGATGATTGCGAACTCCGCTGCCAGCCGCTTCATGGGGGCCCTTCCCGGTCGTGTGCGGGCGGATTGTATCCGGCTGGGTCAGAAGCCGCGTGTCGATGGACCGGCTGCGACCCCGCCACCGCGCGCCGATCAGCCGGCCGCCGACCGCGGCCAGAGGTCGCCGGCGCGGAAGCGGCCGGTGGCGGTGAGGCCCGAATCGGCGGCGCGCTCCGCACGCAGTCTTGCGCGACGGGCCATGTACGGTGTGTTCGCCACGACATCGAGTGAACTCGAGCTGGCAAACAGGAACCCCTGACCCGCGACGCAGCCGAGGTCGAGCAGCGTCGCCACCTGGTCCTCGTTCTCGATGCCTTCGGCGACCGTCTCGAGCCCGAGCGTAGTGCCGAGCATCACGACCGCGCGCGCCAGCTCCGGACCGCCGTCCTGCTCGGTCAGCCGGCTCACGAATGCGCGATCGATCTTCAGGATGTCGATAGGGAAGCGGTGCAGGTAGGACAGCGAGGAGTAGCCCACGCCGAAGTCGTCGATGGCGAGGCGGACCCCGAGCGCCTTCAACTCGCGGAACCGCGCCAGCGTCACCCCGGTGTTCTGCATGATCGTGTTCTCGGTCAGCTCGATCACCAGGTTGCCGGGCTCGAGGCCCGAGATCTCGAGCGCGCGGCGCACGTCTGCGACGAGGTCTCCGTGCTGCAGGTGCCGGCCGGAGATGTTGACCGCCACGCGCAGACCGGCGCCCGCGGCGACCGAGTCGCTCCAGGCACGGACCTGGGTGCACGCGTCGAGCAGGACGCGGCGACCGAGTTCGACGATGCGCCCCGATTCCTCGGCGATCGGCACGAAGGCCCCGGGCATGACGATTCCACGCTGTGGATGCTGCCAGCGCACCAGCGCCTCGACGCCGAGCAGTTCGCGACTGGTCAGGTCGACGACCGGCTGGAATTCGACGAAGAACTCATCGCGCGCCAGCGCGAGGTCGATGTCCCGCTCGAGTCGCAGGCGGTCGTGCAGTTGCTCCTGCATGTGCGGCTGGAACAGCACGAAGCGTGCCTTGCCGGCGGCCTTCGCGTTGTACATGGCGATGTCGGCGTTGCGCAGCATCTGTTCGGCGTCGTCGCCCGGCCCCGAGCAGGCCACGCCGATGCTGGCCGAGGTGTCGATGTCCCGGCCGTCGAGCAGCAGCGGACGGTTGAACGCCGCGGTGATCGGCGCGGCGATGTGCTCGACTTCCTGCTCGCTGCCGATGCCTTCCATGAGGATGGCGAACTCGTCGCCGCCGAGGCGCGCGACGGTGTCGGACGGGCGGGTCGCCTTGACCAGTCGCTGCGCCACCGCCTGCAGCAGCCGGTCGCCGGCGTCGTGCCCGAGCGAGTCGTTGACGTTCTTGAAGTTGTCGAGGTCGAGGAACATGACGGCCACGTGCTGCTGCGAACGCTGCGCGAGCGCCAGCGCATGCTCCACGCGATTCCAGAACAGGCTGCGGTTGGCGAGCAGGGTGAGCGGGTCGTGGAACGCCAGCTTGCGCAGCTGCTCCTCGAGCGCCTTGCGTTCGCTGACGTCGCGGAAATTGAGCGTCAGCCCGGCGATCGCCGGGTCGTCGGTCAGGTTGCTGCCGACGCACTCGAGGGTGCTGCGTCGTTCGCCGGTCTCCACCACGACCTCGATCGGTCCGATGACGCGGCCACGCGTCGCGGCCACCTCGGCGAGGAACGCGGCGAGCCGCTCGCGGTCGCCGTCGGCCCAGAGACCGAGCAGATCGCGACCGACCATGTCGTCCGGGTGCATCGCGAAGGTGTGCTGCGCGGCCGGCGAGGCGAATCGCAGATGGCCCTCGGCGTCGCTGATCATGATCACGTCGGAGGCGTTCTTGATCAGCGACGCGTAGCGGGCCTCGACGATCCCGGCCGCCCGGCGCTCCCGCAGCAGCGTCTCGTCGCGCGAGAGCACCCCCTGGCGCACCATGACCAGCGAGGTCAGTACGAAGATGACGATGGTCATCGCGTTGACCGGACTCGTCGCCGTGCTGCTCTCCACGTACACCAGCACCACGAACGACACCATCATCGCGATGTAGGGCATTCCCTGCGCCAGCGCGTTGCTGAAGGCTCCCGGGGCGCGTCGCACGGCGGACCGCCTGCGCAGCTGTTCGCGCGCGGCCGCCGCGAGCCAGACGTAGCACGAGAGGTAGATCACGTCGGAGACGCCACCGGGAAGATAGTCGCCGCCGACCTTCGACATTGCCCAGACGATGTCCGCCAGGGACATCGCCGAGAAGCCGGCCGTGAGCAGTATCAGGGCCCGGCGCTGCACGGGCGTGGCGCCGGAGTGCATCAGCAGGACGCCGCACGCCAGCAGCATGACGCAGTTGAGGCCGATGTAGCTCTGCGCCAGCACGTACTTGAGCATGTCCGGTTCGCGTTGCGCGGCCGCGGTGGGCGCGATCACGCAGAACCAGAAGAACGCCCCGAAGCCCAGCATGAGGATGGTCGCGTCGAGCCCCAGCCGGGCCCACTGCACCTGGACTGTGGCGGCACGGACGGCTGTCAGCACGGCCGCGAAGACGAGAGGGTAGAAGGCGAGGAAGAACGCGTCGCCGATCGACGGGAACGGATCGACGCCGAACAGCCAGTAGGTCGAATGCAGCAGGTTGCCGGTGCTGTAGGCGCCCAGCGCGGCCGCGAGGAGCCACCAGGTCCGTCGCGCGGCCGGGTCCGGGGAACCCCGGGCGGCTGCTCCCGCCAGGATCGTCACGACGATGCTTGCCAGCGAGTCCGAATAGAGGTTGAACACCTCGAGGATCCGCCACTGCTGGCCGTCGACGAGGATCAGCAGCATCGCGACGCCGATGTAGGCGATCAGCGCGACGGCCAACGCACCCGTCCAGCCGGAGCTGAACCGCTCGCGCGTGGTCATGCCATCTCTCGTGTGTCGCCGTGGCGGCGTGTTGTTGGGCGCGCGTCGTCCACCCGCGGCAGCTCGTTGTTGACTCGGCACATGTAGCCTCATGCGACCCGGATCCATCCGTGAACGGCGTCCGGTAACTGGGTGCGCGCCCGTGACGTGGTGCACAGACCGCTCCATTCACGATCGTGGGCAGTCGCAACGGGTGTGCTGGCGGCAGGCTCCGTGGTCCGGCGGCGACGCTGATTCTCCAGAATGCCGACAGCGTCACGCTGCAGCAGGTGACGCGAGCAGACCGGGGAGGTACCCTCCGCGTCAGTGAGGCCAGGCGTGGCGGTCTCCGGTCAGCGAGATTCGAATCCAGAGGCAGGCGGGCGAGCACTTGAAGCGACGGCGGAACAGCGCATCGATGTGGATGGCCGTGTGCCTTCTGGCCACGTTCTCGTCGGCGTCCGCCGCAGCCCCCGGGGAGGTTGCATCGACGCCGCGATCCAGTCCGGACCTGCGCTCCAGCGCCTACTACATCCTCGATGAATCCAGCTCGAAGGTGCTGGCTGCCCGTAACGCGGGGGTCGCCGCGCCGATCGCCTCCATCACAAAGCTGATGACGACCCTGGTCGTGCTCGAGGCCGACCAGCCGATGGACGAGATCATTTCCATCACGTCCGACGACGTGCAGGGAACCGCGGGCAGCCATTCGCGCCTCGCGGCGGGTGCCAGGCTGAGCCGGTCCGATCTGCTGCACCTCGCATTGATGTCCTCCGAGAACCGTGCGGCGCACGCGCTCTGCCGGACCTACACCGGCGGCATGCGGGCCTGCGTGCGCGCCATGAACGAGAAGGCGAGGTCGCTCGGCATGAGAACGGCGCGCTTCGTCGAGCCGACCGGTCTGTCGAGTGACAACGTGTCGAGCCCCGCGGACCTCGCAAGGCTGGTGCGGGCGGCAGCGGCGAATCCGACGATCCGGGAGTTTTCGACCGATCGGGACCATACGGTCCTCGTCAAGGGGCGCTCGCTCGCGTACCGCAGCACCAACTCGCTGGTCGACAAGGCCGACTGGCAGGTCACGGTGCAGAAGACCGGCTACATCGCCGACGCCGGCCGCTGCCTGGTGATGCAGGCCGTCATCGACGGCCGCGACGTCGTCATCGTCCTGCTCAATTCGTGGGGCAGGCTCACGCGCATCGGCGATGCCAACCGCATCCGGGACTGGATGGAGTCGAGCGAGCCGTTCACGACGGGCTAGGGCCTGACGGGCTGCGACTCGCAGTACCTGCTGCGGCCGCCGTTGGCTCTCAGCATGCCGACGTAGTACGCGGCGGTGCCCCGCGCGCGTTTCTGCCCGAGCGGGTCGCCGGCGAGCAGGGGCTCGATCGCATCCGCCCAGCCTGACGCGCATTCCTGCTCGGCACGGGCGGAATTCGCGCAGTCGATGAAGGCCTCGAACGCGTTGCGGTAGATCAGGAACTGCCCGCGGTCCATCGGGGTGCCATGGCCGGGAATCGCCACCTCGAACCCAGTGGCGGCAACCTCCGCAAGCGCGACCTTCCATCCGTCCGGGCACGCGGTGTCCAGGAACGGCGCCGGCAGGGTGACGAGATCGCCGAGCACGGCCAGGCGGTTGGTCTCGTCATACAGCCACAGGTCGCCGGCGGTCACGGCGTCGGGTGCCAGGTTGATCCTCAGGGCGCGGCCGCCGAGCGTGAGCGTGCCCGAGGCCGAAATCACGACGTCGGGCTTCAGGGCCGCCCCATTCTCCATCGTCAGCAGGTCCCCGCGGATGTCGTCACGCGTGTCCGGGGGAACCTGCGGGTCCTCGAGGTAGGCGGCTGCATCCTTCGCACTCTCAGGAAAAAAGCCGGTGAGCGCGCCGTCGATCGCGTCGCTCGAATAGACGCGCAGGTCGGGATACGCGGCGCGCAGCTCCGGGTTGCCGCTCACGTGGTCCAGGTGCCAGTGCGTGTTGACGATCGCGACGATCGACTTGTCCTGCGCGCGCGCCAGCGACAGGATCGCTTCCCGATGCCAGGCATGGCGGCCGGTATCGACGACGATCAACCCCGCCGGCGCGTCGAGGATCACCGAGTTCCCGTCGGGCTGGCGGTCGGGCGGCATGCCTCCGGGAATCATCCACACACCCGCGACCACTTGCTGCGGTGCAGGCGCCGCGGCCGCAGCGGTGTCCGCCTGTGCGGATGTGAACGTCCCGAGCACCGCCAGCGCGCACCCGATGCAATTGCCTCGTCTCATACTCATGGTTGCTCCTGCGCCTGATCCGAATGGCGCCAGCCGCGGTGACGCGACGGCCCGCGCCGCTCAGGTGTGCATCGGGCGCGCCAGGGCCACCAGTGCCGGCACGCGGGACGCATCCGGAACCGCAAGGAAGTCCGCGGCCTGGAACGCAGGGTTCGGGTAGCTGTAGTAGCCCGTACCGGTCGGAAGCCCGAACTCCCCGCGATCGATGAACCGCGTCTTGATGTACTGCGCATTGCGGAGCATCTGCTGGTCGCTGTTGCGCGTTCCCCAGTACGTGAGGACGTTGAACGATGTCTGCATTCCCACCATGTCGATCATGGCCATGGGCCCCATCGTGCAGCCGCGGTTGCAGATCAGGAAGCTGCGATCCACATCCTCGGGCGTGGACACGCCGTTGGTCACGAGGCTCTGCGCAGCGTTCAGCAGCGCGACGAACCAGGTGTTGATGACGTAGCCGTTCTGCTCCTTGCGCAGCGCAATGGGCACCATGCCGATCTCGATTGCGAACTCGGTGACCTGCGTGAGGGTGTCGTCGGCGGTCGTGGCGTGGGCCATGACCTCGGCGATGTTCATCATCCAGATCAGGTTGGCGAAATGCAGCGCGCAGAACTTCTCCGGCCGGCCGGTAGCGGCCGCGAAGTCGCTCGGGAGAAGCGTCGAGCTGTTGGTCGCGAGCAGCGTGTGCTCGCGCAGCAGCGGCGCCATCGTCCGGTAGGCACTGGTCTTGATCTCGGGAACCTCCGGAACCGACTCGATCACGAGGTCGGCGCTGGCGACGGCGGCGCCGAGGTCGGCGGTGTAGCGCAGGCGCGCGCGCGTCGCGGCGATCGCCTCGTCGGTGGCGCCCACATCCGCCCGGTAGATCGCGGCATAGCGATCGTGGGCGGCGCGGCACTTCGAGAGTGCGTCCTCGGTGAGGTCGTAGGCGACGACGGTCTTGCCGCGAAACGCGCTGTGCCAGGCGATCTGCCCGCCCAGCACGCCCGAACCCAGCGTGACGACGTGATTGATGCGCGACATGACGACCTCCGTTGCGTGCCCCTGCCTGGCCGGAAGCGGGCCGGCATTGCCCTGCTGGCCAGGCCCCGCGATCGACTCTCGCCCTGATAGCTCGCCGCTGCGCGTCGGTGAATACGTGGATCTATCACGCTGCTGCATGCAGCCGGCAGGTCGACTGCTCCCTGGAAGCGTCGCCGGGGGCCCGACGCTGCCAACGAGAGCGGCGCGCCGTGTTGCATGCTGCATTGCGATTCCCTCATGTTTGCCAACCTGTTGGCGCGGGAGCGCGGTTGGAGACGGTCATGCAGCACACGATGCGACTGGTGGTCCTGGCTGTCCTCGGCTGCGCGTCCGTCGCGGCCGCACAGCAGATCACGCCGTCCGCGGCGTATCCGCCGCCGAATCCCGCCAAATTCGAGAAGATCGCCGGCTACTCGCCGTATGCCGGGCGCCGCTATCCGACGCGGCCGCTGTTCGGCGACGAGCACGTGCACACGGGCTGGTCGGGCGATGCCGGCATGAGCGGCACGACGCTCGGCCCTGAGGACGCCTTCCGCTTCGCGCGCGGCGCGGAGGTCGTCTCGACGACCGGCCAGCCGGTGCAGCTGTCGCGGCCGCTCGACTGGATGGCCCTCACCGACCACTCCGACGGCATGGGGGTGATCAACCTCATCCGGGAGGGTGACCCCGAGATGATGTCGGACCCGACGCTCAAGCGCTGGCACGACCTGATGGCCCAGGGAAGCAAGGGTTCGTCCCAGGCCGTGATGGAGCTCATTGCCGCGCAGTCGAACCAGAAGCTGCCGCCGCTCATCATGGATCCGAAGTTCGCCAAGAGCGCCTGGGAGCGGGCGACGGAGATCGCGGAGAAGTACAACGAGCCGGGACGCTTCACGGCCCTGATCGGCTACGAGTGGACGTCCAACGCCGGCGGCGGCGACAACCTGCACCGCAACGTCATCTACCGCGACGGCAAGAAGCTGGCCGACCAGGCCCTGCCGATGACGACGTTCGTTTCCGAGAACCCGGAGGAACTCTGGAAATGGATGGACGGCTGGGAGAAGAAGACCGGCGGCAGGCTGCTCGCAATCCCGCACAACGGCAACCTGTCGAACGGCCGCATGTTCGAATTGCAGACGTTCGAGGGCAAGCCCCTCACCCGTGAGTGGGCCGAGCAGCGCGCCCGCTGGGAGCCGCTGTTCGAGGCGATCCAGTTCAAGGGCCAGAGCGAGGCCCACCCGAGCCTCTCGCCGAACGACGAATTCACGATCGGCTACGAGCTCTGGGACCGCGGCAACCTCAACCTCGTGCCGAAGAAGCCGGGCATGATCCAGCACGAGTACCTGCGCGAGGCCCTCAGGAACGGTCTCAAGCTCGAGCAGGAACTCGGCGTCAACCCTTTCAAGTACGGCATGGCGGCCGGCACCGACACCCACAACGCACTGGTCGCCGCGGAAGAGGACAACTTCTTCAGCAAGTTCCCGGCCGGCGAGCCGCGGCCGGATCGCTGGAGCGAGAATGCGCTGAAGTTCGGCGACCGCGTGGTCAAGGGTTGGGAGGTCACGGCGGCCGGCTATACGGCCGTCTGGGCGCTCGACAACACGCGCGAAGCGATCTGGGACGCGATGAAGCGCCGCGAGACTTATGCCACGAGCGGCACGCGCCTGTGGCTGCGATTCTTCGGCGGCTACGACTTCGTGCCGGCCGACCTCTACGCTCGCGCGCCGGCGATCCCGGGCTACGCAAAGGGCGTGCCGATGGGAGCCGACCTGCCGAGGGCCCCCGCCGGCAAGGCGCCCACTTTCCTGGTCGCTGCGCTCAAGGATCCCTACGGCGGCAATCTCGACCGCATCCAGGTCGTCAAGGGCTGGGTGGACAAGGCGGGCAAGACCCACGAGAAGATCTTCGACCTCGCCTGGAGCAGCCCGCAGACGCGCAAGCGCGGTGCGGACGGCAGGCTCCCGCCGGTCGGCAGCACGGTGGACGTGGCGCACGCCACGTGGACCAACACCATCGGCGCGCCCGAGCTCGGTGCCGTCTGGACCGACCCCGAGTTCGATCCGGGCGTGCGGGCGTTCTACTACGCGCGCGTGATCGAGATCCCGACCCCGCGCTGGACGGCCTACGACGCGGCGTACTTCAAGGTGAAGATGTCGCCCGAGGTGCCGATGACCACGCAGGAGCGGGCCTGGAGTTCGCCGATCTGGTATTCGCCCGGGACCTGACGACGCCGCGGGCCGGCCGCTCCGCTCAACCCGGCCCGATGAAGTCCTTCTTGCCGATGTTCACGCCGCAGTGGCGGAGAATCGCGTACGCCGACGTGCAGTGGAAGTACACGTTGGGCTGCACGTACTCGAGCAGGTAGGGCAGGCCCTGGAAGGTGACGTCGCCGCTCGGGCGCTTCAGCACCACCGCCTTGTCCTCGGTGCCGTCGATCTGTTCGGGCCTGAACCCCTCGAGGTAGGCGATGCACTTCTCGAGGCGCGCGATGAGTTCGTTGAAGCTCGTTTCCTTGTCCTCGTAGGCGGGGATCTCAACGCCGGCCAGCCGCGAAACGCATCCCTTGGCCATGTCGGTCGCGATCTGGACCTGCCTCGACAGCGGGAACATGTCGGGCGCCAGGCGGTAGTTGAGCAGCACCGCCGGGTCGATCTTGCGCTCTGCGGCGTGGGCTTCGCCCTTGCGCAGGATGGCGATCAGGTTGCGCAGGTTGCGGGCGAAGACAGGGACCGAGGCGCGGTACATCGAGATCTGCATGGTGTCCTCCGGAAATGGAGCGGAGTCTAGCTGCAAGCGCAGAGGTGTGCCGACGGGAGTCGGACCGTCGGCAGATCCGTCCGGCCGCCGTCAGTCCATCGGCCAGGGTATGCGCCCGGGTGTCTTCTGCTCGCGTGGCCCCGCGACGGGCTCGCGCGCCGCCCGGCGTTCGACCGATCGCCACCAGGGCGACACGCGATCCACGTGTGACGGTTCGACCGGTTCCCCCAGGCGGGGCATGACGAGCCGGGCCCCGCGCTTCGGGCCGAGCGCCAGCAGGGTCTCCGCAGGCTCGTCCCAGGCGTGCATCGCCAGGCTGAAGGTGCCCCAGTGTACCGGCAGGAACGCGCCCCCGCCGAGCAGGCCCCAGGCTTCGAGCGCGTTCGCGGGGCCGAGATGGATCTGGCCCCAGGCGGGATGGAACGCGCCGACTTCGAGCATCACGAGATCGAACGGGCCGAGTCGTTCGCGGATCGCCGCATACTCGGTCGTGAGTCCCGTGTCGCCGCTGAAGAACACCGCGTGGCGCCGCGACCGGATGACCATGGACGACCACAGCGTCGAGTTCCGGGTCGTGATGCCGCGTCCCGAGAAGTGCTGCGAAGGCGCGGCGGTCACCGTGAGATCGACCTTCGGCAGCGAATACGATTCCCACCAGTCGAGCTCGATGATCCGCTCGGCCGGTACGCCCCAGGCCGCGAGGTGCGCGCCCACGCCGAGCGAGGTCACGAACGGCACGTCGCGCCGCGCCAGTGCCCGGATCGTCCGGTAGTCGAGGTGATCGTAGTGGTCGTGGGAGATGACGACCGCGTCCAGCGGCGGCAGCGCGCGCAACGAGATGGGCACCGGCTGGAAGCGCTTCGGCCCGACCCACTGCGACGGCGAGGCGCGCAGGCCCCAAACGGGATCGGTGAGCACGCGGCAGCCGTCGATCTCGATCAGGACCGTGGAGTGACCGAGCCAGGTCGCACGCAGTCCGCTGCGTGGCTTCCGGATCCAGCCGGCGACCGGATCCATCGACGGCAGCGGCCCGTCCGGCACCCGTCGGTCGCCGCCGAACAGAAACTCGCTGATGGTCGGCATGGGGGCGGCCGGGTCCCGCAGCTGCGGCAGGATCGGGTGCACGTTGCGAAACGCGGCTCCGTCCCACAGCGGGGAAGCAAGGATGCGCTCGCGCCGCAGCCCGCTGGATCGCCATTCTTTCGGGGATGCCATGTCTGCGAGTTAAGCCGAACGCGTCATCGCCTCGCAAGCAACCTTACGCAGCTCTGCAACATCTCATCTCCAGGATTCGCGTCGCGCCGCATTGGCGCCCACTGGAGGATGAAGTCATGGATATCGCAGCGATCGTAATGTGTGCAGCCGTGTTGATGGGGGTTCTGCAGCAGTTCGACCGTCAGACCTGGTGATGGTGGGGCAGGAGCCACCGCGCAGTCGGCGATGCCACGGGGCATCGCCGGCCATCTGCGGTGTCGCGGCCGCGATCCGCCGCCTGCAGGTTACGGCCGCAGGCGCGCGACGGGCCTGCTCATGCGTCCCGACGTGCGGCCGGCTCCCCCAGTACGCTCCCCAGCCAGCGCGCGACCTGCGCGAGCTCCGCCGCACACACCTCGTGCGCCATCGGGTACTCGTGCCATTCGACCGCGTAGCCTTCGGCCCTGAGCGCGTCGCGCGCTTCCGTGCCCATCGCGAGACCGACGACCGGGTCCATCCGCCCGTGACACATCAGTATCGGAACGTCCTGGTTGGCGCGCGCCTTCTCGGCAGTCAGCCGCTCGGGAAAGGGCAGGTAGGACGACATCGCGAGCAGCCCCGCCAGCCGCAGCGGAAACCGCAGGCCCGCCGCCAGCGCCACCGCGCCGCCCTGCGAGAACCCCGCGAGTACGATGCGCGACGCGGGAATGCCGCCGGCGATTTCCGCGTGTAGATACCCGCCGACAGCCCGCACCGATTCCGCGAGACCTGCCGCGTCGGCCCGTCCCTGCGGCGTGAACGCCTTGATGTCGTACCAGGCGCGCATCACGTGGCCCGCGTTCACGGTCACCGCCCGCGGCGGTGCGTGCGGGAACACGAAGCGGACGGGGACGGCGTCCTGCAGTCGCAGCTCGTCCACGATCGGCACGAAGTCCCAGCCGTCGGCTCCGAGCCCGTGCAGCAGGACGATGCTCGCCAGCGCAGGCGAATCCGGTTCCAGCGTGACCTGGAGCTCGGTCTCGCGCGTTGTGTATCTCATGCGTGGGATTGCGCAGCGAGCGCCGGGCAGGGCAGGAGGGGCTCGCCCCGCCGCGTCGTTGCTGGACTAACCTCGGTGAGGGGTTGGGACGACGCGGCGGAGCGATCGCGCAGAGCGACTCTGAACGCGCAGGCGCATTGTGCTCACTCGATCTCGCGGCGTCCAGCGGCGCGAAATCGACGAGCCGGGAGCGAAGCGCAGGTCGTCGCGCCGTCGTCTCTTGAATCGCCTCGCTCACAGTCGCACCAACGCGCGACTGTCGTCCGCCGGCGGACTGACCGCACAATCGCGTGCCGGGCGGGTCATCAACCATCGGGGGAGTTGCCGATGTCCTTTCAGCTGGATGTGTTCTGGTCGTTCCGCTCTCCCTATTCGTACCTCGCGACCCCAAGGCTCGTCGAGATGCAGCGTGACTACGAGGTCGACGTCGTGGTGCGTCCGGTCTACCCGATTGCGCTGCGCATCCCGGGCTTCTTCCGGAAGGTGAACCCGCTCTGGCCGCCGTACCTGATGCGCGACTGCGCGCGGATCGCCGAGATGAACGGGATGCCGTTCGCCTGGCCGTCCCCGGATCCCGTCGTGCAGGACTTCGCGACGATGGAGGTTGCCGCCGGGCAACCGTACATCCATCGACTGACCCGGCTCGGGGTCGCCGCTCAGCGGCGCGGCCGCGGGCTCGCGTTCATCGACGAGGTGAGCCGGCTGACCTTCGGCGGCGTGAAGGGTTGGCACGAGGCGGATCACCTCGCGCGCGCCGCCGGGCGGGCCGGCCTCGACCTGGTCGAACTCGATGCCGCGATTGCCGCGGACCCGGCCGGGTTCGAGGCCGAGATCGAGCGCAACGAGGACGCGCAGAAGGCCGCCGGACACTGGGGAGTGCCGCTGATGGTCTTCCGGGGCGAACCGTTCTTCGGTCAGGACCGCATCGACGTGCTGCTCTGGCGCATGCGACGCGCCGGGCTCGCACAGCGTGCGGCCCCGGTCGCCGCGCGCTAGCCCCGCCGGCGCATCGGTCCGGATCGGTGCGATCCGAAACAATTTCCCGCGCGAACTGGTCTACTGGTCGAAGCGTCGCGTTGCGGGCCGTTTTGCTCCGCAACACGACGTCGACCGATCTGACATCACCAACCAGCTGGAGTCATTCCGATGAACATGAAGAAACTGGCGATTGCGGCGGCTGTGGGCAGCTTCCTCGCGGCGGGCACGATCGGCACCGCGACGGCGGGCGAGGCGGGCTCGAAGGCCAAGTGTTACGGCGTTGCCAAGGCCGGCAAGAACGACTGCGCGGCGAACGGCCACTCGTGCGCCGGACAGGCGAAGAAGGACAACGATCCGAACGAGTGGAAGCACATGTCGGCGGAAGACTGCGCCAAGGCCGGCGGCAAGACCGAGGCGCCGGCGAAGTAACCGGGCGATGGGGGAGGTTGCTGCAGCGCGCTTCCCTCGCGGACCGATCCCGGCCCGGGCCGGGATCGGTCTGCGCTCGGCGCATCACGAGGACGTGGTCGCCCGGCACCCGCCAGTGGCATGGCTCGAGGTCCACACCGAGAACTACTTCCACGATGGCGGGCCGCAGCTCGCGGCGCTCGAGCGGGCCCGTGAGTACTATCCGCTCAGCCTGCACGGAGTCGGCCTCGGCCTGGGGTCCGTGGCGCCGCTGGATCGTGACCATCTCGCGCGCGTGAAGCGCGCCGTCGAGCGCTTCGAGCCCGCGCTCGTGAGCGAGCACGCCTGCTGGGGACATGCCGGCGGCGAGCACTTCAACGATCTCCTGCCCCTGCCCTATACCGAGGAAGCGGCCGAACTCCTTGCGGCGCGCGTGCGCCAGGTGCAGGACGTCCTCGGCCGGCAGATCCTCGTGGAAAACCTCAGTTCCTACTTCGCCTATTCCGCGTCGCAGCTCACGGAGTGGGACTTCCTCGCGGCGGTCGTCCAGCGATCCGGCTGCGGCCTGCTGCTCGACGTGAACAACATCTACGTGAATTCGTTGAACCTCGGCCTCGACGCCGAACGATTCATCGCCGGCGTTCCCGGCGATGCCGTGCAGGAGATCCACCTCGCCGGCCATCGGCGCAACCGCGTGGGGGAGCGCGATCTTCTGATCGACGATCACGGCTCCGAAGTGTGCCCGGAGGTCTGGGCCCTGTACGAGCGTGCCCTGGCGCGTCTCGGGCCGGTGCCCACGCTGATCGAATGGGACACCGACGTCCCGGCCCTGGACGTGCTCGTGTCGGAAGCGCGCAAGGCCGACGCCTGCCTCGAGCGGATCCGTGCACGTGCGGCCTGACGCGCCGACGCTTGCAGAGCTGCAGGGCCGCTTCGCGTCGGCACTGCGTGCCGGGGACGCCGTGCGCGACGAAGCCGTCGGCCGACTGGCAGACTGCATCGTGGATGACGGACTCGCACCGGCGCGCCGCGTGCAGGTGTATCGCAACAACGCCCGCGCGATGTTCGAGGGTGCCCTGGAGCGCACCTACCCGGTGCTCCGGCGCCAGGTCGGCGAGGACGCCTTCAGGGAGTTCGCGCGCGAGTACCGCGCCGTGCATCCGTCCCGCAGCGGCGACCTGCACTGGGTCGGCAGGGAGTTCGCGTCGTGGCTGGCGCCGCGGGTCGCAGGCGATGGATCGGCGTGGCTTGCCGATCTGGCCCGCCTCGAGTGGGCATGCGAGGAATCGCTGGTCGCCGCCAGGCACGAGGCACTCGGGGCGGCCGAACTCGGCCGCGTGGCGGCCGAACTGCTGGCCGGGGTCGGACTCGACCTGCAGCCGTGCATGCGGACCGTCGCATCGGCGTTCCCGATCTGGTCGGCGTGGCGCGCAGCCCAGACGGACTCGAGTGGCGAATCGCTGGATCCCGGGCTCGGGCCGCAGCACGTGGTCGTGACCTGCGGCGCGGACGGCCTCGTCCTGCACTCCCTGCCCGCGGATGAGTTCCAGTTCGTGGCTGCGCTCGGCCGGGGCGAGCCGCTCGGCATGGCGCTCGAGTCGGCGGGGCTCGACGTCGAGAAACTGCCGGGAGTCCTGGCGTGGCTGTTCGGCGAGGCACTCGTCACGGCGCTGCGGATTCCGGCGATGGGTGATCCAGCTCGTGGAGAGACGGAATGAGCGGTGCGACGATCGTACGTTCGGCCAACGGGCTCGCGGAGCGGGCAACGGCCTGGCTCGCTACACCGCTGCTGTTTGCCTTCCGCTGCTACGTGGCCTGGCAGTTCCTGAAGTCCGGCTGGCTGAAGCTCTCCGAATGGGACAGCACGCTCTACCTCTTCCAGGACGAGTACCACGTGCCGCTGCTGCCCCCGGCGCTGGCCGCGGTCGCCGGGACCGCCGGCGAGATCGTCTTCCCGCTGCTGCTGATCGCGGGGCTCGGCACGCGCTTCGCGGCGCTCGGACTGTCGGCCGTCAACGTGATGGCGGTCGTTTCCTATGCGCACGTCCTGTTCGGCGAGGGCTTCGAGGCGGCGCTCGGCCAGCACTACCTGTGGGGAACGCTGCTGCTCGTCGTGCTGGTCTTCGGCCCAGGCCGCTGGTCGCTCGACGCCTGGCTCGAGCATCGCGGGCGTTAGCCGCGTGGCCGACCGCGCGTCACTGGCCGCCGGGTGACGCTGCGGGCTGGTTCGGCGGCGGCAGCCAGAAGCGGATCACCGACCCCTGCTCGCCGTCGGTGCGGTTGCCCGCCTCGAGCGAGCCGCCGTGCGCCTCGACGATCTCGCGACACAGCGTGAGTCCGAGGCCGCTGCCGGACGGCTTGGTCGAATAGAACGGCAGCAGCGCGTTGGTGAGCACGTCCGGACTCATACCGGAGCCGTGGTCGCGCACCTCGACCGTCCAGCCGCCGCGGCTCGCACTCACCGTCACGACCGTCGCGGCCGGCGCCGACCCCGCCTCCGAAGCATTCTTCAGCAGGTTGATCATGACCTGCTCGAGCTGGGATTCGTCGAACCAGCCCGGCTCGTCGGGGATCTCGCCCTCGACGGTGAACGGAGCGACGGCCTGCAGCGACCGGAGGAACCGCCGCCACGCGACGGATGCGGGCCGGGGCTTCGGCAGTTTCGCAAAGCGCGAATAGCCATCCACGAACTGCGACAGGTGCGACATGCGCTCTTCGATCGCCGAGAACACGCGCCCGAGCTGCACCGGGTCCGGCCGGGCGGCCAGCCGCTGGCCGGACTGCGCGAGCGACGCGATCGGGGCAACGGAGTTGTTGATCTCGTGTGCGATCGACGCGGATGACGCGCTTCCAGATCGCCACTTCCTGCGCGTTCACCTCGCGCGTGAGCTGCTTCAGCAGCCGCAGCCGGTGCGGCTGGCCGTTCAGCAGGAATCGACGGTGCGAGACGTGGAACACCTGCGCATCCCCGTCGAGCGTCGCCGTGAACAGGCGGTCGCTCATCTCGTCGAAGGCCTCACGCAACTCCGCCGGCATCGGTGCGAGCAGCGGCTCCAGCGCGAGCCCCTCGAGCTTCCTTCCGCCGCCGAGCAGCTGCCTGGCGGCGAGGTTGGCATAGAGGATCGTGCCGCTCGCGTTCGTCAGGGTCAGCGCCAGCGGGGAGGCCTGGATGACGGTGTCGAGCAGCAGTTCGCGCTGGTAGAGATCCTGCCGCTGGCTGCGCAGGCGGTCACCGAGCCCGTTGTAGGCGGTGACCAGCGCCCGCAGCGCCGCGTCCTCCGGTTCGGCGATGCTGATGCTGTAGTCCGCGTCGCGCAGGCTGGAGATTCCATCGGTCATCGCATCGAGCAGCGACTCCTGCTGCTGCAGCGAGCGGCGCACCCACCACACCAGCGAGCCATAGGCGATCGTCGCGCACAGCATCGCCGTGAGACGGTATGGCCACGCCAGGTTCGCCGTGCCGAGCGCGGCGAGCGTCAGCAGGCCGAGCGCCACCAGCAGGGCGGTGACCACTCGCTGGCGCATGCCTCAGCGACCGTCCTGGCCGCCGGTCGCGATGCCGAGCCTCTCCATGCGCCGGTACAGCGACTGACGCGAGAGTCCCAGTTCGCGCGCCGCCCTGGCGACGACGCCCTCGTGGCGCGCCAGCGCGCCCTCGATCTCGTCGCGGTCCGGCTCGCGCGGCGGGGCCATCTCGGCGGATCCCGCCGCGACGGAACCCGGCAGCACGAGGTCCTGCGCACCGATGCGGGTCGAGGCGGCGAGCAGGCAGGCTCGGCGGATGCAGTTGCGCAGCTCGCGGACGTTGCCGGGCCAGTCGTGCCGCACCAGCGCGCGCTCCGCATCGCGCTGCAGTTCGTATCCCGGCTCGAGGAAATGGCGTGCGAGCGGCAGGATGTCGTCGCGACGATCCGCCAGCGGCGGGACCTGCAGCTCGATCACGTTGAGCCGGTAGTAGAGGTCCTCGCGGAACCGGCCCTGGCGGATGGCATCGGCGAGCGACGCGTTGGTCGCCGAGAGGATCCGGACGTTCACGCGGCGTGTCTGGCTCGACCCGAGGCGCTCGAACTCGCCGGTCTGCAGCACGCGCAGCAGCTTGGCCTGGCCGGTCATCGGCAGGTTGCCGATCTCGTCGAGGAACAGCGTACCGCCGCCGGCGGCCTCGAATCGCCCTTCGCGCGCTCGCGCGGCGCCGGTGTAGGCGCCTGCCTCGACACCGAACAGCTCGCTCTCGAGCAGGTCGGCCGGCAGCGCGCCGGTATTGACGCGCACGAAGGGGCCCTCGCGCGCCGCGGAGTTCGCCTGGATGATCTCGGCGAGGATCTCCTTGCCGGCGCCGTTCGGCCCGGTGATCAGCACCGGCACGTCGGCCCTGGCGACCTGCGTGGCCATCTGCACCACGGCGTGCATGGCCGCGCTGCGATAGACGACGCCGCGCAGGTCGAAGCGCGCAGCGAGTTCGGCATGCGAACGATCGACGCGGGCGAGGCGCTCGCGCTCCGCGGCCAGCGCCGCGTGCAGCTCGAGCAGGTTGCGCACCGTGGTCACGAGCCGGGCGTTGTCCCAGGGCTTGGCGAGGTAGTCGGCCGCGCCCGCCTTGACGAGTTCCACGGCGGTCTCGAGTTGCGTCCACGCCGTGAGCAGCACGACCGGCAGGTCCGGCTGCGCCGCGCGCAGCGAGCGGAACAGCGCGATGCCCTCGTCGCCCGAGGTCGCCTCGCGCTGGAAGTTCATGTCCTGGATGACCAGGTCGACGCCGCCGCGCGCGACGCGTGCCAGCCCCTCGCGCGGCGTGGCGACGCATTCGACGGCCGCGCCCTCGAGCGTCAGCAACACGTCGAGCGCCGTGCGCACGGCCTCGTTGTCGTCGATGACAAGTAAGGTACGACCCTGCATTCGCCCGACTGTGGCCTGCTGCGCGGAGGAATTCAAACCGTGCGGGTGGCGATGGCCGGGGAGACTCTCGCGGCGCGACGCGCGGGACGCAATGCCGCCACCAGGCTCACGAGCCAGAGCACCACCGCCCCCACGACCAGATAATAGAGCTTCAGGCGCGGCAGTTCGAACGTCGTGCTGAGCCAGTAGCCGAGCAGCAGCGCCAGCACGCAGCCGACTGCGACGCCGACCGAGGTGATCAGCCAGTTTTCGCTCAGGAAGTACTGCAGGATGTCGCGGCGGCGTGCGCCGACGGCCCGGCGGGTACCGATCTGCTTGGTGCGGGAACTGACGTTGAACGCCGCGAGGCCGAAGATCCCGAGCGCCGAGATGCCCAGCAGCAGCGCAATCACCACGCTCAGGTAGGTGGCCATGGCCCGATCGTCCGCGTAGGTCGAGGCGGCGACGTACTCGAGCGAGCGGACGCGGAGGATGACGCGGCCGTTGTCGGACTTGCCGAGTGACTCCTCGGCCGCCTTCATCACCTCGTCGCGGCGGCCGGGCCTGGCGCGCACCATGTAGCGCGCGTACTGCTCGTCGGCGATCACGGGGAAGAGCGCCACGTTGCCGACCTTGTCCCAGCCCGGCCACGAACCGTGCATGCGATCGATGATGCCGACCACCGTGATCGGCTGGCTGAGACTGCTGTAGACCGTCTTGCCGAGCGCCGATTCGCCCGGGAACATCTCGCCGGCCATGTCCCTCGTGATGATCATTTCCGCCGGGGACTCGGAGCTGTTGCGATCGGGCTTGCGGACCACGGACGCGTCGAAGTTGCGCCCCTCGGCCAGCCTGACGCCGAGCGTCTGCAGTCCCTGCTCGTCCACCTGGAAGTAGTTCATGTCGCCGCGCCGGCCCTTCTCGCCGGGCTCGGTGTACATCGAGGTGCTGGAGCCGCCGCCGGACAGCGGCACGGCGTTGATGGTGGTCGCGGCCTCGACGCCGGGCAGGCTGCGCAGCGTCTGCAGGTCCTCGCGCATCGTGGTCTCGCCCTGGAACTTCTCGCTCGAGGGGACGAAGGCGACGAAGAAGATGTTCGCCACGTCGATGCCCGGGTCGCGGCCGATCAGTTCGAGCCGCTGCGTGATGATGTAGAGCGAATTGACCGTGATGGCGAGCGCCAGCGCGATCTGCAGCGCCACCAGGATCGCGCCCGTCGGGCTGTGGCGCAGCGAGCTGAGAATCGGCTTGATGTCCATTGCGTCGGTGTCCTTCCGAGTTACTGCGTCTTGAGATAGATCGCCGGCGCGGTGCGGCCGATGCGCCACGACGGATACAGCCCGGCGACCGCGCCGGCGAGCAGCGCCAGTGCCAGCGTGACCAGGACCACGAACGGATCGATCTCCGTCAGGCGCTCGTACGCCCCGCGGTTGAAGTCGGACCCGTAGATGGCGCGGATGCCCGCCAGGCCGCCGACCGCGAGCAGCAGGCCGAGCACGCCGCCCGCGAGCCCGAGCACGAGCACCTCGGTCATGTGCTGGCGGACGATGTCGCGGCGGCTGGCGCCGAGCGCGCGGCGCAGGCCGGTGAGCGGCGCGGCGTTCAGGAACTTCGCGAGCAGCAGGCCGACGACGTTGACCAGGCACACGCCGAGAAACAGCAGCGCGATGCCGATCAGCACGCGGTTGTCGCGCTGCACGACCTCGTTGCGGTCGAGCCACTGCTGCACGTCGTAGAGCCGGTTGTTGAGCGGCCGCTGCATGCGCCCGACCGCCTTCTGGCTGCGGGCGTAGTTGTCGACGAACGACTGGTAGCGCTCGCGGTCCGCAGCGCTCGGCAGCTCCGCCCAGAACTGCAGCCAGACGCACTCGGAATTCAAGAAGTCCTGGTAGCTGTCCCCGGGCTCGCTCTTCCAGCAGTTCGTGTTCCCGTACACCGGCAGCTCCAGCGTGCGTCCCCAGCCGTACGGGATGTAGGCGTCCTCGGGGTCCTCGAACGAGCCGTTGTTGAGGTCGAAGAACTTCGGGCTCGGCGCCCAGGGCGCGAGCACGCCGACCACGCGATACTCGAGCTTGCCGAGCCGCACCGTCCGCCCGACGCTGTCCTCGCCGCCGAACACCTTCTCGTTCGTCTCGTGGCTCAGGACGACGACGGGCTGTGGCCCCTGGTCGGCAGCGCCGTCCCAGCCCCGCCCGAACTGGAACGGGACGTCGAACAACGCGAAGAACTCGTGCGTGGTGACGCGCAGCACGGCGTTGAACGGTTTCACGCCCTGGCGCTCCGGCAGCAGCAGCGCCCCCGACTTGTACATGACGGCGCTGCGCGGGGCAGCCTTCGAACCGTACAGATACGTGGCGTCGCGGTAGGTGAGAAGCTGCGGCGGACTCTCCGGCTGCTCGTCGTCGTAGGGCCGGTCGCGGTCCCAGGTGTCGAGCGTCACCGCGTGCAGCTGGCTGCTCTTCTCCGGGATCGGGTTGGTCGCCATCGCGTGGTAGATGGTGAAGGTCACGGTGCACACGGCGATGCCGAGCGCGATGGCGAGCACCATCAGGGCCGCGAGGCCCGGATGGCGCCTCATGCTGTCGAGGGCGAGGCGCAGGTCGTAGGCGAACATGGTCGGAAGCTCCCGGGTCGTCGCTCAGCCGAAGGCCGCGGCGTCGGGCGCCGGCGGATGCAGCACCGACACCGACGCCGAGTGCGCCTCGTACGGCCGATAGTCGGTGATCTGGCCGTCGATGACCTGCACGTTGCGATGCGCGCGGCGCGCCAGCTCCGGATCGTGGGTGACCATGACGATCGTGGCGCCCATGCCGTTGATCTGCTCGAGCAGGTCCATCACCTGCCGCGCCATCAGCGAGTCGAGGTTGCCCGTGGGTTCGTCCGCGAGCAGCAGGGCCGGATCGCCCGCGAGCGCGCGCGCGATCGCGACGCGCTGCTGCTGGCCGCCCGAGAGCTGCGACGGCAGGTGCTTCACGCGCGAGGTGAGTCCCACCAGGTCGAGTGCGGCGTTGATGCGCTCGCGCCGGTCTGCCGCCGGCAGGCGGCGATAGCGCAGCGGCACGTCCACGTTGTCGAACACGTTCAGGTCCGGGATCAGGTTGAAGCTCTGGAAGATGAACCCGATCTTGTGGTTGCGAACCCGCGAGCGGGCGTCGTCGTCGAGGCGGCTCACGTCCTCGCCGTCGAGCCGGTAGCTGCCCGCGTCGAACGTCTCGAGCAACCCTGCCACGTTCAGGAAGGTGGTCTTGCCGGATCCCGATGGTCCCGTCACCGCGACGAACTCGCCCTTGCCGACCGTCAGGCTGAACTCGCGCAGCGCGTGCGTTTCGAGCAGATCGGTCCGGTAGGCCTTGGTCACCCGGGTCATTTCGAGCATCGGTGGTTCCTCTGTCGTTCGTTCGGAGTTGGTTCAGTCCGCGAGCATCACGCGCGGTGCGTTCTTGAAGTCCTCGGTGTCCGAGATGACGACACGGTCGCCCTCGGCCAGTCCGCCGGTGATCTCGATTTCGCGCACGCTGACGGCGCCGGTCGCGATCGGGCGCTGCTCGGCGACGCCGTCGTTCACGACGTAAGCGGTCGTGCCGCCGCCGGCCTCGTAGAAGCCGCCGCGCTCGACCTTAAGCACGTCGCCGCGCCGGTCCATCAGGATGCGCACCGACACGCGCTGGTTCTGGCGCAGGCCCGCCGGCACCTCGCGCAGGCGCACGCGGCCCGTGACCTCACCCTGGCGCACTTCCGGGGAGATCGCGCTGACTTCGCCCGCATAGCTCTTGCCGGCATAGGACACCTCGGCAGGCATGCCGAGGCCGATCGCGCCGGCGTACGTCTCGGCCACGCGGAACTCGATCTCGAGCGCCGTGAGGTCCACGACGGTGAGCAGCGCGGCGTCCTGCTGCACGGCGGCCTTCTGCGTGACGGCCAGGTTTCCGACCACGCCGTCGACCGGCGACTTCACCGCGAGTTCGCCGACGCGACGCTCGAGGTCTTCGACCAGCAGCTGCTGGCGGTCGCGCTGCAGGCGGCGCGTCTGCAGCTCGAACTCGAGGCCTTCCTTCTCCAGGCCGCCGGTTGCGACGGCGTGGTGATGCGTGAGCTTCGCCTCGTCCAGTTCGTCCTTCGCGCGCTGGAAATCGCGCTGGCTGATCACCTTCAGGTCCGAGGCCTGCTGCGCCCGGGCGAACTCCCGCTCCGCGGCGCGGATCGCCACGCCGGCCATGTCCGAGGCCTGCTGGCTCTGCAGGATCTTGCGTCGGACCTCGATCTCCTGGCGACGCAGGTCCACGACCAGGCTCTCGAGGGTCGCGCGCTCGCGCTCGAACTCGTTGCGCAGCCCCGGGCTGTCGATCGTCGCCAGCAGGTCGCCCTGCTTCACGGCGTCGCCGGCATTGCGCGTGATGGTGACCGTGCCGGCCGCGGGCGCGTACAGCGTCGGGCTGACGGCCGCGACCACGGTTGCCTGCGCGGCGACGTCGCTCAGGAACTCGCCCCGGGTCACGGTGGCGATGCGCACGCGGTCCATGGCGACCGTCGCGTCGGTCGAAGCCCAGCCCTTGAGGAACCAGGCGAGCGCGAGCGCCCCGAGCAGCAGCAGCGCGACGGCAGCGGCGATGCGGACGCGCCGGTCGTGGCGCCATCCCCCCCGCGACTCGATGAGGCGGTCCTGGCCGTCGGTGCTGCGCATGCCGGGCGCTGCGGTCCTGTCGGACGTGATTCGGCTGATCGAGGCGAGCGGCATCGGCGTGGCGTCCGGAAGCGTGGGCAGTACGATTCTCTTTGCAGGGATCGTGCCAACCATTGCGGACTGCGCAACGCTTTGTTTCCAAAGGGCAACGGGACCGGTCCCTGCCGGCTGCGGAGGAGTCCGGCTGTCCGCCCGCGGACGGCGGACACTATTGCGGACACGTCCAGGCCGCCTGGCCGCGGTACACATGTCCGCGCCCGGCGCTCAGAATCCCAGTCGCGCGAGCGCTGCCGCCACCCGCGCCTTCATCGCCTCGGACTTGATCGGAAACGCATGGAAGAAATCCGTGCGCGAGAGGACCGGATTGCGTTCCTGCACGTCCGCCGCCCACCAGGCGGCGCGGGCCGCGTTGCCGGCCAGCTCGTGGGTCGCGGCAGCGATCATCGCGATCAGGACGTGGGCACCGGGGGATCGCGCGGCCCGCTCGGCCCAGGCCGCCGCGTCGGCGTCCTCGTCCATGGCCAGGTGCGTGAGGGCGCGCGTGCCGAGCATCGCGTAGTGGAGCGGGTCGAGCGGGCTCAGGCGCATCGCCAGGTCGACGTGACTGCGGCCCGCGAGTCCGCGGCCCGCCAGCGTTTCCGTCCAGCCTCGGGCGTAGAGGCCCTGCGCATAGTTCGGGCTGACCGCGGTGGCGCGCTCGAGCCAGGCCAGCGCGCTGTCGAGGTCGCCCTCCAGCCAGTACGTGCGGCCCATGGTGAACAGCACGAAGGGGTCGATCGGATCGAGTTCGAGCCCGCGACTCGCGTCGCGGCGGGCAAGGTCGATCTCGCGGGCGACGTCGTCCGTCTGCCGCATGAACGCCGACTGGAAGTGCACGAACGACAGTCCCGCATGTGCGCGTGCGAATCCGGGATCCCGTGCGACCGCCTGCTGGAACAGCGCCGTCGCCGCCGCGTTGTCGCGGCGGTTGAAGCGGTACATGTGCTGGAGGCCCAGGTGGTAGGCCGACCAGGCGTCGAGGTTGGCCGGCGCCGCGAGGCGTGCCAGCGCCGCTTCGTGCAGCGGGATGCGGATCTCGAGCGCCGCGAGGATGCTCGAGCGGATCTCCGTGCGCATCTCGTGCACTTCGTCGAGCGTACCGGCGTAGCGATCCGCCCAGACGATGCCACCGTCGCGGGCGTCCGCGAGTTCGACCATGACCGCGAGGCGCGAGAGTGCGACCTCCACCGTGCCCGACAGGCAGTAGCGCACGCCGAGCACCCGGCCGATCTCGACGACGTCGGCATTCGCGTCGCGCAGCCGGAAGGACGAGCCCCGCGCCGTGACGAACAGCCAGCGCAGGCGCGACAGCTCCGTGATGAGTTCGTGGGGCAGGGCGTCGGCGATGGCCGCGTGCGGCCCCGCGTCCCCGACCAGCTGGAACGGCAGCACGGCGATCGAGGGCCGCGAGGCCTCCGCTGCCAGGCCGGCATCGTGCGGGCCGCCGGCGTTGGCTTCCGCGACGACCGACGGGGACGCATCCCGGGTGGCCTGCACGTCCGCCACGAAGCGAAAGCCCTGGCTGTGGATCGTCCTGATGTAGCGCTGCGACTTGCCGTCGTCGCCGAGCGCCTGGCGAGCCGACTTGACGCGACTCGCGACCGCGGCATCCGACACGACGCGCCCGTCCCAGACCTTCTCGATGATCTCGTCCCGTGACACGAGCCGCTCGCGGTTCTCCACCAGCAGGGCGAGCAGGGCGAAGACCTGCGGCTCGAGCGGGCGCGCCTCGCCGCCTGCGCGGAGTTCGAACCTCGCCATGTCCAGCTCGAAGGTGCCGAACCGGTAGAGCATGGGCGCGAGGATAGAGCACTCCCGTCCGGAGTCCCATGAACCTCCACGAAATCTCCATGCGACCTGCAAGCTTCGGCCCGCCGGGATGCGTACAAAGGTCCCCGACGGCGGCGGAATCGGTCCGCCGGCGGAATCGCAAGGAGATCACCGTGAAGCAGCATCGTTCCGAGTTGCCGACACGCCTGCTGGCGGGCGGGGTCTGCATCCAGGCGCAGGACTGGGCCGACCTCAACGTCGCACGCATCCGCTTCCCGAAAGGTGCGGACGCGACGCCGTTGCTCGAGGGCCTGCCAGGCAACCTCTGCCAGTGCCCGCACTGGGGAACGGTGCTGACCGGCTCGATCCACGTGCGCTATTCCGACGGCACCGAGGAGACCGTCCGTGCCGGTGACGTGTACTACTGGCCGCCCGGCCACACGGTCCGGGTCGACGAGGACTACGAGGCCGTCGAGTTCAGTCCCAGCGGCCCGATGTGCACGGTCATCGATCACCTCAACTCGAAGCTCGGAAACTGAAGGAGAGACCAGATGCCACTCGTCACCATCGACGTCATCAAGGACGTCTTCACCCCGCAGCAGAAGCAGCAGCTCATCGCCAAGGTCACGCAGGCCATGATCGAGGTCGAGGGCGAGGGGATGCGCGGCGTCACCTGGGTTCGCATCCAGGAGTTCGAAGGCGGAGACTGGGCCATCGGCGGCAAGTCGCTGCGCGCCTCCGACGTGCACGCGCTGTCGGCAGGCAAAGCGGCATAGTCCGCCGTCGCGGCCGCACGAGGCAACCGGGCGGCGCTGGCAGGGCGTCGTCCCGGTTGCCGTCGTTCGAGTTGCCTGCGACACCGCGTCTCCCGCATCGTTCACGTCCCCGGCGGCCGCGCCGGTCGGCAACGTCCTGCAGGAGTGAACGGATGACGGATTTCGCGTGGGCAGTCATCGGCCCCGGCCGCATCGCCCACCGCTTTGCGGACGCGGTCTTCCGCCTGCCCGGTACGTACTCGCGCCGCGTCCTCGGGCGCGACCTTGCGACGGCCGGGCAATTCGTCGCGCACTGGTCACGTCCGGGCAAGCCCGCGCCGCTGGTCGCGCGGGACCTCGCATCGCTGCTCGCCGATGAAGCCGTCGACGCCGTCTACATCGCGACGCCGCACTCTGCTCACGCTCGCTCTGATCCATGAGTGCCTCGCGGCGGGCAGGCCCGTGCTCTGCGAGAAGCCCCTCGTGCCGAACTTCGCCATGGCCCGCGAACTCGCCGCGCTGCGCGCGGGACAAGAGCGTATTCCTGATGGAGGCGTTCTGGACGCGCTTCCTGCCGCTCTATGCCCAGGTCGGGCATTGGCTGGGCGCCGGCGCCATCGGCCGCGTGCGTGCCATCCAGTCGAGCTTCTGCGGTCCGGTGCCCTTCGATCCGGAAGTCCGCCATTACAACCCGGCCCTTGCCGGCGGAGCGCTGCTGGACGTCGGCATCTATTGCCTGGCGATGTCGCGCTGGGTGCTCGAATCGGCGCTCGGCGCGTGCCCGGAACCCACCGGCCTGCACGTGGATGGCGTGCTGGCGCCCACCGGCGTGGATCAGCGTTGCGGGGCGACGATCACGTTCCCCGACGGCGTGCTCGCGCAGTTCCTCTGTGGCTTCGACTGCATTGCCGACAACACGCTGCGGATCTTCGGCGACGCGGGATGCATCAGCGTGCCGCAGACGTTCTGGGAAGGAACGCACGCGGTGCTGACGCGACTCGGCCAGGAACCGGAGACGGTGCATGCCCCGTTTCGGTTCAACGGATTCGAGTACGAGATCGAGGAAGCCATGCGCTGCGTGCGCAGCGGCCTCGTGGAGAGCCCGCGCATGCCGCACGCGGAGACCCTCGCCAATGTCGCGCTGCTCGACGCACTGCGGCGGCAGCTGGGTGTCCGATACCCGTTCGAGTAGTGCGCCGTCGCGGCCCGTCTGGCCGCCGCCTCAGCCGTTGTCGTGTATCGGCTGGCCCAGCATCTCGGGTGCAATCAGCACGATGCCCTGCTGCGTGACGTGGAAGCGCGCGGCGTCCGCCTCGCTGTCGAACCCCGCCTCGAAGCCGTCGGGCAGAACGCAGAGCTTGTCGACGATCGCACGCCGCAGCCGCACGTTGCGTCCGATGCGGACGTCGGGCAGCACCATCGAGTCCTGGATGACCGAGCCCCGCTCCACGACGACGTTCGTGAACAGCAGCGATCGGACCACCGACGCGCCGCTCACGATGCAGCCGCTGGAGACCAGCGCCTCGAACGCCTGGCCGCGTGCGTCGGGACTGTCGAAGATGAACTTCGCCGGGGGAAGGTGCTCCTCCAGCGTACGGATCGGCCAGCCGGGGTCGTACATGTTGAGGTCGGGCTGGACCCGCGTCAGGTCCATGTTCGCTTCCCAGTAGGCGTCCACCGTGCCGACGTCGCGCCAGTACGGCTGGCCGTCCACCATGTTGACGCAGCTGTCCGCGAACCGGTGCGCAAACACCCGCGCGCCGTCGACCAGCATGCTCGGGATCACGTCGCGGCCGAAGTCGTGGGACGAGCCGTCGCGATGCGCGTCCTGGCGCAGGCGCTCGTACAGGCGCTCGGCATCGAACGCGTAGATCCCCATGCTGACGAGCGCGCGTGAAGGATCGTCCGGCAGCGGCGCGGGACGGCGCGGCTTCTCCTCGAACCCATCCACGCGACCGTCGGCGTCCACGCTCATGACGCCGAACTCCGTGGCGGACTCGATCGGCACGTCGACGCAGGCGATCGTCAGGTCGGCGCGGCGCTCGACGTGCTCCGCCAGCATCAGTCCGTAGTCCATCTTGTAGACGTGGTCGCCGGCCAGCACGAGCACGTGGCGGGGCGACTGCGTCCGCAGGATGTCGAGGTTCTGATACAGCGCATCGGCGGTGCCGGCGTACCAGTCCTCGCGCAGGCGCTGCTGGGCGGGCAGCACGTCGAGGAACTCCTGGAGGTGCGAGTCGAGGAAGTTCCAGCCGCGCTGCAGGTGCTGGATCAGGCTGTGGGCCTTGTACTGCGTTGCGACACCGATGCGCCTGACGCCCGAATTGATGCAGTTGCTCAGCGCGAAGTCGATGATGCGGTGCTTGCCGCCGAATGGCACGGCCGGTTTGGCGCGCCAGCTCGTGAGCTGTGCGAGACGCGTGCCGCGTCCGCCGGCCAGCACCGCAGCGTAGGTGTCACGCACGATCGGAGCGATCGACGGGCGGCGATGCTGCCAGGCGGCGATCGCCGGCGTGCGGTGGCGGCCGGTGTCGATGGTCGAGTGCACGTCGTTCATCGTAGGCCCGGGTGGCGGCGGTTCGCCGGGAATGACCGCGACGAAGTCTACGACCTGCCTCACATCCTGCGGGTCGGCACATGGCGCAGCCGCGTCGCGACTCGTCGTGGCCCGACCCTCGTTTTGCGAGATGCTGCTGCGATCTGCGCCATGCGTCCGTCGGTCGGGCCCGGCAACGTCGGGCCAATCACGCGCAGGTCGCCGACGCCAGGCCGTCGCGGCGCTCCGTGATGCCCTTCACATCCACTCGAGGGACGGCCCCGGTAGATTTGCCATATCGCGCCGAGCGGTCGCACGAGTGTCGGATGCCTCCAGGGTCGTCGAGCCATCGCCGTCGTTTCGTCGGTCGCCTGGGTGCAGCTGGCATTGCCACTGTCGCCATGCTCGCCGCTGCGCAACCGGCCTGGTGCCAGGCGCCGGCGGTGTTCCGTCCGAACGCCGGCACCATTCTCAACGTCTTCTCGCCACCCGCCGAACGGCCGTCGCTCTCGTCGCTGGCGTTGCCGGAGCCGGCCGACGACATGCCGGCAGCGACGGACTCCGGCGCCAGGGTCAGGATCTACAGCGTCGAGCTCGAGGGCGTGACCCTGCTGCCTGCGGCCGAGGTCGAGGCGCAGCTGGCCGGGCTGATCGGCCAGGAGGCGTCGCTGGACGACCTGCGCATGGCCGCGGCGCGCGTCACCGCGCTCTATCGCCAACGCGGCTTCTTCCTCGCGCGGGCCTACGTGCCGGCGCAGCAGATCAACGGCGGCAGCGTCCGTATCGCGGTGCTGGAGGGTCGCTACGATCGCGTCGAGGCCGGTGGCTCGGCGCGCTTCGACGGCGCTCGCGTGGAGAAGACACTGGCTGCCCAGGGTGTCGCGGCGGGCCAGCCGATCGAGCGCCACGGGCTCGAGCGCAGCCTGATTCTCCTCGAACGCAGGACTCGCGCGCCGGCCACGGCACTGCTGCAGCCGGGCGCCAGCCGCGGCTCCTCCAGCCTGCAGGTCGACGCGCCGTCGCGCCCGCTGTTCGGCGGCTCGCTGGGCGCCGACAACATCGGTAGCGAGTACACCGGCCAGGTCCGCAGCACGGCTTCGCTGCAGGTCAACAGCCCGCTCGGCATCGGCGATCTCGGCGACTTCTGGTTCGCGTACTCGAGTGGCGCGAGCGCCGTATTCGCCTCCTACCAGGTGCCCGTTGGCCACGACGGCCTGACGCTGGGGGCCAGCCACTCGTACTACCGCTATGAACTCTGCTGCGAGTTCGCGGCGCTCGACCGTGACGGAGATGCCACGGTGACCGGCATCCAGCTGAGATACCCGCTGCTGCTGGGTCAGCGAGTGCTGCTTCAGGTCGGCCTCGGCTTCGACCGCAAGCGACTCACCGATACCTGGGCGTCGGGCGACCTCGCCGACAGGCAGATCAGAGTCGCCGTCTTCTCCCTCGACGGCATCGCCGCGGTCTTGCACGGGCAGGTTCGCTACCGGGCAGCGCTTGCCAGTGGCGATCTCGAGATCGTCGGGCCACCCGATCTGGTCGAGCTCGACGCTGCGACCGTCGCGACGGCCGGCCAGTACAGCAAGCTGTCCGGAGAGGTCGAGATCCTCCATCCGTTGACCGACCGGAGTTTCCTGAACCTCAGGCTGTCCGGACAGGTCGCCAGCCGAAACCTCGATTCCTCGGAGAAGTTTCTCCTCGGCGGCTACAACGGCGTGCGGGCCTACCCCGAGGGCGAGGCGGCCGGCGACAGGGCCTGGCTGGCGAGGCTCGACTGGGTACTGCCGCTGAGGTTCGCAGCCGTGCCCGGCAGCGCGGCCGTGCGCACCTTCTTCGACAGCGGCGCGCTGTGGCTGGTCGAGAGTACGCGCGGCGGTCTCGCCGACCCCGGCATCTCGAATCACTACTCGCTGAGCGGCGCCGGCCTTGGTTTCGACTGGAACCTGCCGCGCGGGATCGCGCTGAGCGCCTACGTCGCCACCCGCATCGGCGACAACCCCGCGCGTGCCGCTAACGGCGGCGATGTCGGCAACGACGACAGCCGCACGCGCGGCTGGGTCGGCGCGCAGTGGGTGTTCTGAGCATGAACCGAGCCTATCGCCTGATCTGGAACCGGCGTCTCGGCGCCTGGGTGGTCGCGTCGGAACTGGCTCGAGCCCGTGGCAAGAAGAGCTCCGGCGCGGTTTCAGCCGGTCTTGCAGTCGCGCTGGTCGCGGCTGCCGGCGGGGCTGCGGGCGCCGCCGACCTTGCGCCCGGAGCCCTTCCTGGCGGAGGCACCGTCGTGCGAGGCCAGGTCGCGATCGCCACCAGTGGCACGCGCATGGACGTCACGCAGGGCAGCCAGCGCGCCATCATCAACTGGCACGGCTTCGACATCGGCAGCGAGGCGCAGGTCAACTTCTCCCAGCCGGGCACGTCCGCTGTCGTCCTCAACCGTGTCAGCGGCCCGACCGCTTCGCGCATCCAGGGACAGTTGACGGCAAACGGCCAGGTGTTCCTCGTCAATCCGAACGGGGTGCTGTTCGGTGGCGGTGCGCGTGTCGATGCCGCCGCGCTGGTCGCCTCGACGCTGAACATCCGCGACGACGACTTCCTCGCCGGCGAGTACGCCTTCGCCGGGTCCGGCGGAGCCATCGAGAACCGCGGCGCGATTGCCGCGGCACCGGGTGGCTACCTTGCATTCATTGCTCCGACGATCACCAATGTCGGTACGCTGAGCGCGCCGCAGGGCACGGTCGCGCTCGGCGCGGGCGAGCGCGTCACGCTCAACTTCGCCGGTGATCGTCTGCTCGGCCTGAGCGTCAGCGCCGCGGCGCTCGACACGCTGATCGACAATCGCCAGGCGATTCGCGCCGCGGGCGGCGCCATCCTGTTGACCGCGGCTGGCGCCGAAGCCGTCACGCGCAGCGCCATCAATCAGGCGGGCGTGCTGGAGGCCTCGAGCCTGACCGAGGACGGCGGCCGTATCGTCCTGAGCGCCGGCGACGTCATCACGCTGGGGTCCGGCTCGACGATCGCGGCCGACGGCCAGCACGGCGGCGAGATCAGCCTGCAGGCCCATTCGGGCACACTGCTGGCCGATGGCCGCCTGTCGGCGCGCGGCGCGGCCGGAGCGGGCGGCACGATCGAGCTGCTCGGTGAACAGGTCGGTCTCGTCAACGCAGTGCGGGTCGACGCGTCCGGTGGCTCGGGTGGTGGCGCCGTGATCGTCGGTGGCGACTACCAGGGCAACAACCCGGCCGTTCAGAACGCGAGTCGCACCTATGTCGGTGCCGACGCTGCCATCGTCGCCGATACCCGCCAGGACGGCGATGGCGGCAAGGTCATCGTCTGGGCCGACGACGCCACGCAGATGTACGGTGCGATCAGCGCGCGTGGCGGCGCGGACGGCGGCAACGGCGGATTCGTCGAGGCATCGGGGAGGAGCTGGCTCGACTTCCAGGGGCGGGCCGATCTCCGGGCCCCCAACGGTAGTGCCGGCACGTTGCTGCTCGATCCGACCGACATCACGATCAGTGGCGCGGCGAACACGCTGACCTCGGCTTTCAGCGGTGGGACGTTCTCGAATCCGGCGACGACCCCGTCGAATCTCAACGTCGCAACGCTGACGGACCAGCTCGCACTCGGCAACGTGACGGTGTCGACGGCATCGGGCCTGGCCGGCGCCGGCGACATCACCGTCAACAATGCGATCAGCTATGCGTCGGCCAACAATCTGACGCTCAGCGCAAATCGCTCGATCACGATCGTCGCCGGCAGCGGCGGCATCGGCAACGCCGGTACCGGTGCCGTGACGCTGACGGGCGCCGGCGCGGGCTCCATCACCGTGAACGAGAGCATCACCACTGGTGGCGGCGCCATCGCGCTGAGCAGCGGCACCGGCGGCGTGACACTCGCCGCGGCGAAGGCCATCGACGCCGGCGCCGGGACGATCGCGATCAACGCCGGTGGCGGCACGGCAAACCTGACCACGGGCAACCTGCGGACTGGCAATGCAACGGCGTCAGCGGCCAGCATCACGAATGCAACGACGCTGGCCCTCGGCAACGTTGCGCTCACCGGGGGCGGCACGCTGTCGGTCAGCCACAGCGGTGCCGGCTCACAGTCCGCAGGAACCTCCATCGGCGGCACGGGCGGCCTGGTGAAGAGCGGCGCCGGCACGCTCACGCTGTCGCAGATCAATACCTACGTCGGCACGTCGACGGTGAACGCCGGCACGCTGGCGGTGTCCGGTGGCAGCGCCATTGCCGACTCCGGCGCTGTGGTCCTCGCCAACGCGGCGGGCGTCGCGCTCAACCTGGCAGCCAGCGAGACTATCGGCGGCCTGTCTGGAGGCGGCGCGGCAGGTGGCAACGTCACGAAGGGCACGGCGGGCGCGGCGACCCTGACCACCGGCCGCAACGGTGATTCGAGCACGTTCGCAGGGGTCATCCAGAACGGCAGCGGCACGGTGAGCCTGGTCAAGGAAGGCGCAGGCACCTTCACGCTGACGAACACCAACACCTACACGGGTACGACTGCCGTCAGCGGCGGCACGCTGGCGCTCGCCGGGACAGCGGGCAGCGCGACTGGCACCAATCTGACGGTCAACTCCGGCGCGCGGCTGCTGCTGGACAACAGTGCGGCGAACAACGACAACCGAGTCGCAGGTACGCTCACGCTGAATGGCGGCGAGTTTGCGGTGATCGGCAACGCGGTTGCGAACACTGCGGAGTCATTGGGCGCGCTGAGTCTCACCACTGGCTACTCGACCGTCACGCTGGCACCGGACGCTGCCAGTAACGCGCGGGTGACGTTCGCATCCCTCACGCGGACCGCGGGCGCGGCGGCGCTGTTCCGCGGCACCAACCTCGGCGTCAACACCGTTGCCTCGCAGACCGCGGGCAGTTCCAACGTCGTGTTCACGACTGCCCCGACGCTGACGGGCGGCGGCGGCAACAGCGGCACGGCCACGGTCAGTATCGTTGCGGGCGCCATCGGCGCCGGCGGCGCGTCCGGCAGCAGCAGTGCCGGCACGGATTTCGTCACCTACAACCCGCCAACCGGTGCGGTCAATGGCCTGCGGCCGCTGCTGGCGAGCGAATACGCCGCTGCGCCGGCCGCGAACGTCAACCTCAGGCTCGCGGCCAGTCGCACTGCCGACGACACGGTCTCTGTCAACTCGCTGCTGTTGTCCGGTGGCGTCAGCTACGACCACGACGCCACCGGCGCTGCCAACACGCTGACGATCACGAGCGGCAACGTGCTCTCGCTGGGCGGCACCGGCACGATCCAGCCGACGCAGGCGACCGGCACCATTGCGTTCGGCGCCACCGACGCGAAGGTGTTCGCCGTCAGCGACCTGATCCTGGGATCGAACGCGCAGGTCACAGGCACCGGAATCCTCGGCAAGGCCGGCTCCGGCGTGCTGCAGGAGAATCGCAGCGTTGCCCGGACCGGCGGCATCGTCGTCAATGCGGGCACGCTACGCTCCGGCATCGCCAATTCCTTCGCGTCGCAGGCGATGACGGTGCGCGCCGCCGGCGCGCTCGACCTGAACGGCTTCAACCACACGGTCTCCTCGCTGACGCTGGAAAGCGGCGCGACGTCCGGCGCGTCCGTGTCGACCGGCGTCGGAACGCTGACCGTCGGCGGCAACGTCGCGCTCAACGTCAACGGCACCGGCGCCACGGGAGCAATCGTCAGCGGCAGCCTGGCCTCGACCGCCACGCGCACCTTCACCGTCAACAACGGTTCGGCCGCAGACGACCTGACCGTCGCGGCCGTCATCAGCGGCGCCGGTGGCGTGACCAAGGCCGGCGTCGGCACGCTCGCGCTCAACGGTGCCAACACCTACACCGGGGCGACCACGATCCAGAACAACGGCGGCGCGCTGAGTGCGAACACGCTGGCGAGCGGCGGCCTCGCCAGCAGCATCGGCGCCTCGTCCAGCGCGGCGGCGAACCTGCTGCTCGGCGCCAACGCCACGCTGCAGTACACGGGCGGCACCGCAACGACCAACCGCAACTACACGCTCACGGCGGGGCAGACGAGCACCGTGAGCGTCACCAACGCGGCCGCCAATCTCACGATCGGCGGCGCAAGCACGGCCACCACCGGCGCGCTGACCAAGCTTGGCAGCGGGACGCTGACGTTGTCCGGCGCAAACCTCCACACCGGCCTGACGACGGTCGCCGGGGGCACGCTGGCCGAGGGCGCGAACAATGCACTTGCAACGGGCGCGGTGCGGGTCACTGGCGGCGCCACGTTCGATATCGGTGCCTTTTCCGATACGGTCGGCACGGTGACGCTGACCAACGGCACGATCACCGGCACCAGCGGCGTGCTGACCGGCACCGGAGCGACGTCCTATGCCGTGGAGGACGGCACGATCAGCGCGATCCTCGGCGGCACCGGCGGCTTGACCAAGGCGAACTCTGGTCTCGTCACGCTGACGCGGGCGAACTCCTACACCGGCGCCACAACGATCAATGGCGGCGTCCTGAGCGTTTCGTCGCTTGCCAATGGCGGCACGGCGAGCAACATCGGCGCATCGACCAGTACGGCCGGCAATCTCGTTCTGGGTGGCGGCATTCTGCAGTACACCGGCGCCAGTGTTGCCACGGATCGCAACTACACGCTGACGGCCGGGACCACCGGTTCGATCGACGTGTCGAATGCCGCAACCACTCTGACGGTCGGCGGCGCGAGCGCGGCGACCACGGGTGCGCTGACCAAACTCGGCAGCGGCACGCTGGCGTTCACCGGCGCCAACGCCAACACCGGCACGACGACGATCCGCGCTGGGACACTGCAGGTCGGCAACGGCGGCGCGACCGGCGCCCTCGGCACCGGTGCGGTGACCAATCTGGGCAGGCTCATCCTCAACCGCAGCAATGCGGCGACCGTTGCCAACGTCGTTTCAGGCTTTGGCGAACTGATCCAGCAGGGCACCGGCACGACGACGCTGACCGGTGCCAGCACCTACACGGGCGCGACGGCGGTCAATGCCGGCATGCTGCAACTCGGCGCCGCCAACCGTATCGCCGATGCCAGCGCGGTGACGGTGGCGTCGGGTGCAACCTTCAACCTCGCGAACTTCTCGGAGACGGTTGGCTCGATCGCCGGCGCCGGCAACGTCGCGCTCGGCAGCGGCACGCTCACCTCCGGCGGCAGCAATGCGTCGACGACGTTCTCGGGCCTCATCAGCGGTGCGGGCGGCCTGACCAAGGCAGGCACCGGGACGCTGACGCTGTCGGGCGCCAACACCTACGGCGGTACGACCACCGTCAATGCAGGCACCCTGGTTGCGGCCGGCGGCGCCGCGCTGGGCGCCGCGTCAGGCGGCACCACGGTGACGGCGGGTGCGACGCTGAACGTCGCCAATGTCGCGCTCGCCGAGTCGATTGCGCTCAACGGCGTCGGGGTTGCCGGAGCCGGTGCCCTGACCGGCACGGGGACCGCATCGGTTTCCGGTGGCGTCACGCTGGCCGGCGCAGGCACGATCGGCACGACCTCGGCGGGCTCCTCGCTGACGCTGACAGGCGTCGTGTCGGCACCGTCCGCGCTGACCATCGTCGGCTCCGGAAGCGTCACGGCAAACAGCGCGGGCAACAACTTCGGTTCCGTCGCGGCATCCGGCGCCGGCAACGTCGCCCTGCGCGACACGAACGACATCACGATCAACGCGTCGTCGCTCAGCGGTACCCTGTCGGTCCGGGCGAGCGGTACGGTCACCGTTGCCGGCGCCATCACCGCCGCAGGCGCGGGCGATGCGATCGTGTTGTCGGGCGGCAGGTTCATCAACAACGTCGGCGCCTCCGCCCTGGCGACGACGAACGGTCGCTGGTTGGTCTGGTCGGGCAACACGAACCCGTTCGGTGGCGCAACACCCGACGTACGCAACGGCCTTGCCTATGACTTCAAGCAATACGACGCGATCTTCGGCATCACGCCGGTCGCACAGGCCGCCGGCAATGGTTTCCTCTACTCACTGGCGCCGAGTATCACGCCGGGACTGACGGGCACGACCGGCAAAGTCTATGACGGGACCACCGGAGCGACGTTGCTGGCAGGAAACTTCACGGCGGCGGGCGCGGTCGACGGTGATGCCGTGTCTCTCGCCTGGACTGGGAGCACCTACGGCGACAGGAACGCCGGCAGCGGCAAAGCCGTCACCGCAACGGGCATTAGCTTGAGTGCCTCCAACGCCGGTGCGCCGGTCTATGGGTACACGCTCGCTTCGACCACTGCGACGGCAAACATCGGCACAATCACCCCGGCGCTGCTGACGGTCACCGCACAGGCCGACAGCCGCATCTACGACGGCACGATCGGTTCAAGCGTTGCGCCAGTTCTCTCCGGAACCATCTACGACGCGGTCGGCACGGCGGCGACGCAGAGCTTCGACAACCGCAACGCCGGCACCGGCAAGACGCTGACCGCCAGCGGTCTGCTGATGGCCGACGGCAACGGCGGCGCGAACTACACGATCAGCTACGTCGACAGCAGCGCGGGCGTGATCACCCCGGCGCTGCTGACCGTGACGGCGCAGGCCGACAGCCGCGTCTACGACGGCACGATCGGTTCAAGCGTTGCGCCAGTTCTCTCCGGAACCATCTACGACGCGGTCGGCACGGCGGCGACGCAGAGCTTCGACAACCGCAACGCCGGGACCGGCAAGACGCTGACGGCCAGCGGGCTGCTGATGGCCGACGGCAACGGTGGCGCGAACTACACGATCAGCTACGTCGACAGCACGGCTGGGGTGATCACCCCGGCGCTGCTGACGGTGACCGCACAGGCCGACAGCCGCATCTACGACGGCACCACGGCCTCGGGCGTGGCAGCGCTGCTGAGCGGCGCCACCTACGACGCGGTGGGCACGGCGGCGATCCAGAGCGTTCGACAGCCGCAACGCCGGGACCGGCAAGACGCTGACGGCCAGCGGGCTGCTGATGGCCGACGGCAACGGTGGCGCGAACTACACGATCAGCTACGTCGACAGCACGGCTGGGGTGATCACCCCGGCGCTGCTGACGGTGACCGCACAGGCCGACAGCCGCATCTACGACGGCACCACGGCCTCGGGCGTGGCAGCGCTGCTGAGCGGCGCCACCTACGACGCGGTGGGCACGGCGGCGATCCAGACGTTCGACAGCCGCAACGCCGGCACCGGCAAGACGCTGACGGCCAGCGGGCTGCTGATGGCCGACGGCAACGGCGGCGCGAACTACACGATCAGCTACGTCGACAGCACGGCTGGGGTGATCACCCCAGCGCTGCTGACCGTGACGGCGCAGGCCGACAGCCGCGTCTACGACGGCACGATCGGTTCAAGCGTTGCGCCGGTTCTCTCCGGAGCCATCTACGACGCGGTCGGCACGGCGGCGACGCAGAGCTTCGACAACCGCAACGCCGGGATCGGCAAGACGCTGACGGCCAGCGGGCTGCTGATGGCCGACGGCAACGGCGGCGCGAACTACACGATCAGCTACGTCGACAGCACGGCTGGGGTGATCACCCCAGCGCTGCTGACGGTCACCGCCCAGGCCGACAACCGCGTCTACGACGGCACGACTGCCTCTGGCGTCGCACCGCTGCTCAGCGGCGCGACCTACGACGCGGTGGCCACGGCGGCGACGCAGAGCTTCGACAGCCGCAACGTCGGCACCGGCAAGACGCTGACGGCCAGCGGCCTGCTGATGGCCGACGGCAATGGCGGCGCGAACTACGCGATCAGCTACGTCGACAGCAGCGCAGGCGTGATCACCCCGGCATCGCTGACGGTGACGGCGCAGGCCGACAACCGCGTCTACGACGGCACGACGGCCTCGGGCGTGGCACCGCTGCTGAGCGGCGCGATCTACGACGCGGTGGGCACGGCGGCGACGCAGAGCTTCGACAACCGCAACGCCGGCATCGGCAAGACGCTGACGGCGAGCGGGCTGCTGATGGCCGACGGCAACGGCGGCGCGAACTACCTGATCAGCTACGTCGACAGCACGGCTGGGGTGATCACCCCAGCGCTGCTGACGGTCACCGCCCAGGCCGACAACCGCGTCTACGACGGCACGACTGCCTCTGGCGTCGCACCGCTGCTCAGCGGCGCGACCTACGACGCGGTGGCCACGGCGGCGACGCAGAGCTTCGACAACCGCAACGCCGGCACCGGCAAGACGCTGACGGCGAGCGGGCTGCTGATGGGCGACGGCAACGGCGGCGCGAACTACGCGATCAGCTACGTCGACAACAGCGCGGGTGTGATCACGCCGGCGGCCCTGTCCATCATTGCCGATGACAAGGAGCGTCCGGTCGATGCGCCGAACCCGGCGTTCACGGCGACATATGCCGGACTGGTGGGTGGCGACACACCCGCAAGCCTGGACGGGACGCTTGAATTCTCGACCACTGCGACGGTGACCTCGCCGGAAGGCAGTTACCCGATCACGCCCTACGGCCAGGGCTCCAGCAACTACGTCATTGCCTACGTGAACGGGACGCTCGTGGTCGCCGGGAATCCCGATGTGCCGGGGTTGGTCATCGGGGCCGGCTACGATCCGCAGGCCGTCGCCGCGCAGTACTCCAGCCCGTCGCCGCCGCAATTCAGCGTTCCAGCATTGCGCTATGCGACCGGCACCGACGCGGCGGGAGACGACGCGTCGTCGACGACCATCCGCGTTTCGAGTGGTGGGCTGAACGTCGGTCGTTGAGCTGGCAGACGAAGGGTCTGGCGGGTATCAGTCCACCCGCCGAAAACCGTAAGCCCCGTTCTCGACCTTGAATCCCGTCGCTCGCCCGGAACCGTCCACGGTGAACTCGACGACCGACTCCACGCCCCAGGTCAGCGCCTTTGCCGGCGCCTGCGTGACGAAGCGCGTCGGGCCGGTCTGGCGCAGCGGCAGCGCGCTCGCAGCGATGTCGTCGGCCTCCGGGGAGAGCAGCTGCAGGCGACCGTCCGCGCCCACCAGCACGTAGACGAGTTCCCCGGAGCGATCGCGGTAGCGGCCCTCGAAGCGCGCGAGTTCGGCCGCCGCGGGCGCCGCGGTACTCGCCGTCGCGCCCTGGCCCGCAGCGGCGCGCGATCGTGCCGCGGCCTGCAACGGCGGCGCCACCAGGTCGAGGATGTTTTTCGAGAGCTGCCGTGGACCGTCGTCGGAGTTGAACAGCAGGATCACCGCGACCCGGCTCGCCGGATCCATCATCAGGCTCGACATGTAGCCGGGCAGGCTGCCGCCGTGATCGATGCGCGCGCCCGTTTCGTAACGCGTGAGCCGCCAGCCGAGTCCCCAGCCCTGGCTCCAGTCCGCGAGCAGCAGATGCGGGCGGTGCATCTCGCGCAGCGCGGCGCCGCTCAGTACCGGGCCTTGCTGGTTGCCCGAGTCGCGGAACTGGAAGGAGGCCCATTTCGCCAGATCCTGCACGGAGGAGACGAGGCCGCCGACCGGCAGGAACGGGTCGCTGCGCTCCAGCTGATCGACGACCGCTCGCGGCTCGCCCTCGACGCCGCGCCGGCCATAGGGCACCGCGAGCCCGGTGCGCGTCGCGTCGGAGTCGAGGAAATCGGTGTCGGCCAGGCCGAGCGGACGCAGCACGTTTTCGCGCAGATAGCGCGCATAGGGCTGGCCCGAAATGCGCTCGACGAGCTGGCCGGCGACGAGGTAGCCGTAGTTCGAGTACTTGAGCCGCGTCGCGGGCTCCAGCGAAAGCGCGGTGACGGGTGTTGCAGTGACGACCTCCTCGAGCGACGGTGCCTGCAGTGCGTCCCAGTCCGAGCCCGGCGGTTCGCGCTGCAGTCCCGAAGTGTGCGAGAGCAGGTTCCAGACCCGGACGGGCGGCGCCTTGTCGCCGTCGGCTCCGGCGGCCGGCGCGGGCGCGAACCACGGCAGGTGACGCACGACGGGATCCTGCAGCGACAGCTTGCCGCTTTCGGCGAGCTGCACGACGGCCGTGGCGGTAAATGTCTTCGAGATCGAGGCGATGCGATAGAGCGTGCGGTCCGTGCTCGGGATGCGCTGCGCGACATCCGCATAACCATAGCCCTTGCTCCACACGAGCTGCTGGTCGTGCACGACGCCGATTGCGAAGCCCGGCAGGTCCAGGCGCCGCCGCTGGCCGTCGAGCCAGACGTCGAGCCGTGCCAGCGCTTCGCGGACGGCGGGGTCGTCGGCAAGCGGGGCGCTGGCCGCAGACGCCGTGGTGGACGCGACTGCAGCAACGAGCAGCAAGGCGATCGCGACGCGCATCGCGGCGAAACGGTGAGTGTGCAACGCAGGTACTCCTGGATCGATCGCGGATGCTAGTACGGACTGCCGGCGCAGTGACAGTCAACGGCACGGGACGCATTGTGCCGGCATCGCGATGCCGGCCTCCATGCACCGCGCAAGGGGACCTGCTGCAACCCGCGCCCTGTCGGGTCCTGCTTGCCCGGACGGCCGCGGCGTCGTCATGATGGCGCATGATCCTGCTACCACTCGTCTGCGCTGCCGCCATTGCGCAGCCCTCTGTCATCTCCGCCGAGCGCATCCGCGAGGACGTGCGTGTGCTCGCCTCGGACGCCTTCGAAGGGCGCGGGCCCGGTGAGGCGGGCGAGCAGAAGACCGTCGACTATCTGACCGGCGCCTTTGCCGCTGCGGGACTCGAGCCGGGCGGTCCCGACGGACGCTGGACGCAGCAGGTGCCGCTCGTCCGGCTCGACCGCCTGCCCGGGGCGCGACTGTCCCTGGCGGTCGGCGATGCGTCGATGCCGCTCGTGCTCGGCGAGCAGGCGACGCTGGCGCTGCGCAATGCCGGACGCACCGACGTTGCGAGTGCGCCGCTGGTGTTCGGCGGCTACGGCGTGGTGGAACCGGCGCGCGGCTGGGACGCATACGCGGGCGTGGACCTGCGCGGCACGGTCGTCGTGGTTCTGGCGAACGATCCCGATTTCGAAGCGGGCAGGGACCTGGGTTTCGAAGGGCGGCGCATGGTGCTCGCCGGCCGCGTCGGCAGCAAGTTCGAAGCGGCGGCGCGCGCAGGCGCGCTGGGAGTGCTCGTGATCCACGAGGATGCGGCGGCGAGCTATCCCTTCCTGCAGGTCGCCAACGGTGACTCGCTGCCGGGCTTCGTGCCGGCGCCGCCGAAGCCTTCGCCGCTGCAGCTGAGCGGCTGGTTGCGGCGTGACGTCGCGACGGACCTGCTCGGGCGCGTGGGCCACGAACTCGAGTCGCTCAAACGCCAGGCCCGCGAACCGGGATTCCGGGCCTTTGTATTGAAGGACGCGACGCTCAGCGCGGGCGGCGAGGTCCGGGCGACGGAGGTGGTGAGCCACAACGTCATCGCCCGGCTGCCCGGCGCCACGCGACCCGGCGAGTACGTTCTGTACGGCGCGCACTGGGACGCAAACGGCCGCAACGGACCCGACGCGCACGGCGACCGCATCCGCAACGGCGCCGTGGACAACGCAACCGGAACGGCCGAGGTGCTCGAGATCGCGCGGGCCTTCGCGAAGGGGCCCCGGCCCGCACGCACCGTGGTGTTCGCGGCCTGGACCGCGGAGGAGAAGGGTCTGCTCGGCGCGGAGTACTACGTCGCCAACCCGGTCTATCCGCTCGAGCGGACGGCGGGCGTGATCAACCTCGATCCGCACGTCGTGCTGCCGCCGGCGCGCGACCTCGAACTGGTCGGCGGCGGTCGCACGGACCTCGAGGCGCGACTGGCCGCTGCAGCGGCGACGCTCGATCTGCGCATCACGCCCGAACCCAACCCGGAGGCTGGCTGGTACTTCCGCTCCGACCACTTCCCGTTCGCCAGGAAGGGCGTGCCTGCGATCACCTTTCGCGCCGGACGGGATCTCCTCGACGGTGGTACCGCGGCCGGCAACGCGTGGGTCGAGGCCTACAACGCGCGCGACTACCACCAGACCAGCGACCAGTTCGATCCGCGCTGGACCTTCGCCGGCACGGCGTTGGAGGCCCGCGCCGCGTACGAAATCGGTCGTGCGCTTGCGAACGACGGCGGCTGGCCCGGCTGGAATCCGGGCATCGAGTACGGCGCGGTACGCGCCGCGAGCGACGGCGCGCGCAGCCCGGCCGGCGGCAGGTAGCCGGCCCGCGGCACGGGCGCACTACCGGGCCGCGAGGCCGGGATCGCTGCGGCCGGATACGTACAGTAGGAGATATCCACTGCCCGCGTGCTGACCTACGCTTGGCCAATTTCGTTGGCCTGCCAGGAGCCTCCATGGCGCTCTTGTCCAAGCGCGTGCAACAGATCGGCACGGAAAACGCCTTCAAGATCGGTCCGTACATCAACGAGGTCGCGGCCACCGGGCTCAAGGTCATCCGCTGCAACCTCGGGGAACCGGACTTCCCGCTGCCGGCGCACATCCGCGAGGAGGTGAAGCGCCAGCTCGACAACGACATGACGCACTACGTGGACCCGCAGGGGCTGCTGCCGCTGCGGGAAGCCGTCGCTGCGGAGATGGGCGCGAGGCGCGGCCTGGAGGTGTCGCCCGAGCGGGTCGTGGTCTTCCCGGGCGGCAAGCCTCCGATCGGGTTCAGCCAGGAGATCTACTGCGATCCCGGTGACGAGGTCATCTACCCGAGCCCGGGCTTCCCGATCTACGAGTCGTTCACGAACTACCTCGGCCTCAAGCCGGTGCCGCTGCACCTCGACGAGCAGAAGGGCTTCGCGTTCAACGGCGAGGACCTCGCGCCGCTGATCACGCCGCGCACCAAGCTGATCATCCTCAACTTCCCCTCGAACCCCACCGGCGGCGTCGCCACGCCCGCGCAGCTCGAGTCGATCGCCGCGGCCATCCTGGCGAAGGCGCCGGCCGACGTGCGCATCTACTCCGACGAGATCTACGAGAACATCCTCTTCGACGGCGGCCGGCATTTTTCCATCGCATCGCTGCCGGGCATGGCCGAGCGGACCATCATCGCCTCGGGTGCCTCGAAGTCCTACTCGTGGACCGGCGGGCGGATCGGCTGGGCGGTGCTGCCGACGACGGCCGAGGCGCTGATGTTCAAGACGCTGAACATCAATTACTTCTCCTGCATCTCCGGGTACAACCAGCTGGGAGCGAAGCTCGCCATCGAGTCCCCGGAGAGCCCGCCCGCGATCGAGCGCATGGTGCGGGCCTTCCAGGAACGCCGCGACCACGTCGTGGGAGCGCTGAATTCCATCGAGGGCATCCGCTGCCAGATGCCGAAGGGAGCCTTCTACGTCTTCCCGAACATCGCCGGCCTCTGCGAGCGTCTCGGGGCGATCGAGCTCTATGAGCAGCTCCCGGCCGACGTCAGGCCGAGGACCTCGCCATCGACGCTCGTGCAGATGTTCCTGCTGTTCCGCTACGGCGTGGCCACGCTCGACCGTCGTGCCTTCGGGGTGATCGGCGCGGAGGGGCGCCACTTCCTGCGCATCTCGGTGGCGACCGCGCTCGACGACCTGAAGGAAGGCATGGAACGGCTGCGCACGGCGTCCCTGGACCGCGACGGCCTCGCGGCGTTCGTGCGCGAAGGCCGCCGGCTGTCCTGAGCAGCCGACCGGAGAGGAATCATGCGAAAGACCCAGCTCACGTTCGGGCCGCGCCGCGGGATCTATATCGACGCGCGCGACCTGCTCGAGGACGACGCGCCGCTGCTCACGCCGGAGGAGGTCGGCACGCTCGAGCACCTTGACCTCGCCTATCGCTCGCTGTGCGCGCTGCTCTACAACTACGTCCCGCTGTCGGGCCATCCGGGCGGGTCGATCTCGTCGGGACGCTTCGTGCAGGCGCTGCTGTTCCACACCATGAGCTACGACCTCGCGGATCCCGATCGCGCGGACGCGGACCTCATCTCGTATGCGGCCGGACACAAGGCGCTCGGCCTGTACGCCCTGTGGGCCTTGCGCGACGAGATCGCGCGGATCGCCGCGCCGCAACTGCTGCCCGCGGATCCGCGCCGCCGGCTGCGGCTCGAGGACCTGCTGGGCTTCCGGCAGAACCCGACCAAGCAGACGCCGCTGTTCCTGCAGTTTCGGTCCAGGGCGCTCGACGGTCACCCCACGCCGGCCACCCCGTTTCTGCGACTGGCGACGGGCGCCTCGGGCGTGGGCGTCGCCTCGTCGCTCGGGCTCGCGTTTGCGGCCGCGGACAACTATGGCGAGCACGCGCCCAGGGTCCACATCGTCGAAGGCGAGGGCGGTCTGACGCCGGGACGCGTTGCCGAGGCGCTCGCGGCCGCCGGGACGGCCTCGCTGGGAAACGCGGTCCTGCACATCGACTGGAACCAGGCCTCGATCGACTCCAACCGGGTGTGCCGCGACGGCGAGGTGCCGGGCGACTACGTGCAGTGGAACCCGGTCGAACTGGCCTACCTCAACGACTGGAACGTCATCGACGTGCCCGGCGGCTTCGACTTCAACCAGATTCTGGCCGCGCAGCAGGCGGCCCTGCGGATCGAGAACCGCCAGCCCACGGCGATCGTGTACCGCACGACCAAGGGTTGGCAGTACGGGATCGAGGGCCGCGCCTCACACGGCGCCGGGCACAAGCTCTGCGCCGACGCGTTCTTCGGCGCGGTGGCGCCGCTGCTCGAGGATGCCGGTTCCGGCCTGCCGCGCTGCCCCCTCGATGCACAGCTCTGCCAGGGCGGACTGGACAGCGCGGTCATCGAGAAGTGCGCGTGGGACGCCCTGCTGGTGGTGCGCCGCAGGCTCGAGCGGGACCTGCCGGCGACGCGCCATCTCGCCGGGCGCCTGCTCAAGTCGTGCGAGGGACTCGGCCGGCTCGCGCGTCGACGCCGCGCCGACGCGCCGCGCGTGGAGGCCGTCTACGAGGCTGCGCGCGAAATGCTCGCCGAAGCCCCCGAGCCGCTGATGTCGAAGGCCGGCGCCAGCGCGACCCTGCGTGGCGAACTCGCGCAGGCCCTGGCCCACTGCAACCGCCGCAGCGGAGGCGCGCTGCTGACCGCCTCGGCGGACCTGCTCGGCTCGACCAGCGTCAACGTGATCGGCGAGTCGTTCCCGCCGGGCTTCTTCAACGCGCAGGCCAATCCCGCATCGCGCACGCTGTCGCTGGGAGGGATCTGCGAGGACGCCGCCACCGGCATCCTGGCGGGCATCTCCACGCTCGGGCAGCACGTCGGCGTGGTCTCCTCCTACGGTGCGTTCCTCGCGCCGCTCGCGCACATCGGCGCGAGGCTGCACGCCATCGGCAGCCAGGCGCGTCAGGCAGTGTACGGCGATCCGTTCAATCCCATGATCGTCATCTGCGCGCACGCGGGCCTCACGACCGGCGAGGACGGCCCGACGCACGCCGATCCGCAGTGCCTGCAGCTGCTGCAGGAGAACTTCCCGCCCGGAACCGTCGTGACGCTGACGCCGTGGGAGCCGCGCGAGATCTGGACGCTGCTCGCCGCCGCGCTGGCGAGCCGGCCGGCGGTCATCGCACCGTTCGTGACGCGTCCGTCGGAGCGAGTGCCCGATCGCGAGAAACTGGGCCTCGCCCCGGCCAGCGCGGCGGCCTCCGGCGTCTACCGGCTGCGCCAGGCCCGCGGGACGCCCGACGGCACGGTCGTGTTGCAGGAAAGCGGCGTGGCCCTGACGTTCGTGAACGAGACGCTGCCGCTGCTCGAGGGTGCGGGCATCGACCTCGAGGTCTACTACGTTGCGAGCACCGAGCTGTTCGACCGCCTCACGGCCGCGGAGCAGGAGCGCATCTTCCCGGCGTCGGCCGCCGAGCAGGCGATGGGCATCACCGGTTTCACGAAGCAGACGATGTACCGCTGGATCCGCTCCGTGCGCGGCCGGGAATTCACGCTGCACCCGTTCCAGCACGGGCACTTCCTGGCGAGCGGCCGCGGCGAAGCGGTGATGCAGGAAGCGGGACTCGACGGCGCCAGCCAATGCGATGCGATCCGTCGCTATCTCCGCGCGTCGGGTGGACGCGCCTTGCGACGCGGCTGAATCGGCGCTAGCGCCCCGACGGCGTGTGGAAGTTCCAGGCGCCGGAACTCGCCCGGCAAAGGGTGTAGGTCCCGCTGCCCGAGCGCCCGCCGGCGGTCACGGCGAGGCGCGTACGGCGGCAGCCTTGGCGGCCGTCCACGTCGACTGTCGCGAGGATGCGGATGGTGCCGGCCGCACCGGTGTTCGGGTTCGTCCACTCGCCGTCTTCGCCGCTGTCGAGCGCGACGCGGGTCGCACGGCTGCCGATCTCCATGTCCTCGGCGGTGAGTCTCTCGAGCACCGAGGTCCGCAGGAAACGGTAGTTGAAGGCGTGAGCCTCCGTGGTCACGACGGCGGCGAACACCGCGAGCAGGCAGGCAGCGACTCTGGCGTGCATCGGGCGGGATCTCCGGGATTGGCGGGATAGGATACAGTCTCCACGCGACGACGACCCGCCGCGACCGGGCCGCGACGCGTTCCGCCACGACCGAGGAACCCGCATGCCCCATTGGTCGACGCTGGTGCCGGTCGCCGCTGCCGCGCTGCTCGCCGCCACGCTGGCGATGCCGTTGAATGCGCTGCTCACGGCTGCCTCCGCGATCATGCTGCTGGCGTCGGTCGCGGCGGCGGTCCATCACGCCGAGGTCGTGGCCCACCGGGTCGGGGAACCGTTCGGCACGCTGGTCCTCGCGCTGTCGATCACCGCGATCGAGCTGGCGCTGATCCTCTCGATGATGTTCACCGGCGGGGCCGGGAAGGCGGCGCTGGCGCGGGACACGATCTACGCCACGGTCATGATCATCAGCAGCGGGGTGATCGGCCTGTGCGTGCTGCTCGGCGGCTGGCGCCATCGCGAGCAGTCCTTCCGCATCGAGGGCGCGGGCCCCGCGCTTTCGGCGCTCACGGCGCTGGCGACGCTGGTCCTGATCATGCCCGTGTTCACCAAGAGCGCTCCCGGGGCGAGCTACTCCGCGCAGCAGCTCGCGTTCGTCGGGCTGAGTTCGCTGGCGCTGTGGTGCGCGTTCGTGTTCTTCCAGACCGTCCGGCACCGGGACTACTTCCTGCCGGCGAAGGACCCGTCGAACGAGGCGGTCCACGCGCCGCCGCCGTCCATCGCGCAGGCCTGGACCAGTTTCGGACTGCTGCTGGTCTCGCTGGTGGTCGTGGTCGGGCTCGCCAAGATCCTCTCGCCGGGCATCGAGTCGGCGGTCGCCGCGGCGGGCGCGCCGGCGGCCGTCGTCGGCATCATCATCGCGATGGTCGTGCTGCTGCCCGAGGCCGTCTCCGCGCTCCGTGCGGCGCTGGCCGACCGCCTGCAGACCAGCATGAACCTGGCCTACGGGTCGGCGCTCGCGAGCATCGGTCTGACGATCCCGGCGGTCGTGCTCGTGGCGATCGTCTTCGACCTGCCGCTGGTGCTCGGCCTCGAGGCGAAGGACATGGTCCTGCTGATCCTCAGCCTGCTGGTGGCCGCGATCGGGCTCGGCAACGGCCGGACCAACATCATGCAGGGCGCGGTGCAGATCGTGATCTTCGCGGCATTCCTGTTCCTGGCCCTGGTGCCCTAGCAGTCGACAGTCGTCCCGGTTCTGCGAGGCGGGCGGGCCCTGATTCTCTCCAATCTGTGACGTGCTTAACGGGATTCGGCAACGATCGCCCATCGCCGGGCTTGTGCAGCGTCGGGCAAGTCGGGAAGCTTGAGGTGTGGCGGGACGGACGCGATGACGCGCCGTCGGTGACTCGAGGACGTGGCGGTCGCTGGCGTGGGCAGTGCGGAGGTGTACGCCGATGCGCGGGATGGATCGGGCCCGGATGCGCCTGGCGCTGGAGCAGCTGGCACGAGCCCTGCTCGACCATTCGCAGTGGCAGGAGGGCATCCTCCGGGCGATCGTCCGGGGAGGCCCGTTCGATCCGGGCGATCCCGCGTGGAGCGTCCACCAGGATTGCGGCTTCGACCGATGGTACTTCGATCGAGCGCCCGCGGCGCTGTGGGGGCACCCGGCCTTCGCAGCGATGGGCGTGGAGCACGAGCACCTGCACCGGATCGCCGACCACCTGCTTGGAGAGATGGCGGCCGACGCGCCGCTCGGCGTCGAGGATTTCGACGACCTGGTCGCCGGCAGCGCGCGGCTGCGCCGGGCACTGGATTCGCTGGCGCAGGGTATCGAGGGCGCGTTGCGAAGCCGCGACGAGCTGACCGCCGCCGCCGGCCGCGCGGAGATGCTGCCCGCGTTGCGTGCATGGCACGAGCTGGCGAGCCGGGGCGTCCAGCAGTGCTGCATCGCCTTCATGGACTTGGACCAGTTCAAGCAGATCAACGACACGCACGGCCATCGCGTGGGCGACGCGGTCCTGTCGACTGCCGTGAAACACCTCGCGCGATGCCTCCGGCCCTACGACAGGGTGTTTCGCTACGGTGGCGACGAATTCCTGATCGCGCTGCCCGGCGCGGACCTGGCGATCGGCCAGGCAGTGATCCGTCGCGTCCGCGACGGCCTCGCCAGCCGTTCGTGGGTCAGCGCTCCCGGCGGCGTCGCGGTCCGTGTGACGGCGTCGTTCGGGCTCGCATCGCTCGATCCGGAGGTCAGCGTCGAGGACGCCATCGAGCGGGCCGACCAGGCGCTGCTGCTCGCGAAGGCGGCCGGGCGGAACCGTGCGATCAGCTGGGATCCGAACGTCACGACGGGCACGCGGCTGCGGCGGCTCCGGCCAGAGGACGTGCCGGGAGAGGCGCGCGATGAGACATCGTGAAATCCACAGGACCCATCGCACCGGCTGGTTGCGCGCGGCCGTGCTCGGCGCGAACGACGGAGTCGTTTCGACGGCCAGCCTGATCCTCGGAGTGGCGGCGGCCGGCGCGAGTACGCAGGCCATCCTGGTCTCGGGCGTGGCCGGGCTGATGGCGGGCGCCATGTCCATGGCTGCCGGCGAGTATGTCTCGGTCAGTTCGCAGGCCGACACCGAACGCGCGGACCTGGAGCGGGAGACCCGCGAACTGGCGGCGAACCCCGAGGGGGAGCACGCGGAGCTGACCGCCATCTACGTCAAGCGCGGACTGGATGCGACGCTGGCTGCCAACGTCGCCACGCAGCTGATGCAGCACGACGCGCTCGGCGCGCACGGACGTGACGAGCTCGGGATCTCCGAAACGCTGGCAGCACGGCCTGTGCAGGCCGCACTGGCCTCGGCGGGGACGTTCGCGGTGGGCGCTGCGCTGCCTCTGCTGATGGTTCTGTTGTTTCCTGCAAACACCCTCATGCCGGGCGTGGCGGGCAGCTCGCTGCTGTTTCTCGCGCTGCTCGGGCTGCTGGCCGCACGCGCCGGGGGCGCGCCCCTGGTCGCGTCCGCCGTGCGCGTCACCTTCTGGGGCGCGCTGGCGATGGCGTTGACCGCCGCCGTCGGAGCGCTGTTCGGCGTGGCGGCCTGAGATCCGCGCCCGGCCTCCGTCGCGGCCGCCTCGAGGCTGGCTCGAGGCCGGCTCGCCGCGAATGCAGGCCAGTCGGCGCGACGTCGACGATCAGTCCGGCTTCGCGCTCAGCTGCCACAGCTCCCGCACGTGCCGCACGACCGCGCTCTGCGCAGCGACGCGCAGGTCCAGGCGCGAGCCGGCGAACGCCGGAGTCTCGACGACGATCACGGTCGGCGCGCCCGGTCCGCGCGTCCTGCGACCGTCCACGAACACCTCCTCGGCGGCCAGCAGCTCGTCGATGGATCCGTCGCGGATCGGCAGGCCCTTGTCGTCGCGGCTGATCACCCCGTCCACGATTGGCTCGTCGAACCGCGTGCGCCCGGAGGTCCGGATCGGGATGCCCGAGGCCTGCAGCAGCCGGATGACCTCGGCGCCGACCGGGTTGCCCGCGGCGTCGCGTCCCTGTGAATAGATGTAGCCGCCGTCGGTCGAGAGCTCGTCCTCGTGCAGGTCGAGCACCAGTCGCGGAGGATAGGACTCCGCCAGGCGCAGCACGAATTCCGTGAGCGCGCGCGTGTCCGGCCCCGGTGGCCTCGGCGCGCGCGGTCGTGTGCCGGTCTCGAGGTCTGGCAGCAGAGACTCGGCGTCGCCGACGCTGTAGCCGCCCTTGCGCCAGTCGCGCTCGGCGGTGTTCGGGTAGCGCCAGTTGTTGCGATAGGCCGTCGGGTTGCACAGCGGGATCACGACGATGGGCACGCCCGACGCGGCCAGTTCCACCAGGCTGCCGAGGCTGGCCGCGATCGCGTTCGGTCCCGCCGGCTCCTCGCCGTGGATGCCGCCCAGGATCCACAGCGCCTCGCCGCGTTGCGGCGTCCGCCACGCCCGGATCGCGAGGCCGTCCCGGCCGGGATAGGCGTAGATCGTCTCCTGTTGCCACCCGTGATCCGCCGCGAGGGATTCGAAGCGGCTCGACAGCTGCGCGAGGCCACTGCGGCCGTCGGCAGTGTATGCCGGCGGGGACGGCCCGATCGGCCCGACCGGATCGACCGGATCGGCGACGGCGTCCGCCGGCACCGCATTGCCGGCCAGCAGCAGCGCCGCCGAGGCCAAGGCCGCCACGGGCAGCTCCAGGTGTCCGGCGCCGACTCAGCAGGAAGTACAGCGGCAGCCCCACGGCGCCGAGGATCAGCGCCCAGAGGAACGGCTCCCGGCCGAGCCCGACGAAGGCGAACACCGAGTACGCCGTGCCGAGCAGGCCGAGTACCAGCAGGTCGCCGGGCAGTTGCCGCTGGCCGCGGCGCCACAGCACGACCAGCGCGAGCGCGCAGAACAGGTAGAGCGGCAGATTCGCAGCGGTCACCACCAGCGTCAGGAACGTGAATCCCTCGACCAGCGACTTGCTGTAGTTCATCAGCACCATCGCCGTCGCCAGCATCCCGGTGACCACCAATGCCGCGGCCGGAGCACCACGCGCGTTGAGCCGCTCGAACGGCCGCGGCAGCGTGCCGTGGCGGGCCATCGTGGCCGTGAGTTCGCCCACCAGCAGCGTCCAGCCGTTCAGTGCGCCGAGGCCGCTGATGACTACGAACACCGCGAGCACGCGCCCGTTGCCCGCACCCATGAAGCCGTCGAGCAGGTCCGCGAACGGCGCGCTCGAGCCCGCCAGCTGCTGTTGGGGGATCAGCAGCAGCGCCATCGACGACACGGCGATGTAGATGGCGGCGGTCAGCAGCGTGCCGGCCATGGTGGCGCGCGGGATGGTGCGTTCCGGGTCGTGCACGCGGCCGGCCGGTACGGCGGCCGACTCGATGCCGAGCATGGCGAACAGCGCGATGGTTGAGGCGGCCATCAGGCCCTCGAGCGTCAGCGGCGTAGCGGGCGGATGGCGCGCGTAGGTGGAGGGCTCGGTCGCGAGCAACCAGATGCCGAGCAGGATGATGGCGCCCATGGGCAGCAGCTTGAGCGCCGTGGTGACGACCTGCACCCGGCCGCCGGTGCGAACGCCGAGCAGGTTCACGGCGACGAACAGCCACAGCAGCGCCAGCGCCAGCGCGGCCGGCGGGAAGGCCTCGAGGCCCGGCAGGACTTTGCCGAGGTACCCGACCACGCCGATGGCGATCGCTGCGTTGGTGATCCAGCAGGACACCCAGTAGCACCAGATCGAGATGAAGGCCGGCAGGCGGCCGGTCGTCGACTCGATGTAGGCGTACGGGCCGTCGGCCGCCGGGAATTCGCGTGCCAGCCGGGCAAACACCCGCGCGAGCACGGTCATGCCGAGCACCGTGATGCCCCAGCCGATCATGGCATTGAACCCGTAGGGCGCGAGCGACGCCGGCAGCACGTAAATGCCGATGCCGATGGTGTTGCCGACCACCAGGGCCGTGCACATCCAGAAGCCGAGTTCCTTGCGCGTGTGCATCTGGCCTCGCCTGTCGGTCAGTGACGCGCGCCGGCGGCGCGCAGTCCGGTAGAGTCGCGGTGCAGCAGCGGCTGCCGTTCCGCCGCGGGGGTCAAGAGATGAGTCGCGTACTGTCCGTCCTGCTCGCCTGCCTCGTGGCCGGACCGGTCGCCGCGCAGGGGCCGCGCGCCCGCGATCTCGGCGTTCCCTTCGAGGGCACGCCGGGACCGCTCAACGCCATCACCGACGTGGCGGGCGTGACGGTGGGGCAGGTGACGCTGGTGGAGGACCTCGCCGACGGTCGCAAGGTGCGCACGGGCGTGACCGCCGTCCTGCCGCGCGGGCGCGGCACGCTCGACACGCCCGCCTACGGCGCGTGGTTCGCGCTCAACGGCAACGGCGAGATGACCGGCAGCGCGTGGATCGAGGAGTCGGGCCAGGTCGAGGGGCCGGTCATGCTCACCAACACGCACAGCGTCGGCGTGGTGCGCGACTCGGTGATCGCCTGGCGGGTGCGCGCCGGCGGGACGGACGCCACGGGCTACTGGTGGTCGCTGCCCGTCGTTGCGGAGACCTGGGACGGCCACCTGAACGACATCAACGGCTTCCACGTGCGTCCCGAGCACGTGGACCGCGCGCTCGATGGCGCGACCGGCGGCCCGGTGGCCGAAGGCAACGTCGGCGGCGGCACCGGCATGATCTGCCACGAGTTCAAGTGCGGCATCGGCACGGCGTCGCGGCGTGTCGCGGTGGCGGGCCGGACGTACACGCTCGGCGTGCTCGTGCAGGCCAACTACGGCCTTCGCGACACGCTGCGCATCGCCGGCGTGCCGGTGGGGCAGCACCTGCGCAACGACCGCGTCTACAGCGAAAGCGATCCGGCGGCGTCCGATACCGGCTCGATCATCGTCGTCGTCGGCACCGATGCGCCGCTCCTGCCGCACCAGCTGAAGCGGATCGCGCGGCGACCGGCGCTCGGCCTCGGGCGCATGGGCAGTTTTGCCGGCAACGGCTCGGGCGACATCTTCCTCGCCTTCTCGACGGTGAATGCCGGCGCGCTCCAGGGCAAGCCGCTGGCCGCGTCCGAGTCGCTCGGCAATGACCAGCTCGACGCGCTCTTCAATGCCGCCGTGCAGGCGACCGAGGAAGCCATCGTCAACGCGATGGTCGCGGCGCGCGACATGCAGGGCAACGACGGGCATTACGCCAGGGCGCTGCCGCATGCGGAGCTGGTGCGCCTGCTCGAGCAGTACGGCCGTGCGGTCAAGGGTGCAGCGCCTCGTTGAGGGCGTGGCGCAGCAGCCCCACCGCCTCGTCGATCTCGGCCTCGCTGACCGACAGCGGCGGCATGAAGCGCACCGTGCTCGTGCCGCAGGTGAGCAGGATCAGGCCGTTGTGGTAGGCGCGGGTGACGACGTCGTCGCAGAGCCTGCGCGCCGGCGTGCGCTCGGCGTCGCTCTCGATCAGCTCCATGCCGATCATGAGTCCCTTGCCGCGCACCTCGCCGATGCAGGGAAAGTCGCGCTGCAGTTCGCCGAGCCGCCGCATGAAGTGCGCACCGACCCGCGCCGCGTTCGCGGCGTACTCGTTCCTCACCAGGTCCACCGTCGCGATGGCGGCGGCACAGGTGACGGGATTGCCGCCGTAGGTGTTGCCGTGGGCGCCGCGCTTCCAGTGCTCCATGATCGATCGTCGGGCGATGACGGCGCCGATCGGCAGGCCCGAGCCCAGACCCTTGGCGCTCGTCAGGATGTCCGGCCGCACGCCCCAGTGCTCGCAGGCGAACATCTTCCCGGTGCGGCCGATGCCGGACTGCACCTCGTCGAAGATCAGCAGGATGCCGTGCTCGTCGCAGATCCCACGCAGGCCGGCGAGGAAACCGTCGGGCGGCACGAGGTAACCGCCCTCGCCCTGGATCGGCTCGACGAGGATCGCGGCGACCTCCGACGGCGGCACGTTGCGCTCGAACAGCATGCGGAGGTAGGCGAGCACCGCCTTGCCCTGGTCGGCGCCCGCGAACAGCGGGCGGTACGGGTTGGGGTAGGGCACGTGGGTGACGCCCGGCATCGTCGGCGCGAAGCCCTTCTGCTGGGTGTACTTGCTCGACGTGAACGACAGCGAGCCCATCGTGCGGCCGTGGAACCCGCCCAGGAAGCCGATGAAGCGTGGCCGGCCCGTGACGTAGCGGGCGAGCTTGAGCGCGCCCTCCACCGACTCCGTTCCGGACTGGCAGAGGAAGCTCATCACGGGCTCGCCCATCGGGGCGATCTGGGCGAGGCGTTCGCCGAGCGCCACCATGTTCTCGTGCCAGTAGTCGCTCGAGATGTGCAGGAATTTGCCGGCCGCCTCCTTCACCGCGTCCACCACCGCCGGGTGCGCGTGTCCGGTGGCGCACACGGCGATGCCCGAGGCGAAGTCGAGAAAGCGGTTGCCGTCCACGTCCCAGACTTCCGTGCCGCGGCCGTGCGACATGGCGAACGGGTAGTCGCGCGGGTAGCTCGGCGAGATCACGTTGGCATCGCGCGCGATCAGGGCGCGGGCGCGCGGCCCGGGAAGCTCGGTCTTGATGTGGGGATTGCGCACGATCATCTCCTGTCGATGGGGTCCCGCCTCAGGCGGGAATGCGCACGGGGCGACGGTGCGCCTCGCGCGTGCGCGCGTGCAGGGCGCGCAGGGTGTCGAGTTCGGCCGGGCTGGGCGGTTCGAGCGCCTCGACCTCTGCGGCGACCGCCAGCGGCCAGCCGACCGCGGCGCGCGCTTCCGCCACTGTGGCGCCGGGGAACAGCGCGCCCAGCCGCAGTTCCTCGCTGTCCGGGTCGGGCGTCAGCACGCCGAAATCCGTGATCACCGCGCGCGGTCCCGCGCCGCGCATGGTCGTGCGCGCGCGCGCGCCGTGACCGTCGAGAAAGCCCGCGCTGGTGCGGAAGTCGAGCCGGGCGACGAGGCTGCGCGGCGTCGCCTTGAGCATCACGAAGGTCTGGCGCGCGTGGGCGGCGATCTCGGTGGCCCCGCCCGCGCCCGGCAGGCGCGTGACCGGCGCGTCGTACGGCCCGATCACGGTGCTGTTGAGGTTGCAGTGGCGGTCGACCTGCGCGGCGCCGAGGAACCCCACGTCGACGCGCCCTGCCTGCAGGAAATAGCTGAAGATCTCCGGCAGCGGCACGATGCAGGCCGCGGTGTCGGCGAGCTCGCCGTCGCCGATGGACAGAGGCAGCACCTCGGGGCGCGTGCCGAGCGTGCCGGACTCGTAGACCAGCACGATGCCGGGGGCATGCGTGAGGCGCGCGAGATTGCACGCGGCGCTCGGCAGGCCGATGCCGACGAAGCAGACGCAGCCGTCCCACAGCAGGCGCGCGGCGGCCACGGTCATCATCTCGTCGCGCGTCCACTCGCTCATGCCGCCGCTCCCAGGCTCGCGAGGAACGCCGCGTGGTCACGGCTGCCGAGCACGTGCTCTTCCATCCACGTCCGGAAGCCCTCGCGGTCGCGGGCGATCGCATCCCAGCGCTGGTAGAAGCCGTTGTCGCGGGCGTAGTGGCCCTGGACGTACGACGGGTAGGCTCCGCCCGGGCAATGCGCCACCGCGCTCACCACCCAGTGCGGCAGCACGATGCCGTTCATCGCCGGCGGCAGCGCCTCGACGATCTCCTCGACGGTGACGACGAGCGCGCGCGCCGCGAGCGCCGCCTCGCGCTGCGCGCCGACGATGCCGTGGATCGCCACGTTGCCCTGCCGGTCCGCACGCTGCGCGTGCAGGATCGTGACGTCCGGGTTGATGGCCGGGACCGCGGCGAGGCGCTCGCCGGTGAACGGGCACTCGACGCTGCGGATGCGCGGGTTTGCCGCCACGAGGTCGGTGCCGAGGTAGCCGCGCAGCGCGGCGAACGGCAGGCGGGCCGCGCCGGCGCAGTAGGCCGCGGCCACGCCCGCGTGCGTGTGCTCGTCGAGCTCGAGCGGCGCGGGCCATTGGCGCTCGACGGCGTCGCGCAGTCGGTGCAGCGACCCCACGCCCGGGTTGCCGCCCCAGGAGAACGTGAGCCGGCTCGCGCAGCCCATGCCGATCATCTGGTCGTAGATCAGGTCGGGCGTCATGCGCACGAGGTGCAGGCCGCGACGGCCCTGGCGGATGATCTCGTGTCCCGCGGCGAAGGGAATCAGGTGCGTGAACCCCTCGAGCGCCACGCAGGCGCCGTCGGCGACGTGGCGCTCGATCGCGGCGGTCAAGGTCAGGTGCTTCGTCGTGAGCTTCACTGGCGTCACTGCACGACGGTGCGCGACTGCTCGCGCAGGTACTGCGCGAGGTAGTAGAACGACGCGATCGCCTTGCCCGTGGAGCCCGAGCCCTTCCAGCCTCCGAACGGCTGGTAGCCGGGCCAGGCGCCCGTGGTCGCTCCCTGGCGGCGGTTCGCGTACGTCACGCCCGCCTCGATGTGCTCGTGGAACCACGGCACCTCGTCCGCGCCGCCGTAGAAGCCCGCGGTCAGGCCGAGATCCGAGTCGTTGGCGAGCTGCATGGCCTCGGCGCGGTCCGCGACCCGGTGCAGCATCAGGATGGGCAGGAACATCTCGTGCGTCCACAGCGGATGCGCGAGCGGCGCCTCGGCCAGCACGGGTTCGACGTAGTGGCCACGTGACAGATCGCCGTCGCGCAGCTGCCGCCCGCCCGTGACAACGCGTGCGCCGCCGTCCGCGAGCGCGCGGACGTGACGCGCGTAGTTCGCGTACGCCGTCTCGTTGATGACCGGCCCGAGCCAGTGCTCGCGCCGGCAGGGATCCCCGATGCGGATCGATTCAACCTGCGCGCGCAGTCGCTCGAGCAACTCGTCCGCCACCGCCCGCTCGACGTACAGGCGCGACAGCGCCGAGCACTTCTGGCCGCCCATGCCGTAGGCCGAGCGCACGATGCCAGCCGCTGCATCCCCGAGGTTGGCCCGTGCCGTGACGATGCAGGAATTCTTCCCGCCCATCTCGGCAATGCAGGGGCGGGGCCACGCGCCGCCGGCCATCTGGCGCAGCAATCCGAGCCCCACGCCGACCGAGCCGGTGAAGGTGATGCCGGCCGTGGCCGGATGCGAGGCCAACGCCTCGCCCACGTCCCGGCCCGAGCCCGCGAGGTAATTGAAGACGCCCGGCGGCAGCCCGGCGTCGCGGACGCAGTCGGCGAGCAGTCGACCGGCCCAGGGCGTGTCGGTCGCGCCCTTCACCACCACGGTGTTGCCGGTGACGAGCGCGGCGGCCGCCGGACCGCCCGCCAGCGCCAGCGGGAAGTTGAACGGCGCGATCACCACCCAGGTCCCGTAGGGACGCATCACGCTGCGGTTGCGGGAGACGACTCCCGGCAGCGGATCGTTCGGCAGCTCGTGCTCGTAGCCGCCGTGGCTCTCGAAGTCGTCCGCGTAGTGGCGGAAGAAGTCCACCGTCTCCTGCGCCTCGCCGAGGGCCTCCATGCGGTTCTTGCCCACCTCGAGCGCGAGCGCCGCCGCGATCCCGTAGACGCGCTGTTCCATCAGCTCGGCGACGCGACGCATCAGGCGCACGCGCTCGGCGAGCGGCGTCGCCCGCCACGCCGGGAATGCCGCCTGTGCGGCCCGCATGGCTGCCTCGACGTGGTCGCGCCCGGCGACGGCGAAGTCGCCGAGGGCGAGCCTGCTGTCGATGGGGCTGTGGCGCGCGACGTGATGCGCGGTCGCAACGTCGGTGCCATTCACGAACAGTTCGTGACGCCCGCCCAGGCGCGCGCGCATCGACTCGAGCGCGGCATCGAAGCGCTCGTGCATCGCGTCCGGCGGATCGAACATCGTGGCGTAGGTGAGGCGGAAGCTCATGGCGCGGGCCCGTCGAGGTCAGGCGGAGGGAAAGAAGCGGGTCAGCAGGCGGTCCAGCAGCGCGAGCGCGTCGGCGAGGTCACGTTCCTCGATGACCAGCGGGGGCGCGAGCAGGATGAGGTTGCCGCGCGAACCGAACGAGACGCCTTCCTCCATCGCGGCGTCGAGCAGCGCCCGCAGCGCAGGCGGCGTCTGCGGCCAGGGCGCCAGCGGCTCGCGTGAGCGGCGATCCGCGACCAGTTCGAGCACGGCGAACAGGCCGTGGCCGCCGCGCACGTCGCCGATCACAGGGTGGCGCGCGGCGAGCCGGTCGAGCTCGTGCCGCAGGCCGGCGCCGAGCCGGCGCGACCGCTCGACGAGGCGTTGCTCCTCGTAGGCGGCGATGGCCGCCACGCCGGCCGCGCAGGCGAGCGGATGACCGCAGTAGGTGAGGCCGGTGGCGAGTACCTGGTGCTCGAGGCGTGCCGCGAGCGCGCGCGACAGGACGACCGCGCCGAGCGGCAGCGCCCCGCCGGTGAGCCCCTTGGCCAGCGTGATCACGTCGGGCCGGCCGGCCTCGCCGTGGCGCTGCCAGGCGAACCACTCGCCGCAGCGGCCGAACCCGCTCATCACCTCGTCGGCGATCAGCGGGATGCCGCGCTCTGCGCTGTGCCGGCGCACCGCCGGCCAGTACGTGTCGGGCGCGACGATGCCGTTGGAGCCGGCGTTTGGCTCGAGGAGCACGGCGGCGATGCGTTCCGCGCCGAAATGCTCGATGCGCTCGGCCACGGCCGCAGCCGCACGCTCGCCGCACTCGGCATCGCTTGCGCTGCCGAATGGGCAGCGGTACGCGTACGGCGGCTCGACGTGGCTGACGCCGAGCGCGTCCGGGTCGACGAACTCCCGCGTGCGCGTGTCGCCGGAGAGCGCCATCGCGAGGTGCGTGGCGCCGTGGTACGAGCGGTCGCGGGCGATCACGACGCCGCGCGGACGGCCCAGCGCCTGGCGCACGATCTTGACCGCGTGCTCGTTGGCGTCGGCGCCGCCGAGCGTGAAGAACACCCGCCCGCCCTCGAAGTCGGCGAGCTCGAGCAGGCGCGCTGCCAGCTCCGCGCGCGGTTGCGCGCCCCAGGCGTTCGTCACGAAGCACAGCCGCTCGGCCTGCGCGCGGATCGCGGCGACGACCGCGGGGTGCTGGTGGCCGAGGTTGCTGCACTCGGCGAGGCTGCTCATGTCGAGGATCGAGCGGCCGTCCTCGAGGTGCAGGTGCGCGCCGGCGCCGCCGACCACCGTCGGTGCGTTCCATTGCGACTGCGCGCACCAGCTGTGCAGGACCGAATTTCGCTCGGTGACCAAGATTCCCCCGGACGGCCCGCTGCGCCGACGGCTCGTGCGATTACCGCACAAGCGTACGCATTGCGCACCATCGTACGAATGACTAATCTCCGCGTCAAATGCCGAGCCCGCGCACGACCGCCGCCCCGCCGCGCTTCGAGCAGAGCCGCGATTATGTGCAGTCGCTGGCCCGCGGCCTGTCGGTGCTCGCGGCCTTCGATGCGCAGCACCCGACGCTCGGGCTCGCCGGCATCGCGGCGCGCACGAATCTGTCGCGCGCGGCCGTCCGGCGCCTGGTGCTGACGCTGCAGCACCTGGGCTACGTGCGCGCGACCGGGCGCGAGTACGCACTGAGCCCCCGCGTGCTGGAACTCGGCTTCGGGTGCCTCGGGTCGCTGCAGCTGACCGATCTCGCGCAGCCGCTGGTCGAGCAGCTGGCGCAGCGCGTCAACCACAGCTGCTCGATCGCGGTGCTCGACGGCCAGTCGATCGTCTACGTGCTGCGGGTGCCGGTGCGCCGCGTGATGACGGTGGCGCTCGGCGTCGGCGCCCGGCTGCCGGCCTATGCGGCGTCGATGGGGCGGGTGCTGCTGGCCGGACTGCCCGACACGTCGCTCGCGGCGTGGCTCGCGGGCTGCCGGCCGGAGCGCCTCACGCCCCACACCGTGACCGATACGCGTCGCCTGCGTGCGATCGTCCGCGAGGTGCGCGCCCAGGGCTACGCGTACGTCGAGCAGGAACTCGAACTCGGGCTCTGCTCGCTCGCCGTGCCCGTGCATGACCGCGAAGGCCGGGTGATCGCCGCGCTCAACGCCAGCCTGCCGTACCACGCGAATGCCGGGACCCACGCGATGCGCGAGGTGCTGCCCGAGTTGCGTGCGACGGCCGTCGCGATCGAGCGCTGCCTGCCTGTCGACAGCCTGCCCCCGGTCGCCGTTTGATCCGCACTTCACATCGATGGGGCCCCGCCCGCTGCACGGTCTCCTCTTGAAAACGACTCACGCCTTTCTCTGCGACGGCCTGCGTACGCCCTTCGGCCGATTCCGCGGCGGGCTCGCCGCCGTGCGCACCGACGATCTCGCCGCACTTGCAATCCAGCGGCTGCTCGAACGGCATCCCGGTCTCGACCCGGCGGCCGTCGACGACGTCTGTCTGGGCTGCGCGAACCAGGCCGGCGAGGACAACCGCAACGTCGCGCGCATGGCCGCGCTGCTCGCGGGCCTGCCCGTGTCGGTGCCCGGCGTCACGGTCAACCGCCTCTGCGCGTCGGGCCTCGAGGCCGTCGGGCAGGCTGCGCGCGCCTGCGCGCTCGGCGAAGCCGGAGTCGTCGTCGCCGGAGGCGTCGAGGGCATGACGCGGGCACCCTACGTGCTCGGCAAGGCCGATGCCTCGCACTCGCGCGAACAGAAGCTCGAGGACACGACGCTCGGCTGGCGCCTCGTCAATCCGCGCATGCGTGAACTGCACGGCGTGGACTCGATGGCGCAGACTGCCGAGAACCTCGTGCGCGAGCACGGGATCTCGCGGGAGGACCAGGACGCCTGCGCGCTGCGCTCCCAGCAGCGCGCGGCCCGCGCCATCGCCGCAGGTTGGTTCGACGACGAGTTGGTGGGCGTTCCCGCCGGACCGGACGGCACGGTCGTCGTGGCCGACGAGCAGCCGCGACCCGAGACGACGCTCGCCCGCCTCGCATCGCTCGCACCCATCCTCGGGCCCGGCACGACGATCACGGCCGGCAATGCCTCCGGCATCAACGACGGCGCCTGCGCGCTGCTGGTCGCGTCGCAGGCAGCGGTGGCGCGCTGGCAGCTCGCACCCCGCGCGCGCGTGCTCGGAATGGCCGCTTGCGGCGTGGCCCCGCGCATCATGGGCATCGGGCCGGTCGGCGCGACGCAGAAGCTGCTGGCGCGCCTGCGTATGAGCCTCGCCGACTTCGACGTGATCGAGATCAACGAGGCCTTCGCGGCCCAGGTGCTCGCGGTGACGCGCGCGCTCGGCCTGCCCGACGACGCGCCGCAGGTGAATCCCAACGGCGGCGCGATCGCGCTCGGCCACCCGCTCGGGGCGAGCGGCGCACGCCTCGTGCTCACGGCGTTGCGGCAGCTCGAGCACAGCGGTGGCCGACGCGCGCTCGTCACGCTCTGCGTCGGCGTGGGGCAGGGCGTGGCGCTGGCGCTGGAGCGTTGAGGCGCCAGCGGCACCCGGTCAGCGGGTCGACTCGCAGCGCCGGATCTCCCGCAGCAGTGCCTCCGGCGACAACGGCCGCCCGAGCAGCTCGCGCATCAGCGAGTCCGTGTCGCGCTCGGAGCCGAAGCGCAGCAGCCGCTCCCCGAGCCACCCGTACCAGCCGGCATTGCCCGCGTCGAACGGCCCGATCGCCGCGCTCGCGCGTGCGCGCATCTCCGCGGTCAGCACCGCGCCGAGGCCGTAATTGACCATGTAGCCGGGATTGCTGGCGAGCTGCACGCGCATCGCCCACCACGACAGCTCCGGATGCGGGACGATGCGCAGGTAGCGGCTGGTGAGGTCGGTCCAGACCGCGTTCGGATCGGATGCCGGGTCGCGCAGCATGCGGATCTCGAACAGCGACCACGCGACGTCGAGCATGACGTTGCCGTAGAGCGAGCGCAGCGAAGCCGCCTCGGGCGCCGCGACGCCGAGGTAGCGACGCTGCCAGGCCGGCTCGTGCACGCTCCACGACGGCACGTCTGCGAACGCCTCGGTGAACAGCGTGTCGGGCCAGTCCATGTAGGCGGGGCGCGTGCGGATCGCGCTCACGTGCACCGCGTGGCCGTTCTCGTGCACGAGTTCGTTGAGCGAGAATAGGCCGCCGGCGGGGTAGCTGCCCACCACGCGTGCCACCGGCCGGCGCCACTCGTCCGCGACGAGCCTGCCGCGCGACAGGAAGTCCGAATACGCCAGCGGCGACTTGTCGGGACGCGGCTCGAGGTCGAAGACGACCCCGAGCGCGCCGAGGTCCGCCCCGAGATCGCGATAGAAGGCCTGGTTCGCCGGCAGCAGGGACGCAGCCGGGATCTGCGACTCGAGCTGCCGGTTGGCGGCGCTGTTGAGGTAGCGGTAGTCCCACGGCTCGACCAGTTGCGGCGGGCTCGCGTCGCGCCAGGCCTCCAGGATCTGCACCAGCCAGCGCTCGACCTCGGCTGTCCCGATCCCGATCGCGCGCGCCGCCGCATCGATCTCGGACCCGCGCTGCGCCGCGTCGGCCGCTGCCAGCGCGATCATCCGGCGGTACGGGCTGTCGGCCTCGTTGCGCCCATTGAGCGAGGCCCACAGCGGCGCGAATGCGTCGAAGACCGCCCGGCGCCGCGCGGGTTCCTCGATCACGTGCAGCAGCTGCAGGGCCGTGCCGCGGTCGATGGTGCCGCCCTCGTAGCGCATCTGGTTGCCGTGCGCGACGTAGCAGCTCACGAGCGCCGCGCGCAGCGCCGCGTAGCCGAGGTCGCGGCCCTGCGCCTCCGCGCATTGCGGTTCGCGGCCACCGGGGGTCGTCTCCTCCGTGTCCAGCGCCTCGAGCGACCGGCGCATCGCCGCGACCGCGCGCGCGTCGGCCGGGTCGAGCGGGGCGCCGGAGACGGCGGCCAGGCCGGCATCGAGCGTCCGTCGTCGCTCGTCGAGCCGCTGCCGCCACGCGGCGAGCTGCTGCCCCTCGAAGCGGTCGACCTTGCCCGATTCGAGGAAGCCGACCGCGCCGCGCGCGTCCAGGTAGTCGAGGAACGCCTGCTCTGCAGCGGCCACGTGCTTCGCCGGCTGCGGACCCGGCGCCGCCGGCGCACTCGCGAGGCAGAGCAGCAGGGCGGCGAGCATGCCGAAGGCGGACTTCATGTGCGAATCATAGCGGCTGTCCGGCCCGGCTCCTGCCGCATCGCGACACCGCTGTGCCGGCGACCGCGCGGTGCCCCGGGCGCGGCTGTGCACGCCGGCTGTGGTAGGTTCGCCTCCCAGGACAGACATGCCAATGCCGGGGAACCGCGCGTGAAACGCAGATCGCTACTCAAGGCCGCCGTCCTCGGCGGCGGTGCGGTGCTCGCCGCGCCCGCTATCTCGAAGGGACTGATGGAGTGGCGCATGGTCACGAGCTGGCCGAAGGGCCTGCCGGGGCTCGGCGCCGGTGCGGAGCGGCTGGCGGCCAACATCACCGCGATGAGCGGCGGGCGCCTCACGGTCAAGGTGTACGCCGCGGGCGAGCTGGTGCCGGCGCTCGAGTGCTTCGGCGCGGTGGCGAACGGCACCGCGCAGCTGGGCCACGACGCGGCTTACTACCACACCGGCAAGTCGGAAGGCGCACCGTTCTTCACGGCGTTTCCATTCGGCTTCACCGCCAACGAGATGGACGCCTGGGTGAAGTACGGCAACGGCCAGAAGCTCTGGGACGAGCTCTACGCTCCCTTCGGCATCCGCGCCTTCCACGCGGGCAGCACGGGCACGCAGATGCTCGGTTGGTTCAGGAAGGAGATCCGCTCGGTCGAGGATCTCAAGGGCCTCAAGTTCCGCGCGCCTGGCAACCAGGGACGGGTGCTCGCCAAGCTCGGCGTCACGCCGGTGAACCTGCCGGGCGGGGAGATCTTCCCGGCCCTGCAGTCGGGCGCGATCGACGCCGCCGAGTGGATCGGCCCGTACAACGACCTCGCACTCGGCTTCTACCAGGTCTGCCGCTACTACTACGCGCCGGGCTACCACGAGCCAGGCCCGAACCTGCAGCTGATGATCAACGAGCAGGCCTGGCGCTCGCTGACGCCCGAACTGCAGGCCATCGTCCGCACCGCCGCGGACGCAGCGACGCGTGACCTGCTCGCCGAGTACAACGCACGCTCCGGCCCGGCGCTGCGCGCGCTCGTGAAGGACCACGGCGTGATCGTTCGCCCTTTCCCCGAGGAAGTGCTGATCGCCTGCGGCGAGAAATCGAACGAGGTGCTGAACGAGATCTACGCCGCCGACACCTCGCCGAACCGCATCGTGCGACGGATCATCGAGGACTTCCTCGCGTTCCGCAGCGAGATCATGCCGTGGACACGCATCGGCGAGCAGGCCTACCTCAACGCCCGCCGGCTGCCGTTCGAGTTCAAGCTCAGGGCCTGAGTCGCCTCACTCGGCCGCGGCGGCGCGGTAAGTCTCCCGCCCGCCCATCACCGTGAGCAGCACGCGCGCATCGAGCAACTCGCGCGGCGTGATCGCGAGGATGTCGCGCGACAGCATGACGAAGTCCGCGTACTTGCCGGCGGTGATCGTGCCCTTGTCCGTTTCGGCGTGCTCCGCAAAGGCCGCGTCGCGCGTGTAGTGCGCGAGCGCCGCCTCCACGCCGATGCGGTTCTGCGGATACCAGCCGCCTGCGGGCGTGCCGGCAGGCGTCTGGCGCGTGACGGCAGTGTAGATGCCGAGCAGGGGATCCATCGGGTAGACGGGGTAGTCGCTGCCGAAGGCCTGCACCGCACCGGCGTCGTCGAACAGGCGGAACGCATAGGCACGCGCGGAGCGTTCCGGCCCGATCAGCGGCGCGTAGTTCTCGAGCGTGTTGGCGTCCGGCACGGCCCCGTATGCCTGCGTCGAGGCGATTACCCCGAGCTGCCGGAAGCGCGGCAGGTCGGCGAGCGCCGGGACCTCGACGTGCTCGATGCGGTGGCGGCGGCCACTCGTGCCATTGCTCTTCGCGGCACGCTCGAACGCGTCGAGTGCCATGCGGATCGCGCCGTCGCCGATCGCGTGGATCTCGACCTGCAGGCCCGCCCGGTCGTAGGCCGTGACCGCCCGCTCGAGCTGCTCGCGCGAGAGGAAGGCAAGACCGTTGCCGCCGCCGACGTAGGGCTCGAGCATCACAGCGGTCTTCGCGTCCACGGTGCCATCGAGGATCAGCTTGGCGAAGCCGCAGGTGTGCAGCGTGCCGCGCGCGGCCTCGCAGCCGGCGGCGTAGCGCCTGAGGCGCTCCGGGTCCGGCCGCTCCTCGAACGGCACGGCCGAGCGATAGCGCATGAGCATGCGCTGCTCTGCGATGGCCCGTGTGACGGCCGCCCGCTCGTCGTCGGTGAGCCCGCCTTCGGTTGCATCCTGCAGCGTCGTGAGCCCGAACGACGCGGCCGCCGCGATCTCGCCGAGCAGCAGCTGGTAGGTGTCCTCGGCGGTCAGCGGCGGCAGCAGGTCGCGCACGAGGCGGGCCGCGCCTTCCTTGAGCAGCCCCGTCGGTTCGCCGCTCGCGTCACGCACGATGATGCCGTCGGCGGGGTCGGGCGTGTCGCGCGATACCTTCGCAAGCTGCAGCGCGCGACGTGTTCGCGAGCGCCTGGTGCCCGTCGCGGTCGCGGATCACCACAGGGCGGTCTGGGAAGATCGCGTCGAGGTAGCGCTTGTGCGCGGTACGGTCGGGAAAGTCAGGCGGCATCCAGCCGCGGCCGGTCACCCAGCTTTCTGCCGGCAGCGTGGCCGCGTACTCACTCAGACGCTGCTGGATCACCGCGACCGATCCGGCGTTGTCGAGCCTCGCGTCCTTGCGTGCCGGCAGGTGCCAGTGCGCGTCGTTGAATCCGGGCACCACGCGCTTGCCGCCCAAGTCGACGATCTCGGTCCCGGGTCCCGCGAGCGCCTTCGATCGTGAGCGTCTCGCCGACCGCGACGAACCGCTCGCCGCGCACGGCAAACGCCTCGGCCGACGGTTGCGTCGGGTCGCCGGTCCAGACGCGGGCATTCACGTAGATGCGCTGCGGCGGCGCGTCCGCGGCGACGGCGGGGCCCGCAATCGCGCCGAGCAGCAGTGCGGCGATAGTCGTGAGCGCCCGGTGCCGGCTCGCGCCATTCACTTGGCCGAGTCCTCGGGCAACAGGTCCTCGAAGTTGTCGAAGTAGGGTGGCTCCCCGCCGACCGCCGGCTCGTCGAGCAGGCCGCTGAAGTCGTCGCTGACCGGCGACCCCGAGGTGACCGCCGGTGCCACTCCACCCGAGTCTTCCTCGGACAGCGGCGCCTCGGCGGCGAACAGCCTCTCTGGCAGCCTGGTCGCCAGTCCGGGCGCAGCCCAGAGCAGCGCGAGACCGAGCACCTGGAGCGCGACGTACGGCACTGCTCCACGGTAGATGTCGGCGGTGCGCAGCAGCTTGCCCGCCACGCCGCGCAGGTAGAACAGCGCGAAGCCGAAGGGCGGCGTGAGGAAGCTGGTCTGGAGGTTCACGCCGATCATCACGCCGAGCCAGACCGGGTCGACGCCGAGCTTGATCAGCGCGGGCGCGGCGATCGGCACGACGATGAAGATGATCTCGAAGGTGTCGAGGAAGAACCCGAGCACGAAGATCACCAGCATCACCGCGAACACCGCGCCGAACACGCCGCCGGGCATGGACGCGAGCGCGTCGTGCACGAGGTTCTCGCCGCCGAGCCCGCGGAACACGAGGCTGAACACGCTCGCGCCCAGCAGGATCACGAACACCATCGACGAGATGCTCAGCGTCGTGCGCATGACCTCGTGCAGGACCCGGCGGTCGAAGCGGTTCTTGACGCCGGCGAGCAGCATCGCGCCGACCGCGCCCACCGAGGCCGATTCGGTGGGCGTGGCGATGCCGGTGAGGATGGAGCCCAGCACCGCAAGGATCAGCAGCAGCGGCGGCAGCAGTGCGCGCAGCACCCGCCCGGCGAGACCGGCACGCTGCTCCTCGCTCATCTCGAGCGGCGGGCAGGACGTTCGGATCGAAGATCGACTTCGCGAGGATCCACGCGAGGTACAGGCCCACCAGCACGAGCCCCGGCAGCATCGCGCCGGCGAACAGCTGGCCCACCGAGATCGGCTCGGGCGCGAGATTGCCGAGTTCGAGCTGCGCCCGCTGGTTCGCCCCCTGCAGGATGTCGCCCACGAAGATCAGCACGGTCGAGGGCGGGATGATCTGCCCGAGCGTGCCCGCGGCGCAGATCGTGCCCGCCGCGAGCTTCGGGTCGTAGCCCGCGCGCATCATGGCCGGCAGCGACAGCAGGCCCATGGTCACTACCGTGGCGCCGACGATGCCGGTCGAGGCCGCCAGCAGCGCGCCCACGATCACCACGGAGTAGCCGAGCCCGCCGCGCAGCGCGCCGAACAGCTCGCCCATCGTGGTGAGCAGCGCCTCGGCGATCTTGGAGCGTTCGAGCATCACGCCCATGAACACGAACAGCGGCACGGCGACCAGCGTCTCGTTGGTCATCGTGCCGAAATAGCGGCCCACCAGCGCCGAGAGGATCGCGACGTCGAACACGCCGAGGGCCATGCCGAGCGTCGCGAAGATGAGCGCCACGCCGGCGAGCGTGAATGCGACCGGGTAGCCGATCAGCACCGCGCCAATGGTCGCGAGGAACATCGCGACCGACAGGATCTCGCCGATCAGCACGGTGCTCATCGAGGTTCGGCCCCGCGGTAAGTCTCAGATGCGCTCATCGCTAACGGCGTCCTCGTCATGGTCGTGGAGTTCGTACCCGGCAAGGAACAGTGCGCGCCGCGCAATCAGTGCGAGGCCCTGCAGGAAAAGCACCGCGCAGAACAGCCACAGCAGCGACTTGAGGAGATACAGCCCGGGCATGCCGCCGGCGGTGCTCGAGGGCTCGCGGATGTCCCAGGACGACAGTACGAATGGTGCCGAGGTCACCGCCAGGATCGCCAGCCACGGGAACAGGAAGATGAGAGTGCCTAGGATGTCCACCCAGGCGCGGCGCCGCTGGCTCATCCGTCCGTAGAGCACGTCCACGTTGACGTGCCCGCGATGCAGCATCGTGTAGCCGGCGCCGGCCATGAACACCGCGGCGTGCTGCCAGACGTAGAGCTCCTGCAGCCACGGAAAGCCGAGGCCGAATACGTAGCGCAGCACGACCACGGCGAAGCAGGTGAGCACGCAGCCGAGCGTCAGCCACGCAACCGTGCGGCCGAGCCAGTCGTTGATGGTGTCGATGCCCCTGACGAAACCCCTGAGCGCGTCCAACCGCCGTCCCTCGCTGCCACTCATCCGGCCTTGGGCTGGAACCCCGCGACCCCGGCGCGCCACAGCACGAACGCGTACTCGTCGGCGCGCTCCTCGTCCACCTGCGAGCGCGTAGAGCCGACGCCGTGGCCGGCGTCGAACGTCACGCGCAGCAGCACCGGATTCCCGGAACTCGTCGCCCGCTGCAGACGCGCCGCCATCTTGGCAACCTGCCACGGCGGCACGCGCGGATCGGTCATGCCCGTGGTGAGCAGCACGGCGGGGTAGGGCGTCCCGTCCTTGACCGAGTGGTAGGCGTCCATCGCCTTGAGGCCCTGGAAGCCCTCGCGCTCGGTGACGGTGCCGAACTCGTCGATGTTGGTCGGTCCGTTCTGCTCGAACTCGGCCCGCAGCGAGTTCGACACCCCGACATTCGAGATCACGGCCGCGAACAGGTCGGGGCGCTCCGTGAGTGCGCGGCCGACCGTGATGCCGCCTGCCGAGCCGCCCCGGATGGCGAGGTGCCGCGGGCTGGTCCAGCCCTGCTTGATCAGTGCCTCGCAGCAGTCGATGAGGTCGCGCCAGGTGTTGTGCTTCGAGAGTTTCTGTCCGGCCTTCCACCAGCGCTTGCCGTATTCGCCCCCACCGCGCACGTGCGCGACGGCGAGAACTCCGCCCTGCTCGAGGAACGCGATGCCGCGGACGTTGAACGCTGGGCGACGACGAGATCTGGTAGGAACCGTAGGCGTTGACCAGCGTCGGGTGGCTCCCGTCGCGCTTGAGGCCGCGTCGCGCCACGATGGACAGCGGCACCTTGGTGCCGTCGCGCGCCGTCGCGAACGTCTTGATCGCCTCGTAGCCCGAGGTGTCGATCGGCGGCCGCGGCGACAGGCCCGTGTCCGCGGCGCGGCCCGTCGCCGGGTCGTAGCGCAGCACCGTGACGGGCTCGAGCCAGCTCGTGGCGATGATCCATGCACCGGGCTGGTCGGTGTTCGTGTACGTGCCGACGACGGCGCCTTCGAACGGCAGCCCGACCGGCGTCAGCGCGCCGTCATTGCCGAGCCTGCGCAACGAGTGGTAGCCGCCGTCCATGTCGAGTACGTAGAGCCCGTCGCGTGCGGCGTAGATGCCCTCCACGACGGCCTTGCCTTCGGGCACGGCGAGCGCAGCACCCTTGAAGCTGGCCTCCGCGAGTGAAGTGCGCAGCACGCGGGCATTCGCGGCATCTCGCGTAGTGAGCAGGTAGAGTTCTTCGCCGCGGAACGCCCACGAGACGACCTCGTCGGTGACGTCGCAGCACTTGCGCCAGGCCGGCTTGCCTGCCTTCACGTCACCGAGTGGCGCCGTGTACAGCGGGTTCTCGCGTCGGACGCCGGCGACCGTGGCTGCGACCACGTGGCTCGAAGTCGGGTCCGTGGTGACGACCGGGATCTCGAACGGCTCCATCGGCACGGACGGGTACATGCCCCGCGTCAGCACCGCACGGTCCGTCTTCGGATCCGTCCCGAGCAGGTGCAGGCAGGCCACCATGTCCTTGAAGAAGTCCACGGATCCCACCTGCGCGCTCTCGGCCAGCCGCGTATAGAAGAACCCCGAGCTGTCCGGCAGCCACGTAGCGCTGATAAAGGGTGTCCGTTCGATTCGCTCCGGCAACAGCTTGCCGGACCCGACGTCGAGCACGTGGGCGGTGGCCATCTCCGAGCCGGCCGGCGACTGGCCGTAGGCGAGGTGGCGGCCGTCGGGCGATGCGCTCCACCAGTCGATCGAGACGTGCTTGCCATCGAGCACGATGGTCGTCGGATCGACGAGCAGCCGCTCGGCACCCGTGACGCCCTCGCGAACATAGAGCTTGAAGCTGTTCGCGCCGCTCGGACGCTTCTCGTAGAACACGCGGTTGCCGCCCGTCTGCACGGACGACGTGATCGCGGCATCTCCCGACAGCGACGCCACGCGCCCGTACAGCGCCTTGCGGCCGGGGATCGAGTCGAGCACGTTGCGCGCGTAGGCGCCCTGGCCGCGCATGAACGACTCCCAGTCGCGGTCCTTGTCGTTCTCCATCCAGCGGTAGGGATCCACGACGGTCTCGCCCCACAGGGTCTCGCTCACCGGCTCGACGCGTGCGACGGGCGGCCCCACCTGTGCGACGGCCCAGGCCCATTCGGGCCGCACGACGCTCGCCAGCGTCGCGGCGCCGAGCGCGGACAGCACGGCGCGCCGGGTCATTTCATTGTTGCTCATTGTCCACCCCCGGGAATTTGCATGGCACGCCAGGCGATCGCCCGGCGCGCAACACTACCGCAAATCCACGCGAGTCCGCCCGACTCGCGGGACGAGCAGCGTCTGGCGCGTCCCAACTGCCCCCCGGACCTCAATGATCGAGGCCGAGCGCCTGCTTCACCTCGCGCCACGGCACCAGCTTGAAGTCCTGCCGCGCGTCCGGCCCGGTGTTGCGGTCGTCCTGCACGACCAGCAGTCCCTGCTCGAACGGCGGCGGCAGGGCGGCGTCGTCGCCCTGGCTCGAGACCAGCAGGTAGCCGGCGCCGGCGTCCTGCCGCTGGATGGCGATGCCTTCCATGTCGGCGACCAGCCGGCCGGCGCCGAGCACGCCGTCCGCGATGCTGGCCAGTCTCTGCGTGCCCCGGGTCGAGCAGGTGCAGCGCGATCGCGTTGCGGTCGCTGGCGACGACGACGGTGACCGGATGCCCGTCGAGTGCGCGCCTGTCACGCAGGTCGACGTTGTTCATGCGCCCGTCTATCGCCTCGACTGCACGATCTTGCCGTCGAGGCGATAGACGAGAGTCCGCGCTTCTTGTCGCTCGCGACGATCAGCGACGCTGCGGGATCGACTGGGTTGAGTTGACCCAGATCGCCGCGTGGCATGTCGCCACCAGGGCGCAGCCGGCCAGCGAGACGGCAATCGCGACCGGCAGCGCGCGCCGCCGGTCGGCTCGGGAAACTGGCTTACGGCCTCGAGACCGCGATGACGATGGACTCGGCAAAGCCGACCACGACCGTCTCGCCGACCTTGTGCTGCGACAGGTCGACGCTCGTCGGGATCTTGATCGCCTTGGTCGTGCCGTCCGCGAACTCGAACGTCGCCTTGCGCGACTTCGGGTCGATCGCGACGACCTTCGCCGACATCTCGGTCGCCTGGCCGACGAACACGCCCTTCGTGCTGCCGTCGGCTCCGGTCGCCGCGAGCGCGACCGTCTGTGGATCGGAGGCAGGCGTGCCGTCCCTCTTGACCGCGATCGCGACGGCCTCGGTGGCCTGCACGACGATCTGGTCGCCGACCTTGAACCTGCTGAGATCGACGGCCGGGTCGGCCTTGAACGTGGACGACTTGCCGTCCGGAGTCGTGAGCGTGACCTTGCGCGTGGCCGGATCCATCGCGGTGAGGGTTGCGACATAGGTGAAGGTGTCGACGACGGCGCCGCCGCGGCCCGGCGACTGGACGACCTGCTCCTCCTCGACGCCTTCGGTGCTGGCGCAGCCCGCCAGAGTCAGGAAAGTGGCCGGCAGGATCGCAAGTGCGACGAGAGGGACCAAGTAACTGGACACGGAGAATTTCATCGTGGTTCACCTGTGATGGGATGACCGCCAAATTGTAAGGCTTTTGGCACCATGCGACGGCCGAACGTCGGGCTCAGCCGAGGCGCGCGGCGGAAAGGAACCCGATCGGCAGCTCCGTGCGTCCCCGGAGCGCAATGCCCACCAGCGCGTCACCGAGCGCAGGCGCGAGCTTGAAGCCGTGGCCCGAGAGTCCCGCCGCGAAGTGCGTGCGCCGACTCCCCGCGCGCGTACCGACGAGGAAGTTCTCGTCGGGCGACATAGTGTAGAGGCAGGTGGCGGCCGCAACGACCTCACCGGCGAGGGCGGGCGCCGCCTCGCGACACGCCTGCCGCACCCGTTCGAGATCGGCACTGGTCACCGGCGTCGCACCGACGTCGGGATCCACGACGTCGCTCGAGCCGTGCAGTCCGACCTTCGGATGCCGCGCAGGCGACGCGTCACCTCGCATCCGCAGTGACCAGCGGGTCGGGGGCGAGTCCGTAGATCGCGCGCCGCTCCGGGCCGCGGTCGTAGAGCCAGCAGGGCATCGTCGCGACGTCGGTGCCGGCCCGTGGCGCGAGCCATGCCTGCACCTGCCGCGTCACGGTGAGCCACGGCGCGAGCTCGGGCAGCAGCCGTGCGGCCCACGGCCCGGCGGAGACGATCACGGCCGCGGCACGCTCGGCTCCGCCGCTGGTTTCGACCGTCACGCCGGATGCGTCCTCGACGATTGCATGCACGCGCACGCCGACCCGCAGTTCGGCACCGCGACCCACTGCGACGCGCACAGCCGCCTTCACCGTCGACTCGGGGCGCAGCAGGCCCGCGTCCGCTTCGAAGGCTGCGATCGTCCCTGCCGGGAACTCGAACCAGGGGAAGCGCGTGGCCAGCGCATCGCCTTCCAGTGCCTCGACCTCCAGTTCCCAGCGACGCGACGACTCGAGCGATCCCTGCACGGATCCGGGAATTCCGCGGACCCGCGACCAGCATCCCGCAACGGTGTAGCAGCGCGATCCCCGATTCCCGCTCCAGTGACTCGAGCCGCGCCGTCGAGTGGCACAGCAGCGGCACGTAATCCGGGTGCTCGAAATAGGCATGACGGAAGATCCGCGAGCGGCCGTGGCTCGAGCCGCGCAGGTTCGCGGGCTCGAACTGCTCGAGGCCGAGCACGCGCGCGCCGGACTCTGCCGCCGCGCGCAGGGCCGCACTGCCCACGGCGCCAGCGCCGATGACGATCAGATCCCAGCGGTCCATGTCGCGTCTCGTTCCATCCGCAGTCCGATCCTAGCAGCCGGCGCTCGCGGGCGGGCTCACGCGTCGTGGCTTCGGCGGGTCGGTCACGCTCGCCGTGAACACTTTCGCCTGGACGGTTAGCATGGGCGCCATGATGCGAGTGATCACGATCCGTGGCGGCAAGGGCGGTGCCGACGCGCTGGAACTGGGAACCGCCGCCGTCCCCGAGCTGCGCCCCGGCCACGTGCTGATCCGCGTCCGCGCCGCGGGCGTGAACCGGCCTGATCTGCTGCAGCGACAGGGGCGCTACCCGGCCCCACCCGGCGCGTCACCGATCCTCGGGCTCGAGGTGGCCGGCGAGATCGCAGCGGTGGGCGAGGGCGTCGAGCGATGGCGCGAGGGCGATCGCGTGACGGCGCTGCTCGCGGGCGGCGGCTACGCGGAGTACGCGCTGGTGGATGCACGGCACGCGTTGCCCGTGCCCGACGGTCTCGGCTTCGCAGAGGCCGCTGCGCTGCCGGAGACGGTGTTCACCGTCTGGACCAACGTCTTCGAGCGCGGACGGCTGGTCGCCGGCGAAACGCTGCTCGTGCACGGCGCCAACAGCGGCATCGGTGTCACCGCGATCCTGATGGCGAAAGCGGCGGGCGCCCGCGTGTTTGCCACGGCCCGCGGCGCGGAGAAGGCGGCACTGGCCCGCGGGCTCGGGGCGGATCTCGCGGTGGACGCGACGGCCGGCGACTGGGCGACCGTGGTGAAGGGCGCGGGCGCCGTCGACGTCGTCCTCGACATGGTCGGGACGGAGTACTTCGCGCGCAACCTCGACGTGCTTGCGCCGGACGGGCGACTGGTGGTGATCGCTGTGCTCACCGGCGCCGTGGTCGAGCTCAATCTGCTCGCGCTGATGATGAAGCGGCTTACGCTCACGGGCTCCACGCTGCGCGCGCGCGACGCCGACGAGAAGGCGCGGCTGGCGCGAGCGGTCGAGGAACGCGTGTGGCCGTGGATCGCCTCGGGGGTCGTGAAGATCCCGGTGGACCGCGAGTTTCCGCTCGAGCGCGCCGGCGAAGCGCACGCGTGGCTGGAGCAGGGCGCGCAGTTCGGAAAGGTGGTGCTGACGCTCGGTCCGGCCTGACTGCAGGTATTTCCGCTCCAGCGTCGGCGCGCCTCGCGCATGCCGCGGTTCCTCGATCTGGTTCACGGACCGCGGTGCAATTGCGCTGGCACACTTCACGGGGTCCGGAGCGCCGCGGACGGCGCGTCGCGCGGCCATGCAGCGCCGACCGGGCCCGTCCGCATGCCGGGATCGCGTGCGCCGCACCGCAGAGGCAGAGATTGGACCCGAGGAAGTTCCCCGCCGTCGCGATCGCCACCGCTGCCGACTGCTGCGAGGCCGTGCAGCAGCGGGCCGGACACCGCTTCCTCGCGGTCGAGGCACCGCGGCTGCCGCTGAAGGACTGCACGCAGCCCCACGCGTGCCAGTGCCGCTACACCAAGTACACGGATCGTCGCGACAGCGACGACGAGCGCCGGCACCGCAGCGCCTCCACGCGCTCGGTCTGGTACGCCGGGCAGGAGCGCCGCCAGTTCCGCGCGCGCCGGCGGGACGACTGAGCCTGCCTGGTGGCCGTCAGCGGGCTCGACCCGCCTTCGCCAGCCGCACGGCGTTCTCCAGTTCCTGCAGGAATCGCGAGCGGTCCTTCGGACCGAACGGCGGCGGTCCGCCGCCCACGCCATAGGCACGCAGGTCGGCCGCCAGCTCGCGCTGCGCGAGGGCGTTGCCGATGTTGTCGTCGGTGAACGGCCTGCCCGACGGCCCGAGCACGCGTGCCCCGAGCGTCAGGCACCGCGCGGCCAGCGGGATGTCGGCCGTGACCACGACGTCGTCGCGGCGAGCCTGCTCGACGATCCAGTCGTCCGCCGCGTCAAACGCACCCGAGACTACCTGGACGCGCACCCGCGGTCCGCGCGGCACCGCCATCCAGGAATTTGCCACGAACACCACCGGCAGTCCGTGCCGCTCGGCAACCTTGACGACCTCGGACTTGACCGGGCAGGCGTCCGCGTCCACATAGAGGTGCGGCGCGGTGCTGGTCACTCGATCGCCTCGATCTCGGCGCTGTCGCCGCGGAAGCGGATCTCCTCGCCCACGGCGCAGCCGAGCAGCTCGGCGGCGAGGGGCGAGACGTAGGAGAGTAGCCCGCGCCTCGGATCGGCCTCGTCCTCGCCGACGACCCTGAAGTCCAGCCGCTCGCCGGCGGCGGTCACGAGCCGCACGCGACAACCGAAGCGCACCACCTGCGGCGCAGGCTCGGGCACGACCACCTCCGCGCTGACGCGGCGCTGGCGCCAGTAGCGGAGGTCGCGCTCGACGCGCGCGACGGAGTCGCGGTTGCCCTCCGTCCGCGCGGCGCTGAGCTCCGACTCCAGGCGCGCGAGCGTCGTCTCGATGAGCGCGAGTCCCTCGGGCGTGACGACATTGCGGTGCGGGCTCACCACGAGCTCGGGCAGCGCCTCGAGCTCGGCGCCTTCCCCTTCCTTGACGAATGCTCGGCTCATGGCGGCCGCTATGATGCGGCGTGTCCCTGCGAATCGCGATACCGGCGACCTGCCTGCTGCTGTGTCTCGCGGGCTGCGCGAGCAACCCGCAGCGGCCGGCGGCCTCCAGCGTCGGCTGCGCGCGGGCGGTGGTGGCCAGGTTGCCGCCGGGCCTCAGCGATCCCGAGAAGCACTGCGTCGCCTCGGCGGGCATCGCGCGGCAGTGCAGCCCGTTCGAGGCGTGGATGGCCGGATGGGGCAAAGAAGCGCAGGACGCATTCGACGGCGGTGACGCCTCGCGTGAGGACCTCGACGCCAATCGCATCGGCCGGCGCTGCGCGTCGGGGCCCGGCGCGCTGGCGACGATGATCGAGTGCTGCCGGCACGGGTTGGCCGAGCCGCGCGACTGACGGTGGCGGCCGGCGTACTCTTCCAGGCATGTCGATCGTGGACCCCGCACGCCTGCTGCGCGCCGCGTTCGCCGCGGCGGTCGAGGCCGCGCAACCGGACCGCTGCGTGCCGCCGCAGCTACCCGCGCCGCCGCGCGACGGCCGTACGATCGTGGTCGGCGCGGGCAAAGCCGCGGCCGCAATGGCCCGCGCCGTCGAAACGCACTGGGACGGTGATCTGGGCGGTACGGTCGTCACGGCGCATGGCCATGGCCTGACCTGCGAGCACATCGAGGTGATCGAGTCCGCGCACCCGGTGCCCTCGGACGCTGGACAGCGCGCCGCCGAGCGCGTGCTTGGGCGCGTGCAGGGACTCGCTGCGGGCGACCTCGTCCTGTGCCTGCTCTCCGGCGGCGGTTCGGCGCTGCTGCCGTTGCCTGCCGCCGGCCTCGCGCTCGAGGACAAGCAGGCAATCACGCGCGCGCTGCTTCGTTCGGGCGCGAGCATCGGCGAGATCAACACCGTGCGGCGTCACCTCTCGCGCATCAAGGGTGGGCGACTCGGCGCCGCGTGCCACCCCGCGCGACTCGTGACGCTCGCGATCTCCGACGTGCCGGGCGATGCGCCGGCGGACATCGCCTCGGGCCCCACGGTCGCGGATCCCACGACCTGCGCCGACGCGTTCGCCGTGCTCGCTCGCTACGCCATCGCGGTTCCCGACATCGCACGCAGTTCACTCGGGCGCGGCGCCTGGGAATCGGTGAAGCCGGGCGATTCGCGCCTCGCTGGCGCGGAGTTCCATCTGGTCGCAACGCCTCGGGCCTCGCTGGAGGCGGCCGCCGGCGTGGCGACTGCCGCCGGCGTGCAGCCCGTGCTGCTGTCCGATCGTCTCGAGGGCGAGGCACGCAGCGCGGGTCACGACATGGCGGAACTCGCGCGGCGCGTGCTGGTGCGCGGCGACCCCGGCACGCCGCCGTGCCTGCTGCTCTCCGGTGGCGAGACGACGGTCACCGTGCGCGGCGACGGCTGCGGCGGCCGCAACGTCGAGTTCCTGCTCGCGTTCGGTATTGCGCTGGGGCCGTCACAGGCGGTGTATGCGATCGCCGCCGACACCGACGGCGTGGACGGGATGGCCCCGGTCGCCGGCGCGGTGTGGCGTCCCGACACGCTCGAGCGAGCCCGTCGGCTGGGACTCGATCCGCAGCGGTTCCTCGACGCCAACGATGCGCATTCGTTCTTCGGCGCGCTCGGCGACGCGGTCGTGACCGGGCCCACACTCACCAACGTCAACGATTTCCGCGCGGTGCTGATCCTCTAGCCGGTGCATCGGATGGGGACCTGGCACACAATCCAGACTCGCGGCGGCGCAGCCGCAACGATCGCCAGCCGGCGGTGACGCTCATGGCATCAGCATCGGGCACCACGCGCGTCGGTCTGATCCCCTGGACCCCATCGAGGAGTTGCCATGCACCATATTTCTCGCCGAACCGTCATCACCGCGTTCGCCCTCGCGCTGTCCATCGCAGTGTCCGCCCCGGCGCTCGCGGCATCGAAGTCGGAACTCGAAGCCGCGTCGAAAAAGGCCTTGGACAAGCTGGTCGCCACGGTCCCGGCCGCCAAGGCGCTGAATTCGAAGGCCGTTGCGGTGCTCGTGTTCCCCAGCGTCACCAAGGCCGGCTTCATGGTGGGCGGGCAGTTCGGCGAGGGCGTGCTGTGGCGTGGCGGCAAGGCCGCCGGCTATTACAACACCTCAGGGGCTTCCTACGGCCTGCAGGCGGGTGCGCAGAAGTACGGTTACGCAATGTTCTTCATGACGGACAAGGCGCTCAAGTCCCTCGATGCCACCAGCGGATTCGAGGTCGGCGTCGGCCCGAGCGTCGTGGTCGTCGATTCCGGCATGGCCAAGAATGTCTCGTCCAGCACGATGACCCAGGACATCTACGCCTTCGTCTTCCAGCAGCAGGGGCTGATGGCCGGAGTCGGGCTGCAGGGCAACAAGATCACGAAGATCAAGAAGTGACCGGGCCGCGGGCCCGCCGCTGGAGCAGGCTCGCGGCGACCGCCGCCCGCGCCCCGGCCGTTCGCAGGCAGTGGCCGGGCGACGCGGTCGAACGAGGTGATCCGGGAGCGGCGCCGCAATCAGGCTCCGCGGCTGCCGCGCAGCCGCTCCAGCGCGACCAGTCGCTCGATGGCGTCGAGCGTGATCTCGTCCTTGCCGAGTTCGCGCAGCCGCGACCACTGCGGGCGCAGCTCGTGCGACAGCGCGTCGGGCAGCGCGCGCAGCCAGCCCTCGATGCGCAGGTCCACGAACTCGCGTTTCTCCTCGAGCGTGAGCTCGCGCGCCAGCAGCAGTCGCGTGGCGTCCTCGGCATCGACCATGGATTGCAGCACGGGCCAGCGCTCGCCGGGTTGTTCCGCGCACAGCGCCGCGAACGCGACGCTCGAGGTCTCGCGGATCAGTTCCTCCTCGCGCGTCGTGCGGCTCTCGTGCTCCTTGGTCTCGTCCCAGCTCTCCGAGTCCTCGGCCAGGTAGCGCAGGTACTGCATCGCGAACAGGCAGGTGGGCGCCAGGAGGTCCGCACGGGGACGCGCATCCACCCACAACGCGGCGGCGGCGCGCAGGCAGCGACGCGCGACCGCGTCGGCGAGCTTGCGGCCGAACACGAGTCCCGCCGCCTCCTTGACGAAGAACGGCAGTTCGCTCGCGATGATCTCCCGGTAGCCAGGCACGTGGCGCTCGAGCAGCACGGCGGCACGGCGGTCGAGCACCGAGATGTCGCTGGTCACGGCCGGCAGTCCCAGCGTGGTGCAGGCGAGGTTGTAGACGATGGCGCGTGGCAGCGTCACGCCCTCGGGCCACGCGTCGCGCAGGTCGCGATCGTCGGGCAGCGTGTCGCCGCCGCCCCACTCGGGCGGATAGCCCGGGATCGAGCGGCCGTAGCTCGCCGAGCCGGTCGCGCGGATACGCACGCGCGTCTGGGGCACGAGGCTGCCGAAGGGTGCGATCAGCGGCGAGATGCGCAGCAGCAGGTCGGTGTGGGCACCGACCCCGGCCTCGAGGAGACGAGCCAGCGACTCGGCGTCCGTCGCCGGCACAGGATGACCTCGTTGCGCCGACGCCGGCCGGGCCGCGCTGGCGGCACGAAACGCCGCCGCGAGGCGCGCGGTCTCCTCCGGCGCGTCGGCGCGGATGCCCTGCAGCGTCACGCCGTCGGCGCGCGAGAACTGCTCGATGACGCCCGGATGCGCGGGGTCGAAGCCGCCGCGGAAGCCGGCACGGCCGGCGCCGACCAGGAACGTCACGGTCGGGGCAGGCTCGCCGCAGTGCTGCGCCGCTGCGGCCAGTCGCCGCTCGGCCTCCTCGCGCCCGGCCACCGCGAGCGTGCAGGCCGCGTCCGCGGCGACCTTGCCGCTCTGCAGCGCCGTGTCGGACATTGCGACGAACACACGCACGATCGACTCGCGCGCCTCCAGCCCGTCGCGGAACGTCGCGGGCGTGGGCAGCCCCGCGATGCCGATGCCGCGCTCGAGCGCGTGGTAGAACCGCTCGAGCAGCTCGGGCAGGTGTGCGAGCGCACCGACGTTCTCGCACAGCGGCACGAGACGCACCTGCCGCACCCGGGCCATCAGCGCGGTACGCGCCGCGGGTGCCACGCGCCTCGCGAGGAACGTGTCGACGCGCTCGGGCGGACCCTCGAACAACTCACCGACTGCCTGCAGGTAGAGCGTGCCGATCTTGACGATCGCACCGATCTCGGCGCTGGAGTTCACCTGGGGAACGGTGATCTCGTGGATGGCGTTGCGCCGCGGCGTAACGCCGAGTCGCTCGCAGCCGAGGTGAAACAACACGTTCGTGCGCGCCACCGAGGCGAGGATCTTCGACACCTTCTCCTCGTCCTGCTCGACGAACGGGTTCGGGACGCGGAACAGGATGTGGCGGTCCTCGCCGGGAATCACGCCATGGCGCAGCAGTGCCAGCACCACCTTTTCGGGCACGTCGAGCCACTCGGGACTGATCTGCCGTCCCTCCAGGTCGAGCAGCGTCTCGCTGCACGGCCCGAGCAGGTCGGCGACCGACTCCTCGTACTCGAGCCGCGCCTCCATCAGCGGATTCCACTCGAGGTGCGTGAGTGCGAGCCGCGCGCGATCGGGCGCATCGGACGGCGCCGCGCGCAGCGCCCGCTCGAGCTGTTCGGCGCGGTGCGCCGTGGAGTCCGGGTGCTTGGTGCCGGTGAGCCTCAGGGTCTCGTGACGCGGGTCCTCAAGAAAACGGCGTCGCGCCGCTTCGAATGCAGCCCGCTCGAGGCCGTCCAGTGCGTCGTAGCCCTCGGCCGTACAGGTGCTCGACCAGACCGCCTCGAGCGGCGTGCGCGCCGGGGCCGGCACGGTGGCGCCGGCGCCGAGACGACCCTGTCCCTCGATCCGCGCGCGCACCCGGTCCATGAACACCGCGAGTTCCTTGACGTCCTTCGATCCGTACGAGAGGCGCTGCCAGGTGCCGTAGCGGGCGGCGCCGTGCCCGCCGCCGGCGAAGGCGGCGAAGGGAATGCCGCCCACGCCGCCCGACAGCAGCAGCTCGAACGCGTCCACCGAGTCGTTCACGACCGCGCGCTCGTGCACGCCGTTGCGAAGCCGGTCGAAGGGCTCGCCGACCAGGCCCGGGAAGGCGAGTGGCGCGTAGAAGGTGCCGCCGAAGTCCGTGCGCTCGACGCCGAGCGGCGCGAGCTCGTCGGCCGCCTTGAGCATGAAGTCACGGCGCTCGCGCATGTAGGGCGAGGGCCGGCGCAGCGCCGCGAGCGGGCTCTGCAGCGCGGCGAGCGCCCAGTCCTGGGCGAGCGTGGAGGGTGTCGCGACCAGCCACGCCGAGAGGTTGGCGAGGATCTCGCGTGCCCGCACACCGTTCGAGCGGACCTGGTCGGAGATCACGAGCCAGCAGGCTCGCGCGCCGGTCGACGCGCCGAACATGTCCATCTTGGACAGGCCCGACAACGACACCACCCAGTCGCGCCACTCGGGGTGCGCGAAGGCCGGGTTCACGAACCAGCCGACGTAGTCGAGCCGCTGGTAGACCGAGTCGTAGAGCACGTAGCAGCGATGCTTCACCGCCACGCGTACCAGTTCCTCGACGAGTTCCCGCGGGTAGACGCGGCCCGTGGGGTTGTGCGGATTGTTGAGGATGACGGATGAGATGCCGCCCCTTTCGAGCAGCCGCTCCAGCGCGCGGGGATCGGGCAGGAATTCCGGGGCTGTGGTCGGCAGCTCGACCACCCGCTTGCCGGCGCGCTCGATGAACCAGTCGTACTCCCAGCTCGGTCGCGGCACGACGACGCCCGAACCGTCGGCGCCGAGCACCTCGAGCACGATCGCGAGTCCGGCGCGCGTGCCGGGCGTGAACAGCACCTCGTCGGGCTGGAAGCGCACCTCGGAGTCCGGGTAGTCGAGCAGGCCGTCGCGATTGAAGAACTCGGCGACCTCGCTGCGCACGTCCATGCGCCCGACCGCCGGTCCATAGCTGTGCACCGAGTTGCGGGTGATCCGCTGCGCGGCACGCACGACCTCCGGGTGCGGGGCGAAGTCGGCGTTCTTGTAGTCGCCCTGGGTCAGGTCGAGCGCGCCTTCCTGCTGGACGCGTCGTGCGAACTGGCGGACGAAGGGCTCGGGAGTGGACAGGGCGCGGGCGGATAGGCCGCCGGCCGGAGTCGTTCGGGGCTTCGATGGCATCGGGGAGTTCCGTGTCTGCAGCTGCGGGCGGGGCGTCGTGGGACGTGCGGTCGGGACGAACCGATGGAATACCGCAGCGCAGCAGGCGCTGCAACGCGGTAGCGTGCCGGAGCCCCTGCGGGCGCGTCCGCACATGCCCTGATTGCGACCCCGGCGACCCCGGGCTACACGCCTATGAACTCCGGAGCGAGTGCATGACCCACGCTGCGCACGCCGGCTACGAGATCGTGGCCCGGCAGGACTTTTCGGATGTGACGTTCCTGCTCGAGGTGCGCCACCCGATGCTGGCGAAGGCTGCCCGTGCGGGCCAGTTCGTCATCGTCATGGCGAGCGAGCGGGGGGAGCGCATCCCGCTCACCATCGCCGACTACGACCGCGACGCGGGCACGATCACGCTCGTGATCCAGGCGGTCGGCAAGACCACCCGCGAGATGCAGCGCGACCTCGCGGTCGGGGATCGACTGGTCGCGCTGGTGGGGCCGATGGGCATCCCGAGCCACGTCGGCCAGGCGAAGAAGGTGCTGTGCGTGGGAGGAGGCCTCGGCGTGGCTCCCGTGTACCCGCAGGCGCGCGCCTGGAAGGAGAGCGGCGCCTGCGTGATAGGCGTCCTCGGCTTCCGCAACAAGGGCCTGGTCTTCTGGGAGGAGAAGTTCCGCGCTTGCTGCGACGAGCTCATCCTCTGCACCGACGATGGCTCGGCAGGCATCAAGGGCCTGGTCACCGAAGGAATCGGGCAGGCAATCGCCAGGCACCCCGACATCGAGGAGTGCGTCGCCATCGGCCCGCCGGTGATGATGAAGGGCTGTGCCGAGGCGACCCGGCCGCACAAGATCCGCACCATGGTCAGCCTCAACCCGGTGATGGTGGATGGCACGGGCATGTGCGGCGGCTGTCGCGTCAAGATCGGCGAGGTCGTGAAATTTGCCTGTGTCGACGGCCCGGACTTCGACGGCCACCTCGTCGACTTCGACGACCTCATGTTCCGCCTCCAGCGCTACAAGGCGACCGAGCGCGAAGCTGCCGCGAAGTTCGACGACAACTGCCGCATGCGCAGCATCCCGAGCACGGCGGGAGGCCCGAGCTGACCATGGAGACCGCCAACGGGCCTCGTAAAAAGAAAAAGACCATCCGCATGATCCCGCAGGCGCGGACGCCCGCGCACGAGCAGGAACCGAAGGAGCGCGCGCGCAACTTCAAGGAAGTGAACTGCGGATACCTCGTCGAGGACGCGCAGCTCGAGGCCGAGCGTTGCCTGATGTGCCCGGAGCAGCCCTGCGTGGGCGGTTGTCCGGTAAACATCGCGATTCCGGACTTCATTCAGAAGATCACCGAGCGTGACTACAGGGGTGCGTATGACGTGATCACGGCGTCCAACCTGCTGCCCTCGGTCTGCGGCCGCGTCTGCCCGCAGGAGAGCCAGTGCGAGGGCGTCTGCACGGTGGGCGAGTCCCTCGAACCCGTGGCGATCGGGCGGTTGGAGCGCTGGGTCGGCGACCTCGCGATCAAGGAAGGCTGGTCCAACGTCCCGTACATCGAGCCCAGCGGATTCCGCATCGGCATCGTGGGCTCCGGCCCCGCCGGCATGGCCTGCGCCGCCGACATGGCCAAGGCGGGTTGCGACGTCACGGTGTACGAGGCCTTCCACGAGCCGGGCGGCGTGCTCAAGTACGGCATCCCCGACTTCCGCCTGCCGAATTCGATCGTGGACGCGGAGATCGAGAAGCTGACGCAGCTCGGCGTGCGCTTCGAGTGCAATACGCTGGTCGGGCGGCTGTTCAGCATCGAGCAGATGATCGAGGAGATGGGGTTCCAGGCGGTGTTCATCGGCACCGGCGCGGGCTACCCGAGCTTCATGGGGATTCCCGGCGAGTCGCTGAACGGCGTGCTCTCCGCGAACGAGCTGCTGACGCGCTGCAACCTGATGCACGCGCGCGAGTTCCCGGACTACGACACGCCGATGCAGCCGGGCAGGCGAGTCGCCGTGATCGGCGCGGGCAACACCGCCATGGACGCGCTGCGGGTGTGCCTGCGGCTCGGCGCGGACTCGGTCCGCTGCCTCTACCGGCGCAGCCGCGCCGAGGCGCCGGCCCGCGCCGAGGAGATCCACCACGCCGAGGAGGAGGGCATCGAGTTCCACTGGCTGGCGAGTCCAATCGAGATCCTCGGCGACGGCGACCGCAACGTGCGCGCATTGCGCTGTGTACGCATGACGCTCGGCGAACCCGACGCGTCCGGCCGCCGCCGTCCGGTGCCCGAGCCGGGCAGCGAGTTCGAGATCGAGGCCGACATGGTCGTCTACGCCATCGGCACGAACGCCAACCCGATCATCGGCCAGACCTCGAGGCTCAGGCTCGACAAGCGCGGTTACATCGCCACCGACGAGAGCCTCGCCACGTCCATTCCCGGGGTGTTCGCCGGAGGCGACATCGTGACCGGGGCGGCGACAGTGATCGAGGCGATGGGCGCCGGACGGCGCGCAGCGCGCGGCATGAAGGCCTTCCTCGGCCTGCGCGACACCGATTTCGTCTACCAGCAGCGGCCCGACGGCGCCGCGGCCACGCTGTTTGGCATCGATCGCGCCGAGCACGGGTACGCGCGCGTTCGGCTGTCGAGGTGAGTCCATGAACGCTGCAGCACAGATGCGGCCCCGAGCCGCGCCGGCCGGGAGCGCGAGCCCGCAGGCCTCGGCCAAGTCGAGGGTGACGCTCGACGAGGCCATCGTCGAGATCATGAGCGACTCGGGCGAGGGAGCGCAGAAGTGCGGTCAGTCATTCGGCTCGATCGCCGCGCGCATGGGCAACGGTGTGTGGACCGTGGAAATCATCCCTGCCGAGATCCAGCCGCCGGCGCGCAGCGTGGCGGGTGCCAGCGGCAACCGCATCCGCATCGGCTCGAAGCGCATCACCAACGGCGGCGACGAGGCCGACCTCGCGGTCGCCTTCAACGAGCAGGTGCTGCTCGGGCGCGTCAACGCAGGGGAACTCAAGCCGCGCTGCATCATCCTGCTCGAGAGCGCGTGGGCCGGGAATCCCGACCCCAAGATTGCCGCGCAGTACGTCGAGACGCGCGACCGGCTGGTCGAGGATGGCTACCGCGTTCACGAAGTGCCGATGGAGCGTGAGTGCCGCACGCTGGTCGCCGACCCGCGCAAGGGCAAGAACATGTTCGTGCTGGGGATGCTATGCAACCTCTACGACCTGGACATGGACCTCGCGCGGGACCAGATCGCATTCATCTTCGGCAAGAAGGCCGAGAAGGTCATCGAGTCGAACGTGGCGCTGCTCGAGGCAGGCCATGCCTGGGCCGAGCAGAACCTCGACTTCGGCTTCAGCGTGCCGGCAGCACGCGCCACCGAGCCGCAGCTCGTCATCAACGGCAACACCGCGCTCGCACTCGGCATCCTCGCCTCGGGCATGGACATCTGCGCGATGTATCCCATCACGCCGGCCACCTCCGCCTCGCACTACCTGAGCGACGTGTTCGAGCGCGCCGGCGGCATCGTCCACCAGGCCGAGGACGAGATCGCGGCCTGCGCCTTCGCGATCGGCGCCTCCTACGCAGGCAAGGTTGCGGTCACGATCACCTCCGGGCCCGGGTATTCGCTCAAGCAGGAGGGCATCGGGCTCGCCGTCATGGCCGAGATCCCGCTCGTCGTGGTGGACGTGCAGCGCGGCGGCCCGAGCACCGGCCAGCCGACCAAGGCGGAGCAGAGCGATCTGCTCACCACGATGTTCGGCAGCCATGGCGACGCCCCGAAGGTGGTGATGGCCACGAGCAGCATCGAGGACTGCTTCTACTCGATGATCACGGCGCGCCGCATCGCCGAGACCCTCAACATGGTCGTCGTGGTGCTGTCGGACGCGAGCCTCGCCACAGCCCAGCAGCCGTTCCCGAGGCCGCAGTTCAGCGAGGACTGGGTGGCGCCGCCGATCGACCAGAACCCGGTGCCCGAGGGCGCCAAGCCCTATGACTGGGACCCGATCACCGGCCTTTCGCGACGCTTCGTGCCCGGACAGCCGAACGGCATGCACACGCTCACCGGCCTGGCGCACGACCGCGCGAGCCGGGTGGCCTACGACGGCGAGACCAACGAGCAGGGCATGCACGCCCGCAGCCTGAAGCTCGCCGCCCTGCAGAAGATGCTTACGCCACCGAAGGTGTTCGGCGCCGAGGAGGGCGACCTGCTGGTCGTCGGCTGGGGCAGCACCAAGGGCGCGATCGAGGAGTCGGTCGAGCGGCTGCGCGCCGAGGGGCACAAGGTCTCCGCACTGCACCTGCAGTTCCTGCAGCCCATGCCGCCCGGCATCAAGGAAATCCTGCAGCGCTTCGGGCAGGTGATCACCGTCGAGGGCAACTGGTCCGACCGGCCCGATGATCCGCTCATCGACGAGAGCAACCGCCGCTACTCGGCCCTCGCGATGCTGCTGCGGTCCCGCTACCTGGTGGACGTGGACTGCTGGTCCGAGGTCCGTGGCCGGCCGATCAATCCCGGCTCGATCTGCAACGAACTGCGCAGGCGCCTCGCCCGCGAGGAGTTCCGGCGATGAGCACCGCGAGCGTCTGCCTACACCACCTCTTCGAGGAGAACCGCGCGCTCGAAGACTATCAGGGCGGCGTGCCGCGCTGGTGCAAGGGCTGCGGCGACAACGCCATCCTCGCCGCCCTGCAGCGGCTGTGCCGCGACGAGGGATTGCGCCCGGAGAAGACCGTGTTCGTGTCGGGCATCGGCTGCTCGAGCCGCCTGCCGCATTACATGCGTACCTACGGGTTCCACGGCATCCACGGCCGCGCGCTGCCGATCGCCGAGGGCATCAAGCTCGCGCGCCCCGACCTGCACGTGTTCGTGAACACCGGCGACGGGGACTGCTGCAGCATCGGCGCCGCGCATTGGATCCACGCGGTCCGCTACAACATGAACCTGACCGTGCTGCTGCACGACAACCACATCTACGGTCTCACCAAGAAGCAGGCCTCGCCGACCTCGCCGCTCGGCACCCGGAGCAACACGACCCCGCGCGGCTCCTACCTGGATGCCATGAGCCCGCTCACCGTGACGCTCGGCGTGCAGAACGTCTCGTTCGTCGCGCAGGCCGTGGACTGGATCCCGGAGACGCTGTTCCAGATCGTCACCGCGGCGTTCCGTCACCGGGGCCTGTCGTTCGTGCGCATCCTGCAGCGTTGCCCGGAGTTCGTCGGCTCGATGTTCGAGCCTTGGGTGCACGACCCGCAGCGCATGCTGATGCTCACGCACGAGGACGGCATCCGGGTGAGCCCGGCCCTGCAGAAGATCTACCGCAACCAGGTCGAGCACGACCCCGCGAACATTCACCGCGCCCGCGAGATCGCCTCGAGCGAGGACCCGATCCCGGTGGGCATCCTGTACCGCAATCCCGAGGTGCCGTGCTACGAGGACCTGCGCCGCTCCGACATGCTCCGAACTACCGACACGATCCGGACCTCGCTCGACGCGGAGTTCGACAAGTTCACCGTCTGGCCGTGAAGCGCATGGACAGGCAACTCAGGTCCCAGGTCGTCTTCCATCTCACCGGCCGCCACGTCGAGGGCGGGACGGGCGAGTCTGCCGTCGCCGGGATGCGGCCGGCGCTGATGGCCGCCTACCGCGACCTGCACGCGCTGCGCTACGACTTCCCGGTGATCCTCGCAACGTCCGGCGGCGAGCGCGTGCTGTCCCTGAGTGCCGCGGTGGACGCGGCGCTGCGCGCCGTCGCGCCGCCCGGGGTGGCGGGCGAGGCTCTGCGACGGAGAGGATTGAAGATCGAGCGCGGGATCTGCCGGCTCGCGGTCGCGGGAGAGCGCGGCACGCTGTCGGAACTGTGGGAGCGCGCGGTGCAGGCGCTCGTGGCGGACGGCGACGACGCGTTCCGCCGCGACGCCGGCAAGGTCCGGGAGGCGCTCGAGGTCGACGGCGAGGTGGCCGACTGCGACGCGGCCTTGCCGGCGCGATTCCTGCGACATGTCTGGTCGGCGGTGCAGCAGGAGAAGGCGCGCATCGCCTGGGAACGCATCGGCCGGCTCGTGATCCGGCTCGGCGACATCCTGCGGGCCGATCGCGCCCGCTCGCAGGCGGCGCTGGAGCAGCCGGCGCTGCAGGCCTGCTTCGGCGGCGCGCATCACGAGCTGTTCGACTTCGGAGCCATGTCGCGGCTGCTGTCGCACGGCGGGCCGCGCGGCGGGCTCGGCGAACGCCGACGCCAGCGCGTCGAGGAGGCGCTGGAGGCGCTGAGGGCGCAACGCTTCTTCCCCAGTGGGGAGCGGGCGGGCGCCGTCCACGGGTTCGAGTTCGACACGGCCGGCGCCGCCCTTGCGGCCTTCCGCGAGCGACTGCCTGAGCTCGCAGACCTGCTCAAGGCCCTGCAGGTCGCCGAGCTCGAGGCGGGCGGCGACTACGTCGAGGACCAGCACGACGCCCTGTTCGCTGCGTTCGGCGCACATTCCGTGACGCCGATGGATCTCGAGTTCTTCCCCGACTACCTGGTCTGCGTCGAAGCCGGCCAGCCCGTAGCGCAGGGCGGCCTGGCGGAGGCGCTGTCCGCCGGCGTGCCGCTCAAGGTCGTCGTGCGCGTGGCGGACCTCGTCGAGGAGCCGGGTGCCGACCAGGGCCACCTCGCGTTCGGCCTGCGCGGCGCGCAGCTCGCCAGCGCCGCGATGAGCTTCGACGACGTGTTCGTGCTGCAGAGCGCGGCCTCGAACCTGCTGCAGCTTCGCGAGCGAGTCCAGAGCGGACTTCGCTATGCAGGGCCGGCGTTGTTCAGCGTCTATGCCGCGCCCGACGGCGGCTCGCTGCCTGGCTACCTGCAGGCCGCGGCGGCGATGCAGTCACGGGCCTTCCCGGCTTTCAGCTACGACCCGGAGGCCGGTAGCGATCTCTCCTCGCGGTTCTGCCTCGAGAACAACCCGCAGCCCGAGCGGGACTGGCCGCTCGAGCGTTTGCAGTACTGCGACCCCGACCTGCAGTCGGTGAGCGAGGAGGTCGCCTTCACGTTCGCCGATTTCGCCCTGTGCGACCCGCGCTGCGCGGGGCACTTCGAGCCCGTGCCGCGCGCGGCCTGGGGTGAGGGCATGCTGGGCGCGCAGGAATGGCTGGGGCGCCCGTTGCGCGACCCGATGCTGGGCGTGCCCTACGTGCTCGCAGTGGACGAGGCCGACCTGCTGAGCCGCCTGGTGGTGGACGAGCGGCTGATGCGGGCCGCACAGCGTTGTCGCGAAGCCTGGCACCGCCTGCAGGGCCTCGGCGGGATCCACGACTCGCGGACCGAGCGCCGGCTGGCGCGCGAGCGGCAGGCGTGGGAGGAGGCGCACCAGCGCGAACTGTCCGCCGCAGCGTCCGCGGCGCCGGCTACGGTACCGGAGAGCGCGGCGGCGGTGCCGGCCGCAACGCCCGCGGCGGTGTCCCCTGCCACCGCCCCGGCAGCAGTGGAGGCCGAGCCCGCCCGCAACCCCGACGAGCCCCACATCGAGACCGTGCGCTGCTCGAGCTGCAACGAGTGCACGCAGATCAACCCGCGCATGTTTGCCTACAACGAAAACAAGCAGGCCTACATCGCCGACTTGAAGGCAGGCAGCTACAGGCAGATCGTCGAAGCCGCGGAGAGCTGCCAGCTCTCGATCATCCACCCCGGCAAGCCCTGGGATCCGGGCGAGCCCGGCCTCGAGGAACTGCAGGAGCGCGCGAAGCCGTTTCTCTGAGGGGGCGGCCATCGCCGCCGGCGGGGCGCCTCGGGTAAGCTCGGGCGCATCGTCCGGCGGAAGGATGCGATGACCAAGGCAGTGCTCGGAATCATCGGCGGCTCAGGAATCTACGACCTGCCCGGCATCGAGGACGTGCGCGAGGAGCGCATCGGCACGCCCTGGGGCGAGCCCTCCGACGTGCTGCGCATCGGCCGCGCCGGCGCCACGGAGGTCGTATTCCTGCCCCGCCACGGCCGCGGCCACCGGCTGCCGCCGTCGGAGATCAACTACCGGGCCAACATCGATGCGCTGAAGCAGCTCGGCGTGACCGATCTCGTCTCGTTCTCGGCCTGCGGGTCCTATCGGGACGAGCTGAGCCCCGGGACCTTCGTGCTGGTGGACAACTTCGTCGACCGCACGGTCCGCCGCGAGAGCTCGTTCTTCGGGGCCGGCTGCGTCGCCCACGTGTCGTTCGCGCACCCGGTCGGGCCGGCGCTGCAGGGGCTCGTGGCGCGCGCGGCCGAGGACGAGGGCATCCCGTTGCGCCGCGGCGGCACCGCCGTGTGCATGGAGGGGCCGCAGTTCTCGACACTTGCGGAGTCGCTCACCTACCGGCAGCTCGGCTACGACGTCATCCACATGACCTCGATGCCCGAGGCCAAGCTGGCGCGCGAGGCGGAGATCACCTATGCGTGCGTGGCGATGGTGACGGACTACGACTGCTGGCACGAGGTGCACGGCGCGGTGGACGTCGCGAGCCTGATCGCGGTCATGAACGAGAACCGCGGCAAGGCGCAGCGACTGTTCGCGCGGCTGGCCCGGGACTTCCCCGGTGAGCGCATCCCGTGCCCGGCGGGCTCCCACCGCGCGCTCGACGGCGCGATCATCACGCATCCCGAGGCGCGCGACCCGCGTGTGGTCGCGAGGCTGCGCACGGTCGCCGGCCGCGTGCTCGAGGGCGGCTGAGGCGTCTGCGGCCCGCATGAAGGTCCACGGCCGCGACTACCGCACGATCTTCCTCGGCGACGATGGCTGGACGGTCGTGGTCATCGACCAGACGCGCCTGCCGTTCGCCTTCGAACTGCGTGAACTGCGCAGCGCGGAGCAGGCCGCCGCGGCGATCCGGGACATGGTGGTGCGCGGCGCGCCGCTGATCGGCGTGACCGCGGCCTACGGCGTGGCGCTCGGCATGCGCTCCGACGCTGGCGACGCCGGGCTGCGGCGGGTCGTGGAACTGCTCGCCGCGACGCGTCCGACCGCTGTCAACCTGCGCTGGGCGCTGGCGCGTGTGGAGTCGGCACTGGCGGCGGTGGCGCCCGAGGCGCGTGCCGCACGCGCCTATGCGGAAGCCGCGCGGATCGCCGACGAGGACGTGGCCGCCTGTGCCGCGATCGGTCGCCATGGCCGCGCGATCATCGAGCGGCTCGCCGCGGTGCGGGCCGGCGCTCCGGTACGCGTGCTCACCCACTGCAACGCCGGCTGGCTCGCCTGCGTCGACTGGGGCACGGCGCTCGCGCCCGTCTACGCGGCGCACGAGGCCGGTCTGCCCGTGCACGTCTGGGTGGACGAGACCCGTCCGCGCAACCAGGGCGCCGCACTCACCGCGTTCGAACTCGGCGCCCACGGTATCCCGCACACGGTGATCGCCGACAATGCCGGCGGCCACCTGATGCAGCACGGCGAGGTGGACGTCTGCATCGTGGGCAGCGACCGCACCACCGCGGCAGGCGACGTCGCGAACAAGATCGGCACGTATCTGAAGGCGCTCGCGGCGCGCGACAACGGCGTGCCGTTCTACGCGGCGCTGCCGTCCTCGACCATCGACTGGACGATCGCGGACGGCGTGCGCGAGGTGCCCATCGAGGAACGCACTGCCCGGGAAGTGACCCACGTGTCCGGGCGCGCGGACGACGGCCGACTGCTCGAGGTGCAGGTCACGGCGCCGGGCAGCGCGGTCGCAAATCCCGCCTTCGACGTGACGCCGGCCCGGCTCGTCACGGGCATCATCACCGAGCGTGGCGTGTCGGCGGCGAGTCGTGCCGGACTCGCCGCGGCGTACCCGGAACGGGCGGAGGCCTGAATGACGCAACTGGACCCACGCGCAGAGATCATCGCCGTCGCGCAGGCGCTCGATGCCGCGGGGCTGGTGCCGAACAAATCCGGCAACGTTTCCGGCCGCACGTCGGACGGATTCCTGATCACGCCGGCCGGCGTGCCGTATGCCGACCTCGTGCCCAGGCACCTCGTCGCGCTGCGCCTCGCGGGCGAGCCCGATCCCGCCGGAGCGCGGCCGTCGTCGGAGTGGCGCATGCACGCGGCGGTCTACGTCGCGCGGCCCGAGGTGCGCGCCATCGTGCACACGCACAGCCCGCAGGCCACCGCGCTTGCCTGCGCCGGCCGCGGCATTCCGCCGTTCCACTACATGATCGCGCTCGCCGGCGGCGACATCCGCTGCATGCCGTACGCAACGTTTGGCACCGCCGGGCTCGCTGCGGCCGCGGTGCGCGGGCTCGAGGGCCGGCGCGCCACGCTGCTGTCGAATCACGGCGTGCTGGCCGTGGGCGACTCGCTGCGCGCGGCGTATGCCGTCGCCATCGAGGTCGAGAACCTCGCCACGCAGTACCTCGCGCTGCTCGCCGCGGGCCTCGAGCCGCGGCTGCTCGACGACGCCGAACTCGCGCGCGTCATCGAGAAGTTCTCGGACTACGGCCGGCTCGCGCGCGACTGAGAGTCATCGCGTCGCAGTCCCCGGACACGACCGGGACGGGGCAGGAAGAGGGGAGAATCGGACTATGGGTACTGGCATTTCGCGGATCACACGCATCGAGCTGCTATACGTCGCGCTGGCGGTACTGGGGCTCGTCGGCAGCTGGGCGCAGGTGTCGGGGTATCTCGGGCACGGCCTCGTGGCCGGCAACCTGCTGTTCTGGAGGGAAGCGGTCGCGACGCCGGCCGGCACCTTCCTCACCGTGGACGTGCTGGTACTCGCCGCGGCGTTGTTCGTGTGGATCTTCGCGGAAGGGCGTCGGCTCGGCATCGGCACTGCATGGCTGTGGGGGTACTTCCTCGCGAGCCTGCTGGTCGCGATCAGCTGCGCCGTACCGCTGTTCCTCGCGCACCGGAGCCGGCGCATCCGCCTCCACCATGCTGCCGATGCGGGCGCCCCTGCGGCCGGCGACTGGATCGCCATCTCGGTCGCGATCGTGCTGGCACTGGTCGCGGTCGCCCACAGCCTGCGCAACGCCGCCTGAGCGGGCAGTCGCCGACCCTGCGCGCACCCTGAGTCGAACCCGAGGCAGGCCGGCGCCGCGGTGTGGAGCAATGGCCGGGGGTCCGGTAAGGTGCCGGGTCACCACTGCAAGCCCTGAGGCCGACCATGCTGCATCGCTTCCTCGTCGCTGCGCTCGCTCTGGGTGCCGCGCTTCCCGCCGTCGCCCAGACCGGCGTCCCCTTCAGCGCCGAGCGCTCCTGGCAGGTCCAGCGCATCGGCAATCCGGCGATCACGCCCGACGGCAGGACCATCGTCGCACCGGTCACGAAGTTCGACCTGAAGGAGAACAAGGGCCTCACCGACCTCTGGCTCTGGTCGGCCGACGGCTCGGTGCAGCGCGCGCTCACCACGAACCCGGCATCGGATTCCTCGCCGGTGATCAGCCCCGACGGCGGGACGGTCGCCTTCGTCAGCCAGCGCAACGGCGACAGCGCGCCGCAGCTCTACCTGATGCCGCTCGCCGGCGGCGAACCCGCGCGCCTCACCAGCGTACCGACCGGCGTCGCGCAGCCGAAGTGGTTCCCCGACGGCAAGCGGATCGCGTTCCTCAGCCGCGTGTGGATCGACCTCGACACCATGGACAAGCAGGCCGCGCGGCAGAAGGAGCGCGCCGACGCCAAGTCCAGCGCGCAGATCTGGGACATCGGCCCGATCTACTTCTGGGACACGTGGCTCGACGACCGCCAGCTGCACGTCATGAGCGTCGGCATCGCCGGCGGCGATCCGGCCAACCTGACCGTCGGCACGGGCTTCGAACTGCCGCGCTCGGCGGTGCAGCTCGAGTCGCCGCTGTACGACATCGCGCCCGACGGCAGGGAACTCGCCTTCGTCGCGGACTCCAATCCCGCCGTCAACGTCGTCAATCTCGACGTGTTCACGGTCCCGGTCGGCGGCAGGCAGGCCGTGAACCGCACTGCGTCGAACGAAGCCGCGGACTCCGTGCCGCTCTACAGCCCCGACGGGCGCTGGCTCGCCTGGGGCCAGCAGCGCATCAAGGGCTTCTACGGCGACCTGCGCCGCCTGATGCTGCTCGATCGACGCTCCGGCGCGGCGCGCCAGGTGGTGGACGAGTCCTGGGACCGCTCGGCCGACGGGCTCGCATGGGCGCCGAACTCGAAGCACCTCTACGGCGCGATCGACGACGCGGGCACGGTGCGCGTCTACGAGTTCCCGCTCGAGGGCAAGCCGCGCGCGCTCACCGGCGACGCGAGCGTCTCCTCGCTGGCCGTGGCCTCGGGCAGCGGCACCGTCGTCGGCCTGCGCCAGACATTCGTCGAGCCGCCGACGCTGGTGCGCATCGAGCCGAAGTCGAAGAAGGTGACGAAGCTGAGCACGCTCAACGACGCGCTGCTCGCCGGGACGTCGCTCGGCACGTTCGAGAGCGTCACGTATACGGGCTCCAACGGCAAGCCGATCCAGATGTGGGTCAACTATCCGCCGGGCTTCGACAAGTCGAAGAAGTATCCGCTGTTCATGCTGATCCACGGCGGGCCGCACAACGGCATCACCAACGGCATGGCGTTTCGCTGGAACGCGCAGGTGTTCGGCAGCTGGGGCTATGTGACCGGCTGGCCGAACTTCCACGGCTCGTCCGGGTTCGGCAATGCCTTCACCGACTCGATCAACCCCGACTGGGCCACGTTGCCCTACCAGGACGTGATCGCCGCCGCCGACTGGTTCGCGCAGCAGCCGTGGATCGACGCGGAGCGCATGGTGGCAGGTGGTGGCAGCTACGGTGGCTACCTCACCTCGCTCATTCTCGGCCGGCCGCACCCGTTCAAGGCGCTGGTCGCGCACGCGGCCGTCTACAACCTCTACACGCAGGTCGCCGCGGATTTCTCGTTCGAGACGCCGCGCTTCGGACCGTTCTGGACGCCCGAGCAGGAGACGCTGTTCCGGCAGATTTCGCCGCACTTCGGCGCGGCGAACTTCAGCACGCCGACGCTGATCGTGCACGGCCAGAAGGACTACCGCGTGCCGGTGAACCACGGCATCGAGCTGTACCAGGCGCTGCTGCAGAAGGGCGTGCCGACCCGCCTGCTGTACTTCAACGACGAGAACCACTGGGTGCTCAAGCCCGGCAACTCGCTGGTGTGGTACCGCGAGGTGAAGGACTGGCTCGACCGGTACACGCAGCCGGTGCCGTCGAAAGCCGCCGACGCGACGCAGTCGCCGGCGGCGAGTTCGTCGGCGGCCGCTGCGCACTGACGACCGCGTCCCGTGGGCGCACGCCGCGACCGGTCAGTTGGAGGCCGTGGCCGATGCCGCCGTCGCGTGTGGTCGAGCGGCCGTTCGGGAGCGGTCGCTGGCAGGCGGTCGGCAGCGTGCTGTGGGGAGAGGGCAACTCGGACGTCGCGTTCCACGACAACGAGGTCTTCATGATCAACGCCGGCGTGGTGTATCGTTTCGGCGCGCGTGCAGCGCTGGCCAGCGCGGCGCAGTGACGGCACACCCGATCCAGACAGAGACTGCCGCACCGTCGGCACCCAGGGGAGAACAAATGACGACGATCGAGTATCGCTCGCCTGCCGCGGCTGCCGCGGCTGCCGCGCTGGCGCTGGCCGCAAGCCTGCTCACGGTCGCGCCGGCGGCCGGCGCGCAGCCCAGCCAGCCACCCAAGGCGGCCTACGGCGGCGTCCTGGACGCTGGGGACTCGGACTCGGTGCCTCTGCCCGTCGGCAGCCCGTCGCCACAGGCCAAGGCCTATTCGCCCTACGCCGGCCGCAAGTACCCGACCCGCGTCCTGTGGGGCGACACCCACCTGCACAGCGCCAACTCCGGCGACGCGTTCACGACCGGCACCCGCTTCACGCCCGAGCAAACCTACCGAATTTCGCGCGGTGAAGAAGTGATCTCGACGACCGGCCTGCCGGCGCGCCTGCCGCGCCCGCTCGACTTCGTCGTCCTGAGCGATCACGCCGAGGGCCTCGGCCTGATCACCGAGGTCTACAACTCCAACCCGGTGCTGATGGGCGACAGCACCCTGCAACGCTGGAACCGCATGATGAAGGCCGGGGGCGCCGAGGCGGCCGCGGCCGTGACCGAAGTGATCGGTGCGCAGGCGAGCAACACGCTGCCATCGGTGCTGACCGACCCGAAGGTCGCGGGCCCGCTGATGATGTCGGTGTGGCAGCGCGCGGCCGTCATTGCCGACCAGTACAACGAGCCCGGGAAGTTCACCACGCTCATCGGGTTCGAGTGGACGCCGACGCCGGGTGGCGACAACCTGCACCGCAACGTGCTGCTGCGCGACGGGCAGGCTCGCGCGAGCCAGGTGTTTCCGTTCTCGTCCTGGAACAGTGAGGATCCAGAGAAGCTGTGGGCCTGGATGGAGGCCTACGAGCAGCGCACCGGCGGCCGTGCGCTCGCGATTCCGCACAACGGCAACCTGTCGAACGGCCGCATGTACGCCGCGCAGGCCTTCGACGGCACGCCGTTGACCCGGGACTACGCCGAGCGCCGGCAACGCTGGGAGCCGGTGCAGGAGATCGTGCAGATGAAGGGTGCCTCCGAGAGCCATCCGAAGCTGTCCCCGAACGACGAGTTCCTCGAGTACGGCATCGCGGGCTGGGAACTCGGCAACCTGACGCTCGGCGGGAAGCTCACCCCGGAGATGATGCCCACGAGCTACGTGCGCGCCGGCTTCATGCGCGGCCTCGAGCACGAGGCGAAGCTGGGCGTGAACCCGTTCAAGTCCGGCATCATCGGCAGTTCCGATGCGCACAATGCGCTGCCCTTCGTCGAGGAGGACAACTTCTTCGGCAAATTCCCCGGGCAGGAGCCGAGCGCGGATCGCTGGAAGCAGCGTTCGAGCACCGGCACGGGCGAAGGCGACGCGGCGCGCTACACGTGGCAATACCTGGCGGCCGGTTACGCGGCGGTGTGGGCCACCGAGAATACTCGCGAGGGCGTGTTCGACGCGATGATGCGGCGCGAGACCTACGGCACGTCCGGGACGCGCATGACGGTGCGCTTCTTCGGCGGCTACGACTTCACGCCCGCCGACGCCGAGTCGCGCTACCTTGCCGACGTCGGCTACACCAAGGGCGTGCCGATGGGTGGGGACCTTAAGCCCGCCACGGCCGGCAAATCGCCGACCTTCCTGGTCGCCGCGCTCAAGGACCCGCAGGGTGCGAACCTCGATCGCATCCAGGTCGTCAAGGGCTGGCTCGATGCCTCCGGCAAGGCGCAGGAAAAGGTGTACGAGGTGGTGTGGGCGGGTGACCGCAAGCCCGGCACGAACGGCAAGCTGCCGCCGGTAGGTGACACGGTCGACGTCGCGCGTGCCACGTACACGAATACGATCGGTACCGCGGAGCTGGCGGCTGTGTGGAAGGACCCGGACTTCCAGCCGGGCCAGCGCGCCTTCTACTACGCCCGCGTGATCGAGATCCCCACGCCCCGCTGGACGGCGTACGACCAGGCGCGCTTCGGCGTGAAGATGAGCGCGGAGGTGCCGATGAAGCAGCAGGAACGCGCGTGGACGTCGCCGATCTGGTACTCGCCCTGACCTGAGGTCGCGCGGACCGGTGCCGGCGGCCGGCTCAGGCCGCCGGCGTCATCTGCCGAACCGGGAAAACCGCCCACGCCCCGACACGTGGCGATGATCTGGGCGCGGTGCCTGAAGCGCGTGTTCGGCATCGAGATCGAGTGCTGCGCCCGCTGCGGCGGCACGCTCGCGATCATCGCCAGCATCGAGGAGCCGCCGGTCATCGCGAGGATCCTCGCGCACCTGGAGCGCGCGGCGCCAGAGCAGTACCCGACCGAACAGCCGCCCGGTGCGCGGGCGCCTGCGGTGCAGTCCCGCCTGCTTCGAGAACGACACGGAGCGTCGAGCCAGTCGGCCGCAGAGGCGGCGGGCTTCGGCGGGTGCGTGCCCGGCTTCAGGTCAGGGGCGGGGAAGGGTGGATTCGGGGGGCGGGCAGGGGTATCAGCGGCCGGCCGGCGGCTGGATCGGGCTCAACCGGGAGCCGGTTACGCGAATCGGCCGAATCGGCTCGGTCGGGACAGGTGGCTTGAATTTCCGCAACGCGATCCATCCGCTCGCGGTCGCCGCTGCATCTGGTGTGCTGCCTTCGGGAGCATCAGGCGATACTCTGGGCCGCTGGTCGACAGCATCGCGCTGACGCCGCTGTTCGGTTTCCCGCCCTGGAAGCCGCTGCAGGCGCAAACGCAGTGGAGCCATCAATGACGATCGAAGGCACGTACATCCTGTGGGGTTCGCCACACTCCTATTACACGGGCAAGATCCGCTCGTACCTGATCAAGAAGGGCTTGCCGTACCGGGAAGAGTTCTCGTTCCACCCGCAGTTCAAGGCTCGCATCCTCCCGGCGGTGCGACTGGTCGTGGTCCCGATCCTCGAGACGCCCCAGGGGCGCATCCTCCAGGACACGACAGACATGATCGAGCACCTCGAGGCGAAGCATCCACAGCCGCTCATGATCCCGGAATTGCCTGTGCAGAAGGCCGTGGCCTGGCTGCTCGGCGCGTTCGGGTCCGAAGGCCTGCTTGCACCCGGGATGCACTATCGCTGGTCATACCGCGCCGAGCAGGAGAACTTCCTGTGTGCGGAGTTCGGCCGCCTGCTGTGGGGCGGTCCCGATCGCGAGGCGCGCTTCGCGACGGCCCGGCAGACGATGCAGTACTTCAACAGCTTCCTGCCGATCCTCGGCGTGACGCCGCAGACGATTCCGGCCGTCGAGGCCGCCTACTGTGAGTTGCTCGACGCCCTCGACGATCACTTCCTGCACTACCCGTACCTGCTCGGCGGGCGCCCGAGCATCGCCGACTTCGGCCTGATGGCGCCGATGTTCGCTCACCTCGCAAGGGACCCGGTACCCGCGACGCTGATGAAGAACCGCGCGCCGAACGTCTACCGGTGGACCGAGAGGATGAACCTCGCCAACATTCGCGACGGCGAGTTCCCCGATTGCCCGGAGACCTATCCGCCGGACGATGGGATTCCGCAGACGCTGGAACCGGTCCTGCGGCTCGTGTTCCAGGACTGGGGCGCGCAGCTGCTCGCCGACGCGGCGACCTACGACGCGTGGATCGCAGGCAGCCCGACCATGCCGGCCGGCACGATGGTTTCATCGAGCGGGGAACGCAGGGTGCACGCCTCGCTCGGACCTGTGCAGTACCAGTGGCGCGGCTGCACTGTGCAACGGACCAGCGCGCCGCACGGCCTGTGGCATTTCGACAAGGCCGCGGCCTTCGCCCGTGCGCTCACGGGTGAGGCGAAGTCACGCTTCGATGCCCTCGTCCACCGGACCGGCGGGGACAGCGTCATGGCGATCCGTCCGGCGCGGCCGATGATGCGAAAGGACTACGTGCTGGTGCTCGCGTAGACGGGCGCGCCTGCGGCGAAGAACGGGTCCGTCGGGACGGAATCGATCTCTTGGCGCGGGTCCGAGGCCGTGTTCCACTGGCCGATCGCCGTCATCCAGTCCTCGTCGCTGAGCTGCTGGCGAGCTGCAGTGCGGGCCCGCATGTCAACCGGCGTCGAGGATTGACCAGCGTCCTGCGTCCAGTGCTGACCTTGGCGTCCTGATCAGGGGGCCAAGGTGTGTCAGTTTTACTTCGGCGTTCAGGCCGAAAAGTGGGTCCGAGTTACGTCGGCGTTGACACGTCACGTGGCGATGAGCTGGGCACGGCGGCTGCAGCGGGTGTTTGGCATCGAGATCGCTAGCTGCGTGCGCTGCGGCGGGACGCTGAGGATCATCGCCAGCATCGAGGGGCCGCTCGGGGCGCGGGGGATGTACGCGCGGGGCCGGGCGCTGGGCGAGCATGTCAGTAGCCGGCGGGCTGTCCGGTGGGGTCTGCGGGCAGCCGGAGCTGCCGGTCAGCGCCCGCGATCGGAAGCTGCTGGCCCGACCCTGACGTCCACGATGCGAACCGGCTCGGGCAGGGGAGACGGGTTGAAAGTACTGACCGCTGGAATGGCCATCGTGCGGGGGCACGAGGCGCGACGGTGAACCCGGTCGCAGGTTCGAGCAGCCCGGGAGGGAAGTAGATACGAGTCAAGGCGCGTCGATAGGGGACGCGCCGAGCGAGCTGAGCACCGAGTCTGAAGTGCGTGCTTGGCAAGGAGATCGCGACTGAGAGCGCTGTGCTGGCACGCTGAGGATCAGCAGCAGCATGGAGGGGGCGATTGGGGCGCGGGATGTACGCACGGTGCCAGGCACTGGGCGAGCATGTAAGTAGCCGGCGGGCTGATCCGTGGCGGTGCTGCTGGCGCAGCTGGAAGTTGCCGCCCCGGTAGCCGCCTATGGTGGCGAGGGCGGATCGTGCAGGGGTGACGGAGGCACGAGACCGCCGAGGTCGGCGTACGCCCGGCTGGCCAACGGCAGGTTCGAGCAGTGCCGGTACCGGGCGGTCGCCTGCGTCAACCACAATCGATGCGTGTCGTTTACACGCGGTAACGACGACGACCGGGCAAGGCCACTGATGCGCAAGTTCCTCAGGCTCATTCCGCTGTGGCTGCTGCTGGCCGCCTGTGGTGGCGGTGGTGGTTCCGGCAGCGGTGACGGCGGTCACGACAGCCCGCCGCCCCCCGCGTCGCGGCTCGGCGAAAACCAGCTGCGGCGACTACCAAGGCAACGATCGCGGCAACAGCTCGTCGTCCTCGGCCCGCTATGCCGCGACGCCGGGCGGCGCGCTCCGAGACCTCGGGCGGAAACTTGGCGGCCTCTCCGAAGAAATCTTGCCGCGCGCAATCAAGTTGGGAAGCTCGATCGCCTGCTGCAAGGTCAGGCCCGAGTCGAGCAGGCCCACGATCGCCTTGGCGTTGTAGGCCACGATCGCAGAGCCGCCGGGCGCTCCGAGAATCACCCGCCTGCCCTCTCGGGCACCGTGACCGCCAACGCCTATGCGCCGGTCTGTCCCCAGCTCGACCGCGACAGCGGCGCACCCGAGGGAGACGAGGACTGCCTCGCGGTCAACGTCTTCACGCCGAAGAGCGTGTTTCCGGCGGGCCGCAGACCCGTCATGGTCTTCATCCACGGCGGCGGCAACGCCGCGGGCTCGGCGCGCGAGGACGTGGCGCCCGGCCGCCTGCTGTACGACGGCGCCGCGCTTGCCGAAGCCACCGGCAACGTCGTGGTGACGCTGCAGTACCGCCTCGGACCGCTCGGCTGGCTCGTGCATCCCGCGCTCGACGTCGAGGCGCCCGACGCGCGCTCCGGCAACTACGCCCTCGAGGACCTCATCGCCGCGCTCAAATGGGTGCGGCGCGACATCGCCGCCTTCGGCGGCAACACGGATCGGGTCATGATCTTCGGCGAATCCGCCGGCGGCCTGAACGTCTGCGCGCTGTTGGCCACGCCGGCCGCCGCTGGGCTCTTCACCTCCGCGTTGATCGAAAGCGGCGGCTGCGGCGCCGACTCCCGCAGCAATGCGCTCGCCACCGGCGCCACGCTGGCCGACAGCGTCGGTTGCAGCACGGCCGCGGACGTCGTCCGCCTGCCTGCGCTCGAAAAGCCCGGCGGAACTGCTGGCGGCGCTGCCGCCGGTCGTGAGCGTCGCCGGCAGCCAGGCGCCCTACCAGCCGCATGTCGACGGCACCCTGCTGCCGCTGGCACCGCTCGATGCGATCCGCGCCGGCCAGCACAACCGCGTGCCGACCGTCATCGGCACCAACGCAGACGAGACCGGTCGCGACGTCCCGCTCACCTTCAGCGAGGCGCAATACCAGCTCATCCTCGCCAGCACCTTCCCGAACCCGGTCGTGCGCACGCAAGTCTCGAACCTGTATTCATCCGCCGCCTTCGGCTCCGCACGCCGCGCCTACGTGGCGCTGACCTCCGACCTCAAGTTCACCTGCCCGGCCCGCACGATCGCCCGCGCCCTCGTGAGCGCGCAGACCGAACCGGTGTACCGGTACTTCTTCACCGAAGTCCCCGACGCTCCCACCTCGAGCGTCTACGGTGCCGTCCACGGACTCGAGTTGCTGTACGTCTTCGGTGTGCTCGACATCCAGGGCTACTCACCGACCGCCGCCGAACGGTCGCTGTCGACGGCCATGCAGTCGTACTGGGGCAGCTTCGCCGCCAACGGCACCCCGAGTGCCGTCGGCGCTCCCGCGTGGACGTCGTACGACGCCGGTCGCGACAACCATCTGGTCCTCGACGCGGCCGCACTCGCCATGGGCGAGGGAGTGATCACCAGCCGCTGTGATTTCTGGTCGACCGTCGGCGTGTAGGAGCGGCGGCGAGCGCCGACTGGCGCACAACGACCTCCGCGCCCGCAGCCGGATCGTGTCGCCGCTCAACCAATCAAGGCACTCGCGTCGCCCGCGCGCCGCGGCCGCTCAGCCTGAGGCCGCGGCCGCCTCCGCCGTGCGGTGGATCTCCGCGACCCGCGCGTCGAGGCCGCGCGCGACGTCCTCGTCCCTGAGGCCCATGCCCTCGACGTCCGCATCGGCGAAGCCGAGGATCCCCATGTCCGCGTAGGCCTTGCGCACGCGCGGACCCCACAGGCCGATGTCCTTGATCGTCGGCACGATGCGCGTGAACAGGCTCGTGCGGTACACGCGCATCAGCTCGGAGTGGTCGACCCACTCCTTGCACTCGGCGACCGGCAGTCCCATGCACTCCCAGACCTCGTCGGCGAGGAAGCGGTCGCGCAGCAGGTAGCAGCCCTCGACGACGAATTCCTCGCGCTCGTCGCGCTCCTTGTCGGTGAGCTGCGGGTAGTAGTCACGCAGGGCGAGGCGCCCGAACGCCACGTGCCGCGATTCGTCCTGCATCACGTAGGCGGTGACGGACTTCGACAGCGGGTTGCGGGCGTAGTCGCGGATCAGGCCGAACGCTGCGAGCGCCACGCCCTCGATCAGCACCTGCATGCCGAGGTAAGTCATGTCCCAGCGCGAGTCGCGCAGCGTGTCCTCGATCAGGGACTTCAGGTAGGGGTTGATCGGGTAGACGAGCTCGTACTTCTCGTGCAACAGCCTCGAGAACGCCTCGACGTGGCGCGCCTCGTCCATCACCTGCGTGGCCGCGTAGAACTTGGCATCCATGCCCGGCACCTGCTGCACGATCTTCGCGGTGCAGACCAGCGCCCCCTGCTCGCCGTGCAGGAACTGCGAGAGCTGCCACGCCTGCACGTGGTGGCGCAGCCGGGTGCGCTCCTTCGCGTCCATCCGCTGCCACACGGGCGAGCCGTAGATCGCGATCATCTCGTCGGGCATGCCGGACGGGTTCTCTGGGTCGATGTCCTGCGACCAGTCGATGCGCGTGTCGGAGTCCCACTGCTGGCGCTTGCCCTTGCGGTAGAGGTTCAGCAGCTTCTCGCGGCCGTCGTCGTACTCCCAGCGGAAGTTGGCCTCGAACTCCTGCGCGACCTGCCAGTCCATCGAGTCGAGATGGCAGACGTAGTGATCCTTCGTCGACATGGCGGTCCTCCCCTGTGGGCCGCCCCGTCATCCGGCGCGCGGCCATGGCCCGACACTGCACCGGACGGGCCGCGGATGTCCAGACGCAGCGTGCCCGCCGTGACGGGCCCGCGCCTTGCACTGCAACAGGAGGTGCCGCTATCGGGGCCTGCATGGCTCGGCTAGGATTCCCGACGGCCCTTCCGCCGGAGCCCGTCATGCAGATCACTCTCAAGGTCAACGGCCAGTCGCGCACGATCGACGCGGATCCGGACCTGCCGCTGCTGTGGGCGTTGCGTGACTTCCTCGGGCTCAAGGGCGCCAAGTACGGCTGCGGCATCGGCGCCTGCGGCGCCTGCACGGTGCAGATCAACGGCCGGGCGATGCGCTCCTGCGTGGTGCCCATCAGGTCGGTCGCGAACGCGGAGATTCGCAGCATCGAGGGGCTCGGCGGCCACCACCCGCTCCAGCAGGCCTGGCTCGAGGAGCAGGTGCCGCAGTGCGGCTACTGCCAGCCCGGCCAGATCATGCAGGCGGTGGCGCTGCTCGAGCAGAACCCGCGCCCGACGCGCGAGCAGATCCGCGAAGGGATGGAAGGCGTGCTGTGTCGCTGCGGCACCTACCCGCGCATCGAGGCGGCGATCCGCCGCGCTGCCGAGGCGATGGCGCCGAAGGCGGGAGAGTGACCATGCTCACGCGACGCGAATTCGTGCTGGGTTCCGGCGCACTCGCCGTGGCCGTGTCGCTGCCGCTGCGTTCGGACGCGGCCGCCGGATCCGCAGGCGGCCGAGAGTTTCGTCACGGCGTATCTCGAGGTGGCGCCCGACGGCCGCGTCACGCTGCACTCGCCGACCACCGAGATGGGGCAGGGCACGCACACCGGCCACGCCGTGATCATCGCCGACGAACTGGGCGTGGACCTCGAGCGGGTGAGCGTCGTCACCGCGGAGCCCGCCGACCCGTTCCGGCGCAACGGGCAGATGGGCTCGGGCGGCTCCTGGGGCGTGCGCTACTGGTACCAGCCACTGCGCAAGGCTTCCGCCCAGGCGCGCGAGGCGCTGGTCGCCGCCGCGGCGGCGCAGTGGGGCGTGCCGGCGGCCGAGTGCGTGCTCGAGCGCGGCGAGGTCCTGCACGGCGCGTCGCAGCGACGGCTGGGCATCGGCTCGCTCGCAGCCGCGGCGGCCGCGCTGCCGCTGCCGGCAGAGCCCGCGCTGCGGCCGAAGTCCGAGCTGCGCTACACCGGACGCAAGGTGCCGCGGCTGGACCTGGGCGCGAAGGTCCGCGGCGAGCCGGTGTTCGCTTCGGACGTCGAGCGGCCGGGCATGGTCTACGCCTGCGCGGTGCTGTCGCCGGTGTTCGGTGGCGAGCTCGAGGGCTTCGAGCGCGACTCGGTGAACTCCGTGCCGGGCGTGCTCGAGGTGGTCGCGGTGCCCGGCGGAGCCGCGGTGGTGGCGACCCACACCTGGGCGGCGATGCGTGGCGCCGAGGCGCTGAAGATCCGCTTCAAGCCGACGCCGCACGACGGCCTCGACTCGGCGACCATCTCGCGCCAGATGCGCGCCGGGCTCGGCGAAGGCGCGACGCCGATCGAGGCGCGCAAGGACGGCGACTGGGCGGCGGCGGCGAAGTCGGCCCAGCGGGTCGTCAGCGCCGACTACGAGGTGCCGTACCTGTCGCACTCGCCCATGGAGCCGTGGAACTGCACCGTCGAGATCGACGGCGAGGGCGTCGTGCACGTGTGGGCGCCGGTGCAGACCCAGGACCGCAACCGCAACGCCGCGGCGGCCGCGGCGGGCGTGCCGCCCGAGAAGGTGCGTCTGCACACCACGCTGCTCGGCGGCGGTTTCGGCCGACGGCTCGGTTCCGACGGCATCGCGGCGGCGGTCGTGACCGCGAAGGCGATGAAGAAGCCGGTGAAGTTCTTCTGGCGGCGCGAGGAGGAATTCGGCCAGGGCTGGTACCGTCCGGCGCAGGTCGCGCGCCTCGAGGCCGCGCTCGACGCCGACGGCCGCGTCACCGGACTGCGCGTGCGCACGGCGGGGCCGGCGCTCTCGGCATCCTTCAGTCCGCAGGGCCTGCCCGCCGGGCAACTCGACGGCTCATCGGTGCAGACCATCCGCGAGTCGCGCTACAAGCCCGCGGCGTTCCTCGTCGAGTGGGTGCGGGTGGATCAGCCCGTGACGATGGCCCCGTGGCGCTCGGTGGGTGCCACGCAGAACGGCTATTTCCTCGAGTGCTTCGTGGACGAGGTGGCGCGCGCCGCCAACCGCGATCCTTACGAGCTGCGCCGCGACCTGCTGTCGCACGACCCGCGCGCGCTGAAGGTGATCGAGACAGCGGCGACGGCGGCGGGCTGGGGCCAGCCGCTGCCGAAGGGCCGCGCGCGCGGCATGGCCTTCGTCGAGAGCTATGGCTCGCTGTGTGCGGAGGTGGCGGAGGTGTCGTTGCGCGACGGCAAGCCATTCGTGCACCGCGTGGTCTGCGCGCTCGACTGCGGGTCCGTGGTGCTGCCCGACGGCGTGCGCTCGCAGGTCGAGGGCGGCATCGTCCAGGGGCTCTCCGCCGCGCTGGGCGAGGCCGTGGGCATCGCGCAGGGGCGGGCGACGGAGCGCAACTTCGACACCTATCCGCTGCTGCGCATCACGCAGTCGCCGGAACGCATCGAGACGATCGTGATCGAGTCGGGGGAGACGATGGGCGGCGTGGGCGAGCCGCCGCTGCCCCCGATCGCGCCCGCGGTCGTCAACGCGCTCGCGGCGCTGACGGGCAAGCCGATTCGCGAGCTGCCGCTGTCGCGGCACCGCTTCGCGTGAACCTTGGCGGCATCGTGCTGGCGGCCGGCGAGGCTCGGCGCATGGGCGGCCTGCCCAAGGCGCTGATCGAGCGCGACGGTGTTGCGCTCGTACGGCGCGTGTCGTTGGCGCTGCTCGATGGTGGCGCCGGCGACGTGGTCGTCGTGCTCGGGCGCTGGGCCGAGGAGATCTGGGCGGCGGTCGAGGATCTGCCGGTGCGGGCAGTCGTGAACCCCGGCTATCGCGAGGGTCACGCGACGTCGCTGCGGGCGGGGATTCATGGCTTGCCGGAGCGTTGCGACGTCGTCGCCGTGGCGCTCGCCGACCAGGCGCTGATAGAGCCCGCCGACGTGCGTGACGTGCTGATGGCATACGGCCGGCGAGGCCCGTCGACCCGCGTCGTGGTGCCGCGGGCTGGCGGCCGGCGCGGGCACCCCGTGTTGCTCGATCACGCCACTTGCCACGACATCCTCGAGCGCGAGCCCGGTTTCGGCGTACGCGAATGGCTCGCTCAGCATCCCTCGGAGGTGGAGTGGTTCGACGTGGAGCACGTCCGCTACGTCACCGACCTGGACACACCGGAGGACGTCGAGCGCATCGCTCGCCAGCACGGCTGTACGCTGCGCTGGCCCAGATGAGGGTCGGCAGCCGAACTCGTCGCGGCCGCTACGCCCCGAGCAGCTCGAACGCGAGTCCCGCGTGTGCTTCGAGGCGCTCGATCAGCCGGTCGCCGAACATCGTGGCCGGCGTCCAGAAGCCGCCGGGTCGCCCGGACTCGGCGAAGTCGAGCGCGAGACAGGCGCCGGCCTGCCCGAGCATCTTGGCGGTCGAGCCGTAGCCCGGATCCCGGTCGCCGGTGACCTTGGCGCGCAGCGTGCGGCCGTCGGCCGTGCGGCCCAGGAAGCGCAGGTCGAAGAAGCCCTTGCGCTGCGCCTCCGCGCTCGGCCCCTCGCCCGGTGCCGGCAGCACGAACCGCTCCATCGCCCAACGGGTCGGCGGCAGGGCACCGGCCACCATCACCCCGGCGATGCCGGCGGTGACGGCCGCCGCCGCGAGCCGACCCTTGATGCCGCCGCCGGTGAGCATCGCCTCGTCGTAGCGGAACTCCGCTCCGTAGGCCTGCTTCGACAGCGCGTTGCTGCGCTGGACGACGCGCGTGTTGATCGCGCTCATGATGAACGGTGCCGTCCAGGCGCCGAAGTCGGCATCGAACTGCGCCGACTTCACCTCGGGCTGGCGCACGGCCGGCGCGTAGCCCTCGGGGCAGATCGAGTAGGGGTCCGCGAGTTCCCTGCGCAGCGCCGGATCGGCGCTCGCTTCCTTGATGACGTTGAGCAGGCTCGCCACCGTGCCGCCCGAGAATCCGCCGCGCGCGGCCTTCACGCGCATCTTCACTTCGATGCAGGGTTCGCCGTAGCGCTCGCGCGCGGCGCCCTGCAGGAAGTGCACGCCGAGGTCGGAGGGAATCGAGTCGAATCCGCAGCAGTGCACGATGCGCGCTCCCGACTTGCGGGCGGCCTTCTCGTGGGCCGCGATCATCCGGCGGATCCACTGCACCTCGCCGGTGAGGTCGCAGTAGTCGGTGCCGCTCTCGGCGCAGGCCTGCACCAGCGGCTCGCCGTAGAGCGCATAGGGGCCGACGGTCGAGATCACGACGCGGGTGCCGACGCACATGCGGCGCAGCGCGGCCGCATCGGCCGCGTCGGCCACCACCAGCGGCAGCCTGCCCGCCTTGAGGCCGAGGGAGCCGCGCAGCGCCTTGAGCTTCTGCTCAGAGCGCCCGGCGATGGCCCACTTGAGCCGGCCCTGCGTGCCGAACTCCTCGGCGAGGTAGCGGGTGAGGATCTGGCCGACGAAGCTGGTTGCGCCGAAGATCGTGAGGTCGTGCGCGGGGGCGTGGGTCGGCGCGGGCATGGGCGGCCTCGGACAGCGGGGACGCCCAGCATGTCATAGAATCCCGCCCTTGGCGCCCGATGACCAGGACCGAACCGCATGAACGCCGAAGCCATTTACCAGGACCTCAAGCACAAGCTCGGGGACGTCATGCCCGATGCGGAGCTGTCCTCAAGGCCGAGGTGGCCGCCGAGGTGCTGCGCCTCAAAGTCGAGCGCGACGCCGTGATCCTCGGCCACAACTACATGGAGCCGGCACTGTTCCACACGGTGCCCGACTTCCAGGGCGACTCGCTGGAGTTGAGCCGGCGCGCGGCCGAAACCGACAAGTCGGTGATCGTGTTCTGCGGCGTGCGCTTCATGGCCGAGACGGCCAAGATCCTCAATCCGTCCAAGAAGGTGCTGCTGCCGACCGCGAAGGGCGGCTGCTCGCTCGCCGAGAGCATCACCGCGGCCGACGTCCGCGCGCTGCGTGCCGCCTACCCCGGCGTGCCGATCGTCACCTACATCAACACCTACGCCGACGTGAAGGCCGAGTGCGACATCTGCTGCACCTCGAGCAATGCGGTGGCCGTGGTGGAGTCGCTCAAGTCGGACACCGTGATCTTCCTGCCCGATGAGTACCTGGCGCGGAACGTGGCGCGGGAGACCGGCTGCCACGTGATCGTGCCGTCGGTGCTGCCGAAGCCGGGTGCGGGTCCGGCCGGCACCGACGTCGAGCGAACCATGATCGCCTGGAAGGGCCGCTGCGAGGTGCACGAACTCTTCACGCCGGAGGACATCGACTCGGTACGGGCGCAGTTCCCGGACGTCATGATCCTCGCGCACCCCGAGTGCAGTCCCGAGGTGGTCGCCAAGGCCGACTACTCGGGCAGCACCACGGCGATGATCAAGGCCGTGGAGAAATCGAAGGCGAAGCGCTTCCTGCTGCTCACCGAGTGCTCGATGGGCGACAACATCGTGGCGGCCAACCCCGAGAAGGAAATGCTGCGGCTGTGCAGTCACCGCTGCCCGCACATGCACGAGATCACCCTCGAGCAGACGCGTGACTCCCTCAAGTACCTGCGCTGGGAGATCGACGTGCCGGAGGACATCCGCGTGCGTGCGCTGCGCTCGGTGGAGGCCATGCTGGCGGTCGGCCCGAAGATCGACTGAGTCCGTGAGCGAGCCGATCCACTCCGACGTCCTGGTCCTCGGCTGCGGCATCGGCGGCGGCACCGCCGCGCTCGAGCTCGCCGAGGCCGGGCTCGACGTCGTGATCGTCACGCGCGCCGACCGTGCGGAGGAGTCGAACACCTACTGGGCGCAGGGCGGGATCATCTTCGAGGGCGAGGGCGATTCGCCGGAACTGCTCGCCAAGGACATCACCCACGCCGGCGACGGGCTCTGCCACGAGCAGGCGGTGCGGCTGCTCGCGGAGAGCGGCCCCGGCCTCGTGCAGTCGATCCTGCTCGACCGGCTCGAGGTGCCGTTCGACCGCAGGCCCGACGGACGCCTCGCACTCGGCAGGGAGGGCGGACACTCGCTGCCCCGCATCCTGCACGCGACGGACGCCACGGGACGCGCGATGGAGGACGCATTGATCGCCGCGCTGCGTGCGCACCCGCGCGTGCGCCTGCTCACCAGCCACACCGCGGTCGACCTGCTCACGCCCGCGCACCACGGCCGCGACCGGCGCGCGATCTACGACCCGCTGTCCTGCGTCGGCGCCTACGTGATCGAGCAGGCCTCCGGGGCGATCAACCGCTGCTTCGCCCGCGCCACGGTGCTCGCCACCGGCGGCCTCGGCCAGATCTACCTGCGCACGACGAACCCGGTGGGCTCGCGCGGCGACGGCCTCGCGATGGCCTATCGCGCGGGCGCACGCGTCATCAACACCGAGTACGTGCAGTTCCACCCCACGGCCTTCTACCACCGCAACGCGCCGTGCTTCCTGATCACCGAGGCCGTGCGCGGCGCCGGCGCGCGGCTGGTGGACGAGCGTGGCACGCCGTTCATGGACCGCTACGATCCGGAGTGGAAGGACCTCGCCCCGCGCGACGTGGTCGCGCGCAGCATCCATTCCGAGATCCTCAAGCGCGGCGTCTCCAACGTGTACCTCGACCTGCGCTCCTACATCCCGGCCGAGCGCATCCGCGCGGAGTTCCCGGGCATGGTCAAGGGCTGCCTCGAGTACGGCATCGACATCACGCGCGACCTGCTGCCCGTGGTGCCGGCCGCGCACTACTCCTGCGGCGGCGTGTGGGTGGACGAGTTCGGCCGCAGCACGATCGAGCGCCTCTACGCGGTGGGCGAGGTGTCCTGCACCGGCCTGCACGGCGCGAACCGCCTCGCCAGCACCTCGCTGCTCGAGGGACTGGTCTGGGGGCACCGCGCGGCTGCGCACATCGCAGGCGAGCTCCGCTCGCACAACGGCGTGCGCTACGACGACATCCCGCCGTGGCAGCCCACCGGCAAGGAGATCCCCGACCCCGCGCTGGTCGCGCAGGACATGAGCTCGATCAAGCACATCATGTGGAACTACGTGGGCCTCGTGCGCACCACGCCGCGCCTGGCGCGCGCGATCCAGGACCTGCGCAACCTCGAGGTCGAGATCGAGCGCTTCTACCGTGCCGCCGCCATGACCGACGAGCTGATCGGGCTGCGCAACGCGGTGCGCGTGGCGCTGATCGTCACGCTTGCGGCCTGGGAAAACCCCGAGAGCCGCGGCGCCCACTACCGCGTCTGAAGCCGCGGCGGCGCCTGCCCGCCGCCGGGCCGCGGTTCAGCCGAAGACGCGCAGCAGCTCGCGCACCGTGATCGCCATCAGCACCAGCGTGGCCGTGGCGAAGATCCCGAAACGGACCATGACGCGGTTGAACGTCGCCTGCACCAGCGAGTGCACGACCCGCAGGATCACGTAGGCCCAGGCGAGCCGGAGCGCGATTCCGTCGCCGCCGCCGGTCAGCGCGGCGAAGAACATCAGCGCGTAGAAGATCGTCGGCTGCTCGTGCAGGTGGTTGTAGTTGTCGGCCACCGAGCGCACGCCGGGGCGGCGCAGCCGGTGCGACCAGGTGCCCGGGTAGGCGGCGTCCTGCGGATCGATGCCGGCCTCCTTCATGGCCGGGATGCGGGTTGCGTACATCCAGATCCACATCACCAGCGTCCACGCCACGAGCACGAGCACGGGCGCGAGGAATTCGGCGGTCGTCGGCATGATTGGTCCCCTGTCGTTTGCGGTGGGCGGCAGGTTAGCAGGCTGGCGCTTGACGCGGTGACGCATGGCCGGATAACTATCGCCACCCGTCATGATCGTCTCCACTACGCTCACCGCCAGCAACGCCGACCTCATCGGCGACGCGCTCGCCTCGGTCGTGGGCCAGGTGGACCGCTGCATCGTCATCGATACCGGCGCGACCGATGCCACGCTCGAGGTGGCCCGGCAGGTGGCCGGCGACAAGCTCCTGGTGCGCGAGTTCCCGTGGCGCAACGACTTCGCCGCGGCGCGCAACTTCGCGCTCGAGGCCGCCTCCGAGGCAGGCGCGCAGTGGGCCGTCACAGTGGACACCGACGAGCGGCTCGTGTTCGACGCTGGCTTCGAACTGCGCGCGGCGCTGGCGGCCACGGCCGCGAAGGTGCTGCTGGTGGGTTTCTCCGACGGCTCGTACGCCAAGGAGCGCATCGTCCGCCTGCCGACGGCACTGCGCTGGGTCGGTCCCACGCACGAGGCACTCGGTGGCCAGCGCCAGGGCGACTCGGAGCTGCTGCACGGCGTGCGCTTCCGCGAGCTGCCGAAGGACGAGGCCGCACTCAAGCGCAAGTTCGAGCGCGACGTGGCGGCGCTGCGCAGGCACCTGAAGACGCACTCGCGCGAGCCGCGCTGGCACTACTACCTCGGCGCCTCGCACCAGGACCTCGGCCAGTGGGCCGCCGCCATCGAGGCCTACAAAGCCTGCGCCGCGCTCGGCGGGTGGGCGGAGGAGGGCGCCTGGGCCTGCTACCGCGCGGCCGACTGCTGCTGCAGGCAGGAACGCTGGAAGGAGGCGATCGAGTTCTGCGCGCGGGGCCTCGCGATCCGTCCGGCCACCGCCGAGCTCGCGTGGCTGGCAGGCTTCGCGGCGTTGAAGGCCGGACGGCACGAGGACGCGATCGCGTGGTCGAACATGGCGATCGTCAACGGCCTCTACCAGGGGGCGGGCGGCACTTTCTCGCGGGTGAGCTTCCGGAACCCTGCGGCGCTGTACGAGGGGCCCGTACGACGTGCTGCGCTCGGTGTTCCGGGCGCTCGGCAACGAGGAGGCGGCGGCGGAGGCCGAGCAGGAGTACGAGAACGCGCGGCAGGCGCGGCTGCACCCGTCGGAGGCGCGTGAGACGCGACAGGGCGAGCGACGATGCCAGCTGTTGAAAAAGTTGGACCCCGGCCGAGCTAATGTCGGGAGTTTCACATGTCAATTGATTGCCTTGGCACGTCAACTAGGCACGAGTTGCGGTTGGCGCGACTACGCCTGGCAGAACCGCGAGCGTCCGGACGAGCAGCTAGCCACGCCGTGATAGGGAGATCGAGGAGATCGCAAACCTTGGCGGGCTGGCTTGGCCACTCTGCTGTTAGCACCTGCGCCAGCCCACGCTTACGCTGCGATGGTTCTGTGGACTGGACCAGTAACATCTGAGGGCACCTCGCCTCGAATGCGTACGTCATCGTTAGCAGCTCGGCGCTGCTATCCGTCGAATACAAGACACTGTTGACAGCCGGTTCGACCCCGACATCTTCACCGGACCGGTGTCACTCGAGTTAAGCGGAACGCCACTCGTTGGTGACAGCAAGTATAGTCTGGCCCGCGGTTACACCACTGGCGTCCGGAACGCGGTCCGGGCGCGCGATTGCCGACGTTGTGCGGTGGCCTCGAAGCGCGATCTTCAATCGCAATGTGTCCCTGCTCTCGGGCAGACACGCTCCGGTAAGCGGCAATTTCAGTCACCGGGACGGCTGGCAACGATGATCGGTGGACAGCAGCGAGCACGATCCACTGATCGGCGACGTGGGGGCGCGAAGGCGTTCAGATCCGCGCAGTCTTCTCCGCTGAACGGCGACGCTCGCCATCAGATTACAGCGGGTTACATTGGCTCCTTCGTACGCGTTGTGCCGCTTCCGGCGGCCGCGAGGCTGCTCGGGTCGCGTGCCTGCTGCGTGCCTGTTCGTGTCTCGCCCGCCGTCGTCAGACGACGGCCGAAGCCTGATCGCTCTGATGACTGCCTGACGAGGCCACGCCTCAGTCAGGACCCCATCGCCGCCGCCGCAAGCGGCGAGTCCAATGAAGGCAGCGGAATCGCAAGGTTCCGCTGCACTTTTAAAGTTTGTCGACACCCAGACGGCGGTTTCGGGCGCCGCGGGTCCGCTTCCGACGGCCGCTCACCCCCGGTCTCGTCCGCGTGAGCACGCGCCCTGTTGCGCCATCGGCGCGACACTCGCGAACCTCCCCACGTTCGTGGTCCGCTCCGACCACGAACACCTCAAACTGTAAGAAATTTCGACAGAGTCAATGGCTGCCCGGCCCAGCCATGCGTCCCGACCTTGCCCCCACGCCTACCCGCCTCTAGCCTCCGCGGTCCCTCCGACCCGGGTCACCCCATGAAGAAATTCCTCAAGGTCCTCGGCTGGTCGCTGCTGGTGCTGCTGCTGGTCGGCGCCTGGGCCGGCTACCGCATCGTCTGGGGCCACCCGTTCACGCTCAACCAGCTCGCCAACCGCCAGGCGACGTTCTTCCTGTTCCGCAACCCGGAACTCTTCACCACCATCGGGCTGGTGGACGGGACGCTGGCCGACCGACACTCCGGCAAGCTGGCCGCGGTCGGCGTCGAGAAGCGCGACTCCGACTACGCGTTCGCCCGCGACTCGCTCGCCGAGTTGCGCGAGTTCGACCGCGCGAAACTCGACCCGCAGGGGCAGATCACCTACGACATCCTGCTCGACTTCTACGGCTCGCAGGCGCGTTTCCAGGAGTTCGACTGGCTGTCCTCCGAGGGCCTCTACCCGATCAGCCCGATGTTCGGCACGCAGGTGCAGCTCGCGAGCTTCATGCAGACGCTGCACGTCGTGAAGAACGAGAAGACCGCGCGCAGCTACGTCTCCCGGCTGCAGGCGATGGGCCCGAAGCTCGACGCACTGACGGCCGAGATGCAGCGCCAGTCGGCGGCCGGCGTGGTGCTGCCGCCGTCGCTGCTCGAGAAATCGCTGGCGGTGATCGACGACACGATCGCGCCTGTGCCGGAGCAGAGCCCGTTCGTCACGACCTTCGTCGAGCGCATGGCCAAGGCCAAGGGGCTCGATGCAGCCGCAGCAGGCCAGCGTTCCGCGCCGAGGCGGTCGAGGCGGTGACGAGCAGCGTGTACCCGGCCTACCAGCGCATGCGGCTGGCGCTGATCGCGGAGCGGCCGAAGGCGGCTGGTACCGCCGATGGCGTCGGTCGCCTGCCGCAGGGTGCGGCCTACTACCAGGCGATGCTCGAGCAGTTCACCACGACGAAGTACACGCCCGAACAGGTCCACCAGCTCGGCCTCGCCGAGGTGGCGCGGATCGACGCGCAGATGGACGCGCTGCTCGACAGCCAGGGCCTCGTCGAAGGCACGGTGGCCGAGCGCATGGCCGCGCTGCGCAAGGACCCGCGCTTCCTGCTGCCCAACTCCGAGCAGGGCCGCGAGCAGCTGCTCGCGAAGTACCGCGCCATCCTCGACGACATGGCGGCGCGCATGCCCGAGTACTTCCGCACCATTCCGCCGGGCACGCTGGCGGTCGAGCGGATCCCGGCCTCGGCCGAGAAGGGCTCGGCCGGCGCGTACTACAACCCGGCGGCGATGGACGGCTCGCGCCCCGGCACCTTCTACGCCAACCTGCGCGACACGTCCGAGATGCCCACCTGGGGCATGAAGACGCTCTCCTACCACGAGGGCATCCCGGGCCATCACTTCCAGATCGCCACGGCGCGCGGCCTGAAGGGCCTGCCGTTCATCCGCCAGCAGCCGATCTACCCGGCGTACTCCGAAGGCTGGGCGCTGTATGCGGAGCGGCTCGCCGCCGAGATCGGCCTGTACGAGGACGACGTCTTCGGCGACCTCGGCCGCCTGCAGGCCGAGATGTTCCGCGCCGTGCGCCTGGTCGTGGACAGCGGCCTGCACGCCAAGGGCTGGTCGCGCGAGCAGGCGATCGAGTACATGGTCGGCACCACCGGCATGGGCGAGAGCGAGGTGACCTCCGAGATCGAACGCTACATGGCGCTGCCCGGCCAGGCGACCGCCTACAAGGTGGGCCAGCTCAAGATCCTGGAACTCCGCGAGAAGGCCCGCGCCGCACTCGGCGAGCGCTTCAGCCTGAAGGACTTCCACACCGTGGTGCTCGAGAACGGCGCGGTGCCGCTCACGGTGCTCGAGCGTCTCGTGGACGAGTGGATCGCGGCCGGCGCAGCCGCTGCCACAGCCAGCCCGACGGCGGGTCCCGCCCCGTAACCACGTAGTCGCGCACTTTCTCGTTGCGCAGCAGCGACTGCTGCTGCGCACGTGCGGACTCGCGGCCGGCGAACAGGATCCGGTCGCCGGGCTGCAGCTCGAACCGATCCGCCGGCAGCTCGACGACGTCGTCGCCGCGCTGCAGATAGAGCGGCACCATCGCCAGCGGCTGCTCGCGCCTGCCTGGATCGCGCAGCAGGTCCACAACCTGCGCGTGCCCGCCCTGCATCAGCAGCCGGTACATCGCCGGCGCCTCGCTGATGTTGAGCGAAACGCTCCAGATCGCGGGCGAGCGATCGCCGACCACGGACTGCAGTCGCTCGATCAGCGCGTTGGCCCAGGCCTTGTCGTTGCGCCGTGCGCGCTCGAGGAACGGCTCGAGCAGCGGCGTGCGGACGACCGCGAGGCACTCGCTGGCGATCAGCTCGCTCGAGACCATCGTGATGTCGGCATCGAAGGCGTCGAACAGCGAGCGATTGGCCTGCAGGTTCTGCCGCACGATCGTGAACAGCGACGGGTTCAGCTCGCGCGCCGTGACCACGATCGAGAGGTTGTTCACGTCGTCGTCGGTGCCCGCGACGATGCCGGCCGCCGAGTGAATGCCCGCCGCCGCGAGCGGCTCGGCCTCGGTCCCGACGCCGCGCACGACCGGCAGGTCGGGGCTCTCCGGCGCGGCCGGATCGATCACGGTGACTTCGAGGTGCTGGTCGTGAAAGGCGCGCACCACCTCGCGGCCGAACCGGCCGTAGCCGCAGACCACCCACGCGCCGTGGGGCGGGGCCCGCTCGGGCTCGAGCATCGTGCCCGGCAGCGCCGTCAGCCAGGAGACCAGCCGGTAGTTCGCCGGCGCGGAGATCGCGAGTGCGAGCTGCTCGCCGAAGCGCGCAAAGGGATTGATGATGTGATCGGTGCCGAAGGACGCCATGTTCGCCGCCGTGTCGCGCGTCATGGCGCGCGCCAGCACCGGCAGGTTGGGCTCCAGCAGGCGCACCGCCATCGCCACGGCGAGGTTGGCGCGGTCGTCATTGGTGAGCGCCAGCACGCCGCGGCACTTGTCCTTGCGCAGTCCGGCGGCCTCGAGGTTCGCGGGCAGGCGCGCGTCGGCCGCGAGCGCGAGCGGTGCCTGGCGGAAGTCCATGAGGTCGACTTCCTGCACGCGCGTCTCGTTGATCTCGATCAGCACGAAGCGCCGGCCGCGCAGGTCGAGTGCGCGGGCGATCAGGTAGCCCGTCTCGCCGAACCCGCAGATCAGGTAGAACGGCTCGACCAGCGCCTCGACGCGCTGCCGGAAGCGCTTCTCCGCGAGCGCCTTGACGACGGCCTTGTCGCGGCCGAGCGCGAGCAGGTTCGCGAGCAGGTAGGCCCAGCCCACCACCGACGCGTAGATGATCAGCGTCACCCACAGCCGCTGCTGGTCGGTGAACGCGTGCGGGATCTCGCCGAAGCCGATCGTGCTCGCGGTGTAGCTGGTGAAGTAGAACGCCTGGAACAACGTCATGCGCCACGGCTGGCCGTTCTCGTCGACGCCCGGGATCAGCACCAGCCCCGTCATGCCGACCGCGTAGATCACGATCAGCAGGATGATCGGCGCGCGCAGGCGCCGCAGCGTGAGCAGCAGCGAGCTGTTCACCTCACCTCCGGAGCGAGATGGTCTCGGCGATCAGGATCACGACGGAGACGAAGTTCGCGAGCGCGGCGCCCGCCGACAGCGACACGATGCTCACCGTCGTGCCGGCGTCGAGCGGCCCGGGCGGGGCGAAGAACCAGACCAGCGCGGCGGCTGCCAGCTGCAGCACGGCGACCAGGCTGGTGGCGAGGTGCACGGCGCCGATCTGGGTGCGGTCGCCGAACTTCAGTGCGGTGGCGATCACGTTCACCACGAACGCCGCGAAGAATTCCCAGAGGTGGTGATGGTCGGGGTTCGCCGGGTCGCCCAGGACGAAGCCGAAGTTGAGCGTCGCGGCCAGCACGATGAAGAAGCCGAAGATCACTTTCTCGAGGTTCAACGCTGCGTACTCCCTGCCGGGTCGAGGGCTTTATGCCACAGCCGCGACTGCCGGTGCACGGGTACCCCGCGTCGTCGCGGCGGCCGGGCCCCGGTGCGGCGCGGACTCAGTTCATCCCCACCGCGCGCCGGCGTGACTCCTGCCGGGCCTCGGTGAGCGGCGCGCAGTGGCGCGAGATCGCGCCGAGCAGCATCCACAGCGCCGGCAGGTGCGGACCGAGCACCAGCTTGCCGGTCGTGAGCAGCGCCACCGAGATGTCCCGCGCGGGATCGGCCCAGATCATGATGTTGGCGAAGCCCAGGTGCCCGAAGGCCTGCGGCGTGTCGGGCCCATAGAGCCCGAACGGATGGTCGCCGAGCATCATGGCAGCCGAATAGCGCAGCGGCACGAGCAGCGAGCGGTCGATCTCGGGCTTGCCCACCTCGGCCACCGCGCGCCGCACGGTCAGCGGCTCGAAGACGCGGGTCCCGTCGAGCGTTCCGCCGTCGAGCAGGCACTGGAAGAAGCGCGAGCAGTCGTCGGCGGTCGCCACCGCGTTGCCGGCCGGGATCACGGCCCGGTAGTACCTGGGATCGTTCGACAGGTCGACCGCATGCGCGAGGCCCGTACCGATCGCGCGCCGCAGGTAGCGGTCCTCGGGTCCGTGCAGCCGGAAGCCCGTCACGTAGTTGCGCGCCACGCGTTTCAGGACCGCGCCACGTGCGCCGAAATCCAGCGATGCCAGCCCGAGCGGCCCGCTGATCTGCTCGCGGAAGAACGAGCGGAAGCTGCGGCCGGAGATCTTCTCGAGCAGTGCCGCCACCACGAAGCCCGCCGTCAGCGCGTGGTAGGCATGGTGCTGTCCCGGCCGGTCGGGGGCCGTGGCGCAGATCAGCCGGTAGATCTCGCGGCGATCGAGCAGCAGTTCGCCCACGTCCACGCCATCCACCGGGATGGTCGGGATGCCGGCCTTGTGGCAGAGCAGCTGGTAGATCGTGATGTCGCGCTTGCCGTTGCGGCCGAACTCCGGCAGGTAGTGGCTCACCGGGTCGAGCAGGCTCAGTTCCTTGCGCTCCGACAGCAGGTGCAGCGGCATCGCCGCCAGCGCCTTGCTGGCCGAGAAGATGCACACGGGCGTGTCCGGAGTCATCGGCACGGGCTCGTCGCTCACGTCGCCCGGGCCGTTGCCGCGTGCGTGGCCGATCGCACGCTTCAGGATCACGCGTCCGCGGCGGCGCAGGACCAGCGAGATCCCCGGATGCATGCCGGTCGCGTAGAGGCGCTCGGCGGCGCTCCAGATGGCGGCCACGTCGTCGCGGTCCATGCCGGCGGGGCCGGGCGGCTGTTCGTCCGCGGTGGCGATGGTCGTGACCGCGGCGAGGTCGCGCGGCACCAGGGCCGTGTCGAGCACGCGACGGCGCAGCGATGCCGGTACGAGCTGCAGTGGGGACAGCATGCTCAGCGCCGCGGCTGCGAGGCGAGCGTCGCAAAGCCCGCGAACTGCTGGCGGATCACGGGGTCCACGCCCGCGGCCGCGTCTCCCAGATGGTGCGAGGGATCGCCACTGAGCCGGTAGCTCACCACCGCCTCGGTGCCGCCGTCCTTCGCCGCCAGCGTCACCGTCAAGACCCCTGTCACCGCCATCCCCTGGAACGGCCCCAGCGCGCCGCGGAAACGCAGCAGCCGGCCCGGTTGCGCCATGATCACGCGTCCGTGCTCGGCGCTCGCGTCGGTCCAGCGCTCGCAGAAGCAGCCGCCGGCCTCTGGCACCAGGCTCAGGTTGGTGGCGTCGCCCGACCAGGTGTGCTCCTTGGGCCAGTAGCGCTCCGGGTGCACCAGCACCTCCCACGCCTCAGCTGGCGTCGCCTGGATCACGAAGCGATGCTCGATCACCAGCGCGTCCGGGGCCGCAAGCTTGACTTCGGCGACGGCCGACTGCGCCAGCATCAGGCCCGCGACCAGCAGGCCCATTGCTTTCCGGAGTGTCATGTCGTTCCCCCTGGTCCGGCCGCCTGCCGGCGCAGCACCGCGTCGCGCACCAGGTCGAGCCGGTCGTTGCCGAAGTACATGTCGTCGCCACCGACGAAGATCGTGGGCGAACCGAAGCCGCCGCGGGCGATCACCTCGTCGGTGTTGGCCTTGAGCGCGGCCTTGATTTCCGGCCGCGCGATGCCTGCGAAGAAACGCCCGGGCTCGACGCCGACGCGTTCGCACAGCACGGCCAGCACGTCGTCCTGGGAGATGTCGAGGTCGCGCGCCCAGTACGCCTCGAACACCTCCGCGGCGAACGGCACGAGCCTGCCTTCCGCCTCGAGCAGCAGGCAGCCGCGCATGGCCTTGACGCTGTTCACCGGGAATACGGTCGGCGGGAAGTTGATCCTGAGGCCCGCCCGCCGCGCCCAATCCTGCAGGTCCTTGCGGAGATAGGCCTGCTTGGCCGGCACGCCGCGCTCCCGGAACTCGTAGACGCTCGGGTTCACGGCGTTGAAGATGCCGCCCACCAGCACCGGCCGCCAGCGGACCTGCACGCCGAGTTCGCGCGCCAGCGGCTGCAGGTTGTGGAAGGCGAGCCAGGTCCACGGGCTCGAGCAGTCGAAGAAGAACTCGATCACTTTAGAATGCTCCCCTGACCCCCACCGGACTCTCCGCTGCCATGATAGATCTTTACACCGCTGCCACGCCCAACGGGCACAAGGTCTCGATCGCGCTCGAAGAACTGGGGCTGCCCTACACGGTGCACGCGCTGGACCTCGGCAGGCTCGAGCAGAGGCGCCCGGAGTTCCTGAAGCTCAGCCCGAACGGCCGCATTCCCGCGATCGTGGACCGCGAGGCCGGCGACTTCGCGGTGTTCGAGTCCGGCGCCATCCTGGTCTACCTGGCGGAGAAGACCGGCCGGCTCATGCCTGCGGACCCGAAGGGCCGCTCGCTCGTCCTGCAGTGGCTCATGTTCCAGATGGGCGGCATCGGGCCGATGATGGGCCAGGCGAACGTCTTCTTCCGCTACTTCCCCGAGAAGATCCAGCCCGCGATCGACCGCTACCAGGGCGAGGTGCGGCGCCTGTTCGGCGTGCTCGACGGGCAGCTCGCGCGGCACGAGTACCTCGCGGGCGAGTACTCGATCGCCGACATCGCCAACTGGGCGTGGGTGCGCACGCACAAGTGGTCGGGCGTCGCGCTCGACGGACTGCCGGACCTGCAGCGCTGGGTGCAATTGCTGGCGGCACGGCCGGCGTGCCAGCGGGGCATCGAGGTGCCGCCGCGGCCGGCGCGCATCGAGGACGGCGCGCGTGCCGACAAGTTCGTCGAGGAGGCGCGCAAGATGGTCGAGACCGGCCAGCCGAAGTCCTGAGGCCGGAGAGGGAGGCGACGATGGCGGCTCAGCGTCTGGTGTTCCTGGTCCCCGGTTTCTTCGGCTTCACGTCGGTCGGGGCGGTGAGCTACTTCAAGGATGTCGAGACTGCCCTCGGCGGCGCGCTCGCCCGCCGCGGCATCGAGGCGCGGATCGTGTGTTGCGCCACCCAGCCCACGGCCTCGATCCCGCGGCGCGCCGACCGGCTGCGCCGGCAGGTGATCGCCCACGGCGGCCTCGAGGCCCGTGAGCTGCACTTCGTCGGTCATTCCACCGGCGGGCTCGACGTGCGCATGCTGCTCACGCCCGGGGTGAAGGTCGCGGCGGGCAACACCGAGGAACGCATCGCACGGCGCACCCGCACCGCGATCTCGGTGACCACGCCCCACCACGGCACGCCGCTGGCCAATCACTTCCTGTCGCTGCAGGGGCACACGCTGCTGCTGCTGATGAGCGCGCTCGCGACCTCGGGGCAGGGCCGCAGCGCGCTGCTGGCGGCCACCAGGGCGATCACGCTCGCGGCCCGTCTCGACGACTGGACCGGCGTCGAGAACAGCCTGCTCGACCGCGTCGCGCACCGGGCGCTCGGCGCGCTGCGCAGCAAGGGCGGCAAGTCGGCCTGGGAATTCCTCGAGGGCATCAAGGAGGACCAGGGCGCAGTGCTGCAGCTCACGCCGGAGGGCATCGCGCTGTTCGACGCCGCGGTGGCCGATCGCCGCGGCGTGGACTACGGCTGCGTGGTTGCCGGCGTGCCGGCACCGCGCGAGCGATTCGCGCCCGGGGCGCTGCTCGAGCCGGAGCGGGTGGCGCTGCGCGCGCTGTTCCGCCTGCTGCACGGGCTGGCCTCCCGGCCGCACCCGCGCTACCCGTACCCGAAGCCCGCGGCGTCGGTGCAGCGGCGGCTCGATCGAGGGCTGGGCTTCGCGGCCACGCCGGGCACCAACGACGGCGTGGTGCCGACGTTGAGCCAGCTGCACGGCCGCCTGCTGCACGTCGCACGCGCCGACCACCTCGACGTGGTCGGCCACTACACGCTGTCGGAGCGTGCCGGCGACTGGCTGCCGTCCGGCGCCGACTTCACCCCCGAGGCCTTCGAGGCGACCTGGGAGACGGTCGCCGCTGCGATCGCCGGTCGCCGCTAGTTCGTGCGCGGCCGGTAGCGGTCGCGCAGCTCGGTCTGCCGCGAGCGCATCGACTGCGGCCGGCCCTCGATCCACACCTGCTCGGCGAACGTGGTGACCTCGAGCGGGTCGCCCGACCAGAGCACGAGGTCCGCCGCGTAGCCCGGCGCGATGCGCCCGTAGTCCTTGCCGAGGCCGAAGATCTCGGCCGGATTGGCCGTCAGCGCCGCGAGCGCGGCGTCCCAGGGCAGGCCGTTGGCAACGGCGATGCCCGCCGCCTGCCGGACCTTGCGCGCGTTGTGCGTGCCGTCGTTGAGATTGGTGAACGCGATGCGCACGCCCGCGGCGTGCAGACGCGCCGCGTTCTCGAGCGACGCGCCGAGCTGGTCGAAGCTGCCCGGCAGGTTGACCAGTGGATCGAGCACCACCGGGACCCGGGCCGCGGCGAGCTGTCCGGCGACCTGCCAGGCCTGTGCGCCCCCAACGATCACCGGTTGCGCGCCATGGCGCGAGGCGAAGGCGAGCACCTGGCGGATGTCGCTGGCGCGATTCACGCTGAACGCGACCCGGCCGCTGCCGAGGTAGCGCGCCAGCGTCTCGCGGCCCGCTGGCGTGAGCAGCCGGAAGTCCCCGTCGCGCATCGTGCCGGTGGGCTTCGCCTCGCGCGCTGCCTGCTCGAGCAGCATGAACTGCGCGGCGCGCCCGACGCCGGCTGCCGACGAGCCCGAACCCAGGTCGGCGAACAGCGTCCCACTCGCGGGCAGCGTGGCGTCCGCACGGCCGTCGAGGCGCGCGACCGCACCCTGGCCCGCGATCACCGTCGCCCCCGGCGACGCGCTCGGCGCGACCATCGCGAAGGTGACGCCCTCGACGCGATTCACGCCGATCACGGCGGAATCCGGGTTGTAGGCCAGCATGGTCTCGAACTCGGGGCGCAGCTCGCCCGGGGCGTGCGCCGCGCCGCCCCCGCCCGGCGGCGCGTTGTCCACCGTGCTCGGCTCCAGCGAAACCTCGATCGTGCCCAGTGCAGTGATGCCGCCGAACAGCCCGGGGGTGAGCGGGCGGCCGTTGGCCTCGACCACGGTCGCGCCCGCCGTGGCGAGTCCGTTGCCCACCGCCGCGATGCGCCCGCCGCGCACCAGCACGTCGGTGCGCTGCAGCGTGCCGCGCTCCGTGACCGTGTGCACCGTGGCGTTGCGGATCAGCAGGTCCTGCGCCATGACCGCCACGGGCAGCGTCGTCCCGAGCAGCAGCGCCAACGCCCGGATCGTCGCTGGCAGTCGCTTGCGGTTCATCGCGCACCTCCCGCCGACGGCTGGCCGAGCAGGAAGTCCGATGCCGGCGCGGCGGAGGGCGCCGCGCGGTCGTAGACCAGTGAGCCGTCGAGGTAGACCCGGTCGGCCTGCGCGTAGACGCTGAACGGGTCGCGGTTCCAGATCACCACGTCGGCGATCTTGCCCGGCTCGAGCGTGCCCACCTTGCCGGCGATGCCGAGCGCGCGCGCCGGATTCGAGGTCAGCCAGCGGATCACGCGCTCCGGCGGCAGGTCGAGGCCTGCGCGCTGGCCGCGCGCCATCGCCTTGGCGGCTTCCTGGTTGAGGCGCTGGATCCCTTCATCGGAGTCGGAATGCACGATCGCGCAGCCATTGGCCGGCGCGTCGACGAACGCGAGGTTCTCCCAGATGGTGTCGTAGGCCTCGAGCTTGAAGCCCCACCAGTCGGCCCACAGCGCGCCGCAGATGCCCTCCGCAGCGAGCCGGTCGGCGATCTTGTAGGCCTCGACGCCGTGGTGGAAGGCCGCGATCTTGAAACCGAACTCGCGGGAGAGGTCGACCATGATCGCCATCTCGTCGGCGCGGTAGCAATGGACGTGCACCTGGATCTCGCCGTCCATCGCGCCGACCAGCGTCTCGAGCCGCAGGTCGCGCTTGGGCGGCTGCGGCGGTGCGTCGGGCTCGTCGCCCTTCCTGCGCTTGCCGGACTGTGTCGACTCGTAGTCGGCCAGTTCGCGCTGGTACTTCTGCCACTGCGCGCGGTAGTCCTGCGCGTCGGCGAACGCCTGGCGGTAGCCTGCGACGTTGCCCATCCGCGTGGACGGTGCGCGCCCCTTCTCGCCATAGACGCGCTTGGGGTTCTCGCCGCAGGCCATCTTGAGGCCGTGCGGGGCGCCCGGGAACTTCATCGCCTGCATGGTCGTGGCGTGCGCGTTGCGCAGCGTCACGCCGCGGCCGCCGATCAGGTTCGCCGAACCGGGCAGGATCTGCAGCGTCGTGATGCCGCCGGCCAGCGCGGTGGCGAAACCCGGGTCCTGCGGCCACACGCCGTGCTCGGCCCAGACCCCGGCGGTGACCGGATCGGTCGCCTCGTTGCCGTCCTGGTGCGCCTCCACGCCCGGGCTCGCGTAGACGCCGAGGTGCGAGTGCACGTCGATGAGCCCCGGCGTCACCCAGCGACCCTGCGCGTCGACGACCGTGGCGCCGTCGGGCGCGAGGCCGGGACCGACCGCGACGATCCTGCCGTCGCGCATCAGCACGTCGGCGCCGTCGAACCGTCGGCCGGCGCCGTCGAGCACGATGGCGTTGCGGATCAGCGTGGGCGAGGAGGCCGGCGGCCGGTAGGTCGACGGGTAGGGATCGGCGGCCGCGGCGACGGCGGATGCTGCGGTCGCGGCGATTGCGGCAGCGCAGGCGGCGGTCAGCCACCCGGTTCGGGCACGTTTCAAACTGAATCTCCCCTGAACCGGCGCCTGTCGCCTGACTGGCGGCTCCCGGCGGCGCGGCGAGCGGCGATGCTTCCACGCCGGGTGGGCGGAAGTCCAGAGCACCGCTGTGTCCAGCGCAACGAAGGGCCGTGAATCGGCTAGCATCCCTGCCCCGGGAGCCCATGCTCCGGAGGATTCAGCATGCGTTCGAACTCCGCGTCCTCGATCCTGGCGCCGCTCGCCGCCTGTGTGTTCGTGCTGGCACTTGCTGCCTGCGGCGGCGGCAAGGAGCCGCCTGCGGCCACCGCACCGGCGGCAGCGGGACCGCCGGCGGCCCCGACCATCGAGCAGCTGCGCGCGGCGGCGGTGTCGGGCGTCTTCGAGCAGACCGTGACGCTCGCCGGCGGCAAATACGAAGGTCCGCCCAACGAGGCCGGCGCCGCCTCGCGTCCCGGACTCGTGCTGTGGGAGCCTGCCGTGCGCTTCGGCGACGTGGACGGCGCCGCGGGCAGCGAAGCCGTCGCGCTGCTGAGCGCCAGCACCGGTGGCAGCGGCGAGTTCGTGCACGTGGCGGTGTTCGGCGTGCGCGACGGCGCGCTTGCGAACCTCGGCACCGCACCGTTGGGCGACCGCACGAAGGTGCAGAGCCTGTGGCTCGAGCAGGGCAGGATCGTCATGGACGTGGTCGAGATCGGGCCCGGCGACGCCGCCTGCTGCCCGACGCAGGTGGCGCGCAAGACCTTCGGCCTCGAGGGCGGTGCGCTCAAGCAGCTCTCGAGCGAGGTGCGCGGCGTGCTCGCGCTGAGCATGCTCGGGGCCAACGAGTGGACGCTCGTCGAGATGGACGGCCAGCCGTTGCCGGCCGGCGTCGATCCGCCGCTCATCCACTTCGAGCGCGACGCGGTGCGCGGCTTCGCTGGCTGCAATCGCTTCAACGCGACCGTGCAGGAGACGAAGCCCGGCGAGATCGACATCGGGCCCGCGGCCGGGACCAAGATGGCCTGCCCGCCGCCCGCGATGGAGGTCGAGCGGACGTTCCTCGCGCAGCTCGACAAGGTCAATCGCTACACGTTCCTCGCCGGGCAGCTCGCGCTCGGGTGGCAGGACGGCGAGCGCAACGGAACGCTGCTGTTGCGCAAGTAGCGCGCAGGCAGCCGCGGGCGGAGCGCTCAGGCGGCGCGCGTGCGGCGGCGCAGGATCTTGCCGCCGCGGCCGTCGCGGCGACGCGCCGCCGTCGCCCGCTCGAGGGCGGCGAACGACTCCTCCGCGAAGTGCGCGAGGCTCTCGACCTCCGGCAGCGCCGACCCGTTGGCGGTGAACCCGAGGATCACCTGTCCGGCGTAGGACATGAACGTCACGTTGAGCCCGATGCCGACGATCAGCGTGGACACCGGGAACAGCGCCTCGAGTCGCGCGCCGTTGAGGTACATCGGCCGTTCGGGGCCGCGCACATTGGAGATCAGCACGTTGGCGGGCCGCAGGCCCAGCGATTCGGGACTCGCGATGGTCAGCGTCTCGGACATGGCGAAGGCCATGACGGCATACGCGTAGGCCACGTCCTTGCCGAGGCTCCTGAGCTCGGCCTTGGCCGCGCGCGTGTTCGCCATGATGGCCGCGAGCCGCCGGTCGATCGGCGCCGAGACCGGGCCGAGCGGCGGCCAGATCGCCGAGACGTTGGTCGTGACTTCCCTGGCGTCCGGGTCGTGCAGCGATACCGGGCAGAGCGCCACGATCGGGTGGTCGGGCGAGCGCCCCATGGCGCGCAGGTAGCGGTTGACGGCGGCGTCGAGCACGCACAGCGCGATGTCGTTCAGGGTCGCATCCCAGGCGCGCGCAACCGCCTTCACCCGGTCGAGGGGCAGCGCCACGTGCGAGATGGAGCGGGCGTTGTAGATCGGCTCATTCATCAGCGTCTGCGGCGCCGTGAACGAACGGGTCTGCCGCGGCGTGTACCCGCGCAGCCCGCCGAGCGCCTGCTCGAGCAGGTGCAGCGAGCCGCGGCTCACCGACAGCGTGCGACGCGCGAGGCGCCGCGCCTCCCGCTCGAGCGTCTCCTGCAGCCCGTGCGGCGTGGGACGCGGGCGACTCACGTGCTCGAGGCCCGCCGGCGCCCGGATGCGCCGCTCGCGCGGCGACGCGGCCAGCGACTGGCGCAGGATCCGCATCCCGGACTCCCCGTCCACCAGCGCGTGATGGCACTTGTGGTAGATCGCAAAGCGGTCGCCCTCGAGGCCCTCGATGACGTAGACCTTCCAGCCAGGGCGGTGGCGCTCGAGCATCGGCGCGTGCAGGTCGGCGATCAGCTGGTGCAGCTGCTCGTTCGAGCCGGGCGCGGGCAGCGCGAGGTGCAGCACGTGGTGGCGGGTGTCGATGTTCTCGACTTCCTGCCACACCGGCATGCCGGTCTTGCGGAACACCGGAATCCGGTTGAACGGCGGCTGCGGCCTGGTGCGCCGGTAAGCCTCGACGATCTCCCGTACGCAGTTCGCTCCGCCGCGGCGCGGCCGCTGGAAGATCAGCACCGACCCCACGTGGCGCGGGTTGTCCGCGCTCTCCGTGAGGAAGAACATCAGGTCGAGCATCGGGATCGGCGTGGACATGGCGCTCCCCCAGTCGTCCTCGCCGACCCGATCAGGCGGCGAGCAGGTCCTCGGCGGTCAGCTCGGAGGCGTTGCGGCCACCGGCATACTTCGTGAGGCCAACCTTATCGTAGTGGGCGCGGATCCGCGGCGAGAAAATACCTATGTACTCGAGGTTCGGCACGAGTCGCTTGAACATGGTCTGGCGGAACTCGGTCATGAACGGGGAATCCGACATGATCCGGTCCCACTGGTCGCGCTTGAGGTGGGCGCCGAACCACTCGTCGTAGATCTCGTGGGCGAGGAAGCGGTTGCGCATCAGGCAGGCGACCTCGAAGGTCCAGTCCTCGCGCTCGCGCAGTTCGGAGGCCGACAGCTCGGCGAAGTGGCGCTTCAACGCCAGCACGCCGTAATGCACGTGCCGCGCCTCGTCCTGGATGACGTAGCGCAGCAGCTCCTTGAGCAGCGGCTCGCGGGTGGACTGGTACATCATGCTGAAGGCGCCGAGCGCGAGCCCCTCGATCATGATCTGCATGCCGAGGAACTTCATGTCCCAGCGCGAGTCGCGCATCAGCGCGTCCATGATCGTGAACAGGTTGTCGTTCACCTGGTAGAGCTTGCCGAGCTTGCTCTCGAGGTAGCGCAGGAACACCTCGAGGTGGCGCGCCTCGTCCATCACCTGCGTGGCGCCGTAGAACTTGCCGTCCACCCAGTGCACGCTCTCGGTCACCTGTGCCGAGGCATACAACGCGCCCTGCTCGCCGTGCATGAACTGGCTGAGCAGCCACGACGAGAAGTCGTGCACGAAGCGCATCTGCTCGTCCTGGTTCAGGCGGATGCCGTGCGCGGCGAGGCCCGCCATCGGCACCAGCTGGATCGGGAACACCGGCTTCTCGGGGTTGCGCGGATCGACGTCGGTGGACCAGTCGAGCTGGGTGTCGCCGTCCCACTGGTTCTGCACCGCGCGGCGGTACAGGTCGTACATCTCGGGGTAGTCGCCCTGGTAGCGGAAGTCGAACCACGCCTGGTGGTTCGCCTGCATGCCAACGGGTGCGCCCTGCTTGCCCTCCTTGAGCAGCAGGCCTCGCGCCACCGAGGGTGCGAGGTCCACCAGCACCTTCTTGTTCTCGACCCGCATGGCGAGCTTCATGGCGTCGAAGACGTCCTGCACGCGGCGGCGGGCGGGGCTCGGCATGGACTGCAGTGCGCGATCTGTCAGCATTTTCGTGGTTCCGTGTGTGTTGGTCCGCGGCCGTCGGGCCGTGGCTCAGTGGCCTTCGATGACGACGTCGGTCTCGGCGTAGGCGCAGCAGGCGAGCACCCAGCCCGCCTCGCGCTCGCCCTCGCTCAGGCAGTTGGGTTCGCTCATGACGACGGTGCCGCTCGCCTTGCGGACCTTGCAGGCGCCGCAGCCGCCCATCGTGCAACTCGAGGGCAGGTCGATGCCGGCCGCGAGCCCGGCCGCGAGCAGCGTCTGTCCGGCGCGTGCGCGCACGCTGCGCGCGCTCGCCACGAAGCGGACCTCCGCGTCGTGGTCGGGAATGCGGGTGGCCGCGGCGGAGGCATAGGCGAAGCGCTCGGTGCGGACCCGCTCGCGCGGCACGCCCGCAGCCGCGAGGGCAGCGCAGACGCTCTGCATCATCGGCTCGGGGCCACAGACGAACCACGCATCCGCCGCCGCGTGCTCGACCACGCGCAGCACCTGGCTGCCGCCGAGCGCGCCGCGCAGGCCGGTCCATCCCGACGGCGCCTCGTCGAGCGCGTGGTGCACGGCGAGCCGCGGCCCGAACTCGCTCGCCAGCGCTTCCAGGCGCCGGCGGAAGATGATCTCGTCCTCGCGGCGGTTGCCGCAGAGCAGCGTGACGCGGCTGCCCGGCTCGGCGCGCAGCGCCGTCTCGGCGAGGCTCACCAGGGGCGTGATGCCGACGCCGCCCGCGACCATCACGAAGTGCCGGCTCGCGTCCGGCTCGGTGTGCAGCGTGAAGTCGCCGGTCGGCTCGAGCGTCGTGAGCGTGGTGCCTGGGCGCACGCGCTCGTGCAGGTGCCGCGACACCGCGCCGTCGTCCACGCGCTTGACGGTAATTGCGGGCAGCCCGCCGGCGAGCGGCGAGGTCGAGAACGAATAGCAACGTCGCTGGACGGTCCCGTCCACGTCCACCAGCAGCGTCAGGTGCTGGCCCGCCCGGTAGGGGAGGGACGGGGCGCCGCCGTCCGGTGCTGCGAGCAGGAACGTGCGCGTGGAGGGGGTCTCCTCGATCACCTCGGCGACGCGCAGTGCGCGACGGGCCGGGGCGCGGGCGGCCTGGCGCCAGCGCGCGCTCGCCTCGCGATGCTCGAAGGGCGGCGGCGGTTCGGCGAACCAGCCACGCACGAAAGTGCCGATGCCAGTCATGAAGGTTGAGATCCCGGACTAGAAGTTAAGTGTGTATAAACACTATGCACTTAGGGCGGGCGGAATGCAAGGGCGGGCCGGCTCAGCGCTCGGCGCCGCCGTCGAACTCGGCGACGAATTCCCGCAGGCGCTTGCGGTGCAGGGCACTCAGCAGGCGTCCGATGATCGGGCCGGACTGCTCCACGACCCGGGAAATCTCCTCGGCCGGCGCGCCCGCGTAGGCGCGCAGCGCGAGCCGCGCCTCGCGGCGCACGAGCTGCTCCATGGCGGTGTCGTAGAGGCGGAACTCCTCGGGCCCGACCCCGCGGTCCGGACCGAGCCCGGCTTCCTTGAACTGCGCCCAGCACTCGAGGATCACCGCGTCGTCCTCGGTGAGGGTGCCCCGGTCGGCCGTGCCGTGCACACGCACGAGGCCCGCCTCGACGAGTTCGCGCAGCTCCTGCCTCGGCACGCGCGAGGGGACGAAGTCCGACACCGCGACCGTCGGGTTCAGCTGCTCGTGGATCCAGCCGCCGAGCGTTGCCCGCACGCGCCGCACGAGGTCTTCCTGCTCGGACGTGAGGTCCTCGTCGGCCGTGTCGTCGAGGATCGCGCGGATGGCGCGCAGCGGCAGGAACTGACGCTCCTGCAGCTCGCGGATCCGTCGCAGCCGCTCGAGGTGCTCGGGCGCGTAGAGCGCGGTGTTGCGCCCGGTCTTGAGCGCCTTCGGCAGCAGTCCCTGCTGGATATAGAAGTGGATCGTCTCGCGTGGCAGACCGCTCTCGCGCACCAGGTCGCGCATGCGCAGCCGGGGCTCGGGCGGCGACCCGACGGCGGTCGGGGTCGCGGCAGTCTGGGCGCGCGCCGGCGCGCGTCGGCGGGAGGCGGGCGGCTTCATGTCGAGTGACACTATACACTCCACCCGAAGCCGTCCGTTCTCGGCCGGTCGGTCAGCCGCTCTGCTCCTTGCCGCGCGACATCACCGCCTCGCGCGTCGCCGCGAAGCCGGCGCGATCCATGCGCTGCGTCGCCGCCTGGCTCAGCCGTCCCTCGAGCGCGAGCCCGGCCTCGAGGGTGGTCTCGAGGCCGCCGTTGATGGCCCGGCGGATGTCGGCGAGCGTCGCGCGGTCGCAGCCCGCGATCTCGCTCGCGAGCCGGCGGCAGAAGGGCAGCAGCTCGGCGGGCGGCAGCACGTCGAGCACCAGGCCCCAGTCCTTCGCGGTGGCAGCGTCCACGAAATTGCCCGTGTAGCTCATGTAGCGGGCACGCACCGGCCCGATGAGACGCGGCAGGAGCTGCGACATCCCCCAGCCGGGGACGATCCCGACGCGCGCGTGCGTGTCGGCGAAGCGCGCGTTCGTGGATGCCACGAGGAGGTCGCAGTTGATCGCGAGTTCCATCCCGCCAGTGATCGCGAAGCCGTTGACCGCGGCGATCGTGGGCTTGCCGAGCGCGCGGAACGCGCGGTTCACGGGTCCGTCGGGACCGAGTTCCGCGGCCGTGAGCGGCGCGGTCTCCAGTTCCTTCAGGTCTACGCCGGCGGTGAAGGCCTTCTCGCCGGCGCCGGTGATGATCACGACCGCCACGGACTCGTCGCCCCCGAGGGCTTCGAGCGCTGCGCCGAAGCGGCGACGCAGCTCGGCGGACAGCGCGTTCATCTGCCGCGGGCGGTTCAGCGTGAGCGTCGCGACGCCGTCGCGGATGTCGGTGAGCAGGATGTCGTCCATGGGGTCTCCGGCAGTTGGCGGTGGTGCGCGCGCCGCTGCGGCGAGCGCGGCGGTCGTCGTGCTTCGCAGCATAGGAGCGAGGCCGTACACTTGTCGCCTGTCCGGGTGGGCCGCTCCAGGAGCTTTCTCATGCAGTTCAGCAATTCGTTGTCGGTGGCCGTGGCCGTGCTGGCGCTCGCAGGTCTGGCGACGGCGGCACACGCGCAGGACGCGGCGGGCGGCGCGGACAAGTGGGTCTCGGTGGCGAAGACCGACAACCAGGAGGCGTTCGTCAACGTGGCGTCCATCAAGTCCGTGACCGGCATGCCCGAGGCGCGCGTGAAGCAGAATTTCGCGCAGCCTCAGCCCGCGGCGAAGAAGGACAAGACCTACCTCTCCACCCGCAGCACCTACCGCTTCGACTGCGCCGGGCGCCGCGTCGGGATGAAGGAGCTGCGCGCCTACCCGGGTGCGGACCTGCAGGGCGAGGTCGTGCAGAAGGCGACCGCCAAGGACAAGAATCTGCAGTGGAACGACGCGCCGAAGAGCACGGTGTTCGGCGAACTGCTCGACTTCGTCTGCAGCAAGGCTCCGGCCGGCTGACTCAGCGACCCGACAGCGCCGCCGCGAGCTGCTCGCGCGTCAGGCGCACCACGACCGGCGCGAGCGCGAGCAGCGCCACGAGGTTGGGCACCGCCATCAGCGCATTCAGCGTGTCGGCGATCGTCCACGCCACGTCGAGGTGCGAGACGGCGCCGACGAACACCGCCACCGTCCACAGCATGCGGAACGGCAGGATCGAGCTCGGGCCGACGAGGTAGTTCCAGCAGCGCTCGCCGTAGAAGCTCCAGCCGAAGATGGTCGTGAGCGCGAAGATCGCGAGCGCGATCGCCACCACCTCGTCGCCGATGACGGGCATCGCCGACTGGAACGCGAGCTGCGTCAGCGCCGCACCGGTCTCGCCGCTGGTCCAGGCGCCCGAGGCCACGATCGCGAGCGCCGTCATCGAGCACACGACGATCGTGTCGAAGAACGTGCCCATCATGCCGATCAGCCCGCTGTGCACCGGGCTCGCGCTGTAGCCGGCCGCCTGCGCGATGCCCGCCGTGCCGAGCCCGGCCTCGTTCGAGAAGATGCCGCGCGCCACGCCGTAGCGGATGCCGGCCATCACGGCCGCGCCGGCGAAGCCGCCCACGGCCGCGGTCGGCGTGAAGGCGTTGCTGACGATCGTGACGAACGCGGCCGGCACGTCGGCTGCGTGAACGACCAGCACCACGAGTGCGGCCACGATGTAGCCGATCGCCATGAACGGCACCAGCCAGTTCGCCACCGCCGCGATGCGCTGGATGCCGCCGAGGATCACGGCTGCGGTCAGCAGCAGCAGCACGACGCCGGTGGCGGCGTGGCTCACTCCGAACGAGTTCTGCATCGCGGCCGCGATGCTGTTGGCCTGGACCATGTTGCCGATGCCGAAGCCGGCGAGACCGCCGAACACGGCGAACAGGGTGCCGAGCCATGCCCAGCGCTTGCCGAGCCCGTTTCTGATCGCGTACATCGGCCCGCCGACGTAGCGCCCCTGCGCGTCGCGCTCGCGGTAGTGCACGGCGAGCACCACCTCGGCGTACTTGGTGGCCATGCCGACCAGCGCTGTCATCCACATCCAGAACACGGCGCCGGGGCCGCCGAGCGCGATGGCGGTGGCGACGCCGGCGATGTTGCCCACGCCGATGGTCGCGGCGAGACAGGTCATCAGCGCGGAGAAAGGGCTCACCTCGCCGGGCAGGTCGGGATCCACGTCGCGGCCGCGCCAGACCAGCCGCAGGCCGGCCCCGATGCGCCGGATCGGCATGCCGAGGAGGCGCACCTGCAGATACAGGCCGGTGCCGAGGATCAGCACGAGCATTGCCGGGCCCCAGACGAAGCCGTTCAACGAATTCATCCAGGCGTGGAAGCTCTGCATGCGGGGTCCCCGGCGCCGGCCGATGGTCGTTGTGGGAGGTGGCGGCGCAGCCGCCGGCTACGTTACTGGATCGCCCCAGCGGCGGCCAGCGACGCGATCTCCGCCGCGCCGATCCCGAGGCCCTCGAGCACCTCGCGCGTGTGCTCGCCCGCCCGCGGCAGTTCGCCGCCCCGGGTCGGTCGGCGGCCATCGAATTCCACCGGCAGCAGCGGCAACGTCGTGCGCCGGCCATCGGTGAGCGTGACCTCGGCGAGCCCGCCGCTCGCGAGCAGGTGCGGGTCGTCGAAGAGATCCTCGGGTCGGCCGATCGGCGCGAACGGCAGTCCGGTGCGCTCGAGCTTCGCGACCAGTGCGGCCTTGGTGTAGCCGCGGAACAGCTCGCGCACCTGCGGCAGCAGCACGTCGCGCGCCGCCACGCGCTGCGCGTTGGTGGCGAAGCGCGGATCGGCGCCGAGCGCCTCGAGGCCGAAGGCGGCGCAGAACTTCTGCCACAACGCGTCCGACACCACGCCGACGAACACCTGCTCGCCGTCGCCGGTCTCGAACACGTCGTAGATCGCCCACGCCGAGATGCGCACCGGCATCGGCTGCGCGGGCTGGCCGGTGACGGCCTGCTGCGCCATGTGCTGGCCGACCAGGTACACGGTCGTCTCGAACAGCGAGCTCGCGACCAGCCGGCCGCGGCCGGTGCGGTGGCGCTCCTCCAGCGCGGCGAGGATGCCGATCACGCCGAACATGCCGCCGGTCACGTCGATCACGGAGCTGCCGGCGCGCAGCGGGCGGCCCGGCGGGCCGGTCATGTAGGCGAGGCCGCCCATCATCTGCGCCACCTCGTCGAGCGCCGTGCGGTGCTCGTAGGGCCCCGAGAGGAAGCCCTTCTCCGAGCAGTACAGCAGTCGCGGATTCAGCGCTGCGAGCGCTTCGTAGCCGAGGCCGAGCTTGTCCATGGTGCCGGGGCGGAAGTTCTCGACCAGCACGTCGGCGGAGGCGGCGAGCCGGCGCGCGAGGTCGAGGCCGCGCGGGTCCTTGAGGTTGAGGCACACGCTGCGCTTGTTGCGGTTGTACATCGAGAAATAGCCTGCGCCCGAGCCCTTGAGCTCGCGCGTCGCATCGCCACCGACGGGTTCGACCTTGACGACGTCGGCGCCGAGCTCGACCAGGATCGCGCCCACCGCCGGGCCCATCACCATGTGCGTGAACTCGACGACGCGCAGGCCGGCGAGCGGGGCGGGGCGAGCGCCCGTCGCGGGGCGGTCCGTTCCGGGCGCGACCGGGCCGCTCATGCCGCGGCTCCCGGTGTCGTGGCCGGACGGAACCCGAGCGGCAGTCCCGCCTCGGGCGTGAAGCCGTAGATCGCCTCGCCCGGCAGCGCCTCGCGCAGGATGCGCCGCACCTCGAGCAGCGTCGGCAGGTCGATGCCGGTGCGCAGCCCCATGGCCTCGAGCATGAACACGAGGTCCTCGGTGACCACGTTGCCCGACGCACCGGGTGCGAACGGGCAGCCGCCGAGGCCGCCGAGCGAGCTGTCGAAGGTCGTGACGCCGAGCTCGAGTCCCGCCAGCACGTTGGCGAGCCCGAGGCCGCGGGTGTTGTGCAGGTGCAGCCCGGCGAACGCGGGCGCGCCCACGGCGGCGCGCACCCGCGCAACGAGGTCCTTCACCTGCGCCGGGTTCGCGTAGCCCGTGGTGTCGGAGAGCCCCACCTCGTCGCAGCCCGCCGCCATCAGCTGCTCGGCGAGCTGCACCACGCGATCGGCGGGCACCTCGCCCTCGAGCGTGCAGCCGAACGCAGTCGAGAGCCCGCCCTCGAACCGCGGTCGTTGCCCGGCCGGCAGCGGGCGGATCAGCGCCGCGATGCCGCGCACGTCCTCGAGCACCTGTGCATGCGTGCGGCGGAGGTTGCGCAGGCTGTGTGTCTCGGAGACGGACAGCGGGAGGGTGATCTTGTGCGCGCCGGCGGCGACCGCCGCCTCGGCGCCCTTCAGGTTCGGCACCAGCACCGCGACCGTGAGCCCCGGGATCGTGCGTGCGAAGGCGACCACCTCGGCGGTGTCGGCGAGCTGCGGCAGCAGTTTCGCGGGCACGAAGCTGCCGACCTCGATCTCGCGCACCCCGGCAGCGGCCTCCGCCGCGATCCACGCCTGCTTGGCCGCGAGCGGCATGATCGAGCGGATGCTCTGCAGGCCGTCGCGCGGCCCTACCTCGCTCACCAGCACGTCGGTCGTCACGCTCACTCGGATGCCTCCGTCAGTCCAGGTAGATCCAGGGCCTGCGCACGCGGTCGCGGGCGACGAACGCGTCGATGGCGTCGCGCGACCTGAGCGTGAGGTCGATCGCGTCGAGGCCCTCGATCAGCATCTCGCGCGCCGCGGGCTCGATCGCGAAGGGCATCGCGAGACCCTCGGGACCCGAGATCCGTTGCCCGGCGAGGTCCACCGTCACGGGCCGGCGCTGCGGGTCGGCAGCCACCGCCGCGGCGAGGCGCGCGACGTCCTCGGCCTCGACCTGCGCGGGCAGCAGTCCGTTGCGCAGGCAGTTGCCGTGGAAGATCGGCGCGAAGCTCGGGGCGATCACGGCACGGATGCCGAATTCCGCGAGCGCCCACACCGCGTGCTCGCGGCTCGAGCCGCAGCCGAAGTTCGGGCCCGCCAGCAGGATGGTGGCGCCGGCGTAGGCGGGCTGGTTGAGCACGAACGCCGGATCCGGGTCCCGTCCGCCGATCGCGCGATAGCGCCAGCCGGCGAACAGGCCGTCCGCGAGACCCTGCTTCGAGACGCTCTTCATCTCGCGCGAGGGAATGATCGCGTCGGTGTCCACGTTGGCGCGCAGCAGCGGCGCGGCCACGCCGGTGTGTACGTCGAACTTCCGCATGGGTGCGGGACGATAGCCGTCGGCAGCCGTAATCGCGACATTGTACTGCCGGCGCGCGGCAGCGGCGGCCGGCGCGACGCCGGGCGCCCGGCTGCGCTACCGTAGCGCTGTGGCCGCACCATGAACACGAAGTCCCTCACCCGCTTCGCCTGGCTGTCGATCGCCGCGGCCCTGGCCACCATGGCGCTCAAGTCAGTGGCCTACTGGCTCACCGGCTCGGTGGGACTGCTCTCCGACGCACTCGAGTCGCTCGTGAACCTCGCCGGCGCGCTGATGGCGCTCGCCATGCTGACGGTGGCGGCGCGACCGCCGGACGCAGACCATCCTCACGGCCACGGCAAGGCGGAGTACTTCTCGGCCGGTGCCGAAGGTGCGCTGATCGTGGTCGCTGCGCTCAGCATCGCGGTCGCCGCGGTGGACCGCCTGCTGCACCCGCGCCCGATCGAGCAGGTCGGCATCGGCCTCGCCGTGTCGGTTGCGGCGTCGCTGGTGAACCTCGGCGTGGCGCTGGTGCTGCTGCGCGCCGCGCGCGCGCATCGCTCGGCGACCCTGCAGGCCAGCGGGCATCACCTGCTGACCGACGTGTGGACCTCGGCGGGCGTGCTGGTCGGCGTCGGCGCGGTCGCGGCGACCGGCTGGCTGGTGCTCGACCCGCTGGTGGCGCTCGCGGTCGCCGCGAACATCGTGTTCACCGGCAGCCGCATCATGCGGGATTCCGTGGCGGGGCTGATGGACACGGCGCTGCCCGCCAGCGAGCTCGCGGTGCTGCGCGGGCTCCTCGAGCGCTACGTCGCCGCCGACGGCATCGAGTACCACGCGCTGCGCACCCGGCAGTCGGGCGCGCGCCGCTTCGTGTCGTTGCACGTGCTGGTGCCGCCGGAGTGGTCGGTGCAGCGGGGCCACGACCTGCTCGAGCGCATCGAGGCCGACATCCGTCGCGCGCTGCCGCCGGCGACCGTGGACACCCACCTCGAGCCGCTCGGCGACCCCGCCGCGATGAGCGACGAGGAGCTGCACCGGGACGATCCCCAGTTGCCCGGACAGTAGCCCCGCCGGACCTCAGGCGAGCAGGCGGCGCACGTCGGCGATTCGACCCGCGACGGCGCTCGCGGCCACGGTCTCGGGGCTCGCCAGATGGGTGCGCGTCTCAGGGCCCTGCCGGCTCTCGAAGTTGCGGTTGGTGGAGGACACGACCCGCTGGCGCGGTCCGAAGCTCTCGCCGCCCGCGTAGAAGCACATCGAGCAGCCCGACTCGCGCCACTCGAAGCCCGCCTCGCGGAACACGCGGTCGAGGCCCTCGGCCTCGGCGGCGCGCTTCACGGCCATCGAGCCCGGTACGCAGATTGCGCGCACGCCGGGCGCGACGCGCCGGCCGCGCAGCACCGCCGCCGCGCGGCGCAGGTCGGAGAGCCGGCTGTTGGTGCACGAGCCGATGAACGCGCCACCGATCTCGAGCGACGTCATCTCCAGGCCCGGACGCAGCCCCATGTAGACGAGCGCCCGTTCGAACGCTTCGGTGCTCGTGCCGCTGCCGGCGGCGTCGGGCACGCGGTCCGTGACGGGAACCGCGTGCTGCGGGCTGGTGCCCCAGGTGACCATGGGTGCGAGGTCGTCGGCGGCGATGGTGATCTCGGAGTCGAACGCGGCGCCGTCGTCGGTGGCGAGGCCCCGCCACTGCGCAACGGCGGCGTCCCACGCCGCGCCCGACGGGGCGTAGCGGCGCCCGGCGAGGTACTCGAACGTCATGTCGTCTGGCGCGATCAGGCCGGTCATCGCGGAGAACTCGGTCGCCATGTTGCAGAGCGTGAGCCGGGCCTCGACGTCGAGGTCGCGCACCGCCGGACCCGCGTACTCCACCGCGCAGCCATTGCCGCCCGCGGCACCGTGGCGGCGCAGCAGCGCGAGGCTCAGGTCCTTCGCGGTAACCCCCGGCTGCAGGCGGCCCTCGACGCTCACGCGCATCGCCTTCGGTCGGGTCACGCGCAGCGTGCCGGTGGCGAGCGCGTGCTCGGCCTCGGTCGAGCCGATGCCCCAGGCGAGCGCGCCCATCGCGCCCTGCGTGCAGGTGTGGCTGTCCGGGCAGACCACCGTGGCGCCCGGCAGCACGATGCCGAGTTCGGGAGAGATCACGTGCACGATGCCCTGGTCGGGATCGTGCACGTCGAACAGACGGATGCCGGCCTCGCGCGCCGCCGCGCGCGTCGCGAGGATGAACTCCCGTCCGCTCGGCATCCGCGTGTCGTCGCCGCGGCCGGGCAGCGTGTCGACGATGTGGTCCATGGTGCAGAACACGCGTGTCGGGTCCGCGACGGACCCGGCCCGACTGCCGCAGGCTCTGCAGCGCGATCGAGCCGGTGCGCTCGTGCAGGAAGATGCGGTCGACGGCGATCAGCCCGGCGCCGCCGCCGAGGTCGCGCACGAGGTGCTCCGCCCAGAGCTTGTCGAACAGGGTGGCGGGCGAGTTCACGCCGGTGATTGTACGTGCGCTCCGGCGCGCGGAGCAGCAGGCGGCAGTGGCGCGGCGGCGGGACCGCCGCCGCGCGCGGCGCCCCGGCGCGCTGCCACGATATGACGCGCTGCCGCGATATGATTCGTCCGGCGGCCCGTCCCGCCGCAACCCTGGACGCGCACACATGTCGACGAGCATCGAGTCGCTGCGAACCCCCGACGATCGTTTCCAGGGTCTGCCCGGATTCGCCTTCGCCCCGCACTACCACGAGGGCCTGCCCGGCTACGAGTCGCTGCGCGTGCATCGTCTCGACGAGCCGCCGGCGGGCCCGCCAAGCGGCCGCACCGTGCTCTGTCTGCACGGCCAGCCGACGTGGTGCTACCTGTACCGCAAGATGATCCCGCTGTTCACCGCGGCCGGGCACCGCGTGGTCGCGCCTGACTTCCTCGGCTTCGGCCGCTCCGACAAGCCCGTCGACGACGCCGTCTACACGTTCGGTTTCCACCGCGGGATGCTGATGCGGCTGATCGAGGCGCTCGACCTGCAGCGCGTGACGCTCGTGGTGCAGGACTGGGGCGGTCTGCTCGGGCTCACGCTCCCGATGGAGTACCCGGACCGCATCGATCGGCTGATCGTCATGAACACGGGTCTCGGCATCGGCCGTTCGCCGGGCCCCGGGTTCGACGCGTGGAAGAGTTTCGTCGCGGCCAGGCCCGACTTCGAGATCGGCGCGCTGATGCAGCGTTCGACCGCCGGGCTCACCGACGCCGAGGCCGCCGCCTACGACGCACCGTTCCCCGACCGTCGCTACCGCGCCGGCGTGCGGCGCTTCCCGGCCCTGGTGCCGGTCGAGCCCGGCATGGACGGCGTGGCGGAGTCGCTGCGCGCCGCGCAGTTCTTCCGCGAGCGCTGGAGAGGGCAGTCGTTCATGGCCGTCGGCATGCAGGACCCCGTGCTCGGCCCGCCGGTCATGCAGGCGCTGGCGAAGACCATCCGCGGTTGCCCGCCCCCGCTGGAGCTGCCGCAGGCCGGGCACTTCGTGCAGGAGCACGGCGAGGCGGTGGCCGAGGCGGCCCTGGCCGCCTTCGGCGACCGCGCCTGAACCGCGACCGGCGGGCCACTGCGGCTGGCCGCCGGGCGCTATCATCGACGCATGCCCAGTTCGCCGCGGATCGGCGCGTTCTTCGACTACGACGGCACGATCATCGCCGGCTACTCGATCCTCGCGTTCCTCAAGGAGCGGGTGCGCCGCCGCGAGCTCGGCGCCGCAGACCTGCTGCGCACGGCTGTTTCCCTCGTGCAGTCCGCCACCGGCCAGATCGACAGCCGCCAGCTCATCTCGCGCGGCATCCACGAGTGGAGCGGGCGGCGGCTCGCGGACCTCGAGGCGCTTGGGCGAGCGGCTGTTCGAGCGCGAGCTGCGCGACAGCATCTATCCCCGAGATCCGGGCGCTGGTCGAGGAGCACCGCCGGCAGGGGCACGTCGTGGCGATCGCCACCTCGGCGGCGCCCTTCCAGGTGATGCCGGTCGCGCGCGAGCTCGGCATCGAGCACGTGCTGTGCACGCAGCTCGAGGCGCGCGACGGCGTGCTCACCGGCAAGTCGAGCGGGCCCGTGCTGTGGGGGCGCGCCAAGGCCGAGGCTGTCGGCGAGTTTGCGCGGCGCCACCGGGTGGACCTGCGACGCAGCTACTTCTACGCCGACGGCGACGAGGAGCTGCCGCTGATGCAGGCGGTCGGGCACCCGCGCCCGACGAATCCGCGACCGCGGCTTGCCGAGGCGGCCCGGCGGGAGGGCTGGACGGTGCTCCGTCACACGAGTCGCGGCTCGCCCGGCGCCGACGCGTTGCTGCGCGGCGCGCTCGCCACGGCGAGCGCCGTCCCGGTGCTGCTCGGAGCCGTGGCGATGCGGGCGCTCACCGGCGACCGCCGCCAGGCGGCCAATTTCCTCGCTTCGACGCTCACCGAGATCTCCCTTGGTCTCGGCAAGGTGAAGCTCGAGGTGACCGGCGAGGAATACCTCTGGTCGGCGCGGCCGGCCGTGTTCATCTGGAACCATCGCAATATCTTCGACGCGCAGATCGTGGGGCGGCTCGTGCAGCGCGACTTCGGCGCCGTGGCCAAGAAGGAGCTCGAGAACATGCCGCTGTTCGCGGCCGCCGCCCGCTTCATGCCGATCGCGTTCGTCGACCGCAACGACAGCCGCGCGGCCGTGGCGGCGCTCGAGCCTGCGACGCGGCTGCTGGGCGAGGGCCTGTCCATGCTGGTCGCGCCCGAGGGCACCCGGGTGCCCGGCGGCGGCGTCGGGGAGTTCAAGAAGGGCGCCTTCCGCATGGCCATGACCGCCCGGGTGCCGATCGTGCCGATCGTCATCCGCAATGCCGAAGACATCGGCCCGCGCTCCTCCGGTACGATGCGCCCCGGCAAGGTGGACGTGGCCGTCCTGCCGCCGATCCGCGTGGACGACTGGACGCTGCGCGATCTCGACCGGCGCATCGAGGGCGTGCGACAGCTGTTCGTCCAGACGCTTGCACACTGGCCCACCGAAGCCGGTGCGAAGAGGACAGGGAGGACGAGGCGGTGAAGCAGCGTGAGTTGCGTTCGCAGGGATGCGGCGACGTCGAGATCCACGGGCGGGCCTGGCTGCCGGAGCATGACCCCCGGGCGCTGGTGGTGATCTCCCACGGGCTCGGCGAGCATTGCGGCCGATACGACGGCCTCGCGGGGCGGCTGGTGGACGCGGGTTACGCGGCCTACGCGATCGACCACCGCGCGCACGGCCGCTCCGGCGGCGCCGCGCGCGCCAACATCGGCCGCTTCGAGTTCCTCGTGAGCGACCTCGGCACGTTCATCGGGCGCGCGCAGCGCGAGCACCCCGGCGTGCCGACGATCCTGGTCGGCCACAGCATGGGCGGGTTGGTCGCGCTCGACTGCGCGCTGCGCAACCCGCGGGTCCTGCAGGCCCTCGTGCTGTCGGCGCCGGCGCTCGCTGCCGAGGCGGTACCGACGTTCAAGCTGTTGCTGGCGAAGCTGATGTCGCGGATCGCGCCCAATGCCGGAGCGCTGGTGCTCGAGGCCGCGAGCGTGAGCCGCGATGCGGCGGTGGTGCGTGCCTACCAGCAGGACCCGCTGGTGTTCCACGGCTCGATCCCCTCGCGCACGGTGGTCGAGCTGCTCGCGGCGATGGAGTCGACCGCCAGCCGCGCCAACTCACTGAAGCTGCCGGTGCTGGTGCAGCACGGCACCGCCGACCGGCTGGTGCCGCTCGCCGTCGTGCAGCCGGTCTACGCGCGCCTCGGCGAGCCTAAACAGCGCACGCTGCGCATCTACGAGGGCCTCTACCACGAGGTCTACAACGAGCCCGAGCGCGACCGGGTGATCGCCGACCTGCTCAGCTGGCTGGAGGCGGTGCGACATTAGGCGCTGCGCCACTGGGCGGTGGGCCACTGGGCGGTGCGCCGGCTGCGCCAACGCGCAGGCCGTGCTCGACGCGGCGCACGGCGATGCGATGGACGACGGCGAGGCGATGCAGCACGTCGTCGAGCTGCGCGGCGAGCCCCGCGCGCCGCGCCGAGGATTCCGCATCGGCGCCTGACGCGCCACGATGGCGTGCCAGTTCGAGCCCCGCCCGGTAGAGGTGCCTCGAGACGGACTCCGGCGTGTGCAGCCGGCCCTGCAGGAGGTACTGCCGTCCGAGACCCATGCAGGTCTCGAGCAGCGACGCTGCGTCAGGGGCATCGCCCGGCCCCGGAACGACGTCCACGGCAACGCGGTAGGCCTCGACGAACGAGCGCAGCAGCATGTCCGATGCGAGCGTGGGCATCTCCTCGAGCAGGGCGAGGTCCCCGTGCGGGCCCTGTTCGAGCCGCACCCGCCAGCCGGGCGCGAGCCGGTCGAGTTCCGCGTGCAGGGCATCGAGGAACAGTGGCCGCTCCAGGAAGAAGAAGTCGAACTTGAGCAGGTCGCGCAGGGCGAGCGATTCCTCCGCGACTGCGGCAACTCGCTGCCCCGCCGGACGCGACGCGGCACCGATCAGCGCCAGCTCGGCGATCGCCCCGTGCAGGAAGACATGAGCCGTGGCGTTGCGGTAGTAGGCGGCGGCCAGATGCTGCTCCGGTGCGATGCCGTAGACGGCTTCCCGGCCGCCTTCGTGCGCGTGCGCAACGCCCTGCGCGACCAGCGACTCGAGCACGAAGCGCACCGCGTCGGCGCCGCCGAGAGCGGCCGTGGGCGTGGTCGGCAGGCCGCGGCGTTCGACGAAGTCGAGGTAGCCGCGGACCGCCGCGCGGACCTGTCCGACGGTGAGCGCGCGGCCGCGCGCACCGAGCAGCGCGAGCGCCACGAGCGCCGCGCCGGTCACGGGCGTGGCCGCGTTGATGCGCAGCGAGGCCTCGAAGGCGAGCTTCTGCAGCGTCAGCCTGCGCTCCGGCGGCGTGAGCGCGGCGAACGCCTCTGGCGACCCGAACGTCCCGCGCAGCGAAAGCGGTTCCCCGAAGCGCACGTATACGTTGCCGAGGCGCCCGCGCTGTGAACGTACGAACTTGAGCAGCCAGCCGAGCGACTCGGCGGTCTTGCCGGCGCCGCGCGCCTCGCCGGCGTACTCCGTCACTTCCTGCAACTGGTCGTAGGTCACCGCGACCGGCAGCAGCCAGAGATCGTCGAGCCCGCCCTCGCGCCAGGCGTCCACGAGGTAGGCGAGCAGCCCGAGCCGCGGCGGCCCGAGCTTGCCGGTACGCGAACGCGTGCCCTCGATGAACCACTGCAGGGGCCGCCGCTGCGTCACGAGGTGCGCGAGCCAGTAGCGCAGCGTGCAGCGGTACACCGGGTCGTCGCCGCCGCGGCGGATGAAGACCATGCCGTTGCGCCGCCACAGCGCGCCGAGCGGCCAGAAGGCCATGTTGATGCCGCCGAAGACGGTGAGCGGCGGCAGGCCGTGGTCGTGGAAGCCGACCGTCAGCGCACCGCCGTCGAGGTAGGACCGGTGGCTCGAGAGCACCACGCCGGGGGCCGACGCGAGCAACCCGCGGACACGCTCGACCTGCGCCGGGTCGTAGTCGATGCGGACGTAGCCGCGCGCCAGCAGCGCACGGCCGGCGCGCACCCACAGCGCATGGATCCAGCGGCCGTGCGAGGTGCGCAGCTCGTGCAGGCAGTCCCGCGCCTGACGGGCCAGCTCGCGCTCGTCGCGACCGGTCTCCCGGGCCACGGCCGCAAGCGCGCCGCGCAGGCCCGGCGAATCCGCGAGGGCCGTTGCGTCGGGGCGCGCTGCGGGCGCGGGTGGCGGGTCGGTCACGTCGGGGCGAGCAGTCCGGACAGCAGTTGCCGGGTCTCGGCCTCGACTTTACGGGCTCCCTCGTCGAGCAGGTAGTCCCGGAACGCGGCGGCGGCGGGCGGCAGCCACCGGCCGCCGTGATGGGCGACGTACCACGTGCGCACGATCGGCGTGCCGTCCACGTCGAGCCGCACCAGCGCGCCGGTCTTGAGCTCGAGGAACAGCGTGTGCATGGACGTCAGGCTGATGCCGAGGCGCGACATGACGGCGTGCTTCACCATCTCGTTGCCGGTCACCGTGATGCGCTCGCGCGGCACGATGCGATGCATGCCGAGGAAGCTGTCGAGCATCGCGCGGGTTCCGGAGCCCGCCTCGCGCTGCACGACCGTCTCGTGGCGCAGTTCGATGGCGGGTACGCCGCGGACCCCGGCGAGCGGGTGGCCGGGCCAGGCAATGATCACGTGCGGGTTGCCGGCGAAGGGTTCCAGCGTCAGGGGCGAGCCGGACGCGCCGGCGGCGTCCGCGTCCGGCACCGCACCGCGCCCCATCAGCGCGAGGTCGACCTCGCCGTCGAGCACCCGGCTCACCAGTTCCTCGCGGGGCAGCACCACCATCTGCACGGCGATGCCCGGCGCCCGCTGGCGGAACTCGGCCAGCAGCGGCGGGAGGATGTGCGTGCCGGTGCCGAGGATGCCGAGGTGCAGGGTGCCGTCGTCGGCCTTCCGCAGGGCGTCCAGTTCCTTGTAGAGCACCCCGAGCCTCGCCTGCACGTCGCCGGCGGCGGCCGTCACCCGCTCCCCGATCACCGTCAGCCGCAGGCGCCGGCCGAGCCGGTCGAAGACCGGGGCACCGAGGGTCCGCTCGAGCTGCCGCACCTGCTGGGTGATGGCCGGGCCGGTCATGTGCAGGGCCCGGGCGGCCCTGGCCATGGAGCCGAGGTCGGCGACGGTCCGGACGACCTGCAACTGCCGAAGGCTCAGGTGGCGCATGGGCATAAGTAATCCTTATTGATCTACCAACAATCTCTAAGTATCCATTACCAAAAGGCCGGTCTAGAGTCGATCCATTGCCCCCCTGGCAGGAGACGGACCATGGCCCAGACCCCCGCATTGGCCGGCAAGGCCAGTCAGCGCACCACCGGCAACACCGCCGCCCGCTACAAGGCCGGCGTGCTCAAGTACAAGGAGATGGGTTACTGGGTGGAAGGCTACGAGCCAAAGCCCACCGACCTCGTCGCGGTGTTCCGGATCACTCCGCAGGAGGGCGTGGATCCCGAGGAGGCCGCCGCGGCGGTGGCCGGCGAGTCGTCGACGGCGACCTGGACCGTGGTCTGGACCGACCGCCTGACGGCGGCGGAGAACTACCGCGCCAAGGCCTTCCGGGTGATGCCCGTGCCGGGGACGCCCGACCAGTACTTCGCCTACATCGCCTACGACCTCGACCTGTTCGAGGAAGGCTCGATCGCCAACCTCACCGCCTCGATCATCGGCAACGTCTTCAGCTTCAAACCGCTCAAGGCGGCGCGCCTCGAGGACATGCAATTCCCGGTCGCGTACGTGAAGACCTACAAGGGGCCGCCCACCGGCATCGTCGTGGAGCGCGAGCGCCTCGACAAGTACGGCCGTCCGCTGCTCGGTGCCACGATCAAGCCCAAGCTCGGCCTGTCGGGCAAGAACTACGGCCGCGTGGTGTACGAGGCGCTACTGGGCGGCCTCGATTTCACCAAGGACGACGAGAACATCAACTCGCAGCCGTTCATGCACTGGCGAGACCGCTTCAGCTTCTGCATGGAGGCCGTGCAGAAGGCCCAGGCCGCAACCGGCGAGGTGAAGGGCCACTACCTCAACATCACGGCCGGGACCATGGAGGAGCTGTACCGCCGCGGCGAGTTTGCGAAGCAGCTCGGGTCCTGCATCGTGATGGTGGACCTGATCATCGGCTGGACCGCGATCCAGTCCATCTCGGAGTGGTCGCGGCAGAACGACATGATCCTGCATCTGCACCGCGCCGGCCACGGCACCTACACGCGCCAGAAGAACCACGGTGTCTCCTTCCGCGTCATCGCCAAGTGGCTGCGCCTCGCGGGCGTGGACCACATGCACGCGGGCACGGCGGTGGGCAAGCTCGAGGGCGATCCGCTCACCGTGCAGGGCTACTACAACATCTGCCGCGACAGCTACACGAAGCAGGACCTGCCGCGCGGCATCTTCTTCGACCAGGACTGGGCGGGCCTGCGCAAGGTGATGCCGGTGGCCTCCGGCGGCATCCATGCCGGGCAGATGCACCAGCTCATCGACCTGTTCGGCGACGACGTGGTGCTGCAGTTCGGCGGCGGCACGATCGGTCATCCGATGGGCGTCCAGGCGGGTGCCACCGCGAACCGCGTCGCGCTCGAGGCGATGGTGTTCGCACGCAACGAGGGCCGCGACATCGCCAACGAGGGTCCGCAGATCCTCGCGCAGGCCGCGAAGACCTGCCGGCCGCTCGAGGCCGCGCTCTCGACCTGGAAGGACGTCACGTTCAACTACGCCTCGACCGACACCTCGGACTTCGTGCCGACGGCGAGCGTCGCCTGAGGAGCCAGCCATGCGCATCACCCAAGGAACCTTCTCTTTCCTGCCCGACCTGACGGACGAGCAGATCGCCAAGCAGGTCGAGTACGCGCTCCAGCAGGGCTGGGCGGTCTCGGTCGAGTACACCGACGACCCGCATCCCCGCAACGTCTACTGGGAGATGTGGGGCATGCCGATGTTCGACCTGAAGGACGCCGCCGGCCTGCTGACCGAATTGCGCGAGTGTCGCAAGACGCACGCCGACTGCTACATCAAGGTCAACGCCTTCGACTCGACACGTGGTTTCGAGACCATGCGCCTGTCGTTCATCGCACACCGCCCGTCCGAGGAGGCCCGCTACCGGCTGCGGCGCGAGGAGTGCGAAGGCCGGCTCGTGCGCTACACGCTCGAGCGCGCCTGAGCCGGCGCCCGCGGGACTGACATGGGCGGTTCCATCGACCTCAAGGCGCTGCTCGTCGAGTCCGGCGTCGGCGAGGTGCTCGACGAGCTCGATCGCGAGCTCGTCGGCCTCGCGCCGGTGAAGACTAGGCTGCGCGAGATCGCCTCGCTGCTGGTGGTGGACAAGGCGCGCGCGGCGCTCGGCGTCGAGGGTGCCAAGCCCTCGCTGCACATGTGCTTCACCGGCAACCCGGGCACGGGCAAGACCACGGTGGCCACGCGCATGGCCACGATCCTGCACCGGCTCGGGCACGTCCGAAAGGGACACCTCGTCGCCGTCACGCGCGACGACCTGGTCGGGCAGTACATCGGCCACACGGCGCCCAAGACCAAGGAAGTCCTGAAGCGCGCCATGGGCGGCGTGCTGTTCATCGACGAGGCGTACTACCTGTACCGCCCCGAGAACGAGCGCGACTACGGCCAGGAGGCGATCGAGATCCTCATGCAGGTCATGGAGAACCAGCGCGAGGACCTGGTGGTGATCTTTGCCGGCTACAAGGCGCGCATGGACACGTTCTTCCAGAGCAACCCGGGCCTCGGCTCGCGCGTGGCCCATCACATCGACTTCCCCGACTACGACGTGCCCGAGCTGTTGTCGATCGCCGACCGGATGGTCGCGGGACTCGGGCTCGGGCTGTCACCGGACGGACGGCGCGCGCTCGAGGAGTACATGCGGCTGCGGCGCGGGCAGCCGAACTTCGCCAACGCACGCTCGCTGCGCAACGCATTGGACCGGTCCCGACTCCGCCAGGCGCGGCGCCTGCTCGAGGTGGGGCAGGTGGACGCGGACATGCTCATGACGATCGAGGCGGCCGACATCCGCGCGAGCCGCGTGTTCGACGCGGCGCGCGCGCAGAGCGCCGCCGAGGAGGCTCCATGCTGAATCCCGGCTACACCACGATCTCCAAGTTCCTCATCCAGCAGGTCCCGGAGGGCCCGCACGGCCGCGAGCTCGCCGCGCTGCTGGTGGACGTGGCCGCCGTCATCAAGGCAGTCTCGGCGGCGGTCGGCAAGGGGCCGCTGGTGGGCCTCGCGGGACTCGCCGGCACCGAGAACGCGCAGGGCGAGGCGCAGAAGCAGCTCGACGTCCTTGCCGATGACTTGTTCGCCCGCGGCGTCGAGTGGAGCGAACTGGTCGGCGCACTCGCTTCCGAGGAGCGCGAGGACGTGCACTTCGTCGACGGCAACGGCCGCCTCGCGCTGGTCTTCGATCCGCTCGACGGATCGAGCAACCTCGACGTGAACCTGCCGGTCGGCTCGATTTTCTCCGTGCTCGCGCTCCCGGACACCGCGCGCGGCACGTCGGTTGTGCTGCAGACGGGCACGAAGCAGCTCGCCGCCGGCTATGCGATCTACGGACCCTCGACCCAGGTGGTCCTCACCGTGGGCCGCGGCACCCACGGGTTCACGCTCGATCGCGAGATCGGCAACTTCGTCCTGACGCACCCGGACATTCGCGTCCCCGAGGAGGGGTCCGACTACCTGATCAACGCGTCCAACCGGCGCTTCTGGGAGCCGCCCGTCACCCGCTACGTCGACGAGTGCAAAGCGGGCAAGGAGGGGCCGCGCGGGCGCGACTTCAACACGCGCTGGGTCGCCTCGATGGTCGCCGACGTGCACCGGATCCTGCTGCGCGGCGGCATCTACATGTACCCGCGCGACCAGAAGGAGGCGAACCGCGAGGGGCGCCTGCGGCTGCTCTACGAGGCCAACCCGATGGCGATGGTCGTCGAGCAGGCCGGCGGCGCGGCCTCCACGGGCCGCGGCCGCATCCTCGAGGTCGTGCCGGAGCGGATCCACCAGCGCGTGCCGGTGATTCTCGGCTCCCGCGCCGAGGTGGCCCGCATCGAGCGCTATCACGCCGAGTACGACCGGGGCGAGGACAAGCCCTACAGCTCGCCGCTGTTCGGCGAGCGCTCGCTGTTCACGAACGCCTGAGCCAGGCCGGGAGGACCCCATGTCGGCGAGACATCCCATCATCGCGGTGACCGGCTCGAGCGGCGCGGGCACCACCACCGTCAAGACCACCTTCGAGTGGATCTTCCGCCGCGAGAAGATCGATGCCGCGATCGTCGAGGGTGACGCGTTCCACCGCTACGATCGCGCCGCGATGCGCGAGCAGATGAAGGAGTCGGAGGCGGAGGGCAACAAGAACTTCAGCCACTTCGGCCCGGACTCGAACCTGTTCGGCGAACTCGAGGCGCTGTTCAAGAGCTACGCGCTGAGCGGCAGGGGCCACTCCCGCACGTACATCCACGACGCCGAGGAGGGCGCCAAGTACGGCGGCGAGCCCGGCACGTTCACCGCGTGGACCGAGATCGGCGAGGGCTCCGACCTGCTGTTCTACGAAGGGCTGCACGGCGCGGTGCAGACGGCCGAGCACGACGTGGCGAAGTACGTGGACCTGCTCGTCGGGGTGGCCCCGAGCATCAACCTCGAGTGGATCCAGAAGCTGCACCGCGACCGCAGCCGCCGCGGCTACTCCACCGAGGCGGTGGTGGACACGATCCTGCGCCGCATGCCCGACTACGTGAACTACATCTGCCCGCAGTTCTCGCGCACGCATATCAACTTCCAGCGCGTGCCGACCGTCGACACCTCCAACCCGTTCATCGCCAAGGACATCCCGACCGCGGACGAGAGCTTCCTGATCGTCCGCTTCGCCAACCCCAAGGGCATCGACTTCCCCTACCTGCTGTCGATGGTGCACGACTCGTTCATGTCGCGGCCGAACACGCTGGTGCTGCCCGGGGGCAAGCTGCCGATCGCGATGCAGATCATCCTCACGCCGCTGATCCTGCGGATGATGGACACGAAGAAACGCGCGTACTAACGTCCGTCAAGCGGCCGCCCCGGTCGCGTCGACGGGATTCCGCATGACCGCTGCGGCCGCCATACTGCTCGCCACCATGCTGACCGGCGACGCTTCCGCCCGGCACCTGTCGCTCGAGCAGGTGACCGGCCTCATGGACCGCGCCCGCGCCGAGGGCGTCGCGGGCGAGGCGCGCAAGTCGAAGCCCGTGGATGCGCGGCCCGCGCGTGCGGGCGAGGTCGTCGTCACCGTGATCGCGGGCGAGGGCAAGGAAACCCAGAGCCACCCGGCCGCGACGGGCGACTGGGTGGTCCGCAACCGCTGCCCCGAGACCGGCAACGAGCAGTACCTGGTGGACGCCGGCGTCTTTGCCGAGCGCTACGTACTCAGCGGGCCCCCGCGCGGTGCCGACGGCTGGCGCGCGGCGGTGCCGCAAGGCAAGGTCGTGCGCTACTTCGTGGTGACTCCCGGGCAGGGTGAGTTCACCTTCGAGGCGCCGTGGGGCGAGAGCATGGTTGCGCGGCCCGGCGACGCGATCGTGCAGGACCCGGACAACCCGCGCGACACCTACCGCGTCGCGGCCGCCTCGTTCCGCTGCTCTTACGAAATCCTGCGATAGCGTTGCCGGCGCCGCTCAGCGGCGCACCAGCGTCACCGTCCCGCTGCGCCCGCTGACGAGGTCGCGCACCTCGCCCGACAGGCTGCGACCGTCCGTCGACAGCTGCAGGCGGTAGGCGAGGCGCAGCCGCTCGGGCGGATCGAACACCGGCAGCAGTTCGACCTCGATCGCGCCGTCATCCAGCACGCTGCCCGCGCCGCGCCGCCACACTTCCCGAGACTGGTAGTGGGTCTCCTCGATTGCGAGCCGCCGGCCGTCCTGGCGCACGGTCCAGAAGCTGCCGGTCGGCAGCATCCACACCCCGTCGAGCGCCGGGACCGGCGCGGCGCGCGAGCGCCACCACAGCGCGCCGCCGGTCGCGACCGCGAGCACGGCCACGCCGCCCCACAGCAGCGCCCGGCGGGAGGCTCGATCCGGTGCCGCACCGCCACCCGTCCCGTCCGGCCGCGGCGTCGGGCGGCCGACCTTGCGGTCGATCGCCTCGACGAGCCGCTGCACGTCGTAGTCCCAGCGCGTTTCGCTGAGCTCGAGCGCCTGATGTCGCAGCAGTGGTTGCAGGTCGGGCGGCAGCGTCGCCTCCGGCGGCATCACGGCGCCCTCCAGCAGGACCGGGATCACGGGTACGCCGCGCCGCAGCGCCGCCGCGACTTCGCGGCGCACGAAGTCCGCGGGATCGTCGAGCCGGCGGCGGCCGTCGGGCGCGGCGGCATTCAGCCACTCGTCGCCGATCAGCGGCAGGAACACGCGGCAGTTCGCGACAGCCTGCTCGATCGCTTCGTCGAAGAGCGCGCCGGCCTCGATGGATTCGACGTCGTGGAACACCGCGTCGCGGCCGTAGCGCGTCTCGAGCGCGTCGGCGAGCCGGCCGGCGTGGCCACTCGTGTCGCTGCGACGGTAACTGAGGAAGATCGAGGGCATGTCACCGGGTTGCCGCGCTGGAGGGACTCGGCACGAGGGCTACGATGACACACCGTGGTCGCGAGCGGGAGCGCCGGCTCGCCGCCTCGCGGACGGGCGAGGGCGCGTCCGCCCCGCACGGCATTCCTGTATTCCGTCGCCCGGGGCAGTGCCCTGTAATGCGGGAGTGGACCCGCACCAGAGTGGACTGTCGAGTTCGGAGGCCGGCGCGCGGCTCGCGCAGTTCGGGCCGAACGTCCTGCCGTCCGCGCCGCCGCCGGGCCTGCTCGCGATCGGCCTGCGCCAGTTGCGCAGCCCGTTGATCTACGTGCTGCTCGCCGCCGCGCTCGTGGCCGTGGCGCTCGGCGATTACACCGATGCCGGGTTCATCGCCGTGGTGCTGCTGGTCAACTCCGGTCTCGGCGGCTGGCAGGAGTGGCGCGCGGAACGCCAGAGCCAGGCGCTGCAGAAGCTGCTGCGGATCCGGGCCACGGTGCTGCGCGACGGGCGCGCCGTGGAAATCGACGCCGACCTGCTCGTGCCGGGCGACGTGGTCGCGCTCGAGAGCGGGCAACGCGTGGCCGCCGACCTGCAACTGCTCGACGACCAGGGCCTCGAGATCGAGGAGTCGCTGATCACCGGCGAGTCGCTGCCGGTGCCCAAGGATGCGCGATGGCGCGGCGCCGGGGACACGCCACCTGCCGAACGGCGCGACATGGCCTTTGCCGGTTCCACCGTGACCCGCGGCCGCGGGCGCGGCATCGTCGTCGCCACCGGTGCGCGAACCCTCGTCGGCGGTCTGGCCGACTCGATGGCGGAGACGCCCGGCGGCCGGCCGCCGCTCGTCGAGCGCATGGAGCGCTTCAGCCGTTCGATCGCCATCGTCGTCCTTGGTGCCGCGGTGCTGATCGGGGCCGTTGGCGTGCTCGTCCACCACCAGGGCGTGGGCACGATGTTCGTGTTCGGCGTGGCGCTCGCGGTGTCCGCGATCCCGGAGGGCCTGCCGGTCGCCATCACCGTCGCGCTCGCGATCGCGGCGCGGCGCATGGCGGCGCGCGGCGCGATCGTGCGGCGCCTGCCGGCCGTGGAAGGTCTCGGCAGCTGCACACTGATCGCGAGCGACAAGACGGGCACCCTGACCTGCAACGAGCTCACGGTGCGCGACGTGGTGCTCGCCGATGCCACGCGCTACGCAGCGGACGGCGCCGGGTGCGTACCCACCGGCGCGATCGTACCGGCAGCGCCCGCCGCCGGGATCCCGCGGGACGACGGGCTGCGCGCGCTGCTCGAGGCTGCCGCGGCCTGCAACGAGGCCGACCTCCTCGAGCGCGACGGGACATGGTCGTGGCGGGGCGACCCCACGGACGTCGCGCTGCTCGTGCTGGGCCGCAAGGGCGGCGTGGACCAGGCGGCGCTGCTGACGGAGCGGCCGCGCACCGGCGTCATTCCGTTCGAGCCGGAGCGGCGCTATGCGGCGAGCTTTCACGCGCGCGGCGAGGACACGTGGATCGCGGTGAAGGGTGCGCCGGAACGCGTCATGGCCATGTGCGCGATGACGGACGAGGCGCGCCGTGCGGCACAGGCGGCGGCCGAGGACATGGCCGCACTCGGCCGGCGCGTGATCGCCCTCGCGGCCGCCGAAGTGCCGGGCCGGGTGACCCCCGGCGCCGTGCCGGTGGAGCCCGCGGGACTGCGATTCCTGGGCTTCGTCGGCCTGATCGATCCGCTGCGGCCCGGGGCGGCCGACGCGGTGCAGCAGTGCGCGGCCGCCGGCATCCGCGTGATCATGGTGACCGGCGACCACCCGGTGACCGCACTCGCGATCGCGCGCGACCTCGGGATCGCCGCCACGCCCCAGGACGTGGTCGCCGGCGCGGACCTCGACAGCGACCGACCCGGGGCGTTGCGTGAGGCCATCGCGCGCGCGCGGGTGTTCGCGCGCATCGCGCCCGGGCAGAAGCTCGCGCTGGTGCAGGCCGCACAGGAGTCCGGTCACTTCGTCGCGGTCACCGGCGACGGCGTCAACGACGCGCCGGCGCTGCGCCGCGCCAACATCGGCGTGGCGATGGGCCGGGGCGGCTCCGACGTGGCGCGCGAGGCCGCCGATCTCGTCCTCAGCGACGACAACTTCGCGACCATCGTGGGCGGCATCGAGGAGGGTCGCATCGCCTACCAGAATATCCGCAACGTCGTGTACCTGCTGGTGGCTGCCGGGCTCGCCGAGGTGCTCACCGTCGGCATCGCGGTCGTGGCGGGCCTGCCGCTGCCGCTGCTTCCGGTGCAGCTGCTCTGGCTCAATCTCGTCACCAACGGCATCCAGGATGTCGCACTCGCGTTCGAACGCGGTCGCGGTGACGAACTGCGCCAGCGACCGCGCCGCCCGGGCGAGTCGCTGCTCGACCGCCTGATGATCGAGCGCGGCCTGCTCGCCGGGGCGTGGATGGCGGCCGCGGGCCTGTTCCTGTTCGTGGGCCTGCTCGATGCGGGGGTCCCGGTGGAGCGGGCGCGCAACGAACTGCTGCTGCTCATGGTGCTGATGCAGAACGTGGATGCCTTCAACGCACGCAGCGAGACGCTCTCGGCATTCCGCGTGCCGCTGCGCAACAATCCGCTGCTCGCGCTCGGCGTGAGTACTGCGCTCGCGGTGCATCTCGCGGCGATGCACCTGCCGTTCCTGCAGCGCGTGCTCGGCCTCGGGCCGCTGAGTGCCGTCCAGTGGTTCGAGATGCCGGCCGTCGCGCTCACGCTGCTCGTGGTCATGGAGCTGCACAAGCTGAGCTGGCGATGGCGCCGCGCCCGCGACGAGCCCGGCGTTGCGGCGACTCCGCAGCGGTGAGTTCCCGTCGCTCGGCAGCCCGGCGGACCTGATGGCCTGCAGGCGCCGCCGCGCCTTTCTAGCGGAAGATCGCTGCGAGTGCGCCGTCGAGCTGCGGATGGCGGAACGTGAAGCCTTCCTCCACGAGACGCTTCGGCAGCATGCGATCGCTCGCCAGCAGGATCTCCGACATCTCGCCGAACAGCAGCTTGAGCGCGGCCTCGGGCATCGGCAGCACCGTTGGCCTGCCGAGCGCGCGTCCGAGTGCGCGCGTGAACTGCGCGTTCGTCACCGGGTTGGGGGAGCCTGCGTTGTAGGCGCCGCGGGCCTCCGGGTTCTCGAGCAGCCACTGGCAGATCGCGGCCACGTCCTCGCGGTGGATCCATGGGAACCAGTGGCGACCCGAGCCGAGTCGCCCGCCGGCACCGAGGCGGAATGCAGGCAGCATCTTGGCGAGCGCCCCGCCGTCGCGGTCGAGCACCACGCCGATGCGCATGCGACAGACACGCACGCCGAGCGCCGCGGCCGTCTCGGCCTCGCGTTCCCAGGCCGCGCACAGCTCGTGGGTGAATCCCGGCGTCGGCGGCGTCTCTTCGGTGACCGGGCGGTCGCCCTGCTCGCCGTAGTAGCCGACGGCCGAGGCGGAAACGAGCGCCTGCGGCCGCGAGCTCGAGCGCGCCATCCACGCCACGAGTCGCGCGGTCGTCTCGACGCGCGAGTCGACCAGCAGCCTGCGGCGGGCGTCGGTCCAGCGCGCGTCGCCGATGGGCGCACCTGCGAGGTTGATCACGCCGCCGAAGTCGCCGGCCGACTCCTCGTCGAGGCTCGTGACCGCCTTCGCGACGCCTGCGGGCAGGCGCGGGTTCGACTGGCGCGTCAGCACCACGACCTCGTGTCCGGAGGCCTTGAGCCGCGGGCAGAGTGCCTGGCCGACGAAGCCCGTGCCGCCGGTGATGAGTATTCGCATCGCGCTGGTCCTTGCAGGTGGCGCGGTCCGTGATCCGGGTCCGCCGCGTCCGGCGTCCGACTCGCTTGTCGCGGAGTCTCAGTCCCGGCTGGTCCGCTTCGCAGCCTTCGTCCCCGACTTGCGGCCGTACGTCGACCTGTTCGTCGCGGACCTGCGCGCGGTTTTCGCGGCGGTCTTCGCCGCAGGCCTGCGCGCTGTCTTCGCGACCGCCTTCGTTCTTCTTCTTCTTCTTCGCCGGGTTGCTTCGACGCTTCGTGGCGGAGCGCGATGCGGCGCTGGTCTTCGGTCGTCTCACCGTTGCCCTCGGGCCCACCCGCCTCGTCTTCTTTGTCGCGGGCCTGCGGCCCCGCGGCTCCGGGGCGTCGTCCAGTTCCACGTACTCGAGTTCCTGAGCGCCGCCGCCGCGGGTGCGCGGCTCGTCCATCGCGAGCGCCTGCTCGCGCGTCACGGGGGGATAACCGGTGGGCCGCCCGTTCGGGCCGAAGCGTGCGACGCGGATGTCGCCGCGGCGGCGCGTCGGGTCGAACGAGACGTGCACCCACTTTGCAGTCGGGCTCATCGCCTCGTAGATGATCTGGTCGAACGGCAGTCCCATGCGGATGATGCGCTGGAACAGTTCGAGCACCGCCATCGCAGGCGCCTGGATGTCGGCGGCCTTGCCGTCGAGGTGCTGACTGGTGGTGGATGCGCCAGGGATCCGCGCGTTCACCGACCGCGCGCGGAACGCGGAGTTCACGCGAATCGGCGTGCCGATCGCCTCGCGCAGCGGGTCGAGCACCTGCTCGCAGAGCGCGCGCAGGTGGGCAGTCTCCGTCGCGCCGGGAACGTTCGGGATGCCGAGCGACTGTGCGGTCTGGGAACGCGTCAACTCGGCGAGTGTGAAGTAGCGCGAGAGTTTCATGCGGTCTCCCTTCGGCGCGGTGCGGCGCCGCTGCTGTCGCCCCTTGTAGACCACGTGCGATTGGCGTGCAATCGACGGCCTGTCCAGCAGACGGGAGCGAGGCGTCCATGACCGAGACCCGTGATCCCGTCACGCTCGCGCTGACCGGCGCATGGCCGTTCGTCGTGATCGTCGCCGCGCTGATCGCCTATCCGGCAGCACTGTTTCTGCTGCGGCGCTACCGCGGCGCGGTGCTCCGTGGCATGAACGAGCCGTCCGGAGCGGCTGCGGATGCGCCGCCTGTGGCCGGCGGCATGCCTCCGGACCGGCCGCTCCTGTTCGAACGGGTGCCGCACGCGTCCGTTGCGGTGGACGCCTTGCCGGGTGCAGGCGCGTGGCGTGCCGCAGGGCTGCAGGCCGCCGCAGTCGCCGTGTACGCCGCGATCATGACCGCCGCATGGCTCGTCTCGACGCGGGACACCGAGATCGGGCCGGTCAAGGTCGCGTCGCTGTTCTGGGTGTATTTCTGGCCGGCGGCGCTGGCGGCGACCCTCATGGCCGCGACGGACCGGGCCACCCGGCTGCGGGTCGCGCTCGCCTACTTCGCGGTCTACGCAGTGATCGTCGCAGTGGCGCTCACGAGGAGCCCGGAGCTGACGGTGTGGCAGGCTGCACTGATCTGGCTGATCATGAACGGGCCGCCCACGCTCCTGCTGTATGCGTTCCTGGCGCGGCGGGTCCGGGCGGTGGGCCCGATCGTGGTCGCATTCGCGCTGGTCGCGGCGTTCGGGGCGGTGCTGGTGCCCACGATCCTCAACACGAGCGAGGCCGGCCTGCGCGCGGCCGTGGGCGCGGGATCGACGCTCGGCCTCGGTGGAGCCGGCACGTTCATCGCGATGCTCGGGCTCGGTGCGGCGCTGTTCGGCGCGGGCGCATGGCTGGGTCTGCGCTGGCTCGGCCGTCGCTATGCGGACAAGCAGTTCTCCGACGAGATGCTCACGCTGGACGCGATGCTGTTCCTGTTCGCCGTCTGGCAGCCGATCGGGCTCGCGTTCGAGCACTGGAGCTGGTTTGCCAGCGGCCTTGTCGCATTCGCGGGCTACCGGCTCGCCGCGGGCGCGCTGCGGCGGACGATGCCGGGCGTGGCCGCGCCGAGGAAACTGCTGCTGCTGCGGGTGTTCGCCCTGGGACCGCGCAGCGAGCCCCTGTTCGACGCGCTGCGCATGCGCTGGCTGCGCGGCGGCAGCATCGCGATGATCGCCGGGCCGGACCTCGTCACCTCGACCGTGGAACCCGACGAGTTCCTCGGCTTCCTGTCCGGGCAGCTCGGGCGGCGCTTCGTTGCCGGGCAGGCCGATCTTGCGACGCGCGTCGCCGCCATGGACCGCAAGCCCGACCCGGACGGCCGCTTCCGCGTGACGGAGTTCTTCTGCCGCGCCGACACCTGGCAGCCGACCATGCAGCGGCTGGTCGCCGAGAGCGATGCCGTGTTGATGGACCTGCGCAGCTTCAGCCAGTCGAACCAGGGTTGCGTGTACGAACTCGGGCGGCTGCTCGATGCGATCGACCTGAGCCGGGTCGTCTTCGTCATCGACCGGACCACCGACCGCGCGTTCCTCGAGTCCGAGCTCGGGCGGCTCTGGTCGACACTCGCTGTCGATTCGCCCAACCGCAGCGCCGCTGCACCGACCGCGCGGATCTTCGAGGTGAGCGGACCGAGCGCCGCGGAAACGCGTGCGCTGGTCGGTCATCTTGCATTGCGGTAAGCGCGGGCGCGGACGATTCCGCTTGGCTTGCCGACACCGGGGACTAGAATCAACATAATCCCCCGCGGCCCACGCCTGCGCTGGGGTACGTCGCGCGACCGGGGGGTTACTCGAGGACGCTCGTCGTCGCCTGCCGGTTTTTCCATAAGTCCTAAGCGGGCCGACGGCTCGCTACGCGGAGGGAGACTGTCATGGCCAAGAAAGCGTTGTGCATCGGCATCAACAACTATCCCGGCACCGACATGGACCTGCGGGGCTGCGTCAACGACGCCGAAGACTGGGCCGCGACGCTTGCGGCACGCGGCTTCACCGTCCAGAAGCTCATCGACGCGCAGGCCACCAAGGCGGCGATGGCAAGCGCGATCGGCGCGCTGGTGAAAGGCGGCGCGAGCGGCGACAGCCTCGTCATCACCTTTTCCGGCCACGGCACGTACGCGCCCGACAAGAACGGCGACGAGCCCGACGGGCTCGACGAGGGCCTGTGCCCGTACGACATCAAGCAGGGCAAGGTGCTGATCGACGACGAGATCCACCAGCTGTTCGCGCAGCGCGCCGCGGGCGTGCGCATCGTACTGATCTCCGACAGCTGCCATTCCGGCACCGTGATCCGCGCCCCGGCATCGGACCCGGACGCGGACGGCCCGCGGCCGCGATTCATGCCGATGGGCGCGTGGCTGCCGGAGAGCGAACTGCCGCGCGGCGCGAACGGGAAGCCGCTGACGCAGGTCGCTGTCACCTCGACGCTGTCGCCGTGGGCCGGTGGGTTGTCGCTCGCGGGCGGTGACCTGCTGGTGTCGGGCTGCGCCGAGGGGCCCAACAACTACAGCTACGATGCCACGATTGCGGGGCGCCCTTGCGGAGCGTTCACGTACTACGCGCAGAAGGCGCTGAAGAAGATGACCGCCGCGTCGACCTACGGCGACTGGCACGCCGAGATCCGCAAGTCGCTGCCGTCGGCGAGCTACCCGCAGACGCCGCAGCTGTTCGGCGCGAAGGCGGTTCGCAGGCACAAGCTGCTGAGCTGACGGCGACGATGCGTCGTCGAGCCGCCCTGACCTGATCCGAAGGATTTCCGAGGCACGCCATGACCGACGCCAACGACACCACGCTGACGCTCAAGCTCACCGGCAGCCCGATCGCGGGCCCCGAGGTGCCCTCGGTGCTGCGGGTGGGCACGGTGCGCGGGAGGGCGGCCGGCGCCGACCCGTTCCTTCCGGACGACTACCTGCGGGTGGACGAAGCGTACGACCTGACGCCGTCGGGCCGCTCGGCGCCGACCACCGTCAGCGACGTGGACATCGACGTGGCGCCGGGACAGGTGCTGGTGCTCGAGCTGCCCGATGGCTCGACGCTGATCACCAGCGGCGCGCGCCTCCACGAGGAACTGGAGCGCGTGGCCCCCGACTCGGTGGGCGTCCGCTCCGTCGAACTCGACAACGTGCATTCGCGTGGCGCGGCATCGCGCGGGCTCGTCGACTCGCTCGGCCGGCTGGTGGCAAAGGTGTTCGTGCTCGACACCGGCGTGGTGCCCGACGCGATCATCGACGAGGCGCTCGCCAAGGTCCGCGAGTGGGGCGGCGACGCACTGGCCGACAAGCTGCGCGACGGCGCGAACTGGGGCGCCAGCTACCTCGCGACGCGCGCACTCATGTGGGCGATCGAGCGACGGCTGCTGCGCGATCCGGGGCTGTACCGCTGGGTCGGCGCGCAGAAATCGGCGAGCGACCTGCATCCCGTCGAGTCCAGGCAGCTCGCCGAGGCGGCGAAGCAGGGGCCGCTGCTGGTGTTCATCCACGGCACGGCCTCCTACACAACCGGCAGCTTCGGCGACCTGCGGGCGGTGGCCCGCGAGGCGCAGCTCGACTGGGACGTGATCGAGAGTCGCTACGGGGAACGCATCTACGGCCTCGAGCACCGCACCTTCTCCGAGAGCCCGATCGAGAATGCGCTGATGCTGGCGCGCGCGCTGCCTGCGGGCGTGCAGATCGACCTCGTCACGCACTCGCGCGGCGGCATCGTCGGCGACCTGCTGTGCGTCGACTGGACCAACGTCGAGCAGACCCAGCAGTTGATCGACGGCTACGCGAGATTCCGCAAGCCGGACGACAAGGACGCGAAGGACCTCGAGCAGGCCGACGCGAAGGACCGCCGCGACCTGCTGGCGCTGGCCACCGAGTGCCGCGAGAAGCGCTTCAGGGTGGGTCGCTACGTGCGCGTCGCGGCACCGGTCAACGGCACGATGCTGGTCGGTTCGAACCTCGATCTGTGGTTGTCGATGCTGCTCACCCTGTTCGGGTTCGTCACCACGCTGCAGGCCACGCCGTATTACCTCGCGCTGCGGCGCATCGTGCTCGAAATCGCGCGCAACCGCACCGACGCCAACCGCGTGCCGGGCATCGAGGCGATGCTGCCCGGATCCGCGGTGTCGCGGCTGCTGCGGCTCGCGACGCCGTCCGCCGGCCTCAGCGTGGGCGTGATCGCGGGCGACATCGAGGGCGCGTCGCGCTTCAAGCGCCTGGTGGAATTCCTCGCCGACTGGGCGATCTTCGAGCGCACCGACAACGACCTGGTCGTGGACACGGCCTCGATGGACACGGGTGTCGCCCGTCCGGCCAACGCGCGGCGGCTGTTCGTGCAGGGCGCGCGCGTGGACCACTTCAGCTACTTCGGCAACGCCGATTCGCGGGCTGCGCTGGCCGGCTGGCTGACCGCCACGGCGCCGGACGGCGTGCCTGGCTTCGAGTCCGTCGGTCGCGGGCTCCTCGAGCCGGGCCGTGTGGAGGAGCCGCGCGCCGCGCGCGGTGGCGAGCAGTTGCGGCCGGTCGTGATCGTGCTGCCCGGGATCATGGGCTCGCACCTGCGCGCCGGTGGCAGCCGCATCTGGTTCGATCCGCTCGAGCTCGCCCGCGGGCGGCTGAAGCGCCTCAAGTACACGCCCGAGAGCCTGACGAAGGTCAGTGCCGAGTCGCTGTTCGACGGATTCTACGGCGACCTGTGCCAGCACCTGTCGAGGACGCACCGCGTGCTGCGCTATCCCTACGACTGGCGCCGGCCGGTGCAGGACGCGGCCAGGGGACTCGCGCAGCAGCTGCGTACCGCGCTCGCGGCCACGCGCGACGCGCGGCTGCCGGTACGCATCCTCGCGCACAGCATGGGCGGCGTGGTGACACGCGCGATGGCGGCGGCCGAGCCCGAACTGTGGGACGAGTTCCTGTCGCGTGACGGCGCGCGCTTCGTGATGCTCGGCACGCCCAACCAGGGCTCGCACCTGATGGTCGAGATGCTGCTCGGCAAGGGCGACACGGTGCGCAAGCTCGCGATGCTCGACGCCCGCAATGACCTGCAGGAGGTGCTCGACCTCGTGGCCGGCTTCCGCGGCGCGCTGCAGCTGCTGCCGCGCAAGGGATTCCTGGACGCCGGCAGCACGCCGGTCACCGACTACCTGCAGCCGCAGGCCTGGCAGGACCTCAAGCCCAGGGTGGCCGACTTCTGGTTCGGCGACGGCAAGGTTGCGGTGCCGGCCGAGGAGGCGTGCGCAGAGGCGCGCTCGCTCTGGGCGCTGCCCGGCATGGGCGATCCGCGCGTGCCGGGCAAGCATCCGGAGAAGGTCATCTACGTCTGCGGCAAGGCCGACAACACCGCCTGCGGCATCGACCTGAAGAGCGGGCGCGTCAAGATGATCGGCACGCGCGAGGGGGACGGCTCGGTCTCCTGGGCCTCGGGCCGCATCCAGGGGATCGGCGAGGCGTATCTGATGAACGCCTCGCACGGCGACCTCGCCTCCACCGAAGAGCACTTCGACTCGATCCTGCAGCTGCTCGCGGATGGTTCCACCGCGTCGCTGCCGCGCGGCTGGCCGAGTGCGGCAGCGCGCGGCGAGGCCGCCCCGCCGGAGATCATCTACGACGCGGGGCCCGCCGCGGTACCCACCGACGAGGAACTCGCACGCAGCCTGCTCGGAGCCAGCGCGCGGCGACGGCCCTCCGGGCGACGCGCCGCATCCTCCACGCTGTTCGTCTCCTGCGCGGCGATGGACCTGCGCTACGCGACCGACCCGATCATGGTCGGCCACTACGAGCAGGATCCGCTGGCCGGTCCCGAGGCGATCATCGACCGCGACGTCGTTTGCAACGAACTCACGATGCGCAAGCATCTCGGCCTGTATCCGGGTCCGGTCGGCACCGCGACGGCGGTGCTGGTGGACGCCAACGAGGAGGAGCGGCGGCGCAGCACGCAGCGGGGTGCGCTCGTGACGGGCCTCGGCAAGTGGGGCGAACTCACCGCCTCGTCGCTCACCGAGGCAGTGCGATCCGCCGCACTGCGCTACCTGCTCTCGGTGGTGGAGCGGCGCGGCGCGGTTTGCGTCGAGGCCGGTGCACAGGAGCCGCCGATCGAGGTGGGGCTCGCCAGCCTGCTGCTCGGGCAGAACTCGACATCCAACATCAGCGTCGCGGATTCCGTGCACGCGCTCGTGCGCGGCGTGCTCGAGGCGAACCGCCAGTTCAGCCAGGCACAGCGCCATGGCGTGCAGGCCCGGATCGTGCGGCTCGAGATCATGGAGTGCTTCATCGACGTCGCCGTGTCGGCCACCAAGGCGCTGCGCGGCGTGGCCAAGGCGCTCGAGGCCGATGCCGCGCAGCTCGGCATGCGCGTCGAGGCCGCACCGGACCTCAGGCAGGGCTCGGGCGCCCGTCCGCGGCTCGAGGTGCTGAGCGGGGTCGGTTACTGGCCGCGGCTGACGGTCACCAGCGCTGACGCGCCCCGGAAGGAGGCGCCCATCGCGGCCGGCGACGCACCGCAGGCGGCGCCGCGACTGCGCGCGGCCGTGGCCGAGAAGCTGAGCTACCAGTACCTCGCGCAGCGGGCGCGCGCCGAGGCGGAGGTCGTGCAGCGCCAGCCCGGGCTCGTGGAGACGCTGGTGAAGCTCTCCATCGACCAGCCGGTCTACAACCGCGACCTGTCGCGAACGCTGTTCCAGCTGATGGTGCCGCTCGACTTCAAGGAAGCCGCGCGCCAGACCGACGCGCTCGCCGTGCTGGTGGACGAGTACACGGCCAACTTCCCGTGGGAGCTGTTGTGCGCCGACGACGTCCCGATGGTCACGCGCACGGCCGTGATCCGCCAGTTCGTCACGACGAACTGGCGTCGCCGGCCCCGCTCGACCGTGGACCGGACCGCCTACGTGGTGGGCAACCCCTCGACGGAGGGCTTCGCCAAGGCGTTCCCGAGCAAGTCGAACAAGGGCAACCTCGATCCGCGGCCGCTGCCCGGCGCGGAATCCGAGGCGTACGCGGTCGCGGCCGTGCTGCGCGCGGCGGGTTACGAGCCGGCCGAATCCATCGGCGCCGACCAGCGCGCCGTGGACGTCATCAACCGGCTGTTCCAGAAGCCGTATCGGATCCTGCACATTGCGGCGCACGGCGAGTTCGACATCGAGGCGGCCGACGGCAGCCGTCGCAGCGGCGTACTGCTTTCGGACGGCCTGATGCTCACCGCCGCCGAGATCCAGCAGATGGAAGTCGTGCCGGATCTCGTGTTCCTCAACTGCTGCCACCTCGGCACGGTGGACGGCCGCTACGTGACGCGCGAGGTCGAGTACAACCGCCTCGCGAGCAGCCTGTCGCGCGAGCTGATCGACATGGGCGTTCGCGCGGTGGTCGTGGCGGGCTGGGCCGTGGACGACCAGGCGGCGCACGTATTCGCATCGTCCTTCTATCGCTACCTGATCAACGACGGCCGGACCTTCGGCATGGCCGTGCATCATGCGCGTCGCGACACCTATCGCGACTTCCCGGGCAGCAACACCTGGGGCGCGTTCCAGGCCTATGGCGATCCCGGCTTCCTGCTCGACCCGACGCGTCAGGCCAGCTCGCGCCACCGGCGAGGATGCGAAGTTCGTCGCGCCGCAGGAACTCCTCGACGAGCTCGAGCAGATCCGTGAGCGCTTGCGGCGGCCCGGCGGGCGCGGACAGCCGCCGACGCTGCGCAGCCTGCAGCGCGAGATCGAGGGGCTGCTCAAGCGCTGCCCGAAGGACTCGAACTGGGGCGAGCGGGGCGACGTGCTGTTCACGATCGGCATGGCGTATGCGGAGTTCGGGCGCGAGGGCTTCGAGCGCGCCTGCGACCACCTGCTGCGGGCGGTCGAGGTCGAGGAGCGGGCCGAGCGCGCGCCGATCGAGGCGATCCAGCAGCTTGCCAACATGGAGGTGCGGCGCGGCGACGGCAGCGGCGACGGCCTCGTGATCCAGCGCGGCGGCGAGCGACTCAGGCTGCTGGCGTCGGCCGTCGCGGCGCAGCCGGGCGACCCGGGAAGCCAGCCGACCGCCGAGCGCTGCGCGCTCATCGGCAGCGCCTGGAAGCGGCGTGCCGCGTCTCTGGCGAGGGAAGGCAAGGCGTTCGACGCGGAACTGGCCTCGTCGCGCGACTGGTACGCCCGTGGCATGGGGATGCCGGGTACGCGCAAATTCAACGCGTATTGCGCGCTCAACCGCGTGATGCTGGATGCGCTGCTCGAGGCGACTGGCGACGTCGATCTGGCCCGCAAGGCCGCCGCCGCGGCACGCGAGCGGTTCCTCGCCAGCCGGGACTACTGGGACGCGATCATGCCGGCCGACGCACGCCTCGCCGAGGCGCTGTGCTCGGGCATGCTGGAGGATCTCGCGAAGGCCGAGACCGAGATCGCCACCGTGCTCGACACCTATGGCGCTGCGCGCGCCGCGGTGGTCGAGAACACCAAGAACTGGGACTCGGTCGTCGACCAGGTCGAACTGCTCGCGGTGTTCGCAGCGGCGCGGGACCGGGCCGTTCTCGCCGACAGCCTGAAGGCGATCGCTGCACGGCTGCGGCCCAATGGTGGCAACGGTGGGGCGGGCAAGAGCGCACCGGCTGCGCCCGGCGCGACCAGGGCGAGCGGATCGAAGCGGACGGCGCCCAAGAAGGCGCGCAAGACGAAGACGAGCCGTAGCTGAACGATCGCGACGACAACGGCGCGACCGAGGACGCGCCGGGCCCTGCGCGCGCAGGGTCTGGTTCGCGGCGGCGGTCGCCGCGCCTGACTCAGCCGAAGATCCGCTTCATCACGGGCATCATCCGCCGCGCGCCGGCCACCGCCGTCGCGCTGGCGAGCCCGCCCATCATCGCGCCGCTCACGCCGCAGGACATGATGTCCTGGCCGGTGAGCCACAGTCCCGGCACACGGGTCTTCGGACGCAGCCAGCGCTGGCGCATGCGCCCGGGGTCGTGGTCGAGCCCGTAGAGTTCGCCGCGCTCCCAGCCGCAGAACCACTGCATCGACAGCGGCGTGGAGACTTCCCAGTAGTCCAGGCGGCCGCGCACCTGCGGCACCTTGTCGTAGAGGTGCTCGAGCAGCCGCTCGCCGCAGGACTGCTTGAGCGCCTCGTAATCGTCGCCGCGTTTGCCCCAGGTCCTGCCGGCCCAGGGCGCGAAGATCTCGTAGGGCGCCGGCGCCACGATTTCGATGGTTGCCTTGCCCGGGTGACGCCGCTCGAAGTCCGGGTCCTTGGCCGAGGGGAATGAGATGTACACGACGGGGAACGGAGCCTGCGGATCGGCGATGAAGCGATCGAGCGCGGCGTCGTAGTCGTTGCCCGGGTAGATCCAGTAGTTGGTCTTCGGCAGTCCGAGTTCGGCGGCTGTGCCCTTGAGCCCGATGTACACGCCGAGGTGGCCGATGCTCGGCTTCACGGTCGCGAGCAGCCCGTCGTAGCCGTGCTCGCGGCGCGCGACCTCAGGCAGCAGGCGGGCGAAGGTATTGATCGCGCCAGCGTCCGAGATCACGCAGTTGCACAGGATCTCGCTGCCGTCGGCCATCCGCACGCCGCGCACCGTCCGCACGCGGCCCGGACGAAGCAGCACTTCCTTCACGCGGGCGTAGGTGAATACCTCGCCGCCCGCGGCCCGGATGCGCGGGATGATCGTGTCGGCGATGCGCCACGCGCCGCCCACCGGATAGAAGCCGCCATGAAGGTAGTGCTTGGCGATCAGCGCCTGGATCACGAACGAGGAGCGCTTCGGCGGCAGCCCCATGTCGCCCCACTGCCCGGTGAGCACGGCGATGAGCTCGGGATCGTCGGTGAGTTCCGACAGCACCTCCCACGTGGTGCGATCGAAGCTCGGCGGCAGTCGTCGCCGCAGCCAGGGACCGACCACGGCCGCTGCCCACGGCGGCAGCGTGCGCTCCAGCGTGAAGCTGCGCATGCCGCGCGACACCTCGGTCAGCAGCTCGAGGTAGCGGTCGATGGCGCGGGCCTCGCCGGGGAAGTGCCCCACGAGGTTGTCGCGGAACGCGTCGCGGCCGGCCACCGCGTCGTAGACGTTCTCGCCGATGAAGAAGCGGTCGTAGTGGGCGTCCATCGGCGCCCAGTCGAGATTGCCCTGGGTGAGGAAGTCCATCATGCGGCGCACGGTGGTCTTCGCACCCATGTCGCCGAGGTAGTGGACGCCCACGTCCCACTCGTAGCCGGCGCGGTCGTAGCTGTGCGTCGCGCCGCCGGCGGTGTAGTGCTGCTCGAGCACGGCGACGCGCTGGCCGAGTTCCGCGAGCAACGCGGCGGTCGTGAGTCCGCCGATGCCGGAGCCGATCACGAGCGCGTCGTAGGGGCCCTTGAGTCGGGAGGGGCGATAGCGCTGACCGATGCGAAGCGTGCTGGGCGTGAGGTTGCGCACCTCAGAAGCTTAACCCAAGCGAAAGGCGGAACGTGCGCGGCTCGACCGGGTGGAAGTGGATGTCCTCGACCGGAGCGGGCTCGCCGGGCAGCTGCGACTCGTAGAAGTAGGTGATGTCGTTGTCGTCGGCGTCGAACAGGTTGAACACCGTGAGCATCGCGCGCCACCCGTTCGCGAACCGGTAGCCCGCGTCGGCGTTGACGAGCATGGTCGAGTCCGAGCGCACGCTGTCGTCCTCGATCAGCGGCGCGGGACCGAAGTAGCGCAGCCGTGCGCCGCCGAACCAGCCCTGCTCGCGGTGCACGGCGACGCCGATGGAGACCACCGTCTCCACGGCGCCGGGAATGTAGTCGCCCGCGGGATCGGACTCCGTGAAGCGGGCATGCGACCAGGCGTAGTCGCCGTCCACGATCAGCCAGTCGAGCGGCGTCCAGAACGCGCCGAGCTCGACGCCGTAGCGTCGGCTCGCCCGGCTCGGCTCGGTGATGCCGCCGTCGCCCACGAACAGCAGCTCCGAGTCGATGTCGAGGTTCCAGAGCGCGGCCGAGAGCTGCCATTGCGGGAAGTAGGCCGACCGCACGCCGATCTCGGTGCCGTTGGCCGGCACGATCGGGTCCACGGGATCCACGGGCGTGACGCCGTCGTTCGGGTCCACGTCGATCGTGGTGCCGCGCGCGTCGTTCGAGTGGAAGCCGCGCCCGGCGTTGAGGAACACCTCGGTCTCTGCCCAGGGTCCGAGCACGATCGAGAGCTTCGGGCCCAACAGCGAATCGCTCTCGCTGCCGGAGTTGGCCTCGAGGTCGCTGTTCACGGAAAAATCCATGTAGTCGTAGCGCAGCCCGAGTGTGCTGCGCAGCCAGTCGGTCCATGGCTGTTCGTGAGCGACGAAGCCCGCGTACTGCGTCTGGCGGACGTCGTCCTTGCGGATGGTGTCGAATCGCTCGCGGGCCTGCGTCCGGTACAGGGCGACCGGCTCGATGTCGTCGGCGCGGATCTCCGTGCCGGCCATCAGGCGGCCGTCGCGCGCGTTCAGCGACAGCGGCAGGTCGTAGACGAATCGCCCTCCGTACACGCGCCGCTGCTCGTACTGCTCGAACTGGTCGCCCCGCTGCTGGTCGAGCGCGTAGGTGAAGTTGGAGATCAGGTCGAGGGAGTAGTCGATGCCATAGGCCAGCGCGGTCCAGCCGCGGTCGTCCGTTTGCGACCAGGCGTCGAGCGACAGGCTGTAGCGGTGCGACTCGCCGCCATTGGTGGGGTCCACGTGGCCGAAGCGCGGGAGGTCCCCCGACTGCACGGCGCGCAGCGGAATCTGGTCGGTGCTGTTCCAGTTGCCGTCGTAACCCATGCCCGTGACGGACCAGCCGGACCCCGCGCCGCCGCGGCTGAACTTCACGATCCCGGACGTCTTGCGGAAGTCCTGCGGCAGCGTCCAGGGCCCGTCGCCGGTGGACCAGTCGAGACCCAGCAGCAGGGTGCCGCCGGCAACGCGTGGCGAGGCCGCACCGAGCGCCCGGTAGTACGAGTCCTCGCCGACGGTGAGATCGAGGCGCGGGGCCGGCAGCTCGCTCAGGTACGAGATCCGCGCAGCGCCCGCTGCCGAGAAGTTGCCTTCCTCGGCGTAGTAGGGACCCTTGCGGTAGTGCACGGCCTCGACGAGCTCGTGGATCAGAAAGTTGATGTCGGCGTAGCCCTGCCCGTGCGCATGCGTCGGCATGTTGACCGGAACGCCGTCGACGTAGGTCGCGAAGTCCGTGCCGTGGTCGAGGTTGAAGCCCCGCAGGAAGTACTGGTTCGCTTTGCCGTCGCCGCTGTGCTGCGTGACGATCAGTCCTGGTACGAGTTCGAGTACTTCCCCAGGCCGCAGGATGGGCCGCCCCTCGAGTTGCACGCCGAGCACGATGCCCTCGCTGGCCGCCTGCGAGTCGCCGACCAGTCCGACCCGCTGCGCGGTGACGACGATTTCCTCCAGCGGCGTCCCGGTCGGGATGCCGGCGGCCGGCGCGAGCGACGGAAGCGCAAGCGCTGCGAAGGCCACGAGGCGGCGCGCGTCCGGTCCGCGTGAAGCGGTGGTGTTGTTCGCGGCGGTGCTGTTCACGGTCACCTCGTCGTGGCGGCGTTTCGCTGCCGGACCCGGAGTGGACGATAGCCAAGAGTATGCGGTTTATAAAATAAGTGCATACCGAGCGGGTTGCTGGCATTCGCGGTCTGGTTTGACAGACGTGAGCGATTCGCCGCGCAAGTTGATCTCGGAGCACGGCAAATCCGCGCAATCGCCGACCCGCCGGGCCGATCGCTCAGCGTTGCAGCCTCATATCACGGGTTCGATGACGCTTTGACGTCGCGCCCATGAACTCGTCCCGATCAACCGCTGATCACCCAGGTCGTGCGCTTCGTCGCAGTTCATCCGATCGGGTCACAGGTGACCCCGCACTGCAACATTGCACGCTCATCCTTCGCGCCGCGCCAGCCCGGCGCAGTGAGAGGGAATCGCATGGAACTCGTCGGCATCGTGATGCTGGGCTCTGTCGCCCTGTGGCTTCTGCAGCACTTCGACCGTTCGACCCAGTGGTGAGGTGAGTTGACAGGCCGGGCAGATGCGCTTCCGTCGTCCACCGGGGCGACCCGCATCTGCCCTATGCCGGCTCGCCTGCTGGCCCTCCGGGTCATGCCACTGCAGGTCGCAAGTACGGGTGCCCGCCCGACCGACGCGCGAGCGGAGGCTCTACACTGAGTGCACCAGGACCCTGGCGGCACGGGAGCGGAAGCATGCAGCGCACCACGATCACCCTCGATGACGACCTGATGGCGAGGCTCGACGAGTTCATGGCCGAGCGTCAGTACGCCAACCGTTCCGAGGCGATCCGCGACCTCGTGCGCGCCGGACTCGAGCAGGTCACCCTCGAGGCATCCCCGCGGGCCCAGTGCCTGGGCGCCGCCATCTATGTCTACGACCATGAGTCGCGCGAGCTTTCGAGCCGGCTCACGCGCGCGGCCCACGACCACCACGACCTCTCGCTTGCCACGCTGCACGTGCACCTCGACCACGACAGCTGCATGGAGGTGACCGTGCTGCGCGGCGCGGTCGCCGAGGTGCGCCACTTTGCCGACCACGTCATCGCCGAGCGCGGCGTGCGCCACGGCCGGCTCGTGCTGGTGCCGGTGGAGGAGCAGACCGAGACCCACGCGCACGGCGATGCTCGCGCCGCGCCGCACCGGCACGTGCACGTGCGCCGGCGCTGAATCCGGCCAGACCGTGCTGCGGTGCGGCGCGCGCCGGATGCCGGTGGTCCTGCAGGCGATCGATCTCGACTGAACGTAATCCGCTCTGGGGCCGACTCGATGTGCGGCTGTGTCACAGATCCGGCGACGCATCGCCAGGGCGGGTTGCCGTCGGTGCCGTCGCGAGTATCGTCGTCGCTCATGGGCAAACCCGCCGCAAGGCGGGGACGCAAAGCCTCCGGTCCTCCCGGGCGACAAGACGCCGGTGCGGACAGCGGGGTTGCCGGACATCAGGCAGGTGCGCGATGGCCGTATCGAAATGGCGAACCCTGGTCTGCGGAACCATCTGTTGCCTGGCGGCAGCCACGGCGACGTCGGAGGACATGGGTCGCGGGCCGGCTGCGGCTGGCGAAGCGACGGGTCCGTCGCGACTGCACGAACTGCTCGCTCGCCAGCTCACGATCGTGCGCAGCAAGGCTCCGGCCTGGATCCGCGAACTCTCGTCCGATCGCATCGATCCGCGGGCGGCGGCGGGCGAGGACACGGTGCAACTCGTCATCCAGCAGGACCGCTCCGACGGCACCGATCTCCTCACGCTGCGCTACCCGCTCGCGGGCAGCGGCGCGGTGCGCGCCTATGCCGGCGCGGGGCTCAACCGCGCCGCCACCCTCGCCGAAGACCCCGCCACGACCGAGCCGCTTTCGGCCCGCAACCGCAACCGTTCCGTGGGAGCCGCGGCGGAGCTCGGCGCCGAGTACCGCGCCAGCGAGCGGCTGCTCGTAAGCGCGGACCTGCGCTGGGCCGAGCTCGACTCCGACGCCGTGCGGCTCACCAGCAACGACGGCATCGTCGCGGCCGACGAACTGTCGGTCGGCGTGTCGCTGGGCTGGCGCTTCCGCTGAGCAGTACGGGCCGCGGCACCCGGCGGCCTGCGTCACGGTCGCGTAGACTGCGGGTCCCGTCCGCAGCGCGCGCGGTCGTCCACCGATGCACAGCCTCCAGGCCTGGCTCCGGGAAGTCTGGCCTTACCTCGTCACGATCGCCTACGTCGCTGGCGCGTCCTGGGTGACGGTTGATGCGGTGCTGCGCAAGCGGCACGCGCCCGCGGTCGTCGCCTGGGTCGGGCTCGCGTGGCTCGCGCCGATCTCCGGGGCGATCGCCTACTTCCTGCTCGGCATCAACCGCATCCAGCGTTCCGGGAGCGCGCTGGAGCGGCAGCCCGCCGTTGCTCCGGATTCGGCAGCCCGCGCCGCCCCCGGGTGCGGGCAGGCGCTCTCGATCGCCCCGGGCTTCGCGGGACTGCTGCGGCTCGGCGAGCGCGTGACCCGCCGCCCTCTCTACGAAGGCAACCGCATCGAGCCGCTGGTGGATGGCGACGCGGCGTATCCCGAGATGCTCGCGGCCATCGAGGGCGCGGAGCAGTCGATCACGCTGGCGAGCTACATCTTCGACACGGACTTCGCGGGCCACGCCTTCCGCGACGCGCTGGTGCGCGCCCGGAACCGCGGCGTCGCGGTGCGCGTGCTGATCGACGACGTCGGGGCGCGCTACAGCAAGCCCACCATGCTCGGTGAACTGCGCGGTGCCGGCGTTACGGTGGCGGCGTTCCTGCCGACCCGCGTGCCGCGGCTGTTCCAGTACGCCAACCTGCGCAACCACCGCAAGATCATGGTCGTGGACGGGCGGGTCGGCTTCACCGGCGGCATGAACATCCGCGCGGGCCACTGGCGCGAGCGCTCGCCCGAGTCTCCGGTGCGCTGCGTGCACTTCCGCCTGGACGGCCCGGCCGTCGCCGACATGCAGGCCATGTTCGCAGCCGACTGGGCCTTCACGACCGGGGAGCGGCTGGAGGGCGCGCGCTGGTTCGCGCCGGCCCGCGAGTGCGGCCCGGTCGCGGTGCGCGGGGTGCCGGACGGTCCCGACGCGGACATCGACAACCTGCCGCAACTGCTGCTCGGCGCGCTGTCGGTCGCCACGCGGCGGGCGAGGGTCGTCACGCCCTACTTCCTTCCGGACGACAGCCTGATGCGCGCGCTGCAGGTCGCGGCGCTGCGCGGCGTCGCGGTCGACATCGTGATCCCCGGTCGAAGCAACGTGCCGCTGATGGACTGGGCGATGACGCCGCAGCTGCCGTGGCTGCTCGAGTCGGGTTGCCGCATCTACCGCACGCCGCCGCCGTTTGACCACAGCAAGCTGTGCGTCGTGGACGAGGAGTGGGCGCTGGTGGGTTCGACCAACTGGGATGCGCGCAGTCTGCGCCTCAATTTCGAGTACAACCTGGAGTGCTACGACCGCGAGCTCGCCGCGCGGCTCGATGCGATCATCGACGCGAAGATCGCGGCCGGGCGTGCCATGACGCGCGCCGAGATCGAGTCACGACCGCTGCCCCTGCGGCTGCGCGACGGATTGACGCGGCTGCTGTCGCCGTATCTCTGACGGGCACCAAGCGCCGCGCCGGCGACGCGCACCACAGGCTACGGCTGGGCGGCCGCGAGGCCGAGGTTCGCGATCAGGAGCTCGGTGAAGCGCCCGAGGCGCGCCACGTCCCAGGGTTCCGCAAGCGAGGGATCCCAGCCATTGGTGTAGGCGGCGATGATCAGTCGCCGGCCGTTCGGCAGCTCGGCGTACATGATGTCCTCGAGCGTGTCGAAGGCGGTGCCGACCTTGTTCTCGTGGGCCGAGCCGGGCGGCAGCCCGGCCCCCAGTGCGCTGTGGGCCGAGAGCGCCGGCCGGCGCAGCAGCGAGCGCATGTAGGCCGTGGCCTGCGGCTCGATCGCGCCGCTCACGACCGCGAGCATCAGTGCCGCCGAGGCGTCCGCCGACATGGCGTTGCGCCCGAGCCGTTGCCAGGCCTGGTGCTCGAGCCCCGTCGGTTCCTCGCCGGAGTTCGTCGGATAGGTCTTGGTGAACAGGCGCTGGCCGCGCAGCAGGCTGTGCGCATCGAGCACGCGTTCCGTGTAGCGGCGCTGCGCGATCCACGTCTCGAGGTCGGCCCCCTCGACCGGCCCGTTGCGCACGCCGCTGACCGCGTCGACGACCTCGCCGGCGGCGACATTGTCTGACTCCGCGATCATCGGTCGCACGTGGCGGTCGAGGCACTCGGGCGCCTCGCCGCGCTCGGCGCACCAGTGCACGGCGGCGACCATGAACGGCAGCTTCACGCAGCTCGCCGGGTAGGCCAGCGCGTCGCCCTGCACGCTGCCGCGCAGCCACTGGCCGTCCGGCCCTTCGACCAGGGCAGTGACGTGCATGCGGTCGAAGTCCTGGCCGGCGAGGAAGCCCGCGCGGGCCGCCTCGACCGCCGCCTGGACGCGCGCGTCGTCGCGCGTCGACGGCGGCTACCGCGGCCGGCGCCACCGCGAGCCACAGCAGCAGCAGGCCCGCAGTCTCGATCGACAGCGCGGTCGGCAGCCGCAGCCGTCCCTGCATCACCGCGCCGGTGATCCACAGCACGCCGATCACGGCGAACGCGCCCGCCGCGAGCATCGGCAACGGCAGCGAGTCCGAATACCAGAGCAGCGGCAGTGCGCCCGCGAGCGCGACCGCGAAATGCACGAGCGCGAAGGCCCGCGCGGCGCGGCTGACCGGCGGGTCGAACCGGCGCACGCGGCGTATGTCGAAGGCCGGCTTGACCCAGACGGGAGCCCCGGCCGGCGCCGGCTGCCAGCCCGGCGGCATGAACCAGACCGCCAGCCGATCGCGCCAGCGCTCCGCCCGCCACGTCCTGCGCGCGAGGTCGGCGTACACCTCGAAGTTGGCCCACAGCGGATCCCAGGACTCCAGCGGCGCGCGCGTGCCATACACGCAGGTCTCGTCCTCCTCGATGAAGGTACCGAACAGGCGGTCCCAGAGCATGAGGATGCCGCCGTAGTTGCGGTCGATGTAGCCGTCGTTCACCGCGTGGTGCACGCGATGATTCGAAGGCGAGCCGAACCAGCGGTCGAACCAGCCGAGCCTGCCGATCTGCTCGGTGTGGATCCAGTACTGGTACAGCAGGTTCACGACCGCGGCGACCACGAACACCTGCGGCGGGATGCCGACGATCGCCATCGGCAGGTAGAAGATCCAGCCGAGCAGCGCCCCGGAGCTGGTCTGCCGCAGTGCAGTCGAGAGGTTGTACTCCTGGCTCTGGTGATGCACGACGTGCGAGGCCCAGAACACCGCGCTCTCGTGGCCGAGGCGGTGGTTCCAGTAGTAGCAGAAGTCGTAGGCGATGATTGCGATGGCCCAGGTCCACCAGCGGTCCGCGGGCAGCTCCTGGAGCGCGGCGACCGAATACACCGCGGCATAGATGCCCACCGCGAGCAGGCGCGTGAACAGTCCGACCAGCTGGCTCATGACGCCGAGGCTCAGGCTGTTGATGGCGTCGTTCAGCCGGTAGTTGCTGCGGCCGCGGGCCCGCCCGATCGCCCACTCGAGGGCGATGAGCGCGAAGAACACCGGCGTGGCGAGTGCGATCGTCCGGCCCATGCGCGAGCCTCAGTCCTCCACGTGCCAGGCGCGCGAGCGCTCGACGGCGCGCTCCCACTGGCGCAGGCGCGCGTCGGCGGCCTCTCGCGGCATGACGGGCTCGAAGCGCCGGTCCTCCTGCCAGTTGGCGGCCACTTCGTCGGTCGAACCCCAGAAGCCCACCGCGAGGCCGGCGAGGTAGGCGGCGCCGAGCGCGGTGGTCTCGGTCACCCGCGGCCGCACCACCGGGACGCCGAGCAGGTCGGCCTGGAACTGCATCAGCAGGTCGTTGCGCGTCGCGCCGCCGTCCACGCGCAGTTCCACCAGTGGCTGGCGCGCGTCGCGCTGCATGGCGAGCAGCACCTCGGCGCTCTGGAAGGCGATCGCCTCGAGCGCCGCGCGCGCGATGTGCGCCCTGGTCGTACCGCGCGAGAGGCCGACCATCGTGCCGCGCGCGTAGGCGTCCCAGTGCGGGCTGCCGAGGCCCGTGAAAGCGGGCACGAGGTACACGCCGCCGCTGTCGGGCACGGTGGCGGCGAGCGCCTCGATGTCGGAGGATTGCTCGATGAAGCCGAGCCCGTCGCGCAGCCACTGCACCACGGCTCCGCCGACGAACACCGAGCCCTCCAGCGCGTAGTGGCGTTCCTCGATCTGCCAGGCGATCGTCGTGAGCAGGCGGTTCGCGGAGGCCTGCTGCTCGCGGCCCGTGTTCATCAGCACGAAGCAGCCCGTACCGTAGGTGTTCTTGGCCATGCCAGGCGCAAAGCAGGCCTGCCCGAACAGTGCGGCCTGCTGGTCGCCAGCGATGCCTCCGAGGGGGACCTCGCGACCACCGAGCAGCGCAAAGGCCTGGCCACGCGCGAGCACGGAGGGCACCACGCGCGGCAGCACCGCTCGCGGGATGCGGAGCAGCCCGAGCATGTGCTCGTCCCACTCGCCGGTGCCGATGTCGAGCAGCAGCGTGCGGCTCGCGTTGGTGGCGTCGGTGAGGTGCTGCGTCCCGCCGGAGAGCTTCCATGCGAGCCAGCTGTCGATGGTGCCGAAGGCGAGCTCGCCGCGCTCCGCCCGCGCGCGCAGCGACGGGTCGCTGTCGAGCAGCCAGGCGAGCTTGGTGCCGGAAAAATAGGGATCCAGCAGCAGGCCGGTGCGCCGCGTGCGACCTCGGGCTCGTGGCCCGCGGCCTTCAGTCGCGCGCAGGCGTCCGCGGTGCGGCGGTCCTGCCAGACGATCGCGGGCGCCACCGGGCGGCCGGTGGCACGGTCCCACAGCACCGTGGTCTCGCGCTGGTTGGTGATGCCGACGGCGGCCACGTCCGCCGCGGTCGCGCGCGCTCGGGCCAGCACCTCGGCGATGGTGGCCGCCTGCGTCGCCCAGATCTCCTCGGCGTCGTGCTCGACCCAGCCCGAGTGCGGGAAGTGCTGGGTGAACTCGCGCTGCGCGACGGCGACGACGTCGCCGGCGTGGTCGAACAGGATCGAGCGCGAGCTGGTCGTGCCCTGGTCGAGGGCGAGCACGAATCGTGTCATGGAAACCTCTCGTGGCCCGAGAGATTACTACAGCGACTCGCCTCCGGGCCCCGGCAGCGGATGACGCTGGAGCCAGTCGTCGAGTACCGCCTCGCCGCCTGCCGGCACGTGCAGCCCGAGCTTGCTGCGGCGGAGGAGGATGTCCTCGGCGGCGACGGCCCACTCCTCGCGGCGCAGGTAATCGATCTCGCGGGCGTGGAGTGCCGGCAGGACTTCCTCGCCGAGGTCGGCCAGCGAGCCGGCGCCGTCGAGGATCCGCGCGGCACGGGTCCCGTAGGCCCGCGCGTAGCGCTGCAGCAGCGGCGCGGGCATCCAGGGGTGACGGGTCGCGAGGCCCGCGTGGAAGGCGTCGAAGTCGGCGCCGGGCAGGTCCCCACCCGGCAGCGGTGCAGCCGCGGTCCAGTGGGCCGCGCTGCAGCCGAGCCGCGGTGCGAGTTCGTCGATCACGTCCTCGGCGAGCTTGCGGTAGGTGGTGAGTTTGCCGCCGTACACGGACAGCAGCGGCGCGCCCGCCGTGTCGAGGTCGAGCACGTAGTCGCGGGTCACACTGGTGGCGCGGTCGCGTGGATCGGCGAGCAGCGGTCGCAGGCCGGCGAAGGTCCACGCCACGTCGCTGCGCGCGAGGTCGCGCGAGAAGTAGCGGTTGGCGAGCGCGAGCAGGTACTCGATCTCGGGCTCGTCGATCGCGGGCGTGGCGAGGTCGCCCGCGTAGTCCGTCTCGGTGGTGCCGATCAGCGTGTAGTCGCCCTCGTAGGGGATCGCGAATACGACGCGGCCGTCCGCGCCCTGGAAAATGTAGGCGTAGTCGTGCTCGAACAGCCGCGGCACGACGATGTGGCTGCCCTTCACCTGCCGCGGGTGGTGGCCCGCGCCGAGCGTCGTGGCACCGTCGAGGAAGCGATCGACCCAGGGCCCGGTGGCGTTGACCACCGCTCGCGCCTCGACCTCGATCGTACCGCCGCCGGCCCGCTCGAGCGTGGCGCTCCAGCGTTCGCCGCGCCGCTCGAGCCGCGTGCAGCGCGTGCGGGTGAGCACGGTGGCGCCGTGCTCGCGTGCGTCCATGGCGGTGATCACCACGAGCCGCGCGTCGTCGACCCACGCGTCGGAGTACACGAAGCCCCTGGTGTAGCGCGTCTCGAGCGGCGCGCCGGCCGGGTGGCGCCTCAGGTTCACGCTGCCGGAGGCGGGCAGCAGCCGCCGCCGCGCGAGGTGGTCGTAGAGGAACAGTCCCGCCCGGATCATCCAGGCGGGCCGCAGGTGCGCGTCGTGTGGCAGCACGAAGCGCAACGGCCAGCAGATGTGCGGCGCCGAGGTGAGCACGATCTCGCGTTCGCGCAGCGACTTGCGCACCAGCGCGAAGTCGTAGAACTCGAGGTAGCGCAGGCCGCCGTGGATCAGCTTGGTGCTGGCCGAGGAGGTGTGCGAGGCGAGGTCGTGCTGCTCGCAGAGCAGCGTGCGCAGGCCGCGGCCCGGCCGCGTCGCGCGCGATGCCGGCACCGTTGATGCCGCCGCCGACGACCAGCAGGTCGTAGCTCGCCGGCGTGCCCGTCATGCGCCGAGGTGCCGCGCGACGGCCTCGGCGGTGACGGCGCTCACGCGCACGTTCGATTCCTCGGTGACGCCGGCGATGTGCGGCGTGAGGATCAGGTTCGGCACGCCGGCGAACGGCGCGCCGCCGGCGGCGTCCACCGGTTCGCGCGCGAACACGTCGAGCGCGGCACCGCAGAGGTGGCCGGAGCGCAACGCCGCGCACAGCGCCGCCTCGTCCACGATACCGCCACGCGCCGCATTCACGAGGATGGCGCCGCGCTTCATGCCGGCGATGGCCGTCGCGTCGATCATGTTGCGCGTGACGTCGGTAAGCGGCACGTGCAGGCTCACGACGTCGCTCGTGGACAGCAGTTCCGGCAGCGTCTGGCGCACCGCCTCCTGCCACGCCGCGTGGCCGGCGGGCAGCAGCGGGTCGTACGCGGCGACGCTCATGCCGAGGCCGCGCGCCATGCGTGCCGTGACGCGCGCGATCGCGCCGTAGCCCACCAGGCCGAGCCGCTTGCCGGCGAGCTCGCGACCCATCAGTTCGGTGCGCGGCCATTCGCCCGCGGCGACGCGGGCCGTCGCGAACCAGGCGTGCCGCAGCAGCATCAGTGCCGCGGTGATGACGTACTCCGCGACCGACAGGTCGTTCGCGCCGCTGGCCGGATACACCGCGATGCCGCGCGCCTCGCAGGCTGCCACGTCGATGTTGTCGAGGCCCACGCCGAGCCGCCCGACCACCTCGAGCCGCCCGGCCCCCTCGAGCAGCGCGCCGCGCACCTGGGTGCGGTTGCGCACGATCAGCGCGCGCGCCTCGCGCAGTGCCGCGGCGAGCCGCGCCGGGTCGTCCACGAGCTTCGGATCGTAGAGCACGTCGCGGCCGGCGAAGGAGGCGCGCGATGGCGGCCTCGTCCATGAACTCGCTGATCACGATCTCGGGCATGGCGGGGCTCCGCGGGTCTCTCAGGCGGGGTGCTCGATGAGCGCGCGGATCTCGGCACGCAGGGCCGCCGGGACCGCCAGGCCCTCGGCGGCGGCCCGCGCGCGGCTCGCGAGGCGGCGCGTGCCGGGCAGCCGGACCGCGGGCTCCGCCGTCATCGCCTCGAGCAGGGTCGCCATGCGTGCATCGTAGGCGCCGCCCGAGAGCACGCCAGCGTCGAGCGCGATCAGCGCGTGCCCGATGTTCGGCGCGCCGCCCTGGTCGTCGAAGAACGAACTCGCCTCCCAGCCGAACGCGCTGCCGGTCACGGCAGCCGCGAGGATCTCGATCATCAGCGCGAGCGCGCCGCCCTTGGCGCCGCCAATCGGCAGCAGCGTGCCGCCGAGTGCGGCCTTCGGATCGGTGGTCGGGCGTCCTTCGGCGTCCACCGCCCAGTCCGCCGGGATCGGCTTGCCGGCCTTCTCGGCGGCGACGATCCTGCCGCGGGCCGCCACCGACATCGCGAGGTCGATCACCAGCGGTGCGGCGCCGCCCGGCAGCGGTGCGGCGAAGGCGAGCGGATTCGTCCCGAGCATCGCCCTGCGCCCACCCCAGAACGACATTGCCTTGGGCGAGTTGCCGAGCACGATCCCGATGAGGCCGCGCTCCGCGAGCCGCTCCGCGTGCGCGCCCGCCTGGCCGAAGTGGTGCGAGCGATGCACGGCCGCGACTGCGATGCCCTGTTCGCGCGCGAGCGGGACCAGCGCCTCCAGCGCGAGATCGATGGCCGGGTAGGCGAATCCGTGACCGCCGTCCACGCGCAGCGCGGCACCGGCGACGCGCTCGAGCCGCGGCACCGCGTCGCCCCGCACCTTGCCGGCGCGTGATTGCAGCGCATAGGACGGCACGCGCGACAGGCCGTGGCCGCCCTGGCCGTCGGCCTCGGCGGCCACCAGTGCGCGCGCCGTGGGCCGTGCGTTCTCCGGGCGGGTGCGACTCGCGACCAGCGCCTCGATCGCGAGCGCCTCGGCCTCGGCGAGGCTCAGTCGCAGCGGTTCCGTCATGCCCGCTCAGGCGCTCCGGTACAGCTTGGTCATGACGAACTCCTGGTGGCCGAGCGCCTCGGCGGCGGTGTAGCGGCCGTTTGCGGTGCGTACGATCATGTCGATCAGCGCGTCGCCCGCCTGGTCGATGGTCATCTCGCGGCGCACGACTCCCGACACGTCCACGTCGACGTGCTCGGACATCAGCCGCACCGTGCGCGGATTACCCGTGACCTTGATGACCGGCATGATCGGGTTGCCGATCACGTTGCCCTGGCCGGTGGGGAAGATGTGCAGCACATAGCCCGCCGCGGCCTGCAGCGTGCAGCACTCGGCCGCCGCCGAGGAAGTGTCCATGAAATAGAGGCCCGGGCCGCGCGCCGGTGCCTCGGCGGGCTCGAGCACGTCGATGAAGTTCACCTTCCTGCCGATCTTCTCGAGATTGCCGAGCGCCTTCTCCTCGATGGTGGTGAGGCCGCCCGCGATGTTGCCCTTGGTCGGCTGGCTGTCGGACAGGTCGGAGGTCTTGTGCGCCTCGATGACGTCGTCCTGGTAGGCCTGCCAGGTCTTCATGAACTTCTCGCGCACCTCCGGGGTCGCGGCGCGCGCGGCGGCGAGGTGCTCGGCGCCGGTGAGCTCGGATGTCTCGCCGAAGCAGCCGTAGAGCCCGGCCGGGATCAGCTTGTCGTACATGTTGCCGACGGTGGGGCAGGAGGCGAGCCCGGTCGTGGTGTCGGACTCGCCGCACTTGGCGGCGATCCACAGTTCCTCGAGGTCGCACTCGACGCGCACCTGGCCGGAGGTCTGGTGCACGAACTCCTTGGCCTGGCGCGAGGCGGCGGCGATGGTGGCGATGTCGCCGTTGCCCTCGATCCAGAAGCCCGCGACCGGCTTGCCGGTGGCGGCGATGCCGTCGACGATCTTCTGCGTCCAGTGCGGCTCGATGCCGATGACGATGCAGGCGGCAACGTTCGGGTTGGCGCCGGTGCCGATCATGGTGCGGAAGTGCAGCTCGAGGTCTTCGCCGAACTGCAGGCGCCCGTAGGCGTGCGGCAGCGCGATCGTGCCCTGGATATTCGCCGCCACCGACACGCAGGCGGCGTTCGAGATGTCGTCCACCGGGAGGATGGCGACGTGGTTGCGGACGCCGATGCGGCCGTTCTCGCGGCGGTAGGCCCAGATCTTCCTGCCCGTGCTCATGGGGGGCTCCGTTTACCAGCGCTTGGTCTTGAGGTTGTGGACGTGCACGTGCTCGCCCTGGCGCGCCGGCGCGACCATGCGGCCGATGTCCTGGCCGTACTTGATCACGGTGTCGCCTGCCTTCAGGTCGCGCAGCGCGACCTTGTGGCCGATCGGCACGTCCATCCTCGCGACGAGGCGGAAATCCGAGTTGTCGTGCGTGACGACGCACAGCATCTCGGTTCCGGCCGCGAGGTCTTCGACGACCACGACGCCGACGTTGTCCTTCGGGTCGTGCACGAGCAGTTGAGGGGTGGTCACGGGGATCCTCCGGGAGGCCGGCCTTCCGACGGCCGGCTGACTCTTATATAAGACACTATACAGCAGAGAATGGACATGCCGGCAAGCGCTCGCGTACGATGACTTCCCGGCCCCGGGATCCCGCCCATGGACGAGTCACCACGTTACCGGCCCCTCTACCAGCAGGTCTACGACTTCCTCGTGAAGCAGATCGCCGCGGGGGAGTGGGGGCCGGGCGAGTCGCTGCCGTCGGAGCAGGCGCTCGCCGGCCGGCTGCACGTGAGTCAGGGCACCGTGCGCAAGGCGCTCGACGCGCTCGCCGCCGACAGCCTGATCGACCGCCGGCAGGGCAAGGGCACCTATGTCGCCGAGCACACCCAGGAGCGCGCCTTGTTCCGGTTCTTCCGCATGGCGCGGCCGGGTGGCGGACGCACCGTTCCAACCAGCAGCGGCGACACCCTGCGTCGGCGCGCTGCCCGGGCGGCCGACCTGACGAGGCTCGCCCTCGAGCCCGGCGCGGAGGTCTACGAGGTCAACCGCGTCCGGCTGATCGACGGCGAGCCCATGGTGCTCGAGAAGATCGTGCTGCCGGTCGCGCTGTTCCCCGGCCTCGAGCGCCACCACCCGCTGCCCAATGCCCTCTACGCGCTCTACCAGCGCGAGTACGGGGTGAACATCATGTCGGCCGAGGAGGAACTGCGCGCCGACGCGGCCCGCAGGGACGACTGCCGCAGGCTGAAGCTCGAGCCGGGCGCGCCGCTGCTGCAGATCGACCGGGTGGCGCTGTCGCTCGAGGGCGTGCGCGTCGAGTGGCGCGCGAGCCGCTGCGACACCAGCCGCTACGTCTACGCGGTCACGCTGTCCTGAGGGCGCCATCGTGCCGACCGTGCTGTGCGTGGGCCATGCAGTGCAGGACTTCGTCTTCACGGTCGACGAGCTGCCGCAGCGCGCGGCGAAGTACCGCGCGTCGCGCTACCAGAGCGTCGGCGGCGGGCCGGCGGCCACCGCAGCGGTGGCGGTCGCGCGGCTCGGCGGCAGGGCGCTGCTGGCGGCGCGCCTGGGCGACGACGCCGCCGCCGGCCTGATCGAGGCCGAACTCGCCGGCTACGGCGTGGACTGCGGCCACCTGCGTCGCTGCACGGGCTGCGACTCGTCGGTGTCGGCCGTGATCGTCGATGCGCATGGCGAACGGATGGTGGTCAACCACCTCGACCTCGCGCTGCCCGCCGATGCCGCGTGGCTGCCGACGCCCGCCGTGGTGGGCGCACACGCAGTGCTGGTGGACACGCGCTGGCCAGAAGGCGCGCTCGCTGCGCTCGAGGCGGCGCGAGCCGCGGGGCTGCCGGCAGTGCTGGACGCCGACCTGCCGATTCCGCCCGACGGTGCGTTGCTGCGTGCGGCCACGCACGTCGCGTTCTCGGCCGACGCGCTCGCGGAGTACAGCGGCATTGCCGATCCGGCGCGCGCGTTGGCCGGTGTCGCGCGCGGGCTGGCTGGCTGGTGCTGCGTCACGACGGGCCGCGAAGGCGTGCTCGTGTTCGAGGGCGGTGCGGTGCAGCGCCACCCGGCCTTCGAGGTGCCCGTGGTCGACACGCTCGGCGCCGGCGATGTCTGGCACGGCGCGTTCGCGCTGGCGCTCGCCGAGGGTCGCGACGAGGCGGCCGCGGTGCGCGTGGCGTCGGCGGCGGCCGCGCTCAAGGTGCAGCGTGCCGGCGGCCGCGCCGGCACGCCGACGCGCGCGGAGCTCGACGCGTTCCTCGCGTCGCGTCGCGCCGCTTGAGCCGGCCGTGGTGCTCATCAGTATCTTCCCGAGCAGGCGGTGGTGCGCGTCCCGGGCCCGCTGCCGCGAGTTTCCGTCACGTCTGTCCCGGATCCGGAGGATGACATGCCGCTGACCTATGGCGTGGCTGCGCTCGCCCGCCCCACCTTCGACGTCCCGTTCGCCGAGGACATGAAGAACCGCGCGTTCGCGGCGCTCGAGGCGGCCGGCATCCGCACGGTCGGGCCGCGCGAGCTGCTGTTCGATCGCGCCGCGGCCGAACAGGCGGTGGCCGCAATCCAGGCAGCGGGCCCGGTCGACCTGCTGCTCATCCTGCAGGTCACGTTCACCGACGCCACGATGACGGTCAAGCTCGCCAGGGAGGCCACGACACCGCTCGCGATCTGGGCCGTGCCCGAGCCGCGCATCGGCGGGCGCCTTCGGCTCAACGCCTACTGCGGCCTGAACCTCGCGGCGCACGCGCTCGGCCGTGCCGGTGTGCCGCACGGCTGGCTGTACGCCGCGCCCGATGCGCCCGACCTCGCGGCGAGTCTGCTCGCGCTCGCGACGCCCGCCGCCGCCGTGCCCTCGCGCGCCCGCGCCGTCGCCACCGTCGCGGACGCCCGGGCCGAAAGCGTGCTCGACTCGCTGCGCGGCGCGACGATCACCGTCGTGGGCCAGCACCCCGACGGCTTCGACACCTGCGAGTACGACGAGAACCTGCTGTTCGAGCTCGCGGGCATGCGCGTCGAGACGGTGCAGCTCGGGCGGCTGTTCGACAAGGCGCGTGCGATGGACCCGGGCCGCGTCGGCGCCGCGCGCGCCGGCGCCGCGAAGCAGCTCGAGGGCCTCGACGGCGTGGACCAGCAGCAGCTCGACCGCTCGTTCCGCGTGTTCTGCGCGCTCGAGGACCTGCAGCAGGAGAGTCATGCGAAGGGCCTCGCGGTGCGCTGCTGGCCGGAGATGTTCACCGAATATGGCTGCGCGGCCTGCGGTCCGATGGCGATGATGAACCAGAAGCAGGTGCCGGCGGCCTGTGAGGCGGACGTGCACGGCTCGCTGTCGCAGCTCATGCTGCAGGAACTCGCCGGCGAGCCCGCGTGGATGGCGGATCTCGTCGACATCACGCCGGCCGACGACACCGCGGTGCTGTGGCACTGCGGCCTGGCGCCGTTGTCGATGCGTGACCCCGAGGCGCATGCCGAGGCCACGATCCACACCAACCGCAGGATGCCGCTGCTGCACCAGTTCCCGATCAAGCCGGGCCGCGTGACGCTGGCGCGGCTTTCGCGCGCGCGCAACGAGACCAAGCTGATGATCGCGGGCGCGGAGGTGATCCGCGCGCCGATGGCCTTCACCGGCTGTTCGGGCACCGTGCGCTTCGACCGGCCCGCGGCCGACGTCGGGCGCACGATCATGGAGGAGGGGCTCGAGCACCACTTCGCGCTCGCCTACGGGGACCACAGGCCCGCGCTCCGGGCCATCGCCGCACGCTGGAAGCTGCCCGTGCTCGAGCTGGCGTGAGATGGGCGCGTTCGACCTCGAGGCGCCGAACTGGGGCCGCATCCCGCCGGTCAGCGTCACCGGCGCGCCGCGCGCGGGTGATGACGGGGTCGTCAGCTTTCCGACCGATGCCGGTCCGCTCGGCGTCGCGTTGCTCGACTCGGGCGCGCGGCTGCGGCTCGGCACCGGCGAGCGCGACTACGGGATCCTGGTGCGCGAGCCGGCGCCGTTGCCGGTGCGCATCGAGGCGATCGAGGGGGGCACGCGGCTCGTGGCCGGCGAGCGCGTGCTCGAGATCGGTCACGTGCCGCTGTGCTTCACGCTGCGCGTTAACGGGCGCAGTGTGCAGTCTTCGCCGGGCGACGGCCACTTCGTGCGCCGCTTCCGCCTGCCGCCGTTCGCGCGCATCGGCGACTCGTGGTTCGCGAGCCTCGAGCTCGGCCACGACACGCCCGTCTACGGCCTCGGGGAGAAATGGGGCCGGCTCGACCGTCGCGGTCAGCTGGTGCGCTCCTACAACCACGACGCGCTCGGCGTGAACGCCGAGGCGAGCTACAAGAACGCGCCGTTCGCATGGAGCCCCGAGGGCTGGGGAGTGTTCGTGCACACGGTGGCGCCCGTGTTGCATGGCGTGGGCTACGCACCCTGGTCGCAGCGCGCTTACGGCATCAAGGTGGACGGTCCGGCGCTCGACCTGTTCCTCTTCGACGGCGCCAGCGGTGCGCAGGTGCTCGGCCAGTACACCGCGCTCACTGGTCGAGCGCCCGTGCCGCCGCTGTGGAGCCTCGGGGTGATCCTCTCGAAGGCGTACTACCGCACGGCCGACGAGATCCTCGCCGTGGCCCGGGAAGTGCGCGCGCGGGGCATGCCCTGCGACACCATCACCTTCGACGGCCGCGCCTGGCAGGACACCGACACGCGCTTCGCCTTCGAGTGGGACCCGGCGCGTTACCCGGATCCGCGTGCCGTGATCAGGCAACTCAAGGCACTCGACTTCCGCGTCTGCGTGTGGGAGTACCCGCTGGTCTCCGTCCGCAACCGCCTGTTCGACGAGCTGGCGGCGAAGGGTTGGCTGCTCAGGGATGCACGCAGCGGCGAGGCGTATCGCTACCAGTGGGACCTCGAGCCCTTCGGCAAGGTGCTGACGCCGTTGCCCGAATCCGGGCTGCTCGATTTCACGCAACCCGAGGCCTACGCCTACTGGCGCGACCGCCACCGCGAGCTCTTCGAACTGGGCGTGGACATGATCAAGCCGGACTTCGGCGAGCAGGTCGAGCCGCACATGCTCGCCTCCGACGGCGCCCAGGGCGACGCCCTGCACAACGTCTACGCGCTGCTCTACAACCGCTGCGTGCACGAGGCCGCGACGCGCTACGCGAAGGACGGCGGCTTCCTGTTCAGCCGCGCGGCGTGGTCCGGCTCGCAGCGCTACCCCTCGCAGTGGGGCGGCGACCCGCAGGCGGACTGGGGCGGGCTCGCGGCGAGCCTGCGCGGCGGCCTCTCGTGGGGCATGAGCGGTGCGCCGTACTACGCGACGGACGTCGGCGGCTTCTACGGCGACACGCGCGACCCGCTGCTGTTCGTGCGCTGGGCGCAGGCGAGCGTGTTCTCGGCGCACATGCGCCTGCACGGAATCGGACCGCGCGAGCCCTGGTCGTACGGACCGGAGGCGGAGCGCGCGGCAATGGCGGCCCTCGAGCTTCGCTACCGACTGCTGCCGTACCTCTGGCGCGCGGTCGAGCAGGCGAGTGCCACGGGCCTGCCGGTGCAGCGGGCCATGGCGCTCGCCTGCCCGGAGGAGCCCGAGTCCTGGGCCTTCGACCACCAGTTCTTCTGCGGCGACGACCTGCTGGTCGCGCCCTGCCTGGAGCCCTCCGGGCGCGTGCGCGTGTACCTGCCCGATGGCGACTGGCGGCGCTTCCCGGACGGCGCGGCGCTGGCCGGAGGACGCACGCACGAGCTGCGCCTCGGACTCGAGGAACTCGCGGTGTTCGCCCGCAGCGGGGCGGAGATTCCGCTCGGTCCCGCGCTGCAGCACACCGGCTCGCTCGGCACGCCGCCGCGCGTGGACGGACACTGGCGTGCCGCCTGAGCGCGGCGGCGCCGCATAAGGACGCGACGCCAGGAGCAGGGGACGCGTGCCCGTGGTCCTGGCGCACTCTCGAGTGACATGTCTTATATAAGGGTTGTAAGACACAGAAATCCCATGCTACCGTCGATCGCAACGGTCCGCCGCGCCGGCGCGAGCCGTTTCGTCACGCGAAAACAGCTTCGGGGGGAGTAACCACATGCACCTTCACACGTCCCGCAAGACCCTGAGTCCGATCGCCGTCGCGGTGGTCGCGGCGCTCGCCGCGGCACCTGCCGCCCGGGCGCAGGAGGCCGCCACCACGGCCGGCGGTCTCGAGGAGATCATCGTCACGGCCCAGAAGCGCGAGCAGAGTCTGCAGGAGGTGCCGATCGCGGTGTCCGTGGTGAGCGGCGACCTGCTCAACGCGGTCGGCGGTGTTTCCACCGAGGCGCTGAGGCGGCTGGTCCCGACGCTCAACATCCGCAAGACCAACACGTCGCTGAACCAGGCGCTGTTCCTGCGCGGCGTGGGCACGATCAACTTCGCGATCGCGGCGCAGCCAAGCGTGGCGTTCGTGCTCGATGGCGTGGTGATGTCGTCCGCCGGCGAGGCCTTCGGCGATCTCTACGACGTCGACCGCATCGAGGTGCTGGCCGGCCCGCAGGGCACGCTGTACGGCAAGAACGCCTCGGCGGGCGTGGTCAACGTCGTCTCCACGAAGCCGGGCGACGATCTCGGCGGCTACGTCGACGTCGGCTACTACCAGGACAACGAGATGCGCGTGAGGGCCGCGCTCGACGCACCGATCACCGACAAGCTCAGCACCCGGACCACGGCGTTCTGGGGCAACTTCGACGGCTACATCGACAACATCAGCGACACCAAGGCCGGTGGCGAGGTCAACGGCTACGACCGCTGGGGCGTGCGCAGCATCTGGGTCGCCGACCCGACCGACAACCTCAAGCTCACGTTCATCGGCGACTACCGCAAGTCCGACGACAACTGCTGCGCGGAAATCATCGGCAATGCGCCCACGGGGGCGCAGGCCGCCGCGCTGAACATCCTCTGGTCGGGGGTCGACTTCCAGGGCGTGGACACGCGCGAGATCAAGCAGAACCTCGAGATGAAGTCGACCGAGGAGGCCTGGGGCCTCTCGCTGCAGGCCGACTGGGGCATTGGCGAGTACGTGCTGACGTCGATCACGGCCTACCGCTCGTGGGACGCGACGGAGTACCGGGAGGGCGACTGGAAGGACGTCGCGGCCGCCTACGTCGGCAATCCGTTCGCGCAGCAGCACGACTACGGCCCGCAGACGCTCGACACGTTCTCCCAGGAGCTGCGGATCGCCTCCCCGGGCGGCGAGTTCGTCGACTACGTCGGCGGGCTGTACTACGCCACGACCAGCGCCGACCGGTACTTCCAGCGCGACACCGTCGTCTGCACCGCGAGCACGCTGGCGGTGGACGCGACCGGCCAGCGGCCATGCACCGCCGCGGCCTCGACGATCGTCGAGCCCTCGGCCAACGCGGATTTCGGCGCGGACTTCGACACCTTCGCCGCGTTCGCGGACGGCACGGTCAACCTGAGCGAGCGCTGGCGCCTGATCGCGGGCATCCGCTGGACGAACGACGACCTGAGCTACTTCCACAACTACAACTTTTCCCCGATCCCGGGACCCGGCATCCGCACCGCCCCGGCGGGCAGCGGACCGGTCGAGAAGCTGAAGGGCGACGACAGCTCGGATGAGTTCTCCGGCCGGGCCGGCGTGCAGTTCGACGTCACCGACGACGTCATGACCTACTTCACCTACTCGCGAGGCTACAAGGGGCCGGCCTACAACGTCTTCTTCAACATGGGCCCCAACAACACCGAGGTGCTCGATCCGGAGACCGTGAACTCCTATGAGATCGGCCTCAAGTCCACGCTGCTCGACGATCGCCTGATCCTGAATCTCGCCGCGTGGGACGCCGAGTACGACAACTTCCAGGCCAACAACTTCACGTTCCTGAACGGCACGCTGATCACGACGCTGACCAACGCGGGCACCGTGACCACCGAGGGCGTCTCGGTCGACTTCCTCGCCCGGCCGTTCGATCAGCTGTCGCTCTCCGGCGGCATCGCCTACACGGACGCGAAGGTGGACGACTGGTTCACGCCGCCGGGGCAGAATCCGACCGTCAGGAACGGCACGCAGTTGCCGCTGGCACCCGAATGGAAGGCGTCGCTCGCCGCGGAGTACGCCATGGAGCTCGGCGGGTTCCAGGTCGTGCCGACCCTGCTGTTCAACTACACCGGGGAGCAGTATGCGGATCTCAACGAGCCCGCGGCATTGCTCATGGACTCGTACACGACGCTCGATCTCGCGCTGGCGATCTCCGACGCCGCGGACCGCTACCGGCTGTCGCTGTTCGCGCGGAACCTGACCGACCAGAGCTTCGCGGTGCTGATGACGGGCGCGAGCGGTGCGCCCACCACCGGCGGTGCGCCGCGCCTGCAGATCCCGCGCGATGCCGACCGGTACTACGGGGCGGAGTTCCGCATGAATTTCGGCGGAGCGCGCTGACCCGGGTGCCCCGGGCAGCGGGGCGTCGCCCGGGGCTCGACGGACACAGGCCGCCGCGGGGCGGCCTGTGTCGTCAACGGGACCTGGGACGCAGTGAAGAGGAGCGGTCGCAATGGGTTCGTGGCTGCGCCGCATCGTCGGCGTTCTGGGCAGGATCAACGGACCCCTGTCGCGCGCGGGACGCAACTCGGCAGGCGCGCTGCTGGCGGCGATGCTGGCGCTCGCGCTCGCGCAGATCCTCTCGCGCGGAGTGTTCCATCACTCGCTCGGCTGGGCTGAGGAACTCGCGCGGGTCGCGCTGGTGTGGTCGGTGCTGCTCGTGGCGCCGTACGCCTACCGCAAGGGCGCCCACGTCGCGATCGTGTCCTTCGCCGAGGCGCTGCCGCCGCGGCTGCTTGCGGCGACGAGCCTGCTGCTGAACCTGCTGATCGTCTGGATCCTCGCCGTGCTGTTCGTCGAGAGCGTCGACTTCTGGCGACGGGGGCTCGAGATCACCGCCGCGAGCATGGATCTCAAGATGGCGTGGATCTACGCGATCGTGCCGGTGGCCTTCGCGATGCTGATCCTGGTGGGCCTCGAGCTCGTGGCGCGGCTGCTGCTGCACCTGGGCGGCGAGCCGGCGGGCATCGCGATGGAGGGCGCGATGCCCGCCGTGGTCGAGGACTGAGCGCGTGTCCACGGCGTTCTTCTGGATCTTCATCGCACTGCTCGCGCTCGGCACGCCGGTGGTGTTCGCACTGCTGATCGGTCCGGGGCTGAGCCTGGTGCTCGACGACCAGCGTCAGTTCACGGCCACGCTGCTGTCGCGCTTCTACAACGGCGTCGACAGCTTCCCGCTGCTCGCGGTGCCGTTCTTCATCCTCGCGGGCGAGCTCATGAACTCGGGCGGCATCACCCGCTCGATCGTGAACTTCAGCCAGTCGCTGATCGGCCACGTGCGCGGCGGCCTCGCCCAGGTGAACATCGTCTCCTCGATGCTGTTCGCGGGAATCTCGGGCTCGGCGGTCGCCGACGCCTCGGCGATCGGCAAGATGCTGGTGCCGGCGATGGAGCAGAACGGCTACCAGCGCAGCTTCGCCGCAGCGGTGACCGCCGCCGCCGCGGTGATGGGCCCCATCATTCCGCCCTCCGGGATCATGGTGCTGTACGGCTTCGTGATGAACGTCTCGATCGGCGCGTTGTTCGCCGCGGGCGTGGTGCCCGGCATCATGATCGGCCTCGGCCTGATGCTGACGACCCGGATCCTCGCGACGCGCTACGACCTGCCGGTGGCCTCGCGGCGCGCCACGTGGCGCGAGCGGGGCCGGGCGTTCCGGCAGGCGTCGCTGGCGCTGGTGATGCCGCTGATCCTGCTGGGCGGCATGCTGTCGGGGTACTTCACCGCCACCGAGGCGGCGGCCGTGGCCGCGGGCTATGCGATCGTCGTCGCACCGTTCATCCTGCGCACGGTCGACTTCGCGGAGATCCGCCGCATCTTCGTGGCGACCGCCATGCAGTCCGGCGTGATCCTGATGCTGGTGGGGGCAGCCGTGACCTTCGCGTGGCTGGTGACCGTTTCCGGGATGGCGCAGAGCATCGCCGGCGCGATGCTCGCGGTCAGCGAGAATCCGACGGTGCTGCTGTTCCTCCTGAACGTGCTGCTGCTCCTGATCGGCATGTTCCTCGACGCGGGCCCGGCGATCCTGATCCTCGGTCCGGTGCTGGCCCCGATCTTCGTCGAGGTCGGGGTGCATCCCGTGCACTTCGCGCTGGTGATGTGCATCAACCTCACGCTGGGCCTCGCGACTCCGCCGATGGGCCTCGTGCTGTTCGTTACGTCCTCCGTCTCGGGGGTGAAGATCGAGAGCATCGTGCGCTCCATGCTGCCGTTCCTGGCGATGGAGATCCTGGTGCTGTTCCTCGTGACCTTCATCCCGGCGCTGACGCTGGCGCTGCCGCGGGCCCTGGGACTCATCCAGTGAGCGCGCCGTGACCAACCCGCTGCTGATGCGCGTGCTGCTCGCCGTGATCCTGGCCGTCTGCGCCGTCGGCGTGCTCGCCTCGAGGGCCGAGCGCGCCGAAGTCACGATCCGCATCGCCTTCCTCGCCTCGAGCGACGACGAGGACTACGTGGGGGCGCTCGCCTTCAAGGAACACGTCGAGGGCGCCTCTCGCGGGCGCATCGCGGTGCAGGTGTATCCGTCCGGGCAGTACTGCGGCAGCGAGCGGGAGTGCATCGAGGCGCTGCAGGGCGGCATGCTCGAAATACACCAGACCACCTTCGGCGGGCTCGCCGCGCTGTTCGGACCGGCGCAGGTGCTCGACCTGCCGTATACGTTCGCCGACGACCGTATCGCCGAGTGCGTCATGGACGGGCCGCTGCTCGCGCGGATCGGCCAGACGATTCTCGACCGGGGGCTCGGCCTGCGGCTGATGGCCGTGGGCAACACCGGCGGCTGGCGCAGCTTCGCGACCACCACGCAACGCATCGTCTCGCCGGCCGACCTCGCCGGCCTGCGCATCCGCACGCTGCCGTCCGCGCTCGAGCAGGAGATGGTCCGCGAGCTCGGCGCCAGCCCGACGCCGCTGCCGTGGTCGGAGGTGTACTACGCGCTCTCGGCCGGCCTGCTCGACGGCACCAAGAACAGCGTGCAGGACGTGGTCGGCATGAAGCTGCACGAGCACGTGCGCTTCCTGCTGGTCGACCGCCACAGCTACATGGGCGCCATGTGGTGGTACTCGGAAAAGCAGTGGCAGGATCTGCCCGCCGACTTGCGGCCGCTGGTGCAGGAGGGGTTCCAAGTGCTCGCACGCGCGACACGTGCAGCAGCCGCGAGCCGCGAGGCGCCAGCCTACGAGGCGTTCCGTGCCGCGGGCGGCACGGTGGACGAGGTCACGCCCGCGCAGCGCGGGCAGTTTCGCGATGCAACGCGCGGGCTGCGGCAGTGGTACGTGCAGCGCTATGGGAGTGAATGGCTCGAGCGGCTCGATGCGGCCGTCGCGGCCTGCGAAGTCCAGTACGGAGGAGTCGGATGAAGATACTTTTCGTGGATGCCGGAAATTACTGCCGGTCCCCGGCAGCGGAGGCGGTCTGCCGTGCCTTGGCGTCGAAAGCCGGGCTCGGCGATCGAGTCGGCTTCGGCTCGGCCGGGCTCAAGGACAAGCACGTCGGCGACACGGCCGACCCGCGCACGATCGAGGCCTGCGCTGGCCGAGGCTACGATCTCGGCGGCTTCCGTTGCCGCGAGATCGCGCCCGCCGACTTCGATGCGGCCGAACTGATCCTCGCCATGGACCGCGACAACCTGCGCCAGCTCGAGGCACGGCGTCCTGCAGGAAGCAGCACGCGCATCGAACTGTTCCTCGGCGACCGCGAGGTGCCGGATCCCTACTTCGGGGAGGCCGACGGCTTCGCGGTGATGATGGACCAGATCGAGGCCGGCGCACGGCGCCTGCTCACGACCTTGGCCGTCGAGGAATGACTGAGCGCCTGCCCTGATGCTGTGCCGCGAAGCGGGGGCGCTGGCCCGGCAAGGCGATCACGATGCGCGCGGCGGTGCGGCGAGCCGCGTTTACCGGTAGACGAGCACCGGCTCACGTGCCTCGCGCCACGCGTCCTCGTCCGGCGTGGCGAGTACGTCGAGGTCGGCCGGCGCGGCCGAGGGGTCGTCCACCCACTGGCGCAGCAGTTCACTGCCGTTGATGAGATCGATCGCGAGCCGGCCGCGCTCATACTCATAGGGGAAGTCGCGCCACAGCTCGTAATCGGGCTGCAGGCGCCGCAGCGCCTTGAACGCCAGCGCCTGCAGCCGCCACGGCCGGAACGCCTCGTGGTCGTAGCCGGGTTCCTCGACGTGCAGCTGCAGTCCGGCGCACAGCTTCCCGGCGTGCTTGTGGAACGTGGGCTCGAACCAGCAGGGCCGCAGCCGGCATCCTCGCAGCCATTGCGGTGCGAGCCGCTGCATCTCGGCCAGGAGTTCGCCGATATCGAGATCGGGCGCGCCAAACAGCTCGAGCGGGCGCGTCGTGCCGCGGCCCTCGGACAGCGTCGTGCCCTCCAGCATCACGGTGCCGGGGTAGCAGCGAGCCATCCCGAGGTTCGGGGCATTCGGGCTCGGGTTCACCCAGGTGCGCTCGCCCAGCGGCCATCCGAAACCGGGTGCCGCCTCCGGCTGCCAGCCATGCATCCCGATCACGCGGTACTCGACGTCGAGGCGCAGCTCGCGGATGAACCAGTGGCCCAGTTCGCCGAGCGTGAGCCCGTGACGCATCGGCATGGGGCCCGCCCCCACGAAGCTCTCCCAGCCCGCCCGCAGCGTGAGGCCCTCGACCGGGCGTCCGACGGGATTCGGACGGTCGAGTACCCACACCGCCTTGCCGCGCCGGGCCGCGGCCTCGAGCACGTAGCGCAACGTGGTGATGAAGGTGTAGATGCGGCAGCCGAGGTCCTGGAGATCCACCAGCAGCACGTCGAACGCGTCGAGCATCGCATCGGTCGGCCGGCGCACCTCGCCGTAGAGGCTGAACACCGGGATGCCGTGGACCGGGTCGTGGAAGTCCGGCGACTCGATCATGTTGTCCTGCTTGTCGCCGCGCAGGCCGTGCTGCGGGCCGAATGCCGCGGTGAGCCGCAGGTCGCCGATGGCGGCGAGGGCGTCGAGCGCGTGCTCGAGACCGGCAGTGACCGAGGCAGGGTGCGCGAGCAGCGCGATGCGGCGTCCGGCGAGCGGACGGCGCAGCTCCGGCTCGGCCAGCAGCCGGTCGAGGCCGAACCTCACCATGACACGTTGCGCTCGATCGCGAGCACGAAACCGGTCGGGTCGTGGAAGTCCGGCCGCCCGCCCGGGTGCGCGAGCGCCCAGTGCGACAGGCCGCCATCGCTGCGCTCGATCACCGCGGCGAGGCCGAGCCGCAGCGACGGACCGCCAGGCAGTCCGAGCAGCGTCGCGCGCGAGACGCGCGCCTCGATCGCGATGCGGTCGTCGGTCACGCTCGCAGCCACCTGCGGTGCGAGCACGTTCTCGAGCGGCGCCATGCCCTGGCGATAGCCCGTGAACCCGTACACCGCCCATTGCGTCGACGGCGAGAAATTGAACTCGCAGTACGCCGCGGAGCCCTGGCCGGCGACGAACGCCTCGAAGCAGGTGTGGCGCCACAGGCCGTCGGTCGCGCGCGGCGGGGCTGTGGGCGGCACCACGATGCGGCTTACGTCGCCGTCGACGAAGTAGCGCAGCCGCAGCGCGCCGTCGGCAGCAGTCGAGATCTCGACCTCGATACCCTTCACGACCCCGGCCGACGGAGTCCCCGGGTGACGGATCAGTTCGACGCGTCGCGTCGCGGGGGCGTTCATCGGGAAATGATAGCTGCTCAGATCGGGCGCAGCAGCGAGGGATCTGGTCGCTCGAGCCAGCGCAGCACGGCCTCGGCGAAGCGCTCGCACTCGCCGATGGCCCGCTCCCAGGCCCGGATGCGGGCGGCGTGGTCGGCGCCATAACGGTAGAAATCCTGGCGATCGGGCAACTTGCCGTTCGGCAGTCGGGCAAGGAATTCGGGCGAGGGCGCCACGAGCAGCAGGTCCTCGAGCCACGGGTGACCGCGGGGCGCCCTGCGCCACGGCAGATGCTTGTCGAGCCATCCGGGGGTCACGTAGTCGTTGAAGTGCGGGTAGAACACGATGCGGCGGCGGCCAGCCGTATGCGCGAGGCGCGGATAGGGCAGCAGCAGGTGGTAGTCCACCAGCGCGCCGTCCCAGTAGTTGCCCGGCGGGGCGCCGGCAATGTCGCGCACGGGCGAGCACAGCAGCGGGATCGTGCCCGAGGCGAGCAGTGCGTCCTCGGCATTGCGCCCGTCGAGCGCGACCTGCACGAGGCCGAAGGCGTCGAAGGACTCTCCCATGAATCCCGGCGGGCCGGCGATGAACAGCACGCGTTCGAGGTGCGCGGCGAGGCGCTCGCGCGCGACCGCATTGCTCAGGGTCGCCCGGGCGAAGGCGAGCTTCGATTCCGCGCCCGCGAGCGGGCCACGGGCGCGCGAGGTGATCACGGTCAGCGACACGCCGTCGCGCAGCGCGAGCGGACGGCCGCCGAGAACCGCCCGGACGATGCCCCTGCAGGCCGCCGCCACCTCGGCCGGCGACGGCTTCGACGCGTAGTTCTGCTCATGGACGTAGGCGTGCTGCAGGCGCTCCAGTGCCGCCAGGGGGTCCGGCTGCGCGAGTGCCGCCATGCGCCAGGCGCCCACCGAGGCGCCGAGCAGCTCGATGGGCGTCCCGTCCCGGGGCAGCCATTCGCGGTAGAGCAGGCGGTCGAGCGGGACGAGCGCGAGCCCCTTCGGCCCGCCGGCCGCGGCGGGGATCGCGGCCACGTCGGCAGGCGCGAGGCCGTGCTCGCGGAGGTGCGCCATCGCGCCCGGGCCGGCGCGGAAGGAAACGAGTTCGTTGCCGTTCACGGGCGGTAACATTGCCGCCGCCGGGAGGCGCCGACAACCATGATCAAGATCCTGCTGCTCGCCATCGTCGTGCTGATTGCCTACGTGCTGTATCTGCGCGGCTCCCGCAAACGCTGAATCGGGCGCGCTGCGCACCGGATTATGTCCAATCCAGCACAGGCCGGACGCTCCGGCCTGCGCGCGCTTGTGGTTCATGGGGACAGCGAGCAATGTGTGCGCTCGGCACCCACGCGCAGACGTGGGGCGCCGTGCACGAAGAACGTCAAAGAACGACTGCAGGTACTGGAGGGGAGTCATGCGCCCACATGTCCGGAGTCTCGTGGCCCTGGTGATCGCTTTCGCCGTCGCTCCGCTGAGCGCACTTGGCAGTGTGCCGCCCAAGCCGCCCAAGCCGCCCATCCTCGTCAAGCTCGACATCGAGTCGCCGCAGTTCAATCCCAGGCTGCCACTCGGGCTCATGTACAGCAGCGGCTGGCCGCTCGAGCTCAAGGCGACGGTCCTGCGTGATGCCGGTGGCAATCGACCGGGCATCGTGGCGCGACAGGCCGCGACCACGTACCCCGGCAATCGCCAGACGGCATGGATCTTATTCGAGGACCCCGACGACTGCCTCGAGGTGTACTGGGAGCCCGGCGACTTCGACGTCGTGCTGCCGGACTGCCTGCAGGGCGCGACCGACGTGGTGCCCGACGAGACCTACCTCGAGTTCTCGATGGATTTCGACAACGCCGGGATGTCGGACCCGCTCGACCCGAACGGCAATGCCGTGCGCCTCGGCAACCTCAAGGCCTGGGAACGGCTCTCTGATCCGGCGCTGAGCGGCCGCCCGAAGTTCCTGTCGCAGACCGACAACGACATCGCGTCTGGCACGCCACCGTCGCTCGAGGAGTTCGGACCTCGCACCGGTGACTCGGTGAAGGACGGATACGGTTTCGGTGCGGACGACGACTTCATCAACCTCGTGGTTCTCGCGCGCCACGGCGCGGGCATCGTCCTCGACCATGACTTCAACCGGCCGGCGGGCCCGCTTCGCCAGCGCAACCTCGCGGGGTTCCTGAACTGGGTGAACTACGAGCTCACGGCGGCGAACGGCCTCACGGTTGTGCACGCCGGCATGACGGTGCCCTATGGCCTCGTGGCGCCGCTGGTGAAGCTCGATCTCTGCGCGGCCGGCGGCGGGGTCACCAGCGAGCCGAACTGCGTCGTGCCGGGTTCGGGCGGCACGCAGGGCGGCCTGTATCGCGTCGACGGCGGACCGCCGGTGTCGCGAAGTCCGCTCACGGACGGCCAGAGGGCGTTCGATGAAGTCATGGAGTCGCTCACCTACGTGGTGCGGGCTTTCCTGGTCAACGGCCTCGCGCCGAGCGAACTCGCCGATCTCGACGGCGACGGTCGCGTGACGGCCGATGACGCACGGCTTGCCGGCTACGAGGTAATCTCCAACGAGGAGACGATCCGGCTGCGCCAGGTCTCCGGCTTCCAGTGCGGCGGCGAGCCGTTCACCAACATGATCCCGTTCGACTTCGACGGCAACGGCGCGGTGCGGACCGACATCGCCTGCCCTCCTGGACCTGGGGCGATCAAGCCGCCTCCGCAATGATCTCGTCGGCGGCCGGGGACGCAGTCCTGCGACGACCGGATTGACTGGACGGAGCGGCCGCGGCACCGCCGCGGCCGCTCACCCGCCGAGGGACGCGAGCAGTCGCTCGGCCTCACGTCGGCCGGGCTCGAGCGACAGCATCAGTTCGGCGGGCGGGGTCGGCTCGAGCAGTCGGCGCAGGAGTGCGCGCGCGCCACGACGATCGCCGGTCGCATCGAGCGCGCGGGCGAGCGCGATGCCATACAGCGCGTACTGTTCCCCGGCACCGTCGGTCGCGGCCCGCAGCGGCGCGAGCGCCCCGGCCGCATTGCCGGCCTCGAGCAGCTGCAGCCCCTCGAGGTAGTCCGCTGCCCGCGCCTCGGTACCGTCGCCCGCGCCCTGCGGCGGCTTGAGTGCGCGGATGGCCGCGATCGTGGCCGCGGCGCCGGCGCCGTCCCCGCCCTCGACCTCGGCGAGCCCGCGTACGAACAGGTAGCGCGTCAGCCGCCCCGGGGCTTTGGCGAGCGCCTCGTCTGCAAGCGACTCCGCCCCGCCGACGTCGCCCGCATCGAGCCTGCACAGCGCGCGCACGGAGAGCACGTAGGCCTGCGAGACCCGCTCCGCGACGATCTCCCCGGCAAGCGCTGCGAACAACTGCTCGGCCTCGGCACAGCGCCCCTCGGCGCGCAGCAGGTGCGAGGCGTCGAGCGCGGCGGAGATGTGCTGCGAGGCACTGAAGGCCGGCGCGACCGTCGCGGTCAGCAGCTGCGCGAGCGCCGTGCCAGAGCGGCCCTCGAGCAGCTCGATGCGCGGGAGGCGCAGCGCGGCATCGGCGAAGGACGGGTCGAGCTCGAGCGCGCGCAGGTAGGCCGGTGCGGCTTCGGCGAACTGCCCTTGCAGGAAGTGCCGTTCACCGACGAGGTAATGCGCGTTCGGGTTGTCGGGCGACAGCTGCAGGAATTTCTGCAGCGATTGCCCGGCCTCGTCGTAGCGCCCGAGCTTGATGTTGAGGTCCGCGACCGTGCTCGACGCGACCTCGTCGCCCGGGTCCTGCGCCGCGAGCACCTCGGCCTGCTCGAGCGCTTCCTCGTAGCGGCCCTGGTCGTGCAGGACGTACAGCAGCAGCACGCGGGCCTCGGTCTCGTACGGATACTCGTCCACGATGTCGCGGTATTGCTGCTCGGCGCTCGCGTAGTCGCGGGCGAAGTAGCTCGCGCCGGCGGCGATGTACTTGCGCTCCCGCGCCGAGAGTCGGTCCGCGTCGGCTTGCGCCGCCTCGATCTGCTGCAGCGCGCCCGCGGTGTCGCCGAGCGCGACCATGGCGTGTGCCAGCCGGTAGTGCGCCATCGCGAAGTCGGGCGCCTTGTCCACCGCGGTGCGGAACAACTGCTGCGCCGAGGCGTAGTCGAACTGCAGGAAATGCTGCAGGCCGACGACGTAGGCCTCGTAGGCGGCGACGTTGCGCGTCGCGAAGTCCGCAGCGAACACGTCCACCTTCTCGGTGCCGGGCACGCCGAGGCTCTGCTTGATCAGCGACGCGACCGACGGGGCCACGCCGAGCATCTCGTCCTCCGCCAGCGCCTCCTGCCGGTTGGCGCCCGATTCGACGTTGCGCCGCAGGTCGGTGAGCCGCGAGGTGATGGTGAGCCCCTTCGGCGTGCGCAGGATCTCGCCGCTGAGAACGTGGGTGATGCCGGATTCCGCGGCCGCCGTGAACAGCGTGTCGAGGTCCTTCGATTCCCCCGTCATGCGCAGCGTGCGTGCGGCCGATACCACCGCGAGGAACCGCGACTGCGCCAGTTCGTCGCGCACCAGGTTCGCGATGCCCGCGCCGGCCCAGTCGAGGTCCTTGCGGCCGGTGAGATTCTCGAGCGGCAGCACGGCGACGATCGGCAGGTCGTCCGGCCGGGCCTGGCGGGTGAACTCGGTCTCCCCGCTGCCGGCGAATCGCGAGGTCCACAGCCAGGCCGTGCCGCCGACGATCAAGGCGAGCAGCGGCGCCGCGACCAGCGGTCGGACCCACCACTTCGGCGGTCGCCGCGTGCCACGCGGGACGCCTTCGCCCGCCGTCACCTCGATGCCGTGTGACGTGAGGTCGAAGACCCATGCGAGCACGATTGCGACCGGGAAGCCGGCGAAGGACGCGACCAGCAATGCGCGCATCACCCAGTCCGGCGCGCCGAACACCGGCAAGGCGATCGAGGCCGCCTGCACGACGGTCCACGCCGCGATCGCGTAGATCACGCCGGCGCGGAACACCTTGCGACGCCTGACGGCGTCCCAGAGTCGAGTGAAACGGCCGGAGGCGTCGCTCATCGGCCGGGATCGTAGTGGATTTCGCACGAGGCGGGTACGCGTCGCGGCGGCGGGCCGCGGCGGGAGATGCGTCTTCAAAACGCGCCGCGTGGCGCGAGCGCGCCTGCTGCGGCATCCTTCCCACCAACCGGCCTGCACCGGGCGACGAGGGATGACGCATGAACCACTGGAGTCCCTACCTGCTCTGCGCCGCGGCCGTCGCTGGCCTGCTGTGGGCCGAGTGGCGTGGTTCGCGCGCCGGACTGTGGATCACCAAGCCCGTGGCCTCGCTGGCGTTCCTGTGGGCGGGTGTCTCGGCCGGCGCGCTCGAGTCGACCTACGGCCAGTTGATCCTGCTCGGCCTCGTGCTGTGCCTGTTCGGCGACCTGCTGCTGATCCCGCTCGAGCGTCCGGCCGTGTTCCGTGCCGGCGTGTTCGCGTTTCTCACGGGCCACCTCGCCTTCTCGGTCGCGTTCCTCACCCGGCCGATCGACCCCCTTGGACTCGCGGTCGCCGCCGTGCTGCTTGCCGCGGTCCTGGCCGCGGTGCTGCGCTGGTTGACCCCGTCGGTGCCGCCGGACATGGTCCTGCCGGTTCGCGCCTACATGGCCGTCATCGGCGTCATGTCGGCGCTGGCCTGCGGCGTGACGGTGGCGGGCGGGCCCATGGCCGTCGCCGTCGGGGCGCTGGCGTTCACCGCGTCGGACGTCTCGGTGGCCCGGGACCGGTTCGTCCGTCACGAGTTCGCGAATCGAGCGTGGGGACTGCCGCTCTATTACGCCGCCCAGCTGTTGATCGCCTCGACACCCGCACTCGTCCGGTAGGCGCGCCGCTCGCCCATGCTGCAGCCCGACGACATGCTGCCCGAGGTCGCCCTGCATCCCGCGCCGTGGGAGCTGCGCGGCTCGGGCTGGATCGTTGCCCTCAGGCTGCCGCCCGGCTCCCCGGCGCGCGACGCCTTCCTGCCGCCGGGACTCGCGGGACGGGGCGGCGGGTTCGCCGCGTACCTGATGTACGTGGACTATGTTCAATCGCCCTGCGGACCGTACCGCGAGCTGCTGTTCATCCCGGGCGCCTTCCGGTTCGGCGACGGCCGACGTCACCTGAGCATCGGCCGCATCCTCGTCTCCACGTGGGACAGCGTCGTGAACGGCCGCAACAACTGGGGCATCTCCAAGGACCGTGCGGACTTCGCGGTCGCGACGGGCGGGCCGGACGCGGGCGGAGAGTGCGTGCGGGTCACCAGCGACGGGCGCGAGCTGTGCGAATTGCGATTCGAGCCGCTGCGGCTGGCCCCGTCGCTGCCGGTGTCCGCGGGGTTGCTGCCTGCAGGACTGCGGACGCTTGCACAGCAGTTTCGCGGCCGCACGTACTACTATGCCCCGGCGGCGAAAGGCCGCGTCCGGCCGGGGCGGCTCGTGTCGTGGCGATTCGACGCGACGCTGTTTCCCGACCTCGCCGGTGCCGCCGTCCTTGCCGCGCTGAAGGTGGAATCGTTCCGCATGAACTTCCCGGTGGCGACCGTCGAATGACGAGGAACGCGCACATGCGACAGCGACGCGTCACGGGTGCCGGCTGCGTGCAGGAAGCGCTGCGGGCGTGGGTGTCCAGGTTCCAGTACCGGCCGGTCGCCGCAGCGACGGCGGCCGTCGTGGACTGGATGGGCGTGGCGGCCGCGCGCGGCGGCTGAGGCGCGTCAAGGCGAGGAATCGATGTCAACCGCAGGGCGCACGGTGCGTTGCTGCGGGGGAACGAGAACACTGGGCCGATTCTCCGGCCCGAGGAGTGCGACGATGACGATCTCACGCGGATTCATCCTGACGGCCGCGATCTGTGCAGCGCTGGCGGTGGCCGGCCCTGCGGACGCCAAGATGTCGAAGAAGAAGAAGGCCGTGCAGCCGGTTCCGGCCGCGGCGCCTGCCGTGCCTGGCAGTTCGATGGGAGGCGGCTCGATGGCGTCCGGTGGCGCGATGCCCGTGTCGGGCGACGGCGAGGCCTTCGTGCTCCGGCACTTCGACGACATCGATGCCGACAGCAACGGCCAGCTGAGCAAGGCCGAGATCACCGCCTGGGTCGAGAAGGCCCGCCAGCAGGTGCGCGCCCGCATCGAGGCGCAGTTCCGCGCGGCCGACACCAACGGCGACGGCCAGCTGAGCCGCGAGGAAGCCCGCAACGGCGCGCCGCACCTCTATGAGCATTTCGAGTTCGTGGACGCCAACGGCGACGGGCAGGTGACGACCGCCGAGCTCGCACAGCTGCGCGACCGCGACCAGATGCGCCAGCGCATCCTCCAGCGCGTGAAGCAGGCCGACACCGATGGTGACGGCAAGCTGAACCTCGCCGAGGTGCAGGTCGCCTTCCCGGGCCTCGCGGGCCGGTTCACGATGCTCGACCGCGACGGCGACGGATTCCTGACATCCGAGGACTTCGGGCGCGCCGCAGGCGGATTCTGAGCGAGCGGTCAGTAGCGGCGGGATTCTGTGCGCGCAGGACTCCCGTCGCTCTGCCCGAGGCCGCAGCCGGACACCCCGGCATGTTCCGGTCTCGAGGCGACGTCGGTCGTAGGATGTCGGTGCGGCCTGCACCTGCTGCTTTCACGAGGGAGCGTTCAGCGATGATGCACAACGGACGCCTGGCCTTTGTCGGCGCCTTGCTGATGGTTGGCCCGGCAGCGGTCGCCCGCGACGACGTAGGTACCTATCCGCTGGCGGACGTTTTCGGCAATGCCGAGTACGCGCAACGGCTTGAGGGGGTCAAGTTCTTCTTTGGCAAGCAGTCCCATCCGCCCGTCGAGCGGAGCTTCGGCGAGTTCCAGTCGAACAAGAAGACCAACGCGTTCAACAAGTCCGACAAGGACGCCTGCGAGTGGGCGTTCCTTTCGGCGCTGCTGTCGTTCCACCAGCGTGCCCTGAGCGAGGGCGGCGACGCGGTCGTCGACATCGTGGGCTACTACAAGAAGCAGCCGTTCAGCAGCGAAACGCACTTCCAGTGCGGTGCGGGCGCCACGATGGCAGGCGTCACGATCAAGGGGACGGTCGTCAAGCTGAAGTGACCGGCGCGGCGATCGCGGCGTCGCCGGGCCCAGTGTCGGCCGTGGCCGCCGTGAAGGTCGGCGCGCGGTCGAGGTGTTGCCAGAGCGGCCCGCGCAGCCCGAACTTGCGCAGCGCTGCGAACGAGCGCGGGTCGAAGCGGATGCCGAGTCGCGGCACCGACCAGCGCGGCTGGCGCGCCGCACGCCGGCCGACCCGCGTGTAAATCTCGTCGCGGAATCCGCGGCGTTCGCGCTCCGTCCGGGCGTCCACGACCTCCTGGTCCTCCACCCACACCAGCATCAGCGCTGCGAACGGGTCGAGGTCCTCGGCGAAATCCAGAGTGCGCTCGACGTCGTCCAGCGTCTCGCCCTTCGTCCCCAGGATGAAGGAATGACAGTCCTTGAGACCATGGGCCCGGGAGATCGCAGACAGCCGCCGGATCTTGTCGGTGTGGAACCCCTTTCGCAGCCGGTCGAGCACCTCGTCGCAGCCGCTGTCGGAGCCGATCTCCATGCCCGCGGCCCCCGCCCGCACCATCAGCTCCGCGAGTTCGTCGTCGAACGCGACCGGGTTGACGTAGCTCGTCCACGGCGTTCGATTGCCGCGCGCCACGAGTTCGCGGCACACGGCTTTCGCGTGGCGTGGCGGCAGGTTGAACACGCTGTCCACGATGAACACGTGCTCGACGCCCTTGCGCGCGGCGATCTCCATGAACTCGTCGGCGACCCGGGCGGGATCGCGCATGCGGCTGCGTGCGCCTTCGATCAGGGGATAGGTGCAGTACTCGCAGTGCAGGGGACACCCGCGCTTGGTCTGCAGCGACTCGATGCCGTACTCGGTGTAGTACCGCTCTGGCAGCACGCTCCGGCCCGCGCGGGGCAGCTCGTCGATGTCGAGCGGCTCGCGCGCGCTGCCGTTGCTCCGCAGCGTGCCGTCGACCCGGTAGTGCAGGCGCTCGATGTCGTCGAGCGACGGTGCCGGTCGCTCGAGTTCGTCGAGCAATCGTGCAAAGGCCCGCTCGCCCTCGCCGGCGATTCCGTAGTCGGCGCCCAGGCTCTCCATAAGTTCCCGAGGGATCACCGAGAACCCGCCGCCGCCCAGCACGATCGGCGCGGAGGTGTGCGTGCGCACCGTGTCAACGAGCCGCCGGTAGTAGTCGAGGTTCACGGTGATGTTGGTGTAATCCATGTTCTGGATGTTGCGCAGCCCGATCGCCACGAGGTCGGGCGCGTGATCGCGCAGGTTCCGCGCCACGGCCGCAAGCGGGTCGTCCTCGAAGCACAGGTCCCAGAACAGCTTTTCGTGCCGCTCGGGCACGGCGGCCATCACCTGCAGCACCCCGATCGGGATGACTGCGTCCGGCATCTTCTCGCGATTGGCCGAGATGAAAGCGATTCGCATGCCCGCAGGCAGATACCTCACCGACCCCGGAAATTCAACATCGCGGCGCGAAAGCGCTCAGTCCTGCGGCTTCCGCCCGTGCTCCGGATCGTGGCCGACTGCGACGGGCCGGAACAGGTGGCCCTGCGCTGCCAGCCGACGCGTGAAATCGATCAGTCCGCTGTAGGGCTGTTGCGGGAAGCGGCGCGCTCGCACCACGAACTCGATGGCGAACAGTGCCGCGATGAACAGGTAACTCAGCAGGTTGGCGAACACCGACCAGGCGCTGAGCGGCACCGAGACAACGGGGTCGAAGCCCGCGACCCGCAGCAGGCCCGCCGGCCGCGCGATCAGGGCCAGCCCCAGGTTGACGCTCGCCAGCACGACGAACAGTCCAGTCCAGGCCTGCGTGACGCCGCGCGCGTACGACACGACCCCGTCGCCGAGGACCGCCCCGGGTCCCCGCATGGCGCGGGCCGCGCGTTCGATCAACGGCATCCCCCCCTGGCGCAGCGTGCGTCCGAACACCCAGGCCATGAATCCGTTGAGCAGCACCGGGGGCAGCAGCAGCAGCGTCAAGGCCGTGCCCGACGCCAATGCGACGTAAACGCCGTAGACCGCGCCGGCCAGCACGGCCAAGGCGAGGGGCCGGCCGTCACGCAGTGCGGGCAGCAGCACCAGCACGACGAGCAGCAAGATGCTCGCCGCGATGAGGTCGGGCCGTGCGCTCAGCGTCGCAACGTGCGCCAGCACGGGGTAGGACATGCCCATGAGCACCATGGCCCGGGCGGGCAGGGGCTTGCGGGTCGTGCTGCCGGAAAGCGTGGTCATGGTCACTGCGGCGTGCAGGCTAGCACGTGGTTGTGCCTGCGCTGCCGCCGCCGGACAGGCGTCGCACGACCGGCCAGTTCGCCACGCGCTCGGGCGGCCACTCCATCGTGGCGGGGTCCGCGGCGAGAGCCTCCCCGGCATCGGCCACCAGGACGACGGCGAGTCGCAGTTGTGGCCGCGGGGCGAACACCGTCGCCCGCCAGTGCCGGGTCGTCGGCACGGCGGTCGTTGGGACGCCGCTGGCAAAGGTGAAGCAGCATGTCCCCAGGGCGTCGGCAAAGGGCAGTTGCAGCGCCTTGGAGAATGCCTCCTTCAGCGTCCAGGTTTCGTAGAACCTTGAGGGCAGGACCGACGGGACCTCGAGCGCGTCGAACTCATCGGCTTCGGCCGCCGAGTAGGCCGTACGGGCCAGGCTCAGGAAGTCGCGCGGCGCCAGCCATTCCACGTCGACGCCGACCGCGATGTTCCCGGGCGCCCGCGCGAGCGCGGTAAATCCGTGGCTGTGCGACAGGCTGCTCGCCTGACTGCCGGCGACCGCCACGCCGCCCAGCAGGGCGCGGCTCGAGGCCCAGTCGAGCCGCCGTCGATCGGTGCGCAGGGCATCCCACGCGGTCCGGTCCTCGCGGCTGAGCTTCGACGGGTCGAACTGACGCGCCGCATCGGGCGTCGCGAGCCATACGTCGACCGCAGGTGGGCGGGATGCTTGCGACATCAGGACCGGGCGCACGCGGCGCCGGCTTGCATCGCTCGCCGGTCCGCCTCATCGTTGCGCGCCGCGCCGCTCGGCAGGGCGGCGCCGCGCGAGGAGCATCCGGACGGCATGGGCGAACGGCAGACATATCTCTGGCGCATTCTGGTCACCGGGACCTGCTTCGTCCTGTTCGGCATCGGCGGGCTCATTCTAGGTCTGCTGGTGTTTCCGGCGCTGATGCTGTTGCCGGACGCCAGCGGGCGACGCCGCGCCCGTACGCGCGCGCTCGTGCAGCGATCGTTCCGGCTGTTCGTCACCGTCATGAGCGGTCTGGGGGGCATCGGCTACGAATTCCACGGCCGCGAGCGCCTCGGGCGCCCCGGCCAGCTGATCCTCGCCAATCATCCGACGCTGGTCGACGTGGTCTTCATCGTCGCGTTCACGCCGGCCCCGGCGTGCGTCGTCAAGGCAGCCTTGTTCGCCAACCCCTTTACACGACGCGTCGTTCAGGCGGCGGGGTACATCAGCAATTCCCCGACGGACCAGATGATCGAGCAGTCGATCGCGGCGCTGGAGTCGGGGGACTGCCTGGTGATGTTCCCTGAGGGCACCCGCTCGCGGCCCCGGCAACCCATGCATTTTCATCGCGGGACGGCGAGCATCGCGGTCCGGGGTGCAGCCGTGCTCACGCCCATCTTCATCCGCGTGGACCAGCCGCTCCTGCACAAGTTTCAGGCCTGGTACCAGGTGCCGCCGCGTCGGCCGAACATATTCCTCCGAGTCGGCGACGACATCGACCTCGAACCGTACCGGCAGTTGCCGCCGCCGCGGGCGTCCCGGCAACTCAACGCCTGGCTCCTGGAGCATTATGGGCAGGAGTTGGAGCGGACCGCTGGTTATAATCAATCCTCGCCTGAATAGCAGGGAATTGCGGGGCGCATGCAGACGAGAGACGAAGTCCTGGAGCAGGTCAAAGCGGCGCTGGTCGAGCTGTTCGAGATCGAGCCCGACCGGATCACGCCGTCGGCGCGCCTCAACGAAGACCTCGAGATCGACAGTATCGACGCCGTCGACCTCGTGGACCGCCTGCGCCGGCAAACCGGCCGCAAGATCTCCGCGGAGAGTTTCCGATCCGTGCGGACCGTGGACGACCTGGTCACGGCCGTCCATGCACTCGTGCAGGCGTGAGCCCGGTCCTCGCAATTCCGCAAGAGCCTGACCACCGGCTCGATGACATCGCCGCCCGGCTCAAAGCACACAAGTGGGTGCAGGACGCGCGTGCCCTCGCCACGGCGTCGGGCGGCGGCCGTCGCGCGGCGACGACGACTGTCCTGGTGGTGCCGAGTGCGGCGGGCGTGCGCGTGCTGCGCACTCGCGGCAAGCGGCACCTGGTGGCCGAATGGGAGCACGACCTGGTCCGGCACCGGATCGGGACGGCCGCGGCCATCGAGTGGCGGCTGATCGAGGCACCGGATGCCGGCCTGCAAGACCTCGAGCCTGTCCAGGGCCGGCCCGCGTGGATGCCCATCGTCAGCGACGTGGCGCCGGACCCCGGAGCCGGCAGCCTCGACTGCCGGCTGCGGGTTCCCTATGACATGGCGATCTTCCGCGGCCATTTTCCGTCCGCGCCGATCGTGCCGGGCGTCCTGCAGGTCGGCTGGGCCGTCGAACTGGCTTGTGCCTACGGGCTGGCCGACGGACCCATGACCGGCATCGCTGCGGCGAAATTCCGTCGCGTGCTTCGGCCGGGCATGTGTCTCGTCGCACGCCTGGAGCGCGGTCCACGCCCCGGGCAGGTCCACTTCCGCTACACCGGCGGGCACGCCGTGGTCTCGACCGGACGCCTGCAGTTCGGAGCCCGGCATGACTAGCCTCTGCGCCGTAGTGCCGGTGTTCGACCACGAACGCGCGGTCGGCGCGACGACCGCCGGCCTGCGTGCGCACGGCCTGACGGTGCTGCTCGTGGACGACGGATCGGGCCCGGCCTGCGCGGAGGAACTGCGGCGACTGGCGGCCGCGGATCCCGCGGTGCGGCTGCTGCGACTGCCCGAGAACCGGGGCAAGGGCGCCGCCGTGCTGGCGGGATTGAAGGCTGCAGCCGCCGCGGGATTCACCCACGCCCTGCAGATCGACGCCGACGGGCAGCACGATTCCGCCGACGTGCCGCGCTTCGTCGCGGCCGCGCTCGCCGAGCCGTCGGCGCTCGTCTGCGGGCGGCCGCTGTTCGACGCCAGCGTGCCGCGCCACCGGCTGTACCTGCGTTACCTCACGCACGTCATGGTCTGGCTCAACACGCTGTCGTTCGACATCCCGGACTCGATGTGCGGGCTGCGCGTGTATCCGCTGGCCGTCGTGCTCCCGGTGCTCGAGGCGGAGCCGCCGGGCAGCCGCATGGACTTCGACGTCGAAGTGCTGGTGCGCCTGCACTGGCGGGGCGTCGCGATGCGATGGCTGCCGACGCGCGTGCGCTATCCGCTCGACGGCCGCTCGCACTTCCGCCTCGTCCGCGACAACGGGCTGATCACGGCGATGCACACGAAGCTCTTCTTCGGCATGCTGCGGCGGGCGCCGTGGCTGATCGCGCGCCGGCTGCGCACCGCCGTCGCCACGGCGCCGAGGCTGGCGTGAGGGCGCAGGGCGCACTGTTCGCCGACGTCGACGTGGACGTGCGGTTCCACGATGTCGACATGGTCGGGGTCGTGTGGCATGGCCACTATCTGCGCTACCTGGAGAACGCCCGCTGGGCGCTGATGAACGAACTCGGCTACGGCCTCGAGCGCATGCTGGAATCCGGCGTGGCCTGGCCCATCGTGGAACTGCAGACCAAGTACCTGAGTCCCGCGCGCTTCGGCGACCGGCTGCGAGTGCGTGCCTCGCTGGTCGAGTGGGAGGCGCGCCTCGCGCTCAACTACCTGTTAACCCGGCCGCTGGACGGCGTGCGCATCGCGCGGGGCCGCACGGTGCAGGTCGCCGTGGATGCCCGCAGCGGCGAGCTGCAGTTCGCGACGCCGCCGGACTTCGTGGACACCGTGCGCGCGGCACTGGCGCGGGGGCACGCATGACGCCCCGCCGGGTCCGCCGGGCCACCCGGGCGGTCCTGCCCATATCGCACCGGGACGACGCGATCCTCCTCGACGAGATCGCGCAGGTCGGCGCGGACCGGCTCGAGGCCCGCGTGCTCGTCCGGCCGGGCACCGCGTTCAGCGATGCCGACGGCAACCTGCCGGCGTGGGTCGGGCCGGAGATTATGGCGCAGGCGATCTCGGCACTGGCAGGGAAGCGCTCGCTCGCCGCGCACGACCGCCCGGCCGCGATCGGCTTGCTGCTCGGCGTGCGATCGTACGTGGCTCCCGGAGGCGACTTCCGCTGCGGCGAGACGCTGCGGGTCGAGGTCGTCGAGTCGTCCGCGGACGAGGAGGGGCGGGCCGTGTTCGACTGCACGATCTCGCGGGCGGGCGAGCGGCTGGCATCCGGCGCCCTCACCGTGTACCAGCCGCTGGACGACACGTTCCTCGAGGCGGAGTGCGCGCGCGATGACTGATCCTGGCACGGTGCTGGTGACGGGATCGAGCCGGGGCATCGGCCGTGCCATCGCGCTGCGACTGGCGCGCGACGGCTACGACGTCGTGGTGCATTGCCGCTCGCGGGTCGAGGAGGCCGAAGCCGTGGCGGCCGAGGCGCGCGGACTCGGGCGACGGGCGCGCTGCCTGCAGTTCGACGTGTGCGACCGTGCGCGCTGCGCCGAGCTGATCGGCGCCGACGTCGAGCGCAACGGCGCCTACTACGGCGTCGTGTGCAACGCCGGGCTGGCGCACGACGCGGCGTTCCCGGCCATGAGCGAGGACGCCTGGGACTCCGTGATCCGTGCCAACCTCGACGCGTTCTACAACGTGCTGCAGCCGCTCGTGATGCCCATGGTACGTCGCCGTGCGCCGGGCCGGATCGTCACGATGTCGTCCGTTTCCGGCCTGATCGGCAACCGCGGGCAGGTCAACTACAGCGCCGCGAAGGCCGGCGTAATCGGGGCGAGCAAGGCGCTCGCGGTCGAACTCGCGAAGCGCGCGATCACGGTCAACTGTGTGGCACCCGGACTCATCGAGACCGACATGGTCGACGAGCACGCGCCGGTCGAGGAGATCCTGAAGGCGATCCCGGCGCAGCGCATGGGCACGGCCGACGAAGTGGCCGCCGTCGTGTCCTTCCTGATGTCGCCTGGGGCGTCCTACGTGACCCGCCAGGTGATCGCGGTCAACGGGGGGCTCTGCTGATGCGCCGCGTGGTCGTCACGGGCATGTCGGGCCTCTGTGCCCTGGGCTCGGACTGGCCGGCGATCGAGGCGGGGCTGCGTGCGGGCCGCAACGCCGTGCGCACGATGCCGGCGTGGGATGCCTACAGGGATCTCAAGACCCGGCTGGCGGCGCCGCTCGAGGGATTCGCGCCGCCGGAGCACTGGAGCCGCAAGCAGCTGCGCAGCATGGGCCGCGTGTCGCAGCTGGCGGTGCGGGCCGCCGAGCTCGCGCTGACCGACGCGGGACTGCTCGGCGACCCGGTGTTGCGCTCAGGCCGTGTCGGCGTCGCCTGCGGCTCGTCCATCGGCAGCACGCCCGACATCAGCGACTTCGCCCAGATGCTCCTCACCGGCGATGCGCCGGGGCTCAACGCCAACTCCTACGTGCGAATGATGCCGCACACGACCGGGGCCAACGTCGGGATCTTCTTCGGGCTGCGCGGCCGCATCATCCCGACCTCGACGGCCTGCACGTCGGGCAGCCAGGGCGTCGGGTTCGCCTACGAGGCGATCAAGCACGGGTACCAGGACGTGATGCTCGGCGGCGGGGCGGAGGAGCTCTGTCCCAGCGAGGCCATGGCCTTCGACATGCTCTACGCCACGAGTCGCCGCAACGACGACCCGGGCTCGACGCCGCGCCCCTACGACCGCGACCGCGACGGTCTCGTGATCGGCGAGGGCGGCTGCATGCTGGTGCTCGAGGGAATGGAACACGCTCAGGCCCGCGGGGCGCGCGTCTACGCCGAGGTCGTGGGGTTCGCCACCAATTCCGACGGCACGCACGTCACCCGCCCCGAGGAGGAGACGATGCGGATCGTGATGGAGCTGGCACTGCAGTCGGCCGGGCTCGAGCCGGCCGCGATCGGCTACGTGAACGGGCACGGCACCGCCACCGAGCAAGGCGACATCGCCGAGACGCGCGCCACTGCGGTGCTGTTCGGCACGCGCATGCCGCTCAGCTCCCAGAAGAGCTACCTCGGGCACACGCTCGGCGCGTGCGGCGCGCTCGAGTCCATGTTCAGCATCGAGATGATGCGAGCGGGCTGGTTTGCCCCGACGATCAACCTCGACAACGTGGATCCGCGCTGCGGTGATCTCGACTACATCACGGGTGACGGTCGCAGGCTCGAGGTCGAGCATGTGATGAACAACAACTTTGCGTTCGGCGGAGTGAACACGTCGCTGGTGTTCCGGCGCTGGCCCTGAACGGGTCAGACGCCGTCCCAGCGCGGTCGAGATCGGAGGGACCTCGTCATCGACGGACCCACATTTTCGGTATCGTTGCTGCGCGCCGGTCGGGCCGTCGTGGGCAGCGATCGTTTCATGGCCATGGCAGCCGATCTGGCCAATCACCTGCCGGACCGACCGGCGGCACTCAACCTGTGTGAACGTCGCGACAATTTCCTGCTCGCGTTCGTGGCGCTGCTGATCCGCGGCCAGGCGTGCCTCCTGCCCCCGTCGCGCGCACCGGCCGTCGTGGCCGAGGTGATGGAGGCGCATCGGGGCTCGTACCGGCTCGACGATCACCTCGTCGAGGGCAGCCGCGACCCGGCCCGCGTCGATCCGTTGCACGTGCCAGCGATCCCGTCCGATCGCGTCGTCGCCATCGGCTATACGTCCGGCAGCACGGGTCGGCCCACGGCCAACCCCAAGACCTGGCGCAGCTTGCTGGCGTCGGCCCAACTTAATTCGACGGTACTGCGCGATGTGCTGGCCGGGCAAGGCGCGACAGGCATGCCGTGGATCCTGGTCACCGTGCCATCGCAGCACATGTATGGCCTGGAGACCTCCGTCCTGCTGCCCTTGCTCGCCGACATGGGCCTCCACGCCGCGCAGCCGCTCTTTCCGGCGGAAATCGCCGCCGCGCTCGCGGAACTGCCGGCACCGCGCGTCCTGGTGACGACGCCCGTGCACCTGCGAGCCTTGCTCGAGTCGGACATCGAGCTGCCGCCCCTGGCAGTCGTCGTCTCCGCGACTGCACCGTTGGCGCCGGAAACAGCACGAAGCATCGAGCAGCGCTACGGGGCAGCGCTGGTCGAGTTCTTCGGTTCCACGGAGACCTGCGTGATCGCCTCGCGGCGCAGCGCTCAGGAAGTTGCCTGGCGTCCGTACCCGGGCGTGTCGCTGCGGCCCGCGGCATCGGGCACCGAGGTCGACGCACCGTGGTTCGCGGCCCCGGCGCTGCTGCAGGACGTGCTCGAGGTCGGCGCCGACGGCACGTTCGTCGTGCGCGGTCGCAATGCCGACATGGTGGAGGTCGGAGGCAAGCGCGCGTCGCTCGCGGACCTGACGCGGCGGCTGCTCGCCGTGCCGGGTGTCCGGGACGGGGTCGTCTTCCAGCCTGACCGCGCGGACGGCGCCGCGGTCCAGCGCCTCGCGGCACTGGTGGTCGCCGAGGGCTTGTCCGAGGCTGCGGTGCTCGAGCAGCTCGCGCCCGGCATGGACCCGGTATTCCTGCCGCGGCCGCTGGTGTTCGTGTCGCGGCTGCCGCGCAACGAAGTGGGCAAGCTGCCGCGCGAGCAATTGCTCGCTGCCCTCGAGCGCTGAGCACGCCCTCGCGGGTGGCCGCGCACCTCACGCCGGCACGACGGCCTCGATCTCGAGCAGCAGTTCCTCGCGGCAGATGTCCGCGGCCAGGATTACGAGCGGCAGTTCGTCGCCGAGACGCGCGCGCAGGAACTGCTCGACCGACGCGGCGTCGCCGGCACGACGCAGGTAGACCTTGAGCAGGCTGTCCGGGCCGAGGCGCGGGACGGGGCGGGCGGCGACCTCGGCAGCACGTCGCAGCAGCGAATCGAGGTTGTCGAGCGTTTCATGCAGCTGTGCGACCGCGTCGCCAGGGTGCATCGACTCGTGCCCGATGATGCTGGCCGTGCCCGAAACCAGCAGCAACGGCCCGGGCACGAGCATGGCCCGGGAGAAGCTCGGTGCGGCCGGGCCGTAGCAGCGCGGATACCGGTAGGCAGCGAGTTGGCGCGGGTTCTCGATCTCGACCCCCGGGTCCCGTCCCGCCAGCCAGCAGATCTGCAAACTGCGTGTATCGGTCGGCTTGCCAACCGCCGTGGAGGCTGGGTAGCCGATAGCCGGCAGCGTCGCGTGCACGGCCGCGAAGGCCCGGGCGCGCCCGAGGCAGAACAGCTTGTAGCGCTCGTCGTCGCCGGCCCCTTCGTTGATGTCGGCGACGAAACTCCAGATCCGCCAGATGTGGCGGTACGGCGTGGTCGCGTGGAACTGCAGCAAGCCGAGGTAGGCCGCTTCCGCCGCCGCCTCGAGGCCGTGGAATCCGGCTTCCTCCAGGTCGATCCACCCGGCGAGATGCCGGCCGTCCTCGACGTAGCGGACGGGCCCGGCCGCGCCGATGTGCATGCGCCCGTCGCCCTGCCAGACTTCGCTCAGCCCGGCACCGGCGAGCGGCTCGAGGTCGATGCGCAGGCAGCGCGGGTCGGAGGGCGCCGCGCTTCCCGCGCCGAACACGGCGGCTGCCAGGACGTCTTCGTCGAGCGGTGCAGTGCCGAGCGTCGCGTAGCTGGCACGCAGGCCGCCCGGCTGCCGTGGGCGCGCCGGCATTTCAGGCGGTGTCCTGCCCGGTGGTGCCGCCGCTGAAGAGCGCGCGGGCCTGCCGGCGGCGCCACCGGAAGCTGCGGACCTGCGCCCGCAGGTCGCCGAGCGCAGTCGCGAAGTAGATCGCCTTGAAGACGCGCAGGCGCCAGTGAACGCCGTTGTCGCGGAACACGTCGCCGGCGAGCATCGAGATCATGGCCTGCTCGAGCTGCAGGTCGTTGCGTGGGTTGGCGAACAGATTGCGCATCGCCGGCGTGGTGAAGCGGTGGATGAACCACGACAGGGTGGCGAGTCCGCGGGCGACCTGCCGGCGGTATGCGCGCTGGCGGCCGCGTTCCGAGGCCGGCTCGCGCAGTGCGCCATCGACGACTCCGGCCGCTTCCTCGGCGCCGTGCATCGCCAGGTACACACCGCTCGAGAAGATCGGGTCCACGAACGCGTACGAGTCGCCGGCCATGATCCAGCGGTGCCCGGCCATGCGCGTGCACTCGTAGGAGTAGTTACCGGTGGCGTGCAGGTTACCGGTGATCTCGGCGTGCTGCATGCGCCGCCCAAGCTCCGGGATCGACTGCAGCGTCTGCAGCAGGAAGTCACGGTTGTCGCCACGGCGCTGCTTCAGGTAATCGGGCCAGCATACGGCGCCGACGCTGGTGATGCCGTCGCGCAGCGGGATCAGCCACACCCAGCCCTGCTCGAAGCGGTAGATGCTGATGTTGCCGGCGTCGTCGGCGGGGCGACGCTCGACACCCTGGAAGTGCGCGAACAGCGCCGCGCTCTGGTGCCGCGTGCTGCGGCGCTTGAGGCGCAGCCGGTTGCCGAGCAGCGTGTCGCGGCCGGTGGCATCGACGAGGTAGCGTGCGCGGCAACCGAAGAGGGTGCCGTCATCCGACTGGCCCGAGACCTGAACGGCGTCCGCGCCGAGGTCGAGGTCAGTCACGCGGTGTCCCTGCCGGGCACTCACGCCGCTGGCACGGGCGTTGTCGAACAGCAGCGTGTCGAACTCGTCGCGACGGACCTGGAAGGCATGCGGCCAGCTCGGGTCCAGCGCGCGCCGGAAGCGGAAGACGTTGTATCCCTCGGGCGTGGGCGCCGGGAAATCGGCGCCGACCTTGCGCACGCCGATGCGCTCCACCGCCTCGAGCACGCCGAGGCGCTCGCAGGATCGGCAGGTTCATGGGCAGCAGCGATTCGCCGATGTGGAAGCGCGGGTGCCGGTCCTTCTCGAGCAGCGTCACCGACCACCCCCGCCGCGCGAGAAGCGTGGCGACCGTACAGCCGGCCGGACCGCCGCCCACGACGACCACGTCGCATTGCTGCGGAGGGCTTGTACATGGGGCCGCTGTGCTGCTCGTCAAGGGTGCGCGCTCTGGCTCGCCGCAAGTCGCATGATACACTTTGAAAAGTGCATAAAAACGGCGCCCCTGCGCCACCGGATCCATGGCCGCACCCCAGACCGCAGAGCAGAAAGAACTCGCCGAGCTGATCGTCGGCGCGCTGAACCTCGAGGGGGTGGACCCGGCCGGGATCGACCCGGACGCGGCCCTGTTCGGTTCCGGACTCGGGCTCGATTCCATCGACGCGCTCGAGATGGCGCTCGAGATCTCGAAGCGCTACGGAGTCCAGCTCAAGGCGGACGACGAGGACAACAGGCGCATCTTCGCGTCGCTCAGGACGCTGTCGGATTACATCGAGGGCAAGCGCGCCGCCTGATCCAGGCGGCCCGGGCCCGCGCCTTGCGGCTATCCAGTCGATGCAGAAAAGGGGCTTTCACTCATGATCGGAAACAGGCTCAGGGCGCTGTTGCTGCTGCCCGTGGCACTACTGCTGATGGCCGCGACACCGCTGGTGGATCCCGCGCCCGTCCCGGTGCCGGCCGGGCTCGACGACAAGGCGATCGCGAAGTCGATCCGCCTCGGGGGCGCCCAGCGCGGCTGGATCGTCACGCGCCAGGATCCCGGCGCCATGGAGTTGACGCTGAACATCCGCACCCACATGGCAAAGGTCAGCGTGAAGTACGACACGCAGTCGATCCAGTTCACCTACCTCGACAGCACCAACCTCGACTACGAGGTCAAGAAGGGCAACCGGTACATACACCGCAACTACCCGAAGTGGGTGAACAACCTCGCGAACGACATCGCCGTGCAACTCGCCCTGGCGCAGTCGCAGGCCGAGGGAGGCTGACCGGTTGCCACGGGATCGGCGGTACCCGCGGCAAGTCCGCGCGTGATGCGGCCCCTTCGGATCACCGCCTGCAGCGTGGCGAGCGCGTGCGGTGCGGGCGTCGCGGCGTTGTCCGCAGCCCTGCGTGAGGGGCGCAGCGGTCTGCGCGCCAACGATTTCACCGAGGCACCGCTCGCGACCTTCATCGGCCGGGTGCCCGGCGTCGAGGACTGCGCGCTGCCGGCGGACCTCGCGGACTGGGAGTGCCGCAACAATCGTCTCGCCTGGCTGGCTCTCGGCTGCGACGGCTTCCGCGAGCGGGCGCTCGCGGCGCGCGAGCGCTACGGTGCCCATCGCGTCGCGCTGGTGCTCGGAACGTCCACCTCCAGCATCGGTGCGACCGAGGAGGCCTATCGACGGCTGCTGCCGGACGGCCGCTATCCGGAGGACCTGCGTCGCCCCATCGTGCATACGCCGCACTCGCTGGGCGACTTCGTGCGCGCCGCCCTCGGGCTCGAAGGCGTCGCGGTGACGGTGGGCACGGCCTGCTCGTCGAGCGCCAAGGTGTTCGCCCACGCCGAGCGGCTGCTGAGGCTCGGCATTGCCGACGCTGCGGTGGTCGGCGGCGTCGACACGCTATGTGGCAGCGTGCTGTTCGGCTTCAGTTCACTCGAGCTCGTCTCGCCGGAGCCCTGCCGCCCGTTCGACGTCGCCCGCCGCGGCATCAGCATCGGCGAGGCCGGCGGCTTTGCCCTGCTGGAGCGCGACGGCGAGGCTGGTCCGTGGCTCCTCGGCTATGGCGAGTCGAGCGACGCGCACCACATGTCCTCGCCGCACCCGCAGGGCCTCGGGGCGCGGCTCGCGATCGAGGCGGCGCTCGGGAGTGCCGGACTCGCGCCCGAAGCCGTCGACTACATCAACCTGCATGGCACGGCGAGCCAGAGGAACGACGAGGTCGAGGCGCGGGTGATCGCCGAGCTCTTCCCGGCGACGACACGCGCGAGCTCGACCAAGGGCTGGACCGGGCACACGCTCGGTGCGGCTGGCATCGTCGAGGCAGTCGTCGCATTCATCGCGCTCGAGGAGGGCCTCGCACCCGGCACCCTCAACACGGCGACGCTCGATCCGGCCTGCGGTCCGCAAGTTCGCCTCGCCACGGAGCGGGCGGAGGTACGGGTCGCGCTCAGCAATTCGTTCGGCTTCGGCGGCAGCAACTGCGCGCTGCTGTTCGGCCGCGAGCGCCCAGGCTGAGGCCGCCATGACCACGCACACGATCCACGTGGCCGGGATCTCGCTGTGGGCACCGCGGCTGCCGGGCTGGGACGTCGCGGCGCCCGTGCTCCGTGGCGAGGCGGCGGTGCCGGAGATGCAGGCCGCCAGGCCTTCGCCGACGCTGCTCGCGCCGACCGAACGTCGCCGCGCGCCGGACACCGTGGCCATCGCCCTGGAGGTCGCGGCACGCGCGTGTGAAAGCGCAGGCGTCGAGCCGCGCGAGATCGCCAGCGTGTTCGCGACCACGCACGGCGACCTCGCCATCAACGACTATATGAGCGAGACGCTGGCGCGCACGCCGGCCCTGGTGTCGCCGATCCGCTTCCACAACTCGGTGCTCAACGCCGCCGCGGGCTACTGGAGCATCGGGACCGGCTCGATGCAGCCCTACACCGCACTGACGGCCTGGGAGGACACGTTCGGAGAGGGCCTGCTCGAGGCGATGACCCAGGCTGAGGCGGGCGGACGTCCGACGTTGCTGGTCGCGTACGACATCGAGGCGCGTGGCCCGCTGTCCACGGTGGTCACGAGCCACGGCGTCCTCGGCGTGGGAGTGGTCCTGGCGCCGGCGGCCGGCCCGGGGTCGCTGGCACGGGTGCGCTGGCGCACGGTACGCGGGACGGAGCGGACCGCGCCGCTCGCGCGCAACCTCGCGGCGGTTGCGGACAACGCAATGGCAGGCTGCATGCCGTTCTGCGAAGCTGTCGCCATGCGGCAGAGTCGGATCATCCGGGTGGGACTCAGTCCCTCGCTGCTGCTCGAGATGGAGTTTGATTTCCCTGTGTCGCCCTGAGGGCTTCGACCATGAGAACGATCGCTGCGTGCATCCTGATGCTCACCTTCAGCGCCGCGGTCGTCGCCGAGCCGCAGAATCCGCCGCCGGTGAATGTGCTCGGGGGCTACGACGCCTACGAGCTGCTGCCGATCGCCATGGATCCGCCGCTCGCGGGCGACGCTGGCAAGGAGAAGGCCAAGGGGAAGATCCAGGAACACATGAACAACGAGACCGGCCCGATCATCGCGCAGTGGAACACCGACGCCGCCGGCAGCACGCGGGGCCAGAAGCTGGTGCTCGAGCCGCGCATCGAGAAGCTCAAGGTCGTCAGCAGCGGAGCCCGGTTCTGGGCCGGCGCGCTCGCTGGCGACTCGTACGTCGTGATGAAGCTCAAGATCGTCGAGCAGCCGAGCGGCACCGTGGTCGCGGAGCCCGAGTTCTACCAGCGTGCCGCCGCCATGAGCGGTGCCTGGACGATCGGCGGCCAGGACAAGGACATGATGCAAAGGATCGTGCTGCTGACGAACAAGTACCTGCTGACCAACTACGAGCAGGCGACCGGTGGCCCGACCGGGTACGACCCGCAGTAACCCGGCCGGAGACTTCGGTGGCAGGGCAGGAGCGCGTGGACGTCGCCATCCTCGGCGGCGGGCTGGCCGGGTTGACGCTGGCGCTGCAGCTGCGCCAGCGCTTCCCGGACCTCGAGGTGGTCGTGCTCGAGCGCCGGCGGCATCCGGTGCCGGAGGCGACGCACAAGGTGGGCGAGTCGTCGGTGGAGATCGCCGCCCACTACTTCGACACCGTGCTCGGCCTCAAGGACCACCTCGTCGCCCGGCAGCTCAAGAAGTTCGGCTTTCGCTTCTTCTTCTCCGAGGGCCGGCGTGACATCGATCGGGTGCTCGAGCTCGGTGCGAGCCGTTACCTTTCGACGCCGAGCTACCAGATCGATCGCGGCATCTTCGAGAACTTCCTCGGCGAGCGGGCGCGCGCGGGCGGCGCCCGGTTCCTGGACGGCGTCACGGTGCGCGGTGTCGATCTCGGCGCGGGCGACGACGCCCACCGCGTGCGCTGCGATCGCAACGGCGAGGCGCTCGAGATCGAGGCGCGCTGGGTCGTGGACGCGTCGGGCCGCGCCGGGCTGCTCAAGCGCCAGCTCGACCTGGCGGTCGAGAACGACCACGACGTGAACGCGTGCTGGTTTCGCGTCGGCGGCCGCATCGACGTCAACGAGTGGTCGGACGACCGCGCCTGGCTCGAGCGCTGCGACCCGCCCCTCCGCTGGCTATCGACCAACCACCTGGTCGGCGAGGGCTACTGGGTCTGGCTGATCCCGCTCGCCTCGGGCTCGCACTCGGTGGGCATCGTCGCCGACGGCCGCCTGCACCCGTGGCAGCGCATCAACAGTTTCGCAAGGGCCATGGAGTGGCTGCGGGAGTTCCAGCCGCGCCTCGCCGACGACCTGGACTCGAAGCGTCACCCGTTGCAGGACTTCGCGTTCCTCAAGCACTTCTCCTACGGCTGCAGGAAGGTCTTCTCGGGCGCCCGCTGGGCGCTGACGGGCGAGGCGGGCGTGTTCCTCGACCCGTTCTACTCACCCGGCAGCGACTTCATCGCGATCGCCAACACCTACATCACGGAGCTCATCGCGCAGGACCGCGCCGGCCAGCCGGTTGCATCCTACGCGCGCATCTACGAGCAGTTCTTCTTGTCGTTCTACGACAGCACGATGTCGCTGTACCGCAACCAGTACGCGCTGTTCGGCGACCCGGAGGTGCTGCCGGTCAAGGTGATCTGGGACTACACGTACTACTGGGGCGTGCTGTGCCAGATCTACTTCCAGGGCCGGCTTACCGACCTCGCCATGCTGTCGCGCCTGCGGGATGAACTCGCGGGCAGCAAGGCCCTCAACGCCGCGATGCAGGATTTCCTGCGCGCGTGGTCGGCCGTCAGTGATCGCCACAACCCGGCGACGCTGCTCGACCAGGCCGGGCTCGAGTGGTTTGTGGAGATCAACCGTGGGCTGCGCGACCCGCTGGACGACGAGGCCTTCAAGCGGCGCATCCGCGCGACCACGGCGCAGCTGCGGCAGCTCGCGCGCGAGATCGTCGCGACCGCCTGCGCCCGGCACCCGCACCTGCCTGCCGAGCCGGTGCTCGCACTGCTCGACGCGGCACCGCCGGACCAGGCCAGCCTGCTGTTCGACACTGCGGCCTGACCGGCCGCGCCGATGCCGCATTCGCCGTTGCTGCTGCAACTGGTGCTGATCCTCGGGACCGCCCGGCTGCTCAGCTTGCTGCTCAGGCGCCTCGGGCAGCCGCCCGTGATCGGCGAGATGACTGGCCGGCATCGTGCTGGGTCCCATCGTGCTCGGCGCGCTGCTTCCCGGGTGGCACGCACGGGTGTTCGAGCCCTCCAGCCTGCCTGCGCTCGACGGCCTGTCGCAGGTCGGGCTCGTGCTGTTCATGTTCATCGTGGGCGCCGAGCTGCGTGCGCCGCACGGCGCACGACGGCAGCTCGTCGACGCCGGCTGGATCAGCGTGATGTCGGTGCTGGTGCCGATGGCCTTCGGGCTCGGCCGCGGCCGTGCTGCTCTACGAGCAATTCGCGCCCGCGGGCGTCGCCTTCCCGATGTTCGCGCTGTTCATGGCATCGGCCATGTCCATCACGGCGTTCCCGATCATGGCCCGGATCCTCAAGGAGCGGCGCATGACGCACTCGGTGATCGGGCGGCTGTCGCTGACCTCGGCGGCGATGGCGGACGTGCTGGCGTGGATCATGCTGGCGCTCGTGGTCGTGCTCGCCGACGCGCGCGAGGACTGGGGTCCGCTTCTGGACGATGCTCGGCGGCCTCGGCGTGCTGGCCGCGGTCGTGCTGGGGGCCGGGCGGCCGCTGCTCGCACGCACTGCGTCGCGCTGTTCTCGCGCGACGGCCGGCCGGAGGGACCGCTGCTCGCGGTGCTGCTGATCGGCACCTTCGCCTGCGCCTACGCGACCAAGTGCTCGGCGTGCACCCGGTGTTCGGTGCCTTCCTGTTCGGCGCCGCGCTGCCGCGCGACGACCGCCTGCTCGAGGCGCTGATCGAGCGCGTCGAGTACGTCGCGATCATCGTGCTGATGCCGGTGTTCTTCGCGCTGGCCGGTCTCAATACGACGCCTCGGCGTTCGTGGGCGCCGGGCTCGCGGCGCTGCTGATCGTGCTGGTGGCCGCCGTCGCGGGCAAGGTGCTCGGCGGCGCCGCCGGTGCGCGCATCGCGGGCTATCCATGGCGCACGCGCCCTCGCGGTGGGCTCGCTCATGAACGCCCGCGCGCTGATGGAGCTGATCGTGATGAAGGTGGGCCTCGACGCCGGCGTCATCGGCCAGCGACCTGTTCACCATGCTCATGGTGATGGCGATCCTGACGACCTTCATGACCGGCCCGCTGCTGACGCTTGTTCGCCGGCCGGGGCGTCGATCAGATCGCCGACGCCAGGGAGACGGTCGCACGCCCCTGAGCGAGCAGTTGCCCGGCATGCGTGACCCGGAACTCGTACTGCCAGGCCGAGTCGCTGGCGTGCAGGCGCCGCGCCTCGACGACCAGCTCGCCCGCGAGTTCGTGGACGAAGTCGCAGTCGAGCACGACGTCCCGCAGCGAGACCAGCAGGCCGGGCCGTGCCCGCCCGCCGCGCGCCCGGGCGACGAGTCCCCCATGCACAGCCATGGCCTGCGCGCCGTACTCGCACAGGTGGATCGCGCGCAGTCGGCCGCCGTGCGCAAGCGGGTGGGCGGGATCCCGGTGGGTGGCGGTCGCCGCGATCAGCGAGTCCTCGTCCCAGCGGATCACCCGCTCGAGCAGGCACATGCGGCCGGCGTGCGGCACCAGCGGCGCGATGCGCTCCTCGATGGTCACGACGCGCCCTGCCGCGGCGGGCGGGTGAGCAGCAGGGCCAGCACGAAGTTGCTCACGACGCCCAGGGAAACCGTGACGCCGATGGCGCGCAGGACCGGCAGGCTCGACAGCGCCAGCAGCGCGAACACCATCAGCGTCGAGAGCGAGCAGACCAGCACCGCGTGCAGCGTGCGCCGCTGCTCGGCGGGATCGTCCGCCGCGCGCTCGAAGAACAGCGCATAGTCGAGGCCGAGTCCGGCCGCAAGCACCAGCGCGATCAGGTGGAAGAGGTTCATGGCGACGCCGCCGACGTGAAGCGAGGCGAGCACCAGCAGTGTCGTCAGCGCCATCGGCGCCAGCACGCGGCGTACGCGCCGGGTGTCGCGCAGGGCGACATAGACCACGAGCAGCAGCAGCACCGCGGCGCCAGCCAGGCACCAGAGAATGCGTTCGCGCTGGTGCGCGACGAGGTCCTCCGACGCCTGCTTGAGGTCGAGCAGGGTCACGCCCTCGTTCGCGGCGGCGATTCGCCCGAGCGCGGCGGGATCGCGCAGGCCGGTCAGCGTGACGAGGCCCGTCCAGTGACCGTCGCGCTCGAGCAGCAGGCCGCCGACGCGCGCCTCGAGCGGCGTGCCCGCGAGATCCCCGGGCTCGAGTGGCGGCAACTGGCGCGCCCGCTCGACATCGGCGAGAAACGGCGCGAACGCGCCGGGCCGGAACGGTGTCGTGCCGAGTGCGGCCCCGAGCGCTGCCTGCAGCGCGGGCGGCGCAGGCAGGGCGGCGCGCCGCCGCAGTTGTTGCTCGACGGTCGGCAGGTAGCGCGCCGCATGATCGAAGCCCGCGAGGGTTCCATCGCTCACCAGCGCCTCGAGCTGCGGATCGAGCGCCGCCGCCTGCGCCAGGACGCCTTGCGCGTCGCGGTGCTGGATGACCAGCAGGTACCTCACGTCGGGCGCGCCCAGCTCGCGCCGCAGCGTCGAATCGCGCTCGATCAACGCACGAGGCACGGGCGTGAGGCCACCGAGTTCGTCCTGCCACAGCGGGCGAGGCGAAAGCGCGAGGATGCCGATGCAGAGCATCGCCGCCAGCACGCCGAGCCACGTCGGCTGCGGCAGGCCCGCGATCCGCTCCCAGAGGCGTGCGAGCCGCCCGGACGCGGCGGCGTCCGGTCCGTGTGCCGGGACCAGCCAGGGCAGCAGGAAGCGCGTCGTCAGTCCGGCGACGGCGAGTCCCGTCACCGTGAAGACGGACAGCTGGGCGAGTCCGCGTACGCCCGAGAACAGGAAGGCGAAGTAGGCGACGCAGGTGCTGGCGACTCCGGTGGCGAGTGTGGGCCACAGGGCACGCGCATTGTCCCGCGGGTCGAGGCCGCGGTGCTGGTGACTGAAGAGGTGCATCGGGTAGTCCTGCGCGACCCCGATCAGGGTGAACCCGAAGGCGAGCGTAATGCCGTGCACCGTGCCGAAGGCGGCGCTGACCGCGGCGAGGCCGGCGAGGCCGGCGGTCACGAGCGGCAGCAGGCCGAGCACCAGCACGAGCACGCTGCGGTAGGCGACGAGCAGCAGCAGCACCATGCCGAGCGTGGCGAGCCCGCCGAGCTGCTGTGCCTCCAGTTGAGTGCGGTCCTTCATGAGCACCGAGAAGGCGCCGGGGCCGCTCGCCTCGAGCGCGAGTCCGGGTTCCGTCCGCACCCGCACGAATGCCGCCTGCAGCGCATCGGCGGCGGCGCGCTGGCCCTGCGGATCGAAGCCGGGTGCGCGCGTCTCGGCGACGAGCAGGGCCTGCCGGCCGCTCGTGTCGAACCAGACGTCGAACCGCGTCTGTGGCTGTTGCCCGGGCTGCCACGACTCGGCGAGCTTCAGGAGCTCGAGCGTCGGATCGCGCGGCAGCCACGGCTCGAGAAACGCCGCGGCGGGCGAGGCCAGGTCGCGCAGGCGCTCCGCGAACTCGGCACGCAGGAACGCCTCGTCGAAGCGGGCCCCATCGAGCGTCGGCGAGAGCAGGTAGCGGTAGGCGAGCAGGCGATCCGGGATCGCGTCGAGGTTGCTTTCACCGTTGGCCGCCCAGCGGAACTCAGGGCTGTCTCGCAGGGCGGCGACGAGGGCGCGGGAGGTCTCGGCCGCCTCCTCCGGTTCCGATCCACCGATCGCGAGCAGCAGCATGCGGGACGCCGGGCCCTCGCCGATCTCCTCCAGCACCATCCGCTCCTGCGGCGTGCGCGGCGACGGCAGGAACAGCCGCAGGTCGGTGCCGACGACGAGCGTTCGGTCGACGAGCCACCCGAGCGCGGCAACGACCGCGATCCAAGCGGCCAGCAGCAGGCCCCTCCGGGCGGTCGACATCGGTCAGGGCCCGCTCTCGGCGCTGCACCATCCCTGCAGCGACGCGCGTTCGAGCGATGCGGGCAGCTCGGCCCGATCCCGGACGCCCAGTGCCATGACGCTCGCGTCGCCGTCGGGCTCGGCCAGCGTCAGGCAGCGGGGGCGATCCTGCCGGCCATCGACCACGATCGAGGACAGCCGGCGCCTGAGTCGCTCGTCCCGCGGCGACAGCTCGAGCCTCCAGTATTCGGTGTCGCCCTGCACGGCGACCACGAACTGCCGCTCGAGCGTCTCGTGGTCGCCGGTGAGCAGGGCCCCGAAGCTCGCCAGCATGCCGCGCAGCTCAGGCGCGCGATCGAGCGAGAAGCGGCGCGGCTTGCTGCCCTCGCGCTCCACCCGGACGTTCTCGCCGTGCAACTCCGTCGTCTCGCGATAGGGCGATTCGACGCGGCGGACGAGCGCGCCGTCGGTGCGATGCTCGAGCTCGCCCGTGACGAAGATCGGCTCCGAGAGCAGCGCCGAATAGCGCACCTCGACGAACGGCGTCTTCTCCGGCGGCGGTCGCACCAGGCTGTCGAGCAGCGCTCTCGTGTCGAGATCAGCCGCGAGCGACGTCGTCGCGACCAGCATCAGCGCCACGCTCGCCCGGTGCACGTTCGTTCCAGAAGTCATAGAAGTTGAACCAGTTGTAGGGAGCAAGACGCACCAGCGCCGCAAGCCGGTCGGCGAAAGCCTGCACGACCTCCTGCAACTGCTGCTGGCGCTGGCGGCGGTCGATGTGCAGTCGCTCGGTCACCAGCTCGAAGTGCAGATCGTAACGCCGCCCGCCGCGATAGAGCCCGGCGCACAGCACGATGGGCACGTGCACGGCGGCCGCGATCTGCCAGGGCGCAGTCGGGAACTCCGCAAGGCCGCCGAGGAAATTCACCCTCACCATCGCATTGCCCGGTCGGCCGCGATCCGCCAGCATCGTGACCAGCGCGCCCTGCTGCAGGGCGGCGCCGATCTCCAGCACGACCTCGGTCCCGTCCTTGCGCGGGTTGATGATGCCCGCGGCGATCTCGGGATTCTGCTGCCTCAGGATCGCGGACAGCACGGGGCTGTGCTCCGCATCCAGCACCACGCGCACGGTGACGTCCGGACGCAGGGTGCTGGCCGCCCGCAGGGCGTCGAAGCTGCCGACGTGGGCCCCGATCAGCAGCACGCCCCGACCGAGGTCCATCGCGCGGTGCAGGTGTTCGATGCCGACCATGCGGGTGTCGAACGGGCGCAGGGTCTGCGTCAGGAAGTACACGCGGTCGAGCGTCACGCCGGCGAAGGTGTGGAAGTGTCTCGCAACCTCGAGCCAGCTCGGAGTCCGTCCGAGCACGCGGGCCAGGTAGGCGCGCGAGGCGCGCCGCTCGGGCGCACGGCGCAACAGGAAGTAGGCGGTGATCGGCAGCAGGATCAGCCGCGAGACCGTCCGCCCCAGTCCGAGCGCGATCGCGGTGAACAGGCGCAGCGCCCAGCCGCTGCCGCCCTCGGGGCGCTCGAGCCACGCCTTCGTCACAGTCCGACCGCCGGGTCGATGAGCAGGCAGCCCTTCGCGATGGTCGTGTCTTCACGCTGGATGGCGAAGTCGAGTGAATCGCCGGCCAGCGCCAGCTCGATTGTTGCCGCCTCGCCCGGCAGCAGCGGCGCGATGAACTTCGCCTGCCGCAGGCCGCGCACGCGCAGCGGGATTCCGAGCCAGCGGGTCGCCGCCTCGATGACGCCGTCCAGCAACAGCACGCCGGGCACCACCGGACGGCCGGGAAAGTGACCGGGAATGGCGGGATGGTCAGGGGCGATCCTGAATTCCGAACGATGATCGCGGGGCATGCGCATGGGGCCGGAAAGCATGATCGCTTACCGTGCGCAACTCAACGCGGTGGACGGGGCGCACGGGGGGCGAGCCCCCGTGCGGGTCAGCCATCGGTATGGCGGCGCCTAGAACCTGAAGAGGAAGCTCGCCGAGAAGAAGCCCGCGTTGGCATCCAGCTCGTCGACGAATTCGTCGCTGTCGCTGTCCCATTCGGGCGCCACCTCGAACCACTCGTACTCGAGGCGCAGACCGAAATTGTCGGTGACGTCGAAACCGGCGCCGGCACCCAGGAAGAACGCGCTGCCGTCATCGTCCTCCCTGAAGCTGTCGGAAAAAGTCGGGGAACTGAAACCCAGGCTGGTCTCGGCGTCCCAGTAGGCGATGCCCGGCTTGACGAACAGCTCGAAGCGCTCGCCGACCGGAAGCGCGAACACGGCCGACGCCACGAGACTCTGCACGTCGATGCCGAGCTTCACCGTCTCGCCGCCCCGGGACTCCTTGATCGAAGGGCTTCCGCCGTCGAGGTACGCGCCCTCGACGCTCAGCCACGGGAAGAACCGGTAGCCGCCGAACACCTTGAACCCGGCGTCATCCTCGTCGAAGTCATAGTCCAGGCCGAGTACGTCGTCCACCTCGGTGTTCATCTGGCCGAGACCGGCGCCGGCGTAGAAACCGCGGTCGGCGGCGCTGGCCGGGGAGGCCGCGATCAGCAGGCTGGAAGCCAGCAGAATGATCGACAGTCTCACGCGTAACGCTCCTTGTGTCCGCTCAGGCAGCCTTGTCCGCAGCGGCAGACGCCCCGCTGATCGCGGCCTGCGCCGCCGCGAGGCGCGCGATCGGTACGCGCGGCGCGGAGCACGACACGTAGTCGAGCCCGATCGAGTCGCAGAACCGGATCGAGGCGGGGTGGCCGCCGTGCTCGCCGCAGATGCCCACCTTGAGGCCCTTGCGGCTGGCGCGACCCCAGTCGACGGCGAGCGCCATGAGGCGTCCGACGCCCTTCACGTCCAGCACCTCGAACGGGTTGTCCTGCAGGATGCCGCGCTCGTTGTACATCGGCAGGAACTTGTTCTCGGCATCCTCGCGCGAGAACGAGAACGTGGCCTGCGTCAGGTCGTTGGTGCCGAAGGAGAAGAACTCGGCGACCTCGGCAAGGTTCTCGGCGCGCATGCAGGCACGGACCACCTCGATCATGGTGCCGAACTTGCAGGGCACGGGCACGCCGTAGGTGACCTCCACCTCGCGCTGCACCGCGCTCATGTACTCGCGCACCAGCGTCAGTTCCTGCGCCGTACACACCTGCGGCACCATGATCTCGGGATACACCTCGATCCCGGCGCGGATGCAGTTCGCGGCGGCCTCGAGCACCGCGCGGATCTGCATCGTGTAGATCTCGGGATAGGTGATGCCGAGGCGCACGCCGCGGTGACCGAGCATCGGGTTCACCTCGCGCAGTGCGCGGGCCTTGCGCAGGATCGCCTCCTTGCGCGCCACCACCGCGTCGATCAGCCGCGTCTCGGCGAGATCGCGCAGCGTGGCGGGCAGCTTGCCGTCGGCCGACACGGCCCGCGCCGCCTCCGTCAGCACTTCCATGCCGCGGGCCACGCCGCGCAGCTCGTTGAGCCGTGCGATCTCCTCCTCGAGCTGCCGCTCGGTCGGCAGGAACTCGTGGATCGGCGGGTCGAGCAGGCGAATGGTCACCGGGTGCGGCGCCATTGCCTTGAAGATCCCGGCGAAGTCGGCACGCTGGATCGGCAACAGGCGATCGAGCGCAGCGCGCCGCTCCTCCGGAGTGTCGGCCACGATCATGTCCACGACGATCGGCAGCCGGTCCCCCGCGTTGAACATGCGCTCGGTGCGGCACAGGCCGATGCCCTTGGCGCCGTAGCGGATGGCGCGTGCGGCGTCGTCGGGAGTGTCCGCGTTGGCGCGCACGCCGAGGCGTGAGAAGCCGTCGGCCCAGCCGAGCAGCTTCACCAGCGAGGGCGAGAAATCGGCCTCCACCGTCGGCACCTCGCCGCGGAACACGCGGCCGTTGCTGCCGTCGATGGTGATGACGTCGCCTTCCTTGATGACCTGGTCGCCGACGAAGGCGAGGCGGGCGGAGACGTCGACGTGGATGCCCTCGGCGCCGGCGACGCAGGGCTTGCCCATGCCGCGCGCGACCACCGCCGCGTGCGAGGTCTTGCCGCCGCGGCTGGTGAGGATGCCCTGCGAGGCGAAGAAGCCGTGGATGTCCTCCGGCTTGGTTTCCTCCCGGATCAGGATCACCTTGGCGCCCTGACGGCCGAGCGTCTCGGCCCGGTCGGCGTCGAACACCGCCTGGCCGCTCGCCGCACCCGGGGAGGCCGGCAGGCCGGTCGCGAGCGGCTGGGCCTTGTGCTTCGGGTCGAGGCGCGGGAACAGCATCTGCTCGAGGTGCGCCGGGTTGACGCGCAGGATCGCGTCCTCGCGCGACAGCAGTCCTTCCTCGTGCATCTCCACCGAGGTACGCACCATCGACGCGGCGTTCATCTTGCCGTTGCGCGTCTGCAGGCAGTAGAGCGTGCCGCGCTCGATGGTGAACTCGAAGTCCTGCACTTCGCGATAGTGCCGCTCGAGTCGATTGCGCAGATCCACCAGCTGCGTGTAGATCGCCGGCATTTCCATCGACAGGTCGGCAATCGGCTTCGGGGTGCGGATGCCCGCCACGACGTCCTCACCCTGGGCGTTGGTCAGGTACTCGCCGTAGATCTGGTTCTCGCCCGTGGCGGGATTGCGCGTGAAGCCCACGCCGGTGGCGCTGTCGTTGCCCATGTTGCCGAACACCATGGTCACGACGTTCACGGCCGTGCCGTTCGCCATCGCCGGCGTGATCTTGAACTCGCGCCGGTAGTCGATGGCGCGCTTGCCCATCCATGAGTTGAACACCGCCTTGATGGCGATCTCGAGCTGCTCGTACGGGTCGGACGGAAAGGGTCGCCCGGTGTGCTGCTGGACGACCTTGAGGAACCGCTCGCCGATGTCGCGCAGGTCGTCCGGGCCGAGCATCACGTCCTGCTTGACGCCGACGCGGGTCTTGACGGCCTCGAACTGCTCGTCGAAGGCGGCATCGGGCACGCCGAGCGCCACCTTGCCGAACAGCTGCACGAAGCGACGCCAGGCGTCGTAGCCGAAGCGCTCGTTGCCGGTGTGGCGGATCAGCGCGGCCAGCGTGGTCTCGTTGAGCCCGAGGTTCAGGATGGTGTCCATCATGCCCGGCATGGACATTGCCGAGCCCGAGCGGACGGAGACCAGCAGCGGATCGTCGCTGCCGCCGAACTTCTTGCCGGTCTTCTGCTCCAGCGCGCGCATGTGGGCGCGCACCTCGTCCATCGTGCCCTCGGGGAGCCGCCGCTGCGCATCCTCGAGGTAGGAGAGGCAGGCCGCGGTGGTGATCACGAACCCGGGCGGCACGTTCAGTCCGATGCGTGTCATCTCGCAGAGATTGGCGCCCTTGCCGCCGAGCAGCATCTTGTTGCGGCCGTCGCCCTTCTCGAACGCGTACACCCACTGTCGTTCACTGGTCGTCATCGCGGATCCTCGGTGGGCCCGACCCCCGGGCCCTGGCGGCGCTACTGATAACCCGCAGGGCCGCCGATGGAAATACGTGGAACTCTGGTCTGGCGCGCGAATTCTCGCAGCGACCAGTGCCCCTTGTGCCGTCCCGCGTCCCGGGCGACCATCCGGCCGCCCGCAGCGGGTCAGGCAGGGGGAGATCGGTGGAACAACGCATCGGAATGATCGGGCTCGGCCGCATGGGCGGGAACATGGCCCGCCGCATGGCGCGAGCGGGCCTGGAGGTGGTCGCCTGGGACCGCGCCGCCGGCGCACGGGCCGGCATTGCCGGGGAGCCGCGCGTCACGGTCGTCGACACGCTGCCGGCACTGGTGCAGACGTTGCCGGCGCCGCGGGTCCTTTGGCTGATGCTGCCGGCCGGGGCGCCCACCGAGCAGACGCTGGCCGAACTGCGCGAGGCGCTGTCGGCGGGCGACGTGGTCGTCGACGGCGCCAACGCCTGGTACCGCGACTCGGTGCGCCGCGCCGCTGAGCTGGCCCCGCTCGGCCTGCAATACGTGGATGCCGGAGTCTCCGGGGGTGTCTGGGGCCTCGTCAACGGCTACGGACTCATGGTCGGAGGAACGAGGGAGGCCGTTGAGCGCGTCGAGCCGTTCCTGGAGGCGCTGGCACCTGCCAGGACTGCCGGCTGGCTGCACTGCGGACCGAGCGGCGCCGGCCACTACACCAAGATGGTGCACAACGGCATCGAGTACGGCCTGATGCAGGCCTATGCCGAGGGGTTCGCACTGCTGCGCGCCAAGGAGGAATTCGACCTCGACGTGGCGAAGATCGCCGAGTCCTGGCGTCACGGCACGGTGATCCGCTCCTGGCTGCTGGACCTGACCGCGGAGTTCCTTGCGGAGGACGCCGATCTCGAGAACATTGCGCCGGTGGTCGCAGACTCGGGCGAGGGTCGCTGGACCGCCATCGAGTCGGTGGAACTCGGCGTGCCGACGCCGGTGATGACGCTGGCGCTCATGCAGCGCTTCGCGAGCCAGGGCCGCGGCGACTACGCCGACCGGGTGCTCGCGCGCATGCGTCAGTCCTTCGGCGGACACGCCGTGACCCGCAACTCGGCCGGAGGCTGAATCACGTGAGCAGACGTTTCCTCGCCGCGGCCGCCCTGGCCGCCATGGTGCTGTGCGGCGCCGCGCAGGCGGCCGAGACGGCCAAGCCCGCCGGCGATGCCGCGCAGGCGTCGGCGGAACCGGCCCCGCCGCCTGAGCCCAGAAATTCCAGAACGCGCCACGAGGTCCGCATCGACGGACAGGTGATCCGCTACACCGCCAACGTCGGCTGGCTGATCATGAAGGACGACGCCGGCAAGCCGATCGCGCGCTTCGGCTACACGGCCTACACGCGCGACGGCGTGAAGGACGCGTCGCGGCGCCCCGTCATGTTCGCCTACAACGGCGGTCCGGGGTCCTCCTCGATCTGGCTGCACATGGGCATCCTCGGGCCGCGCCGTGTCGTGGTGTCCGACCCGGGATTTTCGCCACCGCCGCCGTCGCAGCGCGTCGATAACGAGTTCAGCGTGCTCGACGTCACCGACCTCGTGATGATCGACCCGGTCGGCACGGGTTTCAGCAGGCCGCTCGGCGACGCCAAGGGCGCGGACTTCTGGGGCGTCGACCAGGACATCAAGTCGGTGGGTGCGTTCATCAAGCGCTGGGTGGCCGAGAACGGGCGCTGGGCCTCGCCCAAGTACCTGCTCGGCGAGAGCTACGGCGGCATGCGCTCGGCGGGACTCGCCGACCACCTGCAGTCGGTGCAGGGCATGAACTTGAACGGCGTCGTGCTCGTGTCGCCGTTCCTGAGCGCCGCCTCGGGCGTGGACGGCATCGAGGTCGACCTGCCGCATGCGCTCTATCTGCCGACCTTGGCCGCGACCGCCTGGTACCACAACCTGGTCCCGAACCGGCCCGCCTCGCTCGCGGCCTATGCGGCGGAGGTCGAGCGCTTCGCCTACGATGAGTACCTGCCGGCCCTCACGCGCGGCTACGTCATCCCTGCCGAACAGAAGCGCGCGGTTGCCGCGAAGCTCGCGGCGTTCACCGGCACCAGCGCCGAGTACTGGGAGCAGGCTGACCTGCGCGTCAGCCACCCGCAGTTCCTGCAGGAACTGAAGCGCGGCCAGCGCACGATCGCCGGACGCATCGACTCGCGGTTCACGGGACCGTCGATGAATCCCCTCGCCGAGACGATGGACTACGACCCGTTCTTCCCGGCCGTCGGCCCGGCGTTCACGGCGGCGTTCCTCGACTACGTCAACGGCGAACTGCAGTTCGGGCGCGACGAGGAGTATCGAGTGTCGGCCTTCGACATCAAGTGGGACTGGAAGCACAAGCAGCCGGGCGCCGACGAATGGATCACGACATCGCCCAACACGGTGCCGGACCTCGCGCGGGCCATGACCATGAACCCCGGCCTGCACGTGCTGGTGCAGCAGGGCTGGTACGACCTCGCCACGCCGTTCTTCGCGATGCAGCACGACATTGACCATCTCGACATCACGCCGGAGGCGCGACAGCGCATCCGCATCGAGTACTACGAGGCCGGGCACATGATGTACCTGCACCAGCCGTCGATGCGGAAGTACCGCGAGGACCTGGCGCAGTTCATCCGCGCCACAGACCGGGTGGACTGAGCCGGCGCGCGCGGCTCCGCGCCGACCTGGATCGGGTGCGTCGGCGGTCAACCCGCGGCAGCCGCGTCGGCGACCACGACGGCACCTTCGCGGGGCACGAGCGCGGCCGGGGCGTCGCCGACGCCGTCGAGCAGTTCCCGCAGGCGCCCGGCCTTGCCCGCCCCGGTCACCAGCCACAGGCGGGCCCGCGCCCGCGCGAGCGCCGGCAGCGTGAGCGTCATGCGCAGGTGGCCCTGGTATTCGCGGCTCAGGGCCACGTCACGGTCCGCGACCGCGAGCACCGGATCGCCCGGCACGAGCGAGGCCGTGTGGCCGTCGGCGCCGAGCCCGAGCTGCACCAGATCGAGTACCAGCGGGATTCCGGCCAGCGCCTCCAGCCGGCGCTGGTAGTCGTTGGGTGCCCGGTCGAGGTCGCGGGACTCGACCGGCATGGCGAGCAGGTGCTCGCCGGGCAGCGGCCCCTCGGTCACGAGCAGCTGCTCGAGCCGCGTGAGGTTGCGGCCCGGATCGCCGTACGGCGCGACGCGCTCGTCGACCTGCGCGACGAACACCTCGCGCCACGGCAGGTCGAGCGTCCGCAACCGCTCGAGCATGCGCCACGGCGTCGCCCCTCCGCTCACCGCGAGCACCGCGCGGCCCCGCGCGGCGATGGCGGCACGGCATGCGGCCGCGATCTCTTCCGCTGCGATGACTGCGGCCTGCTCGGCGTCCCCGGCGCGGATCAGCCGCACGGCGTGCCGCTGTTCGCCGGCGGGTCGTACCAGCCGCCGTAGCGCTCCACCATGCGCTCGGCCGCGGCCGGGCCCCAGCTGCCGGCGGCGTATGGCTCGGCCTGCGGACCGCTCGCGAGCAGGCGGTCCACGATGTCCCAGGCGACCTCGACCGAATCCTGCCGCGCGAACAGCGTCGGGTCGCCGCGCATCGCGTCGCCGAGCAGGCGCTCGTACGGCGTCATCTCGTCGGCGTGCGAGTTGCAGGCATAGAGCTCGATTTCCTGTCCGGTCATCGCCTCGCCCGGCGACTTGATGCGCGCGCCGAGCGCGATCGAGACGCGGTCGGGGCCGAGGCGGAAGCGCAGGTAGTTCGCGCGCGGCGGCACCGGCTCGTCGAACAGCCGTTGCGGTGGCCGCCTGAACGTCGCCATCACCTCGGTCGCCGTCACCGGCAGTCGCTTGCCGGTGCGAACGAAGAACGGGACGTCGGCCCAGCGCCAGGAGTCGATGTCGAAGCGCAGCGCGGCGTAGGTCTCGACGTCGGAATTGGCCGCCACCCCGTCTTCGGCGCGATAGCCTTCGTACTGCCCGCGCACGATCCCACGCCGCTCGGGGTGCCCCACGGCGCGCAGTACCTTCATCTTCTCGTCGCGCAGGGCCTCCGAGCCCGTGCCGACCGGCGGCTCCATGGCGAGGATGGCGAGCACCTCGAGCAGGTGGTTCTGCACCACGTCGCGCACGGTTCCCAGTTCCTCGTAGAGCCGGCCCCGACCCTCGACGCCGAACTTTTCGGCCATCGTGATCTGCACGCTCTCGACGTGGTCGCGGTTCCAGATCGGCTCGATGATGGAATTCGCGAAGCGGAAGTAGAGCAGGTTCTGCACCGGTTCCTTGCCGAGGAAATGGTCGATGCGGAAGATCGAATCTTCCTCGAACACCTGCCGGAGCGCCCGGTTGATGGTCTGCGCGCTCGAGAGGTCGCGGCCGAGCGGCTTCTCGACCACGACGCGCGCCCCCGCTGCGCAGCCGGAGCTGCCGAGTCGGGTTGCGACCTCGGCGAACAGGCTCGGCGGGATGGCGAGGTAGTGGCAGGGCCGCGCGGCGGCGCCGAGCGTGCGGCGCAGCGCGGCGAAAGTGGCGTCGTCGCGGTAGTCGCCGTCGACCATCTGCAGCTTGGCAGAGAGCCGCGCCAGCGCGGCCTCGTCCACGGAGTCGCCGTGCTTCGCGAGGCTCTCGCGCAGGCGGGCGTCGAGCGCTTCGCGCGTCGTGCCGCCACGGGCGACGCCCACCACGATGGCGGGGAGCCGCCCGCGCCGCTCGAGGTTCTCGAGCGCCGGGAAGATCTTCTTGAACGCGAGGTCGCCGGTGATGCCGAAGACCACGAGTGCGTCGCTCGGTGCCGCCTGATGGTTCTGCACGATCGTCCCGCCCCGCTGTTGCCCGTTGATCCGTTCGCAGCAGACCGGATACCGGCTCCGGCCCCTGCGCGCAAGCCCGGGCGCGGTGTGCGGCGCATCTGGTAACGTTGCCGTGCACGTCATGCCCGCCAACCTGTCACCCGAGTACAAGGCCGCCGCCGACGCCTTCCGCAAGGCGCGCGACCCGCTGGAGCGCCTCGAGCACCTGCGCGAGATGCTGCGCGTGATCCCGAAGCACAAGGGGACGGACCACCTCCAGGCCGACCTCAAGCGGCGCATCAAGGAACTCGACGAGGACCTCGCCGGCCCCAAGCGCGGCGGCGCGCGCAGCGGGCCGCCGCTGGTGATACGCCCCGAGGGTGCAGCGCAACTGATGCTGCTCGGTGCGCCCAACGGCGGCAAATCGCTGCTGCACGACCGCCTGAGCGGCTCGGGCGCGCGCAGCGGGCCGTACCCGTACACGACGCACTATCCGGAACCAGGCATGCTGCGCTGGGAGGATGTGAGCTTCCAGCTCGTGGACCTCCCCGCGATCGCGGCCGGACATCCGCTGCCGTGGCTCGCCGGTACCCTGCAGACTGCGGATGCGTGCCTGCTGGTCGTGGATCTCGCCGACCCGGACTGCCTGCAGCACGTCGCCTCGGTGCAGGAGGAACTCGCCCGCCGACGCATCAGCCTCGTGACGGGCTGGCCTGCCGATGTGGACGGCACGGCCGCGGATCCCGCTGCCGGGGCCCGCGCGGCTACGCAGCCCGAGGACGACGTGTTCGCGCTGCGGCTGCCCACACTGCTTCTGGCCAACAAGGCCGACCTGCTCGACCACGCGGACACCGACCTCGAGGTGCTCGCCGAACTCGAGGAGCCGCACTTCCCGGCGCTGCTGGTGTCGGCGCTGACCGGCGCGGGCCTCGGCGACCTCGGCGGCTGGCTGTGGCGTTCGCTCGGGCTGGTCCGCGTCTACACCAAGGCGCCGGGCCGGCCCGCCGAGCGCGAGCGGCCGTTCACGCTGCGCGCGGGAGAACAGACCGTCGGGGATGCCGCGCGGCTCGTGCACCGCGACATGGTGCGCACGCTCAAGTTCGCGCGCGTCTGGGGCCGCTCGGTGACGGCCGACGGGCAGCACGTCGGACGCGAGCACCGGCTCGCCGACGGCGACGTGCTGGAGCTGCACGCGTGAGCCGCACGCTCCCGCGAGGCATCGACGATGGCTGAGCGACGGCCGATCGCCACGCGCGACGCCGGCTGGGCCCGGGCCCTCGCCGCGCGCATCGCCCGCACCGGCATTTCCGCCAACGCGATCTCGGTGCTGGGCGCGGTGTTCGCGACCGTCGCGGGCGGGGCATTCGTGCTTTCGGACGGGCCGGCGTGGCGCGCCTGGCTCGTGGTCGCGGCAGCGGGCATCCAGTTGCGACTGCTCTGCAACATGTTCGACGGCATGGTCGCCGTCGAGCACGGCCGCGCGACGCCGGTGGGCGCCCTCTACAACGACGTGCCGGACCGGGTCGCCGACACCGTGATTCTCGTCGGCGCGGGCTACGCCGTGGCGGCGGGCCCGTGGAGCCCGACGCTCGGCTGGGCCTGTGCGGTGATGGCGATGTTCACGGCCTTCGTCCGGGTGCTCGGTGGTGCGCTCGGAACGCCGCAGTTCTTCTTCGGACCGCAGTCCAAGTCGCAGCGCATGGCGGTGCTGACGGTGGCCGCGCTGCTCGGCGCTGTGATGCCGTATCCGGAGTGGGCCGGGCGGCTGGTCACGGTGGCGCTCGTGGTGGTGCTGGTCGGCTCGACGATCACGGTCGTACGGCGCGTGCGGCGCGTCGCGAGGGAGCTGCGCCCGCGTGGTCCCTGAGATGCTCCTCTCCGCGCTGCTGCGTGGGTCGTGCCGGCTCGTCACCGGCGCGCAGCCCCGCTGGCTTTGCGATCCGCAGGCGCTCACTCCGCGCATCTACTTCGCCAACCATTGCTCGCATCTCGACACGGTGGTGGTGTGGAGCACGCTCCCGGATGCACTGCGCGAACGCACGCGCCCGGTGGCGGCACGCGACTACTGGGGCCGCGGCGCGCTGCGTCGCTTCGTCGCCGACCGCGTGTTCGACGCGCTGCTGATCGATCGGAAGGCGGCGGAAAGTGCGCAGGTCCAGGAGCAACAGCGTCGCGAGACGCTGGAGGCGATGGTCGCGGTACTCGACAGCGAGCGCTCGCTGATCCTCTATCCGGAGGGCACGCGCGGCAGCGGCGAGGCCGTGGCGCCGTTCCGAGCGGGGCTCTACCACCTCGCGAAGGCGCGACCCGCCGTCGCGCTGGTGCCGGTGTACCTCGGCAATCTCGCCCGCATCCTGCCCAAGGGCGCGACGCTGCCGGTGCCGATGCAGGGGCAGGTGGTGTTCGGGCCCGAGATGCACCTCGCGCTCGGCGAGGACAGGCCGGTGTTCCTCGAGCGCTGCCGGCAGGCTGTGCTCGGGCTGGCGGAGGGCGGCAGGTGAAGCTGTTCGCCGACCGCGAACTCCTCTGGCTGATCGGCGGGATCCTCGCGTTCCTCGCCGTCGCGAGCGTGATCGCCGCGGTGCTCAAGGGCCGGGCGACGTCCGACGCGGCGCGGGCCACGGTCGACAACCTCGTCGCGCGCATTCGCGCGTGGTGGGCGATGGTGTTCGTGTTCGGCATTGCGATCGCCACCGGCGGTTACGGCTCGCTGGTCATGTTCGCCATCGTGTCGTTCCTCGCGCTGCGCGAGTTCATGACGCTGCTGCCGACGCGCCGGGCCGATCACCGCGCGATGCTCTGGACGTTCTTCCTGTTCCTGCCGGCCCAGTACTACTACGTTGCCACCGGCTGGTACGGCATGTTCGCGCTGCTGATCCCGGTGTACGCGTACCTGTTGCTGCCCTCGGTGCTCGTGCTCGCGGGCGATACCGAGGACTTCCTCGCTCGCACCTCGCGCCTGCAGTGGGTGCTGATGATCTGCGTGTTCTGCGTGAGCCACGCCCCGGCGCTGCGTGATGCTCGACATTCCGGGCTACCAGGGGCAGGGCGCCAAGCTGCTGCTGTTCCTGGTGGTGGTCACGCAGGTCTCCGACGTGCTGCAGTACACGGTGGGCAAGCTGTTCGGCCAGCGCAAGGCCGTGCCGAGCGTGAGCCCCAACAAGACGGTCGAGGGCTATGTCGGCGGCGGCGGCCTCGCGGTGCTGATCGGGACGGCGCTGTGGTGGGCGACGCCCTTCAGGCCATGGCAGGCGGCACTGATGTCGCTGGTGATCGTGCTCGCCGGGATGGCGGGCGGGCTCGTGATGTCGGCAGTCAAGCGCGACCGGCAGGTGAAGGACTTCGGTGCGCTGATCCCCGGGCACGGTGGCGTGCTCGACCGCATCGACTCGCTGTGCTTCTCGGCGCCGCTGTTCTTCCACCTCACGCGCTTCTACTTCACCTGAGCCATGCGATCGCTCCTGGCCGCAGCGTGGGACTCGGCACCTTCCGCCTGGCGCGGGCCGCCGCGGCTGTCGCGCTGGCTGCTGGTGTCGCTGCTCGGGAGCAAGGTCGGGTATCGTCGACGCAGTGCACTTTGCCGTGGTGGGCTGGTGAGTCCGTGACGATCCCGCTGTGGTTCAAGCTCGCCTACACGGCCTTCGTGCTGTACGTGATGGCCGTCTGGTGGAAGCACTACGGCTGGAAGAACTTCCTGTGGTTCTCGGACATCGCGTTCATCGGCGCGGTGCCGGCGATGTGGCTCGAGAGTGCGGCGCTGGCGAGCGTGCTCACGGTGGCCGTGCTGCTGCCGGAGCTGCTGTGGAACCTCGACTACGGCTTGCGCCTGCTGTTGCGCCGCCGGGTCACCGGCCTCACCGACTACATGTTCGAGCCCGAGCGTCCGCTGCTGCTGCGGGGCCTGTCGCTGTTCCACGTGCCGCTGCCACTGGTGCTGATTTGGCTGATCGTTGCCTACGGCTACGACGCCGCGGTGGGGCTGCCGGGCGCGGTGGCGCTCGGCGCGGTGGTACTGCCGTGGAGCCGGATCCTCAGCACGTCGGAGAAGAACATCAACTGGACATACGGCCTCGGTGCGAAGCGGGTTTCCTGGCCCGGCTGGATCTACGTGCCGGTGCTGTTCGCCGGGTTCGTGCTGCTGGTGTTCCTGCCGACGGACTGGATGCTGCGCCGGTACTTCGGCGGCTGACCGGCGAGCAGGCCCGGGTTGCGCGCGCCGTTGCAGTCGCGCGATCGGCCTCTGCTATACTCGCCGCCAGCATCAGGAAAGGGGCTCACGCCCCGGCCAACCTGCCTTCCCGGGCAAGGTGGCGCGCGCCACGGGGCGCGGATGCGGCCGGAAGGCAACGAAGCGGGTGAAAGCTCTCTGAACCCTCCGGCGCTCGAATCGTGGCGCGGAGGGTTTTTCGTTTGAAGCCTCCCGCCCGTCGCGCGCCGCTCGTTGGACCCACCGGTCAGGTCTGCAACGCCCGTGAGGGGCCTGGAGGTTTGACCATGTCGCCGAATACACCTGTCCTGATCGACTACTGGAAGCGCCTGCCGACGACCTCGGTCGACGAGCGCCGGACTGCGCTGGAGCGACTCTGCGGCCAGGAGCCGGGCGGAGGCTTCATTCGCCCGGCCTTGCTGCCGTACGCACTGGCCGATGACGACGAGACTGTCGTGCATCGGGCCACGCTGGCATACGTCGCGCCGAGGGGCGCCGTTCGCAACATCGACCGGGCCGCGGTCGACGATGCGCTGGAATGGATCCGGCGGAGGCTCGCGCTCAACCGCGGAGCCGTGTTCGCCGCGCTGCTTGCGCTCGATGACGAAGACGTGACCGCCGCGCTGGCGGGCCTCAGGCTCTCTCTCGATGCGCACGAGGCCGCGACGGTGTTCCGCCGCGGCGCACGGACCGGGTGCCCGCGGGCGCGCGATTTCCTGGAGGGCTGGCAGGAACTCGCCGGTCTGCCGCGAACTCAGCCGTCCGGGGCGCTCGCCGCCGCCTGAGCCTCCAGCGCTCGTTCGCCAGGCGCGAGGTGCTTCGCGAGGAATCCCTCGATCTCCTCCAGCACACGCGTGCGCATCGCGCCGGTGGACAGCCAGTGATCCTCGCCAGGCAGCATCACCAGACGATGCGCCTTGCCGGCCTCGGCGAGCGCCCTCGCCATCGCCTGCGACTGCGCGGCCGGCACGACCGTGTCCTCCGTGCCGTGCAGCAGCAGCACCGGGGCGCGAACCGAGTCGGCGGCGCGCGCCGGGGAGCGTCGCGCGACCTTCGGATCCGTGGCCGCGCCGATGTGGTCCTTCCAGTACGCGAGCGCATCGGACTGGCGGCCGCCGGTACGCGCGACTTCGGCAATCATGGCCGGCAGGTCGGAGACGCCGTTCACGCTGACGGCGCAGGCGTACAGCTCCGGAGTGAATGCCGCACCGGCCAGCGCCGCATAGCCGCCATAGCTTGCGCCGACGATGCAGACACGCTTCGGATCCGCGAGACCGGTCGCGACGAGGTGACGTACGCCGTCGGTCACGTCGTCCTGCATGCGCCCGCCCCATTCGCCGTATCCGGCCAGACGGTGCGTCCGGCCGAAACCCGTCGAACCGCGGAACTGCGGCTGCAGCACCGCGTAACCGCGGGTCGCGAGGAACTGCGCCCACCAGTCGAAGCCGACCTCGTCGCGCGCCTCCGGCCCGCCGTGCGGCAGCACCACGAGCGGCAGGCCGCGTTCCTGGAGACCCGGCGGCAGGGTGAGGTAGGCAGGGATCTCGGCTCCATCGCGGGACTTGTAGCTGATGGGCCTCTGCTCGCCGAGCGTCGCACCGGCCAGTGACGGATAGGCCTCGCCGATCAGGTCCGCCTTGCTGCGTTCGAAGTCCACCAGGTGGTACTCCGGCGGTCGGGTGGCTGATTGCACGAGTGCCAGCACACGCTGGCCGTTGGCCGAGCGTTCCAGGACCCGCACCTCCCTGCCCTTGAACGCGCCCGCCAGCGCGCGTTGCTGTGCGGCGCGCTCCGGGCTCGTCCATTGCTGCCGCGGAGTCAGGCCACCGACCTCGAAGCCGACCACGACCCCCGACTGCTCGTCGGCGATCGCCGAGGTGACGTCTGCGGCCGGATCCTCGAAGACGACCGACGCGGCGCCACCGCCCAGCGGCAGCGCCCAGGCCCGGGCACGTTCGGTGCCGTTCTCGCCGACCGCGACCAGTGCGCGGCCGTCCGCCGTCGTGCCCGCCAGCGTGAGCCAGTCCCTGCCACGCAGCCGGTGCAGGACCCGCCAGCTGGCTCCGTCGCGCCCGAGCACGCTGAAATCCTGCGAGTCGGGCAGCCATTCGGTTCGACCGATCGGCGCGCCGCTCGGATCGACGAGCCACTGGACCGTATAGGCGGTACCGCGATCCGCCACGCGCCCCTTTCCAGTGGACGTGTCCACGTCGAACAACGTGCTCACCCAGCCTGAGTCCCTCCGCTCCTCGTGCAGGCGCGTGCCCACCGACTGGCGCTGTTCCGCGGCCGAGTAGTCCCAGGCCACCATGCTGACGAGATTGGGGCGGGCGCGGTTGATGCCCACCAGCTCGGCGCCGGTCACCCAGCTCCGCTCCGGATCGTCCATCAGCATCATCGTCGGCGGGCCGCCGTCCACCTTCACGGCCATCGTACGGAAGAACTCCGTCGTCATGGCGGCAGGACCCCCGCCCGCGATACGCACGGTGGCGCTGACGTCCACGAGCGCAGTTTTCGTATCCGCCCACGCCAGTGCGCGCAGCGTGTTCTGCTCGCCGACGCCGACGGCGCGCAGCGGCTCAGCCTGACCGATGCGCAGCAGCGTGACGACTTGACCCTTGCCCGTCAGTTGATCGATGGCGAGCAATTCGCCGTCGGGCGACAGCGAGACCTGGGTGAAGCCCGGTGTCTGCCCGAAGGCGGAGGCGGGTGGTGGTCCGGCGAGCGCCGTGCCGCAGGCGAGCGTGCCCGCAGAAACCACCGCGGCAATGCCTGTGCAGCGGCGACGGATCGTCCATGAAAGCGGCCTGCGGAAGGTCATCGAGCGTCCTCTGCATCAAGGTTTCTGGTCCGGGTCGGACGGCGGCGTGACTCGTCCAAGCCAGGGCGATACGTCGCGTGGCTTGCGCTCGCCCAGCCAGTCGAACACCAGCGAGTGCCAGTGCACGCGCTGCACGTAGGCGCGCGTCTCGTTGAACGGGATGTTCTCGACCCACACGTCCGTCTCGATCGGTGCGTCCGGCAGCCAGCGGCGGGCGGCCGCGGGACCGGCGTTGTAGCCGGCGATGGCCAATGGGAGCTGGCCGTCCGCACGGTCGAGCAGGCTGCGCAGGAACGCCGACCCCAGCGGGACGTTCACCGACGGCAGCAGCAGGTCCGCCGCGCGAGGGCGATGGGCAGCTCCGGCGCGGCGCGCCGTGGCCTGCGCCGTCGCCGGCAGCAGCTGCATCAGCCCGAGCGCACCTGCGCTCGAGGCCGCGTCGGCGCGGTACAGGCTCTCCTGGCGGATCACGGCGTAGATCAGCGACGGCGGCAGCCGGCTCGACGCCGCGGCGCGTCGCACCTCCGCGTCGTAGGGACGCGGGTAGAGCAGGTCGTAGTCGTCGAACAGCCCGAGCTTCGCCGCGGCCGCGATGGCTTGCAGGTGCCACCCCCAGCCCGAGGCGAGGCGCACGGCCTGCACCTGCCGGTCGCGGTCGAGCCCCTCGAGGGCGGCGCGCCATTCCGCGTTCGCCTCGCTCTGCATCTCGCAGAGCAGCAGTTCGCGCGTGCGCACGAGGCCCGGCTCGGCGGCGACGCGCTCGAGAGCGGCGGCGTCGCGTGCCAGCGGCACCGGAGTCGGCGCATACGATTGACCGGTGCGCGCCGCGGCGAGCGCCGCGTACCAGTTGTCGGTGGGCAGCACGGCCGCGTAGCCGGCGCGCGCAGCCTCGCGCTCGCCGAGCTGCTCCGCCGCCCGCGCCGACCAGTAGCGCCAGCGGTTCTGGCTGCGCAGCGTCTCGGGCATCGCCGCGATGCCCTGCTGCGCTCGCGTCCAGTTGCCGGCCCACAGCGCGGAGCGCACCTGCCACTCATGGGCGCGTTCGTCGAAGTCGCCGGGCCGGCCGAGCGCATAGAACTCCAGCGCCCGCGGGTGCCGGCTCCACGACAACGGCAGCGCGACCGCCAGCGCATACGGGCTCGCCGCCGCGGCGTCGAGTCCGCGGGCCTGCAGCAGCGACGGGTACTTCGCCGCGGCCCCTTCCGCGTCGGCCCGGGCGTAGCGCCGCCAGCCGTCGAGCAGCGCCTCGGGCTCGACGGGGCGCGCGGGCTGGGCGATCAGCGACTCCACGGCCGCCCGGGGCGCCTCGATCAGCGAGGCCCACTGCAGGAGCGGCGCCGCCTTCGGTTCCGGCAGCGACTTCGCGAGCGTGCGCGCGAGTCCCGCCTCGCCCGCGCCGAGCGCCAGCCGCGCGCGCCGCTCGATCAGTTCCGGGGTCAGGCGGCCCTGTGATCGCAGCCAGTCGAAGGCCGGATCGCAGGCCCCGGGCAGGCTCCTGGGGCTCAGGTAGGTCTCGCTGACGTCGTCGGCCAGCCCCTCGGTGCGTCCGAGCGCGACGCGGGCGGCGAGCGCGTTGCAACGGGCCGCGTTCGTGTCGTCCACATCCTCGCGATAGGCGGCGAGGTAGGGCTCCCAGGCCTTGCGCCTGGCCAGGGTCATCAGCCAGCTGCGGCGCAACGAGCGCGCGACCGGCTCGCTGCCATACTCGCGCAGGAAGGCCTCGATCGCGGCGGCCGCCGTCGGGTCGTCGAGGCGTCCCTGCAGGCGGGCCGCCACGAGGTAGGGGTAGAGCGGATAGCTGCGCAGCGCCTCGCTGTCGGCCGGCGCCTCGGCCACGGCCGCGTCGGCGCGCGCATAGGCCGAGCGGAACTCGGCGCGGGCAGCGGCGAGCGGATCGCCCTGGGCAGCGGCGGTTGCGGTTGCGAGCAATCCCGCGAACGCGACGACGGATCGGACAAAGGCTGGTCGGGGCATGCACGAAGTGTAGCGGCGCGGCCGGCCAGCGTGGCCGGGCAGGAGGCTCCGGGGACGTCCCGAGGGCGTGGTCGGGTACGGCAACGCGATGATTTGCCACCGGTTCCCGGGCGCGGCGGCGACCGACGGCGGATCCGGGGCCCGGCCGGCACTCCCATCGTGGGTGCCGCGCTGCGCGGGACGCTGCCGTCTCTCGGAAACTCCCTGTTAACGTGGGGCGGCACCGTACCGCAAACTGCCGCGCAGTTCGCGTGAACCCAGACGACAGGGAGACTTCCTCATGCTCTATTCCGGACCCGCTTTCAGCGCTGCGGCGCTGGGCGACGGCATCTTCGAACTGAAGTTCGACCTGACCGGCGATTCCGTCAACAAGCTCAACCAGACCGCGCTGCGCGACTTCGACGCCGCCACCCAGGCGATCGCGAAGGATCCGTCCGTCAAGGGCGTGATCGTCACGTCGGGCAAGTCGGTGTTCATCGTGGGTGCCGACGTCACCGAGTTCGGCGGCATGTTCGCCGCAGGCGAGGAGGCGGTGGCCAAGAACGTGCTCGAGGTCAACCGCATGCTGTCGCGGTTCGAGGACCTGCCGTTCCCGACGGTCGCCGCCATCAACGGCGTCTGCCTCGGCGGCGGCCTCGAACTCGCGCTCGCCTGCGACTACCGCGTGATGTCCACCAGCGCCTCGGCCGGATTCCCCGAGGTCAAGCTCGGCATCTTCCCGGGATTCGGCGGATCCGTGCGCATGCCGCGCGTGATCGGCATCGACAACGCCATCGAGTGGATCGCCACCGGCGCCGACAAGAAGCCCGACGCGGCACTCAAGGACGGCGCGGTGGACGCCGTGGTCGCGCCGGAACAACTGCGCGACGCCGCGATCGCACTGGTCAAGCAGGCGATCGCCGGCAAGCTCGACTGGAAGGCGAAGCGCGCCGAGAAGCTCGCGCCCGTGAAGCTCAACGCGATCGAGCAGATGATGGCGTTCACCAGTTCCATGGCGGTGGTGGGCGGCAAGGCGGGGCCGAACTATCCCGCGCCGATGCTCGCCATCCGCAGCATGCAGGAGTCCGCGACCAAGGGCCGCGACGACGCGCTCGCGATCGAGGCGAAGTACTTCGCCAAGGCCGCGGTGACGCCGCAGGCCAACGCGCTGATCGGACTGTTCATGGCCGACCAGGTCGTGAAGAAAACCGCCGGCGGCTGGTCCAAGAAGACGGCCAAGGAGATCAAGCAGGCGGCCGTGCTCGGCGCCGGCATCATGGGCGGCGGCATCGCCTACCAGAGTGCGGTGAAGGGTACGCCGATCATCATGAAGGACATCCGCTCGGAGGCGCTCGACCTCGGCATGAACGAGGCCGGCAAGCTGCTGTCGGGCCAGGTGGAGAAGGGCCGGATCAAGGCCGACGCGATGAGCGCCACGCTGGCGCGCATCCGCCCGACCCTCAACTACGGCGACTTCAAGGACGTGGACATCATCATCGAAGCCGTGGTGGAGAACCCGAAGGTCAAGAAGGCGGTGTTCGCCGAGGTCGAAGGCCTGCTGCGCGAGGACACGATCATCGCGTCGAACACCTCGACGATCTCGATCAGCCACCTCGCCGAGGGCCTGAAGCGGCCGCAGAATTTCGTCGGCATGCACTTCTTCAACCCGGTGCACATGATGCCGCTGGTGGAGGTGATCCGCGGCAAGCAGTCCTCCGACGAGGCGGTCGCCGCCACCGTCAAGCTGTCGCAGAAGATGGGCAAGACGCCGGTGGTGGTGAACGACTGCCCGGGGTTCTTCGTCAACCGCGTGCTGTTCCCGTACTTCGCCGGCTTCCACATGCTGCTGCGCGACGGCGCCGACTTCGCGGCCGTGGACAAGGCGATGGAGCGGTTCGGCTGGCCGATGGGCCCGGCGTACCTGATGGACGTGGTCGGCATGGACACGGCGGTGCACGCCGCGGGCGTGATGGCCGAGGGCTTCCCCGACCGCATGCAGCCCGACTTCAAGAGCACGACACAGGTGCTCGTCGAGCACAAGCGCTACGGCCAGAAGTCCGGCAAGGGCTACTACAGCTACGCGCCCGACAAGAAGGGCCGGCCGAAGAAGAGCCCGGACCCGGAGACCCACGAGCTGATCAAGGGCGTCGTGGCGGCCCGCAGGGAGTTCGCACCCGAGGAGATCGTCGCGCGCTGCATGGTGCCGATGGTCAACGAGGTCGCGCGCTGCCTCGAGGAGAAGATCGTCGCCTCGCCGCAGGAAGCCGACATGGCGCTCATCTACGGCATCGGCTTCCCGCCGTTCCGCGGTGGCGTCTGCCGCTACGTGGACCAGACGGGTGCCGCGAACTTCGTCGCCCTCGCCGACAAGTACGCTTCGCTCGGCAAGCTCTACGAGGCGCCGAAGCTGCTGCGCGAAATGGCGGCCTCCGGCAAGAAATTCTTCGGCTGACGCAAGCGGCCACCACGAATCCGGGAGAGATCAAACATGAGCCTGAATCCTCGCGATGTCGTCATCATCGATGGCGTGCGCACTGCCATGGGCCGCTCCAAGGGCGGCATGTACCGAAACGTCCGCTCCGAGGTGCTCTCGGCGGAACTCATCAAGGCCCTGTTCCGCCGCAATGCCGCGGCCGACATGAACGAGGTCGAGGACGTGATCTGGGGATGCGTGAACCAGACACTGGAGCAGGGCATGAACATCGCCCGCAACGCGGCGCTGCTCGCCGGTCTGCCGCACACCGTGCCAGGCCAGACGGTCAACCGGCTGTGCGGATCCTCGATGCAGGCGCTGCACACCGCCGCCGCGCAGATCATGACCGGCCAGGGCGACGTGTTCGTCGTGGGCGGCGTGGAGCACATGGGCCACGTCGGGATGATGCACGGCATCGACATCAATCCGTCCTCGTCGAAGCAGTTTGCCAAGGCCTCGAACATGATGGGCCTCACGGCAGAGGTGCTCGGCCGCATGCACGGCATCACCCGTGAGATGCAGGATAAGTTCGCGGTGCGCTCGCACCAGAAGGCCTGGGAAGCGACGCAGACCGGCCGCTTCAGGAACGAGATCGTGGGCATCGAGGGCCACGATGCGAATGGATTCAAGGTGCTGTGCGAGGTGGACGAGGTGATCCGCCCCGAGACGACGCTCGAAGGGCTCGCCGCGCTGGCGCCGGCGTTCGACCCGAAGGGCGGCACGGTGACCGCCGGCACGTCCTCGGCGATCTCCGATGGCGCCGCCGCGATGCTCGTAATGAGCTACGAGCGGGCCAAGGCGCTTGGGCTGCGGCCGCGGGCCAAGGTGATCTCGATGGCGGTGGCCGGCTGCGACCCGGCGATCATGGGTTACGGTCCGGTGCCGGCGACCAAGAAGGCGCTGAAGCGCGCCGGCCTGAAGATCGAGGACGTGAAGGTCGCGGAACTGAACGAGGCCTTCGCGGCGCAGTCACTGCCTTGCGTGAAGGACCTGGGCCTGATGGACCGCATGGACGAGACCGTGAACCTCAACGGCGGCGCGATCGCGCTCGGCCATCCGCTCGGCTGCTCCGGCGCGCGCATCACGACGGCACTGCTGAACACCATGGAGCAGAAGGGCGCCGACATCGGCGTCGCCACGATGTGCATCGGGCTGGGGCAGGGCATCGCCACGATCCTGGAGCGCCAGGCCGCCTGACGCGCCGCACGACGCCACGCGGCCGGCGGGAGCGCGCCGCCGGCTGGAGTGCGGCGGCGATCCCTGTCAGCGCAACAGCCTGCGGGCCTGGCTGGCGTACAGGCCGAGCGTAAGGCCGCGTCGTACCAATCCGAGCGCGCGGGCGGGACCGAGCGCGAGCAGCCCGACCGCTCCGGCCACGACCAGCACCGGCGCCAGCCGTCGCACGGTCGCCACCGCGCGGTCCACCCGCGCCGCGCCGCGTTCGATCTCGGCGTAGGCCTGCCGCGCGTCGTCCCGCTGCGCCGCGACCTCCGCCTGCAGCGCCGCACGCCGCGCCGTGATCGCCCTGAGGTGCGAGTTCACGGCTCCCTCCGCAGCACGACCACGTCGCGGCGCAGTTCGCTGCGCGTCGCGTCGAGCAGCCGCGGCTTCTCGTGCAGCCGTCCGCGCACCATCGCCGTGGCGACCGCCGCGACCGCGACGAACAGCAGCGTCACCCCCACCGCGGCACCCATGCGGTGCGTGTCCCAGAACCAGACGATCAGCGTGACGCCCGCGAGGAGCAACGCGAGGACGCCCGAGAGTGCGGCCACGAAGCCCCACAGCAGGATGCGCAGCCCGCGTTCGACGTCCTCGCTCAGCTCCGTGGTCAGCAGTTCGACGCGCGTCTGCGCGGTCGCGAGCAGCGTCCCGCCCAACTGGACCACGGAACGCAACAGGTTGGTCGCCGGCCCCTGCGACTCGTCCTCCCCGCTCATGTGGGGCTCAGCGGCGGGCCAGCAGCACGCCGAGCACGAGCCCGACGCCGGCGGCGATGCCCACCGATTGCCACGGGTTGCGCCGGACGTACTCCTCGGTGGCGATCACGGCGTCCTCGCCGTGCCGCCGTGCCGCCCGCTCGGCCTCGAGCAGCCGGCTCTTGGCGGCCTCGAGGGAGTCGCGGATCTTCGCCCGCGCCTCGGTGACCTTCTCCCCGCCCTGGTCGGCAGAGGCCTTCATCAGCAACTCGGCGTCGCGCATCACCGCCGCGAGGTCGGCCTTCAGGGTTGCGCTCGTCACGTGTTCCGTCATGTCCGTTGCTCCAGGCGACGCCGGCGCGGCAAGGTCCGGCAGGTTCTGCCAGCCTCATGGTAGGCGCGGCGCCGGCGGGCCACAATTGCGGCCTTGGCCCCGCGGACGCGCCCCGGCCGGGATCCCGTCGGTCAGCCCCTATCCCTGCTGCATCTTTCCGCAATACCTGCACCGGCCGGATTGCGGGATAGTCGCGCCCGCTACCGCCGCCGCACGCTCGTCCCGCGCGACGAGGCGGTCGCCTGCGGATCGGAATCACACGGTTCAATTCCCGCCATCAATTCCCAGGGGAGCACGATGGACAACAAGGCAAAAGACGTTGCAATGCAGATGGCCGAGGATGCCCGCCAGGCGGAATGGGAGGCCGTGAGCTTCACCGCCGAGGTGTTCAAGGGCAACTTCCGCTGGGACCTCGTGCACCCGTTCCCGGCGCAGTCCCCCGAGGACAAGCAGATCGGTGACGAGTACCTCGTGAAGGTGCGCGAGGTGCTGGAGAAGCATGTCGATCCCTACAAGATCGACGAGCAGGGCGAGTACCCGCGCGAGGCGCTCGAAGCGATGGCCGCGATCGGGCTGTTCGGCATGAAGATCCCGAAGGAGTATGGCGGGCTCGGGCTGTCGATCACGAACTACGCGCGCGTGCTCGGGCTGATCGGCAGCTACTGCTCGAACACCGTCACCTACCTCTCGGCGCACCAGAGCATCGGCGTGCCGCAGCCACTGCGCGAGTTCGGCACCGAGGCGCAGAAGCGCAAGTATCTGCCGCGGCTCGCCGGCGGCGAGATCTCGGCGTTCGCGCTCACCGAGCCCGACGTCGGCTCCGATCCGGCGCGCATGGGCACCATCGCCACGCCCACCGAGGACGGCAAGGCGTTCATCCTCAACGGCGACAAGCAGTGGTGCACCAACGTCACGGATCCCAAGACCACACTGATCGCCGTGCTCGCCCGCACGCCCGACAAGGAGCTGCCGAACGGCAAGAAGGTGCCGCAGATCTCCTGCTTCGTCGTCGAGACGGCATGGCCGGGCGTCGAACGCGTGCGGCGCTCCACGTTCATGGGCCTGCGCGGCATCGCCAACGGCTCCGTCACGTTCACGGACGTGGTCGTGCCGGCCGAGAACATGATCGGCAAGCCCGGCGAGGGCCTGAAGATCGCGCTCGCGACGCTGAACGTCGGCCGCCTGGGGCTCCCGGCCGCGGGCATCGGCGTCGGCATGGCGTTCGTCGAGGACGCGCGCTGGTGGATCACCGCGCGCCAGCAGTGGGGCCAGTCGGTCGGCAAGCACCAGGCGATCGCGAAGATGGTCGCGAACTATGCCGCACACCTCTTCGCCATGAAGAGCATGGTGTATCTCACCTGCGCGTTTGCCGACCACAAGAACGCCGACATCCGTCTGGAGGCTGCGGCGGCCAAGTACTTCTGCTCGGAGACGCTGTACCGGATCCTCGACGATTACCTGCAGGTCCGCGGCGGTCGCGGCTACGAGCGCGCGACCTCGCTCTACGAGCGCGGCGAACGCCCGACGAGCGTCGAGATGGCGATTCGCGACATGCGCGTGGGGCGCATCTTCGAGGGCTCGTCGCAGGTGATGCACCTGATCATGGCGCGTGAGGCACTCGACACCCACTTCAAGCTGGTGATGCCGATCCTCCAGCCCAAGCCCGGCCAGAAAGTGGGCAAGGGCGAGGCGATGATGAAGGCTGCCGGCTTCTACTCGACCTGGCTGCCGAAGCTGTTCATGCCCGAAACCGGCCACCATTTCGAGGTGCAGCGGCTCAGCGAGATCAACCGCAAGCACCTCGCCTACGCGGGCAAGACCAGCAAGCTGCTGGCGCGTCGCCTGTTCGCCACGATGGCCAAGTACGGTCCGAAGCTCGAGAAGGAGCAGCTGATCCTCGGCAACTTCGTGGACATCGGCGTGGACCTGTTCGTGATGGCGACCACGCTGTCCTATGCCGACCACCTGCTGGTGCAGAACCCGGCCGACGAGAGCCCGCAGGAACTCGCGGACCTCTTCTGCCGCGAGGCGCGCCGGCGCATCGAGGCGAACTTCCGGGCGGTGAAGTCGAACAACAACCGCTCCTACCGCAAGGTCGCCGGGCTCTTCATGGACGGCAACCTGGGCTGGCTCGCAGACGGCTCGACCAACCCGATTCCGCCGCAGTACCGGGATTGGGAGAAGAACGACTACGCGCATCCGGCGCAGACGGTGGCCGAGCGGCGGTCGAAGGCGGGCAAGTCCACGGACCGGAAGTCCGCCGCCTGAGGCGCGTCGGCGGCGGCAGGCCGGGCGTCCGGTCGTCGGGTCCGCCGCCCGCCACTTGCCGGGTCCGACGCAGTCAGTGGCGGCGGGCCGGCCGGGCGTGCGCCGGCGCCGCTATTTCGGCGTCGGCAGCAGCCCCGCCTCGCGGATGATCCCGACGACGTCCTCGGCGCGGTCCACGCGGTGCATGAACTGCGTCTCCTCCGGGCTCAGCGTGCCGTAGCGGATCATCGTGTCGCGCGCCGAGGCGATCAGCGGGTCCCAGAAATCCGAGCCGACCGCGATCAGCGGGAAGCGCTCGAGCTTGTTGGTCTGCATGAGTGTCGCGACCTCGAAGGCCTCGTCGAGCGTGCCGAAGCCGCCCGGGAACACGACGAACGCAGTCGAATACTTCACGAACATGACCTTGCGCGCGAAGAAGTGGTCGAACTCGATGAACCGGTCGAGGTACGCGTTGGGCTTCTGCTCGCGCGGCAGGGCGATGTTGCAGCCGACGCTCAGCCCCCCGGCCTCGCGCGCGCCGCGGTTGGCCGCCTCCATGATCCCGGATCCGCCGCCGGTCATGACGGCGAATCCCGCCCGCGCGAGCGCGCCGCCAACCTCGCGGGCCAACTGGTAGTAGCGGTTCGACTCGTCGAAGCGCGCCGAACCGAACACGGTCACGCAGGGCTGGTCGAAGGCGAAGCTCTCGAAACCGCGCAGGAACTCCAGGAAGAATCGCACGGCACTCTCGAGGTCGGCCTCGCGCGAGCGGCGCCCGGACAGGAAGGCCTTCTCGGCGCCCTCGAGGTGCGGGAGCAGGGATCCGCGTTCCGGCGGGGCTGGTGGCTTGGGCATCGTCATGGCGCGTCCGTGGCGGGCTGAACCGCAGTTACAATGCCCCCCGCCTGTCCACAGATCAACGACCCACCGGGGGATGAACAGATGATCGGCTACGCAACGCTCGGCACCAACGACCTCGCCCGCGCCACCCGCTTCTACGACGCGCTGCTCGGCGAGATCGGCGCGAAGCACATGATGGAGACCGAGCGCTTCGTCGTCTGGTTCGTGGCGCCGGACCGGCCGGCGCTCGGGCTGTTCAAGCCCTACGACGGGCAGCCCGCCACCGTGGGCAACGGCACGATGGTCGCGCTGGTGGTGGATTCGCCAGCCCGGGTCGACGCGATGTACCGCAAGGCCATCGAACTCGGCGCCACCGACGAGGGCGCGCCGGGCACGCGCGGCGTGCCGGGCTTCTACGCCGGATACTTCCGCGACCCCGACGGCAACAAACTGAACTTCTACTGCTTCACTTGAGCGACCGGGACCTCGAGCGGCTGCTCGGGCGCTGGCGCGCGGCAGACCTGATCGACGACGCGAGCGCCGCGCGCATCCGCGACTGGGAGGCGCGCCAGCCCGCCCGGCCGCGCGACGATGGGCTCGGCAGGTATGCCTTCGGGTTCGGCGGGCTGCTGCTGCTGGCCGGGATCCTGCTGTTCGTGGCCGCCAACTGGCCGCAGATGTCGCCCGCCTCCCGGGTCGTGCTGCTCGCGGCGACGGTCGGGCTGCTGCATGTCGGCGGTGCCTTTGCACGGCAGCGGCTGCCGGCGCTCGCGACCACGCTGCACGCGGTCGGCACGGCCGCACTCGGCGCGGGCATCTTCCTGTCCGGGCAGGTCTTCAACCTCGCCGAGCACTGGCCCGAGGGCCTGCTGCTGTGGGCCGTGGGCGCGCTGGCCGCGGCGCTGCTGCTGCGGGACTGGCCCCAGGCGCTCTGGCTGGCGCTGCTCGCGCCCGCTTGGCTGGTCGGCCAGTGGTTCGCGAGCGACGCCACGGACGCCACGCCACTGGCGGCAGGCGTCTTGCTGCTCTGTCTCGCCTACGTGGCGGCGGTCGGCGCGCAGCAGCAGTCGGCGTGGCGCCGCGCCGTGGCACTGCTCGGCGCGATCGTCGCGGTGCCGGCGGCGATCCTGCTCCCCTACGATTTCCTCGTTCACCAGCGGTCGGTCGGGCCCGGGGAGGCGTGGCGAGCCGTTGCCTGGGCCGCTGCGATCGGTGTGCCATGGCTGGTCGGGGGCTGGCTGCAAGGCGGCCGTGCTGCGTGGCCGCTGCTGCCGGCGGCGGCCGTCGTCGTGGCGATCACGACGCTCGACGCCGACGCTCGAGGGCAACTGGTTGCGATGCACGTGCTGTACGCGGTCCTTGCCGCGGGCCTCGTCTGGTGGGGCGTACGCGATCGCCACCGGCTGCGGGTCAACCTGGGCGTGCTCGCCTTCGCGCTCAACGTGCTCGCGTTCTACTACGGCAGCGTGTTCGACAAGCTCGGACGATCGCTCGGGCTGATCGGGCTCGGCGTGCTGTTCGTCGCCGGCGGCTGGGCGTTGGAACGCATGCGTCGCCGCCTGCTCGCGCGCGCGGAGCTGCGGGCATGAGGGCGTCGCGGCGCGGACTGCTGGTGGCGCTCGTCCACGTGGCGCTGGTACTGGCCGTGGCCGGGACGCTGGTCTACGAGCGGGCCACGCTGCCTCGGGCCTGGGTGGAGAGCGCCGGCGTGGACCCGGACCTGCCGATCCGCGGCCGCTACGTGTCGCTCAACCTGTTGTTCCCGCCGGAGTCGGACATCGGGCGCGGGTCCGAACCCGGCAGTTCCGCCGTCGGCCGGCTCGTGGTTCGCGGCGACCGCGCCTTCGCGGCAGCACATCCGGCCGATGACGGACCACGGCGCCGCGACGGGATGCGCTTCTCGCTGGCCGGGACGGCGGACGATCCGCGCTGGATGCTGGCCCGGCCTGTCGCGTTCTTCCTGCCGCAGCATGCGCCGGACCCGACGCGCGGCGCGCAGCCGGGCGAACTGTGGGTGGAGGTCACGATCCCGCGCGCGGGACCGCCGCGGCCGATCCGGCTCGGCGTGCTGCGCGACGGCGCGATCCGGCCGCTGCCCTGAGCGGGCGCCGCGCACGGCGCATGGCGTAGAATCGCGCCCGGCGCCGCGTCGGCGGCCGAGCCCGTTCCCTCCCTGGCACCAGGAGCAAGCGCGGATGCCGAGCATCGTCCCCGAAGGCGCGACACGCGGCTGGATCATTCCGATCGGCGGCGCCGAGAACAAGGAAAACGACCGCCACATCCTCGAGCGCTTCGTGCGCTGCTCGGGCGGCCGCGACGCCGACATCGTGGTGATCCCGACCGCGAGTCGTCTGCACGAGACCGGCCCGCGCTACGAGAAGCTGTTCCGCGGCATCGGCGCCGCGCGCGTCGACGTGATGGATTTCGACACGCGACGCGACTGCCACGAGCCGGGGCGACTCAGGCGCCTGGAGGACGCGAGCGGCATCTTCTTCACCGGCGGCAACCAGCTCCGGCTCACGACCCTGCTCGGCGGCACGCCGGTCGCCAAGCTGGTGCGCACGCGCAACGCGGGCGGCGTCACCGTCGGCGGCACCAGCGCCGGTGCCAGCATCCTGAGCGAGCACATGATCGCCTTCGGCGACGAGGGCTCCTCGGTGATCTCCGGCAGCGTGCGCCTCGCGCCCGGGCCTCGGGCTCACCAACCGCTTCATCATCGACCAGCACTTCCGCCAGCGCGACCGCCTCGGTCGGTCTGCTCACGGCGCTCGCCTACAACCCGTTCGCCGTGGGCATCGGGCTCGACGAGGACACCGCGGCCTTCATCGGTGCGGACGAGACCGTGGAAGTGGAGGGCAGCGGCGGCGTGACCATCGTCGATGCTGCCGACGTCAGCTACTCCTCGATGGACAGCGTCACCGAGGGGCAGCCGGTGTGCATGCTCGGGCTGCGCCTGCACGTGCTGGTCGCCGGCGCGACCTTCAACCTGCACACGCGACTGGCGTCGGCCGGGTCGCTCGTGCAGCCGAAGGAGTAGCGCGTCGTGCGCGTGCTCGATCGCTCGGTCTACGTCGGCCCGTCGCTCTATGCGCACTTCCCGGTCATCCGCCTCGAGCTCGACCTCGGCGAACTCGAGGCCTGGCCGACGGGCCGGCTGGGCGGCGGATTCGTCGACGCGCTCGCCACGGCGCTGCCCGGGCTCGCGGAGCACGGCTGCTCCTACGGCGAGCCCGGCGGCTTCTTCCGCCGCATGCGCGAGGACGAGGGCACGTGGCTCGGCCACGTGCTCGAGCACGTGGCGATCGAGCTGCAGAACATCGCCGGCGAGAGCGTCACCTTCGGCAAGACGCGCGGCGCCGGTCCGCCCGGCGTGTACACGGTCGTCTACGAGTACGCGCAGCGCGACGAGGGCATCGCCGCGGGCGAGCTCGGGCTCAAGCTCCTCTGCTCGCTGCTGCCCGAGGCGATCCGCCCGGCCGACATGCTGCCGGAGGGCTGGAGCTGGCCGGTGGCGCGCGACGAGTTCATCCGCTTCGCGCAGCGCCGCGCGCTCGGGCCCTCGACCGCGTCGCTGGTGAAGGCCGCCGAGGCGCGCGGCATCCCCTCGCTGCGCCTCAACGACCAGTCACTGGTGCAGCTCGGCCACGGCAGGTACCAGCAGCGCATCCAGGCGACCGTCACCGGGCGCACCCCGCACATTGCCGTCGAGCTCGCGAGCGACAAGGAGGAGACCAACAAGATCCTCGCCACGCTCGGACTGCCGGTGCCGCAAGCAGGAGCTGGTGCAGACCGAAGGGCAGGCCCTGCGCGCCGCGCGGCGCATCGGCTATCCGGTGGTCACCAAGCCCTACAACGGCAATCACGGCCGCGGCATCTCGATCCGGCTCGCAACCGACGCGGAGGTCGCGCACGGCTTCGCGGTGGCGCGCGAGCACGCCCGCTCGATCATCGTCGAGACCTTCCTCGAGGGGGACGATCACCGGCTGCTGGTCGTCAACGGCGAGCTCGTCGCCGCGACGCGGCGTACGCCCGGGCACGTGGTCGGCGACGGCACGCGCACGATCGCGGAGCTGGTGGAAATCGTGAACCAGGACCCGCGCCGCGGCGTCGGCCACGAGAAGGTGCTCACGCGGCTCGAGATCGACGCGCAGGCGCTGAAGATGCTCGACCGCGCCGGGCTGACGCCGGATTCGGTCCCGGGCGCCGGCCAGGTCGTGTACCTGCGCTCCACCGCGAACCTCTCCACCGGCGGCACGGCCACCGACGTCACCGACGTGATCCACCCCGACAACCGCGAGATGGCCGAGCGTGCCGTGCGCGCCATCGGCCTCGACGTGGGCGGCGTGGACTTCCTCTCGACCGACATCACGCAGAGTTACCGCAGGATCGGCGGCGGCATCTGCGAGGTGAACGCCGCACCCGGCTTCCGCATGCACGTGGCCCCCAGCGAGGGCACGCGCGCGCGACGTCGCCGGCCCGGTGATCGACATGCTGTTCCCGCCGGGCGCGCCTTCGCGCGTTCCGATCGCTGCGATCACCGGCACCAACGGCAAGACGACGACGGCCCGCATGCTCGCGCACATCACCAAGATGGCGGGCTTCACGCCGGGTCTCACCACCACCGACGGCGTGTACATCGACGGCCACCGAACCGTACAGGGCGACATGACCGGCCCGGTGTCGGCGCGCATGGTGCTCGCCGACCCGCAGATCGACATCGCGGTGCTCGAGACGGCGCGCGGCGGCCTGCTGCGCGCGGGCATGGGCGTGGCCGAGGTCAACGTGGGCGCGGTGCTCAACGTGCAGTCCGATCACCTCGGCCTCAAGGGCATCGACACGCTGGAGCAGCTCGCGGAGGTCAAGCGGATCGTGGTCGGAGGTCGCCACCGACTGCGCGGTGCTCAACGCCGACGATCCGCTGGTGCTGCGCATGTCCGGCTACACCGAGGCGAAGAACATCTGCTACGTCACGGTGAACCCGCAGCACGCGCTGGTGCGCGAGCACATCCGCGCCGGCGGCCGCGCCTGCGCGCTCGAGGCCGGCGTGAACGGGCAGATGATCACGCTCTACGAGCGCGGGCGGCACATCCCGCTGGTCTGGACCCACCTGATCCCGGCGACGCTCGAGGGCCGCGCGCTGCACAACGTGCAGAACGCGATGTTCGCCGCCGCGATCGCGTTCTCGCTCGACATCAAGCTCGATGCCATCCGCCAGGGCCTGCGCACCTTCGACACGACGTTCTTCCAGGCGCCGGGCCGCATGAACGTGTACGACGAGCATCCGTTCAAGGTGCTGTTCGACTACGGCCACAACGCGCACGCGGTCGGTGTGATGGTCGACCTCGCGCAGCGGCTCGAGGTCACGGGCCGGCGCATCGTCGTGCTCGCCGGCCCCGGCGACCGCCGCGACGAGGATCTGATCGCGATCGCGAACGCGGCGGCGGGGCGGTTCGACCACTACATCTGCCGCCGCGACGACGCGCTGCGCGACCGGGCGCCGGACGAAGTGCCGCGGATCATCGCGGACGCGCTGCGCGCCGCGGGCGTCCCCGACGCGGCGATCTCGATCATTCCCGACGAGCAGGAGGCGATCGACGCCGCGCTGCGCATGGGGCAGCCGGGCGACCTGCTGCTGGTCTTCTCCGACGCCCTGGTGCGCTCCTGGAAGCAGATCACCAAGTTCAGGTCGGTCGCTGACGAACCCGCGCCGGATGCCGCCGCCGATGGCCCCGATCTCGATGAGGGCCTGGTCGCGGCGCCGCCGGCGTTTGCATCCGCCGCGGCCGACGGGATCCGGGGCGCGGCCGGCGCGACGGGCGCGGCTGCCACGAGGCCCGTGCTGCCGGCTGGCGAGCCTGCGAAGTTCAACCTCGAGGGCCTGATCCGCGACGAGCGCGGCATCCGCATCGCGCCGGAGACGGAAGACTGAGCGCACCTGGCGCACTCCCGTTCGAGGACTCGCGGCGCCTGACCGGAAGCAACCTGTTCTTCCCGTCGCCGGGCGCCGTGCTCGAACTCGTGGCCGTGGCGCCCGACGCGCCCCTCGTCGAGGCGTGGGCCGCACGAGTCGACCGCGCGCGGGCGCGGCTGGGGTGGACCGAGCGTGCACGTCGCGGTGCGGCCCCACGGCGACGGCGCCTCGCTGGCGCTCGCCGCACCCTTCGACCAGCTGTTCACCGCGACCGAGGTCAACGAGTGGGCGCTGTGCGCCGCGCTGCAGTTGCACGATCCGCTGCGCTGGGCCGACCTGCGCGAGGCGCTGGTCGCGGCGGTGCTCGCGGAGCAGGAGACAGCCGGAGCTCGCCGACCCGCCCGAGATCGCGGAGGCGGCCGCTCTCGCGCGGCTCGAGCGACTCGCGGCCGCCGAGCGGCGCCCGGCGCTGCGTGCCCTGGTGGAGATGGCGGAGCGCCGGGGTCTGCCGTGGCTGCTCGACGACGACGAACTCTCGGTCGGCGCCGGCAGCGGCGGCCGGAGTTTCCCGCTCGACCTGCTGCCGGCGACCACCGACGTGCCGTGGAACGAGCTCGGCGACGTTCCCGCCGCACTGGTCACCGGATCGAACGGCAAGACCACGACCGTGCGACTGATCGCCGCGATGCTGCGTGCGACCGGACTGCGCACCGGCTACAGCTGCACCGACGGCTTGTTCGTCGACGACGAGTGGCTCGCGCGTGGCGACTACTCGGGTCCGGCCGGCGCGCGCCGCGTGCTCAGGGACCCGCGCGTCGCGGCCGCGGTGCTCGAGACCGCGCGCGGCGGCATCCTGCGGCGCGGCCTCGCGGTATCGCGGGCCGGCGCCGCGGTCGTCACCAACGTCAGCGCCGACCACTTCGGCGAGTACGGCATCCACGACCTCGCCGCACTCGCCGACGTGAAGCTCACCGTAGGGGCGGCCGTCGCGCAGGGCGGGCTGCTGGTGCTGAATGCGGACGACGCCACGCTGCGCGCCAAGGCACCGGATCTCGGACGGCGCTTCGGCCGCAGTCCCGCGCTCGGCTGGTTCGCACGCGACGCGGACGATCCGTTCCTCGCGGCGCATCGCGCGGCGGGCGGGGCGAGTTGCGGCGTCCGGGCCGGCCAGCTGCTGCTCTCGATCCATGGCGTCGAGCACGACCTCGGCGCGGTCGCCGCCATGCCGCTGACGGTCGGCGGGCGCGCCGGATACAACGTCGCGAACCTCTCGGCAGCGGCACTCGCGGCCGCGGCGCTCGGCATCGCCCCGGACGTGATCGCCGGCGTGTGCGAGCGCTTCGGCGCCGGGGCGGACGACAATCCCGGGCGCTTCGTGCGCCACGAAGTCGGCGGGGTGGTCGTGATCGTGGATTACGCCCACAACCCCGAGGGCCTGCGCGGGCTGCTCGAGGTCGCAGGCGCGTTGCGGACGGGCGAGGGCCGGCTCGGCCTGCTGCTCGGTCACGCCGGCAATCGCGAGGACGCCGACATCGAGCGCCTCGCGGCGGCCGCGGCGGAGTTCCGGCCGGCGCTGGTCGTGGTCAAGGAACTCGAGGGCTACCTGCGCGGACGCGAGCCCGGCGAAGTACCGCGCATCCTGCGCGCGGCGCTGCTGCGTGCCGGACTGCCGGACGACGCGCTGCCCCAGCGGTCCAACGAGGTCGAGGCGGCGCGGTGCGCGCTCGACTGGGCGCGTCCCGGCGACGTGCTGGTGCTGCCCGTGCACGGGCTCGACGCGCGGACCGAGGTGCTGTCGATGCTGCGGAGTCGCGGCTAACCGTCGCCGTCGCGCCTGCGCCGGAACGCATCCTTGGCCTTCGCGCCCCTGCGCAGCAGCGCCGGCCGCATCGTCCGCGCCAGCGCCGGGAACAGGTAGGCGAGGGTGGCCAGCCGCCCGCTGCGGCGCGGCATCGCGATCTCGGTGCCGGGCCCCGAGGCGGCGAGCAGCACCGCGTCCGCCACCTGCTCTGCGGTGCTCATGGGCTGCGAGAAGGCGAGGTCCTCGACCTCGTCGAGATTGTCCATCAGGAAGCCGGTGTCGATCGGCCCCGGCGAGACCAGCGACACCGAGACGTTGCGCTCGCGGACCTCCTCGGCGAGCGCGTAGCTGAAGCCGCGCAGGCCGAACTTGGTGCCGGAATACGTGGCCGCGCGGGGCACTGGCGCGACGCCGGCCAGCGAGGCCACGTTGACGATCGCACCGCCGCCGGTGCGCGCGAAGTGCGGCAGCACGAGGCGCGCGAGTCGCAGCGGCGCGGTCAGGTTCACCTCGACCATCCTGGCGATGTCGTCGGGCGCGATCCGCTCGAACGGCCCGCGTACGTGCAGTCCGGCATTGTTCACCAGCACGTCGATGCGGCCGAAGCGCTGTGCCGCACGCTCGAGCATCGCCTCGCAACCGCGCGCGTCGCTGACGTCGAGGGACTCGGCGATCACCTCGGTCGTCGCGCCGAGTTCGGACGCCACGCGCTCGAGCGCCTCGCGGCCGCGCGCCACCAGCACGAGCCTCGCGCCCTCGCGTGCGAACGCCCGCGCGGTCGCGGCGCCGACGCCCGCCGAAGCGCCGGTGATCACGACCACCTTGCCGGCGAAGCGCGTGCTCACGGCTGTCGCCACGCGCCCTCGCGGCGCGGATCCGCCGCCCCTTCGAGGCGGCCACCGTCGCGCAGCACCACGCCGTGCAGGCCCGATTCCTCGCCGCGGCCCGCCTTGACCTCGATGCCGCGCTCGGCGAGGCCCGCGAGCACCCCCGGCGGGAACTTGCCGACTTCGCCGAAGTTGTCCTGGCCGCGCGCATACAGATTCGGCAGGTCGATCGCCTGCTGCAGCGTCAGGTTCCAGTCCAGCAGGCCGACCAGCGTCTTGGCGTTGTAGATCAGGATCCCCGAGCCGCCGGGCGACCCCAGCGCCGCGAACGGACGGCCGTCGCGATCGAGCACGATGACCGGCGCCATCGACGAGCGCGGCCGCTTGCCCGGCGCGACCGCATTCGCCACGGGCCGGCCGTCCTCGGTGGGGCGGAACGAGAAGTCCGTGAGCTGGTTGTTGAGGAAGAAGCCGCCGACCGCGCGGCCCGAGCCGAACAGCGACTCGACCGTCGTGGTCATGGAGACGACGTCGCCTGCGGCATCCACGACGACGAAGTGACTGGTGCCGGCGGCCTCGACGGTCGCATCCGCGCCGAAGCGTGCCGCCGTGCGGGCCGGCGGTTCGCCCGCCGCGGGCGGCGCACCGGCGCGCGCGCCGATCAGCGCGGCGCGCGCGGCCACGTAGGCGGGATCGAGCAGTCCCTCGACGGGCACAGCGACGAAGGCGGGGTCCGCCACGTAGCGATCGCGATCCGCGAACATGAGCCGGCTCGCCTCGGCGAACAGGAACCACGCCTGCGGATCCGACGGCCCGCGCGTCGCGATGTCGGTGCGCTCGAGGATGGCGAGCATCTGCAGCAGCGCCACGCCGCTCGACGGCGGCGGCGGCACGCACACCACGTAGACGCGGTAAGGGCGGCACAGCGGCTGGCCTTGTTGCGGGCGGTATGCGGCGAAGTCCGCCGGCGCGAGCGTGCCGGGCCGCGGCTCGGCCTGCGTGCGCGCGATGATCTGCCCGGCGAGCGGCGGCTCGAGCAGCGTGCGCGGGCCGCCGGCAGCGATCGCGCGCAGCGTCGCGGCATAGGCGGGGTTCCTGAAGGTCTCGCCGGCCTGGATCGTGCCGCCGTCGGCCTTGCCGAACAGCGCGCGCGCGTCGGGCAGCGTCGCCTGCGGGAACTTGCTGTTGGCGAAGCGCGCCAGCCGCTGCGGCACGGCGAAGCCGTCGTCGGCCGTGCGTGCGACGCCGTCGAAGAGCTGCGACCACGCCAGCTGCCCGTGGCGCTCGTGCGCGAGGCCGAGCATCGCCATTGCGCCGGGGACGCCGGTCGCGCGGCCGCTCGTGACCGCGTCCGCGTAGGGCAGGGGCTGACCCTGCGCGTCGAGGAACAGGTCCGCCGTGGCGCCCGCGGGCGCGGTCTCACGCCCGTCGTAGGCGGTGACCTGCCCGCTGCGCGCGTCGTAGTACAGCAGGAACGCGCCGCCGCCCAGGCCTGAACTCTGCGGCTCGACGAGGCCGAGCGCGGCCTGCACCGCGACGGCGGCATCCACCGCGCTGCCCCCCCTGCGCAGGATCGCGAGGCCTGCCTCGACCGCGATCGGGTTCGCCGCGGCGACGCCGGCATCATGGCGGGTCGCGGCCGGTCCCGCAGCCGACGTCGAAACAGCGGCGCCGTCGGGCGTGGAGGGCGCGTACCGGCAGGCCGCGGTCGCGAGCAGGCACAGGAGGAGGGCGGCCGTCCGTGCGGTCGTCGTCATGCGCAGCACCAGCGGAAAGACATGGCGGGCGAGCAGCTTAGCATCTGCACCTCGCTCGACTGCGCCACGGTGTGTCGTGGTGCGTGCTACCTTGCGTCCACCGCTGGTTCGCGCGGGGGCATTCGTGACCACATCGATGGTTCGGCGCGCCGGCTGGCCGGCCGAGCGACGCTTCTACACCTTCATGTCGCTGGCGATGTTCGCCGCGGTGTACCTGGGCTTCGCGCGCACGTTCTTCCTGCGTCCATGGTTCACGGAGTACGCGGCGACAAGAGCGCCGCCGGAGCCGTTCTTCTACCTTCACGGCGCGGTGTTCGCGGCGTGGTTCGTGCTGCTGGTCGTGCAGCCGGCGCTGGTCGGGGCCGGCCGCACGGACCTGCACCGCGCGCTCGGCCGCATCGGTGCCGCCGTGGCGGCTGCGGTGGTGGTGTCGGGTGTCGCGGGGGCGCTGATCGCGGCGCGGCGCCCGGGCGGGTTCATGGGCATCCCCGTTCCGCCCGCCGAGTTCCTGCTGGTCCCGCTCACGGACCTGACGCTGTTCGCCGTGTTCGTCTCGCTCGCGATCGTGCGACGGCGCGACGCGCAGAGCCACAAGCGCCTGATGATCGTGGGCTCGCTGTGCCTGCTCGATGCCGCGATCGCGCGCTGGCCGATCGTCATCGACCTCGGCAATCCGCTGGTGTTCTTCGCGCTCACCGACCTGTTCCTGATCCCGCTGGTGATCTGGGACCTCCGCACCCGCGGCCGGCTGCACCCGGTGACGCTCTGGGCTGGACTGCTGCTCGTCGTCTCCCAGCCGTTGCGCCTCTGGCTGTCGGGCACGGAGGCGTGGCTCGGGCTCGTGTCACGGATCCTGTGATCGCGGCACTGCCCTGGTCCGAGGCCTGCGCGCGCAACCAGGGCCCGATCCTCGACGTCCTGCGCACCGCCTTCGCCGACCGCCAACGGGTGCTGGAGATCGGCGCCGGCACGGGCCAGCACGGCGTGCACTTCGCGCGTCAGCTGCCGCACCTCGCGTGGCAGCCCACCGACCGCCGCGAGCACCTCGACGGCCTGGTCGCGCGCATCGCCGCGGAGGGCCCGCCGAACCTCGAGGCGCCGCTGGCTCTCGACGTGCTTCACCAACCGTGGCCGCCGCTTGCCGCCGATGCGGTGTTCACCGCGAACACGCTGCACATCATGTCGTGGGCGGCGGTCGAGGCGCTGTTTGCCGGGCTGCCGGAGATCCTGGCCCCGGACGGCCTGCTGGCGGTCTACGGCCCGTTCAGCGACCAGGGCCGCCACACGTCCGACAGCAACGCGGCCTTCGACGCGATGCTGCGCGAGCGCGATCCGGACAGCGGCGTGCGGGACTTCCAGATGGTGAACGCGCTGGCGGCGGCGGCCGGGCTGCGCCTGGTCGAGGACTGCGCCATGCCGGCCAACAACCGGCTGATCCTCTGGCGCAGGCAGGCGACGTTCACTGGATCGGCTGCGCCCCGGCGGTCGGGCGAGGCAGCCCGGTGAGCGTCCCCGGATGCTCGTCAGAATCATCCACGATCCCGGGGGGAGTGGCGCTCTGCAACCATGGACACCGAAGGCTTCAGGATATGAGGATGGCCGCCGACCGCCCGCTTGCCCGCCTGTTCGATGGTCCGCTGGACGTGATCGGGGACGTCCACGGCGAGGCCGACGCGCTGATGGCGCTGCTCGGGCACCTCGGATACGCCGCCGACGGCGTCCATCCGCAGGGCCGGTGCGCGATTTTCGTGGGCGACCTCTGCGATCGTGGTCCGGATAGCCCGGCCGTGCTCGACCTCGTCATGGATCGTGTGCGGCGGGGCCTTGCACAGTGCGTGCTCGGCAACCATGAGCTGAACGTGCTCCTCGACGAGCCGAAGCACGGCAACGGCTGGTTCTTCGATCGCAACCATGAGCTCGGCAACGGCGAGTTCCTGCACTCGAGGGCGGCGACACCAGGGCGACGGTCGGCCTGGACGCAGTTCCTCGCAAGCCTCCCTCTCGCGCTGGTGCGCGACGACCTGCGCGTCGTGCATGCCTGCTGGGATCCCCCGGCGCTGGCCGAAGTGCAGGCCCGGCTCGCCCCCGGCGCGGCCTATCGCGAACTGTGCGCTGCGTTCGACGCACGTGCCCGGACCCTGCTGCGCGAGCGCGGCGTGGCGGCACGGGCCGCGAAGGAACTGCTGCCGTACCGCCACGACTTCAAGCGCCGCGAGGCCGAACTGCCGATGTTGCCGGCCTGCGCGGAGGAGGCCACGTTCCGGCAGAACTCGAACCCCGTGAAGGTCGTCACCTCCGGTCCCGAGAGCCCGACGGATCGTCCGACCTGGGCGGGCGGGCGCTGGCGGATGACGGCCCGCACGCGCTGGTGGAACGCCTACCACGAGGCGCCGGCCGTCGTGATGGGGCACTACTGGCGACTCGACGCGCGCGCCCGGCCTGCCGACGTGACCGGCGACTGGGACTACCCGCTGGGGGACTACGGCCCGTACGAGTGGATGGGACCGCGCCGCAACGTGTTCTGCGTGGACTACTCGGCGGGCGGGCGCTACGCGGAGCGCGCCCGCGGCGCGACGCCACCCTGGCAGACGCGCCTCGCGGCGCTGCGCTGGCCCGAGCGCGAGCTGGTGTTCGATGATGGCGAATGCCGGCACATCGAGTTCCACTCGCCGGGCGAACCGACGGGGACGATGTCCGCTTCCCGCGCCGCTCCAGAGCAGTGACCACCGCTCCCCGCAAACGCAGCGCCGTGCCCGCCTCGCGACTCTCGCGAGTGCTGCGCTTCGGGCTGTTGAGCGGCGAGCTCGCACTCGCCACCGCGGTGGGCACCGCGAAGCAGCTGTCCTCGGGCCGGCGCCCGGACCTCGCTGCGGCGCTGCTCACGCCGGGCACCGCCGACCTGCTGGCGCGACGCCTCGCCACGCTGCGGGGACCTGCAATGAAGCTCGGCCAGATCCTGTCGCTGCACGGCGAGGATCTGCTGCCAGAGTCGTTCCAGGCTGCGCTGTCGATGCTGCGCTCGCAGGGCTACTCGATGCCCGACACGCAACTCAGGCGGGTGCTCGGCCGCGAGTACGGCAAGGGCTGGCAGCAGCGCTTCGAGCGTTTCGAGTTCGAACCGGTCGCGGCAGCCTCGATCGGGCAGGTGCACCGCGTGGTGAAGCACGGCGGTCGCGAGCTGGCACTCAAGATCCAGTATCCCGGCGTGGCACGCAGCGTCGACAGCGATGTCGACAACCTCGCGAGCCTGCTGCGGCGCCTCGACTTCCTGCCGGTCAAGCTCGACATCGATTCGCTGGTGGCCGAGGCCAAGCGGCAGCTCAAGCTCGAGACCGACTACGACGCCGAGGCGCGCAATCTCGAGCGCTATCGCCGCCTCGTCGGCGAAATGCCCGAACTCGTCGTGCCGCGCGTGGACCGCAGCCTGACCACGCGCCACATCCTCGCCATGGACTGGGTGGAGGGCGAGCCGCTCGAGGGACTCGCGAGCGAGGCGGTGCCGTCGACGCGGCGCAACGCCGTGGCGCGCACGCTCTACGAACTCATGTTCCGGGAACTGTTCGAGTTCCGCTTCATGCAGACCGATCCCAACATCGCCAACTACCTCTACGTACCCGCGACGCGGCAGATCGCGCTGCTCGACCTCGGATCGGTGGGCGAGTATCCGGCGGCCTTCTCCGAGGGCTACCGGCGAGTCTGTCGCGCCGTGCTCGCCGGCGACCGCGACGGGTTGCGTGCCGCTGCCTTCGACATCGGCTACGCGCATCCGGACGACCCGGAGCCCATGATCCGCAACGCCGTCGACATCATCGAACTCGCCTGCGAGCCGCTTGCACACCGCGGGCCGTACGACTTCGCGGGCTCGCGGCTCGTCGTTCGCGGGCGCGACCTGGGGCTGGAGGTGCTGTTCGGCAAGGGCCTGCGCTCACCGCCTCCCGAGACCCTGTTCCTGCACCGCAAGCTGATCGGCACCTTCCTGATCTGCGCGAAGCTGCACGCGCGGGTCAACGTGCATGCCCTGATCGAGCGGTTCCTCTGAACGGGAGCCGCGGTGCGGAAGCCGCGAAAAGGCCAATGAATACAAGGTGAAGCGCCGGCGGAGGGCGGTCGAAGGCCGCCGAGCGCCCGGACCCCACCGGGATCGCGGGTCGGCCGATAGCGGCAGCGCCGATTGATTGTCCCTCGATCGAGCGTCCAACCATCGATGCGCTCGAATGCCCGCTGTGGTCTGGTTGCACTCGTGGCGGCGCTGCTGGCCGCCGGAGCGCCAGCGGCGGCGTCCGCGCGGCGTGCGATGAGCGCCGGTTCGGCGGCTGCAACGGACGCTGCCGTCGGAGCAACAGCTCGAGGCCCGGCGGCGCCCGCATCGGCAGCATCGACATCGAGGTGGAGGACATCTTCGATCCGACGCAGCCCGGCGAGAGCGCGGCCCCGTACCGGTGGGCCAACCAGCTGCACCTGAGCACCCGCGAGGACGCGATCCGCTCGCAGCTGCTGTTCCACGAAGCGGACACGTATTCCCGGCAGAAGATCTCCGAGACGGAGCGCCTGCTGCGGGGCCGCCGCTACCTGTTCGACGCGTGGATCGATCCCGCCTGCTACCACGCGGCAGACAATACGGTCGACCTGCACGTGCGGGTACGCGACGTCTGGAGCCTGAATCCGGGGTTGCACTTCAGCCGCAAGGGCGGCAGCAACAACGTCGGCTTCGAGCTGCAGGACCAGGACTTCCTCGGGCGCGGGAGCCTCGTGTCGGTCGGCTGGGCCAGCGACGTGGACCGCAGCTCCCTGCTGTTCGACTATGACGATCCGCAGCTCTTCGGCAGCTGGTGGCGCGCGCGCGTCGCGTACGCCGACAACAGCGACGGCAGTTTCGGGGATGTCGCGATCGAGCGGCCGTTCTACTCGCTCGACACGCGCTGGAGCGCGGGCACGCGGCTCACCGGCGGAGACCGCACCGACTCGCGCTACCAGCTGGGCAAGGTGCTCGATGAATTCACCCAGAACGTCGAGGCCTTCGAGGTGTACGGGGGCATCTCGGATGGCCTGCACGACGGCTGGAGCCGGCGCTGGCTCGGCGGCGTTCGCTACGAGCGCGACACCTTCGACACGATTGCCGACGAGACGCTGGCCGCCCCGCTGCCCGCCGACCGCAAGTTCGTCTACCCCTGGACCGGACTCGAGTGGATCGAGGACGACTTCGAGACCACGCGCAACCAGGACCAGCTCGCCCGGACCGAGGACCTGAAGTACGGCCGCTCGCTGCGTGCCGAACTGGGACTGGCCGCGCCGGTCTGGGGCTCGGACCAGACCGCGGCGATGTTCGCGCTGTACGGCGATGCAGGCCGGCGCGTGGATGCAGCACAGTCGCTGTTCTTCACCGGCGGCCTCAACGGACGATGGGAATCCGACGGCCTGCACGACGTGCTGTTGCAGGGCGAGACGCGCTACTACCGCAGGCAGCGTCCGCAGCTGTTGTTCTACGCGGACGCCCGGGCCGCCGTGGCCCAGGCGCTCGACCTCGACCACCAGCTGCTGCTCGGCGGCGACAACGGGCTGCGCGGCTATCCGCTGCGGTATCAGTCCGGCACCGCGAGTGCGCTGCTCACGGTCGAAGAGCGCTATTTCACCAATTGGCAGCCGTTCCACCTGTTCCACGTCGGTGCCGCGGTGTTCGCGGACGCCGGACGCACCTGGGGCCGTGACGTCGCCGGCGAGACGCCGCTCGGCTGGCTGTCGGACGTCGGCGTCGGCCTGCGCATCGGCAACACCCGCACCGGCCTCGGCAACGTGCTGCACATCGACATCGCGGTGCCGCTCGTGACCCAGCCGGGGATCGACTCCGTGCAGCTGCTCGTCGAGACCCGTCGCAGCTTCTAGCGGGAGCGCGGCGGCGCACGCACCTACAGCGGCTCGAAGCGTGCCTGGAAGAAGCGCAGGTAGCGCGGCTCGTAGGTCATCCTGAGGCCGCGCGCTGCGGCGCGGCCGTCGTAGACGGCCTTCACGGACTCGGCCACCACGTCCATGTGCGCCTGCGTGTACACGCGCCGCGGGATGGTGAGTCGGGTCAGCTCGAGCTTCGGATAGTGGTGGCCGCCGGTCACGGCGTCGCGTCCGGCGCTGACCACGCCGCGCTCCATCGAGCGGATGCCCGAGTCGAGGTAGAGCTCTGCCGCCAGCGTCTGCGCCGGGAACTGGTCCTGGGTGAGCTGCGGATAGAACGCCCGCGCGTCGAGGAAGATCGCGTGGCCGCCGACCGGCTTGACCATCGGGATGCCCCAGTCCTCGAGCAGCTCGCCGAGATAGCGCACCTGTCCGATGCGCGAACGCACGTGGTCGTCCTGCATCGACTCCACGATGCCGATCGCCATCGCCTCCATGTCGCGGCCGGCGAGCCCGCCGTAGGTGTGCAGGCCTTCGTACACCACGACGAGGTTGCGCAGTTCCTCGAACAGCGGCCAGTCGTTCACGGCGAGCCAGCCGCCGATGTTGACGAGGCTGTCCTTCTTGGCGCTCGACCACGCGCCGTCGGTGTGGCTGCAGAACTCGAGCGCGATCGCGGCGATCGACTGGTCGGCGTAGCCCGGCTCGCGCTCCTGGATGAAGAACGCGTTCTCGACCAGCCGGGTCGCATCGAGGAACAGTCGCAGTCCGTGCCGGTCGCAGAGTGCCCGCAATGCCTTGACGTTGGCCATGCTCACCGGCTGGCCGCCGGCCATGTTCACCGTCGTCGCGAGGCTGACGTAGGCGATGTTCGCCGCGCCCTGCTCCCGGATCAGCCGCTCGAGCTTGTCGAGGTCCACGTCGCCCTTGAACGGCGAGAGGTCGGCGGGGTCGTGCGCCGCATCCACGATCACGTCCACGAAGATGCCGCCCGCGAGTTCCTGGTGCAGGCGCGTGGTGGTGAAGTACATGTTGCCGGGCACGTACTGGCCCCTGCGGATCGCCGCCTGGCTGATCAGGTGCTCGGCCCCGCGGCCCTGGTGGGTCGGCACGACGTAGCGGTAGCCGTAGTACTGTCCGGATCGCCTCCTCGAGACGGTAGAAGTTGCGGCTGCCGGCGTAGGCCTCGTCGCCGAGCATCATGCCCGCCCACTGGCGGTCGCTCATCGCGCTGGTGCCGCTGTCGGTGAGCAGGTCGATGTAGACGTCGTCGGAGCGCAGCAGAAAAGTGTTGTGGCCCGCCTCGGCGAGCGCGCGCTCGCGGTCCTCGCGCCGCGTCATGCGCAGCGGCTCGACCATCTTGATCTTCCACGGTTCGGCCCAGGAACGCCGCCCGGACTGCTGGCCCATGGTCTGGTGGAACCTGGTCGCTCATGGCTCGGTACCTCGCGGCCCGCTCCCGCTCGCGGGCGTGGGTCTGGTTGGGGAGGGGGCGCCGCGGCGGCGCTCCAGGCCGCGGAATATAGGCCCGCTGTGCTCGGGCGGGCACCCGGAGAAGTCCGGAGGCGCCGCGTCAGAAGCGCCAGTCGCAGGTGCTCGTGGTGAGTTCGACGAACGCCCGCACGTTCGCCGCATCGGCCACCTGGTACGACAGGGCGAGCGTCTTACGCCGAGGGTGCGCCCGGCCCTGGCCAGTCGCGACGACGCGAGTTGCCTGCGGGCCGGTGTTGCGCCGCGATCCGGGCGGGGCGTAACGTCGGGTCGCAGGGGGACCGATGACCTTCCAGACGCTCACCTACTCGGCCGACGGGCGCGTCGCCACCATCACGCTCAACCGGCCCGAGCGGATGAATGCGATCAGCCTCGAGATGCCCGGCGAGATCGCCGCCGCCGTGGACCGTGCCAACCGGGACGACGCGGTGCACGCCATCGTGCTCACGGGCGCGGGCGAGGGTTTCTGCAGCGGCTACGATCTCAAGGACTTCGCCGAATCCGCGGGCGAGCAGCCCGGCTCGCAGCTCGGCGGCGCGGGCGAGGGCGGCGATCCGCACGCCTGGGACCCGATGGCCGACTTCTTCGGCATGTACGAGTTCACCCAGCAGTTCATGTCGCTGTGGCGCAGCTACAAGCCCACCATCGCGCGCGTGCACGGCCCGGCGGTCGCCGGCGGCAGCGACATCGCGCTGTGCTGCGACCTCGTGGTCATGGCCGAGGAGGCCGTGATCGGCTATCCGCCCGCGCGCGTCTGGGGCTGCCCGACCACCGCCATGTGGGTGTACCGCCTCGGCGCAGAGCGCGCCAAGCGCATGCTGCTCACCGGCGACCTCGTGGACGGCCGCGAGGCGGCGCGCCTCGGGCTGGTGCTCGAGGCCGTGCCGCGCGCGCGGCTCGATGCGCGCGTGGCGGAACTCGCCGGCCGCATCGCGTCGGTGCCCAAGAACCAGCTGATGATGCAGAAGCTGATGGTGAACCAGGCCTACGACGCCATGGGACTCGCCAACACGCAACGCTTCGCCACGCTGTTCGACGGCATCTCGCGCCACAGCCCAGAGGGCCTGTGGTTCAAGCGACGCGCCGAGGAAGTGGGATTCAAGCAGGCGGTGCGCGAACGCGACGGGGGCGAACCGATCGCGCCGCAGGCGAGCCGGCCGCTCGCGGCCTGGCAGAAGCGCGACGGGTGAGCTGCGTACGAGGGCGGGGGGAACAGATGCAGCACGCTGAACGACATACCTTTCCACGGCACGCCTCGCTCGACGCCGACACGCTCTGCGGCGCGTTCCAGATCACCGCGGCCGAGCGGCCGCAGCAACTCGCGCATCGCGCGTACGGCGGCGGGCTCGAGTTCACCTTTGCCGAGTACGCGGCGCGGGTGCGCGCGCTCGCCGAGGGCCTGCACTCGCTCGGCGTGCGCCGCGGCGACACGGTCGCCGTGATGCTCACCAACCGCCCCGAGTTCAACCTCGTGGACGTGGCGGCGATGCACCTCGGCGCCACGCCGTTCTCGGTCTACAACACGTTGAGTTCTGAGCAGATCGCGCAGCTGTTCGGCAATGCCGGCTGCCGCGTGGTCGTCACCGAGAGGCAGTTCCTGCCGCGGGTGCTCGAGGCGCGCACCGCCGAGATCGAGCACGTCGTGCTGGTGGACGCTGCGGAGCCCGGCACGACGACACTGGAGGACCTCGCGCGCGCGCACGTGCGCGGCTTCGATTTCGAGGCCGCGTGGCGGGCGGTGGAGCCCGACGACGTGGTGACGCTCATCTACACCTCGGGCACCACGGGACCGTCCAAGGCCGCGCAGCTCACTCACCGCAACGTCCTGTTCGAGTGCCGCGCGGTGGCCGACACCGTCGGCATCCGGCCCGGCGGACGGATCGTCTCCTACCTGCCGTCCGCGCACGTCGGTGATCGCGCGTTGAGCCACTACGGCTCATCGCTCTGCTATGGCACGACGATGGTGTCGCTCGCCGACCTCAGGCAGGTCGCCGCGGCGCTGGTCGAGGTCCGACCGACGTTCTTCGGCGCCGTGCCGCGCGTCTGGGAGAAGCTCATGGCGGGACTCCAGGCGGCGGGCCTGCGCGATCCGTCGCGGCTGCCGGACGCCGGCAAGGCCCTGGTGCGCGCGAAGATCGGCCTCGACCAGAGCGAATGCCAGATCACCAGCGCGGCACCGGCCTCCATGGAGGTCCTCCAGTACTTCCACGCGCTCGGGCTCCCGCTGAACGAGGGCTGGGGCATGTCCGAGCTGTCGTGCTTCGCAACGTTGAACCCGCCCGACGACATCCGCATGGGCACGGTCGGCAGGGCGCTGCCGGGCGTCGAGCTACGGCTGCTCGAGGACGGCGAACTGCTGGTGCGTGCGCCGCTGGTCATGAAGGGCTACCGCGGCGACCCGGAGCGCACCGCCGAGGCGCTCGACGCCGACGGCTGGCTGCACAGCGGCGACATCGCCACGATCGACGCCGACGGCTACGTGCGCATCGTGGATCGCAAGAAGGAGATCATCATCAACTCGGCCGGCAAGAACATGTCGCCGGCCAACATCGAGATCAAGCTGCGGGCCGCAAGCCCGCTGATCGCCCACGCGGTGTGCATCGGCGACCGCCGGCCATACAACGTGGCGCTGGTCGTGCTCGATCGCGACCTGGTGGCGCGCACGTCCGGCGGGCCCCTTCCGTCCGCCGAGGCGCTGCACGCCGCGGTCGCCGCGGCGGTGGAAACCGCCAACGCCAGCCTGTCCCGGGTCGAGCAGATCAAGCGATTCGCGATCCTCGAGGCCGACTGGCTCCCCGGCGGCGAGGAACTCACGCCCACCATGAAGCTCAAGCGCCGGCCGATCCTCGCCAAGTACGCGCAGGAGATCGAGCGGCTCTACGCCTGAGGGCTGTCGCTCGACGCCTCAGGCGTCCGCGGGCCGGGCGCGCGGCAGCGAGACGACGTTGTCGGTCGCGACGCGCTCCGCCTGCGTTTCGCCGAGGCATGCCAGTCGACCGTCGACGGACGCGCCGCATTCCATCCGCATCTTGCGGTAGGTGATGGTGCCGCACACGCGCGCGCCCGCCTGCAGCTCGAGAAAGTGCTCGACCTCGAGGTCGCCCGTGATCGTGCCGTTGATCACGGCGTCGTGAACCTTCACGGAACCATCGATGCTGCCATGCTCGGTGAGCACCAGCAGTCCGCGGGCGTCCGGACGGCTGCGGATCTCGCCGCGCACGTGGCCGTCGATGCGCAGGCCATCCTTGATGCAGACGTCGCCCACGATCTCCACGCCGCGGTCGATAAGGCTCGAGAGCCGGGTGACATCGATCGACTGGTCCGATTTCCTGCGGAACATCATCTGCATGCCTCCGTCATCGATTCGACGATGCGGACCGCCGTGGGCGGCCGCTCTGTGCTCCGAGGAAACCGAGCTGGCTGTCGAGTTCCGCGACGCGCTGGTTCAATTCCCCGACCTGCCGGTCGAGCGCCGCCCGTGTCGCCTGCTCGAGTTCGAGCTCGGCCTCGAGGCGGGCGACCTCGGCGAGCAGGGTCGTGTTCTGCTCCTGGAGCTGGGCCCGGCGAGCCGCGGATGCCGCGCCTTCCGACTGCAGGCGCAGGCCGGCGGCGACGGCCAGTGCCACCAGCACGGTCACCAGCACCGACCGCAACAGGGCCCGCGCCCGCAGGTCGGACACGAGCGCGAGGCGCGCCGTGGTCAGCTGGCGGGTGGAGGAGGTCCCGATCATTGCCCGTGAGGCTTCTGGTCGCGGTTGAGAACCTGCGCGAGGTACTGGCGCGGCTCAACACGATCGCCGTTGCGGATGACCTCGAAATGCAGGTGCGGGCCGGTGGAGCGACCGCTGGAACCGACCAGCGCGATCTTCTGCTGCGGCATCACGACGTCGCCGGTGCGGACGAGCAGCCTCGAGGCGTGGCCGTACAGGGTCGACAAACCGTCACCGTGGTCGATGACGATGGTCTGGCCGTATGCGCCCCGGTATCCAGCCGACACCACCCGACCGCCGCCGCTGGCGAGGATCGGCGTGCCGTGGCGCGCGGGGATGTCCAGGCCCGTGTGGCGCGCCGGTCGCCCGGTGAACGGGTCGCGGCGCGTGCCGTAATTCGAACTCACGGGTACGTGGCCTCCGGCGACCGGCATGCGGTTCGGATAGGCCATGGTCTCGAGTTCGCGTTCCGTGGCAACGTCGGACAGGTCGGCGATGGTGATCTCGAGCCGCGTGAGGTCGGCCTCGAGCCGGGACAGGTCTTCGACCGGCAGCAGCGGTCCGCCGCTCGGCGCGCCGCGCGGACTGCGTGACAGGCCGGCGGTCACCGGGCGGGCGCCGAGCTGCCGGGCCAGCGCAGTCGCCTGACTCTCGAGCCGGACGAGCCGCCCGGTCAGCGAACCCACGCGATCCACCAGCGCACGGACCCGCGGCTGTTCGAGACCAGCGGCAGCGGCGGCGATCGGGGGCACGTCCGCCCGGGCGAGACGGTAGCCGAGGCCGACGCAGCAGACCATGAGCAGCAGGAGGCCGAGGCCCGCCACGAGCAGTAGCGGCCGCGCGTGCAGCATGCGCAGCTGCGAGTCCGCCAGACCGCTGGCCGAGACGATGACAAATGCCACGGGCCGCCCTCCCACCCTGTGCGGGTCACCAGAGTCCTGTTTAGGGGATGGTGCCCGTGCCGGACAGTGCAGCGCGGGACGGCCGCCTCGATCTGTGATCGACGCCACATTGATGCGCCGGGATGTGCCGGACCGGGCGACCGGCCCGCACGGCCGCCGCGGCAGGCGCCGTCGCAAAATCGCAGCATCGCCGACCGAGGATAGAATGCCCGCCCAATCCAGGAGTTCAACGTGACCAAAGACGGCAGGTCCCGGCGCAATGCACTGCTTCGCGAGGCGTGGATCGACCGCGACTTGAGCTGGCTCGAGTTCAACCGGCGCGTGCTGAGCTCGGCGCTCGACGACCGGACGCCGCTGCTCGAGCGGCTCAAGTTCCTCGCGATCTTCACGTCGAACCTCGACGAGTTCTACATGAAACGCGTGGGCGCCATGCGCACGCGGGCCTATGCCAGCGGCAACCCGACCAGCATCGACCAGTTCCATGCCCACATGGAGCGGCTGCGCTCGGCACTGTTCCCGATGCTGGTGGAGCAGGCGGCCTGCTTCGAGCGGCTGCGGCCGCTGCTCGCGAAGCAAGGCGTGCGGCTCGCCGCCTGGGACGAGCTCAGCGACCCGCAGCGCGAGGAGGCCGCCGAGTACTTCGACCACCACGTCTCCCCGGCGCTCACGCCGCTCAGCCTCGACCCATCCCACCCGTTCCCCTTCATGTCGAACCTCTCGACGTCGTGGGGATTCGTGCTGCGCGACCCGCAGGCGACCGACGCCATCAACGTGCGCGTCAAGGTGCCGACCACGCTGCCGCAGTGGATCGCGTTGCGGACTGACGTGCCAGACGGCGAGCGCTGCTTCGTGGCGCTGCAGGATCTCGTGCGCCAGAACGCCCACAAGCTGTTCCCCGGCGTGACCATCGAGCAGGCGACGCTGTTCCGCGTCTCGCGCAACGCCGACATCGCGATCGAGGAGGACACCGACAACACCATCCGGGAGATGGTGGAGGAGCAGCTGCGACAGCGGCGCTTCCAGCCGGTGGTGCGCCTGGAGTTCGGCGAGGCGCCGCAGTCGGAGATCCTGGCGGGACTGATGGGCCGCTTCGAGCTGCGCGACAGCGACGTGTTCCAGCTCGCCGGTCCGCTCGACTACACCTCGCTGTTCCAGCTCGCCGCGCTGCCGATGGCCGAGCTGCGCGACCCGCCGTGGTCGCCGCTGGTGCCCGTGGGCCTCGAGGAGGACGCGGATCTCTTTGCCGTGATCCGCGCCGGCGACGTGCTGGTGCACCACCCCTACGAGAGCTTCGACGCCACGGTCGAGCGCTTCATCCGCGACGCCGCGAACGATCCGAGCGTCACGACCATCAAGATGACCGTGTACCGGCTCGGCGACGACACGCCCTTCGTGCGCTCGCTGATCCGGGCGGCCGAGAACGGCAAGCAGGTGGCCTGCCTCGTCGAACTCAAGGCGCGCTTCGACGAGGAGCGCAACCTGCACTGGGCGAACGAGCTGCAGAAGGCCGGCGACCACGTGATCTATGGCATGCGCGGGCTGAAGACCCACACCAAGCTCGCGCTGGTGGTGCGCCGCGAGGGCGACGGCCTGCGCACCTACGCGCACATCGGCACCGGCAACTACCACGTCAAGACCGCGCGGATGTACACGGACTACGGCCTCTTCACCTGCGACCCGGTGATCACCCGCGACGTGGTGAACCTGTTCCACCACCTGACCGGGTATTCGCGCTCGCCGAAGTTCGAGCGGCTGCTGGTCGCACCGATCAACATGCGCGAGCGCGTCATCGAGCTGATCCGCCGCGAGGCCGAGCACCTGCGCGCCGGGCGTCCTGCGCGCATCGTCGCCAAGATGAACCAGCTCGAGGACCTGCCGGTGTGCGAGGCGCTGTCCGAGGCCTCGCAGGCGGGCGTGCCGATCGATCTGATCATCCGCGGCTTCTGCTGCCTGCGCCCGGGCGTCGCGGGGTGGACCGAGAACCTGCGCGTGCGCTCGATCGTCGGGCGCTTCCTCGAGCACGGCCGCTTGTTCCACTTCGCGAACGGCCAGGCCGATCCGCTCGACGGCGACTTCTACATCGGCTCGGCGGACTGGATGGACCGCAACCTGTCGCGGCGCGTCGAGGCGGTGACCCCGGTGCTGGTGCGCCAGCTCCGCGAGCGGCTCTGGGAGGACCTCGTCGTGCAGCTCGAGGACCGCCGCAACGCCTGGCAGATGCAGCCCGACGGCAGCTACCTGCAGCTCACCGCCGGGAAGGGCGACTCGAAGGTCGCCCGCGAAGGCACGCACGTCGACGCACATGAAGCGCACGCGGGCGCGGCTGCGGCGCTGAATCGCGGCGAGGACGCCTATCGCACCTTCGGTCCAGGGCGTTGCCACGCGAGGTCACTCCGCCGGCGCCATGTTCGCCAGCGTGAACGCCCACACGTCGGCAATTTCGGCGATCACGCGATCGGTCGGCCGGTAGCCGTGGCTGCCGGCCACCTCGATGCGGATCAGTGTGGGCCTCGGACAGCCCTGCGCTTTCTGCAGCGCAGCGGCGAACTTGAACGAGTGGCTCGGTACCACGCGGTCGTCGCGGTCCGCCGTGGTGATCAGCGTTGCCGGGTAGCAGGTGCCGGGCTTCAGGTTGTGCAGCGGCGAGTAGGCGAGCAGGTACTTCGCTGCCTCCGGATCGTCGGCTGAACCGTAGTCGTCCGACCAGAACGGTCCGGCCGAGAACTTGTGGTAGCGCATCATGTCGAGCACGCCGACCGCGGGCAGCGCCACCGCGAACAGGTCGGGCCGCTGGATCATCGAGGCGGCCACCAGCAGGCCGCCGTTCGAGCCGCCGCGGATCGCGAGCCGCGAGGGCGTGGTGTACTTCTCGCGCACCAGGTGCTCGCCGGCGGCGATGAAGTCGTCGAACACGTTCTGCTTGCGCTCCCGCGTCCCCGCGCGGTGCCAATCGGAGCCGTACTCGCCGCCGCCGCGCAGGTTCGCCACCGCGTAGACGCCGCCCAGTTCCAGCCAACCCGCGACGGCCGGCGAGAAACTCGGCACGACGGAAATGTTGAAGCCGCCGTAGCCGAACAGCATCGTCGGGTGGTTGCCATCGAGCTTCGCGCCCTTGCGCAGCGTGACGAACATCGGCACGCGGGTGCCATCCTTCGAGGTGTAGAACAGCGCGCGCGTTTCGTACTTCGAGGCGTCGAACGGGGACTGCGGCGCATAGAAGGGCTCCATCGCCGAAGTGGCGACGTCGTAGCGAAACACGGTTGCCGGCCGCAGGAAGGACGTGAAGTTCAGGAACATCTCGCGCCCGTCGTTGCGGCCGCTGATCTCGGTCACCGAGCCCGGCTCCGGCAGCGCGATCTCGCCTTGCGGCTTGCCGTCGAGCCCGAACAGGCGCACGCGGCTCTGCACGTCCACGAGGTAGACAATGCCGAGGCGGCCGCCGACCAGGACGACGTCGCCCTCGGAGATGGCGTCTTTGCCTTCCGGCACCACCGTGCGCCACTTCTCGCGGTCGCTTTCGCCGACCTTCCCCGCGACGATGCGGCCGTTCGGCGCCTTGTAGGTCGTGTAAAGGTAGGCCTCGTCGCCGACCACGCCGAGCGGGGCGTGGATGGCGTCCTCCTCGGGGGCCATCAACCTCGCCGGTGCCGCGAGATCCGGCGCGTGGGCCGAGCCGAGGTCGGCAACCCAGAGGCGGTTGTAGGTCGTGCCGCTACCGGCGGAGAGGAACAGCCAGCGGCCGTCGTCGCTCAGACCGGCACTGACTCCGTCGCGCGGATGCTCGGGCCGGTCGAAGACCAGGCGATCGGGACTACGTCCGTCGATCGTGTGGTACCAGACCTGGTGGAACTCGGCAGCGTCGGCGAAGTCTGCACTCGCCTCCGTGCCCTTGTAGCGTGCATACAGGAAGCCCTTGCCGTCCTTGGTCCAGCTGAGGCCGCTGAACTTGATGTTGCGCACCTTGACAGGCAGATCCTGACCGGTCGTGAGGTCGCGCACCTGCACGTCCTGCACATCCGACCCGCCCTTCGCGAGCGTGTAGGCGAGGTAGCGGCCGTCCGGAGAAGGCGACCACTGCGCCATCTGCACCGAGCCGTCCGGCGAGAGTGTGTTCGGATCGATCACGAGTGTCGGCGGTCCCTTCAGATCCGCCTGCCGGTACAGCGGCGACTGTCGCTGCAGGCCGCTGTTCTGCTGGAACCACAGCTGGCCGGCCTCGCGCACGGGAACGCCGGTGCGGCGGTAGTCCCACAATTCGGTGAGCCGCTTGCGAATCGCTTCGCGGTTGGGGAGCTTCTCGAGGTAAGCGAACGTGGCCTTGTTCTGCGCGGCAACCCATTCGGCCGTGTCTTTGGACTCGAGGTCCTCGAGCCAGCGATACGGATCGGCGACCTTGCGACCGTGGTAGTCGTCCACGACGTCTCCGGTGCGAGTGGAGGGATAGGCGAGCGTGGCCGCGGCCGGCGCCGGCGACGCAGCGGCAGTCGCGGGCGCCGTGTCGGCGAGGGTCGGTGCGGCGAGCAGTGCCACGAGCAGCAGCGGCAGTGCGCCGCGATCGGTCCGGTTCATGATTCGCTCCATCGGTTCAGGCGCGCCTCGGTCCCGAGTGCTTCGGGAACCGGATCGCGCGGGATGCCTTCAGGCCAGCTGGTACAGGTAGTCGACGTAGGACTTCACGGCCGCATCGAAGCCCGAGAGCTTCGGGTTCTGCGACTCGATCAGGTAGTACTCGTCGGGCGCGTGCGCCCGGGCGCCGTGGCCGAGCCCGAAGTGCCCGGCCGGCAGCTCGAGCGGCGCGCCGGTGAAGAGATAGCCGGGCCACGAGCCCGCGAGCCGCGGCCAGAGCACGGGCTCGACGCCCGCCGCCCGGTAGACCGCGGCCTGCGACTGGACAAGCCGCGCGTCGGCCCGCGTGGTCGTGGGGTCGTAGCCGCCGCCCACCTTCACCTCGAGGTCGCCGAAGCCGCGTTTCTCCAGATGCGCCTTGACCTTCGCGATGGTGTCCTCGTAGGTCATGTCGGGGACGAGGCGCAGGTCGAGCTTGGCGGTGGCCTTCGTCGGCAGAACCGTCATGCCGCCGGGGCCCGTGTAGCCGCCGACGAGTCCCTCGATGTTCACCGTGGGCTTCGACACGAGGTTCTCGAGGGCGGTGCGGAAGTCGGCGTCGTGCGCGAAACGCTGCACCGAATAGGACTTTTTCCAGGAGGCCTCGTCGAGGCGCCGCGCCGCGGTGTCGAGCAGCGCGCGATCGGCGGCCGGCAGCGGCCGCACCCGGTCCGTCAGTCCGTCGATCGCCGGGTCGCCGTCGGCGGTCACCAGCGAGTTGAGCGCCTGCACGAGGTGGAACGCGGGACTGTCGAGCGTCGCCCGCAGGCTCGAGTGCACGTCCTTGCCTGGGCCGCGGCCCCAGCGCTCGCCGCTCGAGACCAGCTCGAGCTCGACGATGCCCTTGGCGCCGAGATTGATCGTGACGGTGCCGTCGATGCCCTGCGACGCAAACGGCATGAACACGCCCTCGGTCTTCGCCAGCATCGCGAGCGGCGCCGGCGCGCGGACCACCTGCGCGAAGTGCGGCGAGCCGATTTCTTCCTCGCCCTCGGCGACCAGCACCAGGTTGACGGGCAGCGTCCGGCCCGCGGCGCGGAAGGCATGCAGCGCGGCGAGGAATGCCGACTGCGGACCCTTCTGGTTCACCGCGCCGCGACCCATGACGACGCGTCCGACGCCCGGCATCTCCACGAGCTTCGCGTCCCAGGGCGGCGAGGACCACTCGTCGGCGTTCGCCTGCTTCACGTCGTACATGAAGTACACGCCGATCGTGCGCTTCGCGCCGGCGTCGAGCGTCGCGAACACGCCGGGCACGCCGTCGGTGGGCATGCGCTCGACCTGCTGGAAGCCCGCCTCGCCGAGCAGCCGCATCATCTGTGCGCAGCCTTCCTCGACGTTGCGGCCCTCCGCGGCGATGGTGGGCGTGCGGATCCAGTCCTGCAGCCGCTGCACTGCCTCGTCGTGGCGGCGCTCGGCCTCGCGGTAGATCGGTGCGCGGTCGCCGGCGGCGGCGAGGCCCTCGCGCGCTGCCAGCACGAGGCCGAGCGCGGTGGAGCCCATGACGAAATCACGGCGGGTGAGGCTGTTCATGCGCGCGCAATCTACAGGGAAAAGCGGCGGGATTCTCCTGTTTTCCCGTTCCGGAAGCAGGACAATGCCGCAGGCCTTGCCGGGGAGACGAGCATGCTGAGCCTGCATCACGTCCACCTGTTCGCGTCCGACGTGGACCGCACGATCGGGTTCTGGCGGCAGCACTTCGGCGCGACGGTCATGCTCGATGCGGACTTCGCCGGAGCGCGCAACGTGTTCCTGCGGGTGGGCGAGGGGCGCCTGCACCTGTATTCCCAGCCGCCGCGGCACGCCGGCAGCGGCACCGTGCACCACCTCGGCATCGAGACGGACGAACTCGAGTCGCTGGTCGGGAGGCTGCGCGCCGCGGAGGTCTCGGTGACGGAGATCCGCCGCCATCCCGCGGGCGACTACGCCATGGCGCAGGCGCCCGACGGGCTGTTGCTCGAGCTGTTCCAGCCGCACGCCGCGGCACTCGGTCCCGAACTGGCCCGCAGCGGCTACTTCGCGACAGTCCCGCGGCCCGCAGCCGAGGCCTCGCCGGCGGGCGGCGATTCACCAAGCGCCGCCGGGAGCTGATCCGCGGGTAGTACGTGCAGGTGCGCGCGATCATCGCCGGCGGTCGCGCGCGCGAATCTCGCTGCGAGCCCGTCGAGCCCGTCGCGTTGACCTGGCGCCGCGCCGCGTCCCGGCGCGACGACCACCAGCCGGAAGCGGTTGTAGCCGTGACGGTCCCGCGCGGCACGCCCGTCGGCCGCCAGCCCCTCGAGCCAGCCGACGGCCGCAGCGTGATCGGGCGCCGCGACGATGCGAATCAGCAGCCGCGAGCCCACCCGCAACTCGGTGAGCGCCGGACGGCCCGCCGACGCCGGCAGGCGTTCGATCGAGATCGAGCGGAACACCTCGTCCGGGCAGCCGCAGCCCAGCGTGTCGCGCACGAAGCGTTCGATGTCCGACGAGTGCATCGGGGCTGATTTCACGCCGCGCCCGCGCCCACGCTCGCCGATGATCGCAATGGACGATGTCGCGACACTGCTCTAGCGCCCGCGACTACTTGCCCTTGTCGCGCATCAGCGCCAAGGCCAACGCGCCGTCGGCGCGGCGCAGTTCGAGGCGGTCGCCCTCGAAGCGCATGGTCGCGACGGTCGGCAACGCGGCGAGGAAAGCCTGCTCCTGGCGCATCACATCCGCGCTCTCGCACATCTTGCGCGTCGACGCCGGGGCCGTGAACGTGAGCTGCGGCGCGCTCGCCTCGTAGCCCGCCGTGAAACTGTTGCAGCCGGCGGAGCCGCTGGCGCGGCCGTCGGCGCCGAAGGCGATCGTCACCTCGCTGCCGAGCACCACGCTCGCGACCGCGCCCTTGCCGTTGTTGATGCCGCTGGCGCGCCAGGAGGTTCCGGCCAACCTCTGCGACTGCGCCGCCAGCGTGAGCGCGCAGCTTGCCGTCGGCGCCCAGCAGTTCGAGCCGGCCGTCCTCGATGCGAAAGCCGGTCGATCCCCGCAGCGCGGCGAGGTAGGCCGCGGCGCGCTTCATCACCTCGGGCGGGCAGGCCATCTCGGTGGACATTGCCGGCCCGGACAGGTCGAGCCTGCCGCCCTCGAGGGCGTAGGGCATCGAATAGCGGTTGCAGCCGTCGCCGCCGCTCGCCCGGCCGTCCTCGAAACGCAGCGTCGGTGCCGACGTGCTGCCGAGCTCGTGACCCGGCAGGGACGTCAGCGTCCACGCCGTGCCCTCGAGCGCGGGCATCTCAGAGATGGCGGTCATGGGCGCGCATCCGGCCATCGTCGCGGCCAGCAGCAGGGCGGTCGTCCGCATCGTCGGCATTCGCATCGGGGTTCTCTCCGATCCTGGACGGGGAAATCCGGCGCATGGCCGGCTATCGCAGGTAGACGGCCTCGAACAGCGCGACGCTCGCGCCAGTCGCGTCGAACCACTCGAGCACCTGAGCGTTGATGGTCCAGCGTTGCGCCGCGCCCAGCGCGTCCGAATACTCGGACCGCGGCGGCGACGCCGAGTTCGGGTCGCTGCTCGTGCAGTCGCTCCCGGCAGTCCATCGCGGCGCGTCGAAGGCGATCTCCCCGCCGTTGACGCGATACTCGCCGTCGTAGCGGAAGCAGCCGAAGTGGCCCTTGTAGCGACCGTCGCCCGAGTGGAGCACCAGATGCGCCTCGCGCTGTTGCGGCGGCGTGACGACCGGTTCCCCGCGCAGGCGCACCAGCCTCCAGTAGGTCTCGGCGAGACTGGCGCGACTCATCGCTTGCTCGCAGCGGCCACCGGGCCAGAGACTCACGAAGCGCCGCACGACCACCGTGGGCGTGGCACGGTCGCCTTCCATGGCGGGCCGCCGGGCGATCTCGCCGTCGAAGCTCGCCATGATCGGGGTACCCGTTCCGCCCGCTTCGGAAGCCATGTAGGCGCGCTCGAGCGCGACGAAGTCGCCTTCCATGGCGACGGGATAGACGCGGCCGGTGAGGCACTCCTCGAAGCCCGCCGCATCGGCCAGATAGCGGAACATGCCGTGCAAGGCGAGCTGGAGTTCGGCCGGCGCGAAGTCCGGCAGGCGGCGCAGTGCGGAGCCGCCCTCGCCGATCGGGCGCCCCTGGACGTCGAGCGGCACCAGCGCATCGCGACCGCGCCAGGCGAACGCGAGCGGCATCTCCCGACCGCCGTGCAGCCGGATCCCGTCGCCGTCGGGCGTGAGCTGCCAGCGGCCGCGGTCGTCGTCACGGTCGGGGGTGCCGAGACAGGTGCGCTGCAGGTGGAACACGCCGTCGGGCCAGAGATCGAGCTGCGCGCCCGCGCCTGCGGAGCCCGCGCAGGCCAGGGTGCCCGCGAAGCTCGCCGGTCGTGCGAGTGGTCCGTCGGTGGCGGTTGCGGCCGCGGGTTGGCTCATCGCGCACCCGCCAAGCAGTGCGATCAGCCCGGCGACCCTGGGTGAGGCGCGACCGGCCGTGGCGACGAGTGATGGCAAGGAAGCCTCGAGAGGACGGTGACGGCCGCGATGGTAGCACCGGCACACACCCGCCCCGAGCAGCGATATCCTGTGCGTCGGACAACACACACCAGGGGAGAACTGCGATGAAACCGAATCCCGTCGGCTGGTTCGAGATCTACGTGCAGGACCTCGCGCGAGCGCGCCGCTTCTACGAGACGGTGCTCGGCACGACGCTGTCGCGCCTGGAGGCCGATGGCCTCGAGATGTGGGCGTTCCCGATGGCCGAGGGGCAGCGCGGCATCGGCGGGGCGCTGCTCAGCGTTGCCGGCATGCCGTCCGGCGGCAACAGCACGCTGGTTTACTTCAACTGCGAGGACTGCGGCGTCGAGGCCGCTCGCGTGGCCGCGGCGGGCGGCAAGGTGCAGCGCGAGAAGATGTCGATCGGCCAGTATGGCCACATCGCGCTGGTGTTCGACACCGAGGGCAACCTGTTCGGGCTGCACTCGATGACGTAGCGGGCCGCGACCGAGGGCGCAGGCGGCGGGCACCAGCGGCCCGCCGCGCTGGCCCGTGGGACCTGCCTCAGGCGCGGGTGCCGGAGAAGTTGAAGGCGCCGAACGGCGTGCTGTAGGTGCCCGAGAGGGTGTCGCCCGCGACGGCGCCGGTGAAGCCGAGCTTGAGACGGCCGACCGGCGTGTCGGCATCGGCGGCGAAGCCGACGTTCGAGCCATCCACCTTCAGGTCCTCGACGGCGGTGGGGTCGGCCTGGCCCTTCAGCGTGCCCTGGTAGGCGCCGTCCGCCTCCTGGATCTGCAGCGTGGCCGCCTGGTCACCCAGCGGCGAGTTAAGGGTCAGGTTCCAGGTTCCGGTCACGCTCATGTCGACTCCTTGCTGCATTGCGAAAGTGGACGGGACATCCGGCACTGTAAGAAGGAACGGGGGCCGTCGCAAGGGCGCGACGGCCCTCACTCGCCGGCGGCGGGGATCAACTCGCTAGTCCCAGTACGCGGCCTTCTCCGGCAGCACCCAGCGCACGCCGCCGCGCGGATCGTCCCGGTCGCCCTGGTAGCGCGGGACGAGGTGGATGTGCACGTGCATGACGGTCTGGCCGGCGGCGTGGCCGTCGTTGACACCGACGTTGTAGCCGGCGGGGCGCAAGCGCTGGTCGAGGTCGATCTTCGCGAGTGTGAGTAGCTTGAGCATCGCCGCCTGCTCCTCCGGCGTGGTCTCGAAGAACGAGGCGACGTGCCGTCGCGGAACGATCAGCGTGTGTCCCGGCGACACGGGGAACCCGTCGCGGATCGCGAGCGCGAGTGCGCTCTCGAAGACCAGCCGGTCGCGCGGCAGCGTGCAGAAGGGGCAGTGGGCGTCCACGGTCGGTTGGTGCGGGTCAGGGCGTGGCGTAAGGTACACGACGGGGCCCCGTCGGGGCGAAACGCGCGCGGAATGACGTCGGGGTCGATGAAGTCGAGGCGGGCCTGGGGCAATGGGCGGCGTGTCGCGCCGGCCGCTCGAGCGTGGCTGGCGCTGCTCGCGCTGCTCGCGCCGCATTGCCCCGCGGCCGCCGACCCACCGGGCTCCGCGGCGCTGGCCATCACCGCGGTCGCGCCGCCCGAAGCTGGCAGCGAACCGTGGATGATCTACCTCGACGGCCAGTTCGACGCGGCGGCCGCCGCGAGGCTGGCGGGACTGCATCGCGCAGCAGCGGATCACGCGGGCGGACGTGTACTTCAATTCGCCCGGCGGCAGCCTGCTGGCCGCCATGGCAGTCGGGCGACTGCTGCGCGCCCGCGGCTTCGACACGCACCTGGGCCGCAGGAGCGCCGATCCGCGCCAGCCCGGCGCGGCGGTGTGCTACAGCGCGTGTCCGTTCGGGTTCGCCGGCGGCGCGCGGCGCTTCCTGGACGAGGGATCCGCGCTCGGGGTGCACCGCGCCGCGAACCGGGTGCCGGTCGCGGACGAATCGGCGTTCCAGCGGCTCGTCGACTTCCAGGCGACCCAGTACCTCGCCGAGATGGGCGTGAGCCCGGAGCTGCTCGTGCTCATGCGCAGCGCGCCGCACGACGGCATCCGTCTGCTGGCCCGCGAGGAAGCCGTGGGTCTCGGGCTCGTCAATGCGGAGACGGCGGGCGGGCAGGCGGCTCGCCGCCTGGACGCGTCGGGTCGTTGAGGCGCGGCCGATCGGCAGACACAGCGAGGTGGCGGACGTGCGTCGATTGTTCGGATGGCTCGGTGCGTTCCTCGCCGGTTCCGCCGGCTGGTGGCTGGGCGCGAAGGTGGGTTTCGCGACGGCCGTGCTGCTCGGAGCGGTCGCCGCAGGCGTGGGCATGTATGCCGCGTATCGCTGGTTCGACCGGAATCTTGGGTAGGGGGCGGGTGGTGGCATGCGCCGAGTACATCCCGGTGCAGACCCTGTCGCCTCCGTCATCGCGCGCAGGAAACGCCTGCGGATCTCCCGGCCTCACGATGTGCTCCGCATCACACTTGCCGTCGTCCGTCGGCGCCGCACGCAGCGGATGCGGCTGCAATCCGGTCAGAATGCGCACGCTCGATGAACCGATCCCCGACTGGATCGAGCTGACGAACCGGCCACCCATGTCCAGACGCGCCAGCAAACCCACCCCGGACGAGTCCCGGCCTGCGGCGGAACCCATCGACGGCGACGCGCCGGGCCCGGCTGTGTCCGGCCGCGCGGTGTTCGATCGGCGCGGCACGACCGTGTGGGAATGGCGCACCGAGACGGGCGGCTTCAGTCGCGACGCCAGCACGACGCGGGTCCAGAAACTCGAGGCGCCGGACCTGATGCTCGAGAAGACGCTGGTCACCGAGAAGCCGGACATCGAGGAGCCGAAACTCACCGTGGCGCCCTGCGGCGGCTTCAATCCCTACGACCGCGCGCTGCCCGTCACGGACGGCGCGGCGGCCCGACAGGCGGCGATCCGCCGACCGCCTGCGCAGCCGGTCGTCCTGCCGCCGCGCAAGCCCGTGACGTTCTTCGAGCACCTGCGGGCCTGGTGGAACGGCGACTAGCGTCCGTCCGATTGCCCCGGGCGGGGCATGGGATCATGCTGTCGCAAGTCTCTGGACGTCGGCGCGACGCTCGTCCCCACCGGCCCATGCCCCCAGACCGCACACTGCCGCCGCCACCGCCGGACTTCGCCGGCGTCGACGCGCCGTATCTCGGCTACTTCCCGCCGGCGGTCGACGGCACGCTGATTGCGCTCGTCACCACCTCGCGGCCGGACGATCCCGAGCGCACGGCGATGTCCGTGGGCGCTCTGGCCGAGCAGCGCTTCATGGCACTCGATGCGCTGGAGCGGGGCGCCACGGCCCACACGCACGTGCAGGCCGCGGTGACCGTCAACCGGGCTCTCACGCAGGGCCGTCCTTTCGGTCTCTACCTGCGCAACTTCGCGCTCGGCGTCACCGCCACCCAGGGCGGCGAGGACCGCTTCGGTACGCCGCAGGTGGTGACCATCGGCTACCGGCAGGACCGCGCGCTGCAGGGGCTGGTCGCCGACGTTGCGGGCGATGCGCCCGGGTTCGTCGCCATCGCCAATCAGGCGGGCTACGGCGAGCCGATCCCGAGCCTGGTCCTGGCGAACGACCAATGGGAAGCGGTGGCCGAGACGCTCATCCAGCACGCCGGCGTCATCGTCGTGTACTTCCTCACCACGACGCCCGGCGTCTCCCGCGAGTTCGAGCTGTTGCGCGCCGCGAATGCGCAGCAGCGGACGCTGCTGGTGGTCGCCGACGAGGACCCGCGGACCTCGGGCTTCGAGCCGCTGATCGACGCGCTCGCGCGGCGCGAGCAGCGGCCCGCGCCGCCCCCGCGCACGGCGCCGCCGGACGACTTTCCGCACCGCGTGGATCTCGTCCTCGGCGAGAACGACGCGGAGGTGCGCGCGGCGCTCGAGCTGCGCATCCGCGCGGCGCAGCCGGCCGCGACGCGTGAGCCGCTGCCGCTGCCCATGCCGCACCGCCCGCCGCAGGCGGCACTGGTGGCGGCGCGCGACCGGGCGCTCGCGGAGTTCGACGTCGCCCAGCGCCACATCGAGGCCGGCGAGGGTGTCGCGGCCGAGGATGCGCTGATGCGGGTGCTCGCCTTCACGCACTGGGCCAACGACCCAATCGGCCGCGCGATCGCATTCTTCACGCTGGCGAACGTCGAGCGGCGGCTGCTCAAGTACCCGAACGAAGCCGTGGACTGCTACCTGCACGCGCTGCGGCTGTTCGCCGGTCTGCAGCGAACCTCGGACCTCGCGCGCGAGCACTTCGCCCCGGCGCGCGAGCAACTGATCGCCTACCTCGAGGAGAAGGGCGACCGGTCCCGGGCCGACTGGGTGCGCAACACCTACGCGGTCCAGGCCTGAGTCGGGCCGTCAGGCCGCCGCCGCTCAGCCATCCCCGACGAGCAGGCTGCAGCACGTCACCCCGGCCTCCGCCTTCGCGAGTTCCGTCATCGCGACCGGCGCCACGCGCAATCCCTCCGCCGCGAGCCGCGCCTGGGTGCGCGGGTAGTGCGCGGGATGGATGACCGAGCCGCCGAGCGCGAGCGCGTTGGCCGCGTTCGGTTCAGTCGGATCCACGGCCACCGCCCGGTATCCCGCGAACACCCGGGCATCGACCCACGCCGGGTTCAGCAGCACGAGGTCGTCCGCGACCTGCGTGACGCAGGACTTCAGGTGCAGGCAGCCGCCGAAGGCGACCGGGACGACTTCGTAGTCGAACGGCCGCAGCAGCGCGGCGAGCTGCTCGATCGCGGTGTCGTTGGTGCGCGTCGAGCGTCCGACGAACACGCGGCGCCCGCACACCAGCACGTCGCCGCCGTCGAGCGTGCCCGGCTCCTCGATCTGCACGAGTGGTCGATGGGCTGCGAGGACGGCGGCCGTCGAGGCCGTCTCGGGACGCCGCGAGACCGCGCCGGGACGCGTGATCACCGCGATCCCGTCGAGCACCACGGCGGTGTCCTCGACGAATACGGCATCCGGCAGGTCGGGTTCGTCCGGCAGGCGTCGCACGGTGGCGCCGAGTCGCGTCAGCAGCGATTCGTAGGCCGCGTGTTCCTGCGCGGCGCGCGCGGCGTCCAGCGGTTCGCGCTGCAGGTGCGTCAGCTCGCAGTCGGCGAGCGTCGGGCTGACCGCGCGCGTGTAGGCGATGAGCATGGCGACATGATGGCACGGCGGCATCCGCATCAAGGACTGGCGTGGTGACTCGTCTGCACGCGCAATCGGCTGAACAGAACGCCCGCGGGCGAGAACGCCGCCGGTCGCTCCCGGACGCAACGTGCGTTTCACCCGCAACAGGTACGAAACTCCGTTTGAACGGACGTGCCGCCGCGGGCAGCCTGCTCGTGAGGTGAAGCCGGTCTTGACGGCGACTCGCCTATAAGCGAATACTTGGTGTGGAAGTCCGCCACTACCTGTCCCCCGACGGCACGGATCCGTTCCAGAAATGGCTTGACGGGCTTCTGGATGTCAGGACACGGGTCGCGGTTCTGCGAAGGGTCGATCGTCTTGCTGCCGGCAACGCGGGGGACTGCAGGCCCTGCCGGGCAGGAGTCTGGGAACTGCGCATCGACTACGGGCCGGGATTCCGCGTCTATTACTCCCTTGCCGGTGACAGACTCGTGCTGTTGTTGGCCGGAGGTGCCAAGCGAACCCAGCAGGCCGACATCGAGCTGGCCGTCTTCCGCTGGAAGGATTACAGGAGTCGTCAATGAGCGCGCCTCGCAAGCCCAAGCCTGCTGCCTCGAGGGATCACGACGAGGCCACCATTGCAAGCCTCCGCGACGATGCCGAGTTCGCCGCCGCATATCTGGACGCGGTCCTGGAGGACGGTGACCAGGACGAGTTCCTGCTGGCCCTGCGTCGGGTCTCCGAAGCCTGCGGCGGCGTTCCGAACGTGGCCGCGCGGGCCCAATTGAACCCGACGACCCTCTACCGGACGCTGTCGGCACGCGGGAATCCGGAGTTGAAGAGTATGCGGGCCCTGCTGCGAGCGATGGGCCTGCGGTTGTCGATCGAGCCGATCCGACGACGCGCGCAGACTCCGGAGCACCGCTGAAACTGATCAGGGGAACTGCCATGAACACGCCCATCCTCAATCTCGCCGACGCACCGGTGTACTCCGGCAGCAGCGGCGACTGGTTCCAGTACTCGCTGCACGCGCTCGCCGCGCCGCTCGGTGCGAAGACCATCGGCGCCAACGTGACGCGCGTGCCGCCCGGCAAGGCAGCCTTTCCGCTGCATCACCACCACGCCAACGAAGAGCACTTCTTCATCCTGAGCGGCACGGGCGTGCTGCGCGCCGGCGGGCAGACCTACCCGGTGAAGCCGCAGGACTACATCGTGAATGCACCCGGGGGCGGCGAGGCCGCGCACCAGCTCGTCAACACCGGCACCGAGGAACTCGTCTACCTCGCGATCTCCACGACGATCGTGCCGGACGTCATCGGCTACCCGGACTCCGGCAAGACCGGCGTGCGCATCGCGGCGGCCATGGAGCCGGGCGCACGCTTCATCGTGGACGATGCGGCGAAGGACACGCTCGGCTACTGGGATCGCGAGGACGGGCAGCAGGTGGCCGCCGTGGTGGAGTCGAACCGGTAGCCGCCCGCGTGGGCGGCGTTCACGGCGCCGGCTGTTGCCCGAGCAGTCCGGCTTCCTCGTCGGTGAACAGCCGCGACCGCGTCAGGAAGCGCCGTCCCGTCGGCCCCTCCAGCGAGAACATGCCGCCGCGTCCCGGCACGACGTCGATGGTCAGGTGCGTGTGCTGCCAGTACTCGAACTGCGCGCGGCTCATGTAGAAGGGCGCGCCGCCGATCTCGCCGAGCTTCACATCCGAATCGCCGACCAGGAACTCGCCGCGCGGGTAGCACATGGGCGAGCTGCCATCGCAGCAGCCGCCGGACTGGTGGAACATCAGCTCGCCGTGCTGCTCGCGCAGCACGGCGATCAGTTCGAGAGCGGCGGGCGTGACCGAGACCCGCTCGACCATCAGAAGAACCCGAGCGCCTTCGGGCTGTAGCTCACCAGCAGGTTCTTGGTCTGCTGGTAGTGGTCGAGCATCATCTTGTGGTTCTCGCGGCCGATGCCCGACTGCTTGTACCCGCCGAACGCGGCGTGCGCCGGATACAGGTGATAGCAGTTGGTCCAGACGCGGCCCGCCTTGATGCCGCGGCCCATCCGGTAGGCACGGCTCCCGTCGCGGGTCCACACGCCCGCGCCCAGGCCGTAGAGCGTCTCGTTGGCGATCCTGAGCGCATCCGCCTCGTCCTTGAACGTGGTCATCGACACCACGGGACCGAAGATCTCCTCCTGGAAAATCCGCATCTTGTTGTGGCCGCGGAACACCGTGGGCTGGATGTAGTAGCCGCCGGCGATGTCGCTGCCGACCGTGGCACGGCCGCCGCCGGTAAGCAGCTGGGCGCCTTCCTGCCGCCCGATGTCCAGGTAGGACAGGATCTTCTCGACCTGCTCGGTCGAGGCCTGGGCGCCGATCATGGTGTCGGTGTCGAGCGGGTGGCCCTGCTTGATCGTCGCGACGCGAGCGACCACGCGTTCCATGAACTTTTCGGCGATGCTCTCCTGCACCAGCGCGCGGCTCGGGCAGGTGCAGACCTCGCCCTGGTTGAGGGCAAACAGCGCGAAGCCCTCGAGCGCCTTGTCGAAGAAGTCGTCGTCCTGCGCCATGACGTCCTCGAAGAACACGTTCGGGCTCTTGCCGCCGAGTTCGAGCGTCACCGGGATCAGGTTCTGGCTGGCGTACTGCATGATCAGCCGGCCGGTGGTGGTCTCGCCGGTGAAGGCGATCTTCGCGATGCGGTTCGACGAGGCGAGCGGCTTGCCGGCCTCGAGCCCGAAGCCGTTGACGATGTTGAGCACGCCCGGCGGCAGCAGGTCGGCGATCAGTTCCGCCACCAGCAGGATGCCCACCGGCGTCTGCTCGGCGGGCTTGAGCACGACGCAGTTGCCCGCGGCCAGCGCCGGTGCGAGCTTCCACGCGGCCATCAGGATGGGGAAGTTCCACGGGATGATCTGCCCGACCACGCCGAGCGGCTCGTGGAAGTGGTAGGCGACCGTGGTCTCGTCGAGCTCGGCGAGCGAGCCTTCCTGCGCACGCACGCAGGCCGCGAAGTAGCGGAAGTGGTCGACGGCCAGCGGGATGTCCGCGGCCAGCGTCTCGCGCACCGGCTTGCCGTTGTCCCAGCTCTCGGCGACGGCGATCATCTCGAGGTTGGCCTCGATGCGGTCCGCGATCCCGTTGACGATCGCCGCACGCTGGGCCGCGGGCGTGCGGCCCCAGGCGTCCGCCGCGGCATGGGCCGCGTCGAGCGCCAGGTTGATGTCCTCCTCGGTCGAGCGCGCCACCTGGCAGAACACCTTGCCGTTCACCGGCGAGGGGTTGTCGAAGTACTGGCCACGGACCGGCGCAACCCACTTGCCGCCGATGAAGTTGTCGTAGCGCGACTTGAACGTGACCTTGGCGCCAGCCGTGCCCGGATCTGCGTAACGCATGGTGTGTCTCCCGCCTGGTTTGCGACTCTCCCCGCGCCGGATCATGCCACCCGGATCCTGCCGAGGCCCGCCGCGGTGCAGCACCGGGCGCCGGGGGCGCGCACGGGAGCCTGCGTTGGGCCCGGGTGCGTTGCGTCGCGACGAGATTCACGGTCGCATCAGAACGTCTCCATCCACGGCCGCAAGTCCAGCTCCTGCGTCCAGGCCGAGCGCGGCTGGCGGTGCAGCTGCCAGTACGCCTCGGCGATATCCTCCGGGTCGAGGATGCCGTTGCGGTCCTTGAGCGCATGGCGCTCCGGGAAATTCTCGGCGATCCAGGGCGTGTCGATGGCGCCGTCGATCACCACGTGGGCGACGTGGATTCCGCGTGGCCCCAGCTCGCGCGCCATCGACTGTGCGAGCGCGCGCAAGCCGTGCTTGGCGGATGCGAATGCGCCGAAGCCCGCGCCGCCGCGCACGCTGGCGGTGGCGCCCGTGAACAGGATCGTGCCGCGTCCGCGCGGCAGCATGCGCTTCGCGGCCTCGCGACCCGTGAGGAAGCCCGCGTAGCAGGCCATCTCCCAGACCTTGCGGAACACGCGGGCCGTGGTCTCGGTGACCGTGAAGCGCACGTTGGCGCCGATGTTGAAGACCACCACCTCGAGCGGCGCCACCTCGCGCTCGATCGTGTCGAACAGCGCCACGACCTGGTCCTCGTCGCGGGCGTCGACGCCGAACGGGCGGGCACGGCCGCCGGCGGCCTCGATCCCGGCCACCAGCCGCGTCAGGTGCTCCGCGTTGCGCCGCACGACGCAGGCGGCGTAGCGCTCCCGCGCAAAACGTCTCGCGATGGCGCCGCCGGTGGCGTCGCCCGCGCCGACGACCAGGACGGAGGACGGGGATGCCGGCGGCTGGTCGTTGGCGGGAGCAGACATGTGCACGGTGCCTCGACGGTTGGATGGGCCTGCGTTCCAACCATACAGCGCCGCGGATCGCCGGAGAATCGGCGCGTGCCTGCCGACGCCGGCACACCACTGCCGGCACTCGTCGCACGGCCACGATCTGGTATTTTGCCCGCCACATCGATTCGAGCGGCCGGGCGAGCACGCCGCCGAGAGCCGTCACGCCTGAGCCACCCTCCGCACTTCAACGAGGCATTGCCATGACATTCGACCCGCAGGCCGCGACCGCGGCGTACATCGACTCGCTCGGCGCGGAGGCGCTGGCGAAGGCCGCCGCATACACCGCCGGCAATCACTGGCTGCTGCTGTGGGGCCTCGTGGTGGCGGGACTCGTCACGTGGCTGATCGTGCGCTCGGGAGTGCTCGAGCGCGTGTCGGCGAGGCTCGCGCGCCGTGGCCCCAACCTGCGCGCCTTCGCGGTCGGCGTGGTGTTCTTCCTGGTCTCGGCGCTCATCACGCTGCCGTGGTCGCTGTACGAGGAGTGGTGGCGCGAGCGCGGCTACGGGCGCACCAGCCAGCCGCTCGGCGACTTCCTCGGGCAGAGCGCCATCGGGATCCTGATTTCGACGCTGCTGGCCGCGCTGTTCGTCGTCGGCGTGTACGCGCTCATCCGGCGCACCGGCCGGCGCTGGTGGCTCTGGTCGGGCGGGCTGACGGCGGCGGCCGTCTCGGCGCTCCTGCTCCTGGCGCCGGTGGTGATCGAGCCGATCTTCAACGACTACAAGCCGGTGCCGGCGGGCGAGGTCCGCGACGCGCTGGTGGTGATGGCGCAGGAGTCGGGCGTGCCGACCGACCGCATCTTCGTGTTCGACGGTTCGCGGCAGTCGAACAACTTCACGGCCAATGTCTCGGGCCTCGGCGGCTCGGCGCGCATCGCGATCTCCGACGTCGCCTTCAAGGGCGCCTCGCTCGACGAGGTGAAGGCCGTGACGGGCCACGAGATCGGTCACTACGTGCTGGGCCACGTGTGGCGCGGCGTGATCGTGATCTCGGTGATGTCGGTCCTGTTCTTCTTCCTCGCCGACCGGCTGTTCCCGCGCTTCGCGCGCGCCTTTGGCAGCCGCGCGACGATCGCCGATCCCACGGGCCTGCCGGTGATGGTGTTCATCGTCTCGCTGTTCGCGGTGCTCGCGCAGCCGGTGTTCAACACCCTGAGCCGCATCGACGAGACCGAGTCCGACCAGTATTCGCTGCAGACCGTCAACCTGCCGGACGCGCTGGCCACGGCGCTGGTGAAGACGGCCGAGTACCGCAACCCGCGCCCGAACCCGGTGCAGGAACTGGTCTTCTACACGCATCCCTCGGTCGAGCGGCGCGTGCGCATGGCGATGGAGTGGAAGGCGACACACGCGCCCGACTGAAGTTCGTCTCGCGGTCTCGAGTCGGTCGCCAGGGCGATCCTGTACCTTGCCTCCGACGACAGCTCCTTCGTCACCGGCGCCGAGCTGGCGGTGGACGGAGGCTTCACGGCGGTCTGATTCCGCGCTCGCCGGGCGGGGTGAGGGTCATTCCAGATTGCGGGGAGAAGACGATGTTCGACTACACGATGGAACACCTCTGCAGCTACTCGGCGACGCTGGCGCAGCCCTTCGAAGTGATCGGCGAGACGCCGATGGGCCTGCGGCTCAATGCCTACGTCACCGGCGGCGAGATCTCGGGGCCACGACTTCGCGGTCGGATGCTGCCGGTGGGCGGCGATTGGCTGACGGTGCGTCCCGACGGAGTGGGCGCGCTCGATGTGCGTGCCACGATGGAGACGCACGACGGCGCGCTGGTCTACGTGCAGTACCTCGGCATCATGGATCTCGGGGCGGACGGCTACGCGCGCATGCTGCGCGGCGAGCCGCCCGCGCGCGCGCCGATCCAGGCGGCGCCCCGCTTCCTGACGTCGCACCCGGACTACCTGTGGCTCAATCGCCTGCAGTGCCTGAACGTCGGCATGGCCGACATGGCCACGAGCAGCGTCCACTACGACACGTACGCCGTGCACTCGCGCGTCCGCGAGTGAGGACCGGGGCGGGGCGGCTGCCTGGCACCGCTGCCCCGCACCGCCTTCAGGGCAGGCTCATGCCGAGCTGGTCGAACAGGAACGCGAGATAGTCCGCCGACTGGTCGATCTGCACGCTGAGCGGACTGCCGATGCCGTGGCCCGCGGCGCCCGTCGTCATCAGGTAGACGGGCCGCCCCGACGCCGTCGCGGCCTGCAGCCGTGCGGCCATCTTGCGCGAGTTCATCGGATTCACGCGGCCGTCGTTCTCGCCGGTCCAGAGGAACACCGCCGGGTACTTCACCCCGTCGCGCACCTGCTGGTAGGGCGAGTAAGCGGCCAGCGCACGGAACTGCTCCGGGTCCTTCACGCTGCCGAACTCGGTGACGTTGAACTCGCCGTTGGGATCCCGCTCGAAGCGCAGCATGTCGAGGATCGCGACCTGCGCGACGACGGCACGGAACAGCTCCGGACGCTGCGTGAGCGCCGCGCCCACCAGCAGCCCGCCGTTGGAGCCGCCGCGGATCGCGAGCTTCTCCGGACGCGTGTAGCCCTCGCGCACCAGCAGTTCCGCCGCGGCGACGAAGTCGTCGAACACGTTCTGCTTGCGCGTCAGCATGCCGGACTCGTGCCATTGCTGGCCGTACTCGCCGCCGCCGCGGAGGTTGGCCACGGCGTACACGCCGCCCGCGTCGAACCACACGCGCCGCGTGCCGCCGAGGAAGGTCGGCGTCTGGCTGATGCCGTAGCCGCCGTAGCCGTAGAGCAGCGTGGGATGGCTGCCGTCGAGCTTCACGCCCTTGCGGCGCACGACGTTGACCGGCACGCGCGTGCCGTCGCGCGAGGTCGCGAACGCGCGCACCACCTCGACGTCGTCGAACGTCACGGGGCTCGTCACGGCGAGCGCCGTGGGCGTGCTGCGCCCGCCCGAGAGCCGGTAGAAGCGGTTCGGCGCGAGGTAGGTCTCGACGCTGTAGAGCAGGTCGTCGCCGAGCGGCTCGATCTCGTCCACTGCGGCGATGTCGGGCAGCTGCACGTCGCCCAGGGGCGCGCCGTCGAGGGCGAACGCGCGCAGGCGCGTCGGCCCGCCCGCGAGGTAGCGCACGTACATGCGGTTGCCCACGAAGCACAGCGGGTCCTCGCCGAAGAAGTCGATCGGGATGGCGTCCTCGCCCTGCGCCACGACAGTGGCCGCCTTCGCGAGGTCGCGGACGCCCGGCGCGAGCTTCAGGATCTGCCGGCGCGGGGCGTTGCGCTCGCTGACCAGATAGAGCGCGCCGTCGGGGCCGAACGCGGCGAAGTCCACGCCGTCCTTGAAGCGCGTCACCTGCGTGAAGCCGCCGTCGGGCTTCGACACGTAGTGCGCGAACTCGCCGCCGTCGCCGTCCTGCACGGAGACGAGCAGCGCATCCGCCGCGGGCGAATGGTCGAGCTGGATCTCGGCGACCTTGGGCAGCCCGTCGCCGAAGACGCGGGCGTCCTTCGCCGGGTCGCTGCCGATCTCATGGAAGTAGACCTGCACGTAGAAGCGCCGGTCCGCCTCGGGCCGCTCCGGGCCCGGGTAGCGCGTGTACCAGAAGCCGCGGCCGTCCGGCGTCCAGGCAAGGTCGCCCCCGGCGGTGGGGAAATTCACCCCCGGGATCACCTCGCCGACCTGCTTGCCCGTGGCGGTGTCGAAGACGTACAGGCTGCCGTCCTCGCTGCCGCCCTTCGACAGCGACACGGCGACGCGCTTGCCGTCGGGCGACGGCACGTACCAGTCGATCGCGGTCGCGCCGCTCGGGTCGAGCGCATTCGGGTCGAGCACCGTGCGTGCCTTCGCGGGCTCGAGCGCGGAGTCGAGCACCCGCAGCGACGGTTGCTGCCGCGCCGGATCGAAGTACTTCGCGAACACTTCGCCGCCGGCGGTCGTCAGCGAGTAGTAGCGCGGCGAGGATTCGCTGATGTACTTCTCGAGGCGCTGGTGCAGCCTGGCGCGCACCGGCAGTCCGTCGAGGTAGGCGCGCGTGCGCGCGGTCTGCTGCGCCGTCCACGCGCGCACGGCCGGGTCGGCGCCGTTCTCGAGCCAGCGGTAGGGATCCTCGACGCGGGTGCCGTGGTAGGTGTCGCTGGCGATCTCGACGCGCGTCGGCGGCGCTGTTTCGTCGGCAGCGAGCGCCGCGCCGCAGACGGCGAACGTCGCAAGGAGCATCGGCAGCGCGTGCTTGGTCGTCATCCTGACCCCCGGGTCGTCTGTTGTTCGTTCGGGCGCCGGTTGGCGCGGGGCGGGAGTCTGTGAGCGGGCCGTCGCGCCGTCAATGGACCGCGCGCGCGCCAGACGGCTCCCGGGGGGTGGGAGGTCGGGCCGGAAACGTCTGCCAGCCCGCGAGGAACGCCGATGGCGGTGTCCTCAGCTCCAGCCTTCCTTGCCGGGCTTGTCGTTCATCAGCTTGCGGAAGCGGAGGTACAGATAGATGGCCATGACGATCATGAACAGGATCGCGCCGAGGCTCAGCAGGCCGGTGCTGGAGGTGAAGAGCAGCTTGAAGACTTCCATGGGAGGTACCGTAGCGAGGGGACGGGTCGCATGGAAGCGTAGTCCCGGTCGCGCCGGGAATCAGTCGGGAGTCACCGCAAGGATGCGGCCCGGACGGTGCGTCCGGGCTCAGTGAGCCGCGGCCCGGCTCGCGTCGCGGATCGCGCGAAACTCGTTGCCCCCGCGCCAGTTGGGCCAGTTGTCGGAGTCGGCGACGGCGAGGCCCACGGCGTAGTACACGGCGAGGTCCTCCATCGTGCCGCTCAGGTCCCAGCCGGGGTCGTACTCGTCCGACGGCTTGTGGTAGCGGTTGGCGACGTAGTCCTCGAGCCACCTGCGCCCGTAGTCGGCACCCCGGGTCGGACTGTCGATGCCGGCCTTGGTGTAGAGCATCGGTACGCCCTGCTTGGCGAGGTTGAAATGGTCCGAGCGGTAGTAGAGGCCGCGCTCGGGCGTGGGCTCTGGCACCAGCACGCGGCCCTGCGCGGCGGCCGCGGCGCGCAGCTCGTCGTCGAGGTCGGACGCGCCGTAACCGAGTACGGTGAGATCGCGCGTGCGGCCGATCGCGTAGAGGTTGTCCATGTTGAGGCCGCCTGCCATGTCCGCGACCGGCACAGGCGGATGCGCGGCGAAGTACTCGCTGCCGAGCAGGCCGGATTCCTCGAGCGTCACGGCGACGAACAGCAGCGAGCGCTCGGGCGCGGGTCGTGTCGCCGCGAACGCGCGACCCAGTTCGATCAGCGCCGCGATGCCGGTGGCGTTGTCCGAGGCGCCGTTGAAGATCGTGTCGCCGTCGCTGCCAGGCGGCGCCTCGGCGAGCTTGCCGAGGTGGTCCCAGTGGGCCGTGTACACGAACGCTTCGTCGGGGCGCGCACGGCCGCGCATCATGCCCACGACGTTGGACGAGGATCCGTAGGAGACGTCGTTACGCACGCCGGCACTGGCCGTGAGGCCGAGTGCCTGGCCGCGGAAGCCGCGCACGTGCGAGGCCTGCTTCAGCGACGCATAGTCCTGCCCGGCCAGTGCGAGCACGCGTGCGGCGGCCTCGTGCGTGATCCAGCCCTCGAGCGCGAGGCGCTGCGCCGCGGGGTCCGCGAGGCGCAGGTCGAACTGCGGCTTGGCTGCACCGTTGCGCACCACGTCCCAGCCGTAGGCCGCGGGCTTCGTCTCATGGACCACCAGCAGCCCGGCGGCGCCCTGGCGCACGGCCTCCTCGAACTTGTAGGTCCAGCGGCCGTAGTAGGTCATCGCGTTGCCGGTGAACAGCGCCGGGTCCTGGGTCGCATAGCCCGGGTCGTTCACCAGCACCATGACGATCTTGCCGCGCACGTCCAGGCCGGCGTAGTCGTTCCAGTCGTACTCGGGCGCCACGATGCCGTAGCCCGCGAACACGAGGTCGGCCGACGCGATGCGCGATTCCGCGACGGGACGCTTGGTCCACACCACCATGTCGTCGCCATAGCGCAGGCTCAGCGTACCCTGCCTGCCGCGGACCTCCATCGTCGGGTCCGGGTGCGTGACGATCTCCACCAGCGGCACGGACTGCCGGTAGCCGTCGTCGAAGCCGGGCGCGAGCCCAGCAGCGCGGAACTGCTGCTCGATGTACTCGACGGTCTTGGTTTCGCCGGCCGTGCGCGGCGCACGGCCCTCGAACTCGTCCGAGGACAGTCGCTCGACGTGGGCGCGGAACGCGGCTTCGGAAAATTCCGGTGCGGGCGTGCGCGAGGACGTGGCAGGTGCGCCGGCACAACCGGCAAGCAGGAAGGCGCCCACAAGGGCGGCGCTGGTGGCGATGTTCCGGGAGCGCATCCGGCGAGACTACCCGCTCACCCGACGCATGTCAGGCGAGCGGGCGGGTCGGTCGGTCGCAGCGAGGAAGGCGCCCGGCGCGGCGCGGTCCGCCAGTGCGTGCGCAGGCGCCTTGCCGTCGCGACTCAGTGCGCGGGACCGCAATCCGTGCGACGGATCACGACCCGGCGGTTCTGCGCCCGTCCCTCTGCCGTCGCGTTGTCGGCAACGGGATGATCCGGGCCGTAACCCACCGACGTCATGCGCCCCGGCGCCACGCCCCTCGCCTCGAGGTATTCCAGCACCGACTGGGCCCGGCGCTTGGACAGGCCGAGGTTGTGCGACCTGTCGCCCGTGCTGTCGGTGTGCCCGGCGATCTCGCCACCGACGAACTGCAGTTCGTTCAGCCGCGCCGCCACTCCGTCGAGCACCGCCCGGTCCTCCGCGGTCAGTTCGGCCGAGTCGAAGGCGAAATGCACCAGCACGCTGACGTCGCAGGTGCAGCCAAACGGCCCGACCCGGTCGCCCTTCGGCGTGTTGGGGCAGCGGTCGTTCGCGTCGATGACGCCGTCACCGTCGCTGTCTGCAGGTGCCGCAGCGACAGCTGCGACTGGTGCGGCGGCCGCGACCGGCGGTGCCGCGGGGGCCGACCTGCCGTGCCACGCGCCGAAGCCCGTCCGATAGACGGCCGAGAACACGATGCGGTCGACGTCGACCCCGCTGAAGCCGCGATCGTCCCCGACGTCCGTGAACTGCTGGTACTCGAGCCTCGACGTCCACTGGCCGTTCGAGTAGCCGAGTCCAGCACCCCACAGGAAACTCGTCGCGTTGCTCGAGTTGCTGCCGCCGTCGTTGACGGCGACACCGGACAGCCGTGCCGTGCTGTCGGTGCTGCCGAAGTACGCGCCCGCCCGCCCGAAGACCTGCCAGTTGTGGGCGAACGGCAGGATGCCGAGCGCCGAAACCGCCGCGCCCGTGCTGTCGATGTCGAGCAGCGCGCTGGCCTCGCGAGGTGTTCGTGCCGTCGGTCACGTCCACGTTGCTCTTGTACTCGGCGCTGCCGAGGTCGACGTACGCGGCCTCGAAGGCGAGGAAGGGCAGCAGCTGATAGCCGAGGATCAGGCCCCAGGTGAAGCCGTCCTCGCTGGTCTCGGATGCACCGTCGATCACGTTGAGCCCGAGGTCCCCGAGCGTGTCCACGACGCTCTGGTTCAGCGCATTTTCGTCCAGGCTCCAGTTGTACTGGCCGAGATCGGCGCCGACGTAGAAGCCGCGGTCGTCCCGTCCGCTGTCCCAGTAACCGCTGTCCGCGGCCATGGCCGGCGTCGCAATCAGGGCGCTCAGGCCAACCAGTGCGAAAAGACGTTTCATGAGGTGCTCCGTGTCTCGGGGTATTGCGGGGTACCCGGCCCGGGGGCCGGCGGGGTGCAATTTAACCCAGTCCGGGCGCATCCGGCGGGAGACACATCACGGAATTTCGCGGCCGGACCCTGCTAGGCGGCCGCAGCCGACACCTCCGGGGCCGATGCCCGGATCAGGTGGTCGAACGCGCCGAGTGCGGCCTTCGAGCCCTCGCCCATGGCGATGATGATCTGCTTGTAGGGGACGGTGGTCGCATCGCCGGCGGCGAATACGCCGGGCAGCGAGGTCTGGCCGCGCGCGTCCACCTCGATCTCGCCGCGCGGGGAGAGCGCGACGGTGCCCTTGAGCCAGTCGGTGTTGGGAAGCAGGCCGATCTGCACGAACACGCCCTCGAGGTCGAGGCGGTGCGCGGCGCCGGTGCCCCGGTCCTTGTAGCTGAGCGCGTTCACCTTGCCGCCGGTGCCGTGCACCTCGGTGGTCTGCGCGGAGACGATCACCCGCACGTTGGGCAGGCTGCGGAGCTTGCGCTGCAGCACCTCGTCGGCGCGCAGCTGGCCGTCGAACTCGATCAGCGTGACGTGACCGACGATGCCCGCGAGGTCGATCGCGGCCTCGACGCCGGAGTTGCCGCCGCCGATCACGGCGACGCGCTTGCCCTTGAACAGCGGGCCGTCGCAGTGCGGGCAGTAGGCCACGCCCCGGCCCCGGTACTCGCGCTCGCCGGGCACGTTCATCTCCCGCCAGCGCGCGCCGGTCGAGAGGATCACGCTGCGGGCACGCAGGCTGGCGCCGCTCTCGAGCCTCACGCCGAGGTACCCCTCGCCATCCCGAGGGAGCAGCTGCACGGCACGCTGCAGGTTCATGATGTCCACGTCGTAGGTCCTGACGTGGTTCTCGAGCTGTGCGGCGAGCGTCGGGCCCTCGGTCTCGGTGACCGAGATGAAGTTCTCGATTCCCATCGTGTCGAGCACCTGGCCGCCGAAGCGCTCGGTGACCACGCCCGTGCGGATGCCCTTGCGCGCTGCGTAGATGGCGGCCGAGGCGCCCGCCGGCCCACCGCCCACGACCAGCACGTCGAACGGCGCCTTGTCGTTGATCCGGGCCGCCTGGCGCGCGGCGGACATTGGTGTCGAGCTTCGCGAGGACCTCCTCGACCGACATGCGGCCCTGGCCGAACGGCTGCCCGTTCAGGAGCACGGTCGGCACCGCCATGATCTGCCTGGCCTCGACCTCCGCCTGGAACAGCGCGCCGTCGATCATGGTGGCGCGCACGCGCGGATTCAGCACCGCCATCAGGTTCAGCGCCTGCACGACGTCGGGGCAGTTCTGGCAGGACAGCGAGATGTACACCTCGAAGTCGAGGTCGGCGTCGAGTGCCTCGATCTGCTCGATGACGGCGGCGTCAACCTTCGGCGGGTGGCCGCCGGCCTGCAGCAGCGCCAGCACCAGCGAGGTGAACTCGTGTCCCATCGGGATGCCCGCGAAGCGGATCCCCATGTCCGCGCCGGCACGGCTGACGCTGAAGGACGGCGCGCGGGTCGTGCCGACGGCCTGCGACGTCGTGAGCGTGATCAGGTTCGACAGCGACGCGACGTCCTCGAGCAGCGCCCGCATCTCCCGCGAGGCATCGCCGTCATCGAGGGTCGCGACGATTTCGATTGGCCGGGTCATGCGGCCGAGATAGCCCTGCAGCTGCTGCTTGAGGTTGGCGTCGAGCATGTTCGTGTTCCGTGGTGCGTGTGCCTGAGGTTCGAAAACGGGGCCCTCCGCACGGAGGGCCCCGGGGCTCCCGCGCCCTGGGGGGCTGGGCGCGGGACGCGGGCTACTCAGATCTTGCCGACCAGGTCGAGCGACGGGGCCAGCGTCTTCGCACCCGGCGTCCACTTGGCAGGGCAGACCTCGCCCGGGTGCGCAGCCACGTACTGGGCGGCCTGCACCTTGCGCAGCAGTTCCCTGGCATCGCGACCGATGCCGAGGTCGTTGATCTCGGCGACCTTGATCACGCCCTCCGGGTTCACGACGAACGTGCCGCGCAGCGCGAGGCCTTCCTCCTCGATCAGCACGCCGAAGTTGCGGCTGAGCGCGTGGGTCGGGTCGCCGACCATCGGATACTCGATCTTCTTGATCGTGTCCGAGGCGTCGTGCCAGGCCTTGTGCGTGAAGTGCGTGTCGGTCGAGACGCTGTAGATCTCGACGCCGAGCTTCTGGAACTCCGGGTAGAGATCGGCGACGTCGCCCAGCTCCGTGGGGCAAACGAAGGTGAAGTCGGCCGGGTAGAAGACGAACACGGACCACTGGCCCTGCAGGTCGGTGTCCGTCACCTGGACGAACTCCCCATTGTGGAAAGCGGTCGCCTTGAACGGCTTGACGGTCGTGTTGATCAGCGAGCTCATGTCGATACTCCTCGGACGGGATGGGTGGGTTGCGAATCCGTGGCGTGAACGATAGAGACCGCCGGCCGGCCCGGCCAATTGATTGATCCGTTCGGGGCGATAGCGATGAGCTATCCGGCTCCCCGGCACCCCGCAGGCTGTAGCATTGGCCAATGAAGACCATCATCGAACCGTTCCGCATCAAGGTCGTCGAGCCGATCCGGCTCACCACGGCCGACGAGCGGCGCAGGCTGCTGGCGGATGCCGGCTGGAACCTGTTCGCCATCCACTCCGACGACGTCATCATCGACCTGCTCACCGACTCCGGCACCAGCGCGATGAGTGCGGAGCAGTGGTCCGCGGTGATGCGTGGCGACGAGTCCTATGCAGGCTCGCCGTCGTTCTACCGATTCGAGACAGCTGTGCGCGAGCTGATGCCGTTCCGCCACGTGATTCCCACGCACCAGGGGCGGGCCGCGGAGGCGATCCTGTTCTCGATCGTCGGCGGGCCCGGCAGGCTGATCCCGTCGAACACGCACTTCGACACCACGCGCGGCAACATCGAGGCGACCGGTGCGGAGGCCGTCGACCTCGTCATCCGCGAAGCACACGATCCGGGCGACCTGCATCCGTTCAAGGGCAACATCGACCTCGTGCGCCTCGAACGGCTGCTGCTCGAATCGGGCGACCGCATTCCGCTGGTGATGCTCACTGTCACCAACAACGCGGGCGGCGGCCAGCCGGTGAGCCTGGAGAACATCCGTGCCGCGGCGGCGATCGCCCGTCGCCACGACAAGCCGCTGATCATCGACGGCTGCCGCTTCGCCGAGAACGCGTGGTTCATCAAGTGCCGCGAGCCAGGGCAGTCCGATCGGCCGGTGAAGGACATCGTGCGCGACATGTTCGCCGTGGCCGACGGCATGACGATGAGCGCCAAGAAGGACGCCTTCGCCAACATCGGCGGCTGGCTGGCCGTGAACGACGACACGCTCGCCGCTGCCGCGCGCAACCGCCTCATTCTTACCGAGGGCTTTCCCACCTACGGCGGCCTCGCCGGCCGCGACCTCGATGCGATCGCCGTGGGGCTGGGCGAGATCGTGGACGAGCAGTACCTGCGCTACCGCGTGCGCACCAACGAGTACATCGGCGAGAAGCTCACCGCGCTCGGCGTGCCGATCGTGCGTCCGGTCGGCGGCCACGCGGTGTTCGTGGATGCGCGACGCTTCCTGCCGCAGATTGCGCCGCTGCAGTATCCCGGGCAGTCGCTCGCCGTCGCGCTCTACGAGACGGGCGGCATCCGTGCCTGCGAGATCGGCACCGTGATGTTCGGCCTCAAACCCGACGGAAGCGAAGTGCCGGCCGACATGGACCTCGTCCGGCTCGCCATGCCGCGGCGCGTCTACACGCAGTCGCACGCCGACTACCTCGTCGAGGTGTTCGAGGAGCTCGTGCAACGGCGCGACGAACTGCGCGGGCTGCGCATCGTCTCCCAGCCGCCGCAGTTGCGGCACTTCACGGCGCGGTTCGAGCCGCTGGCCTGAGCGAGCCGAGCGCCTCCCGGTCTGCGCGGACTCCGTGATCGCGCAACTGCGCCGCCGGCACCGCGGGGGTGCACCGACGGGACAGCGCCGGCGTCGGAATTTTTTACAGGGGTCGCCGGCGGCCAGACGGCAACAAATTGAATTCGCGAGAAGATTTTTCCTGGCCCGCGAATTGCATATCTGATCGCAACTGAGTCAATTCCCTGGGAGTCCGGAACGTGAAGAACAACACCTCGAACCTTGCCGCGGCCCTCGGTGTCGCTGCCGTGCTCTCGGCCGGGTCGGTCGGCGCCACGACGCTCGACTTCATCAAGCACATCGACCTCGTGTCGGGCGAGCGAGCCGTCGAGGCCGCACCGTCGCTGAACCCGTTCACGTCCGTGTACGTTCCGATCGCGACCACGGCACTGGGCTATGCCGGCTCCGCCGCGTCCGGGAAGACGAGTGACTCTCCCTACGCGTACTTCGACGGCAACCAGGCCGGTATCGGCGTGTGCAAGGTGCTCGTGGCCGGCAACCAGTGCAGCCCGTCGAGCGACGACAACGTGACGTCTGGAGAAATCCTCGGCCTGAGCTGGGGCAGCGACGTGGTGCTGCAGAGCCTGTCGTTCCGCGGCGAGGCCCATCCGAACGATCCGTCCTTCGCGGCCGGCGACAAGTTCGACTACTCCACCAATGGCGGCGGCACCTGGTTCACGAAGCAGCTGATCAACGCGAAGGACGGCGTGGTCAGCTTCGGCGGCCTCTTCCTCGGCAAGAACCAGCAGATCCTGCTCGCCTTCAACAACCAGCAGTTCTACGTCAGCGCGGCCGAACTGACCGCGGTGCCGATCCCGGCGGCGGCCTGGCTGCTCGGGTCGGGCCTGGCCGGTCTCTTCGCGATCGGTCGTCGCCGTCGGACGGTGGCAGTCACCGCCTGACAGGCCGGTCGCCCTCGGCTCCCCTGACGCGAGCGCCAGGCGCATCGGCCAGGCGCATCGAGTGAACCCCGACTCGCCGCCAAGCTGGCCGGCCGGGGCCGTCTTGATTCAGACTGTGGGCTCGTCAGTGTCGCCCCGGGGGGCGTGAATGCCGAGCCGACGCCTGTTTCTTGCCGCCATGGCCGCGCTGGCCCTCGGCGGCTGCGCGAGCCTCCCCCAGAAAGACCCGCTGCAGGTCACGGTGGCCGGCGTGCAGGCGTTGCCCGGCGAGGGCATGGAACTGCGCATGCTGCTCAAGCTGCGCGTGCAGAACCCCAACGACGCACCGATCGAGTACACGGGAGCGTACGTCGAGCTCGAGGTCCAGGGCCGCACCTTCGCCACGGGCGTGAGCAGCGAACCCGGTACGGTGCCTGCCTTCGGCGAGTCTGTGATTGCAGTGCCCGTGACGGTCTCGGTGCTGCGCATGGTGCGGCAGGTGATGGGCGTGCTCGACGGCCAGCCCGTGGACACCATCCGCTACGAGATGCGCGGCAAACTGAGCGGCGGAACGTTCAACACGGTGCGCTTCAGCTCGAAGGGCGAGTTCGAACTGCCGGCGCCCGAGCCGGTGACGGCGGCGACGGGCTGATGGTCACGCGCCGCGTCTCCGGGCGACCGCGCCCCGACCGCGCGCGTCTATGGCACTGACCACGGGTCGATCGCTCGCGATGCCGGGCTGACTTCCGGACCGTCGGTCGTGCTCTACCGCCTGCTTGCCGATGCGGTGCTCGTCGTCCACGCGGCCTTCGTTGCGTTCGTCGTACTGGGCGGACTCTGGGTGCTGCGCCGGCCCGCGCTCGCCTGGGTGCACCTGCCGACGGTGGCCTGGGGTGCAGGCATCGAGTTGATGGGCGGCATCTGCCCGCTCACGCCGCTCGAGAACCACTTGCGCAGGCTCGCCGGCGAGCAGGGTTTTGCGGGCGGATTCGTCGAGCACTACCTGCTTGCGGCCCTGTACCCGGAGGGCCTGACGCGCGGCGTGCAGGTCGCGTTCGGACTCATCGTGCTGGTCGTCAACGCGTCGATCTACATCGCGGCGTGGCGTCGCGCGCGGCGCCGCCGGACGAGCGGGCAGCAGTGACCGCGAAAGTAGACGAGCCGGACCCGCGGGCCCGGCTCGTCGTTCCAATGCGCGAAAATCGGCGCGGATCGGCTGCTCAGTCGAGCAGCTCCGGCGGGATGTTGCCGCCGTTCTTCGCAATCTCCTTCAGCACGGTCTTGTGCAGCCAGATGTTCATCTTGGCCGAGTCGCCCATGTACTCGGCCGGGCAGCCGAGCTCCACCGCGAGTTCCTTGCGGGCCGCGAAGCTGCTGTCGATGTCCAGCAGCTTCAGAAGATCGACGATCGAGGTCTTCCAGTTGAGCTTCTGTGGATTCGAGGCGGCGTACTGCTCCAGTTGTGCCACCACGTCCACCACCGGGATCTCGATGGGCGGCGGGGGCGGCGGCGGCGCAACCGGTGCCGTCGGAACCGGCTGCGGGATCTGGACCTGGGCCGGCGGCGGAGCGGCCTTGGCCTTCTTGATGCCTAGCTTTTCGAGAATCGAGCTGAAAAATCCCATGGGTTCTCCTTGGTTGGCGTCTGGGCCCGAGCAGAGTCGAGCGAGGGGTGATCGGGACGGGCGAGGACGGGATCCGCGCCGCCTGATGTCCGCAACCCTAGCGGATTTCGGGCAGGCCTCAAAGCCGGGACATTGCCGATGCGTTGGGCGGCCGGAGCCGGTCCGGGAACCCCTCCCGAGCGGACCGGCCGCCGTTGCGACTCAACCGCCGCGGCGGAGCAGGTCCGGCAGCGGTGCGCCGTCCGGTGTGAATGCGAGGGAGACGGAGTTGATGCAGTAGCGCTGGCCGGTTGGCGGCGGTCCGTCGGGGAACACGTGGCCCTGGTGGCTGTCGCAGCGGGCACAGCGGATCTCGGTGCGCACCATGCCGTAGCTCGCGTCGCGGACGACCTTCAGGTGCCCATCCGCATACGGCGACGTGAAGCTCGGCCAGCCGGTGCCGCTGTTGAATTTCTCGGTGGCCCGGAACAGCGGCAGCCCGCACAGCCGGCAGCAGTAGGTGCCCGGCTGCTTCTGGTCCGTGAACACGCCGCAGAACGGCCGCTCGGTACCGTGCTCGAGCAGCACGTGGCGCTCCTCTGGCGTGAGGGAGGCCTCGAGCTGCCGTCGCTCCTGCGGACTGAGCGGAGTCAGGTCGAACCCGGTCACGTGGTCTCCTTCAGCAGGTCGGCATGGGTCCGCCGCAGCTTCTCCACCTTGGGCGTTGCCACGGCGCGGATGTAGGGCTGAGCGGGATTGCGGGCGGCGTAGTCGTGGTGGTACTGCTCGGCGACGAAGAACTGCTCGAGCGGCTCGAGCCTGGTCACGAGCGGCGCGTCGAACACGCGCGCGGCGTCGATGCGGGCGATGTAGCGCTCGGCAATGCGGCGCTGCGCCTCGTTGGCGTAGAAGATCGCCGAGCGATACTGCGTGCCCACGTCCGCGCCCTGGCGGTTCAGCTGCGTGGGATCGTGCGCGATGGAGAAAAAGATCTTCAGGATCGCCCCGAGCGGCACGCGCGCGGGATCGAAGACGACCTCGATCGCCTCGGCGTGACCCGTGGCGCCGGTGCAGACGTCCTGGTAGTTGGCCGTCGCCGCCGTGCCGCCGGCGTAGCCCGGGCGCACCGCGAGCACGCCGTCGAGCTGGCGGTAGACGGCTTCCGTACACCAGAAGCAGCCGCCGGCCAGCACGATGGTGCTGCCGGCGTCGGTGCCGGTCTCGGGTTCGGGCTCCGGGAACTCGTTCGAGAGAGTGGTCATGCAGCTATCCTAGGGCCGGGAGGAGAACCATGAAACACCACGTCCCGTTGCCCGGGCGACACGCGTTGCCTGCATCCGTTCGGTGCCGGAGTGCGGCTGGATTGCCCGGCGCGGCCCTGATCGTGCTCGCCGGCTTCAGCACGGCGGCGCCGTGCGCGGCCGATGATCCGGCCGGCGGCATGGCGGCCTCCGCCGCGCGCATCGAGGCCGACGTGCGCTTTCTCGCCGACGATCTGCTCGAGGGTCGCGAGGCCGGCACGCGCGGGTACGACCTCGCTGCGCTGTACGTCGCGGCGCAGTACCGTTCGATCGGTCTCGAGCCGGCCGGCGACGATGGCACGTACTTGCAGCGCGTGCCGCTGCTGCGCGGCGTGCGGGAACGCGAGGGTGCGCGCTTCGCCATCGTCCGCGACGGGCGCACCACGGAGTACGCCTTCGAGACCGAGTTCCTGCCGCTCGTGAACTACAGCACCGGGGCCGCCGAGGTGACGGCCCCGATGGTGTTCGTGGGGCAGGGCGTGCGCGCGCCGGAACTGCAGCACGACGACCTCGCCGGCGTGGACGTCCGGGGGAAGATCGCGGTCGTGCTCGACAACGCTCCGGCCAGCTTCCCGGCCGACCAGCGCGCGTTCCACGCCTCCACGCGCGAGAAGCTCAGCGAACTCGAGCGCCTCGGCGCGGTCGGCGTGATCTTCCTCGACGACCCGGTGAACGAGGGCAAGCGCCCCTGGGCACTGGACGCACCGAACTGGCGGCTTGCCGGGATGCGCCGGCTCGACGCGCAGGGCCGGCCGGTGGACGATTTCCCCGGCCTGCGCGTGCGCGTCTCCAGCAACGTGAAGCTCGCCGACGCGATCTTCGCGGGCTCGCCGCACACCGCCACCGAGGTGTTCGCGATGCTCGAGAAGGGCCAGCTGCGCGCCTTCGACCTCGCGGGCACCGCGACGCTCGCCTCACGGGCACAGCTCGAGCGCGTCGAGAGCCGCAACGTCGTGGCACGGCTGCCCGGACGGGACCCGGCGCTGTCGGGGGAGCACGTGGTCTTCACGGCGCATCTCGATCACCTGGGCGTCGGGGCCCCGCACCAGGGCGATGCGATCTACAACGGCGCGCAGGACAACGCGCTCGGCGTCGCCACGATGCTCGAGGCCGCACGCCTGCTGGCCGCCGCTGCGGAGCCCCCGAAGCGCTCGATGCTCTTCATCGCGCTGACGGCCGAGGAGAAGGGCCTGCTCGGGGCCCTGCACTTCACCGCGCAACCGACCGTGCCGCGTGAGTCGATCGTGGCGAACGTGAACATGGACATGCCGGTGCTGCTCACCGAGACCAGCGACGTGATCCCGATCGGCATCGAGCACTCTTCGCTCGATGCGCTCGCGCGGCGCGCCGTCACCGAGGCAGGACTCACGCTGACGCCCGATCCGCAGCCCGAGGAAGTCGTATTCGTGCGCAGCGACCAGTACGCGTTCGTGCGTGCCGGCGTGCCGGCGATCTATCTGATCGGCGGGGTCAAGCCGCTCGGCGGCGGCGACGGCGTGCAGCGACTGACGGATTTCCTGGGCCACCACTACCACCTGCCGAGCGACGACCTCGCGCAGCCGATCAGCTGGACGGCTGCAGCACGGCTGGCGCGCCTGAACTACCGCATCGGGCTCGCGATCGGCGACGCCGCCGAGCGCCCGGCGTGGAAGCCGGGCGACTTCTTCGGCGGCAGGTTCGGGCGCTGAGGCTATTCGAGCAGGTCTCCCGGGGTCGGCGGCAGGCGCGGCATGGTCTGCTGCGGGAACGGACCGGTGAGCGACTCGAGGAACGCGACGATGTCGTTCACCTCGGTGTCGGACAGCGTCTTGTCGAGCTGCGTCGCACCCATCACGCGCACCGCCTCGGGCAGCGTCTTCACCGCGCCGTTGTGCATATACGGCGCGGTGTTGGTGAGGTTGCGCAGCGTCGGCACGCGCCACATCCCGCGGTCAGCCTCGTCCTTGGTCGCGTTGAAGCGGCCCGGGTCCTCGGTGAGCTTGTACTTCGCCACGTACGGGGTGTCCGGGTAGGTGGGGAACTTCATGAAGAAGCCAGTGCCCATCGGCAGCGGCGGTCCGTTGAAGGCCGGACCCTGGTGGCAGCTCATGCAGCCGACGTTTGCGAAGGTCTCCGCGCCCTTCACCTGCTGCGCCGTGAGTGCCGCCTTGTCGCCCTTGGCGTACTTGTCGTAGGCGCTGCCCGGCGTGATCAGCGTGCGCTCGTAGGCGGCGATCGCCTTCGCGGCGTTGTCCATCGTGACCACGTCGCCCGCCCCGAAGGCGGCCTCGAACGGCGCCTTGTAGCCCGGGATCCTGCGGATGCGATCGATGACCGCGTCGAGATTCGCCATGCCCATCTCGATCGGGTTCACCGGCGGGCCCTTGGCCTGCTCCTCGAGCGAGGGCGCGCGGCCGTCCCAGAACTGCACCGAGTGGAACGCGGCGTTCCAGACCGTGGGCGCGTTGCGACCGCCCTTCAGTCCGTGCACGCCGGCCGAGGTGGTCATGTGATCGTCGCCGCCCTCCATGACGTTGTGGCAGGAGAAGCACGACACCGTGCCGGTCGAGGACAGGCGCGGGTCGAAATACAGCATCTTGCCGAGTTCGACCTTGGCCGCGGTCGTGGGGTTGTCGGCCGGAGCCGGCGCGGCGTCGGGCAGGGCGTCCCACTGCATCTGGGCGTGGGCGACGCCGCCGGACAGTGTCATCAGCATTGCGACCAGCAACGTTCGGTTGCGCATGAAAACCTCCAGTCTCTTGAGCGACGGCCAAGTTCCCGCCGTCAACGGCTAGGCTAGGCCCGCGGCGCGCGGAGCGGGCTTCCGGAAATACCTATGGACCGTCTCGGCGGCCGGGCGGCGCGAGGCGGCCCGCAACCGAAGCCCGCCATTGCAAGGGAGTACGCTGGGCGCCGGGTCCGGCGGCGGATCGCCGCGGGCTCGACCCGCAACGAAGGAGACACTGCATGGCACTCGAACCGCTCGCGAACTCCATCGCCGACGCACTGATCGGCATCGACACGCTGTGGGGCGGCGACGTCATGAACCCCTCCGGCGCCGGGCGCTTCATCGCCGACAGCTGGTTCTCGGACGAGCCGCTGCCGCTCGCCTACACGCACTCGACGGCGGCTGCGCTGCGTGCCAGCGGCGGCGTCGGCGGCGCGGCACCGGACGGCGGCGCGGTCGATGACTACCTCGCGGTCGTCGACGTGCGTGGCGCCATTGCGCAGGTGCTGGCGGGCGCACGTGCGGCCGGCGGGCTGCGCGGCGCGTACCTGGAGGGCCTCGGGCTGTGCTGCGAGGTGATGTGGGAGCTCGCGATGGAAATCCTCGGCCGCGGACCGCAGGTGCCGTACGAACGCTGCGTGCGCACGATCACCGGCCGCGCGCCCGAGCCGTCGCAGCCGGCGGAAAAGCGCCAGCGGGTGGCAGAACTGCTCGCCGCGGCCGGTCATCCCTCGCACGACGGCGAGTCGTTGCTTGCCGCCGTGGGTGCCTGGCGCGCTGCGCGGCGCGTGCCCGCGAAATCCGTCGCGGCCGTCGGCGACGCGTTCGTGGCGCAGTACGACGCGCTCGCCGCGCAGCCACCTCCTGCGGTACCTGCCGGCCGAGTTCGCGCGCGTGCCGCGCGCCAACGTGCGCTTCCTCGCCATCGAGAACGCATGGTTCTCGGGCTCGATGAACTACCTCGGTCGCGCGCGGCGTGCGGACGGTTCGCCCGAATACGAGGCCACCTACGAACTGAATGCCTCGCTCGAGATCTCCGTGCCCGAGTTCCAGCAGCTGGTGAGCCACGAGGTGGTGCCCGGCCACGTCACGACCTTCGCCTACCTGCAGGACCTGTTCGTGCGCGGGCTCGCCGGCTTCGAGGCCTCGCTGCTCACGATGAACACGAGAGTCAGCGTGCTGTTCGAGGGCATCGCCAACAACGCGATCCTGATCGCGCACGGCGTGACCGAGCCCGCGGACCTCCCGGACCGCGACCTCGAGCTCGGCGTGCTGCTCGCACTGCTGCAGGACGACGCCAAGAATCAGGCGTCATGGCTCACCTGGCACGAGCAGCTGCCGCAGCCGGAGGTCGCGGCGGCGCTGCGCACGGAGTGCCTCGTCACCCCCGAGCGCGCCGGCAAGCTCTCCGGTGCGTGGGGCCGCCACCCGCTGCTCGGGCGCATGTACCTGCCGGCCTATCGCGCCGGGACCGAGCTGGTCGCCGACCTGCGGCGACGTCATCCGCCCGAGGTGATCCTGCCGGCGCTCTACGGGGCGCGCGGCCTGGTCGACGCGCTCACGCTGCCGCGCGTCCTCTGATCGACAGGGCAAGGCCGCGTGGCTGCGCGGCGCGACCGGCGCGCGGTGGCGGGCGCTTCAGCCGAAGATCGCGACGCTCTGGTGGCTCACCGAGAAGGCGTGGCCGCCGGGTCCCCACAGCACCGAAGTCTGACTGAGATAGCCGTCGGCCCCGGCGCGCACGTCGGTGCCGATCAGCGACCATCCGCTCCGGTCGAGCAGCGACGGGTCGCCGATCAGCTCGAGCATCCAGTTGATCGACGTCGCCGGCGCAGGCTTCTCGAGCATCGACAGCGCCGGCGTGGGAATGGAGTCCGCCAGCGCGATCAGCACGTCCTCGGCGTTGCAGCCAGGGTCCGGCAGTCGTGCGTAGATGCTCGAATGCGGTTGGTCGTGCCCCGAGTAGGGAACCCTGCCGACGGCCCAGCGCAGTTGCAGCTGCTGCAGGAACTCGGGGGTGATGCCGGGGATGCAGGGCAGGTCGGGCAGCGTGTCCGGGTCGGCCGGCGGGACCGGCCGCGGAATGTCGAGCAGGATCCGCGACGGTCGCGGGGCCCCGAACACGGCCACCGTCGTGCAGGCGAGCGCGCCGTCGTGCAGCAGGTCGCAGCGCGCGTGGCTCGCGGAGCGGCCGCTGCGCAGGAACTCCGCGCGCAGCCGGACAGGAGTGCCGGTCGGCACCGGTGCCACGAAGGTCGTCTGCACGCTGCGCAGCGGCAGGACGCCGACGCCGCCCTTGCCCGGGCCGAGCGTCTCCTCGAGCGCGCCGCGCATCGCGCGCACCGTGAGCGCCACCTGCAGTCCGCCAAACACCGTGCGGCCGTTGCCCCAGGCTTTCGGGATCACGACGGCCCAGCCGTCGGGCTCGCGGCACAGGGAGTCGAGTACCTCGCTGAAGGTCGCCACGCCGCGACTCACCAGGTGAGGTCGTCGGGAACCACGAAATCCTTGTAGGGATCGTCCTCGGCGGTGTTCCCCGCGGCTGTTTCCGCGGGCAGCGCGACGATGGCTGTCGCGTCGCGCTCGCGGATGCGCTCGAGGGCGTCGGCGGGCACGAGATCGTAGTGACCGTCGCTGCGGACGATGGCGAGGGTGCCGGCCACGATTCGCGCGCGCAGCTCCGGGGTGACGGCGAGGCGGCGGATCCGCCCGCCGTCGACGAAGTTGAAGTAGTCGTCGCTCTCGGGGCGCGCCACGCGCAGCTGCTCGACGAGCTGCCTGACCGCGGCAGCCCGCGCCCGGCGCTCGGCCTTCTCGCGCTGCTTGCGGTTGAGTTCCTGGTCGCGCAGCAGCTTGGCCGCCTGCGCCTGCTGCGCGGCCAGGGTCGGCGGCGGCGGGGGTGCGGGCTTGCCGCCCTTCGCCTGGCGGTGCCGCTGCTCGCTCGTACCGCGTTCGGCCTGCTTCGCCTGCTTCTCGGTGACGAGTCCGGCCTTGAGCAACTGCTCGCGCAGGGAAAGGCTCATCGGGGACCTCGGTCGGCCGGGCGGGGCGCGTATCGTAGCAGAGGCATTCGGGCCCTCAGGCGGGCGGCACGCCGCGCCCGTTCGCCGCGATGCCGGCTTTCCGGGGTGCGTTGTCGAGGGCGCGCCGGTTATCGTGGCATCCCGAACCCGACCACGGTTCGACAAACACCGGAGCGCAATAGCATGAAGTCGGTCCTCGTCCTGTACATGAGTCGCGGCGGGCACACCGCCCGCATCGCGCGGCGCCTCTGCGAGAGCATCGTCGCCGAGGGTGGCCGCGCCGAGATGATGGATCTGGTCGAGGCCGGCCACGAAGGCGTGGACTGGGGCCGCTACGACGTCGTCGCCCTCGGCGCCCCGGTGCTCTACGGCAGCTACGACAAGAGCGTGTTCGAGTTCGTCGGCCGCCATCGCGAGTCGCTCGAGGCGAAGCCCAACAGCTTCTTCAACGTGTCCGTGGTGGCGCGCACGCCCGAGAAGGCCACGGTGGAGGGCAACCGCTACCTGCAGAAGTTCCTGCAGCTCTCGCCGTGGCGCCCGAAGGACCTCAAGGTCATCGCCGGCAAGGTGGACTACCCGTCGTGGCCGTGGCACGAACGGCTCATGATCCAGATGATCATGAAGTTCACGCACGGGCCCACCGACCCGGGCACGGTCATCGACTACACCGACTGGGACGACGTGCGCGCCTACGGGAAACGCCTGCTCCAGCTCGGCTGAGCGGGTACCATGCGCGGATGAGCAGCGCCCCGCCCACCGTGACCACTCCCGATCTCTCGCCGGCCGACGAGGCGTGGCTGCGCGAGTTCCTCGCCGGCGCCCGCGCCCTGGCGCCCGACACGCTCGGTCTCGAGGAGCTCTACGGCTTCCTGTTCGCGATCGTCTCGGCCCCCGACCTCGTGCTGCCCTCGGAGTGGATCCCCGCGATCTTCGACGCCGACGAGCCGGTGTTCGCCGACGAGGCCGAGGGCGTGCGCTTCCACCGGGTGATCATGGCGCTCTACAACCAGCTGAATCGTGACGTGCTCGAGGCGACCGTGGCCCTGCCGGCCTGCGTCGAGGTGCTCGAGCCCGCCGAGGCGAACTTCGCCAAGGATGCGTCGCTGATGCTCTGGTCGCGCGGCTTCGCGCAGGGCCACGATTGGCTCGAGGAGGCCTGGGACGTCGACCTGCCGCAGGAGGTGGACGACGACCTCGGCGCCTGCCTGGGTGCGCTGCTGTTCTTCCTCGACCCGAAGTTCGCCACTGCGTTGCTCGAGGAATCCGGACAGCCGCCCTCCGAGCTTCCGGCGTTCGCGCGCACGCTGCTCGAGAACTTCGACGGCGCGATGCTCGGCTACGCGGAGATCGGCCGGCTCATCTACCAGGCGCGCTCGGCGAGCTGAGCGCACGCGGCCTCAGCCGCGGGTCACCAGCATCACGCCCGCGACCGCGATCAGGCCGCCGGCGAGCATGCTCGGCAGCAGCGGCTCGCCGAGCAGCAACACCCCGAAGCTCGCGCCGAACACCGGCACGAGGTTGTTGAAGATCACGGTGCGCGCGGCGCCGAGGCGCTGCACGGCCTGGTAGTACCAGACGAAGGCCACCGACGTGCCCAGCACCCCGAGGTACAGCACGCTCAGCACCACGGGCAGCGTGAAATCGGCCGCCCGCAGCGCCCCCAGTGCGGGCGCGGCGGCCAGCGCGAGCAGGCCCGTGCCCCACAGCGAGGCGTAGGTCGTGGCCGCGAGCGGGGAGAGGCCCGCGAGGACCCGCCGGCCGATCAGCGTATAGGCGGCCCACGCGCACACGCCGCCGAACATCAGCAGCTCGCCCGTGCCGACGACGCCGCCGACCGAGCCGAGCACGTCGCCGCGCGAGATCACGATCCACACGCCCGCGAGCGCCACCGCCACGCCGAGCCAGCGACGCGCGCTCATGCGCTCGCCCATCAGCACCGAGGCCGCGGCGATCGTGACCACCGGATTGAGCGCGATGATCAGCGAGGTGCGGCTCGCCGGCAGCCGCGCGAGCGCGCCGAGGAAGAACAGGTTGTAGGCGAAGATGCCGGTCGCGCCGAGCAGCAGCGTGCCGAGTGCCTGGCGGCGGCTGAGGCGCGGCAGGCCACCCTCGAGCCAGTGCGCGGCCACGAGCAGTGCGGCGACCGCGACCAGGTAGCGCAACAGCGAGCCGACGGCCGCCGGCACGGCGAGCGCGAGGATCCGCCCCGCGATGAAGGTGCCGCCCCAGATGGCCGGCACGGCCACGAGCCTGGCGTAGGTGCCGCGGGTGACGACGCTCGGGTGGGACGGTTGCGGCACGGTGATCCAAGCCTATCGGCAACGACGCCTGTTGGTACACTCCGCGCCTTTGCCACGGGGAGCCCCGCCATGCGCCTGATCCTGCTCGTCGCGGGCCTCGCCGCCGCCACGCCCGCCCTCGCCGAGACGGTGGCCCTGCAGTGCGGCGAGCTGTTCGACTCGAAGTCGGCGCGGCTCGTGGGCCCGCACACGGTCGTCACCGCCGACGGCAAGGTGAGCCAGGTACTTCCCGGCCGGGTCGCGGTCCCGGGCGCGCGTGCGGTGGACCTCGCCGGCCACACCTGCATGCCGGGCTGGATCGACCTGCACGTGCACCTCGCCATGCAGTCGGGCCCGCGCAGCTACGAGGAGCGCTTCCGCCTCGACGACGCCGACTTCGCGCTGCGCGGCGTGGGCTATGCCGAGAAGACCCTCATGGCCGGCTTCACCACCGTGCGCGACCTCGGCGGCGAGGTGACGCTCAAGCTGCGCGACGCGATCAACCAGGGCCTCGTGAAGGGCCCGCGCATCTACGCTGCCGGCAAGTCCATCGCCACCACCGGTGGTCACGCCGACCCGACCAACGGCATGAACGCCGAGCTCTCCTACGTGCTCGGCACGCCGGGTCCCACCCAGGGTGTCGTGAACGGACCCGACGAGGCGCGCCAGGCCGTCCGCCAGCGCTACAAGGACGGTTCCGACCTGATCAAGATCACCGCGACCGGCGGCGTGCTGAGCTACGCGAAGAGCGGCGACGCACCGCAGTTCATGCTCGACGAGATCGAGGCGATCGTCGCGGCCGCGAAGGACTACGGCTACACCGTGGCGGCGCACGCCCACGGCAAGGAAGGCATGAAGCGCGCGATCGAGGGCGGCGTGACCTCCATCGAGCACGGCACCTACATGGACGAGGAGATCTTCGCGCTGATGAAGAAGCGCGGCACCTGGTACGTGCCGACCATCACGGCCGGGCGCTTCGTGGCGGAGAAGGCCAAGGTGCCGGGCTACTTCCCGGAGATCGTGCGGCCCAAGGCCGAGCGCATCGGCGCGCAGATCCAGGACACGTTCTCGAAGGCCTACAAGGCGGGCGTCAAGATCGCTTTCGGCACCGACATGGGCGTGGGCCCGCACGGCGAGAACGCGCTGGAGTTCGGCTACATGGTCGAGGGCGGCATGCCGCCTGCGCAGGCACTGCAGGCGGCGACCTACCTCGCGGCCCAGGTCCTCGGGGTCACGGACATCGGCCGGATCGAGCCGGGCCTGCGCGCCGACGTCGTCGCCGTGCAGGGCAACCCGCTCGAGGACATCGCGCTCACGCGCAAAGTCGCCTTCGTGATGAAGGACGGCGTGGTCTACTGATCCCAGAGCGAGGCGATGCGCCCGGCCTGCGGCGGCAGGGCGCCGGCATGGGCCTCGCGCCACGCGGCCGTGGCCGCCGCGGGGCCCGACGAGTGCTGCACCGCGAGCCAGCGGCGGCTCCCGTCCACGAACCGGCGTAGCGATTCCGCGGTCCGAGCCTGGTAGCCCTGGACTCCCCAGTCCTGCAGGCGCTTCTTCACCTGCGACGGCGCGAAGAAGAACGCCGGGCGCGGCCCGGGCAGTCCCTCCGACCGCGGCGGCGCGTCGTGGTGGCTGCGGCCGATCGCCATCGAGTGGCGCAACTGCCCGCCGAAGTGCGCGTGCACGCGCTCGAGCACCTGGCCGTTGCCCGACATGTCCACCGACACGATCGGTGCCCCGGGTGGAACGCTGCCGATCTCCTCGTAGGTGACGACCTCGTCGTAGCACCCGAGCGCGTGCGTGAACGCGTGGTTCGCGGCCGAGGTCACGCCGATGACCTCGATCCCGGCGCGCGCGTCCGCGCAGTGGGCGAAGCCGATCGCGGTCTTGCTCGAGGCCGACAGCACCAGCACCCGCGACGCGCCGAACCACGCCTGGTCGTCGAGGAAGTCATCGGCGAGGAAGCCCGTGATGAAGAGGCCGCGCAGCAGCGCGTGGCGGTCCTCGGCGTCGGCGCCCGGCTGGTAGTACGGGTCGCGGTCGGTGCGCACGAAGGAGCGATACACCGGCGCGTGCGGCGCGCGGTGCGGCCCGTCGTCGCGGAAACCCTCGGGCGCCGGCGTCGCCGCCACGTCGACGTAGCGCGACATCGGGAACCAGCCGTAGTAGCGGCCGCCGACCGGGATCTCCGGCTGCGCCGAGGCCACCACCTCGGCCCAGCCCATCGCCGGGACCCGCCCCCAGTCGGGATCGCGGCCCGGGAAGAAGCCCCAGTAGCCGAGCACATCGCCGGTCACGGCGTAGGTGACGGTGTTGGCCGTCACCGCATAGCGCTCCACGCGCAGGCGCACCTGCCCGGGTGCGAGCGGTGCGAGCGTCTCCTCGACGAGGCGGGTGGCGCCGAGGTCGCGGCGGTCGATCTCGAGCGTCAGGTTGGTTGCGTCCACAGTTGTCTCCATGCGCGCGGCCCGACGAGGGACTCCGGACGGTCGGTGTCCGGGCGCATCCGGGTGAGCGCCGAAAGGTGCGCGGAATCGACGGCGACTGCAACCCGTGGCCGCGGCGCCGGCCCGTCCGGTCCGCGTCGGCTGCCGCGGCCGTGCTGCTACCATGCGCGCCCCTCCCGACGCAGTCGCTCGCCATGCCGCCTGGATCCGTAATCCGTGCCTCGTCCCGTTCTCGAGACAGACTCGGCCGTGCACTCGCACTGGCCGTGGCGACCGCGCTTGCCGCGGCTTGCGGCGGGGGTGGTGGTTCGGGCGGAGGGTCCGGCGGCGATCCGGGCGGCGGCTCCGGCGGCGGGTCCGGTGGTGGTTCGGGCGGAGGCGGCAATCCGCCGCCAGTGACCTCGACCGCGGACTTCCGCGACGAGATCGTCTACCAGATCCTCACCGACCGCTTCGCCAACGGCGACGCGACCAACGACGGCGGGCAGCTGAACCGCCGCGGCGACGCGCTCGACCTCGGCAATCCGGTCGGCTGGCACGGCGGCGACTTCGCGGGGATCCGCCGCAGGATCGAGGAAGGCTACTTCCAGCGCATGGGATTCACCGCGATCTGGATCTCGCCGGTGGTGCTGCAGGTGCCGCCGCCGGGCAACGGGGGTGGCGTCAACTCGGCGAAGCCCTTCGTCGGCTTCCACGGCTACTGGGCGGAGCGCTTCGACGCCGTCGAGCCTCACTTCGGCGACCTCGCGGCGCTGAAGGCGCTCGGTGCGGCTGCCGACGCGGCGGGCATCAAGCTGGTCGTGGACGTGGTCGTGAACCACGTCGGCCCGGGCTCGACGCTGCTCGGACAGCAGCCGGCGTGGTTCCGTACCGGCGGCCAGTGCGGCTCCGACGACGTCACCATGTGCCTCGCGGGCCTGCCGGATTTCCGCCAGGAGGTGTCGGGCGTGCCCGAGTACCTGATCGGCACGATCCGCTGGCTGCGCGACAACGTGCCGTCGGTGGACGGCGTGCGCATGGACACGATGAAGCACGTCGGCGACGGGTTCTGGGCGCAGTACTTCGCCGCCGGCAGCCCGGCCGACGCGCGCGGCTTCTGGACCGTGGGCGAGGTGTTCGACGGCAGCGTGGCGCGCATCGCGCACTATCTCGACACGGTGGGCTCGCCCTCCGTGTTCGACTTCCCGCTCAAGTTCGCGCTGGTCGACAGCCTCGCGCGCGGCGCGAGCACGCGGCGCATCGCCGAGGTGCTGGCGCAGGACGCGACCTACAAGGACCCCACGAGGCTCGCGACCTTTCTCGACAACCACGACGTGTGGCGCTTCGCCTCCGAAGCCGAAGCCGGCGGGGCGACCCCGGCCGAGGCGGACCGGCGGCTCGACGTCGCCCTCACGGTGCTCTACACGGTGCGCGGTACGCCCGTCGTCTACTACGGCACCGAGATCGCGATGCGCGGCCGCGGCGATTCCTACGACCTGCCGATCGGCGCCTCGAGCCGCGAGGACATGGACTTCGCGCGACTCGCAGGCTCCGCTGTCGACGAGCGCATCAAGGCGCTGGCGGACGCGCGCCGGCAGTACCCGGCGCTGCGTCGCGGCACCCAGCGCACGCTGCTGGCGCCCGGCGACAACTGCCGTCCGCCGTCCTCGGCGCTCGATCCGGCCGCGGACTTCGGCGACGCGCTCTACGTGCGCGGCAGCTTCGACAGCTGGGCGAACCCGCCGTCCGCGTCGCAGCGCTTCGTGAACCTCGGCAGCCGTCAGTACGAGGCGGCCGTGACGCTCGGCGCCGCGACGCACCAGTTCAAGATCGCGGCCGCCGACTGGGCGCCGGAGTTCACGAACGTCAGTCAGCCGGTGGTGGTCGGCGCGCCGGTGACCCTGGGCGCGCAGCCCGGCACGAACACCAACGCGCGCCTCACGATCGCCGCGCCGGGGTGCTACGCATTCGCGCTCAACGGCACGAACCTCGCGAGCCCGGTGCTGACGGTGACGGGGCCAGCGGCCGGCGGGTCGGATCCGGACGTCCTCGCCTACGCACGCACCATGCCGGGGGAGAGGTCGATCGTCGTCGTGGTGAACAACCAGCGCGTCGCCGTGGATCTCGGCACGCTCGCCGGCGGGGGCGTGCCGGTCTCGGGGCTGCTCGCCGACGGCGTCGTGACCGACCTTACGGCGAGCGGCGCCAGCCTTGCCGTGAGCGGCGGCCGACTGCGCGGCGTCGTGCCGGCGCTGAGCGCCGTCGTGCTCTGACCAGGGTCGTCCGCGATCGTCCGTCCCGGCGGCTACACGTAGCTCACGTAGTGCGGGTCGAACATCTGTCCGCGCATGAACCCGAGGAGGTCGGCCGGGCGCTCGATCGTGGCGAAGTCGTCGCGATAGGCGATCTCGGCCACCGCCGCGGCGATGCGCGCGGAGACCTCGCGCACGCCGTTCAACGGCGGGTACAGGCTGCCCTGCGCCAGGTCCTCGTCGCTCACGCAGGAGGCGAGCGTGCGCGCGGCGGCCATGAACATCTCGTCGGTCACGCGCGTCGCGCGCACCGAGACGACGCCCAGGCCCACGCCCGGGAAGATGTAGGAGTTGTTGCCCTGGCGGGGGACGAAGCGCCGTCCCTCGAACTCCACGGGGTCGAACGGGCTGCCCGAGGCGAACAGCGCCTTGCCGCCTGACCACTGGTAGGCCTGCGCAGCAGTGCACTCGGACTTCGATGTGGGGTTCGAGAGCGCGAACACGATCGGGCGCGCGTTGAGCCGCGTCATTTCCTCGACCACCTCGCGCGAGAAGAGCCCGGGCGTCGCGCCGACGCCGATGATGGCGGTGGGCTTCAGCGCCTTCACGGCGGCGAGGAAGTCCGGCAGCGGCTCGTGGGCGTGCGCATAGGCCTTCTTGTGCTCGGCGAGGTCGGTGCGGCCTGCGACGACGAGTCCCTTCGAGTCGACCATCCAGCAGCGGCCGCGTGCGGCCGCGAGCTCGAGACCGTCATCCCGCATCGCGGCGGCGAGCAGGTCGGAGATACCGGTCGCCGCCTCGCCGGCGCCGAGACAGAGAAACGTCTGGTCGCGCATGCGCTGGCCGGTCAGCCGCAATGCCGAGTAGATGCCCGCCACGGTCACGGCGGCCGTGCCCTGGATGTCGTCGTTGAAGCAGCAGACGCGGTCGCGGTACCTGCGCAGCAGCCGGAACGCGTTGTGGTTGGCGAAGTCTTCGAACTGGATGACGATGCCAGGGAACACGCGCTGCGCTGCTTCGACGAACTCCTCGACGATCTCGTCGAGCGCGGTACCCGAGAGGCGCTTCTGGCGCAGCCCGATGTACAGCGGGTCCACGATCAGCGCCTCGTTGTTGGTGCCGACATCGAGCACCACCGGCAGGCACAGGCGCGGATGCAGCCCGGCGCAGGCCGAATACAGCGAGAGCTTGCCGATCGGGATGCCCATGCCGTTCGCGCCGAGGTCGCCGAGCCCGAGGATGCGCTCACCGTCGGTGACCACGATCATCGCGGCCTCCCGGTGCGGCCAGTTGCGCATCACCTGCTCGATGTGGCCGCGGTCCGCGGCGGAGATGAACAGCCCGCGCGGACGCCGGTAGATGTGCCCGAACTGCTGGCAGGCGAGACCCACCGTCGGCGTGTAGATGATGGGCATCATCTCGTCGGGGTGGTCGGTGATGACGCGATAGAACAGCGCCTCGTTGCGGTCCTGCAGGGCCTCGAGGAGGATGTACTTCTCGAGCGGCGTCGTGAGGCGACGGAAGTTCTCGAGCACGCGCGCGGCCTGGATGTCCTGCGAGCCGACCTGCGGCGGCAGCAGCCCGCGCAGACCGAGCGCGTCGCGCTCGGCATCCGTGAACGCCGTGCCTTTGTTGAGCGTCGGGTCGCGCAGCAGTGCCGTGCCGCGCGGGAACCACTCCGGCAGCGGCGGCAACGGTGATCGCGGGGATCGCTTGGTCGTGGGCATGGCGTGGCTCCTGGCAGACGTCGTGCGACGTTCTGGTCTGTGTCAGCCGCGAGCGCGGTTCGACCGTGCATGTTCCCTGCGGCGCCCTGCAGGGCGAATCCGGGGATACCGCAAGCCCACGATGGCCGTCGCCGCAATGCGCGGCCGGCGCGAAGAGCCGACGCGGAGGTCAGTCGTCGGTGCCGCGGCGACCGCCGAGCCGGCGGCGCTCACGCTGCGGCCAGGGATTCTGCCTCATGCCGCGCTCCCCCGAGCGGCGTGGCCCGGCGCGACGGTCGTCGAACTTGCGATACGAGCATTGGCACTCGCCGGGCGTCGTGCATTCTGCGAGCGGCAGCAGCGGGGCCGACTTCGAGAGGATCTTCTCGGCGGTAATCGACCGCGCGGCGTCGCACGCGGCAGGCCCCGGCAGTACCGACACGCAGTGAAAACGGAGTTTTGGATCGCGGCCGGCCATGATCGTCCCCTCGCGGGCCCTGCGCGGGTTCTGTGCCCGCATTCTGCGAACAACGCTACCGGAGACGGGAACGAATCGCCAGAGGGCGCCGCGGTGCGAATCAGCAGCAGCTGCAGGCGGTATTGCCGGGGCCGGGCAGGGTGGCGACGCCGGTCTCGGTGGCGACCGGGTGGCCCGCATCGGCCCAGCCGAGGATGCCGTGGTCGAGCGACATCGGATTCACGAAGCCCAGGCGCAGCAGGGTCTCTGCCGCCGGCACCGAGCGACCGCCGCTCAGGCAGTAGAGCACGATCGGCCGCTCCCGGTGGGAGAGCGCCTCGGCGGTCTGGTAGTTCACGGCCGGGTGCCCGTCCACCTCGAACTCGAGCAGGCCGCGCGGGATGTTGACGGCACCCGGGACGTGGCCCTCCGCGAATTCCTCGGGCTCGCGCACGTCGACGATCGCGCAGCCGAACTGCTGCAGCTCGAGCAGTTCCCCGGGTTGGACCTCGCGATTGCGTTCGCGGGCGGCGGCGATCAGGTCGCGGACGGTGAGACTCATGGCAAGGACGCTCCCGTGCCCTCGCCGCGCCGTCCAATGACCGACGGTCAGGGGCTCATGACCGGCAGTTCTCTCGCTTCCGCGCGCTATCATGTCGTCCCTTCACCCGGGAGCTGCCTCATGTTCATTACTGCAAATGTCGCGCGTACGTCCCGTCGGCTCGCTCTGGCGGCGGTCCTGGTCGCCGCGTGGCTGCCGGTCGGGGGACTGATGGCGGCCAGCCCGGACGAGCAACGCGCCGCGATCCGCAACGCGGCGGACGCGACGCTCGGGCAGCTGTACGCGGTCCAGCCGACGGCCCGCAAGGCCATCGAGAAGGCCGCGGGCTACGCTGTCTTCAGCGAGCTCAGCACCAAGATCCTGCTGGCCGGCGGCGGCGGCGGGAAGGGAATCGTCGTCGACAAGGTCGCCAACGACGAGACCTACATGCTGATGGCTACGCTGCAGGCCGGGTACGGGATGGGGATCACCAAGACCCATCTGGTCTGGGTATTCGAGCGGGAGAGCGACCTCAAGGCGTTCGTGCAGAACGGCTACGAGCTCGGCACGAGCGTGAACCTGCAGGTGAACCCCGGAACCAGCGGCGGGCTCTACAACGGCGCGGTCGAGGTGCAGCCCGGCGTGTGGCTCTACCAGATCTCGGACGCCGGCCTCGCCCTCGACCTGACGGTCGAGGGGACGAAGTACTTCAAGGACACGAACCTGAACTGACGCTCAGGCGGTCTTCATCTGCGACTGGCAGTAGTTCGGCAGCCCGACGCGGCCGACCAGTTCGAGCTGCGTCTCGAGGAAGTCGATGTGTTCCTCCTCGGACTCGAGGATGTCCTCGAGCAACTCGCGGCTGACGTAGTCACCCACCGTTTCGCAGTGGGCGATCGCCGTCTTCAGGTCGGGGTGCGCGATGTGCTCGAGCTTGAGGTCGCACTCGAGAATTTCCTTCACGTCCTCGCCGATCATGAGCTTGCCGAGGTTCTGCAGGTTTGGCAGCCCCTCGAGGAACAGGATGCGTTCGATCAGCCGGTCGGCGTGCTTCATCTCGTCCACGGACTCGTGCATCTCGTAGTCGCCGAGCTTCTCGAGCCCCCAGTTCTTCAGCATCCGGGAGTGCAGGAAGTACTGGTTGATGGCAGTGAGTTCGTTCTTGAGGATCTTGTTGAGATGCGCAATGACGTCCGCGTCGCCCTTCATGACGAACTCCTGAGACTGTAGATGGAGAGGGGCGCGGGGCCGCGGCCCCGCAGGTCACGCAGCCTGAGGCGAGCCGGTCCGCGAATCAAGGGTCTCGTCGAGCACCTGCCGGGCGCAGGGCTCGCAGGCGCCGCAGCAGGTGGCCACGCCGGTGCAGGACTGCAGCTCTTCGAAGGATCGCGCGCCTTCCTGGACGGCCTGGCTCAGGCGGCTTTCGGAAATGCCATGGCAGACGCAGACGTACATGGTTCAACCCTCGACGACCATCCTAGCGTCGTCGGGATCTAATTACAAATCATTCGCATTTAGGTGTTTTCCGCAGGCACTCGACTGCGCTGCTGCCAGGTTGACCGGCAGGCCGCCACGACAAGTTGGCCCGCGGGCTGACAGGGTCGGTGGCATCATCGGCGCCCCTCAAGCGCCAAACCGGCCCCGGCCCTCCGCGCGGCCCCGGCCAGCGTCCGACGACCATGCCCGCCAACCACGAAGATCCGACCCAACCGCCGATCGACGTCCAGCGCGTCCTGATGGACCGCGCGCGGAGCCAGGCAGTGCACGACGGCGAGCGGCTGGAGCGCCCGCTGCTGCCGCGGTTGCTGGGCCTGGGGCTGGCGCTGGTCGTGGTGGTGGTCGTGCTGTTCGCCTTCGACCGCTTCCTCGCGAGCATGCAGCGGTTTCTCGCCCTGCCCGTGACCGATCCGGAGCCCTCGGTCACGGAGCCTCTGCCGGCCTACGTGGTCACGGAAGAGCCTGCGGAATCGATGCCGGCGCCGTCCGCCACGGAGCCGACGCCGGCCGCAGCGCCGGACTGAGCGGCTCCGCCCGACCGCAGCGCCACTGCCTGCAGGCCGCCGGGTGCCTCGATGGCATCGCCATGAGGCCGGAGCCTTCAGTCGGCGACTGCAGGCGGGTCCGGGTCCTCGTCCCAGCCTGGCCCGGGCGGTGCAACCCGCGCGAGCCATTCGCCGATCAGCCGCACGTGCTCGCGTTCGTCCTCGGCCATCTCGCGTGCGGCGGACTGCACCGCGGCAGGCACGCGCGCCGCCGCGAAGCGCTCGAAGAACTCCACGGCCCGCAGCTCGTTGTGTTCGGCGAGCTTGAGGGCGTGCCATGGCTGCATCAGGTAGTGCAGGTCGCCGTAGTCGGTGGTCTCCGGACCCTCGGGCCATTCCCAGCGCAGCACCTCCACCTCGGGCGGGTGCGTCCAGCCCATCTGTGCCGCGATCTGGTCGCGGTGCCTGCCTTCGATGCGCGCGAGCCTCGCGAACAGCTCCGACACCTCGCGGTTGTGGTGGGTGTCCATCTGTTCCGCGAGCTCCGCGTAGCGCTCCGACGCCTCGACCTCCATCGCATAGGCGCAGGCCATGAACTCCTCCACGGTGCGCGGCAGCCTCGGCTTCTTCACAGCGCGAACCTCGCTTCCAGCTCGGACGGTGCGCGCGCGGCGCGCGGTCCCCGTGGCGCATACGGCGGGCGCCCGCCCGCGTACAGGACCCCGAGGTCGAAGCCCGTGTCGCGGAGCATGCGGCGTGCGGCGCGCGGCAGGTCAGCGGTCGGCCGGAAGGCATCGGGTTTCACCAGCTTCTTCCAGTCCTTCTGCTCGGGGCGGAACGTCACGCAGGGCGACAGCACCTCGACGAACGAGAAGCCCGGGTGCTGCACGGCCTTCCCGATCAGTTCGGCGAGCCCGTTTGGGTCGCCGGTGAAGCCACGCGCGATGAAGTTTGCCCCCGACGTGAGCGCGATCACGAGCGGCTGGAACTCGCGCAGGCCCGTGCCCTCGGGCGAGAGCTTGGAGTCCCAGTCAGGCTCGGTGGTGGGCGAGGGCTGGCCCTTGGTCATGCCGTACACCCGGTTGTCCATGACGATGTAGGTCATGTCCACGTTGCGCCGGCAGGCATGCACGAAGTGATTGCCGCCGATCGAGTAGCCGTCGCCGTCGCCACCCGTGACGATCACTGTAAGGTCGGGGCGCGCGATCTTGAGGCCCGTGCCGGCGGCCAGCGCGCGACCGTGCACGCCGTGGAAGCCGTAGCTCGCCATGTAGGCCGGGATGCGCGACGAGCAGCCGATGCCCGAGACGACCGCCAGGTCTTTCGGCTCCAGTGCGAGCTTCGCCATCGCCTTGGCGAGCGCGTTGACGACGCCGAAGTCGCCGCAGCCCGGGCACCACACCGGCTTGACGTCGGACTTGTAGTCGTTCGGCCCGCGGACGACGGCGGCGGGCGCGCTCCGGGCGGCGAGCTCGTTCATGAACGGCTCCATTCGATCAGGTGACGCTGGATCTCGCCGGGCGAGAACTGCAGTGCGCCCGGGCGGTGCAGGCTCGCGACCGCGCCCGGCAGGTCGCACTCGCCGCGCAGGTAGCGGTAGAGCTGCGCCGAGTGATTCTGTTCGATCACGAGCACATGGCGCACGCCGCGCAGGGCTGCGACCAGGCGATCCGCCGGCAGCGGTGCGAGCAGTCGCAGCGACACGAGTCGCGCGGCAACGCCGTGCGCCGCCGCGAGCGCGAGTCCCTCGCGCACCGGGCCCGTGCATGAACCGAAGGTCACGATCGCCCGGTCCGCGTCGCGGTCGCCCTCGAGGTCGGCCCAGCGCTCGCCGTAATCGTGCGCGGTGAGCTTGCGCAGGCGCTTGTCGAGCTGCGCGACATGGTCCGCGGCCTGCGACGATGGCGTGCCGCGCTCGGCGTGCTCGAGGCCGTCGGCGGTGTAGGCGACTCCCGCCGTTCCCGGGATCGCCATCGGCGAGACGCCGTTGCCGGTAATCGCGTAGCGACGATACCCCGCAGCCCCGGCTGCGGCGATCGTGCGGCCCTCGCCGTCGGCGATGGCCAACGGCTGGTCCACCACGGCACGGGCCTGCCCGAGGAACTGGTCCGAGAGCACGATCGCGGGCGCCTGCAGTTCCTCGGCGAGCTGCACCGCCCACTGCGTCGTGCCGAGGCAGTCGGCGACGGAATTGGCAGCGAGCACCAGATGCGGGGCGTCACCGTGCAGTCCGTGCACCGCGATGTTGAGGTCGCCCTGCTCGGACTTCGTCGGGATGCCGGTGGAGGGGCCGACGCGCATCACGTCCACCACCACCAGCGGAATCTCCGCCGCGACCGCGAGGCCAAGCGCCTCGACCATCAGCGACAGGCCCGGGCCCGAGGTGGCGGTGAGCGAAGGCACGCCGCCGTAGGATCCGCCGATCGCCATGTTGACTGAGGCGAGCTCGTCCTCGGCCTGCACCAGTGTGCCGCCCACCTCTGCGAGCGCCGGGCTCATCCACTCCAGCAGCTCGGTCGCCGGCGTGATGGGGTAGGCCGCGACGAAGCGCACGCCGCCCCTGATCGCGCCGTAGCCCGCGGCCTCGTTGCCTGAGAGCAGCCAGCGCGGTACGCGCGCGCCGGGCGGCGCTGCAAGCTGGTATCGCGTCTCCAGCGAGGCGGCGGCTTCGCGCCCGGCCGCCACGGCGGCAAGGCTCGGCGCCAGCGCCGCGGGGCGCTTGCCGAGCGTCTTCTCGACCGCGCGCGCGATGGCATGCTCGGGCAGGCCGAGCAGCGCCGCGACCGCGCCGAGCAGCACCATGTTCGGCCGGCCCTCCGGCACCGACTTGGCGAGCTTCTTCAGCGACAGCGCGGCGCGCGCGGCGCCACCGTCGAGGAACACCGCCGGCGGCTCGCCCTGGTCGGGATCGCCGATCACCAGACTGCCGGGTCCGAGTGGGATCTCGGCGCTGAAGCGCTGCACGTTCTCCCAGTCCACAGCCGCGAGCACGTGGAAGCGGTCCTCCATGCACTCGACGGGACCGCAGGCGATGCGCAGCATGGCCGCAGCCTCGCCGCCACGGATCTGCGGGCCCGAGGAGCGGGTCATGAGCCCGTAGTAGCCCGCATGGGCGGCGGCCTCGAGCAGCATGTTGCCCGCGGTCATCACTCCTGAACCGCCGCTGCCGGCCAGCACGATCGAGACGCTGGCGGAGGGCGGTGCTGCGGTCGGGTTCATCGATGACATCATCGTGCAATTGTAGGAACCGGGCAGCCGGCCGCGCGGCCGGGTGCATACGGGCTTCTACGGCTTGCGCGGGCGCCGCGCTGCGCACGCACGGAGACGGCATGCTTGAACATCGGGTGCGGCCGCTTCATTGTGTTCAACATACTCCCGTGACGCGGCATTCCCGCGGCGAGCGACGCCTCGTGACGCTACCCCACCCCAGTCCGCCGACCACGCTGGCGCGCCGCGCCGCGCGGCGCCTGCTGCGCCTCGCCGGCTGGCGCACGGTGCTCGTGTGGCCGCCCGAGCCGAAGGGCGTGATCATGGTGTATCCGCACACGTCGAACTGGGACTTCGTGCTCGGCGTGCTGTTTCGGATCGAGCACGCGCTGCCCGCGAGCTGGGTCGGCAAGACCGAGATGTTCCGCGGGCCCCTGCGGAACTGGTATGCACGCATCGGCGGCATCCCGGTCGATCGGCGCCGCCCGCAGGGATTCCTCGATGCGCTGCTCGCAGAGTACCGCCGTCGCGACTGGATGTGGCTCGCGATCACGCCGGAGGGCACGCGCGGACGCACCGATCACCTCAAGGCCGGCTTCTACCAGCTGGCGCTCGAGGCCGGCGTGCCGGTTGCGCTGGGGTACATCGACTACGCGACGCGCACGGTCGGTGTCGACACCTACCTGCACATGACGGGTGACCGCGAGTTGGACCTGGCACGCATCCGCGAGTTCTATGCCACCAAGAGCGGACGCCGGCCGGAACTGGCCGGCGACATCCGCTTCCGAAGTTAGCCGGCGAGTTGCGGATACGGACCGCGCGCGCCTGCACCGAGGCACCATGGGCCCGCGGAGAAAGGCGCATGATCGTGCGGGTCTTGCGCGATTTACGAATACCGTGGGCCGAGTGTCCACTGAAGAATTCCGCTTCGTCGCTCCGGGGGGAGTATCAGGATGGCGTCGAGTCCAGCAAGCACGTCTACGGGCGGGTCCGCCGCGGATCGCGGCCATCGCTTCGCATTCATCCTGCACCCGCTCACCGTCGACTACCTCGCCAACCATCCCCGCTACTCCTGGACCCGTCACCTGCCGCGGAAGCTCGTGGAGGTGACCTCGGCGCACATGCCGGCGCAGTGCGTCGGCACCGCCCGCGGAGGCCGCTCGCTCGCGACGGGCAAGCCGATCGACGGCCTCATCTACGCGCTCGGCGCGACGCCGCGCCAGATGCTCACGCGCCCGCCCGAGTTCACCTACACGCGGCTCAACGCCGCGGTGAGCGATGCGGCCAGGCGCGGCGCGAAGATCGTGGGCCTCGGCGCGTTCACGAAGGTGGTGGGCGATGCGGGCGTGACCGTCGCGCGGCGCGCGCCCATCCCGGTGACCACGGGCAACAGCCTCACCATCGCCGCCACGCTCGAGACGGCCAAGCTCACGGCCATCCGCCTCGGGTGGCCGAGCCTCGCCCGCGGCAAGGCGATGATCGTGGGCGCGACGGGTGCCATCGGCTCGGTCTGCTCGCGCCTGCTCGCCGCCGCCGTGAAGGACGTGGTGCTGGTGTCGATCGAGCCGCCGCGCCTCGAGGCGCTGAAGCGCACGATCCTCGAGGAGCTGCCCGACGCGCACGTCGAGACGGATGTGAGCACGGCGAGCTGGGTCGGGAAGTGCGACCTGATCGTCACCGCGACCTCCGCGTTCGGCCAGCGCGTGCTCGACGTGAGCCAGTGCAAGCCCGGCGCGGTGATCCTCGACGTCGCACTGCCGCCCGACATCTCGGCCGAGGAGGCCGCGGTGCGGCCCGACGTGCTCGTGGTCGAGAGTGGCGAGGTGCTGATCCCGGGGCCGGTGGATTTCAGCTTCGACATCGGACTGCCGCCGAACGTCGCCTACGCCTGCCTCGCCGAGGCGGCGCTGCTCGCGATGGAGGAGCGCTTCGAGTGCTTCACGCTCGGCCGCGATGTAGCGCCCGAGCGCGTCAAGGAAATCTACCGGCTGTTCCGGCGGCACGGCTTTCAGATCGCGCCGCTGCGCACTTTCGGAAAGCTGCTCACCGACGAGCTGATCGCCGAGAAGCGCACGCGGACCGAGGAACTGCTGCGCGACCCGGCACTGTTCGAGCGGGTCAAGTCGGAGGCTGCCGGGAAAATGGCCAGGATCCCGCCGCGCGCGAAGGGCGTGGCCGGCGTCACGACGCTGAAGCCCTGAGGCGAATCCGCCGTCGACCGTGGGTCGACCGGCGGGCGCCGGGGCTCGCGAAATCTAGTTCGCGCCGAAGCGGAACTGCGCCTCGAACAGGATCGACTCCATGCTCGAGTCGTCGCGGGCGTTCAGCACGTCCTCGTCGATGTCCACGGACTGCAGTTCGAGCCGCAGGTGCAAGGCTTTCCCGAGCGTGACGCCCGCACCCACTCCGAAGAGCAGGCCCGTGCCGTCGTCCTCCACGCTGCGCGTAACGACGTCGGTGCCGAACGACTGGTCGAGACGCTGCTGGCTCTGGCCGTCCCAGAATCCGACGCCCAGACGGAGGTAGATCTCCAGCACCTCGACGAGCGGCAGGATGCCGAGTGCCGACACCTCGGTGACCTGTGCGGAGAAGTCCACCCGGTTGTTGTAGTAGTCGTTGAACTCCGGCATGTACACGAGGTCCTGCTCCCAGCGGATGCTGCCGGACTCGAGATAGCTGACCTCGAGCGCGACATACTCGTGAACGCGCAGTCCGGCGTGCACCGACCAGCCGACGTCGCCGTCGCCCTGGTCGTAGGCCGAGTAGTCCCCCCACCAGTAGCAGTCGTTGTCGCAGTCGTACACCTGCACGCTCAGGTTGGAGTAGGCGCCGCCGCCGCCCACGTACAGCCCCCTCCAGGGCGGCGGTGGATCGGTGCCCTGGCCCTGCGCCAACGGGGGCGCGAGCAGGGCTGCGGCGAGCAGCAGGGTGGCGCCGAGGACTCTGCATCCAATGGCTGGCATGGCGGACCTCCATGGTCGCGATCGGCCGTGGCCGAACGTGATTGTTATAGCCCCGTGCCTGGCGTGGTCTCATCGTGGGTTTCCTTAATCCGGACACGGTGCTCGTGCGATCATCCGGGTCCCGTCAATTCACGCTTCCCGGGGTGACGCCTTGCTGCGGACTCTCATCCTTGCGCTCGCCGCCGTGCTCGCCGGCTGCGCCCAGATCCCCGACGGAATCGAGGCCGTTGAGGACTTCGATTCGAATCGCTACCTCGGCAAGTGGTACGAGATCGCCCGGCTCGATCATCGCTTCGAGCGCGGGCTCGAGGACGTCACCGCCAACTACGCGGCTCGCGACGACGGCGGCATCGACGTGCTGAACCGCGGCTACGACGTGCAGAAGGGCGAGTGGCGCGAGGCCCGCGGCCGAGCGAAGTTCGTCGGTCCCGCGGGGACGGCGAGCCTCGGCGTATCGTTCTTCGGGCCGTTCTATGGCGGCTACAACGTCGTCGACCTCGATCCCGACTACCAGATCGCGCTGGTGGCCGGGCCGACGCGGTCCTACCTCTGGGTGCTCGCGCGCCGGCCCGATCCGCCGCGCGAGGAGGTGGAGCGGGTCGTCCGGCGGGCGGCCGAACTCGGGTTCGACACGGAGGCGCTCATCTACGTTGCGCAGGGGCGCCCGCAGTGAGCGTCGCGCTGCTGATCTTCGTCGTCACGATCGCGGCGAGCCTCGCGGGGCTGTATGGGAACCGCCGGATCATCGATCGCAGCCTGTTCAGGCCGTACGAGTTCCTGCGCAAGAAGCAGTACGCGAGCGTGATCAGCAGCGGCTTCGTGCACGCCGACCTGCCGCACCTGATCTTCAACATGATGACGTTCTACTTCTTCGCCTTCCCGCTGGAGAAGCAGATCGGATCGGTGCGCTTCGCGGCGCTGTACTTGCTCGGCCTGGTCGTCAGTGACGTCGGCACCTTTCTCAAGCACCGCGACGACCCGCAGTACGCCTCGCTCGGCGCCTCCGGCGCGATCTCGGCCGTGCTGTTCGCGGCGATCGTGTACTTCCCGTGGATGGAACTGTTCATCATCCCGATCCCGCTGCCGATCCCGGCACCGCTGTTCGCGGTGGCCTACGTCGGCTACTCGTGGTGGTCGGCGCGACAGGCGCGCGGCCGCGTCAACCACGACGCGCACCTCGGCGGCGCGCTGTTCGGCCTCCTGTTCGTGCTGCTGACCGATCCCGGCGCGTACTCCGGGCTCATGGCCTGGGCGACGGGCTGAGCGGCCGAGACTGCGAACCGCGTCAAGGGTTGGGGTCGCGATGCTCTCCGCAACGGCCGGCCGCCACTAGACTCGGCCCCTCGTGTTGTTCGTCGAGGGTGTCCCGATGCCGAAGCGATGGTTCGTACAGTTCCTCTGCCTCGCGCTGCTGAACCTCGGCACGCCGCTGGTCGCGCACGCCGGCCTGATCGGCACGCTGCAGGCGGTCGAGGCGGTGCAGGCCGGTGCGCGGACGCAGGACCTCGCCCTGATCAACGCGGCGCTGGCGCGCGAGCAGGTCCGCACGCAGTTGGTCGCACTCGGAGTCGATCCGGCAGGAGTCGGGTCGCGGGTAGACGCGCTCTCCGACGGCGAGCTGCGCACGCTCGCCGGCAAGGTGGCCGAGGCGCCGGCCGGCGGCGACGCATTCGCCGTGATCGGCATCGTGTTCGTCGTGCTGCTGATCCTCGAGGCCGTCGGCGTCATCGACATCTTCAAGAAGTTCCCCTGACGCGACCGAGGGCCGGCGCGGCATGAGCACGCAGCACGGCGCGAGCGCGGCGTGCTGGCCCGCCGCCATTGCGGCGGCCGGCGCCTCGCTGCTGCTGCTGCAGGGTTGTGCCGCGCGCGCCCCGTTGCAGGAGGCCGTCGTGCCGTCGGGCCTGCCCTCGCAGGTGGAACTCGACTCGACGCCGTTCTTTCCGCAGCGCGAGCACCTGTGCGGACCGGCGGCCCTTGCGACGATCCTGGCGACGTCGGGCGTTCCGGTGCGTCCCGACGAACTCGTCCGCGAGGTCTACCTGCCGGCCCGCGGCGGCAGCCTGCAGGCCGAACTCGTGGCCGCCACGCGCCAGCGCGACCGGCTGGCGTATGTCGTCCCCCCGTCGCTGTCCTCGCTGGTCGCGCAGCTCGCTGCCGGACACCCGGTGCTCGTTCTGCAGAAGACTGGCGGCGGACCCTGGCCCGGCTGGCACTACGCCGTGGTGATCGGCTACGACGCGGCACGTGGGCGACTGCTGCTGCGCTCCGGTACCGAGCCTCGGCTCGAACTGTCGGTCGCGCGGTTCCTCGCCACCTGGGATCGGGCTGGCCGCTGGGCGCTCGTCGCCGTCGAGCCCGGACGCCTGCCTGCGGCCGCCGACTTCGACTCCTACATGCACGCAGCCGCCGGTCTCGAAGCGGTCGGCCGACCCGACTCCGCGGCACTCGCGTATCGGGCCGCGGCGGCAGCCTGGCCGGAGCAGTCGCTGCCGCGGCTCGGCCTCGCCAACCTCGCGTTCGCCGGCGGCGACCTCGCGGCGGCCGAGCGCGAGTTGCGCGTCGCGGCGCTGCGGTCCCCGGGCGACGCAGCCGTGCGCAACAACCGCGCGGCGGTGCTGCTCGCGATGGGTTGTGTCGCGTCGGCGCGGCGCGAGGTCGAGGCCGCCACGGCCCTTGCGGCCGGCGGCTCTCATGCGGCGGTCGTGGCGGCGACGCGGCGCGAGATCGAAACCGCGGCTGGCGGCGACCGTGCCGGTTGCCCGCCCGACGCGACCTCGGCAGACTCGCGGCCATGACGCTCAAGGAGCGCGTGGACGCGATCTTCCCCGAGTGGCAGCGCTGGTATCCCAGCCTGTTCGACGCCGCCGTGGATCTCGGCGTGATCCGTGCGCGTGTCTGCGATCCGTCCTCGCTGCTGCTGTCGAGCCGCCACGCGGGCGTGCGTGCCGAGGCGGAACTCGAGCATCGGCGCCGCTGGAGCGCCGAGGAAAACCCGCCGGAGGACTAGCGGCCGGGCCGGCCGCGACGCGCCGCCGACGGCGTGTCGCAGGCCCCGGCGCCGTGGGTCGGTCGAGAGTTCAGGCCAGCGGCGTTGCGGACTCCAGCAGCCGCTCCTCTCGATAAAGCCTCAGCACGAACTGCCCCGCCGGTCGGGCGCGGAACGCCTCCACTTCCGCGCGCCAGTCCGCCCCGAGCTCCTCGACGCCGAGGCGCCGCCCGGCGATGGCCCGGCCGCCATACTCCGGTGGCAGCACCGCGAGTGCCGCGAGGCTCGCGAAGGCGATGTCCACGAAGCAGAGGGCGTCGCCGGTGAGATAGCGACGGCCGTCGGCAAGCAGCGCGTCGACGCGAGCGAAGGCCTCGCCGGTCCGCTCGAGCGCGCGTGCGGCGCGCGTTGCCGTCACGCCGAGCATGCGGCGCACCGCGAAGCGTAGCAGCGGCGCGCCGGCGCGCAGCAGTGCGCGCTGCCAGAGCGGGATGCGCAGTTCCTCGAGCCCCCAGGAGCGCAACGTGAGGTCGCGGCGTTCGAAGATGCGCGAGTACACCCACACGCGCACGTCGTTGCCGAGGCGCTGGTCGAAGTACTGCTCGAGCTCCAGTGCCGCGGGCGTGGGCGCGAGGAACGCCGTGCGACCGGCGGGCAGGCGGCCGTAGAACTCGCCCCACAGGTAGCGCAGGATGCGCGGCGAGTCGCCGATGCGCGTGAGTCCGGGCGGAACCTCCAGCACCGGCACGGTGCGACCGGTGAGCAGCACGCCGAGGATGCCCGCGTTCGGTCGCTCCTCGTAGGCGACGCCGAGGCGGTCCATGCACCAGCGCACCTTCTCGACGTAGTGCGAGAACGTGATGGTATGCAGGCGCAGCGGGGCGTCGGGCCGCGCCGCGGCTGCGCGCATCGTGGCGAGGCGCAGCGCCATGCCGACGACCGCCACCACCAGCGCCGCTGCCAGCGCGCCGCCCGGTCCCCAGCCGAGGCCGGCGACCAGGATCGGCAGCGCATAGAGTGCCAGCGCATGGGCCGTGTTCGGTTCGCGCAGCCGCATGGAGCGTCCCGGCCGGCGCGGCTCAGCGGCGCGGCGGCATCTCCGCGAACTGCGGCAGCTCGTCGGTGATGTCGAACCAGGGCGCCTTCGAGCCCACGAAGATGTGTGCGGCGGGCGTGATGGCGGGCTCGCTGTCGAGTGAGCCGGCCGGCACCACGGCGATGTTGCGCTCCACCGACACGCGCGGCAGTTCCGAGCCGCAGTTGCGGCAGAAGGCGGTGGTGAAGTACTGCGCGCCCGGCAGCGGGAACTCCTCGACGAGCCCGGCGCCGCGGGTCCAGCGGAAGCCCGTGGCGTCGTAGAAGACGTTCGCGCAGTGCGCGGCGCTACGGCCCTGGCGGCAGCGCGAGCAGTGGCACAGGAACATGCGCAGCGGCGGCGTCGTGATCTCGTAGGCGACCTCGCCGCACAGGCAGCTGCCCTGCGTCACCCCGGGCTTGAGTTCCACCGGCGCGCGCGGCGTCGAGGGCATGCCGAACTCGGGCGGGTACTCCTCGTGCTGGGGCAGATCGTCGGTGATCTCGTACCAGCCCGCCTTCGACCCGACGAACATGTGCTTGGTCGGGCGGATGCCCGGGTCGCCCTCGAGGTTGCCCGCCGGCGCGATCACCATGCCGAAGCTCTCCTCGACCATCGGGGCGACGGAGCCGCAGATGCGGCAGAACTCCCGGTGGCCGCGTTCCGAGGAGCGGTAGCTCGCGAGGCTCGAGGTGTCGCTCAGCCAGCGAAAGCCCGCGATCGGCGCCGCCGCCCAGGTCGCGAACGGCGTGCCGTGGTGCTTGCGGCACATCGAGCAGTGGCAGTGGAGCATGTCCACGAACGGCCCGTCGATCTGGTAGCGCAGGGCCCCACAGAGGCAGCGGCCTTCGGTCATGTCGGTCTCCCCCGGTACGCCCGTTGCGGGCGAGGGCGTACGTTATTCCGCGACGCGCCGTTTCGCCACCGTCACCCGGACTGGCCGCGCGACCCGCGGTGACATTCTGCGACCCGGTCGCGAAGCATCGCCGCCGAGCCGGCGGGCGCCGGGACCGGCGGTGTCGGGATCGGCGAACACCAGGTACAGCGTCACGTAGCGCTCGCGGCCCTCGGCGAGCGGCAGCGGCGCGAGCCGGCCCGTCGCGAGTTCCTCGCGGATGTTCTCCTCGGGGTACCAGGCGTAGCCGAGTCCCATGCAGGCGGCGCGGATCGAGGTCGCCTTGTTCGAGACGGTCCAGCGTCGCTCGTTCAGCCAGCCGCCGCTGCGGCTGCGCAGTGCGCCGGAGTCGCGCACCACGAGGTGGCGGTGCTGGCGCAGGTCGTCGAGCGTGAGTACTCGGCCGAGCTGGTGCAGCGGATGCGAAGGCGCGGCGGCGCAGACGAAGCGCACCTGCATCAGCGGATCGCCGAGGAACCCGCCGGGCACGACGCCGCCCACGACGAAGTCCACGCGCCCCTCGGTGAGCGCCTCCTCGGTGCCGCCGAGCACCGATTCGGTGATCTCGATGCGCGTGTCGGGGTGCTCGCGACCGAACTCCGCGCAGCACTCGAGCAGCAGCCAGGTGGGAAAGATGATGTCGACCGCGATGCGGATCTCCGGCTCCCAGCCACGGGCCAGCTCGCGCGCCGCGCGCTCGACCCGGCCGGCTTCCTCCAGCAGCGCCTTGCCGCGGCGGTACAGCGCCTGCCCGGCGGGCGTGAGCTGGGCCTTGCGGCCACGCAGCTCGAACACCTTCAGGCCGAGCAGTTCCTCGAGCTTCTTGATCGTGTAGGTGACGGTGGACTGCGTGCGGTGCAGCCGCTCGGAGGCCTGTGCGTAGCCGCCGGCCTCGACCACGGCCACCAGCGCGCTCCACTGGTCGAGTGTGATCCTGGGCGCGGCCATACATCTATCCATTAGATTGATAGCGGCTAATTTACCGTCTTTTGTCTGTGTTTGATAGATGAATAATCACGTCCACCTCATCCACACGCCCGGACGGAGATCGAATCGAATGAAGACCATCCTGCAGCTCAACACCAGCCTGAACGGCCCGACCGGCCTGTCCTCGCGCCTCGCCGGCGACTTCGCCGCGGCGCTTGCCGTCGCGAGCGGCGCGGGCATCGTCGTCCGGGATCTCGCGGACCAGCCGGTGCCGCACCTCACGGCCGAGCGCTTCGCGGCGTTCGGCACGCCGGCCTCGGATCGCACGCTCGAGCAGCAGCGCCACGTCGCAGAGTCCGACGCCCTGATCGAAGAACTGCGCCGCGCCGACGTGCTGGTGATCGGCCTGCCGATGTACAACTTCGGCGTGCCATCGACGTTCAGGGCCTGGTTCGATCACGTCGCGCGTGCCGGGGTGACCTTCCGCTACACGCCCGAGGGCCCGGTCGGCCTGCTCGCCGGTCGGCGGGCCTATGTGTTCGCCACCCGCGGCGGGCAGTATGCCGGCACCGCGGGCGACCTCCAGACGGCCTACGTGCGCCAGGTGCTGGGATTCCTCGGCATCCGCGAGGTCGAGTTCGTCTACGCCGAGGGACTCGCGTTCGGTGCGCAGCAGCGGGAGCGGGCGGTTGCCGCGGCGACAGCGCGCATCCGCGAGCTCGCCGCCTGAGGCGGCCCCGATCGCATCGATGAACACACACCAGGGACACCCACACCATGAACACCACGCAGAACCTCGCAGACCTCGCCGGCCGCATCCTCCTCGCCGCGCTGTTCCTGATCGCCGGCCTGCAGAAGATCGGCGGCTACGCCGGCACCCAGGGCTATATGGAAGCCATGGGCGTGCCCGGCGCGCTGCTGCCGCTGGTCATTGCGCTCGAAGTCGGTGGCGCAATCGCGATCATCGCGGGCTGGCACACGCGGCTCTTCGCCTTCCTGCTTGCCGGCTTCACGCTGCTGTCGGCGCTCGTCTTTCACCGCGCGCCCGGGGACCCGATGCAGGCGATCCTGTTCATGAAGAATCTCGCGATCGCCGGCGGCTTCCTGCTGCTCGTGGCGCGCGGCCCGCTCGAGTGGTCGCTCGACGCGCGCCGCGCCGCACTCGCCGCACCCGGCAGGCGGCAGTCGTGAGCGCGCGGCGCCTGCAGGCCGTCATCGAGTCGGTGTCGGCGTCCGACGGCGCCGGCGTCAAGCTGCGCCGCAGCCTCGGCGGCCGCCCGCACCAGCGCTTCGATCCGTTCCTGATGCTCGATGAATTCTTCTCCGACGACCCTAACGACTATCTCGCCGGGTTTCCCGACCATCCGCACCGCGGCTTCGAGACGGTGACCTACATGCTCGAAGGGCGCATGCGCCACGAGGACGTGCTCGGCAACCGCGGCGACCTCGGACCCGGCGACGTGCAGTGGATGACCGCGGGGCGCGGCATCATCCACTCGGAAATGCCGCAGCAGGCCGAAGGGCGCATGCGCGGCTTCCAGCTCTGGATCAACCTGCCGGCGCGGGAGAAGATGAAGCCCGCGGCGTGGCGCGACGTGCCCTCGGGCTCGATCCCAACCGTGGCGCTGCGGGACGGCGGCGAGCTGCGCGTGATCGCGGGCCGCTTCGCCGCGGAAGGCAACGTCACGGCAGGTCCCATCGGCGGCATCACGACCGACCCGCAGTACTACGACCTGCGGCTCCCCGCCGGCGCGTCGGTCGAGATCCCGACGCCGCCGAGCCACAACGCGTTCCTGTACGTCTACGAGGGTGCGGCTGCCGTCGGTGAGGACGCGCGCCCGCTGCCGTTTCGGGCCGCCGGGCTGCTCACGCCGGGCACTTCCATACGCGTCGTCGCCGGCGGGCAGGGTGTCCAGCTGCTGTTCCTCGCGGGCCGGCCGATCGGCGAGCCGGTGGTGCAGTACGGACCGTTCGTCATGAACTCGGTCGCCGAGATCGAACAGGCGATCGCGGACTTCCAGGCGGGCCGGCTGGTGGCCGCCGGTTGAGCCGGGACCGCCGGCGCGGCTCCTACGTGTAATCCACCGCTGGGCGCTGCCGTCGGCGAACGCAGAATGGCGATCACCAGGGGCAGTGGCGCTGCCCGTCGTGCGGGACGACCCCATGAGTCACAAGCACGAACAGCTGCTCAGGACGGTCTTCCACGACCCGATCAACTGCAACATCCACTGGCGCGAGATCGAGTCGCTGCTGTCTCACGTGGGCGCGGACATCGAGCAGCTCTCCGGCGCGCGCATCCGCGTCAGGCTGAACGGCGTCGAGGGCATCCTGCACCGCCCGCACCACGGCAACACGCTCGACCGCAGCGCCGTGCGTCACCTCCGCGAATACCTGGCGCATGCGCGCATGACGCCGTCGCAGTACGGGGAGACCCGGCAAGCCCACTGAGTCCGCGTGCCGCGTGCCGGGTCTGCGCGACAGCGGCGTCGGGAGCGTCCGGGGCGCGAGGACCGGGGCTTGGTCAGTAGATCAGCGAGACCAGCGCGGCGCTGATCAGCCCCACGATCAGCGCGGAGACGAGGCCGAGTCCCAGCGGCTTGAGCCCGATGCTGCGTAGCCCCTTGATGCTGGTGCCGAGGCCAACGCCCGCCATCGCGATGGCGAGGCAGTAGTTCGCGGCTTCCTTGCCGAACCTGATGATGGCGTGCCACTGGGCCGTATCGAGCAGCCCGAGCGGGCGCTCGCCGAGGTCGCCCACGGTGCGCAGCAGGCTCATGGCCGCGAAGCCGATCACGAACAGCGGCACCATCGTCCACCACGGCGGTGCGGCCGTGCCGGCGGACGAGCGGCGGTGGTGCAGGATCGCCATCAGCGGGATCACCACCAGCATCGACAGGTTGCGCTCGAGCTTGGTCACCGTCGCGACGTCGAGCGCCTGCGGTGCGTGGAAGAACTCCTGGTAGACCATGCCGGCGCCGGCCACCTGGGACGTGTCGTGCACCGCGGAACCCAGGAACACGCCGGCCGCGAACGCGTCGCCGCCGAACAGCCAGTGCGCGACGAACGGGTAGGCCAGCATCGCGAACAGTCCGAAGATCGTGATGCACGCGACTGCGTAACTCGTCTCCTCTTCCTTCGCGCCGATGGCGGGTGCGACCGCGACGATCGCCGTGTTGCCGCAGATGCTCGTGCCCACCGCGATCAGGCTCGCGAGACGGTCGCCGAGCTCGATGCGCCGGCCGAGGTAGCCCACGATCAGCAGCGCCGCCGGAATCGTCACGAGGATCACCGGCAGCGCCTTGAGGCCGATACTGCCCACCTCGGCAATGCTGAGCCGCAGTCCGAGCAGCACGATGCCGAGGCGCAGCACGTGCTTCACCGCGAAGGAGATGCCGTCCGTGAACGACGCGGGCAGCCGCACGAGGTTGCCGACCGCCAGACCGAGCAGCACGGCCACCATGATTCCGCTGACGGCGCCCGCCCCGAGCCCGAGTGCGGCAGAGAGCCAGTCGGCGAGGGAGGTGCCGAGGACGGCCAGCGTCACTGCCAGCGCCAGCCCGGGGAGGATGTTCATGTGTCCCTAACCTGCCAGTCCCGGCGGCGCGACGGCGCGACCGGCAGGGCCGCACCGCCTCCGGCGCGCGCAATCGCGGCGGCGATTCCGGCCGGCAATTCGATTACCATTCTGTCCCGATGAAGAGCACCAGGCCCCCCTCGCGCCGGCGAGTCGTCGCGGCTCCGCCCGCGACGACCATGACGGCCGTTAGCCTGCGCCGGCTCGAGAAGAACGCCGACAGGGCCTGTGACCTGCTCAGCGCGATGGCGAACACGTCGCGACTGATGATCCTCTGCCAGCTCGCCGACAGCGAAAAATCGGTGAGCGACCTCCAGCCGCTGATCGGGCTGAGCCAGTCGGCATTGTCGCAGCACCTCGCGGTTCTGCGTCGCAAGCACCTCGTGCGCACGCGGCGCGCAGGGCAGTCGATCTACTACTCGCTCGCGAGCGGCGAGGCGGCCTCCATCATGGAGACGCTGCACGCGCAATTCTGCCGGCGCTAGGCCACGCCGAGCGTCGCGATCTTCGGCAGGTCCTCCGGGGGGATCTCCACGGCCCTGCCGAAACCCCCGACGAACAGTCCCTCGCGGAACGTCAGCCGGTACAGCGTGAAGTCGCCGAGGTTGAACGTGATGCGGCTGTCCGGGAAGCGCTGCAGATAAAGCTCGCGGCCCGCGACCCATTCCTCGCCCTTGCGCTCGTAGCCGCGCACGTCGCAGTCGAAGGTGGCGCGCTTGAGCTGCAGCGGGTCCTTCCCGGGTGCGTCCTGCTCGTACAGCAGGATCCCCGCCCGCCCGCCCGCCGCAAGCGCGGCGCCGTGCTTCGAGATGCGCGAGGCGTGGACGAGCACGCCGGCGTAGACCGGCAGCGGCACGAACGCGAGCAGCCCGGCGAACGGTACCCCGTCGGAGACCACGGCCAGGGTCAGTACGCGCTGCGCGTCGAGCAACTCCCGGAGCGTCTTCGCAGTGGCCTTGATCATCGCTGCCTCGCACGGATATGAATTGGGGGCGCCACACCGACCGGTGCAGCGCCCCCGGATTCGACCAGCCCCAGCTCAGTACTGCAAGCGAGTCGCGACCGACGCATGGTCCGACGGCCACAGGCCCTTGCCGACCGGCGGCGTCTTGTCCGAGATGGACTCGCCGAGCAGACGCGCCTCCTGGACCTTCCTCGGCGGTGCGAGCGAGAAGATCAGGTCGACCCGCTCGTACAGCTCCGACTTCCTGTTCCCAAGGTCTTCGGCCTGGCAGCAGCTGAAGCCGACCAGCGGCGCGCCCTTGCCCGTCATCGCCCCGGGGCGCTTCGTCCAGATGTCGGTGAACTTGGCCAGTGCGGTGTACTGCTGGTAGGGCGGCACCGCGACGATCGGCGGATAGCCGGGCAGCACCGTCGGAAATACCTCGTCACGCGGGTCGGAGTTCATGTCGCCGACCAGCAGCAGCCTGCGGCCGGGCTGCGGCGGCAGGTACACGAGCATGAACTGCAGCAGCTCGGCGGCCTGCGCCGACTGGTAGTAGCGCCCCGGCTCGCCAAAAGCTTCGAGCCGCGTCTCGAGGTGCGTGTTGACGAAGCGGTACGGCACGGTGTCCACCGTCGCGTCCACGCCCACGAAGCCGCGCTGGAACTTCACGAGCACCGGCACCGGCCCGACGTTCGGCACGTTCACCGTGAGGTCGGCGGAGGCCACGAACTGGTAGTTGCAGCCGTCCGCCGCCGGCAGCGGACAGATGGCGTTGTACGGCACTTTCTCGTACGGGATGCCCTTGCGCGCCAAAATCACATCACGATCGATCACACGCAGATAGACCTGCATGCCGTCGATGGTGATCGGGATGCCCGGCAGCGCGATCGGCAGCGGGCTGCCGTCGGGCAGGGTCAGGCCGTCCGGCAGGTCGAGGTCCACGACCGTGGCGGCCTCGACGTAGTCACCCCCGAGCGCCGCGAGCGTGTCGGCGAGCTGGTCGGTGAAGGCGCCGGCGATCGTCGTGTTGTCGCAGCCCTTGCCGTCGGCAACGGTCGGGTACTCGAGGCAGGTGAACCCGTAGACCTCCTGCAGGCCCACCAGCGCGGGCTTGCGCCTGGCGATCAGCGCGGCGAGTGCCTTGGCGCGTTGCGCCGGCAGGCTCTCGGCGCGATTCTTCAGCGCGTCCACGACGGCGGCATTGAAGTCCGGCTCCGTGACCAGCGCGATCAGGTCGGTGCCGACGTACTGGTTCTGGGTCATCACCTCGACGTCGGCGGATGAGGCGGCGCCAGCGGCGGCCAGCGCCGTCGCGGCGAGCAGTGGTGTCGTCCAGCGTTGCATGCGAGTCCCTCCACGATCGACGCGTCCATGGGTGATCGGGGCTGACTCCGGGGGAGCCCGGCCCCGGCGGCGTTGCGGGGCGTCGCGTCGCAACACGGCACTTAACCGACGGTGCGCGCCAACCGGACCGGACGCAATCCGTAGTTTGGGTGTCTGGCTCGAACTGGCTGCCGGCGCGACATCAGTCGCGGCGCGGGGCGCGGGCCCTCGCCCACTCGAGAAAGCGCGTCACCGCCTGGACCGATTCCAGGGCGCGTACCGAACCGAAGATGTCCCACCCGTGTTGCGCGCCGGGCAGCTCCGCGTAGACCACCGGCTGGGCGGACACGGCCCGCAGGCGCTCCGCGAACTGCCGTGCCTCGGCCACGCTCGCGAGCGAATCGTGCGTGCCGTGCAGGATGAAAAACGGTGGCGCGTCGGATCGCAGCAGCGCGATCGGTGAGGCGAGGTCCCACAGCCCGGTGTCCTGTGCAGGCGGGTAGGGCATCACGGTCTTCTCGAGCCAGCGCACCATCGCCGCACCGCTGCCCTTGAGACCGTGGCGGTCGAGGAAGTCGTAGACGCCGTAGAAAGGCACGGCCGCGGCGACCGTCGTGTCCGCGTCCTCGAAGCCTGGCTGCAGCCGTGGATCGTTCGGGGTGAGCGCCATCAGCGCCGTGAGATGGCCGCCGGCCGAGCCGCCGGTCACCGCGACGAAGCCGGGGTCGCCACCGTAGTCGGCAACGTTGCGTCTCACCCAGGCGAGCGCGCGCTTGCAGTCCACGAGGTGGTCCGGGAAGTGCGCCTGCGGGCTCAGGCGGTAGTTGGGAGTGACCACGACCCAGCCGCGTGCCGCGAGGTAGTAGATGAGCGGCAGCGCCTGCTCGTGCTTGTTGCCGAACATCCAGCCGCCGCCGTGGATCTGCAGCACGACCGGTGCGTTCGTGCATCCGCCGACCGGGCGGTACAGGTCGAGCACGTGGCGCTCGTGGCCGTCGGCGTAGGCGACGTCGGCGATGCGTTCCACCCCAGGGCTGCGCAGCGCGAAAGGCTGCAGCAGTTCGCGTGTCGGCACCCGGTCGCGCAGCAGCGCGCGCCGCGCCGGCGGGATGCGGTCGCGGTAGTCGGCGCCGAGCGCCTTGCGCAGCGCGTCCTCGAGCAGGAGGCCGGTGGGACGTGCGCGCCACTGCAGCAGGGCGAGCCCCACCCAGGACAGCGCCATCAGTCCCAGACCGAGCCGGCCGGGCGGCGACTGGAGCGCGTCGGTCGCGGCCGCGAAGCCGGCCATCACCAGTGCCGAGAGCAGCATGTGGAACAGCGCGAGCTCGCTCGTGAGCCAGCCCGACAGGAACCACGGCATGTTGCCCCAGCCGAGACGCGTGGCGCGCACGAGTCCCGTGACCGTCATGAGCAGGCCGACGGTGCACGCGGCGAAAAACACCCAGGATGATGCAGACACGAACATTCGTGCAGTTTCCGGCAGCGTCCTCTCGTGCGACATCCGGGATCGCCGCGGAATCGTGCGACAGTGGCGACGACCTGTGATTGCCCCGTCGTTCCGCCACGTCTCGGAAACTGCTGAGGTTCGGTGGGAGTCGAGGTGCCTAACCTGTTGCCGACCGCCGACCGGTACCGAGGTCAACGGCAGGAGGCATCGCATGATTCCCAATCCCCACCGGGCGCATCGGCTGCTGGCCGTCGCGGCGCTGCTGGTCGTCGCCGCCGTTCCGGCGCAAAGCGCCGACCTCGCGGCCGGCCAGAAGATCTTCGCCAGCGTCTGCGCCGCGTGCCACGGCCCGGCCGGCCGCGCCGACCCCGCCAACCCGGTGGTGCAAGCGCTCGACCCGAAGCCAGCGGACCTCTCCGATCCGCTGTTCAACAGCCGTGAGCCCGCCGAGGACTGGAACATCGTCGTCACGCACGGCGGCCCGGCACTCGGGCTGTCGGCCGCCATGCCGGCCCAGCAGGGCGCGCTCTCGGGGGATGACATCCGCAACGTCGTCGCCTATGCCAAGACGCTGGCACCCGGTAGCGACCGGTATCCGCCCGGCGAACTCAATTTCTTCCTGCCGGTCCGCACCAAGAAGGCCTTCCCCGAGGACGAGATCGTGTGGAAGTCGCGCGCCTCGAACCAGGAATACGGCAACGACGTCTGGCGCAACGTGCTGGAGATCGAGAAGCGCTTCGGCAAGCGGTCGATGGGCGTGCTCGAGATCGTCTACGAGGACGACGACGTCGACTCGGAGATCACCGAGGTCGAGGTCGGCGCGAAGACGGTCCTTCACTGGAGCCTGGAGCAACGCTCGATTCTCTCCGGCGCGCTGGTGGTCGCGCTTCCGACGGACGGCGACGCGTCGGAGGAGATCATCCCCTACCTCGCCTACGGCAGGCAGATGACGGAGAAATCCACTTTCCAGTCGAGCATGCGCGTCATCGTGCCTGTGGACGAGACCGACGAGGGCGAGGTGGAACTCGCGGGCATCGTGCACTACATCGGGACGTTGCGGCGCCAGGCCGCGTTTCCGGGGCTCGAGGTGACCGCCACCGTGCCCTTCGATGCCGGCGACGGCGACGCGGTGCAATGGACGGTGCTGCCCCAGGTACGCTTCGGGCTCACGCGCGGTGGACACGTGGCGCTCAACCTCGGTGTCGAGTTTCCGTTGAGCGACCAGTCCTGGGAGACTCGCTACCACCTCACGCTGCTGTGGGACTTCGCCGACGGCAGCTTCTTCAAGGGCTGGTAGGTCGCGACGGGCGCAGGTGCCGGGCGAGGAACTCGACCTGGTCGGCGACGCTGCGCTCGAAGTGTTCGCCGAAGTACGGCTCGAAGTGCCCGATGGGATAGCGCCGCGCCTCGCCGAGCGGGCCCAGCCGCGCCAGCACCAGCTCGGCCGATTCGGGAGGTGCGACGCTGTCGTGCTCGCACACCTGCACGAGCACCGGGCAGCGCACGCGTCCCGCATGGTTCACCGGCCTGTAGGCAGCCACGCCGAGCGCGATGCGGGCCGCGACCTCGAAGCGGAACCCCGGCGGCGCGAGCGCGCGATAACCGGCGTCGGCATCGGGGCTGCTCATCACCGCCAGGCTCCCCGGCGGTCCCACCGTCGGCACGAAATGGACGCGCGCGAACGCCGACAGCAGCAGGTCCCAGAGACCGTGGCCCGTGAGGCGCAGCAGCTGCCACGGCCCCGCGTACTGAAGGATGCGCCGTACTGCCACGAGGCCGTCCATCATCGGGCACTGGCACACGGCCGCGGCGACGCCGGGCACGCTCGCGGCCGTCACCAGCGCGTGGCCGCCGGCGAACGAGGTGCCCCAGACCGCGATGCGCGCCGGGTCGACACCGGGGAGCGAACGTGCGAAGGCGATCGCGGCCGCATAGTCCTGCAACTGGCGGCGCACCGACACGAGCTGTCGTGGCTCGCCCTCGCTCGCGCCGAAGTGCCGGTAGTCGAACAGCAGCACGTGCATGCCGGCCGCGGCGAAGCGCTCTGCGTAGGGCGCGAGCGACGCGTCGCGGGTGGCGCCGAAGCCATGCGCCATCACCACGCAGGGCCCACGCCCCGCGCCCGGCGATCCGCCGGCGCGTAGCGCCAGGCCCGGCAGATCTCGCCGTGGCTGCCGAATTCGGCCTCGACCCGTTGCACCGCGCTCAACCGAACGGCGGCACGCCGATCAGCGCCATGTGCCCCCACATCACGAACACGACGTACAGCACGAGGCCGCCCACCACGGCGATGATGTCGTTCGAGATCGGACCCGGCGCCTTGGCCGCCGCCTGCGGCCGTTTGCCCACCGAGATGCGGTCGAGCACGGCCCAGGCGAGGAACCCGCCGAACAGCAGCACGTCGGCGAGCATCCCGTTGACGAGCAGGTGCGACAGCGCCCAGGCCTTGACGGCCACGAGCGTCGGGTGCTTCACGGCGGCCTTGATGCGGCCCGGCCGGTACGTCGCGATCAGCAGCGGGAACACCGGCAGCATGAGGAGTGCTGCGACGTGTCGCAGCCACAGCGGCGGCACGTACAGCGCGACCGGCTCGAGCCGCGCCTGCGCGTAGCCGCCCACGATCATCAGGAAGCCGACGGCTGAGGCGACCGAGTAGAGGATCTTCCACGGACCGGGGCCCAGCCGCGCGATCATCCGCTCGCGCCACCCCGGGGCGAAGATCGCGATCGAGTGGATGCCGAGGAAGATCACGAGACCGAGGACGAGCTTGAGCATGCGGAGGTTCCCGTGGATTGGTCGCGCGATTCTAGCGGTTCGCGGGTCTGGCGCCGGCCGGCTCAGGCTTCCGGCGCGGACGGGGGGTGCAGCCACTGCTGGACGATGCCCTGCCAGCGGCGCAGCAGGTCGGCGGCGAAGTCGGAGAAGACCCGCACTTTGGGTCGCTGGTGACCCGCCGAGGGGTAGACGAGCGAGATCGGCGGACCGGGCATCGCAAAGTCGTTGAGGATCAGCTTCAGTTCCCCGCGCGAGACGTACTCGGCGACGAGCAGGTCTGCGGTGTGTGTGATGCCGAGGCCCGCGGCGGCTCCGATGATCGGTGCCTCGGCGGAATTGAACTGCATCGCGAAGTGCAGCTTCAGCCGGCGCGGGTTGTACGGCGAGGGGAAGGTCCACTCGGGTGAGCCGCCGGCGGCCGGGGTGAGCCCGAGCAACCGGTGCTGGCGCAGGTCGTCGGGCGTCTGTGGTTCGCCGTGGTCGGCAAGGTAGGTGGGCGAGGCGCAGGTGACGACGTTCATCTGTGCGACGCGTCGGGCGACGAGCCCGGCCTGCTGCAGCCCGGCGACGCGCACCGCGACGTCCACGCGTTCGGCGACGAGGTCGACGATGCGGTCGTTGAGGCGGATGTCGAGGTCGATCGCCGGATAGCGGCGCGTGAAATCGGGCAGCGCGGGCAGCAGCAGGTAGCGACCGAAGGCGACGGGGACGTCCACCCGCAGCAGTCCCTGCGGCTTGGACCGTGAGCCCCGCAGCGTCTCCTCGGCATCCTCGACCTCGTCGAGGATCCGGCGGCTGCGGCGCAGGTAGTCCGCGCCCTCGGCGGTGAGCCCGACCCGGCGCGTGGTGCGGTTGAGCAGCCTGGTGCCGAGGTGCTTCTCCAGCGCCGCAACGTGGCCGCTGGCGGCGGCGCGGGAGATGTTGAGTTCGTCGGCCGCCTGGGCGAACGAGCCGCGCTCGGCCACCCGGGTGAACACCTTCATCGCGAGCAGTAGGTCCATCGGCGGATTGTTCAGTCGATCGTTATGATGGTCAAGCGTTTGGCCTGATCCGTCGAATAATGTCGCCGCCGGGGCTGGCAATCGCCTCGCGAATGTGAACTCAACTCATTGATTCGATGGAATTCAGATCGTATTCATCAAACCGTGAACCGCGGCGCCAATTTACGCTGCACCGCAGCAAGAAAGGCGTAAAATGGCCCTCAGAGACAGAGTCCCAGGCGCGCCCCGGCGGGGCCGCCGACCCGCGGTCCCCCGGGTGCCAGCCTCGACAGAGCCTGACAAAGGAGACGCCATGTTCACGCAGGAATCGATCTACAAGTACGCCCTGACCGCCGCCGTGGTGGCCGCGATGGTGAGCACCGTCGTCCTGCTACTGTGGGCCGTGCGCGGGTTCCAGATCTTCTGGTGACTGGGCCGGCGTCAGGCCGGCTGCCGCGGCGTCGAGCACGCCGAGCGATGGCGCATGCAGGCTGTGGACGTACAGCCGCCCGCCGTGCTCGGTGACGCCGCTGGTTTCCGCGAGGCGGCCGGCCGGGTCTTGCAGGTCCGCCACGACCCGCCCGTCCTCGTCGAAGGCGATGACGTGGCCGTAGCTGGGCGGTACCGGCCACAGCGACTTCGGCAGCCGCAGCGTCAGCGCCCTCAGCCAGGGCTTCGAGGCCATGCCGTCGATGGCTGCGCTGCGCGGCTTGGTGAGCCCGGTCCACAGCCGCCCGTCGGCGCTGCGGGTGAGGTTGTCGGGAAAGCCCGGCAGGTTGGCGGCGATCACTCGCGCACGACCGTCGCCGGACGCCAGTGCGGACTTCGCATCCAGGCCCCGCGCGGCCACGTCCACGCTCCAGATCCGGTACTCGCCGGTCTCGGCGATGTAGAGCCGCTGCTCGTCGCCCGACAGCGCCACGCCGTTGGGGAAGCACAGCCCGCCGATCAGCAGCGACGCCCGCGCCTTCGCAGGCTCGTAGACCAGCACCCGGCCGGTGCAGGAGTGCTCGAGGATGTCGAGCACCGAGGCGTCGAACGTGCCGAGTTCGCGCGGCGAGAAGCGCCGCGTGGCATCGGTGAAGTACATGCGGCCGTCGGTCGCGATGACCACGGCGTCGGCGTAGCGGATCGGGTCGCCGTCGAGCTGTTCGGCGAGCACGGTGATCGACGCCGTCGGGCGCCACCGACAGCAGGCCCCGGATCGCGTCGGCGACGACCAGCCGCCCGTCCGGCGCGAAGTCGAAACCGAGCGGCCGTCCGCCGGTGTTCACGACCGTCTCGACCTGCGTGCCGTCGGGGTTCATGCGCAGGATCGCTCCCGAGACGACGCCCGTGTAGAGGCGGCCGTCCGGACCGAAGTCGACGTGCTCCGGGCCGACCTCGGGTGAGACGTCCAGCAGCGCCAGGTCTGCCAGCCGCCGGTTGACCGCATGCGGCCCCGAGTAGCCGGTGAACACGGGTGCCTGCCAGGCGACCGGCTCGATCGGCACCGGCCAGAATGCGAGGTAGGCAAGCACGGCGAGCAGCAGCGTGCCCACGATCGTCAACGTCCGTCGCACGATGAATCCCCCCGCCGCGCGGCGGCGGCTACTGGACGTGCAGGATGCTACGCGCCTCGGCCGGGCTCGCAATCTCGCGGCCGGCCTCGCGCGCGAGTCGCACGATCGCCTCGATCAGCGGTCCGTTGCTCGCCGCCTTGCTGCCGTCGGGGAGGTAGAACGTGTCCTCGAGGCCGGTGCGCAGGTTGCCGCCGAGCTCGGCGGTGCGACGGTGCAGCGGCCAGACGTTCGCGCGGCCGATCGCGGTGACCTGCCACGTCGCACCGGGTGCGGCGAGGCGCGCCAGGATCGGCAGCAGCTCGGGATCGGCCGGCATGCCGGACTCGACGCCCATCACGAAGTTGTAGTCGAGGTGGCCCTTGTACAGGCCGGTGCGCGCGTACATCTCCACGGTACGCACGATGCCGGTGTCGAAGCACTCGAACTCGGGCAGCGCGCCTGTCTCGGCCATCGCCTCGAGGAATGCCTTCACCTTCTCGACCGGGTTGTCGAACAGCATCGGGCGCCACGCCCACGAGCCGTCGCTGCGGACCTTGAGGTAGTTGAGCGAGCCCGCGTTGCAGGCGGCGATCTCCGGGCGGATCGCGCGCATGCAGGCCACCGGCCCGGAGATGTCGGGACCCACCACGCCGGTCGACTGGTTGAAGACCACGCCCGGGCAGGCCTCGCGGATCGCCTGCGCGATCTCGAGCGCCACGGCGGGTTCCCAGGTCGGCAGGTGCCCCATGCCGGGCTGCTGCTGGCGGAAGTGCACGTGCATCACCGAGGCGCCCGCGTCGAACGCGGCACGTGCCTCGCGCGCCATCTGCTCCGGCGTGACCGGCACGTGGTGCTGGGCGGGATCGGTGAGCACGCCGGTGAGCGCGCAGGTCACGACGGTCTTCGACATCAGGCACCTCGTTCGTAGCGCATCAGCACATTGCCGGGCGCCACCTGCTGCCCGGCCGCGATCTCCACCGCCTCGATGCGGCCGGCCTTCGGCGCGCGCAGCTCGTGCTCCATCTTCATGGCCTCGAGCACGCACAGGCGCTGGCCGGCCGTGACCTCGGCACCCGCCGCGACCGCGACCTCGAGCACGCGGCCGTTGATCGCCGCGCGTACTTCGTCGGCCTGTGCGGCCAGCTCCGCCGCGTTGCGCCGCGGCACCCGCCGCAGGCAGTCGAAGGCGAAGTCGCCGGAATGCGTGTGCAGCCACAGCGTCGAGCCCGCCCAGGCGTAGCGGTAGGCGAGCGCGATGTCGCCCACCTCTGCGTGCCCGTCGCTGCAGGGGGCGGCGGGTGTGCCACGCAACCCGCTCGCCGCCCCGGCCGACTCCAGCGTCGCGCCTCCGGGGACGAGGCGCACGTGCCCGCCGCGCTCGAGTTCGTCCCGGTCGGCGAGCGACTGCGGCGCGCGCCAGCGCAGGCGCCACGGCGAGGGCAGCGCGCGCGCGCTGGTCCAGTTGCGCAGCGCCTCGGGTACGGCCACGACGGACTCGGGCGCGGCGGCCACCGACAGCCACGCCGCAAGCTGCCAGGTGGCGTCGTCCGGCGCGTCGGCGCGATCCGGGCCGCGCGGGAAGTGACGCTCGATGAACGCTGTGGACACGGCTGCGCCGTCGACGAACGCCGGGTGGCGCAGCACCCGCGCGAGGAAGGCGCGGTTCGACGGCACGCCGAGCAGCACGGTGCGGTCGAGCGCGAGCGCCAGCCGGTCGAGCGCCTCGGCACGCGTCGCGCCGTGGGCAATCAGCTTGCCGAGCATCGAGTCGTAGTGCGGGCTCACGCTCATGCCGGCGGCGAGCGCGTGGTCGCAGCGCGCGAGCGGCTCGGGACGCCAGTCGAGCACCGTGCCGCTGCGCGGCAGGAAGTCGTCGGCCGGCTCCTCGGCGCACAGTCGCACCTCGATCGCGTGGCCGGCGATGCGCACGTCCTCCTGCGCCAGCGCCAGCGGCTCGCCGCGCGCCACCCGCAGCTGGAGCTCGACGAGGTCGAGGCCCGTGACGAGCTCGGTGACCGGGTGCTCGACCTGCAGGCGCGTGTTCATCTCCATGAAGTAGAAGCGCCCCTCGGGGTCGAGCAGGAATTCGACCGTGCCGGCGCCGGCGTAGCCGATCTCGCGTGCGACCGCCGTGGCGGCGCGGCCCATGCGCTCGCGCAGCACCGGGTCCACCGCGGGCGAGGGCGCCTCCTCGACGATCTTCTGGTGGCGACGCTGCACCGAGCAGTCGCGTTCGCCGAGATGGATCACGCGGCCGTGCGCATCGGCGAACACCTGGATCTCGACGTGCCGCGGTTCGACCACGGCGCGCTCGAGGATCAACCGCCCGTTGCCGAAGGCCTTTGCAGCCTCGGACGCCGCGCTTGCGAGCGCCGCGGGCAGGTCCTCGGCCCGCTCGACTCGCCGCATGCCGCGGCCGCCCCCGCCCGCGGATGCCTTCACCATCAGCGGGAAGCCGATGCGGGCGGCTTCTGCGATCAGCCGCTCCTGGTCCTGCGCCTCGCCGTCGTAGCCCGGCACGACCGGGATACCGGCGGCGGCCATGCGGATGCGCGCGCGGGCCTTGTCGCCCATCGCCTCGATGGCTGCGGCGGGCGGACCAACGAAGATCAGGCCCGCGTCCGCGACCGCCGCGGCGAACGCGGCGTTCTCCGACAGGAATCCGTAGCCCGGGTGGATCGCCTGAGCGCCGCTGGCGCGCGCCGCGGCGAGGATCTTCGCGATCACGAGGTAGGAATCGGCGGGCAGCGTCCCGCCGATCGGTACCTGCTCGTCGCAGGCCCGCACGTGCGGGCTGAGACGGTCCGCGTCCGAGCAGATCGCGATGGTGGCGATGCCCATTCGCCGCGCGGTGCGCGCGATGCGCACAGCGATCTCGCCGCGGTTGGCGATCAGCAGGCGGTTGAGGGTCTTCACGGGAAATCCGGCAGACCGGGCAGCGCGACCGCCCACGCCGGGGCGCGCTTGCCGACGGTGGCCGCGATGCCCTCGCGCGCGGCGCCGTGGCGCAGCAGGCCCGCGAACTCGAGCGCGGCGGCGTCGAGCGCCGCGGCCAGCGGGCTCTCGAGCGTGCGCGTCACGATGCGCTTGGTGGCGCGCAGCGCGGCGGGCTCTGCGAGCGCGAGGAGACTTAGCTCCGCCTCGAGCGCTGCGCGCAGCCCGTCGGCCGGCACGACCACGTCGGCCAGACCGGCGTCGCGGGCGGCCGGGGCCTTGAGCCGCGCGCCGCAGAGCATCAGCCAGCGCGCGCGCCGCGCGCCCGCGCGGCGCACGACAAAGGGCGCGATCTGCGCCGGCGCGACGCCGAGCGTCACCTCGGGCATGGCGAAGGTGGCGTCCTCGGCCGCGATCACGCGGTCGCAGGCCGCGGCGAGGCCGCAGCCGCCGCCCATCGCGCTGCCGCTCACCACGGCGAGCGTCGCGACCGGCAGCGCGGCGAGCCGCTCGAGCAGCGCGCCGAACTGGCGGTTGAAGTGCGCGATCGGGTCCTCGGCGTGGCCGGCCGGCGTCTGCATCAGCTCGAGGAAGCGGCCGAAGTCCGCCCCCGCGCAGAAATGCCCGCCGGCGCCCGAGAGCACCAGCGCCCGCGCCTCGAGGTCCGCGGCGACACGATCGAACAGGGCCGACAGCGCGGCGACCAGCACATCGGAGAGCGCGTTGCGCTTCTCGGGACGGTTCAGGCGCGCGAACCAGAAGCCCGCATTGCGTTCGACGAGCAGCACGTCGCTGGAAGCCGCGTTGGCGTCGGTCATCGTGGCACTCCGTTCATCCTTGGTCCGTCGGTGGCTGCGCTCGCATCGCGCCGCTCACGCCCTGGGCAGGATGCCCATCAGCTTGCAGACGATGCCGAGCATCACCTCGTCCGTGCCGCCGCCGATCGAGGCGAGGCGACCGTCGCGGAAGAGGCGCGACACCGGGTTGTCCCAGGTGTAGCCCATGCCGCCCCAGTACTGCAGGCACTTGTCGGCCACCTCACGGGTGAGACGGCCGGCCTTGAGCTTCGCCATCGAGGCGAGCTGCGTGACGTCCTTGCCCGACACGTAGAGCGCGGTGGCGCGGTAGACCAGCGAGCGCAGCAGCTCGATCTCGGTCTGCAGTTCGGCAAGCGTGAAGTGCACGACCTGGTTGTCGAGCACCGCCTTGCCGAAGGCCTTGCGGTCGCGCGTGTACTCGATGGTCTCGCGCACCGCGTTGTCGAGGCCCTTGAGCGCGTTGGCGGCGCCCCACAGCCGTTCCTCCTGGAACTGGATCATCTGATACATGAACCCGAGGCCTTCCTGGCCGATCAGGTGGCGCTGCGGCACGCGCACGTCGTCGAAGTGGATGACGGCCGTGTCCGAGGAGTTCATGCCGATCTTGCGGAGCTTGCGTTCGACCGTCACGCCGCGGGTCTTCATCGGCACGACGATCAGCGACTTGTTCTTGTGCGGCTTGCCCTCGCCGGTGTTGGCGAGGCAGCACATCCAGTCGGCCTGCGTGCCGTTGGTGATCCACATCTTGCCGCCGTTGATCACGTAGTCGCCGCCATCCTTGCGTGCGGTGGTGCGGATCGAGGCGACGTCGGAGCCCGCGCCGGGCTCGGAGACGCCGACGCAGACCACCTGCTCGCCGGAGATGGCCGGCGCAAGGAACTCGTGGCGCAGCGCGTCGGAGCCGAAGCGGGCGAGGGCGGGTGTGGCCATGTCGGTCTGCACGCCGATGGCCATCGGCACGCCGCCGCAGCGGGTGTTGCCGAGCGCCTCGGCCATCACCACCGAGTAGCTGAAGTCGAGGCCGGCGCCGCCGTAGGCCTCGGGCTTGGTGAGGCCGAGCAGGCCCAAGTCGCCGAGCTTCCGGAACACCTCGTGGGCGGGGAAGATGCCGGCTTCCTCCCACTCGTCCACGTGTGGATTGAGCTCGTTCTCCACGAAGCGCTCGACGGTGCGCTTCAGTTCCTCGTGTTCCTGCGTGAGCTGCATGTGGGTCTCCGGTTCAAGGGCGGGCCACGCCGAAATCGAGCGGCCGCAGGGCCACCCGGTCGGCGCGACGGAAGAGGGACAGCACCAGCGCGAGCACGCGGCGCGTGTCGCGGGGATCGATGACGCCGTCGTCGAGCATGCGGCCCGAGGTGTAGAAGGCCGACGTCTGGCGGTCGAAGGTGGCGTTGATGACCGCGCGCAGGCCCTCGATCTGGGCGCGGTCCGGCTCGACGCCACGGGCACGGGCCGAGTCCTCCATGACGATCGCCATCGTGGTCGCAGCCTGCTCGGCGCCCATCACCGAGGTGCGCGAGCCGGGCCAGGAGAACAGGAAGCGCGGCGAGAAGCCGCGTCCGCACATGCCGTAGTTGCCCGCGCCGAACGACGACCCGCAATGGACCGTCACCTGCGGCACCGAGGCGCAGGCCACGGCCTGGATCATCTTCGAGCCGTGCTTGATCATGCCGCCGCGCTCGGACTCGGTGCCGACGATGTAGCCCGTGGTGTTCTGCAGGTAGAGCAGCGGGATCGCGCTCTGGCAGCAGGCCTGGATGAAATGCGTCGCCTTGGTCGCACCGGCCGGGTCGAGCGGGCCGTTGTTGGTGAGGATGCCGAGCGGCATGCCGTGGACGTCGGCATGCGCGCAGACGGTGGCCGGGCCGTAGCCCGCCTTGAACTCGAGCAGCTCCGAGCCGTCCACGAGGCGCGCGATCACCTCGCGCATGTCCACGGGCTTGCGGCCGTCGCGCGGCATGATGCCGAGCAGGTCCTCGTCCGGATGGAGCGGCTCGCGGGCGGCGGGCAGCGGTGCCTCGAAGCGCTGCCAGCCGAGGTGCGCGACCAGCTCGCGCAGGATGCGGATGCCGTCGGCATCGTCGTCGGCCAGGTACTCGGCGAGGCCGGAGACCGCCGCGTGCATGGCCGCACCGCCGAGTTCCTCCTCGGTGGCGATCTCGCCGGTGGCCGCACGCAGCAGCGGAGGGCCGGCCAGGAAGGCGCGCGCGCGGTTGCGCACCATGACGACGTAGTCCGAAAGCCCGGGCATGTAGGCGCCGCCCGCGGTGGCGCTGCCGTGCACCAGAGTGAGCACCGGCAGCCCGGCGGCCGAGAGCCGCGCCAAGCGACAGTAGTGCGAGCCGCCGTTGACGAAGTCCTCGACGCGGTAGCGCGTGAGGTTGGCGCCCGCCGACTCCACCAGGTGCACGAAGGGCAGGCGGTTCTCGAGTGCGATCTGCTGCGCCCGCTGGAACTTCTCGAGGCCCATGTGCTGCAGAGCGCCCGCCTCGATGCCGGAGTCGTCCGCCACCACCATGCAGGTCGTGCCGGCGATGCGCCCGACGCCCGCGATGCAGCCGCCGCCGGCGACGGACTTCGCCGGGTCGTTCACGTCGAGCAGGTAGCCCGCGAGTGTGGAGAGCTGCAGGAACGGCGCGCCGGCATCGAGCAGCAGGCCCACGCGCTCGCGCGGCAGCAGCTGGCCGCGCTTCGCGAAGCGCGGCGCGGACTTCGCCGACGCCGCTTCGGTACGCGTCTCGATGCCGCGCAGCTGCTCGATCAGCGCGAGCTGGTGTGCGCGGTTGTCGGCGAACGCCTCGCCGTCGGTGGCGAGCGCGGAGACAAAGGCCGGCACGCTCAGTCCCCGAGCACGCGCGGCTGGCCGCCGCGGTGGAAGCCGTCGTACTCGGGCGAGGGCCTGCCGGCGCTCATCATCCAGTGGCGCCGGGCGTTCGGCGCCGCGCCGTCGATGCGCAGGCAGGCGCCCGAGACGAACGACGCGGCCTCCGACAGCAGGAACACGATCGCCGCGGAGACCTCCGATTCGGTGCCCAGGCGCGCCGCGGGCACGTGCTGCGGCAGGCTCTTGATCAGCGGCTTCATCGCTTCCGGGTAGGTGTCCATGCCGCTCGAGGCGATCCAGCCCGGCGCCACGGCATTCACGCGCACCGGCGCCCACTCGAGCGCGGCGGTCTCGGTGAAATTGAGCATGCCGGCGCGCGCCGCACCGCTGTGGCCCATGCCCGGCATGCCGTGCCACATGTCGGCGAGCATGTTGACGATCGCGCCGCCGTGCGCGCGCATGGACTGTGCGTAGCATTCCCGCGCCACGAGGAAGCCCCCGGTGAGGTTCGTGGCGAGCACCGTCTGCCAGCCTTTGGCGGAGATGCCCGCCAGCGGGGATGGGAACTGGCCGCCGGCGTTGTTCACGAGTCCGTGGATGCGGCCGCGCGCTGCGACCACGGCGGTTACCGCCGCCTTGACGGCGTCCTCCTCGCGGATGTCCACCGCGACGTGGCTGGCCTCGCCGCCGTCCGCGCGGATCTCGGCCTCGACGGCCTCGAGCTTCTCGGGCTTGCGACCGGCAAGCACCACGTGTGCGCCGAGTGCGGCGAGCTCGTGGGCGGTGCAGCGGCCGATGCCGCTGCCCGCGCCGGTGACGAGGACGGTCTGGCCGGCGAACAGGCCGGGTCGGAACACGCTTCGGTAGCTCATGGAGGCGGATACTAAATCAAGCGCTTGCTTGAATAAACCCCCGCGCCTAGTATTCGGCGATGGACGAACTGCGCCTCAACCCGGTCTATTACTCTCCCGAGCACCTCGCGCTGCGCGAAACGGTGCGCCGCTTCGTGGCCCGCGAGATCGAGCCGCACGTCGCCGCGTGGGACGAGGCGGGCAGCTTCCCGCGCGACCTCTACCGGCAGGCCGCCGAGGTGGGACTGCTCGGGCTCGGCTTTCCCGAGCAGTACGGAGGCACCCCGGGCGTGGATTACTTCCATCGCCTGGTCGCCGGCCTCGAGCTGGCGCAGGCCGGGTCGGGCGGACTCGTGGCCTCGCTGATGTCCCACACCATCGGCGCGCCGCCCGTCGTGACCTTCGGCAGCGAGGCCCTCAAGGCGCGCGTGCTGCCGCAGGTGCTCGCCGGGGAGCGCATCGCCGCGCTCGCGATCACGGAGCCCTCGGGCGGCTCCGACGTCGCCGCACTGCGCACCACGGCCGTGCGCGACGGCGAGCACTACGTGGTGAACGGCGAGAAGACCTTCATCACCTCGGGGATGCGCGCGGACTTCATCACCGTCGCCGTGCGCACGGATCCCGCGGCGAAGGGCGCGGCCGGGCTCTCGCTGCTGCTCGTCGAGGGCGACACGCCGGGGCTCACGCGCACGCCGCTCGCCAAGATGGGCTGGTGGATGTCCGACACGGCGCACTTGCGCTTCGACGGCTGCCGCGTGCCGGCGGCGAACCTGCTCGGCCCCGAGGGCGCGGGGTTCCTCGCCGTGATGCAGAACTTCAACGCCGAGCGCTTCTCGATGGCGGCGGGTGCGATCGGGTTCGCCTGGGTCTGCTACCAGGAGGCGCTCGCCTGGGCGCGCGAGCGCCGCACCTTCGGCAAGCGCCTCGCCGACCACCAGGTCGTTCGCCACCGGCTCGTGGACATGCTGGCGCGCATCGAGGCCTCGCGCGCCATGCTCGAGGAGATCGCCTGGCGGCTCGAGCACTCGAAGCCCGGCGATCCGCAGCTGATTGCCTCGATCTGCATGCTGAAGAACGTCGCGACACGGACCATGCAATTCTGCGCCGACGCCGCGGTGCAGACGCTGGGCGGCATGGGCTACATGCGCGGCACGCGCTCGGAGCGCATCTACCGCGAGGTCAAGGTCAACATGATCGGCGGTGGCGCCGAGGAGATCATGAAGGAACTGGCTGCGCGCCAGCTCGGCCTTTGAGCAGCCGGCCCGACGACGCCGGGCGCCGCGGGCAGATCGTCCGGGAATCGGCGCGGCTGTTCCGCGAAAAGGGATATGAGGCCACCTCGGTGCGCGACATCGCGGCGGCGACCGGCCTGCAGTCTGGCAGCTGGGTCTACCACTTCCGCACCAAGCAGGACATCCTCGCCGCGGTGATGGAGGAGGGCCTGAAGCAGGCGCTCGAGCGCATCGAGGCGATCGGCCGCGAGCAGCTCGCGCCGCGCGAGTACTTCCGGGCCCTGCTGCGCACGCACCTCGACACGCTGCTCGGCCCCGGCCAGGATTTCATCCCTGTGCTGCTGTACGAATGGCGGTCGCTCGAAGCCGACGCGCGCCCGCGGATCATCGAGCTGCAGCGGCGCTACGAGGCCGTCTGGGACGGCGTGATCGGCCAGCTGCAACGCTCCGGCGAATGGACGCAACCGACCCCCGTCGACCGCCTGCTGATGTTCGGCGCGCTCAACTGGATCGCTCACTGGTACCGGAGCGGCGGCCCGCTCGGCGTCGCGCAGCTGGTCGACGAGGCGGAGCGGTTCTTCCTGCGCACGCCGAACTCGAATCCGAAGTCGAATCCGAAAGCGAAGCCGAAGCCGGCCGCGCGCACCCGAGGACGCGCGGCACGTGCCGATGCGCCTGCGGTCCGCCGGCGCTGACCGCGTGGGCGCAGCGGTCCATTTTGCCGTGCGCATTTGCCGCGCGCGCCGGTGTTCCCGCCGCTCGTTGTGGAGCCGGGGCCCTTTACGGGCCGCGCGACTCGCAGTACCGTTGAAGCGAAGTCGCAGCCACGGGGGTGGGGCGGCCGCGATCGACGACATCAACAAAGAGGTGCAGGGCAGCCTGCGCCGATTACTGTCGACGCAAGGGGTGAGGTCGTGAAGCAGCTCTCCGGAATGGACAACATGTTCCTGCACCTGGAACATGGCAACCAGTACCTGCACGTCGCCGCGCTGGGCATCTACGACCCTGCCACGGCCCCCGGCGGCTTCGTCCGGTTCAAGGACATCCTGAAGTTCTTCGAGTCGCGGCTCGACACCGCGCCGGTGTTCCGCCGCCGCCTGGTCACGGTGCCGTTCGACCTCGACCGTCCGTACTGGATCGAGGACGAGCACGTGGACGTGGAGTTCCACGTGCGCCACGTGGCGCTGCCGGCACCGGGCGACTGGCGCCAGCTCTGCATCCAGGTGGCGCGCATCCACTCGCGTCCGCTCGACCGCAGCAAGCCATTGTGGGAGGCCTACGTGATCGAGGGCCTCGACCACATTCCCGGCATCCCGAAGGGCAGCTTCGCCTTCTACACGAAGTTCCACCACGCCGCGATCGACGGCGAGGGCGGCACCGAGGTGATGAAGGCCATCCACTCCTCGTCGCCGGAGGAGTCCGCGGAGCCGGCTGCGGCCCGTGCCCGCATCCGCGACCGCGAGCCGCTGGCCGCCGAGTTGTACGCGCGTGCCTTCGTCAACGGCCTGCAGCGCGTGCCCAAGGTGGCGCGCTTCTCGCTCAACACGGCGACGCGGCTCGTCGGGCTCGGCGCCGGCTACATGGGCCAGCTGAGCCAGCTGCTGCAGGAGGCGGGCGTCCCGTCGGTCGAGACGCTGCGGTCCAAGGTGAGGCGTCCTCCGGTGACGCGCTTCAGCGGCAAGGTCTCCGCGCATCGCGTCGTCGAACTCGTCGCGCTGCCACTCGCCGACATGAAGCGTATCCGGCAGCAGGTCGAGGGTTCCACGATCAACGACATCTTCCTGACCACCGTGGGCGGCACGCTGCACAGGTACCTCGCCGCCAAGGGCGAGTTGCCCGATCGCACCATGACTGCGCAGGTGCCGATGACGCTGCGCGGATCCGAGAAGGGCGGTGACGTGGGCAACCAGATCGGCGTGGCGGTGATGCCAGTGCACTCCGAGATCGCCGACCCACTCGCGCGCATGGCGGCAATCCGCTCGGGCGCCGACAAGGCCAAGGCGCTGGTGAGCGCGGTCGGCAAGGACCTGACGAAGCACGTCTACGATTTGCTGCCGGCGGTCGCGTCGGAACTGTTCACGACCAAGGTGATGCTGCCGACGATGAACATCGTCGTGTCGAACGTGCGCGGGCCCGATCTGCCGATCTACCTCGCGGGTGCGCAGATGGTGGCGTTCGCGCCGGTCAGCATCGCGCTCGACGGGCTCGGCCTCAACGTCACCGGCTTCAGTTACCACGGCACCATGTGGGTCTGCTCGGTCGCCTGCCGCGAGATGATGCCCGACCCCGGCGTTTTCGCCGACTGCATGCGCGAGGCATTCGCGGAACTCGTGACAGCGGCAAATGCGCTGCCGGAGGGCAGCGGCGGGCCGCGGACCGCGGCGGCACGGACGTCCGGCCGCGCTCCGGCGACGTCGTCGCGCGGCAAGGGCGGGCCCGCCGGCGCGCGCAGCAAGCGCGGCCGCGCCGGCAAGCCCGCGGCGGCGACTGCGACGCCATCCGGTAAGAAGCCCGCAGCGACCGTGCAGAGAACAAAGAGCGCGAGGAAGGCGCGCGGCAATGCGTCGGTCCGTGCGTGATCGACGATCGCGAACGATGGGTCGTATTGCGCAGCAGCAAATTGCTGCATGGCAAAAACGCAACGCGCGTTCGTGTTGTCACGGCGCGAGGACGCTGGCAACCTTGCGCGACTGCGGGAACTGGTAGTGGCATTTCGGATACTGCAGAGTGCCACTCGGGTGAACCGGGGATAGCCTCCGGGTAACTCGCAATCGCGACAGGTACGGTTGACGCGATGCAGCATACAAATTCCGCTGGAGCGGGAGTTTCAACTCTAGGCAACGTGGGGGATTTCTGATGACGAGCGAATCCTTGGTCCTGGGTCGGCGCAACACGGTGCTCGCCACCGTAATCGGCACGGTGCTCGCAACATACGCGGGCAGCGCGACGGCGCTGGAGTTCGAGTTCGACAACGGTGCGCGGCTCAACTGGAACACGACGCTGTCGGTCGGCGCCAGCTGGCGGGCGGAAGACCCGAGCCGTCTGCTGTACACCGTGCCGACGGCTCACTGCTCGGCCGCGACTCGGGGCCGTTGCCGCTCGGCACGGCGCCTACGAAGAAGGACGGCCTCGCCGGCAACCAGGCCGCCGTCGAGCGCCAACCTGAACTACGACTCGGGCGACATGTTCGGCATGCCGTTCAAGCTGCTCAGCGACGTCGAGCTCAAGAAGGGCAACTTCGGTGGCCTGGTCCGCATCAAGGCCTGGTACGACTACGCCCAGAACGAGAACAAGGTGAACGTCGGCAACCAGGCGAACAACTACAACGGCGCGCGCCCGGGCCTCGGGCCGTACGCGACCGGCCCGTATGGCCCGTGCACGCCGGCGACGCCCGCGGGCGTGCCCTGCCTGCCGTATTCATCGCCCGGCAACAACAACTGGCCGAAGGAGACGCTGAGCGACAGCGGCTTCGAGGACGAGCAGCAGTTCGACAACCTGATGCTGCTCGACGCCTACGTCTACGGCTCGTTCGACGTCGGCGACACGAACCTGCAGCTGCGCCTCGGCAACCAGGTCGTGAACTGGGGCGAGTCGGTCTTCATCCAGGGCGTCAACCAGATCAACCCGATCGACGTGCCGGCGGCGCGGCGCGCGGGCGCCGAGCTGAAGGAGATCCTGCTGCCGGTGTGGATGGCCTATGCGAACTGGGGCTTCAACTTCGGCTCGGTCGAGGCCTTCTACCAGTTCCAGTGGAACAACACCTCGGTGGACGGCTGCGGCACCTACTGGGCGACGGTCGAGACGATCATCTCGACGAGCCCCGGCAAGTGCAACAGCGCCACGGTGATCACCAGCGTGCTCGGCGGTGCCGCGCCCGGCACCACGACGCCGCTGATCGGCCAATTAGGCTCGAACCCGTTCGCGCAGGGCAACGGCCTGTACGTGCCGCTGGTGAAGGGCAAGGAGCCGAGCGACAGCGGCCAGTTCGGTTTCGCCTTCCGCTTCCCGGTGGACAAGATCGACACCGAGTTCGGCCTGTACTTCATGAACATCCACTCGCGGCTGCCGATCATCAGCGGCGTCGCGGGTACGCTGCCGACCACGCCGCTGGTGCTGCCGCCCGGTGCACTGAGCCCGCCGCAGACGACGCCGTACCGTGCGTCGCGGCGATGCGACCCGGCGGACCGGCCTAACCCGTTCTGGCGCATCCCGGGCACCGGCGCCGAACCCGCTCGACCCGAACGACGACACGGCGCTGCGCGGCGCCACGCCGCTGCACGCCGCGCTCGGCGCCCGGCTCGGCCGCTCGATCACCCCGGGCACGCGCGTTCTGGGAGTACCCGGAGGACATCCAGATCTTCGGCCTGAGCGCGGCGACCAACCTGTTCGGCTGGTCGGTCTCCGGCGAGGTGAGCTACCAGGCCGACGTGCCCGTGCAGGTCAACGGCAACGACCTGCTGCAGAGCCTGCTCGGCTTCGCCGGTCCCAACGCCTCTCGAGGCCCGCCGGTGGCGCTGGCCGGGGCCGGCACGGTGGTGCCGGGCTACGACCAATACGACAAGACGCAGTTCCAGCTGAACACCGTCAAGACGTTCAGCAACATCATCGGCGCCGACAACCTGCTGCTGATCGGCGAGGTCGGCTACCAGATGAACGACATCAACGAGAACTACAAGAAGGGCGGCGTGCGCTACGGCCGCGGCTTCATGTACGGCGTGGGCTCGAACCCGGCGCTCGCCGCGCAGGCGCCGCCGACCGCGGGCAACACCTGCACGCCGAGGTTGGCCGGTCTGCCCCCCGGTGCGCTGCCCCCTGGTGCGCTGCCGCCCCCGAGTGCGGTGTACAACCCGTCGCCGCTCGGCTGCAAGAACGACGGCTACATCACCGACTCGGCGTGGGGCTACCGCCTGCGCGTCTCGGCGGACTACCTCAACGTGTTCAACTCGGGCATCGCGGTGACGCCGAACCTGTTCTGGTCGCAGGACGTGGACGGCATCTCGATGGACCCGGCGTTCATCGAGGACCGCGAGGTGCTGGGCCTGGGCGTGAAGTTCACGTACAACAAGAAGTACGTGCTCGACCTGAACTGGGTGGACTACGCGGACAACAACTACGATCCGCTGTTCGACCGCGACTACTACTCCGCGGCCGTCAGCGTGACGTTCTGACCAGATCCTGGAGATTCTGCACATGAAGACGATGAACAAGATCCTCGCATCCTCGGTGGCAGCGATCCTGATCGGGATCGCGGCTCCGGCGTCGGCGAAACTGTCGGATGCCGAGATCGCACGCCTCGGCGCCGATCTGACGCCGGTCGGCGCGGAGAAGGCCGGCAACAAGGACGGCACGATCCCCGCGTGGACGGGCGGCCTGTGCGCGGCACCGTCTGGCTGGGCGGCCGCACAGGGCTACACGGACCCGTTCGCCAGCGACAAGGTGAAGTTCACCATTACCAAGGCGAACGCGGCCCAGTACAAGGCCAACCTCACGCCCGGCACGCTGGCGATGCTCGACAAGTACCCCGAATTCAAGATGAACGTGTACGAGACGCGTCGCACCGCCTGCTACCCGCAGGAGGTCTTCGACGCCATCAAGGCGCAGGCGGGCAAGGTCGAGCTGCAGGGCTTCGGCATCTCCAACCGCGGCTCGTCCACCGTTCCGTTCCCGATCCCGAAGAGCGGCATGGAAGCGATCTGGAACCACACGATGCGCTACCTGGGAGGCGGCATCGACCGGAACTATCACAGCTTCCCGGTCCGAGCCAACGCCGACTTCTACAAGATCGGCGTGCACGAGTACCGCATCTTCAACCAGAACATGGACCCGCCGCAGGACAACCTGCTGCTCGGGTTCCTGTCGTATTTCACGGCCCCGGCGACCCTCGAGGGCACCGTGTTCCTGGTGCACGAGCCGGTGGATCAGGTGAAGCAGTCGCGCTCGGCGTGGATCTACAACGCCGGCCAGCGCCGCGTGCGTCGGGCGCCGGACCTCGCCTACGACAACGTGAACGATGGCACGGAAGGCCTGCGCACCACGGATGATTTCGACGCGTTCAACGGCGCGCCGGACCGCTACGACTGGAAGATCGTCGGCAAGAAGGAAGTCTTCATCCCGTACAACTCGTACAAGCTTGCGTCCAAGAAGCTGAAGTACAAGGAAGACATCATTCGCAAGAACACCGCGAATGCCGACCTGCTGCGCTACGAGCTGCACCGCGTCTGGGAGATCGAGGCGAATCTCAAGGCCGGCAGCAAGCACGTCTATGCCAAGCGCGTCTTCTTCCTCGACGAGGACACCTGGACGGTCGTGTACGCCGACGCGTACGACTCCCGTAAGCAGCTGTGGCGCGTCGGCATCCACCCGATGATCCAGTTCTACGACGCGAAGGTGCCGTGGTACCGGGCCAACATCTGGCACGATCTGTCGAACAGCAGCTACCTGTTGTCGCTGCTCGACAACGAGATCAAGCAGCCGTGGAAGTTCGGCGAGAAAGGCCAGTGGGGCGACTTCCAGCCAGACTCGCTGCGCCGCATCGGCACCAAGTAGGCATCGGTCGACTTTGACTCGATGCTGACATGACGGGCGCGTCGCCCCGGGCACTGGTCCCCGGGGCGACAGCGTCCGGAGCAGGGCGGGCACCGCAGCCCGCCGGGAAGTCCGGGGAGACTCTCCATGAAGAATTGGCTCAGGGCGGCCGCAATGGCGCTTACCGCCACGGTGGCGTTCGCGCCAGGTACGCACGCCGCCGATGGGCCGCGCGCGGGTACCGTCGTCGAGATCAGGCCCGACAGGATCGTCCTGATGGACATCGCGAACGCCGGGAGCCGGCTGGTCGCGGTCGGCGACCGCGGCTTCGCGATGCTCTCCGACGACGGCGGCAAGTCGTGGCGGGCCGTGGGTACGCCGATCACACGCACGCTGACCGGCGTCGCGTTCAACGGCGACAAGCTCGGCATCGCCGTCGGTCACGGCGGCTCGGTCGCGCGCACGGAGGACGGCGGTGCGACCTGGACCGCGGTCCCGCTCGAGGAGGCAATGGGCGAATCGTTGCTCGGGGTTGCCGCGCTCGGCGACAGCAGGTTCGCGGCCTACGGCGCCTTCGGCATGTACTTCGACACCTCGGACGGCGGCAAGACCTGGGCGCGCCGCGTGGTCATGTCCGAGGAGTTCGAAGCCCACATCTCGCAGGTGCTGCCGGTGAACGGCGTGCTCTGGATGGTGGGCGAGGCCGGCACGCTGGCGCGCTCCGACGACGCCGGCCAGACCTGGGTCGCCGTGCCATCGCCCTACACGGGATCGTTCTTCGGAATCCTGGTGGCGCGCGACGGAGGGCTGCTGCTCTACGGCATGCGCGGCAACGTGTTCCGTTCCGCGGATGCCGGCGCCACCTGGCAGAAGATCGATCTGGGAACCACCACCTCGCTCAATGGTGGGCGCGTGCTGTCGGACGGACGCATCGTGCTCGTGGGCAATGCGGGGCTCGTCGTCGAAAGCGCGGACAACGGGCAGACGCTCACGCTGCAATGGTCCGAAGCCGGTCGCGGCTTCTCGGCCGTCGCGGAGGTTCCCGGCGGGATGGTCACCGTGGGCGAGGGCGGAGCCGCCGTCCTCGACCCGGCGACGCTGACCAGCAAGTAAGAACGCCCGGCCAACCCGAGTACACACAGCCATGTCCAACGAATCGAAAGTCCTCGCGTCCGGCGACACCGAGATCGACAAGCAGGAGTTCCAGCACGACTGGATCGGCAAGGTCTCCTACTGGATCTTCCATCACCGGAAGATCCTGCTGATCCTGAACATCCTGATCACCATCGTGCTCGGCGTGATGGCGAGCCAGCTGCGCGTGCAGGCCGGGTTCACGAAGATGATCCCGCTCAATCACCCGTACATGTCCACCTTCCTGGAGTATCAGCAGGACTTCGGCGGTGCGAACAAGGTGCTGGTCGTCCTCAAGAACGACAAAGGCAGCATCTTCGAGAAGAACTTCATGGAGCAGATCCGTCAGGTGACGGAGGAGGTCTTCTACGTCAAGGGTGTCGAGCGCAGCTCGGTCACGTCGCTGTTCACGCCGAACGTCCGCTACAACGAAGTCGTCGAGGACGGCTTCCGCGGCGGCAACATCGTGTCGGCGGACTTCGCCGGTACCCCCGAACAGCTCACCCAGGTCCGCGAGAATCTGCTCAAGTCAGACTGGGTCGGGCGCATCGTCGCCAACGACCAGACGGCGGCGATGGTTGTGGCCACGCTGCAGGAGAACGATCCGGAGACCGGCCAGCGGCTCGACCTGCAGGAGGTTGCGAAGAAGCTCGAGGAGATCCGTGGCAAGTACGAGACGGGCGGCACCACGGTGCACATCATCGGCTTTGCCAAGGCGATGGGCGATATCGCCCAGGGCGCGGCCGGCGTGCTGGTGTTCTTCGGCGTGGCGTTCGTGATCACGGCGATCCTGCTCTACTGGTACTCGGGGTCGCTGATGCTGACCTCGCTCGCGCTGATCTGCGCAGTCGTGCCGGTCATCTGGCTGCTCGGCCTGCTGCCCGTGTTCGGGCTGGGCCTGGATCCGATGTCGATCCTGGTGCCGTTCCTGATCTTCTCCATCGCGGTCTCGCACGCGGTGCAGATGACGAACGCCTGGAAGCTCGAAACGCTGCACGGCGCAGACGGTGTGACCGCCTCCACGCACGCGTTCCAGAAGCTCTTCATCCCGGGCGCCACCGCGCTGCTCGCCAACGCCTTCGGCTTCATGGTCATCGCGTTCGTCGACATCGAGATCGTGCGCGAACTCGCCTACACGGCCACGATCGGCGTGACCGTGATGATCATCACCAACAAGGTGCTGCTGCCGATCCTGATGTCGTACTACCGGTTCTCGCCCGAGGCGGCCAGCAAGCTCGCCGGCAAGGAGACCGCCGGCGACTGGCTGTGGGAGAAGCTCGGCCCGCTCGCCTCGCGCAAGACCGCATGGATCGCGATCCTGATCGGACTGGTGCTGCTCGCCTTCGGCATCTCGCAGGCCCGCCACCTGCACATCGGCGACCTCGGCAAGGGCGTTCCGGAGTTGAAGCCCGATGCGCGCTACAACCAGGACGTCGAGATGATCACCAGCCACTTCGCGATCGGCGTGGACAACCTCCAGGTCATCGCCGAGGCGAAGCCGGCGGACGACGAGGACTCGCCCTGCGTCGACCGCGCAGTCATGGAGAAGGTCGAGGACTTCGAGTTCCAGATGAGGCAGGTGGATGGCGTCGCGACAGTGCGCAGCCTCGCGGGCTTCGTGAAGAACATGACCCAGATGTTCGCCGAGACGTTCTCGAAGTGGCGCATGCTGCCCGAGTCGCGGGCGCAGATCGCGCAGGGCGTGGGCTACGCGACGCGCCTCGGCACCGAGTTCATGGACTCGCGCTGCACGGCCATCCCGATCAACATCTACACGGTCGATCACCAGGCGACGACCATCGAGCACATCGTCGACAGGATCAAGGCGTTCAAGGAAGCGGGCGGCGACACCGACAAGGTCACGTTCCGCCTCGCGAGCGGCAACGTCGGCGTGATGGCGGCCACCAACGAGGCGGTGCACGCGGCCGACAAGTGGGTGAACCTGGCGCTGTTCATGTCGGTCGGCGTGCTGTGCCTGCTGACCTTCCGCTCGCTGCGCCTGACGCTGTGCGTGCTGCTGCCGCTGGCGCTGGTGACGGTGCTGTGCAACGCGCTGATGGCGATCCTCGGCATCGGCGTGAAGGTCAACACGCTGCCGGTGGTGGCGCTCGGCGTGGGCGTCGGCGTGGACTACGGCATCTACCTGTTCGAGCGCATCAAGCACGGCATGCAGGAAGGCATGTCGCTCGTGGATTCCTACGTCGAGGCACTGAAGCAGCGCGGTACGGCGTCGCTGTTCACCGCGGTCACGATGACGGTCTCGGTGGGCACCTGGTACTTCTCGGCGCTCAAGTTCCAGGCGGACATGGGCATCCTGCTCGCCTTCATGTTCCTGGTGAACGTGTTCGGCGCGATCCTGCTGGCGCCGGCGCTGGCCGCCTACTTCATCAAGGACTCGCGCTTCGCGAAGGGTGCCGCCAAGGCCTGAGCGCGACGGGCGGCGGGGTCGGGGAGAGGGCGCGCAGCGCGCGCCCTCGGCCGGTCGCAGGGAGCGACCGCGGGCTACTTCTTCCGGGCGGCGGCCAGGCCCTCGAGCTGCTGGATGAACTCCTGCTCGTTGCGGCTGATGATCTGCCCACCGACGCCCAGTACGTCGCCCTCGCGCGCGGCCCGCGCGACGCGCGTCGCGGTGGAAAGCACGAATTCCGCGTAGTGCAGCAGGTCCTCGGGGCCGCCGTGGGCGTCCAGCGCGTCGAGCGCGTGGTGCAGCGACTCGATCGCTTTCTGCTGCAGGTTCGCGGGCGTGCGATGTTCCTCCTGCAGCGTGTAGAACCAGGCCCGGATTTCGTCCTGCGCCTGCATGATGTCCACGCTGCCGGCAATCTCGCGCAACAGCGGGTGCGTGCTGTGCATGGCATCGACAATCGCCTGCATGCCTGCGGTGCGTTCCAGCATTTCGTCGAAGGCACTGCCACCCGACGACGAGACCGCGACGATCACATGGTGCGGCGTGTTGCGGATGGAGCGCCACTGGGCGACCGTGAGCTTGTCCCGTGTCAACATGCGATTTTCTCCCCCTCGGGCGTGATCGTTATTGCTCCGGGACCGAGGTCTCCCGCATGAGCATGGCTGTCGATCATACTACCGACCCACTGGGTGGAGGGTAGTATGAAGGACGTCCTGTCGCAGCCGCTCGACCTGCCGTGTGGCGCGAGGCTTCACAACCGGCTCGCCAAGGCGGCGATGACCGAAGGCGTTGCGGACGACCTGCTGCGCGCCACGCCCCGGCACGAGACGCTCTACCGCCGCTGGAGCGAGGGCGGGGCGGGGCTGCTGCTGACCGGCAACGTGCAGGTGGACCGCACGGACCTCGAGCGACCGGGCAACGTCGCGCTCGACGTGACCGAGCCGCGCACGGTCTCTGCCGAGGCCCGCGAGCGGCTCGCACGCTGGGCGCGGGCCGGCACCGTCGCCGGCAACCACCTCTGGATGCAGATCGCGCACGCCGGGCGACAGAGCCCGTGGTATGTCACGCGACGGCCGCTCGCGCCCTCGCCGGTGCGGCTCGAACTGCTCGGCAACTATGCGCAGCCGCGCGCCCTCACGGAGCCCGAGATCCTCGACCTGATCCGGCGCTTCGCGGCCGCCGCGACGATCGCCCGCGAGACCGGCTTCACCGGCGTGCAGGTGCACGGCGCGCACGGCTACCTGATCAGTTCGTTCCTGTCCCCGGTGACCAACCGGCGCACGGACGCCTGGGGCGGGTCGCTCGAGAACCGCGCCCGTTTCCTGCTCGAGACGGTGCGCGCCGTGCGCCGGGCCGTGGGCCGGGATTTCCCGGTGGCGGTCAAGCTCAATTCCGACGACTTCCGCAAGGGCGGGTTCAGCCACGAGGAATGCCTGCAGGTCGTCGCCTGGCTGAACGGCGAGTCCCTGGACCTGCTCGAGCTCTCCGGCGGCACCTACGAGCAGCCGCGCCTGATCGGTGCCGAGGGTCGCGCCGAGGACGCCGTGCCGGTGCGCCAGAGCACGCGGGCGCGCGAAGCGTATTTCCTCGACTACGCCACCGCGGTCCGCAAGGTGGCGCGCATGCCGCTGATGGTGACCGGCGGTTTCCGGTCGCGGGTCGCGATGGAGGCCGCGCTCGACGGGGACTGCGACGTGATCGGCCTTGGCCGCCCGCTCTGCTGGCAACCGGACTTCCCGCGTCGCCTGCTGGCGCGCGAGGTGGATCGCGTCGAGCGCATCGAGGACCGCCTGAAGTTCGCGGAGCGCGGCTGGCGCTCGCCGACGAGCGGCCTGCTCTCGCTGCGGATCCTGAACACCTTCGGGGCGCAGTCCTGGTACTACTGCCAGCTGTTCCGGCTCGCCGATGGCCGGCCCGCCGAACTCGATCGCGGCATGCTCGCCTCGCTCCTCGAGTACCTCCGCGACGAACTCGCCGCGGCGCGGCGCGTGCACCGCGCGTTCGGACGATAGGACGACCGCGCTATCTGCCGCGGAACCACTCGAGCGCGAGCCCGGTGATCTGTTCCGGGCGCTCCAGCGGCAGCCAGTGCCCGGCGCCCTCGATGCGCTGGTAGCGCCACGGAGCCGCCATGCGGCGCGCGGAGCGGGCCATCTGGTCCTCCGCGAGGCAGTGATCCTCACTGCTCCAGATGCCGAGCATCGGCACCTGGCACGCCGGCCAGGTGCGCGTCAGCACCGTGTGCAGGTTGGCGCGATACCAGTTGAGGCCGGCCGTCAGACGCCCCGGCCGCGAGACGTCGCGCACGCAGGACCCGGGGTCGGGATGCTGCCGCAGCCAGTGCCTGAGGCGCGCGTAGCCGTCCGCCTCGAGCCAGCGCTCGGCGAGCCCGGCGAACTGCCAGCCGAGCACGTACAGGCCCTTGCGCTTCTGCTCGAGGCCTGCGAGCGCGTACTCGCGCGGGTGTCCCACCGAGATCGCGACCGCCGAACGCAGCAGTTGCGGCCGGGCCATGGCGAGGGCCCAGGTGACGGCCGCGCCCCAGTCGTGGCCCATGACGTGCACGGGTTCGTCGACTGCGAGCGACCGGAGCACCCCCGACAGGTCTTCCACCAGCGTGTCGATGCCGTAGTGTCGGCGGCCCACCGGCGCGTCGGACTCGCCAAAGCCGCGCTGGTCCAGTGCGATCACGCGGTGGCCCGCAGCCACGAGCCGCGGTGCCACTTCGCGCCACAGCTGCAGCGAATCGGGGAATCCGTGCAGCAGCAGCACGGGCGGCCCGTCGCCGGTCACGGCGACGTTGAGCCCGACGTTGCCAACGCAGAGTCTGCGATGCTCCAGCATGGGTCGCGACTCAGGCCGCCCGCGGCACCGCGTCGAACGCGATGGTCATGCGCGGCTCGTCGCCGTGGATCGGCGTCGTGCCGTGCCACAGGTAGGACGGGAACAGCACGAGCCGGCCCGCCCGCGGCTGCACCAGGCGCAGCGGTTCGCCGCCCGGCATCGGAAAACGCGGCTCGCCGAACTTGATCCAGCCGCTGCGCGCGACCGGGTCTTCCACTTCCGCGGGCACTGCGAGGTAGTACGCGGAGCTGATCCAGCCCTCGGGGTGGATGTGGTTCACGTGGTGCCCCCCGCGGCGCAGGCGCACCGACCAGCACCCCACCAGCCGCGCCGGCGCGACGTTGCGGGCGAGCAGGGGATGACGATCATCGCGGCCGAGGGCGGCCTGGTACGCAGCGATCGGTTCCTCGAGCGCGCGCCGAAATGCCACGATCAGCGGTTCGTCGTCGCCGAGCAGGCCGCGCGAGGTCTGCGTGCCGAAGCGCATGCTCTGGTCCAGCGGATGGTGGCGCTGCGCATGGCGCGACTCGATCACCGGCCGCAGGGCGGCGTTGAACTCCTCGATGCTCGAGTACCCGGGCGGCGGCGGCAGGTCGTACGGGCGCACCAGGCGCTGCACGTCGCACCACTCCTCGAACAGCGGCTCGCGCAGCTGCCGCGCGGCATCGATTCGATAGGTGATCCAGCGCTGGTCGAGCGGCGCGCGCGCGCGGAAGCGCTCGATGATCGGAACGGCAGCGACCGGCTCGCCCGCGGACAGCAGGGCCGCGACGTAGTTCTCGACCACCGGCACGTCCTCGGGCATGGCGGCGGCGGCCTGCCGCGCGACGGCAACGGCCTCGGCGTAATGTCCGGACTCGTGGAGGATGTTGCCGAGCGAACTGAGCAACTGCGGAGCGGCTCCGTGCCGCGCCAGCAGCTCACGCACCAGTCGTTCCGCGGCGGCCGCCTGGCCCGCGCGGCGCAGTACGTCGGCGTGCATCATGCCCACGGCGGGCGGTGCGCCGGGCCGGCTCGCCGCCGAGCGCAGTGCCGCGGCGAAATCCTCGTCGCCGCGCACGTGCCGCAGCTGCGCGAGCAGGAACTGCGCGTCGAGGTCTTCCGGACGATCCGACACGAGAGCTGCCAGTTCGTGCTCCGCCTCGCCGTAGCGGTCGAGCAGCATCAGCGCCCGGGCGCGGGTGAGTGCGAGCCGGGGGTGGGCGAGCCCGAGCAAGCGGGCCGACTCGACGTGCTCGAGTGCCTCGATGGCGCGTTCCTCGCGGCAGAGCACCGCGGCAAGGTTGTAGCGTGCGGCGGCGTAGCCGGGCGCGAGTCCTACCGCACGTTCCAGCGCCGTGCGGGCCTCAGGCGTGCGGCCGAGCCCATCGAGCGCGACGCCCAGCGCCGACCAGGCCTCGCTGTCGCGCGCATCGGCGCCCACGAGTGCCCGTGCCTGGGCCTCCGCCTCGACGTAGCGGCCGAGTTGGTTGGCGAGACGCGCCAGACCGAGCCGCGCAGGCCGGAAGCGGCCGTCGAGGCGCACGGCCTGCCCGAACTGCTGCAGGGCCGACGCGGTGTCACCCCGGGTGGCGAGCAGCTGGGCGTAGTTGCTCCGGAATTCCGGATTGCCCGGCTCGAGTTCCGCGCTCAGCCGCAGCAGCCGCTCGGCCTCCTCGAGCCGCCCGCGGCGTCGCTCGACGAGCCCGAGCAGGTGCGTCGCGCGCGCGTCGGCCGGGCGCCGTGCGAGCACGGAGCGGCAGGTGGACTCGGCCTCGTCGAGGCGGCCTGCCTGCAGGTGGCCGGCGGCGGTGCGCAGCAGGGGATCCATCGGGCCGCGAGCTTACCCGACTTGCCGCCCGCGGCCAGCCAAAAAAAACGCCGCCCTGTCCGGGACAGGGCGGCGGCCTCGAGAGGCAGCGTCGAAGTCGGCTCGACGACTACTTGAACTTCACGGTCATGTTCACGAAGTAGCGCGTGCCGAGCACGTCGTACGTCGACGGGTCGGTGTTCGACTGGATGCCAGCCTGCGCGCTCGTCGTGTAGATCGGCGGATCCTCGTTGGTCAGGTTGATGACGCCGGCCGTGAACGACAGGTTGTCGTTCGTGTCCCAGCGCGCGCTCAGGTCGTGGTAGGTGTAGGAATCAACCGACGGAGCCACACCGGTCGACGGCGAGAGGATCGCGTCGTTGTTCACGACGTCCATGCCGTCGATGTAGCGCATCGTCCAGCGGAACGTGAAATCGCTGACGTCCCAGCCGATCGCGAAGCGTCCCTTGTACTCGGGGAACGCGCTTGCGACCGTCTGGCCGATGGTGCCGGTGCGCTCGATCCACGGATCCGCCTTCGTGTCCTGCTGCTCGATGTTGAGCAGATAGGTGAACAACAGGTTGAAGCTCAGGCCGCCCCACTTCTCGTCGGCGCCGAAGTTGGCGAGCGGCAGGCCGTAGTCGACCTGGAAGTCGATGCCCTCTTCCTTCAGCCCGCCGAGGTTCAGGTTGGTCGTGACGACGTCCTGGACGCCGAAGTTCGCCGTGCTGCGCGTGAACTGCTGGCAGAAGAAGTTGTTCGGATCGTAGGTCGGGTTGGCGTCGAGCTGGTTGAAGCAGCGCGAGACGATGCCGCTGGTGGTGAGCGAGCTGATCACGTCGGTGATCTCGTAGCTCCACCAGTCCACCGAGGCGCTGAGCGTCCGGGCCCACTCGTTGTCGAAGTTCGACACCCACGCGACGCCCGCCGTGTACGTGTCGGCCTCTTCCGGGTCGAGGTCCGGGTTGCCGCCGATGATCGAGCGCGCCTGCGGGTTCAACTGCGTGAAGGTCGGCAGCGTGCTCGCCGGGATGCCCTGTGCCGAGCACAGCGCGGTGACCGCCGCGGCATCCGGGCCGGTCCGGAACGTGCTGTTGAAGTTGCAGGGATCGGAGTACTGCGGGAAGTTCTCCTGCTGGGGCAGGAACAGCTCGTTGATGTTCGGCGCCCGGATGGCGCGGTTGTACGAGCCGCGGACCTTGAAGGTCTCGAACGGGTTCCACTGCAGCCCGGCCTTGTACGTGTCGACGCCGCCCGCAAGGTTGTAGTCGGAGTAGCGATAGCCGAGGTCGGCCGACAGGTAGTAGATGCCCGGGATGTCCTTGAGGATCGGCACGGCAAGCTCGATGAATCCTTCCGTGACGCTCACTTCGCCCGACACCGGGCGCTGCGCGTTGAAGCCCACGACGTCGCCGCTCGCCAGGAACGTGTCCGGGCGGAAGTCCGCGGTGTTCTTGCGATACTCGGCGCCGACGTTGAACTGCAGCGGCCCGGCCGGCAGGTCGAACAGCGAGCCGGTCACGCTGCCGAGCACCTGCGTCTGCTCGGTCTTCTGGATATTGGTCGCCTGGATGGTGACCGCGTCGGCGCAGGCCGCGCTGACGTTGCCGGCGCCGAACGGGTTGAACTGCGCACAACCCTGCGCGGCGTAGGCAGCCGGGTTGTTGTAGGCGGCCTGCAGGCGCGAGCGCGAGAGGTTGCCGTCCTGAATGCTGGTGTAGTCCGCCTTGCCCCAGCTGCCGAAGACGTCCCAGTTCCAGCCGTTGGAGAAGTCGCCGCGGAAGCCGACGAGGCCCTGGGTCACGTCGTACTCGTTGTCCTGGTCACGCGGGCCCGACTCGAGGTAGCGACGCGTGAACGACGAGGTCGGCAGCGGCGCGAGCGGGGTCGCGCGGCTCGCGAGCAGGATCTTGAGGTCGTTCGGAATGAGCGGGTTGGTGATCGGCATCGAGCAGCCGAGCGCCGTACCGGCGCAGGTCACCGGCGTCGAGGCCAGCTGCTGGTCCGCCGAGTAGGTCGTGTACATGATGCGCGTATACGCCTCGACGACGTCCGGCACGATGTCGTAGGTGGCGAAGCCCGAGATCTGCCGGCGGGTCGACGGCAGCTGCAGGTAGTTCACCGGGCCGAAGTTGTACGAGTAGGACAGCGGGTTGAAGCCCGGGTCGTTCTTGTTCCCGCGGTAGTTCACCACCGGCTGGGCGGCGTTGCCACGGCCGAATGAGAACAGCGTGCCGTCGGTGTTGAAGCCGATGGCGGCTGCCGGCGGGACTGAGCCTGCGGGCGCGCCGTAGGCGCCGAACACCTGATTGAGCGCGGCCTGCGTGGGCTGGTTGGTGCCCCAGTCGATGCGGCCGTCCGGCACCGTGCCCGAGCCCAGTGGCTGCAGCGTCGGGCCGCGCGCGACCTGGCCGAACTCGCGGGCGCCCGCGAGTACCGCGTCACGCGTGTCGTAGGAAATGGCCAGCACGGCATTGCCGCGGTCGTCGGCGAAATTGCCGCCGATCAGGCCCTCGAACGAGTAGGTGGTGCCATCGCTCTTGTCGGTGACGCCGTACTGCGCATTGAACTGCACGCCCTCGAAGTCGTTGCGCAGGCGGATGTTCACCACGCCCGCGATGGCGTCCGAGCCGTACACCGAGGACGCGCCGCCGGTGAGGATCTCGACGTTCTGGATCAGCGACTGCGGGACCGTGTTCAGGTCCACGACGCCGGTCACGTTGGAAGGTGTGAGGCGCGTGCCGTCGAGCAGCACCAGGGTGCGGACCGTGCCGAGGCCGCGCAGGTCGATGTTCGCCTGGCCGCCGTTCGACGGGTTGTTCGACGTCGTGGTGATGCTCGCGACGACCTGCGGCATCGTGTTCAGCACCGTCTCGAGCTGCAGCTCGCCGGACAGCGCGAACGTTTCTTCGCTCAGCGAGACCACCGGGCTCGGCGAGTCGTAGTCGGGGCGCGCGATGCGCGAACCGGTGACGACCACTTCCTCGAGCTCGACTCCAGCGGGCTCCCCGACCTGCGCGGTCGCGGGGACAGCGTAGGCCGACGCCAGGGCCGCCGCTGCCAGCGTGCAACGCACCGCCTGCCGAACGTGTGACGAATGAGTCATCGATGAGATCTCCACGAATGAGTTGATTGCGCCTGCCGCAAGGACATCGGGTCCGCCGGGGACGTAGATCCCGCTGCACCCGATCCCCCGTCGGCCCCCCGACCCTGCCGCTGCACTCGCACCCTTTAGTTTTCCGTGGGTTGCGCAGCCTGCGGACGCCGTCCTGCGAACGTGTTGCGGAAGATACTGACGTCGCCGCCCGTCCGCAACACCTGTTGCGCACAGCGCACGCGCATCGCCCTGCATATGTTGCATGGCTGCAACAGCGACCGGGGCCCGCGTCAGCACCCGTCGCCACGCGCGGCGGCACCTGAATTCAGGCCCCGGCACGATCCGCGCGGCGTCCTTTCAAGCTCCCGTCGGCACGGGCATGATGCGCGGCGCACCGCGGTCGCACCGCCGGGGGATCAACCCCGTGTTGCGAAGAGCAGTCGTCGTCGCCGGACCGCTGGTCCAGCCCGCGGCCTGTGGCGGCGCGCCTGGCTGAACGCACCCCCGCGCGGAGCAACCCCGCCCATGAGCCTGCCCCGAACCCTGCTGACCCTCGGCCTGCTGCTGCCGGCCGCCGCCTGGAGTGCCGAGATGCCGGATGCCCCGAAGCCGCCCGTCGCCGCGATGAAGCCTCACGAGGTGAAGTCGCCGCACGGCAATCGCCTGGACGAGTACTACTGGCTGCGCGACGACACGCGCAGGGATCCGGCGGTGCTCGCCTACCTCGCCGCCGAGAACGCGTACAAGGACGCGATGCTGGCGCACCTCGAGCCGCTCGAGGAGAAGCTCTACGGCGAGATCGTCGGCCGCATCCGGCAGGACGACGCGAGCGTGCCCTACGAGCAGCGCGGGTACTGGTACTACCGTCGCTACGAGCCCGGCGAGGAGTACCCGGTCTACGCGCGCCGCGCGGGCTCGACCTCGGCGCCCGAGCAGGTGATGCTCGACCTCGACGAACTGGCGCGTGGGCACGACTTCTACGGCGTGGACGCGCTGGAGGTGAGCCCCGACAACCGACTGCTCGCATACGCCGACGACACGATCGGCCGGCGCCAGTACACGCTGCGCTTCAAGGACCTCGCCACCGGCCGCGCGCTGCCCGATGCGATCCCGAACGTCGAGGCCGCCATCGCGTGGGCCGCCGACAGTCGAACCGTGCTCTACATCGAGAAGGATCCGCAGACGCTGCTCGGGAACCGGGTGAGAAAGCACGTGCTCGGCTCGGACCCGAAGTCCGACCCGGTCGTCTACGAGGAGCACGACGAGAGCTTCTACGTGGACGTCGGCACGACCAAGGACGCCCGTTACCTCTGCATCTACCTGCAGAGCACCGTGTCGAGCGAGCAGCGCTGCGCCGACGCCGCGGACCCGCAGCTCGCCTTCGGCACGATCCTGCCGCGCGAGCGCGACCACGAGTACCACGCCGAGCACTTCGACGGCCGCTGGATCGTCCGCACCAACTGGCAGGCGCCGAATTTCCGCCTCATGGAGGTGCCGCTCGGCGAGTCGGCCGACCGTTCGAAGTGGCGCGACCTGGTTGCGCCGCGCGCGGACGCGTTCGTCGAGGGATTCAGCGTGTTCCGGGACTTCCTCGCCATCGAGGAGCGCTCTGGCGGGCTGCGCAAGGTGCGCGTCCGCAGCTGGGACGGCAGCCGGGACTTCGACATCGCCTCCGACGAGCCCGCGTACCTCGCCGAGCTCGGCGACAACGAGGAACTGGACAGCGACGTCGTCCGCTACACCTACACCTCGCTCACCACGCCGGTCACGACCTACGACTACGACGTCAGGACCGGGAAGCGCACGCTGCTCAAGCAGGAGCCGGTGCTCGGCGGCTTCGACGCCTCGCGCTACGTGACGGAGTACCTCTGGGCGCCGGCGCGCGACGGCGAGCGGGTCCCCGTGGCGGTCGTGTATCGCAAGGGCCTGCGCAAGGACGGCACGGCCCCGCTGCTGCAGCATGGCTACGGCGCGTACGGTTCATCCTCGGACCCGGAGTTCAGGTCCCCGCGACTCTCGCTGCTCGACCGCGGCTTCGTCTTCGCGCTCGCGCAGGTGCGCGGCGGCCAGGAGCTCGGCCGCCGCTGGTACGACGGGGGCCGGCTGCTCGCCAAGAAGAACTCCTTCAACGACTTCGTGGACGTGACGCGATTCCTCGTGAAGGAAGGCTACGCAGATCCAGAGCGCGTGTTCGCTTCGGGCCGCAGCGCCGGCGGGCTGCTGGTGGGAGCCGTGGTGAACCAGGCGCCGCAGGACTACCGGGCGATCGTCACGCAGGTGCCGTTCGTCGACGCGGTCACGACGATGCTCGACGACTCCATCCCGCTCACGACCAACGAGTACGACGAGTGGGGCAACCCGAACGAGAAGTCCTACTACGAATACATGCTCTCGTATTCCCCCTACGACAACGTGGAGCGCAAGGCCTACCCGGCCATGCTCGTGACCACGGGACTCTGGGACAGCCAGGTGCAGTACTTCGAGCCCGCCAAGTGGGTGGCGCGGCTGCGGCGGCTCAAGACCGACGACCACCCGCTGCTGTTCCGCGTGGACATGGAGGGCGGGCACGGCGGCAGGTCGGGTCGGTTCCAGCGCTACCGCGAGCAGGCCGAGGAGTACGCGTTCCTGCTCGACCAGGCCGGCATCCGGGAATAGGGGACCTGCACCGACTGTCGGGCGACCGACCGCAGCCTGGCGAAGGTCCGCGGATTCCTATTTCGAGCCCGTGGCGGCGGGTGCGGCGGGCGCCGGCACCGGGAAGCCGCGCTTGCGCATCAGCGGCGCGATCTGCGCGTCACGGCCGCGGAAGGCCCGGTAGCCCTCGGCAGGGTCCACGGTGTTGCCCACCGAGAAGACGTGGTCGCGCAAGCGCTTCGCGACCGCCTTGTCCCAGGGCCCCCCTGCCTCCGTGAACGCTTCCCAGGCGTCGGCGGTCAGCGTGTCCGACCACAGGTAGCTGTAGTAGCCGGCCGAATATCCGTCGCCGCCGAACACGTGCGTGAACTGCGGCGTGCGATGGCGCATCACGATCTCGGGCGGCATGCCGAGCGCGGCCAGCGTCTCGCGCTCGAAGCGGTCGGGGTCGATCGCCTGCTCGCCCGCGAGGTGCAGCTTCATGTCGACCAGTGCGCTCGAGAGGTACTCGACGGTGTCGAAACCCTGGTTGAACGTGTCCGCGTTGCGGATCTTCGCCACCAGCGCCGCAGGGATCGGCTTGCCGGTCTGGTAGTGGAGCGCGTAGCGGTCGAGGATCTCCGGAGTCGAGAGCCAGTGCTCGAGCACCTGCGAGGGGAACTCGACGTAGTCGCGCGCCACGCGCGTGCCGGACACCGACGGGTAGTTCACGTTCGAACTCAGGCCGTGCAGCGCGTGGCCGAACTCGTGGAACAGCGTCTCGGCATCCTTCCAGCTGATCAGCACCGGCTCGCCGGGCTTGCCCTTCACGAAATTGGAGTTGTTCGAGACGATGGTCTTCACCTCGCCATCGAAGCGCTCCTGCACCCGGTAGGCGTTCATCCACGCGCCCGAGCGCTTGCCCTTGCGGGCGTAGGGGTCGAAGTACCACAGGCCCACGAGCCTGCCCTGCGGGTCGGTCACCTCCCAGACGCGCACGTCGGGGTGGTAGACGGACACCTTCGCCGGGTCCGCCGGCTTGAAGTGGAAGCCAAACAGCTCGCGCGCCATGTAGAACATGCCCTCGCGCAGGTTCTCGAGCTGCATGTAGGGCGTGATCTCGGTCTCGTCGAGGTCGTACTTCGACTTGCGCACCTTCTCCGAGTAGTAGCGATAGTCCCAGGGCGCGATCCTGATCCCGCCGCCTTCCCGGTCGGCGATGGCCTGCATGTCGGCCACTTCCTCGTGCACGCGGGCCACGGCCGGCGGCCACACTTCTTCCATGAGCCGCATGGCGCGCGCCGGCTCCTTGGCCATCGCGTTCTCGAGACGCCAGTGCGCGTGCGTCGGGAAGCCGAGCAGCTTCGCGCGCTTCGCCCGCAGCAGCAGGATCTCCGTGATGATCGCGTTGTTGTCTGTGGCGCCGCCGTTGTCGCCGCGGTCGACGAACATGCGCCACGCCTTCTCGCGCAGGTCGCGGCGCTCGGAGTACGTGAGGAATGGCTCGATGCTCGAGCGCGTGTTGGCGATGATCCACTTGCCCTGCTGGCCGCGGCTCTCGGCAACTTGTGCCGCGCCCGCGCGTACCGAGTCTGGCAGCCCGGCCAGGTCGGCCTCGCTCTCGATGACGATCTGGCGGTCGTTCTCGTCGGCCAGCACGTTCTGGCCGAACTTCGTGTAGAGGCCTGCCAGCGCCTGGTTGATCTCGGAGAGCTGTCGCTTGGCCTCGGGGTCGAGCTTTGCGCCGGAGCGCACGAAGTTCGTGTAGTAGAGCCAGGTGAGCCGCTGCTGCTCCGGCGTGAGGCCCGAGCTCTCGCGCGCCTCGTACACCGCGGCGATGCGCTTGAACAGCGCCTCGTTCTGCGCAATTCGGTCGCGGTGGGCGGCGAGCTTCGGCGCCATCGTGCGCTCGATCGCCTGCACCGCCTCGTCGTTCAGCGTGGCGCTGTAGATGCCGTAGACGGTCTCGACGCGGTTGAGCGTCCGTCCGGCGCCCTCCATGGCCGCGATCGTGTTCTGGAAGGTGGGCGGCGCGGGGTCCGCTGCGATGCGCTCGACCTGCGGCGAGCTGTTCCGCCATGCCGGCCTCGAGCCCGGGCTCGAGGTGCGCGACCTTCGCCAGGTCGAAGGGCGGCACGCCGCCATAGGGACCTGTCCAGGGCGCGAGCAATGGGTTGGTCGAGGCGGGCGCCGGTTCGCTGGCCGCGGCGCTTGCACCGGCGGCCAGGGCTGCGGCGATGCCGGCACCGGCAATCACGGACTTGAGGGCCATGGAAATCCTCGTGAGTTGGGTTCGATGTGGTGGGTCGGTCGAGCGGCGCGTCCTCAGCGGGTCGCGCCGAAGTGCCGGCGGGCGGTGCCCGAGCGCAGCAGCAGCGCCGCCAACGCCGTGACCGCCGCGACCGCACCGAGGATCGCAAGCAGCCGGCCGTAGGGGTAGCCGAGGACGGCGCGGGCCGATGCGAACAGCCACGCGGTTCGCAGCCACTCGATCGCACCGAGGGCGAGCACCGCCTGCAGCACGCGACTGGCCCACGGGTTGCGCACGGCGAGCAGGCCGGTCATCGCGACGCAGGCCGCCGCGAGCGCCACGAGCCCGGCCCGCCAGAAGTGCGCGGCGAGCAGCAGCAGGCTCACGGCCGGCAGCAGCAGCGCCGCGAACGCGTTCACCGCTCTCAGCCTCGCTCCCACATCAGGTCGGAATGACGCGCGATGGCCGTCTCGATCATCTCGATGAGCGGCACTGCCCGCATGCGCAGCGTCACGGGCGGCGGCGCGTCCTTGCGCTCGTCCGTCTCCTCCTCGGCCGTCGCCTGGGGCGGCGACGGCAGGTCGGCCTGCGTCTCGAGCGACCTGCGGAGACTCGCCAGCGCTTCGGGCAGGTCGGGCGCGAGGATCGCGCCGGGCACGGTGCCGGAGTGACCCATGGCCCGCAGCAGTGCGACGGCGGCGTCGCCGTGCATGGTGAGCGCCCCGGCCCGCGTGGAGAACTTGACGATCATGTGGGGATTGCCTCCGCAGCTCAGGTGGGCGGCGCGAATCCGCCGCCTCGTGCCATGATAACGCCCGGCGATGGTGCGGACGAGGAACCCCGATGCAGTTCGAGAACCTGATCAGCGAGCGCGTGGACGACGTCGTGACGGTGACGCTCAACCGGCCGGCCAAGCTGAACAGCTTCTCGCTCGGCCTGCTGCAGGACCTGCGCGGCTGCGCGGAGGCGCTGCAGCGCGACCGCGCCCTGCGGGCCGTGCTGCTCACCGGTGCGGGCCGTGGGTTCTGCGCGGGTGCCGACCTGACCGACCCGGCCTCGGTTCCGGGGCCGGGCCAGTCGATGGGCCAGTTCATGGCCAGTCGGTTGCGCGGCGAGTACAACGTCGTGGCCGCGCTGTGGTGCAACCTTCAGGTGCCGCTGGTCGTCGGGTTGAACGGCGTCGCGGCGGGCGCGGGTGCCTCGCTTGCGCTGATGGGCGACATCACGGTCGCGGCGCGCTCGGCGAGCCTGACCTATCTGTTCGCGCCGAAGCTCGGGCTCGCGCCGGACATGGGTGCGACGCACTTCCTCGCGCGACGCATCGGCGAGGCGCGCGCGCGCGCCTACGCGATGACCGGCGCGCCGATCCCTGCGGAGACCGCGGAGCGGATCGGGTTGATCGCCGAGTGCGTGGACGACGAGCAGCTGATGCCGCGCGCCAGCGCGCTCGCCAGGGAACTGGCCGCCGCACCGCGGGACGCGCTGATCGCGGTGCGCCAGCTGATGGCTCGGGCCTGCACGAGTTCGCTGCCCGAGCAGCTCGAGCTCGAGGCGGCGGCGCAGGCGCGCCTCGGCGACACCCCGGACTTCATCGAGGGGATCGCCGCGTTCCGGCAGAAGCGCCCGCCGCGCTTCGGCGACCGCTGAGCCGGGCGACCCGGATCGCCGGGACTCAGGCGTTCTCGGCGAGGTATTTCGGCAGCATCGCGAGCCACGTGGGCCAGTCGTGGTCGACGCCCGGGCCCCAATCGTCGACGCGGTTCGGGATGCCCCTGGCGCCCATCACCCCCGCGAGTCGCCACGACTCCCCGGGATCTTCCCAGCGGCCGGAGCCCGTCGCGAGGATGGCGTAGCGGCGTCGCAGGGCGTCGAGCTGCCAGCTCTCGCCGAGCCCCGGCAGGAAGTGCAGCGGCGAGGAGTAGTAGAAATCCTCGCTCCAGTCGCCCCCGAGGTAGCCCGTCAGGTCGTAGGTGCCGCTCATGCCGATTGCGAGCCGGAACGCGTCGGGGTGCCGGCAGAGACTCGCCACGGCGTACAGCGCGCCGTAGGACGCACCTGCGGTGACGATCTCGATGTCGTGGGAGGCGCAGTCGCTGCGGATCAGCGGCACCACTTCCTCGTACACGTAGGCGTCGAAGAGGTTCTGCACCCGCGAGCTGTACCCGGGCGAGTGCTGCCGCGAGGTCCAGTGCTGTCCCGCCACGCTGTCCACGGTGTAGACCTTGATGCGGCCGGCGTCGATCAGGCCGGCGAGCGCGCCGATCAGGCCCTGCCGCTCGGGCTCCTCGATGTCGCCGCCCGCGGTCGGGTACAGCAGTACCGGCGTGCCCCAGTGTCCCCAGCGCATCACGCGCGCCGGGCAGGGCAGGCGGTGCGTGTGCCATCCGAAGAAGTCGCGGCGCATCAGGCTCGTCCCTCCGCGGCGCGCCACTGCTGGATGCGCCCGTAGAAGAGTTCCGTGAACGAATCGACCTCGTAGGCGGGGAACAGCGCGGTCACTTTCTGCCGCACGGCGTCGCGCGCCTGCTCGGTCCCGAAGAACTCGTCCGTGACTGCGTCGAGGTGCGCGAGGTGGCGCACGCAGAACTCGCCGAAGGCCTCCACGTCGAACGTGCGCCGCGCGATCGCCGCGTAGCGCGCCAGCTTCTCGCGGTAGGGCAGGTCCATGGCGGCGACCTCGAAGTAGGGCGCCCAGTCGAGGTTGTGGCGCACGCGGCGGCGGGTCGCGGCGCAGAAGATCGCCCAGCGCAGGTTCGCCTTGATGAGCCACGGAAAGTGGTAGTGCAGCGAGGTGACCTGCGAGTCCGGGCAGGCGTTCGCGAAGTCGATCGGGTGCCACTGGCCCTCGCGCAGCAGCGCCTCGCAGGAGTTGAAGTCCCAGCCGAAGAACGCGTTGATGGTGAGCGTGATGTCCTCGAGCTCGGCGGCGAGCGCCGGATCGACGAAGTCACGGTCCATGCGGTAGCGGTCATGCAGCGGCGCGGAGGGATCGTAGTTGACCGCCCGCGTCTGGGGACCGAGGCCGATGCAGCGGACGAAGCGCTCGTACGGGATCACGGCCGACTGCAGGTGCATCAGCTTGGTGCCGCTGGCGTCGTAGGCGGCGCGCAGCTCGCCTTCGTGGTCCACCTTCGAGACGCCGACCCAGCCGCCGCCGTCGTAGGGCTTCATGAAGAGCGGATAGCCGATCTGCGCGCCGATCGGGCCAAGGTCGAAAAAGCGCGCGTAGCGCGCGAGCGTGGGCTGCAGATCGGCCGTCTGCTCGTAGGCCTTCGGCGGCAGCATCCAGGTGTCCGGCACCTTGAGGCCGAGGCGCATCATCGCGCAGTACGTGGTGTGCTTCTCGTTGGACTGGATGGACCACGGGTTGTTGAAGACGTAGGTGTCGTTGAGCACCACGGCCTTCTTGATCCACTCGCGGCTGGTGAAGTACCAGTGCGTGAGCCGGTCGACCACGAGGTCGTAGCGCACGGACTGTCGCAAGTCGAAGGGCTCGATGGTGACGCGGCTCGCCTCGAAGCGGACGATGTCGGCGCCCACGGGGATCGCCAGATCGAGCCGCTTGAGGATCGCCTCGAAGCAGATCGGCCAGCAGATGTCGGCGCCGAGCGAGAGCCCTATGTGCCGGGTGACGTGTGCCAAGCGATGACTCCCTCGCGGTCGTTGCCGCGTCTTATTCGTAGACCATCCACAGCGGCCCCGGGAACAGCCAGGTGAGCGCCGACTGCAGCCGGTCGCGCCAGTTTTCCCAGTTGTGGCCGTCGCGGACCTCCTCGTAGCGTACCTCAATGCCGTGGTGGCGCAGCAGCGGCACCAGACTGCGGTTCTCGTAGATCAGCGACTCGTAGATGCCGCAGCAGAGGTACATGCGCTCGGTCGGGCGGCCCGGGTTGCGGCGGAACTCGTTGACGAAGCGCGCCACCGGATCGAAGGTCGCGGTGCGTCGGTGGTGGCCGATGTCCGAGAACGCGAACGACCCCGACTGCAGCACCAGCCGGCCGTAGCTGTCCGGGTGACGCCACGCCGCGTGCAGCGAGGCAACCCCGCCGAAGCTCGCGCCCATCAGGCCGCGGGCGGCGCGACTCGGGTGCAGCGGGAAGTCGTGCGCCAGCTGGCGCGGCAGCTCCTCGGCGACGAAGCGGGCATGGCCGTCGTGTCCCGCATACTCGACGAGCCGCTGCGGCGACTGCGTCAGTGCCACGATCAGCGGCGGGATCTCCAGACGGTGGATCAGGTTGTCCAGCACGGTCTGGAGGCTGGCGTAGCGCAGGTAGTCCCAGCCGTCATGCACCACCAGCAGCGGATAGCGCCGGCTGCGCCGGAAGCGGGCCGGCACGTACACGCCGACGTGGCGGTCGTCGTCGAGCGCGGCACTCCTGAGCGCGATGCCGTCCACCGTGCCGGCGCGCGCCGCCGGGTCGGGGAGCGTCCACTCCGGTCGCTCGTAGCCGTGGCCCTGCGCCACGGAGTTGGCGCCGAAGGGGTCGGCGGCCATGAGTGGATTGAGCGGATCGAGGATCCACTCCTCCTGACCGTCGCGCAGCAGCTCGAACTTGTACTCGATCCGGGAGTTCTCGGGCAGCTCGACGCGCAGCACCCAGAGGTCCTGCTCGCCGACGCGCTCGAAGGGCTGGCTGGCCGGCAGGCCGTGGATCCAGCAGCGCAGGTTCACCGCGTCCGCGGCGCCGTGGTAGACGAACGTGACGCCGCCCGGATCGACGATGGGCGAGCGCAATGCAGTGGCGACGGCCGCCACGTGCCGCTGCGCCTCGGTCGGAGCAGGAGGAGGAGACGGTCCGGTGCCGGCCGGGTCGCGGCGCGGGCTCATGGCGTATCTCCCGCTCGAGCGAGCGCGCCGGTCCGTGTCACGCGCTGCGAGCAAGCGGCGGCGGCAAGCCGGCCGCGCCGCCAAAGCAGTCGGCTGCCGTCGTCGAGCGTGTAGCAGGCCGCGGGCGCGAATCGCCGCGCCAGCAGCGCCAGGCGTCGCGGATCGGAGGTCGCCAGCCGCGTCGCCGCGTGCGGCAGGAACACGGCGCCGCGGACCAGTCCGAGGCCCGACTCGAACAGCTCCGCATTGCCCGCGCCCTGCGGCGGACGGTCGTGGAACAGCACGACGCGTTCGGCGACCGCCATGGCGCCCGCCGACCACGCGGCCACGGGTCGGCCGCGCAGCGCGCCTTCCAGGCCGAACAGGCGCAGCCGGTTGATCAGCACGGCCACGTGACCGCCCGCGATGCAGACCAGCGCGGCCGCCGCGACCAGCCCGGCAAGCTCCGCCTGCTGGGCCGCGAGGATCGGGCGCCGCGCGGCCGACCAGTGCGCGTCGAAGCGCCGGTGCAGCGCACGGATGTCACGCAGGTGTGCGGCGTCGAGGCGGCGCAGGTCCGTGATCGCGCCGCGGCGCGCCTTGCGCGCGAGCGGCGAGTCGTCCTCCGACTGCATCAGCTCACGCGCGGCCGCCTTGGCGTGGTCCAGGCGCACCCGGTAGAGGTCCTGCAGGCGCCGCAGGTCGTTCTGGCGCGCGCGGTGTGCCTCGTGGAGCGCGGCGTCGGCTGCGAACACCGCCTCGGCCCGCTCGTAGAGGCGCAGGTCGCGCGCGTGCAACCCGAGGTGCTCCTCGAGCGCGCCGAGTTCCCCCTCGCGCTCCTGCCAGCCTGCCGTGATCGTGACCACCGGTCCGTGCAGGCCGGCAGTCTCCAGGGCGTCGCGGAGGTTGGGCGCGCGAAACTGCGGCCCCAGCAGCAGGACGTCGTGCATGTGCGGAGTTTGGCCGAAGCGGCGCAGGCTGGATACCATCGGCCGCCCAGCGCCCGAGGAGAGACCGAGCCATGAGCCGTCCAGAATCTGCGCGAATCGCGCGCCCTGCCCGTGCGGCGGGCGTCCTGCTCACGCTGGTGCTCGGCGCGAGCGGCGGCAGTCTGTGGATCGACGTGGCCGGGGCCGCCGCGGCCGAACCCGCGCGCCCGCCGGGCCGCACGATGGCAGAGGTGCTGGCCGCGTCCACCGCTGCGGACTGGCGGCCGCTCGACCTCGGGCACACGCTCGCCATCGAGCTCGAATCCGGGCGCGTGGTCATCGAACTCGCCCCCGCCTTCGCGCCGGAGCACGCCGCGAACATCCTGCGGCTGGCGCGCGCGGGGTATTACGACGGACTCGCGATCGGCCGCGTCCAGGACAACTTCGTCGCGCAGTGGAGCGATACCGCTGGCAAGCGCCCGCTGGGCGGGGCGCGCGCCACGCTGCCCCCGGAGTTCACCGTGCCGATCTCTCCCGGCCTGCCGTTCACGCCGCTGCCGGACGCCGACGGATACGCGCCGGAGGTTGGGTTCTCCGGCGGCTTCCCGGCCGCGCGCGACTCGCGTGCCGGGGAGGCGTGGCTCGCGCACTGCTACGCCATGGTCGGGGCCGGCCGTGACAACGGGGTCGAGACCGGCAGCGGTGCAGAACTCTACGTGGTCATCGGTCACGCGCCGCGCCAGCTCGACCGCAATATCGCGCTGGTGGGCCGCGTCCTGCAGGGCATGGAACTGCTCGCGGCGCTGCCACGCGGCCCGGCGCCGATGGGCTACTACGAGGCTGCCGCACCGCGCGTGGCCATCCGTCGCGTGCGGGTCGCTGCCGACCTGCCCGCCGCCGAGCGCCCCCGCCTCGAGGTGCTGCGCACGGAGACCGCCACCTTCGCGGCGCTGGTCGAGGTGCGTCGCAACCGTCGCGACGAGTGGTACCAGCGGCCCGCCGGCTACATCGACCTCTGCAACGTGCCGATTCCCGTCCGCGTTCCTTGAGGCGGCTGCTGCGACGCAGCAGTGACCGGGCCGTCGCCTTTTCCGGATTGCGGTCGGACCGTCCGAGAGGCAAGTTCACATCCAGACACAGACACAGGCGGAGCAGCGCCTGCCGACCGGAGGGGAGACCATGGAACGATTCTGGCTGAAGCACTATCCGCCCGGCGTCCCGGCCGACGTGGACGTCGACCAGTACCGATCCCTCGTGCAGCTCATGGAGGAGGGCTTCGCGAAGTTCGCGAGCCGCGACGCCTACGCGTTCATGGACTGCCACTACACCTTCGCGGAGATCGACCGCCACTCCGCGGCGTTTGGCGCCTGGCTGCAGGGGCTCGGCCTCGCACGCGGTGCGCGCGTCGCACTGATGATGCCGAACGTCGTGCAGTACCCGATCGCGCTCGCCGGCGTGCTGCGCGCCGGGTGCATCGTGGTGAACGTGAACCCGCTCTACACGCCGCGCGAACTCGAGCACCAGCTCAGGGACTCGGGCGCCGAGGCAATCGTGATCCTCGAGAATTTCGCCGCGACGCTGCAGCAGGTGATCGCCAGGACGGGGATCAAGCACGTGGTGGTCGCCTCGATCGGCGACCTGCTCGGCTTCCCGAAGGGCGCGATCGTCAACTTCGCCCTGCGCCGCATCAAGAAGCTCGTGCCGCAGTTCTCGCTGCCGGGGCACGTGCGCTTCAACGACGCGCTCGACGCCGGCGCACGCGGCCACCTCGAGCCCGTCGACGTCGGGCCGCAGGACGTCGCGTTCCTGCAGTACACCGGCGGCACGACCGGTGTGTCGAAGGGCGCGACGCTAACGCACCGCAACCTCGTCGCGAACGTGCTGCAGCTCGAGGCCTGGGTGCAGCCCGCACTCACCGACACCAGCCGCGGTCCCGTGCCCGAGCAGCTCGTCTACGTCTGCGCACTGCCGCTCTATCACGTGTTCGCGCTCACCGTGAACTGCCTCGGCGGCATCCGCCTCGGCACGCTCAACGTGCTGATCGCCAACCCGCGCGACATCGGCGGGTTCGTGAAGGAACTCGCGAAGTACCGCTTCAACGTCGTCCCCGGCGTCAACACGCTGTACAACGCGCTCGCCGAGAACGCCGAGTTCCAGAAGCTCGACTTCTCGAGCCTGCGCATCTCCAACGGCGGCGGCATGGCGGTGCAGCAGGCGGTCGCGGAGAAGTGGCTCAAGCTCACCGGCGTGCCGATCATCGAGGGCTACGGGCTGTCGGAGACCTCGCCGGTCGCGACCTGCAACCCGATCCAGTCCCGAGAGTACAACGGCACGATCGGCCTGCCGTTCCCGAACACCGAGATCGCCATCCTCGACGACGCCGGTCAGCCAGTGCCGTTCGGGCAGCCCGGCGAGATCGCGATCCGCGGTCCTCAGGTGATGGCCGGCTACTGGCAGCGCCCAGACGAGACCGCGAAGGTGATGACCCCGGACGGCTTCTTCAAGTCGGGCGACATCGGGATCATGGACGAGCGCGGCTACACGAAGATCGTGGACCGCAAGAAGGACATGATCATCGTCTCGGGCTTCAACGTGTACCCGAACGAGGTCGAGGCCGTGATCGCGATGCACCCCGGGGTGGTCGAATGCGCGGCGATCGGCGTGCCGGACGCGAAATCTGGCGAGGCGGTGAAGGTATTCGTCGTGCGCAGGGACGCGGCACTCACGGATGCCGACCTGCTGGACTTCTGCAGGCAGCACCTCACGGGCTACAAGAAGCCGAAGTTCATCGAGTTCCGTGACGAGCTGCCGAAGTCGAACGTCGGCAAGATCCTGCGGCGCGAGCTGCGGGATGCGCAGTCGGCGGCGCAGGCGAAGAGCGCGTAGGTCGCGGGCTGCTGCCGTGCCATTCGGCACGGCAGGCGGGGCCGAGGTCCGCGGGGACGCCGTGAATACGTCCCTGTAGGCTCGCGCGCCGCGTCCCTGCGGCGCGACGCCCCGCGGACCTCGACCCCGCCCGCCGTGCCGTGCGGCGGCGGGACGCGCAGGTTCTGACCGGGTGCTTGTTCGTCCCGCGCTACGTTCGTGTCAGCGCGACGTCTGGCCCTGCGGAGAGGATGGGCGGGGCGTCGCGCGACAGGGATGTCGCGCGCGAGCCCCCAGGGACGGGTTTACGGCGTCCCCGCGCATCCTCTCCGCAGGGCCGGATGTCGCGCGGGCCACCGCAACGGCGCGCGACGGGCCTACTGGCCTCGGAATACGGGCGCGCGCCGCTGCATGAACGCGGTCATCGCCTCGGTGAGGTCATCGGAGTGCAGGAACGCGGAGTTCCACAGCGCGACGTAGTCGAGCGCCGCGTCGACCTCGCGGCGGCACGCGAAGCCGAGCACCTGCTTCGCGCCCTGCACCGCCAGCGGGGAGTTCGCGGCGATCTCCTGCGCGAGCGCGCGGGCGTGCGCGTGCAGCGCGTCGGCGTCGGGCAGCACGTCGTTCACGAGCCCGATCGCGAGCGCCCGCGCCGCGTCGATGTCGCGGCCAGTGAAGATGAGTTCCCGTGCCGGACCGTCGCCGATCACGCGCGGCAGGCGCTGCAGCGTGCCCACGTCGGCCACCATCGCGATCCGGGTCTCGCGCACCGAGAAGCTCGCATCGGCCGAGCAGACGCGCACGTCGCAGGCCGTGATCAGGTCCATGCCGCCGCCGATGCAGGCGCCGTGTACCGCGGCGATCACTGGCTTGTTGGTGTCGGCGAAGCAGCCCGCGGTGCGCTGGTAGCGGCGCACGTCATCGTAGAGCGCGCGGCGCCGGCCCACTGCCGACTCGCCGCGACCGGAGATCGAGCCGCCGCCGGCGAGCGAGGGTGCATGGTCGAGGAGGTCGATGCCGGCGCAGAACGCCTTGCCGCGCCCCGACAGCACGATGGCGCGCACGCCAGGGTCGGCGTCGAGCTCGGCCACGGCGGCCGGGATCGCGTCCCACAGCGGGCGGTGCAGTGCGTTGAGCTTCGCCGGACGGTCGAGCCAGAGGACGGCGACGGCGCCGTCGCGCTCGATACTCAGATTCTCGTGGGTCATCGTCGGTTTCCTGGGTCCAGTCTGTCGGTCGTGGGTTCAGCCCGTTGCGCGCGACTGCCGCCGCAGCATGCGCGCGGCGTCGGTCGTGCGCCGCAGCAGCGCGTCGGTGGCGCCCGGAGCGAGCGCGGCGAGCTTCTCGAGCAGCGCGCCTCCTGGCGGCACGGCGATCTCGGCGAGCCGGAAGCGGATCGCGAGGAAGATGGACCACACCACCCAGGACGGCGGCATGGTGAGCGCCTCCGGCCACATGTCGGAGGTCGCCGGGTTGTGCTGTGCCGCCGTCGCCATCGGCGTGTCCACGACGCCGGGCAGCACCAGCGAAACGTGGATGCGCTCGCCGACGAGCTCGGTGCGCAGCGCCTCGGTGAGGCCGACCAGCGCGAACTTGGTCGCGCAGTACCCGCCCAGCGGCGAGAAGCCGCGGCGGCCGGCCAGCGAGCCCACGTTGACGACGTGGCCGCGACCCTGCTCGCGCATCAGCTTCACGGCCGCCTGCATCACGTGCAGCGCGCCGATCAGGTTCACGTCGAGCATGCGCTGGAGGTCCGCCGTGCGCAGCTCCTGGACGGTGGCGGGGATCATCACGCCGGCGTTGTTCACCACGATGTCCACGGCGCCGAAGCGCTTGACCGCCTTGCGGAACGACGCCTCGACCGCCTCCGACCGGCTCACGTCGGCCGCGGCGACCAGCGTCTCCGCGCCGAGCCGGCGCGCCTCGGTCGCGACCTTGCCGAGGACCTGCGCGCGGCGGGCCACCAGCACCAGCTTCGCGCCGGCGGCCGCGAACGCCAGCGCGGTCTCGCGACCGATGCCGCTCGAGGCGCCGGTGACGAGGACGACGCGGTCGCGGAAGGAAATCGACGGTGTCTTCATCTGCGACTCCGGTTCGTGCGGCGGACGCGTCTTCCAGCCGCGGTGGCGTTCATGCGGCCGCTGCGGTCCCGCCGCGCGACGCAGGCAGCGGCCCCGCGGTCTCTACTTCAGGAACTGCGCGAGCGGCGTGTAGGGCAGGTCGAGCGCCTGCGCGACCGCCTGGTTGGTGACGTGGCCGGCGTGCACGTTCAGGCCGTTGGCGAGGTGCGGATCGGCCTGCATCGCCGCCTTCCAGCCGTGGTCGGCGAGCTTGCGCGCGAAGGGCAGCGTGGCGTTGTTGAGCGCAAAGGTCGACGTGCGCGGCACCGCGCCGGGCATGTTGGCCACGCAGTAGTGGATCACGTCGTCCACCACGTAGGTGGGCTCCGCGTGCGTGGTCGCCTTGCTGGTCTCGAAGCACCCGCCCTGGTCGATCGAGATGTCCACCAGCACCGCACCCGCCTTCATGCGGCGGACCATGTCGCGCGTGACCAGCTTCGGCGCGGCCGCGCCTGCGATCAGCACCGCGCCGATCACGAGGTCGGCGTCGATCACCAGCGCGTCGATGTGCGCCTGCGTGGAGTATTCGGTGCGCAGCGATGGCCCGAAGATCGACGACAGCTCGCGCAGCCGCTTCACCGAGCGGTCCACGACCGTCACGTCCGCGCGCAGCCCGACGGCCATTTCGGCCGCGTGCGTGCCCGACACGCCGCCGCCCAGGATCACGACCTTGGCCGGTGCCACGCCCGGCACGCCGCCCAGCAGGATGCCGCGACCACCATTGGCCTTCTGCAGGCAGTACGCGCCCACCTGCACCGACATCCGGCCGGCAACCTCGCTCATCGGCGTGAGCAGCGGCAGCGAGCCGTCCGGGGCGGTCACGGTCTCGTAGGCGATGCAGGTGGCGCCCGACTTGATCAGTGCCTCGGTCTGCCGCGGATCGGGGGCGAGGTGCAGGTAGGTGTAGAGCACCTGGCCTGCGCGCAGCATCGCGCACTCGGCAGGCTGCGGCTCCTTCACCTTCACGATCATCTCGGACTTCGCGAACACCTCCGGGGCGTCGGCAGCGATCTGCGCGCCGACGTGCTGGTAGTCGGCGTCGGTGAAGCCGATGCCGGTCGCGGCGCCGGTCTGCACCAGCACCTCGTGGCCGCTCTCGACCAGTTCGCGAACGGCCGCCGGCACGAGGCCGACGCGGTATTCGTGGACCTTGATTTCCTTCGGCACACCGATGCGCATGATCTCCCCCTCAGGGACGTGGTTGGTTTGGAGCGGAGAATACCCAGCCGATGGCCTGAGAGCATGCAATTTCGGCGGGCATGCAACGTCTGCGTGCCGTGAAACGCGCCGGCCCCGGCATTTCAGGGCAGAATGTTGCAGTGACCGCCGACCGCACCGACCGTCTGATCCTCACGGGACCGCTGCGCACTGCGCGCCAGGGCGTCGAGCGGCCGGTTCGTACGTGAACGCGCGTGCGTCGGCGGCCGCCTGGTCGCGCGACCGACGCAACCAATTGACCGCGGGCGCGGTCAGAAGGGACATGGGCATCACAACCTTCCGCATCGCCCGGGCCTGCGCCGCAGCGGCGTCGGCCCTGCTGCTGCTCGCCGGCGGAACGGCCCGGGCAACCGATCCGGCCGCGCCTGCGCCGGTCGCCGTGGCACCCGTGGCTCCGGCGGTCGTGCCACCCGTCCCGCCGGAACCCGGCCCGCTCTACGCCACGCGCACCACGCTCGATCGGATCGGCCGCATCGTGGCTCCAGTGGAGATCAACGGCCGCGGGCCGTTCCGGTTCATCCTCGACACCGGTGCGAACAGTTCGGCCATTTCCGAAGCGACCGCGCTGGCGCTCGATCTGGTGCCGATCGACGGGGCGGTGATCAACGTGCACGGCGTGACCGGTTCCGCCACGCTGCCGGTGGTGCAGGTCGCGACCCTGCGGGCGGGCGAACTGCTGCTCGAGAGCCAGCGCCTGCCGGTGCTGCCGCCCGCAGTGTTCGCCGGCATGGACGGCATCCTCGGCGTGGACGCGCTGCAGGATGCCCGCATCGAGGTCGACTTCGGCCGCGACCGGGTGACCATCCGCCGCTCGAGCGGGCGGCGAGCACCGAAGGGCTTCCTGGTCGTACACGCGTTTCTGCAGAACGGCGGACTGTTGCTCGTGGACGGGCAGGTCGGCCGCGTGCCGGTCAAGGCGATCGTGGACACCGGCGCCGAGCGCAGCCTCGGCAACGAGGCGCTGCGCTCGGCGCTGGTCGACGGCGCGCGCCGGCCGCACGAGACGGTGGCCACGACGGTCATCGGGGCGACGCCCCAGATCGCGCAGGGACTGTCGTTCGAGGCGCCCTCGATCGACATCGGCGGGGCGCGCCTCAACAACCTCACCGTCACCTTCGGCGACCTGCACGTGTTCGACATCTGGTCGCTGCTCGAGGAGCCCGCGATCCTCATCGGCATGGATCTGCTCGGCACGCTCGAGCAGTTCGTCGTGGACTACTCGCGCCGCGAGTTCCACCTGAAGCCGGTCTCCTCGGGGCAGCCGACGCTGCGCCGCTGCGGCGGGATCGAGTGCAACACGCGCATTCCCCCGCCCGAGGCCTGAGCGCCTGCCGAGGCGCTGCCGGCAGAGCGTCTCAGGGTCGCGTCAGCGCCAGCCGCCAGCCGACGAGGTTCTCGCCCGCGTGGTGCTGAAGCCCGGGGGGCGGGCAGTCGAAGCCCGCGCGCCGGGCGGTGGCCGCCATGGTCTCCATCTGCTCCGCCGACTGCGCGCAGCCCACGAGGTCCTGCAGGCGGCGCACGCCGGAGCGCACCTCGCGCTCGAAGCGGTCCACCTCGCGCTCGAATCCCGCGGCGCCCGTTTCGCGACGGATGCCAAGCAGCTTCTGCACGCCGTCGATCACCACGTGCAGCAGGTGCGGCGCGAAGCTCGAGGCCGCCGCCTGCTGCAGGCGCGCGCCGGCGGCCGAGAGCTCTGCCCAGGTCGCACGCGACGCGGCCGCCGACTCGCGCTCCGCGGCGGCGTGGCGCCGCAGCTTGCGCAGGATCTTCGTGTCCTCGAGCACCAGCGCGCCCTGCGCGAGCGATTCGCGCGCGTTGCGGATCAGCACCGACTGCTCGTGGTGCAGCACGAACAGTGCGCGGCCGCCGGGACGGAGCACGCGGTGGACCTCGGCCAGCGCGCGCGGCGTGTCCGTGTACTCGAGGGCGTACTGCCCGCTGACCGCGTCGAAACTGCCGTCGGCGAAACCGAGGCGTTCGCAGGGCACGCCGGCGTGGAACGCGATGCCGGCGAACAGCGAGGCGCCGTTGGGCACGTGGCGCGGCGGATCGATCGCGGCGAGATCCGCGCCGTGGATTTCGAGGCGCCGGCCGGCGGCCGCGGCGGCCTCCTTCGCGAGCAGCGTGATCGCGCCATTGCCGGTGCCGACGTCGAGCACGCGCGCCCCGTCGTCGAGCGCGGCGAAGAACGCGAGCCACAGGTCGCGCAGCTCGAGCGTGTAGGTGGTGCCCGGCCCCATGGGGCAGGTCGCGATCGCGCCGCCGCGGTAATAGGTTTCCCAGTGCTCGACGCTCATGTCGCGCTCGCTGCGCCGCGTACCCGGTACGAAGGGCGGCATTATGGCGAGGCGACGGCCGGCGCGGCCAGACGTCGCCTCGCGGCCGCGCCTGCGCCCGGAGATCGCGACCCTGCCCGAAGCCGCGGCGGGGCGGGCGCGCGGGCAGTAACATGTCGCCTCCCCGCGCGGGCGCCACGCGCCCGCGCAGCCTGGCTCGAGGAGATGCGACGGTGAGAGGTCCGAATCTGCGCCCGCGCTGGGCGCTGCTGCCGCTGGGGTTTGCCGTGCTCGCCGCGCAGGCCGCGGGCAGCGATGCGCCGCAGCGCTGCGCCGCGATCGGCGAAGACCGCGCCCGGCTCGCGTGCTACGACGCGATCTTCCGCAAGCCCGCGGCACCGGTGGCGAGCGCGGCCGCTCCGGATGCCGCTGCGACCCCGGTGGCCGTTGCGGGTCCGGCCGCCGCCGCGGTCCCGGCCGCCGCGGGGACGGCCGCCGCGGAACTGCCGCCGCAGCCAGCCCGGAAGCCGACTTCGGTCTCACCGACGCCGCCAAGCGGGCGCGCGATCCGGAGAAGGCGAAGGAGGAGATGCCCGAGAGCATCACCGGCAAGGTCGCCGCCGTCGCCCGCCGGCCAGCCGGCGAACTGACCGTGACGCTCGAGAACGGTCAGGTCTGGACCCAGCTGACGGTGGATCAGCGTGTACGAGTGGCCGCCGGAGACACCGTGACCATCAGGAAGGCCGCGCTCGGATCGCACATGCTGGTGACCGCCAACCGATACGGGACGCGCGTCCGCCGCGTGAAGTGATGCGTCCGGGCGTCGCCGGCGCGGCGGAGAGACTCTTCGCTGGCGGCCGCACGGTCGCGGATTTGCGGGGACATTGGATGCAGAACGTGAATGCGACACGGCTCGAGGCGCTGGTCCGCGCGGCGGCACGGGCCCGCCAGTCGGGCGATTTCGCCACCGCGCTCGCCATCGCGGGGCAGGCGGCGCAGGAGCGCCTCGCGCACCCGCTGCTGCTGCGCGTGCAGGCCGAGGCGCTCGCGGTGGCGGGCCGCTATGCCGAGGCGGGGCAGCTGCTCAACCGCGCGCTCGCACTCGCGCCCAACGATCCGCTCACGATCACCGACATCGGCCGCGTGCTGGTGGCGGAGAACCGCCTGGAGGAAGCAATCCGCGCATTCGAAGCTGCCGTGACGGTGCACCCGGGCCTCGCGGCGGCGTGGCTCGAACTCGGGTCGGCGCGCGAGATCGCCGGTGACGACGCTGCCGCGCGCACCGCCTACGAGCGGGCGAAGTCGCTCGTTCCGGGCAACGCCGAGGCCTGGGCGGCGCTCGCGACGATTGCGATGCGCCGCGGCGACGCCGCGCAGGCGCGTACGCTCGCGGCGGAAGCGCTGCGGCTGCAGGCCGATCACCCCGGCGCGAGCCTCGTGCTGGCGAGCACCGACCTCGATCGCGGCGCCGCCCCGGAGGCGCACGCGCGGCTCGAGCCGCTGCTCGCACGCAAGGTGCTCGACGAGCGGCAGCAGCAGGTGGCGCTCGGGCTCCTCGGCGACGCGCTCGACCGCCTCGGGCGCATCGACGAGGCCTTCGCCGCCTACACGCGCATGAACGAGGAGACGGTGCGCGTGGCGGCGCCGCGCTTCGACGACGGCGGGCGCGTCGAGAGCCATCTCGAGTTCGTGCGCCGCCTCACGCGCTGGTTCGAGCGGCAGGATCCGGCCGTGTGGCGCGCACCGGCCGCTGCAGGCGGCGAGGTGAGCCCAGTGCGCCGTCACGTGTTCCTGCTCGGCTACCCGCGCTCGGGCAATACGCTGGTGGAGAACGTGCTGGCGAGCCTGCCCGGCGTACGCTCGCTCGAGGAGCGCCCCACGCTCGCCGAGGCCGATCTCGCGTTCCTGCGCGACGACCGCGCACTCGACCAGCTCACCCATCTCGACCCGGCGCTCGCTGCCCGGCATCGGGAGGCCTACTGGCAGCGCGTCCGCGCCGAGGTGCCGGACGTGGATGGCCAGGTGTTCGTCGACATGGCGCCGCTCAACGGCATCAAGCTGCCGATGATCGCCCGGCTGTTCCCGGACGCGCTGGTCGTGCTGTGCCGCCGCGATCCGCGCGACGTGGTGCTGAGCTGCTTCCGGCGGCATTTCCGCGTCAACCCGTCGACCTACCAGATGGCCGGCCTCGAGCGTGCGGCACGGCACTACGACGCAGTGATGCGCCTGGTCGAACTGCACCTCGCGACGCTGCCGCTGCCGGTGCACGTCGTGGACTATGCCGCGCTCGTGGCCGACTTCGACGCGACCACGCGCGCGCTCGCGGAGTTCGTCGGCGTGCCGTGGACGGAGGACGCGAGGGAATTCGGCCGCACCGCCGCGGCGCGCGAGGTGCGCACGGTGAGCGCACCGCAGGTGCGACGGGGCCTCTTCGACGGGACCCGGCAGTGGGAGCGCTACCGCGAACAGATGGCGCCGGTGCTGCCGCTGCTCGAGCCCTGGGTCGCGCGGTTCGGCTACGCGTCCAGCGCCGGCCCGAGTGCCAGCCTGAGCGGGTCCAGCCAGGGCTCGTAGTGCCGCCACTGCCCGAGCGCCTCCCGGTAGATCGGGCGGCGCACCTGCTCCGAGCTTGCGGTGGCGACGGCGCGCGGAGTCTCGTGGAAGCGCAGGCATGCCGCATCGAACGGCAGGCCGCAGTGCTCGAGCAGCCGGCGCACCTCCGCGTCCGTGTCCTCGACCAGCCGTTCGTAGACCACGCGGTGCACGCGTCCGGGCAGCACCGTATCGACGTGCGCCATCAGCTCGACGTAGTCGCGGTAATAGCGCCCGAGGTCCTCGAGCGAGTAGGTGTAGTGCTGGCCGCGGGCGAAGTGCTGGCGGAAGCACGACCAGCAGCAGCCCATCGGGTCGCGGCGCACGTCGACGATCCGCGCGTTCGGCAGCATCAGGTGGATGAGCCCGGCGTGCAGCCAGTTGTTCGGCATCTTGTCGATGAAGCGCGGCACGCCTTCCTTGCGATGCAGGCGGGTCTCGCGCAGGTAGCGCTCGCCGAGTGAACGGAACTCGCCGGCGTCGAGTCCGGCCAGCACCTCGGGATAGGGCGCGCGGCCCGCGAGCGATCGGGCGATGCCGGCGACCTCGGGCAGCTCGCCGGTCCCCTCGATCGCCGGGTGGCTCGCGAGGATCTGCTCGACCAGCGTCGAGCCGGAGCGGGGCAGGCCGACGACGAAGATCGGATCGTCCGCCTCGCAGCCCCAGCCGCGGCGCCGCGCGACGAACTCCGGGGTGAAGAGCGCGCGGAAGCGGCGCACCAACTGCGTGGTCGCCTCCGCGTCGTAGACGATGCCCGCGCGGCGGATGCGGTTGCCGTCGGCGTAGTGCGCGAACGATCCGGCGTACTGCCCGGCATCCTCCAGCGCCTTGCCGAGCGCGAAGTGCAGGTGCAGCCGGTCGTCGTCCGGGGCGCCCGCCCGCGCCAGCTGCGCCTGCATGGCTGCGACGTCCGCCGGTGAGAACCGGAAAGTCTTGAGGTTGGCAAGACTCCACCACGCCTCGCCGAATCCCGGCGCGAGATCGAGACTGCGGCGGTACGCGGCGATGCCGTCGTCGGTGCGGCCCGCCGTCTTGAGCGCGTCGCCGTAGGCCATCCAGATGCGCGGATTGGACGGGTAGTCCGCAAGCACCGCCGCGAAAGCCTCGATGGCCCGTCCGTGATCGCCGCTGCGACCGAGCAGGTTGGCCTGCAGGTTCAGGTAGGCGGGATTGCGCGGCTCGGTGGCGAGCAGGCGCTCCACCTCGGCCAGCGCCGCGTCGGTACGGTTCTGCTCGTGCAGCACCAGGGCGTAGCAGTGGCGCGCGGCCGCGAAGCCCGGCGCGCGTGCGAGGCAGCGCTCGAGCAGCGCCGCGGCGTCGTCCCAGTGTCGCGCGCGCATGGCGAGGTCGGCCAGCATGCGCAGCGCGGCCGGGTCGTCGGGGAACTGGGCGAGATGCGCGCGCAGCAGCCGCTCGGCGTCGGCGAGGCGGCCCTCGCAGAGGGCCGTGGCCGGCGCGAGCAGGCGGGCGCCGCCGGTCGTGATCGCGACGTGGTTTGCCCAGGCCGCGTCCGCCCCGGCCGGGTCGCCCGCTTCCATCCGGTGGTCGGCGATCAGGCGCCACGCCTCGCCGACGTCGGGCTGCAGCGCGACCGCACGCTCGAGCGCCGCCAATGCCTCGTCGCGCCGGCCGGCGAGTCCGAGCGTTACGCCGAACTCGTACTGCACGGCTGCGGATCCCGGCTGGCGGCGGGCCAGCGGCTCGAGGATCGCGAGCGCGCCGGCGAGGTCGCCGAGCTGGCGCTGCGCCATGGCGAGGAACAGGACCGCGAGCGGATGGCCCGGAGCGGACTGCAGGATGGCGGCCGCCTCGCGGGATGCGAGCGACGGGTCGGAGCGCAGCAGCGCCGCGACGCGCTGCAGCGCCGCCTCGAGTGCGGTATCCGGCCTTGGTGCATTGCCCATCGGGGTGTCGGGCTCCGGGAGCGCCAGCCTTCGATGACAGCCGGCGACGCCGACAAAGTCAATCGACCGAGGATCGCACCCCAGCCACGAAACACGCATCAGGCTGCGTCCGGCGCTTCATCGGACGCGCGCTCGCGGCTTTCCGCGGGCACAAAAAAAGACGGCGGGCCGAAGCCCGCCGTCCAGTACCACGTCGCCGTGGAATGTCAGCCGATCAGAACTTGGCCGAGATGCCGAAGAACACGTAGCGGCCCAGCGCGTCGTACACCTGCGGATAGGTGTTGCCGTTGCCGAAGCCCGTGCCGACGAACCCGCTGAGCGGCGGGGTCTCATCCGTGATGTTGTTGATGCCGACGTTGAACGTGTACTTCTCGGCGTAGGTGTATACCGCCGCGATGTCCAAGTAGTTCTGCGAGTCCAGCGTCCGATCCTGCTTGAACACCAGGGTCGGGTCGGCGAGATCCGGATCGTTCGACGAGTAGTCGATGTCCACGCTGTCGAAGAACCGCCAGTTGAGCGACAGGTCCACGTTCCACGGCGTCGCCCAGGTCGTGCGCAGGCGGGTACGGAGTTCCGGCAGCGGCGTGCCGCAGGTGTCGCCGTAGAAGCCCGCGCAGTCGTAGGACTCCACGCCCGGCAGCGGCGTGACGGTGAACTCGTCGAGGATCGTGCCCATGAACGCGAAGCTCAGCGTGCCCCAGTCGTTCATGCCCAGCGCGTAGTTCAGGCCGATGTCCCAGCCCGAGGTCTTCGTGGTGCCGATGTTGACGTTGGTGGCGACGATGTTGCCTTCCGGCAGCAGCCACAGCGTACCCTGGCTGTCACGCGTGACCAGGCTGCAGTACTCGCTCGCGCCGGTGAGCAGGCACTGGTCCAGCGCGGTCGCGGGCGGCACGGTACCGATCGTGTCGTCGACCTCGATGTTCCAGTAGTCGATCGTCATCGCCAACCCGTCGACGAACGTGGGCGTGAGCACGATGCCCAGGGTCCACGTGTCGGCCGTCTCGGGGTCGAGCTCGGTGTTGCCGCCGAAGATCGCGTTGTACTGGCCCGCCGAGCTGTCGAGGTCGGTGCCGTACAGCAGGGGATTCAGGCCCGTGTAGTCCACGCACTGCTGAAGCGTCGCGGTCTTGCTCGTGCCGCAGGGATCCCGCGCCAGGTCGAACAGGCCCAGCGCCGCTGCGGAGTACAGCTCGATCACGTTCGGCGCACGCACCGCGTGCTGGTAGCTGCCGCGGAACCGGATGTCGTCGACGATCTGCCAGTCGGCACCGATGCCGTAGGTGTTCGTGTTGATGTCCGTGCTGTAGTCCGAATAGCGGTAGCTGCCATTCACCGTGAGGTCCTGCGCCAGGAACATGTCCTGCAGCAGCGGGATGCGCAACTCGGTGAACAGGTCGGCGACGTTGTAGCTGCCCTGGACGCCGATCGTCGGGCCGCCCTGGCCGGCGAGGTCGCCGGTCGTGAACGCGCTGTCGGTCTCGAAGTCCAGGCCTTCCTGGCGATACTCGGCGCCGACGGCGAACCCGATGCCGTCCTTCGCGGTCGGCAGCTTGATGCCGTAGTTGCCGAGGTCGGTCGAGAGGGCCGCGGTCACGACTGTCTGCGTCGTGTCGCCGCGCTGGAAGCCCGGCGTCTGCAGGTAGTCGAGCGACTCCCGGGAGACGCCGTTCGGGTCCCAGATGTTCCACGGCACGCAGTTCGGGTCGGACCCGTCGACGAACGAGCGGCAGGCCGGACCGTTCGCGGTCGAGACCACGTCGAGCGCCTTGTCGATGCGGTTCAGCGAGAAGTCGTTCTTGTAGGTCTCCGAGAACAGCACCGTGCCGTACTGGCCGGACACGTCGTAGTTCCAGTTCTCCCAGACCGTGCCCTTGATGCCCACGACGCCGCGGTAGGAGGTCAGACCGAGGTCGTCCTGGCGGCCGCCGCCCTCGACATTACGCCGCTGGATCGTGACCTGGCGGGTGTCCGGAGCATACCCAGCCGGGAACAGCGTGTTGAACCACTGTCCGCCGTTCTGCTGGAGCAGGGGGTTGGTGCGACTGACGTTTGCGATCGTACCGAAGGCACCCGACGGCGCGATCTGCGCCACGGTGCTGTTGTCCATGAACATGAACTCGGCGTAGACCTGTGCCGAGTCGGTGAGGTCGTAGTTCGCGAAGAAGTCCGCCTGGTAGCGTTCCTGCGGGCGCTGGTAGTAATTCAGCGGGCCGTAGTTGTAGAAATTGTTGTTCCAGGGGATGACGTTGCCGTTGTCATCCATGGTCCTGGAGGTCGTGCCCGGCCCGGCGATGTTGGCGACGCGGAAGCGGCCCGGGTAGCTCGTGCTCGAGCCGCCGCAGTAGAAGCCGCTGCTCGAACTGCCGAGCGCGCAGGCGCTGTAGTCGCGCTCCGACTGCAGCACCGGGTCGGTGTTCGTGTAGCCGAAGTACAGCGTTGCGTTGCCGCGGCCGTCGGCGAAGTTCGAACCCATCGTGATGCCGAGCGAGTACTCGCTGCCGTCCCACACTTCGCCCGGGGCGGCCTTGAAGCCCGAGTCGGCGACCAGGTTCTGCATGAAATTGTCGCTGTTGTCGTGCCAGTACGCGTTGTAGTTCGCGTCGATCTGCACGCCCTCGAAGTCGTCGACCATGATGAAGTTCACCACGCCGGCGACGGCGTCGGAGCCGTACACCGCGGACGCGCCGCCGGTGAGAACTTCGACGCGCTCGATGAGCGGGGTGGGGATCTGGTTCAGGTCGGGAGCCACCGGGCCGCGCGGGCTGCCTGCCGGGAGGCGGCGGCCATTGACGAGCACCAGCGTGCGGTCGGAGCCGAGGTTGCGGAGGTTCACCGTCGCGGTGCCCGAGGCGCCGTTCGACAGGTTGCCGCCCTGGTCAGCGAAGGCCTGGGGCAGATTGTTGATCAGATCCTCGACCTGCACCGTGCCCTCGAACTGCACGTCCTGCGCGCCGAGCACCGACACCGGGCTCGTGCCCTCAAGGTTCGCCTGCGGAATGCGCGATCCCGTGACGATGATCTGCTCGAGTTCCTGATCCTGCGCCGAGGCCGCGGGCACATATGCGACCGCGCCTGCAGAGGCGGCGATCAGTGCGACGCGAACGGCGCGCTCGATCTTGCGATTGGCCATCAGATGACTCCTGAGAGTGTTACTGGAAAGGGTTGCTGCATTGCGATGACGTGACTGCCCGGGGACTATTTCGGGCCAGCCCAGACGCGTCCGGACCAGAAAACCACAACGATCTCCGAGCGGTTTCTGGTCCATTGGGCGGCGATACTACGCTCAAATCCCCAGCAAAGTGAAGCCCTGTGGCGGCGGCACAACACGGGCCGCCCGGACTGGGTGTGGCTGGCCCGCAACAGCGGGCGAGGGGGCCGGTCAGCCTTCGACCCGGTAGTAGTCCCGGACGGCGTTGACCAGGCCGCCGACGAGGTCCCGCTCGGCGGCCGACAGGAACGGGTTCCAGACGTCGAAGATCAGCACCACGCGCAACTCGTCGCTGCCATTGCGCGCCTCGTGCTCGAGGGTGTCGTCGAACACGAAGGCCTTGCCCTGGCGCCACTCCCGGGTCTCGTTGCCGACCCGGAACCAGCACCCGGGGGGAACGATCAGCGGCAGGTGCACGATCAACCGGGTGTTGGTCTCGCCGGTGTGGGGCGGGATGGTCGTGCGGGCCTCGAGGCACGAGAACATGGCCGTCGGCGAGAAGTTGGGCAACCCGGCCATCGGCAGGCGCGCGAGCAGGGCGGCGGTCTGCGGGCAGCGCGCGCAGTGCGGTTCGACCGGTCGGCCGTGCTCCCACAGGAAGTAGGTGCTCCAGCGTGGGGAATGGTTGAGCTCCGCCCACTGCTCGAGCGGTGCGCCGGCCGGGTGCTGCACGTAGGGCCGGAATTCGCTGCGGCCCTCGGCCAGCACCGACAGCAGCTCGGCTCGGATCGTGCCCGTGGCCGCCTCGAGCTCGCCCATCCACGGGAACAGCGCGTCGTCGTAGAACTGGATCGGCGGCAGGTCGGCGTAGTGCAGCATCACCGGCTGCGGCTGGTACATCCGCCGGCGGCCGACCATCACCTGCAGGCTGCGCTCGAAGCGCTCGAGCGGCGCGCCCGCGTGCTTGCGGCGCAGGCCGGAGAGCGCCGAGTCGAGGTAGTGCTCGAGCGACGCAGTGTTCTGCTCGACCGCGCCCTGCGCGTGCTGCACCGCGCGCTGCAGCGACGGGTCGGTGCGGTCGCGTTCGGGCATGACCTTGAGCACGTCGCGGAACACGCGCGCCGCCTGCCGCGGCTTGCCCTGGCGCTCGAGCATGCGGGCCTGGTGCAACAGGGCCGGATAGAAAAACGGGTCGATGGCGAGCGCACGCGACGTGGCTGCAGCTTCCGCCGGCGCGTCGCCGAGTTCCTTGTGCGCCAGCGCCGCGCACAACTCGATCATCGGCTGCGGCCGCCCGGGGGCGGCCGCGCGTTCGAGCAGCAGGAGCGCCGAGCGCGGGTCGCGCGCCGCGAGCGCCGTCTGGGCGAGCGCGAGCAGCGCGTCGGGGTTGCCCGGATCCGCCTCGAGCACGCGCTGCCAGAGCCGCGTGGCCTCCGCGGCGCGACCGGCGCGGGCGAGCTCGCGCGCCTCGCGGGCGAGGCCCTGCAGCGATGCGGCGTGCGGTACGTTCACGGTGGCATTCTTCCACAAAGCACGAGGCCCCGGGACTCGCGCCCCGGGGCCTCGCAGGACGGCGCCTGTGCGCCGGCTACTTGCCGCAGGAGTCCGTGCGGATCAGCATCACGCGACGGTTCAGCTGACGGCCTTCTTCGGTGTCGTTGGTGGCGATCGGCTTGAGCTCGCCCTCACCGACCGACTTCATGCGCGCCGGGTCCACGCCACGCGAGGTCAGGTAATCGAACACCGACTTCGCACGACGATCCGACAGGGCCTGGTTGTAGGCTTCGCTGCCCACGCTGTCCGTGTGACCCTCGACCAGCACCGTGGCGATCGACACGTCGTTCATGAACTTGACGACGCGCTCGAGCTCGGTGATCGACTCGGGGCGCAGCTCGGCACTGTCGAAGTCGAACAGGACCTTGAGCTCCTGGGCGCACGGGCAGCCGTACTTGTCGACCGTCGTGCCGGCCGGGGTGCCCGGGCACTTGTCGGCTTCGTCGCACACGCCGTCGCCGTCGGTGTCGACGCACTTGGCCGGCGGCGGCGGGGGCGGCGGGGGCGGCGGTTCCGCGACGACCGGCGCGGGTCGCGGCGGACCCCAGCCGAAGGCGATGCCGACCTGGGCGACGGTGTCGTAGAGGGTGCTGCCGCTTTGCATGTCCCAGCGCCCGCGCACCTCGGGGCGCAGCTGCACGCTGCGCGAGCCGTCCTCGCTGCGCATGAGGTCCCACATCAGGCCCCCGCCCAGCGAGACCGTCACGTTGTCCTCGCGCTCCAGGCCCTCGTAGTTGTCCGACTGGTAGCCGAGGCCGCCGAGCAGGTACGGGGAGAGGTGGCTGTCGCGCGCGAACACGCGCATCAGGTCGAGCGAGACGCCGGAGATGCTGCCGTCGAACGAGGCTGGCCACGTCCACTCCGGCTTCTTCTTGCCGTCGTTGTCGTAGTCGCCGGTGTAGCCGGTGATCTGCGCACTCCAATGTTCGCTGAGGTGCTTGCCGACGGAGGCACCCCAGTGGATGTCGTCATCGAGCAGCCGGTCGCTGTCGAGGAAGCTGTAGCCGATGAACGGTGAGACGAACCAGTGACCGACTTCCTCGTCCCAGGGCTCGTCGGCACTCGCGGTCGCGGTCGCCAGCAGCGCGGTGGCGATGGCGGAAACAAGGACTGCTGATGTTCTCATCTTGGTTTCCTGTGGGTCTCCCGGACCCGGTGGGCACGCAGCGCGCCCCTCACGCGCCGCAATCGCGCGGGATGGTAGCGGAAATCAATGGGCCGGGGTACACGGTCTGGCCGCTTCGGGCCATCCCGCATCGGGACGCAACACGCGGTCGCCGGCGGAGATCCCGAGCGTCTGCGCCGTGCCCCCGGCGAGTTCGACGACCAGCGCCACCGGCATGCTCGCCGCGATCGTGTCGAGCGAGCCCGGCCTTGCCCGTTCGTGGACCTTGAGCACGCAGCCGCCGTCGTCCACGAACAGCATGTCGAGCGGGATCAGCGTGTTCTTCATCCACATGCCCACGCGCTGCGGCGGGTCGTAGACGAAGATCATGGCGCGGTCGGCCCGCAGTTCGCTCACGAACATGAGTCCCTGCGCGCGGGTCTGCGGCGTGTCGGCGCGCCAGGCCTCGAACAGGTGACGGCGGGCGCTGCGCGTCTCGATCGCAAGACGCTCACGCGGAAAGGCCGACAGTGGCCGCACCGCATCCCCGCGCGCGGCGGGCGCCGCCGCGGCGAGCAGCGCGAGCACGGCGGCCGCGGCGACCGTCCACGGCGCCGTGATGTTCCGCCGCTTCATGGTTCGCCCGCCGCCGCGGGTCGCGCCGCGTCGGGCGGCGGCGCGGCCACGATCGCGGTCACGTCGAAGCGCGTGAACAGCACGGAACCGCCGTCACCGCCCACGGCGCGGGCCGGCTGGGTGCAGTAGCCCCGCGCCTCGAGCCGGAACGTCTGCGCCGCGGCGTCGAGCGGCGCCTGCTGCACGTCGTCGAACGCGCACTTGTCGTCGCCCTGGGTGGCGAAGAACTCGCCGGTTCCCTCGCGCACCAGCGTGAAGTTCACCGGCACGTTGCGCGCCGATTCCCCCGGCCGCAGCGGTCCGGCACCGAGCAGGATCAGCAGTTCCCCGGTGCCCGGGACGCTGCCGCGGTAGACGAGCCGGAGTCCGTCGCCCTCGGGCCGCACGCCGCCGAGGCAATGGGGCTCGCCGTCGCCCCAGTCGAGCTCCGCCTCGATCGCGCCCTGCAGGCGGCCACGCAGCGAGCCCGCGGCCGCTGGCGTACAGAGGATCCGGTTCGCCGCCGCGCCGGCGGTCGGCGGCGTGCCCGGCGCCGGCTGCTCGTCGGCCTGCCCGCAGCCGACGCCCAGACCGGCGGCCAGCAGCACCGCGAGCGCGTACGGGCGTCGTGCTTCAGGCCGGCTCGCGCGCCTGCACGAGCAGTGTCCTTGCCAGTTGACCATGGAGGTGGCCGAGTCCTCGCGCGAGGTGCATCGTGATCGTGAGCAGCAGGATGCCAAGAATCGAGATCAAAGGCAGCAGCGCCGCGTGCGGTGATTCCACGATCACGTCGCCATCGATCTGAACCATGCCCGCATGGTAGAGGAGCATGAGCAGCGGGGCGAGGAAGGTCACGACGGAGACCACGATGCCCACCACGGCGAACGTGAAGTAGAACACGCCGAGCGGCAGCATCAGCAGCAGGTAGAGCAGCGTGCTCCAGGTGCGAGGGTCCTTCAGCATCTCGACGACCCGCTGCCAGAACGGCGTCTCGCGGTCGCGGTAGGTCGGCCTGCGCGGCATCCGCACGCCGAGCAGCGACTCGACGATGCGCCCCTCGGCGAGCGCGACGACCCGCGCGATGCCGATGAAGGCGAGGAAGAACGGCACGCCGACGATCAGGATCGCGAGGCCGGCCGACATGGACAGCCCGATCGTGGCGAAGGTGAAGTAGGCCACACCGGTGACCAGCGAGAGCAGCAGGTAGACGAGGCAGAGGTAGGCGCGCGGGTCGAGGTACACGCCGAAGAACCGTCCCAGTGTGGATTCGTGCGGCGTCGGCGGCGGCGTGCGCAGCGCCTTCTGGATGGTTGCCTCGTTGGCACGGTAGGCCTCGGCCACCTCGTCCGGGGCGCCATAGCTGCTCGCGATCCGCACCAGCACGGTGGCCTGGTCCGCGCCCGGGTGCTGCGCGAGTTCGGCGCGCAGGTGCTCCTCGGCGTCGAACAGCGCGTCCTGCACCAGCGCCGGGTCGGCACCGCGCAGCGCAGCGCGCAGGGCTTCCAGATACTGCTCGACGGTGAGCGGGGCGGCCGTCATGACGGAGTCTCCTCGGCGGCGACGGGGTGCAGCGTGGCGTTCACGAAGTCCCGCGTCGCGACCCACGTGGCGCGCCAGGCGTCGAGCGCCTCGCGCCCGAGCGGTGTGATGCGGTAGTAGCGCCGGGGCGGGCCCGCGTAGGACGGCACGACCCTGCTGCTCAGGAGGCCCGAGGCGCTCAGGTTGCGCAGCACGGGGTACAGCGCACCGAGCTTGAAGGGCCCGGCGGATTCCTGGTCTCCGGCGAGGCGACGCGCGATCTCATAGCCGTAGAGATCCTCACTTGCCTCCGCCAGGACCGCGAGCAGCACCAGCGCGGTCAGTCCGGCGCTCAGCTCCCGCTGGAACTTGCGGGTCTGCAGGTCCCCCGTGTCGTTGGGTGCAGACAGGTCTTCGCGTTCAGGAGTCACAGTTGATGACTCATAGTGGTTTGATGCTGATATTAGTAATCAAGTACTAGTGTTTAGTCAATAGTTCTGTCGCCTGCCATGAGGCTCACGGCCCTGTACCGCCCGCAATCCCGCTCCGACCGGGCGACGGGTGCGTTCGGCGTGCGACAGGTGCCTTCGGTGCGCGCGGATGTCGGGCGCCGCGGGCAATCTGTACCATCACCGCAGATCTCCGACGAGTCCCGCCACATGTCCACAGAACAGCAGCGATTGTTCGCTCCGCGGCGCTTCCTCAGTCGACTGACCCGCGGCACGCTGGCCGTGATCATGGCCGGCGGCCGGGGCGAGCGCCTCCGCCACCTCACCGAGGACCGCTGCAAGCCCGCGACGCCCTTCGGCGGGAAGTTCCGCATCATCGATTTCGCGCTCTCCAACTGCGTGAACTCCGGCATCCGCCAGATCTCGGTGCTCAGCCAGTACAAGGCGCACTCGCTGATCCAGCACATCCAGCGCGGCTGGGGATATCTCAAGGGTGAGTTCGGCGAGTTCGTCGAGATCATCCCCGCGCAGCAGCGCAAGGGCTCCGAGTGGTACCAGGGCACAGCCGACGCGCTCTGGCAGAACATGGAGATCCTCCGCGCCCACCGGCCGCTGCACGTGCTGGTGCTGGCCGGGGACCACATCTACAAGATGGACTACGGTCCGATGATCGGCTTCCACGTCGAGAAGGAAGCCGACATCACGGTGGGCGTCGTCGAGGTGCCGGTGGTTCGCGCGCGCGAGTTCGGCGTGCTCACCGTGGACGACACCAACCGCGTGCTGCGCTTCCAGGAGAAGCCGCTCGATCCCGATCCGATTCCGGGCCGTCCCGACGTGGCGCTCGCCTCGATGGGCATCTACGTCTTCAACCCGCGGCTGCTGGAGCGCCTGCTGCGTACCGATGCCGAGGATCCGTCCTCGGCCCACGACTTCGGCAAGAACATCATCCCGGGCGCGATCGACAAGCTGCGGGTGTTCGCCTATCCCTTCGAGGATGTGCGTACCAAGGCTCAGAACTACTGGCGCGACGTGGGTACGGTTGACGCGTACTACGAAGCCAACATGGAGCTGGTGCGCGTGTCACCCGAACTCAACATCTACGACGAGCAGTGGCCGATCTGGACCTACCAGGAACAGCTGCCACCGGCGAAATTCGTGTTCGACGACGAGGACCGCCGCGGCTCCGCCATCGATTCGATGGTCTCCGGTGGCTGCATCATCTCGGGCTCGCGCGTCTCCAACTCGCTGCTCTTCTCCAACGTGCGCGTGCACGACTACTCGACGATCGATGGCGCGGTGGTCCTGCCGCGGGTGAGGGTGGGCGAGCGCTGCGTGATCCGCCGCGCGATCATCGACGAGGGGACGCTGATCCCGGACGACATGCAGATCGGCGTCGATCCGGCCGCGGACGCCGAGCGCTTCTACGTTACCGAGGGCGGCGTCGCGCTGGTGACGGCCGCCATGCTGCGTACCGCGGGGCGGACCGGTTGAGGTCGCCGCCCGGCGCGGCGCGCGTCGCTGAACCAGGGGAAACGCCAACCTGGAGGCGCCTTGCTGCGCTCGCACTGCTCGCCGCGCTTTCCGTCGTGGCCGGCTGCGCGTCGATGGGACCGAATCTCGTGGCACCGCAGCTCAGCCTGGTCGGCGTCCAGGTCATGTCCACCGACATGTTCGCGCAGCGCTTCAAGGTGCGCGTGCTGGTGAAGAACCCCAACGAGATCGAGCTGCCCGTGCGTGGCCTCGAGTACCAGATCATCCTGATGGGCGACAGCTTCGCCGACGGCACCAGCGACGACGCCTTCCTGCTGCCCGCGCAGGGCGAGGCCGAATTCGACATGGTGATCACCACGAACTTCATGAGCGCGTTCGGCCGCCTGCTGAGCCGGGTCGGCGGTGGCAAGCTCGAGGACATCGACTACGAGATCGTCGGCAAGCTCTACGTGGACAAGGGCGTGCTGAGGAAGATCCCGTTCAGCCACAACGGCACGGTGGACTTCACCAAGAGCCTGAAACCGCTGAAGTCGGAGCCGAAGTCGCTGTAGCCGGCCGTGCCGGTCCGGCCGCCCGGGCCGCGGAGTTCCATGGGCCTGCGCTCCATGGCGGCCCTTCAGGGCACCGGCTGGATTCCCGAGTAGACGCGCTCGTACTCGAGCACCTGGCGGTCCCAGGAGAAGTCCTCGCGCATGCCGTTCGCCACGATGCGGCGCCACAGCGCGGGTTCGGCGTACCACTCGAGCGCCTGCTCGAGCGCCCAGCGCACGCCGCCGGGGTCGAAGTCGTTGAACACGACGCCGGTGCCCTCGCCAGTGGCGGGATCAAAGTGGCGGACCGAGTCGGCGAGCCCGCCAGTGCGCCGCACGATCGGCACGGTGCCGTACTTGAGGCTGTACATCTGGTTGAGTCCGCAGGGCTCGTACATCGACGGCATCAGGAACAGGTCGGCCGAGGCCTCGATGCGGTGCGCGAACTCCTCGCTGTAGCCCGAGTAGAAGACCGCGCGCCCCGGATAGCGCTCCTGCAGGCTGTGCATGAAGGACTCGTAGTGATGCTCTCCGCTGCCGAGCGCCACCAGGCGAACACGGCCCTGCCCGATGAATTCCGGCAGCACCTCGTGCAGCAGGTCGATGCCCTTCTGGTGAGTGAGGCGCGTGACCATGCCGACGAGCGGCACCTTCGGCTGCGCCGTGATGCCGAGCAGCTTCAGCAGGGACCTGCGGTTCAGCGCCTTGCCACGCAGGTCGGACGCGTCGAAGTGGTGCGGCAGGTACGCGTCGGTCGCAGGATTCCACTCCTCGTAGTCGACGCCGTTGAGGATCCCGTGGACGGCCGCGCCACGCGCGCGCAGGTCGCCGTCGAGGCCGTGGCCTCCCTCGGGCGTGCGGATCTCGGCCGCGTAGGTGGGGCTCACGGTCGTGACGGCATCGGCGTACATCACGGCGTGCCGCATCGGGTTGATGCGGCCGGCGCCGAGGTCGCCATGGTGCAGCAGCCCCACGTCCACGCCGGGGCCCACGTCCCCGGCCCGGCCCGACCAGAACGCGCCCTGGTAGCCGATGTTGTGGATCGTGAACACGCTCTTCGCGGCGGCGAACAGGCTGTCCCAGGCATAGGCCGAGCGCAGCAGCAGCGGCGCGAACGCCGTGTGCCAGTCGTTCGCGTGCAGCACCTGGGGCGCGAAGCCCATGCGCTGGCAGCATTCGAACGCCGCGCGCACGAGCATCAGGTAGCGCAGGTGCTCGTCCGGGGCGTCGGAGTAGATGCGCGGCCGGTCGAACAGTGCCGGACACTCGACGAGGTAGACCCACAGTTCACTGTCGGGCACGCGCGCCGTCTGCACGCCGTAGCGGAACTCGTTCGACCCGACGCGGACGGTGAGGCCCTGCAGGAAATCCACCGGGTGACGGTCGACCCCGCGCAGGTCCATCCTGCCGTGCATCGGCATGAACACCCGCAGGTCGTGGCCGCGGCGGGCGAGGTTGCGGGTGAGCGCCGCAGCGACGTCTCCGAGCCCGCCGGTCTTGGCGAACGGTGAGTACTCGGCCGAGAGGAAGCAGATGCGCACGGGCCTCTCCGGGTCAGGACGCCCGCACCGGCGGCGGCGGGCGCGTGCGGCTCAGGAGCGCTTGTCGTCCTCGTCGCGGTCCTTGTCCCGCTTCGGCAGCAGCACGCCCAGCATGGTCTCCTGGACCTTGGCCAGCGCCTCGAGGTTCTGGCGCGTGCGGTCCGCGACCGCAGCGAGCGGCGTGTGCGCCACGATCTTCGAGATCTGCGACTGCAGTGCGTCCTGCTGGTTGAGGAACATCTCGATGCTGCGCTCGAGGAAGCTCGCGAGATATCCCTGCAACGAGTTGCCGTAGAAGCGGATGATCGCCTCGAGCACCTTGGTGCTGAGGATGGGCCGTCCGAACTGTTCCTGCTCGGCGATCACCTGCAGCAGGATGTGCCGCGTGATGTCGTTGCCGGTCTTGTCCTCGACGACCCGCAGCTTCTCGCCCTTCACGATCAGCCCGCGGATGTCGTCGAGGGTGATGTGGCGGCTCTGCGAAGCGTCGTAGAGGCGGCGGTTCGCGTACTTCTTGATCAGGCGTTCCTGGCTCATGCCCGCAGTGTACCTCAGGGCTCTTGCGCCGCAAAAAAGACGCTGGCGCGACGAGTGTCGGGCGGCAGCGGCCGGACCGTGCGGGGCTGGCCGACGGGCGGCGAGCGGCCCTAGACTGCCGCTCGGCCGCCCACCGGCACGACGAGGCACCCCATGTCCCAGCAGATCGTGTTCGAGCAGCTCCAGGCGCAGGTCGGCCAGCAGGTCCATCTCAGCGACTGGTACGACGTCACCCAGGCGCGCATCGACGCGTTCGCGGCGGCGACCGGCGACCATCAGTGGATCCACGTGGACCCTGAGCGCGCGACACGCGAATCACCGTGGAAGACCACGATCGCGCACGGCTACCTGACGTTGTCGCTGTACCCGCTGCTGCGCGGGCTGGTGACCGCCGACAGCCCGCCGTTCCCGGGCGTGCGCCAGGTGGTCAACTACGGCCTCGACAGGCTGCGCTTCCCGAGCGCCGTGCCGAGTGGCAGCCGGGTGCGCGCCCGCAGCGTGCTGCTCAAGGTCGAGCCGGTCGACGGTGGGCTGCAGCTCACCGAACGCTACACGGTGGAGGTCGAGGGCCAGCCGAAGCCCGCCTGCGTGGCCGACGCGATCATGCGGCTGTACTTCTAGTCGCTTCTTGAGTCATTCCCCGCGGGCATGACCCCGCACCGGCCGGCTCGGCTATAGTCCGCCGCCCGGCGCCCGTCGGCGCCCGCGGAGGCCACGATGATCCACGACAGCATCCTCGGCACCATCGGCCGCACGCCGATCGTGCGCGTCAACCGCCTCGCGCCCCCGCACGTCTCGATGTACGTGAAGTGCGAGTTCTTCAATCCGCTCTCCTCGGTGAAGGACCGCCTCGCGATCGCGATCATCGAGGACGCCGAGCGCAGTGGCGCGCTGAAGCCCGGCCAGACCGTGGTCGAGGCCACCTCCGGCAATACCGGCATCGCGCTCGCGATGGTCTGCGCAGCCAAGGGCTATCCGTTCGTGGCGGTGATGGTCGAGACCTTCTCGGTGGAGCGCCGCAAGATCATGCGCATGCTGGGCGCGAAGGTGATCCTCACGCCCGCCGCGGAACGCGGCTCGGGCATGGTGCGCAAAGCCGAGGAACTCGCGAAGCAGCACGGCTGGTTTCCCGCCCGGCAGTTCGAGAATCCCGCGAACCCGGCCTATCACCGCCAGACCACCGGTCCCGAGATCCTGAGCGACTTCGCCGGCCGGCGTCTCGACTCCTTCGTCACCGGCTGGGGCACGGGCGGCACGCTGACGGGCGCGGGGGAGATGATCCGGCTGGCACGGCCCGAGGTGGAGATCGTGGTCACCGAGCCGGCGGGTGCCTCGCTGCTCGCGGGCGCGGAGTTCAAGCCGCACAAGATCCAGGGCTGGACCCCGGACTTCGTGCCGAAGGTGCTCAACCGCTCGGTGCCGCATCGCATCGTCCCGGTGACCGACGAGGAGTCCATTGCGGCCGCTCGATCGCTTGCGCGCAGCGAGGGCATCTTCTGCGGAATTTCCGCCGGCGGCACCTTCGCCGCGGCGCTCAGGGTCGCCGAGGGTGCGCCCGACGGCTCGGTGATCCTCGCGATGCTGCCCGATACGGGCGAGCGCTACCTCACGACGGCGCTGTTCGAGGGCATCGCCGAGGGTTCCGACCCGGAGCCCTGAGCGGCCGCCGTTGCGCAGATAAAGTCCGGTTCCCGGCCGGCAGGCGGGATGCGAGCGGCGCATCCCGTTGCCCGTCCGCCGCGAATGAGTGGGATAATCCCCGCCCAAACCGCCATGTCGGCGCCCCGCGGCGCGGTCCGAACCAGATGTCTGACACACTCAAGAAGGTGCTGCTTGGCGCCGTCGCCGGCGCGCTGCTCGTGCTGTTCTACGTGCACGTCGTCGGGGAGCGGGCGAAGCGCGACCCCGCGGCGCTGGGCGGGAGTCCGCAGGGCGGGCCGCCAGCAGGAGTACGCCCGGGTGGCGGCCCGGCCAGCGGCGTGCCCGGCGCGGGACGCCCGCCCGGTGCGGGAGGACCTCCCGGCCCAGGCGGCGGTCCCCCGGTCGGCGTGATCGCGGTGCCGGTGCGCAGCGAGCGGCTCGCGTTCGAACTCGAGGCGCTTGGTACCGCGCGCGCCAACGAGTCGGTGGACATCACCGCGAAGGTTGCCAACCAGGTGACCGCGGTGCGCTTCGAGGAGGGCCAGCGGGTGCGCCGCGGCGCGGTGCTCGTCGAACTCGACGGCGTGCAGGCGCGCGCCGACCTCGCGGTGGCGGAGGCGGTCCTCGCGGAGAGCCGCAGCCAGTACCAGCGCTCGCGCGAGCTCTACTCGACCAAGGTACTGTCCGACTCACAGATCGAGCAGATCGAGTCGACCTTCAAGGCGAACGAGGCGCGCGTGGCCTCGGCCCGCGCGCGCGTGAGCGACACGGTGATCCGCGCGCCGTTCGACGGGCGCACCGGGCTGCGCCGCGTCAGCGTCGGCAGCCTGATCAGCCCGGGCACGGTGATCACCACGCTCGACGACACGAGCACGATCAAGCTCGACTTCACCATCCCCGAGACGTTCCTCGCAGCCGTTACGCCCGGGCTCGACATCACCGCCGGCAGCATCGCCTACCCCGACGCCCGCTTCGGCGGACGCGTTGCGAGCGTGGACTCGCGCGTGGATCCGGCAACGCGCTCGGTGACCGTGCGCGCCCTGCTGCCGAACCCCGAGGGGCTGCTGAAGCCGGGCATGTTCCTCACCGTGCGGCTGTCGCGCGGCGCGATCGACGCGCTGCTGGTGCCCGAGCATTCGCTGGTGCCCGAGCAGGGCGACGTGTTCGTGTTCGTCGTGAAGGACGGCGCCGCCGAGAAGCGGCGCGTGCGCATCGGGGAGCGCCGGGTGGGCGACGTGCAGGTGGTCGAGGGGCTGGTCGCGGGCGAACTCGTCGTCACCGAGGGCACGCAGAAGCTGCGCGACGGGGCGCCGGTGCGCCTTTCCGAGGCGGCGGACGGCGCGGCGCCTGCGGTGGCGCACGGGAAGGCGCCGTGAAGATCTCGGAGGTCTCGGTCCGGCGTCCGGTGTTCGCGACCGTCGTGAGCCTGATGCTGGTGATCCTGGGCCTGCTCGCCTACACGCGCCTCTCGGTCCGCGAGCTGCCCGAGGTCGAGTCGCCCGTCGTCTCGATCGAGACCACCTACCGCGGCGCCGCGTCCGACGTCGTCGAGACCAAGATCACGCAGGTGATCGAGGACCGCGTCTCGGGCATCGAGGGCGTGACCAAGATCACCTCGCAAAGCGTCGACGGCCGCTCCAGCATCAACCTGGAGTTCATTCCCGAGCGCAACGTGGACGAGGCGGCGAACGACGTGCGGGATCGCGTCTCGCGCGTCGCGGCGCAGCTGCCGCCGGAAGCCGACCCGCCGGAGATCGGCAAGGTGGACTTCAACGCCGAGCCCGTCATCTGGGTGAACCTCTCGAGCAGCACGCTGAACGTGCTCGAGCTGACCGACTACGCCGAGCGCACCATCGCCGAGCGGCTCGGCGTGCTGCCGGGCGTGGCGCGCGTACGCCTGGGCGGCGCGCGCCGCTACGCGATGCGCGTGTGGATCGAGCGTGAGGCGCTCGCCGGACGCCAGCTCACGGTGGCCGACGTCGAGGCCGCGCTGCGTCGCGAGAACGTGCAGCTGCCGGCCGGGCGCCTGGAGTCCTCGCAGCGCGAGCTCACGCTGCGCACCGAAACCGGGCTCGATACCGAGCAGGACTTCCGCAACCTCGTGATCGGTCGCGGCGCCGACGGATACCTCGTGCGGCTCGGCGAGGTCGCCGACGTGCGGCTCGCCGCCGAGAACGAGCGCAGCCTGTCGCGCTCCAACGGCGTGCCCGGCATCAGCGTCGGCGTCGAGCAGATCTCCAAGGCCAATACCCTCGAGGTGGCGGCGGCCGTGCGCGCCGAGCTCGAGCGGCTGCGCCCGGAGCTGCCCGAGGGCACGGTGCTCGAGGTGAACATGGACCGCTCGGTGTTCATCGAGGAGTCCATGAAGGAGGTCGTCTACTCGCTGCTGATCGCCATGCTGCTGGTGCTGGCGGTCATCTACCTGTTCCTCGGCAACGTGCGGGCGACGCTCATCCCCGCGGTCACGATCCCGGTATCCATCATCGCCTCGTTCATGGTGATGTCCTGGTTCGGATTCTCGATCAACGTGCTGACCCTGCTCGGCCTGGTGCTCGCCATCGGCCTGGTCGTGGACGACTCGATCATCGTGCTCGAGAACATCTACCGGCGCCTGGAGGGCGGCGAGCCGCCACTGATCGCCGCCGTGGACGGCAGCCGGGAGATCGGCTTCGCCGTGATCGCCACCACCGTCGTGCTCGTGGCGGTGTTCGTGCCGATCTCCTTCCTGCAGGGCAACGTCGGCAAGCTGTTCCGCGAGTTCGGCATCACGGTCGCCGCGGCGGTGATGTTCTCCTCGCTGGTCGCGCTCACGCTGACGCCGATGATGTGCTCGAAGCTGCTCGCCGGCGGCGCGACGCGCTCGCGGCTGTCGAACGTCGTGGACGCCTTCTTCCATCGTCTCTCGAGCGGCTACGACCGGCTGTTGCGTCGGCTGATGCTCCGGCCGTGGCTGGTGATCGGTGCCACCATGGGCGCGATGGCGGTCGCCGCACTGTTGTTCCGCACGCTGCCATCGGAGCTCACGCCGCCTGAGGACCGCGGCATGATGTTCTTCGGCCTGACCGGCCCCGAGGGCGCGTCGCTCGAGTACATGGACCGGCATGCGCGCATCGCCGAGGGCATCCTGGCGCGCGAGATCGAGGGCGGCGAGGTGGTGCGCGCCAACCTGCGCATCCCCGGCGGGTTCGGCGGCGCGAGCGAACTCAACCAGGCGCGCGGCTTCGTGGTGCTCGCGCCCTGGGGCGAGCGCGAGCGCAGCGCCGAGCAGATCGCGCAGTCCGTGCGCACGCAGTTGAACCAGATTCCGGGTGTGCGGGCATCCGTGGGTGCGCCGAGCGGCTGGGTGCGCGGCGGCGGCTCGCCGGTGCAGGTGGTGCTCGGCGGCACCGACTACGCCGACCTCGTCCAGTGGCGCGACCTGCTGATGCAACGCATGCAGGAGAACCCGAACCTCACCAACGTGCAGTCGAACTACGAGGAACGCAAGCCCGAGGTGCGCGTCGCCGTGGACCGCGACCGCGCCGCCGACCTCGGCGTTTCGCTGCAGACCGTGGGCCGCACGCTCGAGACGGTGCTCGGCTCGCGCATCGTGACCACATTCGTGGACCGCGACCGCGAGTACAACGTGATCCTGCAGGGACGGGCCGAGGATCGCGCGACGCCGTCGGATCTCGACAACCTCTACGTGCGCTCCGACCGCACCGGCGAGCTGATCCCGCTGTCGAACCTCGTGCAGCTCACCGAGACCGCGGGCCCGACGCGGCTCAACCGCTTCGACCGCCTGCGCGCGATCACGATCAGCGCGGCGCTCGCGCCGGGCTATCCGCTCGGCGACGCACTCGACTTCGTCGGCAAGGTGGTCGAGCAGGAACTGCCGGCGGCCGCGCGGCTCAACTACGACGGCGAGTCCCGCGAGTTCCGCAACTCCGGCGGGCAGCTCTACTGGATGTTCCTGCTGGCGCTGGTGGTGGTGTTCCTGGTGCTCGCGGCGCAGTTCGAGAGCTTCCTGCACCCGTTCGTGATCATGACGACCGTGCCGCTCGCCGTGATCGGCGCGCTGGTGGGGCTGTGGATGTACGGGATGTCGATCAACGTGTTCAGCCAGATCGCGGCGATCATGCTGGTGGGCCTGGCGGCCAAGAACGGCATCCTGATCGTGGAGTTCGCGAACCAGCTGCGTGACCGCGGCATCGAGTACCGCGAGGCCGTGATCGAGGCGGCCTCGATCCGCCTGCGCCCGGTCCTGATGACGAGCCTCTGCACTGCGTTCGGTGCGCTGCCGCTGATGCTCGCGAGCGGGGCGGGCGCGGAGGCGCGCGCGGCGATCGGGGTCGTGGTGTTCTACGGAGTCGTCATCTCGGTGTTCCTGACGCTGGCGGTGGTGCCGGCCGTGTACACGCTGGTGGCGCGCAACACATCCTCGCCGATGACCATCTCCCGGCGCCTCGAGAGCCTGCGCGCCGCGCTCGGCCGCAAGGCCGCCGCCACCGACTGACGCGCGCCCGCAGCCTATGGCCCTCACGCCCTACCAGCAGCTCGAGCAGGAGTTCCGTCGCCTCCACGCCTTCCGCGGCGCGGCGAGCCTGTTGCGCTGGGATGCGGCCGTGATGATGCCGCGCGGCAGCGCGAGCGTGCGCGGCGAGCAGCTCGCCGCGCTCGAATCGGAGTGCCACGTGCTGCTGACGTCGCCGCGCGTGTCGCGGCTCCTCGAGCGCGCGCTGGCCTCCGCCGCGCAGCTCGAGGACTGGCAGCTCGCCAACCTGCGCGAGATGCGCCGCGAGCGGGACCGCGCGATCGCCACGCCCGTGTCGCTGGTCACGAGGCTGGCGCGGGCCACCGCCGTGGCCGAGGTGCGCTGGCTCGAGGCGAAGCAGGAGTCGAACTTCGCGCTGTTCGCGCCGCATCTCGAGGAAGTCGTCGCGCTCACGCGCGACAAGGCGCAGGTACTGTCGCAGGCGCTCGGCCTCGAGCCGTACGACGCGCTGATCGATGGCTTCAGCCCGGGTTTCCTCACCGCGGAGATCGACCAGCTGTTCCGGGCTGTGTCGCCGCGCCTGCCGGGCCTGATCCGCGACGTCATCGAACTGCAGGCGCGCCGCCCGCCGCTGCCGATCCCGGGCAAGGTGAGCGGTTCGAAGCAGCGCTCGCTCGCCGTCGAGGTGATGCGCGCGCTCGGCTTTCCGTTCGACCGCGGACGCCTCGACGAGAGCGACCACACGTTCACCGAAGGCGTGAGCGGCGACGTGCGCGTCACCACGAGGTTCGTGCCGCAGGAGCCGTTCACGGGCCTGATGGGCGTGCTGCACGAGACCGGACAGGCGCTCTACGACCTGGGTCTCCCGGAAGCGTGGCGCGACCAGCCCGTCGGGAGCGACCGGGGCATGGCCCTCGAGGAGAGCCAGTCGCTGCTGCTCGAGATGATCATCGGGCGCAGCCGTCCGTTCCTCGCGTACCTGAGGCCGCTGCTCGACAAGCACTTCGGGGTTGCGGGCGCGGAGTGGGACGTCGAGAACCTGTACCGCACGCTGGTGCACGTGCGCCGCGGTGCGATCCGCGTGGATGCCGACGAGCTCACCTATCCCGTGCACATCATGCTGCGCTTCGACCTGGAGAAGCACATCCTCGACGGCACGCTCCCGGTGCGCGAGCTGCCGGGCGCCTGGAGCGACGGGCTCGAGGCGCGGCTCGGCCTGCGCCCGGCGAGCGACGCGGAGGGCTGCCTGCAGGACGTGCACTGGGCGCTGGGTTCGTTCGGCTACTTCCCGTCCTATGCGCTCGGCGGCTTCATCGCCGCGCAGCTCAACGAGGCCATGCGCGCCGATCTGCCGGACCACGACGCGGAGATCGCCGCCGGGCGCTTCGGCGGGATGATCGGCTGGCTGCGCGAAAACGTGCACAGCGTCGGGGCGAGCCTGGGATCGCAGGAGCTCATCAAGAACGCAACCGGCCGGACGCTCTCGGCAGCGCCCTGGCTGCGCTACGCGGAGGCCAAGTACCTCGAGGACGGCGGCTAGGCCATGGATGGCGTCACCGTGCCGGCGCCCACGCGCGCCTCGGCCACGTTCAAGCGCCTCCAGGCGCGGCTGCGCGGCCTCGTCGGCAAGGCCATTGACGACTACTCGATGATCGCCGAGGGCGACCGCGTCATGGTCTGCCTCTCCGGCGGCAAGGATTCCTACGCACTGCTCGACGTGCTGCTGTCCCTGCAGCGCAGCGCGCCCGTGAAGTTCGATCTCGTCGCGGTCAATCTCGACCAGAAGCAGCCCGGCTTCCCGGCGCACGTGCTGCCCGGGTACCTGGGCACCCTCGGCGTGCCCTTCGAGATCCTCGAGCAGGACACCTACAGCGTCGTGAAGCGTGTCGTCCCCGAGGGCCGCACGATGTGCGGACTGTGCTCGCGACTGCGGCGCGGGCGCCTCTACCGCTACGCGGCCGAGAACGGCATCACCAAGATCGCGCTCGGGCACCACCGCGACGACATCGTCGAGACGCTGTTCCTGAACCTGTTCTTCGGTGGCCGCATGAAGGCGATGCCGCCGAAGCTGCTCTCGGAGGACGGTCGGCACGTCGTGATCCGTCCGCTCGCCTACGTCCCCGAGCGCGAGATCGAGCGCTATGCCCGGGCCCGCGGCTTCCCGATCATTCCCTGCAGGCTGTGCGGTTCGCAGGACAACCTGCAGCGCGTCGCGGTCAAGAGGATGCTCGCCGAGTGGGAGCGCGAGTTCCCCGGCCGCACCGAGACCATCTTCTCGGCGCTGCGCAACGTCAGCCTCTCGCAGCTGGCCGATGCCGCGGCGTTCGACTTCGCCGCGCTCGACGGACAGCGCGCCAGCGCCTGCGCATCCGGCGGGGCGGCCGACCTCGACGCCGAGCCGTTCGACCGCGAACTCTGACCGGTCGGGCTCGATCAGCCCGCCGTGCGCTGGTGCAGCCGGCTGTTGCGGTAGCCGTAACCGAAGTAGATCGCGAAGCCGATGCCCGACCAGATCAGCAGCCGGACCCACGTGTCGTGGGGCAGCGCCAGCGTGAGCGCGAGGCACATCAGCACGCCCGCCGTGCAGGTGAGCGGCGCGAAGGGTACCCGGAACGGGCGCGGCGTCTCGGGCATCGTCCTTCGCAGCACCAGTACGCCGGCGCAGACCGCCGTGAAGGCGAGCAGGATGCCGATCGAGACGAGTTCGCCGAGCACGTCGATCGGGAACACGCCCGCGAAGAACGCCGCGATCAGCCCGGTGATGAGCGTGCCCACGTGCGGCGTGTGGTGCGTCGGGTGCACCTTCTGCAGCTGCCGCGGCAGCAGGCCGTCGCGTGACATGGCCATGAAGATGCGCGGCTGGCCGAGGATCGACATCAGGATCACCGAGGTCATGCCGATGATCGCGCCGATCTTCACCGGCAGCCCGAGCCAGAACAGCGAGGGGTGCGCGTCGAGTGCGGCGGCCACCGGCGCCGCGACGTCGAGTTCGGTGTAGCTCACCATGCCGGTCATCACCGCGGCCATCGCCACGTAGAGCACCGTGGCGATCACGAGTGCGCCCATGATTCCGGCCGGCACGTCGCGCTGCGGGTTGCGCGCCTCCTGCGCGGTGGTGGCCGCGGTATCGAAGCCGATGTAGGCGAAGTAGATGATGCCCGCACCCGTCATCACCCCGCTCCAGCCGTAGTGACCGAACTCGCCCGTGTTCTCTGGCAGGTACGGGTGCCACAGCGAGGTATCGATGAAGGCGAGCCCGGCGACGATGAACAGCACGATGATCGCCACCTTGATGACGACCATGACGTTGTTCATGGACGCCGACTGGCGGATACCGCGGTAGCAGACCCAGGTGAGCGCCGCGACGATCGCCACCGCGGGCAGGTTGATCAGGGCCCCGGTGGCCTGGAGCGTGTGGTCCGCCGCCTTCCCGACCGGCGCGCTGGTGAGCGCGACCGGCAGATGCACCCCGATCTCCTCGAACAGGTTGACCACGTAGCCCGACCATCCGACCGCGACCGTGGCGGCCGACATCATGTACTCGAGCGCGAGGTTCCAGCCGACGAACCAGGCGACCCCCTCGCCGAGCGTGGCGTAGGTGTAGCTGTAGGCGCTGCCAGACACAGGGATCAGCGAGGCGAGTTCGGCGTAGCAGATCGCAGCGAGCCCGCAGCCAATGGCCGCCACCAGGAAGGCGAGGGTGATCGCCGGGCCCGTGTGATTCGCGGCCACCGTGCCGGTCAGCACGAAGATGCCGCTGCCGATCATGGAGCCGAGGCCGATCGAGGTGAGCGTGCGGGCGCTCAGCACCCGGTTGAGTCGCGGCCCGGTCTCGATCTCCCGTGTGATCGTCGCGACCGACTTGCGGGCCACGAGTTGCTTGAGCACTGGCTGTCCCCCCGGGTTGCCGAAGGCGGAAGTCTCTCACAGGGCGGACGAGGACCGCAGTCCCACCCGTGCTTTATCATGACCGCATGCAAGCCTCCCCCGCCGACAACGCCGGGATGCCGCCGCGCCCGGTGCCCGGGTCGTACTGGGTCTTGCCCGGCCGCTTCCTGGTCGGGGAGCACCCGGGCTCCCAGTCGCGCGCGGACACCATGGACCGCCTGCGACGTTTCCTGCGCAGCGGGGTCACCTGCTTCGTGGACCTGACGGAGGCGCGCGAGCTGCCGAGCTACGAGGGCCTGCTGCCCTTCGCCACGCCGTCGGGCCGGCGCATCGAGTACGTCCGCGAGCCGATTCCCGACCACTCGGTGCCGGCCGGACGCGACACGATGTCGCGGCTGCTGGCGACCGTGGAGCAGGCGCTTGCTGTCGACCACGTCGTGTACCTCCACTGCCGCGCCGGCATCGGCCGCAGCGCCATGGCCGCCGGCTGCTGGCTCGCCGGCCGGCCCGGCGCGAACGACGATCCGCTCGAGCGGCTGCAGGCGCTGTGGCAGCAGTCGTCGCAATCGCAGGCATGGCCGGTGGTCCCGGAGACGCCCGAGCAGGCGGAGTTCGTGCGCAACTGGTCGCAGCTGCCGGCCCCGCCACGGACCCCGGGCGTCGCGCCGTTTCCAGGCGCGGCCGTCCTCGCCTCGCGCATCCGCGGCGCGCTGCTCGGGCTCGCGCTCGGCGACGCGGCAGGCGCGGCGCGCGCGCTCAAGCGCCCGGCGAGTGCCGGCTGGACCCAGCACACATCCCTGGCGCTGTGCCTGGCGGAGAGCCTGCTCGAGGTCGGGCACTGCGACGCGCGCGACCAGATGGAACGCTACCTGCGCTGGCAGCACGACGGCCACCTGGCGGCACGTGGCCAGCCGGGCCGCGCCACAGCCGACGTCGCACGTGCGCTCGCGACCTATCAGTGGCGTGGCCAGCCGATGGCCGGTTCCCACGATCCCGCCGACCGCTCGACCGCGAGCCTGCCGCGGGTGGTGAGCGCCGTGGCGTGGTCGGCGCACGACCCGGCGGGCGCCGTGGCACTCGGCAGCGAGTGCTCGCGGACCACGCACCAGTCGCCGATCGTGCTCGACGCCTGCCGGTACTACGCGGCGCTGCTGCTCGGCGCGTTCGGCGGCGCACCGCGCGCGGCCGTGCTCGAAGACCTCTACGAGCCGGTGGCGGGTCTCTGGGCGGCGCGGCCGCTGCGGCCCGAGGTCGCCGCCGCGGCGCGCGAGCCGCCAACCGGGGACATACGTCGTGGCCCCGCCGACGTGATCGAGGCGCTTTCGGTCGTGCGCTGCGCCGTCGCGCAGTCGGGCGACGTGACCACGGCGGTTGAGCGTGCCGCGGGGGCGAGCCGCGAGCCCGCGCTGGCCGGCGCGCTGGCCGGCGCGCTGATGGGCGCCTTCGTCGGCGCCGAGGCGATCCCGCAGTCCCTGACGGTGCCTCTGCCCGGCCTCGCGGTGATCGAGGATTTCGCTGCGCGGCTCGCCACGGCCGGCGGAGGTGGGCGGTGAACCGACGCGCGGTCCCGAAGTCGACCGGGGCACGGACCACTCGTCGCGAGCCCGCGTGGACGCGCCTCGACGACGACGAACTGCTCGACCTGAGCTTCTGCGATCTGCGGCTGAGCCTCGCCAGTACGCCGCTCGAGGCCAGCGTGCGTCGTCTGTATGGCGAAATGGCCCGCAAGGGCATCCGCTTCCGGCCGCACGTTTGGCTTGCGGAGGAATGGTTTTCGCCGGACGGCGTGCCTGGCATCGCGATTCCCTTCTATCTTGCGCACCCGCGGCTCATGAGGCTCGAGCGCCGCTTCATGCACGAGGTCGAGGGCGGCAACTCCAAGTGGCTGATGCGCATCCTGCGCCACGAGACCGGTCACGCGATCGACACGGCCTTCGGACTGCGGCGGCGCAAGGCGTGGCGCGAGGTGTTCGGCAAGGCCTCCCGTCGGTACCCAAGCCGCTACTCGCCGCGCCCTACCAGCCTCAACCACGTGCTGCACCTCGGCCACTGGTACGCGCAGAGCCACCCGACCGAGGATTTCGCCGAGACTTTCGCCGTGTGGCTGCCACCGCGCGCGCGCTGGCGCAGCCAGTATGCCGACTGGCCGGCACTCGCGAAGCTCCAGTACGTGGACCGCACGATGCGTGAGCTGCGCGGGCAGCGCGCGACGAACCTCGACCGCCGCGTGATCGAGCCGCTCGCCGAGAACACCCGCACGCTGCGCGAGCACTACCGGCGCAAGCAGGCGCGTTACTCGCTCGACACGCGCCGCTCCTACGACCGGCCGCTGCTGCGGGTGTTCGCCTCCCGCGAGGCGCGGCCCAACGCGGTCGCGGCGAGCCGCTTCCTGCGCGAGATGCGGCCGCAGCTCGCGCGCCTGCTGGTGCGGCGTGCCCGCATGCACCCGTACATCGTGCAGCACGTGATGCGGACCGCAGTGCAACGCGCGCGTGCGCTCGACCTGCGGGTACAGGCCGGCCAGCGGCGCGCCAAGCGCGACGTGCTCGCCATGCACGAGCGCATCATGCTCGAGATGCTGCTGCGCGACCGGGAGAACTACGCGTTATGAAGCCCCTGCGCGTATTGGTGCTGGTCCACGAGACGCTGGTGCCGCCCGAGGATACGAGCGGCTACACGGAGCAGCAGATCGACGAGTGGCGCACCGAGTACGACGTTACCGCCGCGCTCAAGGCGATGGGGCACGAGGTTCGCATACTCGGCATGGGCGACAGCCTCGCCGAACTGCGCGCCGCCGCGTCGGACTGGAAGCCCGATATCGCCTTCAACCTGCTCGAGGAGTTCCAGGGGATCGTCACCTACGACCAGCACGTAGTGGCTTTCCTGGAGCTGATGCGGCTGCCCTACACCGGGTGCAACCCGCGCGGCATGATGATCTCGCGCGACAAGGCGCTGTCGAAGCAGATCCTCGCCTATCACCGCGTGCCCACCGCGAAGTTCGCGCTGCTGCCGCGGGGCCGCCGCTACCGCGAGCCGCGCCGGCTGCGCTTTCCGCTGTTCGTGAAGTCCGCCACGGAGGACGCCTCGCTCGGCATCTCCCAGGCCTCGATCGTCCACGACGGCCAGAAACTGCGCGAGCGTGTGCAGTTCATCCACGACCAGACCAACTCCGACGCGCTGGTGGAGGAGTACGTCGAAGGGCGCGAGATCTACATCGGCGTGGCCGGCAACGAGCGGTTGACGAGCTTCCCGCTGTGGGAGCTCAACTTCGGCACGCTGCCCGACGTGATGGCCGGCATCGCCACGCGCAAGGTGAAGTGGGACCGCGAGTACCAGCGCAAGCACGGCATCGATACCGGCCCGGCGCGCGACCTGCCCGAGGGCCTCGAGCGGCGCATCGCACAGCTCGCACGGCGCATCTTCCGCGCGCTCGGCCTGAGCGGCTACGCGCGCATCGATCTGCGCCTGCGGCCCGACGGCAGCGTCGTGGTGCTCGAGGCGAATGCGAACCCGAACCTCGCGCAGACCGAGGACCTCGCCACTTCGGCGCTCGCCGCGGGGGTGGGCTACGACGCGCTGCTCGAGCGCATCATGCGGCTCGGCCTCGCCTACCGCGCGGCATGGCGCGAGACGTGAACACGCCGCCGCCCGAGGCGCGCGCCCGCGTGCAGGCCGCACTGTCGGCGCTGCGGGAAGGGCGGCACGCCGAGGCGCGGGCGCTGTTCGAGTCGGCCGTCGCCGGCGGCCAGACCGACGCAACCGTGCAGCTCGGGCTCGCCTACGCATGCGTTGGCTTGCGCGACGTGGCGGCGGCGGCTGCCGCCGTCGAGCGCACGCTGGCACTCGAGCCGCGCAACCTGCGTGCGCTGATCCTCAAGGCCGATCTCCTGTTGCGCGCCGGCGACGCGCGCAACGCGCTCGCCTTCTACCAGGCCGCGGTGCGCGGTGCGCAGGCCGTGCCGGCGACTCAGCCGCTGCCGCCGGACCTCGCGCGCGAGGTCGCGCGCGCCGAGGCGGCCTGCCGCCACGAGGCGGTACAGCTCGAGTCGACGCTGCGCGAGCGGTTGGCGTCGCACTCGCCGGGGGTCTCGTCCGCGCGCTTCGAGCAGTCGCTCGACGTCCTGTTCGGGCGCCGGCGGATCTACTTCCAGGAGCCGCGCCAGTACTACTTCCCGGAACTCCCCCAGGTGCAGTTCTACCCGCGCGAACGGTTCCCGTGGCTCGACCGCGTCGAGGCGGCGACCGGCGGGATCCGCGAGGAGCTGCAGCAACTGCTCGCAGAGGAAGGCGCGTTCGCACCGTACGTTCGCAGCGTCCCGGGCCGGCCGCGCCCGCCCGAGAGCACGATGCTCGACAACCCCGACTGGAGCGCCTTCTACCTCTGGAAGGACGGGACCCTCGTGCCGGAGAACGCCGCGCGCTGCCCGTGCACGATCGCCGCCCTCGAGGGTGCGCCACTGAACCGCCTGCCGGCGCGATCGCCGTCGATCCTGTTCTCGCTGCTGCGGCCGCGCACGCGCATTCCGCCGCACAACGGGCTCGTCAACACGCGTCTGATCTGCCACCTGCCGCTGATCGTGCCGCCAGGCTGCGGCCTGCGGGTCGGCAACGAGACCCGGCCCTGGGTGGAAGGCCAGGCCTGGGTGTTCGACGACTCGATCGAACACGAGGCCTGGAACGACAGCGACCAGACGCGCGTGATCCTGCTGTTCGAGATCTGGCGGCCCGAGCTCGATCAGCGCGAGCGCGAACTGGTACAGGCGCTGTTCGCCTCGCTCGACGCGCAGTCGGGACAGAAGCCGGCGTGGGAAATCTAGGCCCGCCAGCGCGCGCGGCTCAGCAACGCTCTGCGACCGGCCCCCCTGCGGCGATCTCCTCGCGCGCGCCGCGGACCCAGTCGAGCAGGTGCGGGTCTTTCATCGCGTGCTCGAAGTACGCGCGCGCCGCGGGCGACAGCGGTGCGCCGTAGCTGTTGAAGCGCAGCACCACCGGTGCGTACATGGCGTCGGCGATCGAGTAGCGCTCGCCGAACAGCCACGGTCCGCCGGGGCCGCAGCGCGCGCGGCAGTCGCTCCAGATCGCATCCACGCGCGCCACGTCGGCGCGCCCCGCCTCGTCGAGCGGCACGACGAGCCCGGTGTCCGCGGCGCGCATCGACCACTGAGCGCGCAGCGCGGCGAACCCTGCGTGCATCTCGGCGCTGACCGAGCGGGCGAGCGCGCGGTCGTCGGGATCGTCGGGCCAGGCCGCGCCCTCGACGCGCTCGTTCAGGTACTCGCAGATTGCGAGCGAGTCCCAGACCGGGAGCCCGCCGTCGAGCAGCACGGGCACCCGGCGGGCCGGCGACCACCGGCCGATCTCCGCGCGGAACTGCGGCGTGTCGAGCGGCAGTGACAGTTCCTCGAACTCGATGCCGAGGTGGCGCAGCAGCATCCACGGCCGCAGCGACCAGGACGACAGCTGCTTGTCACCGATGACGAGCGTCAGCACCGGGCACTCCTCGCGACGGCGCTGCGGCCGACGGTCAGAGGGTATGACCGATGTTCTGGTAGTGAGTTCGCTCGAAGCTCGTCTGGCAGTCGAAGCAGCGGGTCGCAAACGGCGTGGCACGCAGGCGCTCGATCTCGATCGGCAGCCCGCACTCGTCGCAGTGGCCGTAGCGCCCGTCCCCCATGCGCAGCATGGCGCCGTCGATCAGGCGCAGTTCCTGCAGGTCGCGGTCGATCTCGGCGAGGTTGACGTCCACCATCAGGTCGGCGAAGGAGTCGTCCTCGAGGTCGCGCACCTGGTCCGCGATCATCGCGTACTGCTCGTGGTCGCTCTTGAGCAGCGTCTGGCGGATCTCCTCGCGCAGCTGGCTGGCGCGCGCGGTCATGCTCGAGCGGAGTTCGTCGAGCTGGTGGGCGTTCAGGCTGTGGCTCATCTCGCGGCTCCCTGCGGGACTCGTAGCCCGGGTCGTGGCGACCCGGGTGTCCCGCCCAAGGATTCCCCCGGCCACCTCGCGCACCAATACGGGAATGGCGCAGGCGGCCCTCGCAATCGCGGGCATCCGGCGGGGCACTCCTGGCGCTCCGGGATGTCATAATTGCACTGCAACATTAACGGAATCCGCCGGGCCGGCTGGACTGCCGGACGGCCAATTGCGAGGAGAGGCATGATGGAAGACAAGGGAAGCAAGGGTGGGCGCACTCGCGGGACGGCCGAGAAGCCCCCCGCGGCAGCGGCTTCCAGGGGTACGGTGGCCGCCAAGCCGGCCGCTGCGGCCAAGCCCGCGGCGCCGAAGAAGGCCGTCGCCCCAGGCAAGCCGCCTGCGACGCCCGTCGCGACACCGACCCCGGCACCGACAGCGACACCGGCACGGGCCCCGGCAGCGGTGCGGGCCACTGGCCCGGATCGCGCGGAGCTGGTGCGGATGACGGCGTATTTCCGCGCCGAGCGCCGCGGGTTCGCGCCCGGCTACGAGGTCGAGGACTGGCTGGCGGCCGAGGCGGAGGTGACCGGGAAGGCCGCAACCGCTGCGGCGTCCGCCTCCGGCAAGGCTCCGGCGCGCAAGCCCTCCGCCGGCTGACCGCAGACGCTCACTCCGGCGCCGTGGCGGCGTCGGAGGGCAGCAGGGCATCCGCAAACCCGAAATCGCGCAGGTCGCGGATCCGCATCGGGTAGAGGATGCCGTCGAGGTGGTCCACCTCGTGCTGGACCACGCGGGCGTGGAAGCCCTCCACGGTCCGGTCGATCGGATTTCCGTCCAGGTCGCGGCCGCGGTAGCGGAGGCGGCGGAAACGGGGCACAAGGCCCCGCAGGCCCGGAACCGAGAGGCAGCCCTCCCAGCCGTCATCCGTCTCCTCGCCGAGCGGCTCGAGCACCGGGTTCACGAGCACGGTATAGGGCACGTCCTCGGCGTCCGGATAGCGCGGGTTGCCGCAGACCTCGAAGATCACCACCCGCAACGGCACGCCGATCTGCGGCGCGGCGAGTCCCGCGCCGTCGAGGGCGCGCATGGTGTCGTCCATGTCAGCGACCAGCTCGCGCAGCTCGCGCGTGCCGAAGGCGCTCACGGATGCCGCCACCTCGCGCAGCAGCGGATGTCCCATGCGGAGCACCGGTCGGACGGCCACGGCGGTGTCTCAGCCCACGCCCGGCAGGCCGTCGAGGATCGTGACGAAGAACGATCCCTTGCCCTCGCGCAGGCGCTTCGCCGCCGCGTACTCCGGCGAGTCCCAGAAGGCGCGGGCCGCGGCGCGCGAGGGGAAGCGAGCCAGCACCACGCTGCGGTGCTCGGGCGCGCCTTCCGCCACCTCGACCTGTGGCGCCGGCACCAGCGCGAGGTACTCGCCGCCGAACTTGCGGTAGATGGGCGGCAGGGCCGCGCTGTAGGCCTTGAATCCTTCCCGGTCGCTCACGCGTCCCTGCACCAGCAGGTAGGCGGGGCGATCATCGCTTCGCTCGGCGTGCATCACGTGGCTCCTCGGCCCCGGGACTGGACCTGCGAGGTTAGTCGAAGCCGTCGGGTTGACAAGTACCGGAGCCGCGCGTAGCTAGGTCAGCCGGATTTGAAGCGGGTCGAGGAGCGGTCATGGACCATGGGCTGCGCTGCTGGAAGTGCGGGGAAACGCTGGCCGACTACACGCTGCCGCTGCGGCGCATCGAGGAATGCCGGGCCTGCGGCGCGGAGCTGTACGTGTGCCGCATGTGCGAGTTCCACGACACCTCGAAGGCCAAGCACTGCCGCGAGCCGATCGCCGAGGAAGTGAAGGACAAGACCCGCGCCAACTTCTGCGACTATTTCCGCCCGACGCCCTCGGCCTGGCAGCCGGCGCAGCGCTCGGCCGCCGAGCAGGCCCGGGCGCAGCTCGAGGCCCTGTTCGGCAGGAAATAAGGCCGGCCCGACGCTTGCGATCCCCTTGCGATCCCGTGGAGTCCAACTTGAAGCACGCGATGACGAATTCCGCGATAGCCGCTTGCGCAGTGCTCGGCCTGGACTGAGCCGCGACCCGTGCGCAGGCTGCTGCGGGTGATCGAGGGACGGCCGCGCGATCTCGGCGGCTTCAGCGTGCGCCGCGTGCTGCCCACGGGCGGGATGTCGACCGTCGGCCCGTTCATCTTCTTCGACCACATGGGCCCGGCGGTGTTCGCGCCGGGTGCCGGCGTGGACGTGCGTCCGCACCCGCACATCGGCCTCGCGACGGTCACGTACCTCTTCGAGGGCGAGTTCGTGCATCGCGACAGCCTGGGCAGCGCCCAGCGCATCCGTCCCGGCGACGTCAACTGGATGGTGGCCGGCCGCGGCATCGCGCATTCGGAACGCACGCCGCCGGAGATGCGTGCGACACCGGGCGGCGCCGCGATCCACGGCATCCAGACCTGGATCGCGCTGCCACGCGAGCACGAGGAAGCCGCCCCCGCCTTCGAGCACCATCCTGCCGCGACGCTGCCGGAGATGCAGCGCCCGGGAGTGCGCATGCGCCTGATTGCGGGGGCGGCCTACGGCGAGCGGGCACCGGCCTCCGTGTTTTCACCGATGTTCTACCTGGCAGCCGAGCTGGAGGCCGGGGCCGAGCTTGCGCTGCCGGAGGAACACGCCCAACGGGCAGCGTACGTCGTGGACGGAGAGATCGAGGCCGCAGGCGCGCGCTGCGCCGTCGGTCGCATGCCCGTCTTCGACGGCGAAGGACCCGCGACCGTCCATGCGCTCACGCCGGCCCGGGTGATGCTGCTCGGCGGCGCGCCGCTCGACGGTCCACGCCACATCTGGTGGAACTTCGTCTCGAGCAGCCTCGAGCGCATCGAGCGCGCGAAGGCCGACTGGCGCGAGCAGCGCTTCGCCGCGGTGCCGGGCGACGACGAGCGCATGCCTCTGCCGGAGCGCTAGGCCGGCCGCGGACGCCTCACCGCAGTTGCGTGGCGCAACCCCGGTAGGTCATGCCGCCGTACTGCACGACCATCCGATGGTCGAATCCGGCGCCCGACATGTCGTCCGCGCAGGCCTGCCTCACCACCGTGACCTCGATGCGGTCCGCGCCGTCCCCGGCGACGTAGACGAGCGCGCCGGCCTCGTCGCCGGTGCGCTCCGTGGCGGTGTCGAATTCGTGGCGCTCCTGCCCGTACTCTCCCGTGTAGACGATGCGCTGGCCGGGACCGATCTCGAGCGTCCAGCCGGGCTCGTTGCCGCTGCCCCTGTAGCGCACGCCGCGCGCGCGGGCATCGGCGAGCAGCGACTCGGCCCGGGCCTCGCGGCAGTTGACCGGTGCGCTGCCCTGGCGCTCGAAGGTCGCCGTGGCGCCCTTGGTCCAGAACGTGAGCGAGCCGTCGGAGTACTTCGCACCCGACGCGCTAATCACCTGGGGCAGCTTGCGCGCGCCCTCGTGCATCTCGAGGGTGATCGCGGCCTCGCGGTACAGGTTCTTCATGCGCAGCTTGAGTCCGCCGTCGCAGTCCCAGACGTACGCGCGCAGCACGCCTTCGGGCGGCGGCACGTCGCCGGAGGGCGCGGCCGGCGTCGGGGTCGGCGCCTCGGATTCAGCGACGGGAGGTGCGGCGCGCGCCGACGGTGGCGGCGGCTGTGCCTCGTTCACGGGCGCTGCGGCGTCCCCAGGGCCACGCTGGCAACTGGTCAGCGTGGGCAGGGCAGCAAGCAACAGCGCGGCGGACAGGACCGCAGTGGCGGACGTGCGCATGAACGGACTCCAGGACGGACGCGGCGACGCGCGATTCTATCGCAGCCCTGCCGCAGCCCTGCGGCCGCAGCGCCCCCGTCGGACGGCGCGGCAGCGTGGCGTGCGCTCAGCAGCGCCCGGCGCGCAGCCGGCTCTTGAGGTCACGCCAGCGGTCCCAGAGCCTGGCCGCTTCCCGGGAGGAATAGCCCGAGCGCATGCGGTCGTCGAGTTCGTCGAGTTGCCGGCGCAACGCGGCGCAACGCGGTTCTGCCGTGCCCGCGGATTCCCGCTGGCCATCGGGCTGGACTCTCGGGCGCGTGCTTGCGTGGGGAACCGGCGCGGCCGTGCGGGTCGCCTGGCCGGACGCCGGCAACTCGACGTTCACCGCGCGGCGCTGCGCGGCGGCGCCGCAGGGACGGTCGGAGAAGACCGGCGTGCCGGCGTCGTCGCAGACGAATACCGCCCGCTGGCGGCGGGAGCGCGTGCCGGCGGGCGGAGCCACGCCCGGAGCGGCGGTATCCGCAGCAACGGCTGGCCCGGCCTGCGCGTCGGCGGCGCCGCCGTCTGGTGGGCGAACGGCACCGGTCGTGGCCGCCGCGATGAATGCCAGCAGTCCGATGGCACTGCGCAGCAGCAGCAGCCGCGGGACGGGCGCCGGTGCGTGGCGCCGTCGGGCGCCGATGTCGAGGCGATTGATTGCGGCCATGCCCGACCCTCCGTGGCGGATGCGGGCACAGCTTGTGACATGTCGCCGCGGCTCGCACCGCGGATTCCTGCCGGCTTCGCGCAGTATTGGCGGACCGCCGGGCGGCGGACGGTCAGCGCGACTCGGTTCCGGCGGCAGGCCCGAGCAGCTGGTTCAACTCGACGTAGTAGCCGTCGGGGTCCCACACGATGCTGACACGCACCGAGATCTGTCCCTTGCCGTCCGGCGACGGATAGGTCGTGAGCTGCGGCTCGCTCGCGACGCGCACGCCGGGCGTGGAGCGCACGCGCTCGAAGCGCTGATCGAGGTCCGCGGCGTTGACGACCAGGATCACTTCGCCAATGCCGGGCCGCTCGGCCGCGTTCGGCGGCTCCGGCAGCGCAGGGGAGAGGTACTGCAGCAGCCCGATGACGCCCACGAAGTCGTCGTTCGCGCGCAGCAGCGCGAGCCGCATCCGGCGATCCGTGCCGGACGGAGCGTCGGGCAGCGGCGGCCGCGTGATGACCTGGTCGTAGACCAGTTTCAGCCCGAGCGCATCGCGATAGAACGCCAGCGCGCGATCCACGTCGCGCACGATCAGCGTGGTGCGACGCACGTCCACCGGGCCACGCTGCGCCTCGGGCACTGGCGCGGCTGTCGCGAGACCGGGCGCGATCGCCTCCATCGCGAGGCCCAGCGCGAGCGCGATCGTGGCGCGTCTCACGCGCGGCCTGCGTTCGCGTCGGTCGGTGAGTGGAAGTACTGGCTGTCCTCCGAGAACTGCTCGATCAGGCGGCGCAGTTCGCCGGTGCGGCCCTCGGCCGTGCTGATCGGCAGGCATTCCTCGCAGCGCGGATCACCGCAGGGCTGTCGCGAGTACAGCCAGTACTGCACGGCGCCCGCCAGCAGGCCGTCGGCGATGTCCCAGAGGTCGGCCTTCTCGTCCTGGTCGGCGATCTGGTTGCCGAGCTCGACGGCCTTGTCGAAGGCCTCGTCGAACGGCAGGGCTTGCTCGTCGCTCATGGTCGTGCGCCCCGGGGTGAGTGGGTCGGACGGGATCGGCGCGCGATCAGATGCCGGCCTTGCCCAGCGCGTCGAGCACGGCGCGGATCGCACCGGCCACGCCCGGGTGGCCGGCCTCGAGCCGCACCGCGGCGCCCTCCAGCGCGTCACCGTGCCCGAGCACGCGGCGTATGTCCTCGAGCGCCGATTGCAGCTGGACTCGATCCTCGGGGCCGAGTTGTTCGGCCTGCGAGAGTGCCTCGTGGAGATCGCTCAATGTCCGCTTGAGATCGCTCATGGTCGTCCCGGTCGCGAAGGGCGCGGTTCACAGTCTAGCAGCCGCGCCGCCCGGGGCGGCACGGCGCGCTTGGCCGCTGGGTTAGACTCGCGTGCAGGCGCCGGGATTCCCCCGGGCGCGCGACGCTTCTGGAAGAGGATCCCGCATGCCGGAGTTCAACCGATCGCTGCCGTGTCTGCTGCTGCTGGCGCTGGTGGCCGCGCCATCGGCGCATGCGGCCGGTCCGACGTTCGAGATCACGCCGTTCGGGGGCTATCGCATGGGGGGCCAGTTCGATGTGCAGGAGACGGACGACGGGAAGTCACCGAGCGCCGATCTCCAGGACGGCGGGAGCTGGGGCGTCGACCTCGGTCTCTATCGCGACCCCAACTCGTACTACGAACTGCTGTTCTCGACGCAGAGCACCGAAGTCGACAACAACGATCCGACCCTCGCCGGCATCGACGTCACGGTCGATTACTACCAGTTCGGCGGTACGCTGCTGTTCGCCGACGAAAAATGGATGGTGCCTTACTTCTCCTTCACCGCGGGCGCCACGATGTTCAGCGCCGACGGCGGCTACGACTCCGACACGAGATTCTCGTTCAGCGCGGGCGGCGGCGTGCGCCTGCCGTTCACGGACAACCTCGCCGCAACGCTGGGCGTGCGCGGCTACCTGACGTTCGTGGAAACCGACGGCCAGTACTTCTGTGCGAGTACCGGCGAGCAGGCGGGCTGCCTGCTCAAGTCGTCGGGCAGTACCTTCTTCCAGGGCGAGGCGACGCTCGGGCTGACGCTGCGCTTCTGAGGCGGCCGGGTCAGACCAGCACGCGCTCGATGCCACCGGCGTTCGCGCGCCGGACGTAGTCGGCGAGCCAGTCCTTCCCGAGCAGGTGGCGGGCCATCTCGACCACGACGTAGTCGGCCCCGGTGCCGGAGTCGTCGTCGTAGCGACTCAGTCCCTGCAGGCACGACGGGCACGAGGTGAGTACCTTCACCGGTCCTGTGAATCCGTCCGCACGTGCCCGTGCCGCGCCACGCTCCATCTCCTGCTGCTTGCGGAAGCGCACCTGGGTGGCGATGTCGGGACGCGAGACCGCGAACGTGCCGGACTCGCCGCAGCAGCGATCGTTCTTCGCCACCGGTCCGTTCGACCCGGGGTCGAGCAGCGCGTTGACCACCTCGAGCGGGTCGCGCGACTTGATCGGGCTGTGGCAGGGGTCGTGGTAGAGGTAGCGCACGCCGGTGACGCCCTGGATCCGCAGGCCCTTCTCCAGCAGGAACTCGTGGATGTCCACGATGCGCGAGCCCGGGAAGATTTCGCCGAACGCGTAGCCCTGCAACTGGTCGTGACAGGTGCCGCAGCTCACCACCACGGTGCGGATGTCGAGGTAGTTGAGCGTGTTCGCCACGCGGTGGAACAGCACGCGATTGTCGGTGATGATCTTCTCGGCCTGGTCGAACCGACCGCTGCCCCGCTGGGGATAGCCGCAGCAGAGGTAACCCGGCGGCAGCACGGCCTGCACGCCGGCGTGCCAGAGCATCGCCTGGGTGGCGAGGCCCACCTGCGAGAACAGGCGCTCCGAGCCGCAGCCCGGGAAGTAGAACACCGCCTCGGATTCCGCGGTGGTGCGCACCGGGTCGCGGATGACCGGTACGTAGCGGCGGTCCTCGATGTCGAGCAGCGCGCGCGCGGTGCGCTTCGGCAGCCCGCCCGGCATCTTCTTGTTGACGAAGTGCACGACCTGCTCGCGCAGCGGCGGGCGTCCGCCGGTGGTAGCGGGCGGGTGCTCCGTCTGCGCCGCGGCGAGCGTGCCGAGCGCGCGGTGAGCGATGCGCTGCGCCTTGAAACCCCAGTCGATCATCAGCCTGCGCGTCAGCCTGATGGTATCGGGGCTGGTGGCGTTGAGGAAAAACATGGAGGCCGCCTTGCCGGGGTCGAAGCGCTGCCTGCCCATGCGCCGCAGCAGGTCGCGCATCGCCATCGACACGTCGCCGAAGTCGATGTCCACGGGGCAGGGCGTCTCGCACTTGTGGCAGACGGTGCAGTGGTCGGCGACGTCCGAGAACGCGTCCCAGTGCTGCAGCGACACGCCGCGGCGGGTCTGCTCCTCGTAGAGGAACGCCTCGATCAGCAGCGAGGTGGCCAGGATCTTGTTGCGGGGCGAGTAGAGCAGGTTGGCGCGCGGCACGTGCGTCGAGCACACCGGCTTGCACTTGCCGCAGCGCAGGCAGTCCTTGATCGCGTCTGAAATCGACGTGATGTCCGACTGCTGCATGATCAGCGACTCGTGGCCGAGCAGGTTGAAGCTCGGCGTGTAGGCGCGGCGGAGATCGGCACCGGGCAGCAGCTTGCCTTTGTTGAAGCGACCCTCGGGGTCGATGCGCGCCTTGTAGCGGCGGAACTCGGCGATCTCCTCGTCGTCGAGGAATTCGAGCTTGGTGATGCCGATGCCGTGCTCCCCGGAGATCACGCCGCCGAGGTCACGGGCGATGCGCATGATGCGCGCCACGGCCCGGTTGGCCTCCTGCAGCATCGCGTAATCGTCGGAGTTGACCGGGATGTTGGTGTGCACGTTGCCGTCGCCCGCGTGCATGTGCAGGGCGACGAACACGCGGCTCCTGAGCACGCGCCGGTGGACGGCCTCGAGGTCGGCGAGCAGCGGTGCGAACGGGCCGCCCGCGAACAGGCGGCGCAGTTCGTTGCGCACCTCGGTCTTCCACGACACGCGCAGCGTGCGGTCCTGCAGCAGGTCGACGACGCGCATACCCGCTTCTGCGCCGGCCCGCCGACCCGCATCCGCGTGTGACGCGCCGTAGCCGACACGCTCGAGGTCCGCCGCGGCGTCGACGAGCGGTCGATCCAGATGGTCGGCCAGCCACTGCCAGCGGCGACGCGCGGCGGCGACGGTTTCCCGCGCCGTCGCGACCCGGTCGCCGAGCAGTTCCTCGCGCGACAGGCGGTCGGTGTCGGCGTCGCCGGTCTTGCCGACGCGCGGCTCGCCCGCCAGGTAGGCGTCGAGGGCCGCGAGGATCGCGAGCTTGTTCGCGAGCGACAGCTCGATGTTGATGCGCTCGATGGCGTCGGTGTACTCGCCGAGACGCTCGAGCGGGATCACCACGTCCTCGTTGACCTTGAAGGCGTTGGTGTGCCGGGCGATCGCGGCGGTGCGGGCGCGGTCGCGCCAGAACGCCTTGCGCGCCTCGGCGCTCACCGCGACGAAGCCCTCGCCGGCGCGCGCGTTGGCGATGCGCACCACGTCCGCAGCGCAGCGCGCCACGGCGTCCTGGTCGTCGCCCACGATGTCGCCGAGCAGCACCATCTTCGGCAGCGCGCCGCGCCTGGAGCGAGTCGTGTAGCCCACGGCGCGCAGGTAGCGTTCGTCGAGGTGCTCGAGCCCCGCGAGGCACACGCCGCGCTCGCGCTCCGCGGCGGCGATGTGGTCGCGGATCTCGACGATCGCCGGGATCGCCTCGCGCGCCTGTCCGAAAAACTCGAGGCAGACGGTGCGGATGTGCGGGGGCATGCGGTGCACGACCCAGCGTGCCGCGGTGATCAGCCCGTCGCAGCCTTCCTTCTGCACGCCGGGCAGCCCGCCGAGGAACTTATCGGTCACGTCCTTGCCGAGCCCCGCCTTGCGGAAGCGCCGGCCCTCGATCTCGAGGCGCTCGCTGCGCAGCACGCGCGCCTGCTGCGGAGGGCTGGTGCCATCCTTCCAGAGCAGGTCGAAGGTGGCGACCGCGACGTCGTGGATGCGCCCGAAGTTGTGAGCCACGCGAGTGACCTCGAGCCAGTTGCCCTCGGGGTCCACCATGCGCCACCAGGCGAGGTTGTCGAGCGCCGTGCCCCACAGCACGGCCTTCTTGCCGCCGGCGTTCATCGCGATGTTGCCGCCGACACAGGAAGAGTCCGCCGAGGTCGGGTCCACCGCGAACACGAACCCGGCGGCGTGCGCCGCCTCCTCGACGCGGCGCGTGACCGCGCCCGCGCCGGTGAGCAACGTCGGGACCGGTCGTTCGAGGCCGGGCAGCACGAGGGTCTCGAGCGCCCCCACTGTCTCGAGTTTCTCGACGTTGATCACCGCGGCGTGTGGCGTGAGCGGGACTGCACTGCCGGTGTAGCCCGTGCCGCCGCCGCGCGGAATCACGGTGAGCCCGAGCGCGATGCAGGCACGCACCAGGCCCGGGACCTCCTCCTCGGCGTCCGGCGTGAGCACGACGAAGGGGAGCTCCACGCGCCAGTCGGTCGCGTCCGTGGCATGGGCGATACGCGCGTAGGGATCGAAGCAGAGGTTGTCGGCGCGGGTGTGGCGGCCGAGCTCGCGACGCGCGCGGCGGCGCAGCGCTTCGGTCGTGGCGAAAGACTGCTCGAAGGCACGCACGGCCGCGCGTGCGGACTCGAGCAGCCCGGCCACCCGCGCGTCGCGTGCCGGGTCGTCGGGCGCCCGCCGGCGGTCGATCTCGGCGAGGCGGTGGTGCAGCGCCTCGATCAGCAGGCCGCGGCGGCGCGGGTCATCGAGCAGGTCCTGCTCGAGGTAGGGGTTGCGCTGCACCACCCAGATGTCGCCCAGCACCTCGTAGAGCATGCGTGCCGAGCGGCCGGTGCGGCGTTCGGCGCGCAGCTCGTCGAGCAGACTCCAGCCCTCCTCGCCGAGCAGCCGGATGACGATCTCGCGGTCCGAGAACGACGTGTAGTTGTAGGGGATCTCGCGCAGCCGGGGCGGCGGATCCAGCGACGGCATCGGGGCAGCGATGACCGGGGCGGCGGGTGGGGTCGGAACGGCGTTCACGGAGGAGGCTTCAGGACCGGGCGTAGGAACGGCATTTTCGCCTGTGGCGCAGCCGTTGGGTACCGCAAGAGCCTCCGGGTCTTACGCAGTCTCGGGCGCCAGGGCGGGGTCGGAGGCGTCGGGCGACCGGTCACGGGGAGAAGGCGCCGCAGGAAGACGTGACGTATCGGGATTGCATCGCCGCCTTGGACGTGGCCACTGGTTCGTCCGAGCCGCCGCAGTTCGCGAGGTGCCCCGACGGACAGCGGTCGCCGGTGTTCGATCCGTCGGCAGTACGAGCGGCTCGTCCGCAGGCAAGGTCAATCGCTCGGTCAGGCTCCGAACAGGGCTTCGTTGGGAAAATCGAGCGAAATCTGCCGAATGTGGCCGCTGCGCCGGAACAGCTCCGAACTCAATTGCGCCGGCAGCGACAGCTGCGGCAGAGTCTGAATGCTGCCGTCCTGCCGCGTGATCGTCAGCGTTGGACGCGCTTCGCTGCGCAAACGATAGACGATCGGGACCTGGCACCAGGTGAAGGCGAGCCCCGACGCCGGAACCGTCAGCTCCTGCCATTGGCCGTGGACGTCGAGGAATCGGAACGGACGAGGCGCGGACGCAAACTCGCGTGTACGAAGCAGCCCGGGCTCGAAGCGTGCTTCGCCGTCGGCGACCCGAACGCCCAGCTCGCCAAAGCGGGTCAGCACCTCTTCCTTGACCTGCCCGGTCATCCCGGGCTGCTGGGCGCCGCCGTGCCCGGGCGTATGCGAATAGGGGTCCGTCGGGAAGGCGCCATACTCGGCCGGCGTCTTGTTGAAGCCGATGCCTTCGCGCACCCGGTAGTACAGGCCGCCGAGGCGCTGGCACACCTCCGCTGCTGCATTGCTTTCGAGCGCCGCGAAGAAGTTCTCCTGGATCGCGAGCAGCAGCTTCGACACCATGTGCCAGTAGATGCAACCGAGACCCTCGAAGCCGAACATGCTGCCGGAACGACCGGTGAACTCGCGATGCCTGAACACCGCTTCGTAGAGGGCGCGCAGTGGCTGCGCGAGAGGCTTCGACGTCCTCGCCGTAGACTGCGGACAAGGCATCGAGCCGGGCATCCAGGTCGCCGACGTTCCTGAAGTCGGCATTGAAGCGATAGCCGCCGTCGGCGTCACGCGCGACGATCCGGTCGTCGCCTGCGGCGATCATGCGCCGCAGCAGGGCGACTTCCTCGACTCCGGCGGCAGGGACGCGGTTCTTTTCGAGAAAGCCCGGCAGCGGACGGTCGGGATACAGCATGAAGGAGCGCTGGTCGGCCCGGTAGATGTCGGTCTCGAACAGCGTCTCGACCAGCGCTGCGGCCGACTGCGGAGCGATCGCGCCGGAGCTGAGGGCGGCGACCTGGCCTTCGAGCATGAGGTACAACGGGTCGACGCCGGCCTCGTCGCCCTTCAGGTCCAGCAGGTTGTAAGCGTCGTAGGTACCGTCCGCGCGACGGTTGCTGCGGATGGTGTGGTCGATCGCCGCGAGGGTGTCGTCAAGCAGCTCCATGACCTGCCCGAGCGGTCGTTCCACCTTTCCGGAAAACGGTTGGTCACGATAGACGGACTGCCGGTAGCGGCTCGCCGCCAGGCCCAGTTCCTGCATCGAGTGCCAGCGTTGGTCCGGCCCGATCCGGCCGGTCCCCAGGGACGCGCGGATGTCTGCGAGGGCGGCGCACGTGTCGGCCAGCCATGCGCCGACTTCCGCCGACAACTCGACGGGTCCCGTTTCCCCGGCCAGCAGCTCCTGCAGGAAGCGCACGTATCGGCGCATGTAGTACAGCGTGACCATCGAGACGCCATGGCCGACCAGCGCGTTGTTCGCGTCGTTCCACTCGGGGCGCTGCGTGTTGAGCCATATTCCGCCGTCGACGACCAGGTTGCCGAGCTTGGCCAGCAAGGGCACGAGCAGCTTCTCCAGCAGGTTGACCTGGTAGACCTCGCCGCGGCCATCGAGAACCAGCTTGCCGTCCGCGCCGAGGACGGCCACCCGGTCCGCGATCCGCGCGGCGAGCGCGTGGTCATAGTCCACGGTTCGCTTCGGGTCCGCGACGAGCTCGGCGAAGCTCCTGATCCGATAGGGGACGTTCGCGTAACTGAACACCGGCAGATGCAGGAGCTCGCGGAGGCGGGCCGGATGAAACCGCTGCGAGTGTTCCAGGAACTTCAGCAGGTAGATGATCTGGTGGTCACCCCAGTAGCCGATGTGACTCCAGGGATTGCCCGGTTCCTCGACTTCCCAGTCGATTCCTTCCCGTGTGATGCGATACGGGTTGTAGCCATCCACGGTCGAAGCGTTGACGAACTTGGCGACGACGTACTCGATAAACTCCGGGAAGCTGAAGGTCAGCGCCTCCCAGTTCTGGAAGATGTCCCGCCAGTTGCCTTCATAGGACAGCAGCCGCTCACCGCGAGCGTCCTTCAGCCTGATCGCGAACCTGTTCCACGGTCGACTCGGATCGCCGTGACGGCGACCGAACGTGATCGGCAGGTATTCGTGGCAGAGCCTCTCCAGCTGCGGATCGCCGCTGCGTTGCACGGCTGACCGCAGGTCCTCGACCGACAGCGACTCCGGCAGGCCTGCGAGCAGCCCTTGGTGACGTTCGTAGACGTGCGCATTGAAGTGGCGGACATGCCTGGCGAAATCGGCGGCCGGCAACCGGTACTGGTCGTGGAAGATTCCGCCGCGCAGCACGTTGAACAGCACGTTGGCGTAGTGATGCGCCGTCACGGACTCCTCGGCAGTCGACTGGAACCCGTCTGCGGCCGCGACGATGCGCGCCAGCTCGTCGCAGCCCGCGTCGACCGAACACGCTACGGCAGCTGCCGCGGCGGCCGGATCCGCGAGGTGCCGGATGACATCCAGTACCTGGCCCTGGGTGCGCTCGATGTCGGCCACGATCTGCCATCGTCGCGACTCGCCGCCCGGAAGCACGAGGCTGGTGCGCAGGAAATAGGCGCCGCGGATGCCACGCTTGCGATCCTCCTGCACCATGGGTTCGCCGCGATGGAAATCGTCGAGTTGCAGCGACGAGAGCAGCACCGTGGGTGCGTCCAGGCCGAGGCCGTAGACGACATTGGCACGCAGGGATTCAGACGGTTCGGCGCGATCCGATATGCCTGAATAGAGCGCGTACATCGCCAGCCCGGTACCCGCGTCGAGTTCGCTCCACTTGTACGCGTCCACGAGGTTGCTCGAACTCGTCTGGACTGGCAGCGGCGTGCCCGCGGGCAGGATGTTCTGCAGGCCATCCACCAGCTCGATCCGCAACGTCTCGCTCGCCAGGTTCCGCAGCTCGCACTGGCGCACGAAACCATGCCGGTCGCTCGTGGCCCAGGTGTAGCGGAAGGCGAGGGCGAGGTCATGATTGACCTCCTCGAAGCAGAGCTTGTTGCCCAGGACGTTCTTGTAGAGATTGCGGCTGGTTGCGAAACGACCGTCGTGTTCCCGGTTGAACGGTTCCCAGAGGACCTGTCGGCCGTGCAGGCCGACCCGCAGGATCGTCTTGCACCCGGTGTGGGGACTGCTCTCGTGAATGCGGTCGACGGGAAGGTAGGGAAACAGCGCGGTCTCCGGCGATAACCCTGCCGGCCGTCAGGCCTCCGGAGGATGAGACGAAGAGCCAGTGATCCGCGCTGGAGACGACGCTGACGAAGAACGGCGGCATC
>CAVPOQ010000008.1:0-1094398 GCA_963707145.1 uncultured Gammaproteobacteria bacterium
CCTCCAGCCAGCCCACCAGGCGCGGTCCCTCCAGGGGCCAGACCTGGACCAGGGCCCCCACCCTGCTCCACCTCCTGGACCCACTTGGCCTTGAGGTCCTTGCGGTCGAGCTTGGGGGCGACGATGAGCAGGACCGTATCCGGGGTCGCCCGGTCGCAGAAGCGGCGCACGGCGGCGCTGCCCTCCTGGCCCAGGGTCGGGGTGCCGATCCGCAACTCGATCAGCCGCCGGCTGGCGAACAGCGACAGGGCGTCGGTGGCGGCGGCCAGGGCAGACCAGTCGAAGGTCGCGTCCTGGTCCAGGACCTCGCGCTCAAACCCCTGGGCCAACGGCGTGCCCGCGGATCTGGCGGGCCGTTTCGCCAAGCTGCCAGGGCTCCTCGCCGCACACCAGATAGACCGGGGCGAGTTGGCGCTTGAGGTGGCCGGCGAGCTGGTCCAGGCGCAGGCGCATGGTCAGCCCTTGACCAGGGCCGCACGCAGCCGGATCAGCACCCGGTCCGCGGCGTCGTCGATCATGTCCTGGTAGATGAGCTCCCCCTCCAACTGCTTGCCCAGGACCTCGGTGTCCGGGTTGTCGAAGCCGCGCACCAGTTCGATCTCCTGGCGAGGCAGGCGCTCCTTGCCGTCCGGGCCCTGGATGTCTAAGCTGACCCTATAGAAAAGTTCGTAGGACAGGACCTTTCCAGCCCGGTCCACCGCCACCACCCGAGACAAAGCGCGACTCCCCCAAGATACGCAGGATCAGCTTCGCGTCTTCTGGGATTGGCGGCGACACGCACCTGAGTCCCACGCAAGCGGTCGCGGAGCGCCGGGGCACCGGGGACGCAGGCCGCCTGCCTGGATGAAACAGCGGGTTGAGGTCGGGTGGAATCTCCACCTCCCCACGTAGCCTGAAACCACAGCCTGAGATCACCAGGGCCGCGCCCAGCCAGGCCAGGGCCAAGAGGCGCCCATGGGCCATCGCCCCGATCATCAGGCCACCACCACATTCACCAGTTTGTTCGGGACCACCACCACCTTGCGCACAGTCCCCTCGCCGATGAAACGGCGAACATTCTCGTTGGCCAGGGCGGCGGCCTCGACGGCCTCCCGCCCCGCGTCCGCCGGGACCTGGACCTCGCCACGGACCTTGCCATTGACCTGGACCACGCATTCGATCTGGTCCTGGCGCAGGGCCTCCAGGTCCACCGCCGGCCAGCCTCCGGCCAGGATGTCGTCGCCCAGGCCCAGTTCCCGCCACAGATGATGGCTGACGTGGGGGGCGACCGGGGTGAGCAGGCGCAGGACGAGCCGCAGCCCTCACGCAGCACGGCCAGACCCGCCGGGCTCTCGTCCACAGGGGCCACGGCATTGACCATGGTCATGCAGGCCGAGACGACGGTGTTGAACTGGTGGCGCTCGTAGTCGTAGAGGGCCTTCTGGAGCGCCCCATGGATCTCCCGCCGGGCGTCCGCAAGCGCTATCGCCGACTCGCGGCGCGCCGTCCCGCCCTCCCCGGCCTCAGACGCCGGCCGGCCAAGGACGCATCTCGGCTGGCGCGGTAGCGCCAGGCGAGGTTCCACAGGCGCTTCGATGAAGCGTGCGGCCCCCTCCACACCGTCGTCGTTCCACTCCAGGGACTGGTCCGGGGGCGAGGTGAACATGGTGTACGCGCGCGTGCTGGCGCCCCTGCTCGAGCGCCACCGCGACCGCATCGAGCTCGACTGCGTCGAAGGGACTATCACCGGGCTACTCGGACGGCTCGCGGCGCACCAACTCGACGCGGTACTGGCGGACCAGCCCATGCCGCCGTATCTGGCACGCTCGATGCGCGGGCGGCGGCTGCTGAAGTCGGGCCTGAGCCTCGTCGCGGCGCCGCACGTGCGCATGGCGCTGAGCGGGGACTTCCCCGCCTGCCTCGACGGCGCACCGCTGATCGCCGGGTCCGCCGAATCGCCGCTCAGCATTGCGCTGGATTCCTGGCTCGCCGAGCGCGGACTCACGCCGCGCGTCGTGGCGCGCTGCGACGACAGTGCGTTGATGAAGGTGTTCGCACAGCGCGGCTTCGGCATTGCCTGCGTGCCGACCGTGATCGAGTCCGACGTCGCCACGCAGTTCGGGCTGCAACCCGTCGGTCGCGTGCCGGAGCTGAGCGAGCTGCTATACCTGATCCGCCCGGCCGGCCGCCATGTGCATCCGCTGCTCGAGGAGATCGAGGCGGGCCCCGCCGGTGACGCCCCGTAGCGCCCAAGTGGCCGTCATGAGGGATCGACGACCGCGGGCTGCCCGCGCGTCTTCCACAGCGACACCAGCACGCCACCGGCGATCAGGCCAAAGGTCACGCTGAGCGAGATCACCGCCGGAATCTTGCCGGTGATGCCGACGAGGAAGATCTTCGACCCGATGAACACCAGCACCAGGGCCAGCGCGTACTTCAGGTACTTGAAGCGGTGAATCATCGCCGCCAGCGCGAAGTACAGCGCACGCAGCCCCAGGATGGCGAAGATGTTGCTGGTATAGACGATGAACGGGTCGGTGGTGATGGCGAAAATCGCCGGTACCGAGTCGACCGCGAAGATCAGATCGACGAACTCGATCAGCACCAGCGCCAGGAACAGCGGCGTGGCAAAGCGGGCCACCTTGCCGGTGGCGGGGTCGGGCTCGTGCACCCAGAAGGCGTTGCCGCGCAAGCCATCGGTCACTCTCATGTGTCGCTTCAGAAACTTCAGCAGCGGGTTGTTGGCGATGTCGGGCATGTGGTCGGCGATGATCCACATCTTGATGCCCGTGAAGATCAGGAAGGCACCGAACAAGTAAAGCACCCAGCTGAACTGGCTGACCAGTGTGGCGCCGAGACCGATCATGATCGCGCGCAGCACGATCACGCCCAGGATGCCCCAGAACAGCACCCGGTGCTGGTACTGCCGCGGGATCGCGAAGAAGCTGAAGATCAGCGCGATGACGAAGACGTTGTCCATCGACAGCGACTTCTCGATCATGAAGCCGGTGTAGTAGTCCATGCCGCTCTGCGCGCCCAGGTACCACCAGACCCAGGCGCCGAAGATCAGCGCGACGCTGATGTAGCCGGCGGACAGCAGCAGGCTTTCGCGCACGCCGATCTCGTGATCGTCCTTGTGCAGAACGCCCAGGTCGAAGGCCAGCAACGCGACGACGATGCCGATGAAGGTGAGCCAGACCCAGACGGGCGTGCCCAGGAAGTCGGCCGCAAAGAACGGGATCAAGGTGTCCAATGGAGGGCCTTGAATGATCGCGTCGACGAGCGGCGGCGCAGTAAGGTGATCAATCGGCTGCACACCAGGCCCAGGATGACGATCAGGGCGCTACCGACTCCCCAAACCACCCAAACCGCCACCGACAGCCCGCCCGCCAGGGCGGGTGCCTGGTTGAGAGCGGTTTCAATGGCCGGACTCAAAGCGGTGAGCACCGAAGAGGATGCGAGAGCGAGTTCCGGTGGAATCCAGGGCGCGAGCCAATCCGGCGCACGCAAGCCCTCGATCGCCCCTGAACCTTCCGCCAGCACGCCCGCATTCGAGACCGTCCATGCCGCGACCGAGTGGAACGCCCAGGCTGCGAGCGACCAAAGCGCGAGAAGAATGAACATCACGGACCAGCTGAGTGCGTAGAACACGATCGTTTCCTGTCTGTGGAGCGGCGGTGCGGATCATCCGGTCTTTTGAAGTTCGACAAAAGCAGACATAAATAGAAGAAGACTTCGAGTTTCTCGAAGTGACACCGGATTCCGGACGATTGGCGTGGCTGCGGGCCACGTGTTCGGCCCGTGAATCCGGGACCCTCGTCGCCACGAACCGCTCCGCTTGGGCCAACGATCACCAGATAACACCCCGATGACCGATCGCTCCCGAACGTCGCTGCTCGACCAGATCGAGCGGCTCGGCAACAAGCTGCCCGAGCCGCCGATCCTGTTCTGCTGGCTCGCCTTCTTCGTGGTGCTCGGCTCCGCGCTCGGCGCAGCGGTTGGCTGGAGCGTGCAGCCGCTCAAGCCGGTCGCGGTGACGGGACCTGAGGGCGTGAGCGTCACGCTCGTCGCGGCCGGTGCGGCGATCGAGCCCCGGAGCCTCCTCACCGCCGAGGGGCTCTACTTCATGTTCTCCTCGATGCTGCGCAACTTCGCGACGATGCCGGCGCTGCCGCTGCTGTTTGTATCGATGCTCGGCATCGGTCTGGCCGAGAAGTTCGGCTTCTTCTCTGCATTGATGCGTCAGCTCGCGTTCTTGACGCCCGCGCGCCTGCTCACGCCCGTGATCGTGTTCCTGGGCGCGAACAGCTCGGTCGCGAGCGACGCGGGGTACGTGATCCTGCCGCCACTCGCCGCGGCGCTGTACTTCGCAGCGGGAAGGCATCCCGTCGCCGGGCTCGCGGCGGCCTTCTGCGGCGTGGCGGGCGGCTTCGGCAGCGGCCTGTTCCCGACGGGCGGGGACGGCGTCCTCACTGGATTCGCGCAGGAAGCTGCACACGTCATCGACCCATCCTATTCGGTGACGATCCTGCACAACTTCTATTTCAAGGTCGTCTCGGCTTTCGTCGTGACCGCCGTCGGCTGGTGGGTGACGGACCGCGTCGTCGAGCCGCGCCTCGCACGGTTGCACCCGGGCGACGCGCAGGCGGGCGGTAACGGCGAACTCGCGGACATGACGCTCGCGCCCGCCGAACGTCGCGCGCTCACGTGGTCGCTGGCGACGATGGCGGCAGTACTCGCCGTGTTCGCGGCGCTGATCTGGGCGCCGGGCTCGCCGCTGCACGGCCCGGGGCAGCCGACGCTCGCGAACGGACGGGTGCTGGTGCAGCAACCGGTCGAGGTCGCTCCGGCGGGCACGCCGGCAGCAGAAGGGGCCGCGGTGCTCGCGCGCGAACCGCTCTCGATCGTTGCGGGCGCGGCCCAGGGGCGGCTGGTCGAGGCGCCGGGGCCGCGCTGGTCGCAGGTCATCGTGCCGATGATCCTGCTGTCGTTCCTGCTGCCCGGCATGGTCTACGGCCGGATGACCGGCACGCTCCGGACGCAGGCGGACTTCGTCGCGGCGCTGAACCACGGCATCCGCTCGATCGTGCCGGTGCTGGTGATCCTCTTCTTCCTCGCGCAGTTCGTGAACTACTTCGCCTACTCGCAGATGGACCGCATGCTTGCCTACGCCGGCGGCTCGCTGCTCTTCGACGCGGCGCTGCCGATCCCGCTGCTGATCGTGCTGTTCGTCATGGTCGTCGTGCTCGGCGACTTCGCGATGAGCGGCATGCTGTCGAAGTTCGGCGTGCTCGCGCCGATCTTCGTGCCGATGTTCATGATCGTCGGCATGAGCCCCGAGCTCACGACGGCGGCCTACCGCATCGGCGACTCCGTGGTGAACATCGTCACGCCGCTCAATTCCTACATGCTCATCGTGCTCGCCGTGCTGCAGCGGTACCGGCCCGCCGCGGGCCTGGGCACGCTGATCTCGCTCATGGTGCCGTACTCGCTGGCGCTCGGCGTCGCGTGGACCGCGCTGCTGGTCGTGTGGTACTTCACGGGTCTGCCGCTCGGCCCGACGGCGCCGCTCAACTTCGCGCCGGGCGGCTGACTGTTGATTTGCACGGAAAACTGATCCGGGTCTTGCATCGAGAATTGACCCGCCTCAGTGAGCCGCGGTACGGGCCCGGGTTGGCCTGTATTCCGGCGAACGGTCTTTGAATCTCTTGCTCCACTGAGCAGGGCGGGCGCGCTTACGCGGGCCAAGAGTGAATGCAATTCCCAATGGAACGCGGGTCAGAGTAAGGCGCAAATCAACACGTTGAACACTGGCCGGCGGCGGGCCACCGTCCCGCTGCAGGGACCGGCGGTCAGTCCCTGATCGAAAAAAGCTCCTCGGGTGTCATGGCTAGGTCAACCGCAACGGTTCGCTGCCGTGCTGGCGGCGGTATACCCTGGCGCACCGGCAGACCATCCGTTGAAGGATCGCCAATATCATGCTGCATCGAATTTTCCGCACCACCCAGGTGGGTTGGCTGGTCACGCTTGCGGGCGTGATGCCGGCGGCTGCGCTTGCGGGCGTGATGCCGGCCGCCGAGCGCGCGCCACCCTCCCCCGCGCTCACGGTCGAACTGGGTGCCGCCTGGCAGCTGCGCAACACCGCGCGGGTATCAAACGAACCGCCGAACACCCGGTTCAAGATTGACGAACTGACCGGCGACGGTCCGTTTCCGGCCGGACGCGTGGTCCTCGACTGGCCGCTGAACGAAAAGCACCTGCTGCGATTCCTCATCGCACCGCTCGGGATCGACGAGACCGGCACAGCTGCGCAGCCCATCGTGTTCCAAGACACGACGTTCGCGGCCGGCCCGATCAACGTGAAGTACCGTTTCGATTCCTACCGGGCAAGCTATCGCTACGTGTTCTACGAGCGCGAGCGATGGACGTGGTCCGGCGGCGCCACGCTGAACATCCGCGATGCCGAGATCCGTCTGCAGCAGGGCGCGCTGAGACGAGTGGAAAAGAACACCGGCGTCGTGCCCCTGCTGGCGCTCGAGGGCCAGTGGCGCTTTGCACCCGGCTGGTACGGCCTGCTTGACTTCGAGGGACTCGCCGCACCGCAGGGTCGTGCCATCGATGCGGCGCTGAAGCTTGGCTACGACGTCACGCCGCAGATCACCGTCGCAGGCGGGTACCGCATCCTCGACGGCGGTGCGGACAACGACGATGTGTACACGTTCGCGCGCTTCGACTCCGCCGTGCTCGGACTCACGTGGAGGTTCCGGTAGACCTAAACAGGAAGGCTCCCCGTGAGCCGCCTGTAACGCAGCGCCAGTTTACGTTCGTCCCCACGCCGACTCTTCTCCGCGGTCGCCGGCGGGCGTCATTTCCGTAGTCCGCTCGCCCCATCCCGCGACTCCGCCGAGACAACCTGCTCCGCGGCTGCCGCCCACGCATCGTCGAGCGCTTCTGTCTGGCGTGCAACCTCTGCCACGGCACCTTGAACCAGCGGGCCATAGAGCAGCAGGTGGGCGTACCTGTACAAGAGCCCCCAGATCCCGGCCGGGTGCCAGTAGGTACAGAGCTCCACCACCCGGCGGCCGACGCGCCCCCGGATGTTGAACTGCTGCAGGCCCGAGCCGGGCGCTCGCATCGGCATCGACAGCGTCAGCCGCTCGTTGGGCTTCATGCCGAGCACGCGCCACCCGTCCACCACGTCGCCCGCTTGATCGATTGCTGGGCTCGGGTCTCCAGCGGGGACCTCGAAGGTCCGCTTCTCTGGAGCACGACAGGCCGCTCAGGGTTCTTCCCCGTACATCGTCTGCTCTGGGCGTGCCGGCAACAGGCTGGTCCTGGCCGCACCAAGACACGTTTCGAGCCGACGAAGGCTGCAGTGACAGCGTTCACGACGTTCTGAGAAAAGGAAAAAAGAAGGCGGGAGGCTCGCGCCACCCGCCCGAGTCGGACCGGGGGAGGTCCGGGGTTCGTGAAGTCCTATGGGTTCGCCGCAGCGATCGCAGCCGCAATGGCCTGCAGCTGGGCATCGGTCAGCGAGGAGAGGAAGCCCATCCCGCCACGGTTGGCATTGATCGCGCGCCTGAAGTCGGCGGCGTTGCGGCTCGAGGCGGGCATGCGGCTGATCGCGTTGATCGCGCTGTGGCACGAGGCGCACTTCGATGCATAGAGCGCGGCCCCGTCGATCGCCGGCGGAGGCGGCGGCGGCGGAGTCACCGGGGGCGGCGGAGTCACCGGAGGCGGCGGCGTCACCGGGGGCGGCGGAGTCACCGGGGGCGGCGTCACGGCGGAGGCGGCGGAGTGACTGGAGGCGGCGGCGTGCCCTCGTGCCGTTCGATCTTGGCTTCGTCGGCGATCAGCGACGCTCCGTTCCAGCTGCCGTCCACTTGCACCGTCTGTCCTGCGGCACGCGCGAAGAACGTTTCGGCGTCGATGCTCGCGTCCCCGTCCTCGAACTCCGTGGCCGGAGTCGTCTCGATGGCGACACCGAGGATGCGCAGGCGCGGCGCCTGCAGTCCGTCGGCGGGGCCACGCAGCTCGACTTCGTCCTCCGGCTCGTCACGCTCGAGGCGCGTGGCGATCATCCGGCCAGCGGCGGTGGGATCCGGATAGCCCCTGACGTCGATCCAGTCGCCGACCTTGAGGTCGTCCAGCGCGAAGAACGGATCGTCGCCCTCCTTGTCCTCCCGGCGCGTCGAGGCATCGACTGCGATGGTGATGCCGAGCGCGCGGACCGTGCCTGCCGCCAGGTCGACCGACTCGACCGGCGCCGCGAGCGCCACGGACGCGGGTCGCCTGAAAGCGACCTTCGAGGCGACCAGCACACCGGCTGCGTCGATGCGGCCTTCGACCTCGACCTTACGGTCGAGCGCGAGGTCGGCCGGGGTGCCGCCGACGTACACGGTGCTCGACGTCGTCGTCACGGGCTGTCCGGCGACGCTGAAGTCGCTCGCCGAGACGAAGCGCGTGACGAGGCCCTCGAACTCGGCCTCCCCGCCGGCCGCAGCGCCTGCGCGGCCGTCCTCCTTCTGCACGCGCGTGGCGCGCAGCGTGCCATCGGCGAGGAAGTCGCGTCCCTTGACCTCGACGAGGTCGCCGTCACGAAGTCCGGCCGATCCGAAATCCTCGAGGGACGCGGACGCGTGATCGACGATGAGACTGCCGACGCGGAAGCGCCTCGCGGCCGCGTCGAGGTTCGTCACGAGGCCCGTGACCTCGACTTCGACCTCCCCCGGCTCGGTCTTCTCGATGCGCGTCGCGCGCGCGCGCCCGTCGGAACCCGAGAACCCGTGCACCTCGATGCGCTGGCCCACGGCGATCCCGCCGAGCGAACTGCCGGCGATCGAGTCGTCGAACGACGTCTCGTCGTCCACGCGCACGAGCTGTCCCGCGACTGTCACGGTGCCGCTCGCCGCATCGACGGACTGCACGGAACCGCGCAGCAGGTGGCGCTCCTCGATGCGGATCGCTCGCGGCTGGCCGCGGTCGTCCGTTTGCGCCTCGAGCCGGATCACCTGGCCGACCTGCAGCTCCGCAGTCGTGCCCGGCCGGTCGTCGATGCGCACTTCCGTGCCGGTCGTGTCATAGCGCACGCCATTGACGATCACGCTGCCGAAGCCGCTGATCGCGCCCGTGACGAACACGGTCTTCTGCGCGCCGCCCGTCGGCGGGGGAGACGGCGCCGGCGTCCCGCCGGAGGAGCCGTCCCGCCACCGCCACCGCCGCAGGCGGCGACGAGCAGCGAAACCGCTGCCGCCAGCACGTACTTTCGTTCAATCAATTTCATCTCACACCTCTGTTGTAGCCCGGTACTGATCGGTTCGGGCGCGAGTCGCGCCCGCCATACCCCGGATTCCCGGTCAGTCCTCGAGCTCGGCCCGTTCGGCCAGGACGGTGTTGCCGACCAGCGTGCCGCGCACCTTCACCTCGCGGCCCGGTGCCGCGGCGAAGAAGGCGGCGGCCGCGATCGACCCGCCGTCTTTGTTCCGGAATTCGGTCTGCGCGTCGGTCGTCACCGGCACGCCGCCCACGACGAGGTTCGGCGCCGCGACCGAGGTCGCAGGCCCCTCCACTTCCACGTCCGACTCGACGTCGTCCCGCTCGATCAGCGTGGCAACGAGCCCGCCTGCGTCACGGTAGGCACGCAGCTCGACATAGTCGCCGACGCGAAGGTCCGCGAGGCCGAATCGCTCGACGTCCGCCGGACTGTGGTCCTCGTAGCGCGTGAGGGAGTTGGTACGAACGGTGGTGCCGAGCACAACCAGGGTGCCCGCCGAGGCGTTGACGGCGTCCACCTGCCCGTCGATCTCGACGTCGCTCTGCTGCCTCAGCTGCACCTTGCGCGCGACGACTCGACCCGTGGCGTCGAAGCCGCCCTCGACCTCGACGTTGGCGTTGAGCGCGAGGCTCGACGCCGTGCCGCCCTCGTAGAGCGTGCTCGCGGTGGTCGTCACGCGCTGCCCGGCGACGTCGAAGTCTGCGGCCGAGACGAAGCGGGTCACGAGGCCCTCGAGTGCCGCGGAGTCGCCCGTGGTGCCGGCGAGGGACGCGCTGCGCCGCTCTAGCTTGGTCGCGACCAGCACGCCGGAACCGTTGACGCTGCCCTGCGCCTCGACGAGATCGCCGTTGGCAGGCTGGCCGCTCGGGAAGTTGCTCAGCTGCGCGGTCGAGTAGTCGACCTGCTGCGCGTTGATGCGCAGGCGACGCGCGACCGTGTCGACGGAGCCTGCCGTGCCCTTCAATTCGACGACGGAGGAGGCGCTCTTGCGCTCGATGCGCGTCGCCTCGATGACGCCGCCGGCGGCGACCAGCCCGCTCACTTCGATGCGGTCGCCGACCGCGAGCCCCTCGAGCGATCGCGGGGAGATTCGGTCGTCGAGCGACGTGGCGGGCCCGACCCGCACGGTCTGGCCCAGTACGACGAGCGTCCCGGCTGCGAGGTTGATCGACTGGATCGCGCCCTCGACGTCGTCGTCGTACGAGACCCTGAGCGCGAGGCCGGTGGCGCCGCCGGCGTCCACCGTGCCCTCGACACGCACGACCTGCCCGACGCGGAGGTCGGACTCGACGCCGGGCTGGCCGTCGATCGTGATCGACGCGCCGGCCGTGGAGTAGCGCACGCCGTTGACGATGACGCTGCCGAAGCCGTTGATCGGCCCCTGGGCGATCGTGATGCCGCCCCGGTCGATGCCGGCGACCTGATTGCCGCCGCTGCCGCCCCCGCCCCCGCAGCCCAGCAGGGACAGCGTGAGCAGCGCGGACAGCCATCGAATCGTGAGTCGGGTGTTCATCGTGGGTCTCCAGGAGTCGTGTCGTGTATCGCGTACACGCCGATGCCGAGGCGCAGGCCCGCTTCCCCGGCCGGCGCCTCGTGAGTGCTGAGCCAGTCGTCCGCGCGTTCGAGCATCGCCTGTGCCTCACGCTCCACGAAGGCGCGGAATGCGGGCAGCTGACGCGGATCGATGCGGCGGTTCTGGGCGCGGCCTTCGAACCTCGAGGGCTCGCGCGGCTCACGCGAAAGGTTGTGCTCGATCGTCGTCGCGAGGTCCGCGAGCACGCTGCCCGAGCGTTCCACCGCCCGGCCGTCCATCGCCCGCGGCATGTAGTAGCGGCGCAGCGCCCGGTAGGACCCGTCCTCCAGGCGCTCGATGGAACCCGACTTGACGAGTTCCTTGACCAGCGCAGTCGCGGGAATGTCCCCCGCGTAGCGGCGCAGCAGCTGCGCGAACGGAGAGTCCGCGTCCGCGGCGGGCAACACGCGCGGCCGTCCGTCGGGTGCCAGGAAATCGGCATCGAGGTGCCAGCCCGTCAGCACGCGGCTGGCGTGGTTCAGGGCTTCCTCCGCGGCAGGCGGCAGCGGCGAGCGAGCCTCGCCCAGCGCACGCCGCACATCGCGGCGCGACAGCCCGGTGAGCAGCGCGACACGCGAAATGTTGGTCGGGCGGCCCCGCAGGCCGAACTCCTCGGAGGCCGTCACGACGAACACGCTGCGCGACAGCTCGGCGAACTCCTTCCAGGTGACCCCCGACCGCAACAGCCAGCGCGCGATGGGGCGCAGCCACCGGCGGCAGGCAGTCAACACAGGTCTCTCGATGGCTATCTCCATATATGGGACGCTTTGTCTCATATGTGGCAGGAAACTGCAAGAGACTCCAAGTCAAATCGGGATCCGTCTCGCAGGACGAGGCGTCGGGAGGCGCTTGCGCGGGGGGAGCCGGGACTGGCGACCGGCGGGTTCCGCTCAGTCCACGACCGCGACCAGCAGCAGCCCGAGCGCGATGCGGTACCAGCCGAAGGGATTGAAGCTGTGCGTCTGCACGTAGCGCAGCAGCCACTTGACCGCGACGAAGGCGACGATCGCGGACACCACGAAACCCACGCCGAGCTCGGTCCAGTTCTCCTCGGCCATGTGCCCGGACTGGTAGAGATCGAACGCCTCGTAGGCGGTGGCGGCGAACATGGTCGGGATGCCGACCAGGAACGAGAACTCGGCCGCCGCGGGCCGCGAGGTCATGCCCGCGAGCATCGCCGCGAAGATCGTCGCCGCGGAGCGCGAGGTGCCGGGGAATACGGCCGCGAGGATCTGGCCCATGCCGACCCAGAACGCAACCCGCCAGGTGAGCACGTCGCTCGGCGGCTGGCGCTTCGCGTAGGCCTCGATCGCGAAGATCGCGACACCGCCGAGGATCAGCGCCCACGCCACGGGCGCGACGGTATCGGGCAGCTCGAGACCCATCTGCTTGGCGATGAAGCCGCCGACCACGGTGATCATCACCGCGGCCGCAAGCTTGTAGACGTAGTCGCGGTTCTCCGGCCTGGAGAAGTGCAACGCGAGGTCCCACAGGCGCCGCCAGTAGATGATCACCACCGCGAGGATCGCGCCGGCCTGGATCGCGACGTTGAAGAGATCGGAACGGCGCCCGAGCCAATGCTGCGCGATCAGCAGGTGCCCGGTGCTCGAGATCGGCAGGAACTCGGTGATGCCCTCGATGATGCCGAGCAGCACGACCTGAAGCAGACTCTCCACGTGCCTCCCGCGGTCCGGACCGGGGCAGAGAAAGGGCGCGCATCATACGGGCCGGGCATCCCGTCGCCAAACCGGCGGCCGGCGACTGCGCGACGCGGATCACGGATCCGCGAGGCTGGCCGGCCGGGCCTGCTCGCTCCTGAACTCACGAGCGGGTCGACGCCCGCCACTGCGACGGGCCCATTCCGGACCAGCGGCGGAACGCGAACGTCAGCGCACTGGCGTTTGCGTATCCGAGCTGCACGGCAATCTCGCCGACCGGCATGGCAGTACCGCGCAGCAGCTGGCGTGCCATCGCGTAGCGGGCCTCGCTGCGCAGTTCGGCGAAGCTGGTCCCGGCGTCCGCGAGGCGGCGATTGAGCGTCCGCACGCCGATGCCGAGACTCCGCGCCGCGTCCGCCACCGACGCGCCGCGCACGGCGAGCAGCGACGGCAGCATCCTGCGCAGCCGGCTCGCCACGTCCTCGCCCGCCTGCGATGCGAGCTCGTCGATGCGCTGGCGCATCATCAGGTGCAGCAGCGGATCGGCGGTCGATAGCGGCCGGTCCAACCACGAGGCTGCGATGACCAGCCCCGTGTCGGTGGCGTCGAAGACGAGCGGTGCCTGGAAGAACCGCTGGTAGGGTCCCGTGTCCTGCGGACGCTCGCGCGCGAGACGCACCTCGACGGGTGCTCCGCCGTGCCCGCAGAGCACGCGCATCGCGTTGAAGATGATGGCGGCGGCCATGTCGACGATCTGCTCACGGCCCGCGGCTTCGTGCGCGAGGATCGTGTGGCCGAAGCGCGCGTAACGCCCGTCCTCGACGAGTTCGGTGGTGGCATTCGGGTTGTGCAGCGGGAAGTACCGAATGCCGGCTTCGAGCGCGGTGCGCACGTCCGGGGCACTCTGCACGAGGAAGCCGACGAGCCCGAACGACGAGAGTCCGGCCCTCTGGCCCACCAGCAGGCCGAAGTGGGGACAACCCGCGGCCTCGGCGCAGCGGATCAGCAGGCGGGAGCGTACCTCGTAGGGGAGCACGTAGTCGGGCTGGTCGAAATGCGACGGCGCCAGGCCGAATTCGGCAACCAGCGGCGTCGGGTCGACGCCCTGCTCCCGAAGCAGCGAGGGCACGGACATCGTGGGCGCCATGCGGACCATGCCCCTCGGCACGAGGGTCCGGGACGCAGTGTCCGGCACCGAGGCGCGTCGCTGGCCGATCGAAGACGTGGGCATGCGGAAACCCCGTAGCAGGCTGTCGTCCGATCATAAATCACTGTCGTGTTTTCGTAATCAGCGCGCAACCGCCGGTGTGACAATAAGCGACTGAGCACAGGGACGTGCTCCTCGCCTCCACCCCGCCTAACCAACTGATGCGCAGCACTTTTCGGCTGGTGCGCCGTGCTTCGGACGGTACGCATTGCGCCTGCAGCGGTTGCGCGGCAACGTGCCGGCGCGGACGGCGCCCCGACGCCTGCGGGGCCGCGCACACTCAGCGAGGAACCGGCGACATGGCACGAATGCTGCGGTCGGACCTGCCCGCGACTTTGCCCGTGGTGGCCACCGGCCTGCCACGGAACGTGATCGAGATGGCCCTGCAGGGCAGCGGCGTCGGGATCTGGGACTGGGACATCGCAAGCGGACGGTCCACCTACACTCCGATCAACAAGTGGATCCTCGGCTATGAGGACTCCGACGAGCTGGGCAACACGTTCGCCGAACTGATCGCGAAGATCCACCCGGAGGACGCCCTCGAGATGCGCTCGAGGGTGGACCGGTACCTGCGCGGGGAGGCGCCGACCTACGCCGCGGAGTTCCGCGTGCTGCGCAAGGACGGGACCTTTGCGTGGTTCGAGTCGCGCGGTACGGTGGTGGAGCGCGGGCCGCAAGGCGAGCCGCTGCGCATGTTGGGCATCCACCTCGACATCAGCGACCGCAAGGCCAACGAGCATTTGCGCCGGGAACTCGAGAGCGCGCTGCGCTGCAACCAGGAGAAGCTGCAGCAACTGGTGCGCCTGCAGACGAGCAGGCTGGTCGATGCCGCCGATGCAGCCGAACAGGGCAACCGCGCCAAGAACATACTGCTCGCAAACGTCGGCCGCGAACTCGGCATTCCGCTCGGCGCGGTGGTCGAAGCCTGCTCTCAGCTGCTCGACGGAAGCGCGGGCGAGCTGCCGGCGCAGGCCCGCGACCACCTCGAGCGCATCCGGCAGTCGGGCCGGCGGCTGTCCGAGAGCGTCGGGCGGCTGCTCGACGTGAGCAGCATCGAGTCGAACACGCTCGAGATCCTGGCCACGTCGGTCGACCTGCGCCACGTGCTCGAGGAGCAGTGCGAGGCGATGCAGGCAAGCGCGCAGGCACGCGGCATCGAACTGCGCGCCTTGATCTGCAGCGAGGATCTCGTCGTGTTTGCCGACCGGGCGCGTCTCGCGCAGGTGGTCCGCGAGTTGCTCAGCAACGCCATCCGGTTCACCGGACATGGCCACGTGCAGGTGCGCGCGCGGCCCTTCGAAGGCTGGGTGATGGTCGAGGTCCAGGACACCGGCGTCGGCATTTCGCCGGAGCGCCAGGCGACCCTGTTCCACGCGTTCCAGCCGATCGCGGCCGGGCAGCAGGTGCTGCGCCCCGGGCTCGGGCTCGGGCTCTCGATCAGCCGCGCACTGATCGATGCGATGGCCGGCTCCATGGGCGTGGCAAGCAGAATCGGCCGCGGCAGCCGCTTCTGGTTCACGCTGCCGCTGGCCGCCAGCGTCCAGCGGATGAGCCCGACGCGGCACTGAGACGACCGCGGGGCAGACGCCGGCGAGAGGTCCGCCGAAGGCGCGCGGACTGAACCGGGGGGAGCCTGCCGCGGCCGGGCACGCGGCCGCTTGACTCGGCCGGACATTCCGTCAGTCTTTGTGGTCATAGAGGCCATCCGGGCGGCCCCATGCCGAACGACATCGCGCACTTCGCCATCCATGCCGACGACTGCCGGCGCGCCAGGACCTTTTACGAACAGGTGTTCGGCTGGACGTTCGAGCCCTGGGGACCACCGGACTTCTGGCGCATCCAGACCAGCCCCGGCGCCGTCCACGGCGCACTCCAGCAACGCCGCGAACCGCTGAGCGGCGCCGGCATGCGCGGCTACGAGTGCACGATCTCAGTGGCGGACGTCGCGGCCACGGCGGCCGCGATCGCAGCGCACGGAGGAACCATCACGCTGCCGCCCTTCCCCATCGAGGGAGTCGGCACGCTGCTGATGTTCCGCGATACCGAGGGAAACGCCGCCGGGGCGATGCAGTACGTCGCAGGCGCCGATTGAGCACCGAGCTGCAAGGATCGCCCGTGCCGCGAGGGTCCGCCTGACGATGAAACCCATGGCAGTCATCGCAGGCGTCGGCGGCATCAACGCGGCCGGTCGCAGCTCGGCCCACCACGGCTACCGGCGCTCGGTCATCGACACCCTCGACCAGAACCTTGCGCGCGAGACGATGCGCAGCCTGGCGGGCCTGATGGGCATCGACGGGGAGATCGACGCCGAGACGCGTCGCTACATCCTCGAGCACACGCTGGTGCGCGGCCTCGAGCCGGACTTCCTCGACCCGCTCGACGTGGCGGGAAACTGCAGGGCGCGCGTGGCACCGGGAGCGGGCCCGACGTCCTTCCTCGTGTCGCCGCGGGACCTCCCCGAGCGCCTGCCAGAGGGCTGGCAGGTGCGGGAAAGCAGTCCACGCGGCGTCACTGTCGAGATCTCCGCGGATGCGCAGGTCCTGCTGCCGGTGACCAGGGCGCTCGAGGTCAGCGCGGCGGGGCAACTGCCGACCGGCTTCGATCCGAAGGCGCTCTATCCCGGCCGCGGCCACCCGAGAGCAGTCCAGATCGCGCTGTTTGCGGCCAACGACGCCCTCGGGTCGCTCGGCATCGACTGGAGCGAACTGATGCGGCACGTGGCGCCCAACCGGGTGAGCGTGTATGCGGGCAGCGCGATGGGGCAGCTCGACCAGGAGGGCACCGGGGGCCTCCTCAGTGCGCGTCATCGCGGCCTGCGACCCACGTCGAAGCAGGTACCGCTGGGCCTCGCGCAGATGGCCGCGGACTTCGTCAACGCCTACGTGCTCGGGAGCGTCGGACAGACCGGGCACAACATGGGAGCCTGCGCGACGTTCCTCTACAACCTCAGGCACGGGCTGTTCGACATCGAGTCCGGCCGCGCGCGCGTGGTCCTGGTCGGCGGCACGGAGGCTCCGCTGAGTCCCGACGTGATCGAAGGCCTCTCGACGATGGGGGCCCTGGGAACGGACAAGGCGCTGCTCGAACTGGACCGCCACCTGGGTGCGACCGAGCCGGACCTGCGTCGCGCCTGCCGTCCGTTCGGCGAGAACTGCGGCTTCACCATCGCCGAGGGGGCGCAGTTCGTCGTGCTGCTCGACGATGCGCTGGCAGTGGAACTCGGCGCGACCGTCCATGGGGCGGTGACCGACGTCCAGGTGCACGCCGACGGCTACAAGAAGTCGATCTCGTCGCCGGGCGTGGGTAACTACATCACCTTCGCCCGGGCCGTCGCGCGAGCGATGCGGGACATCGGCGAAGGGTCGATACGCGACCGCAGTTTCGTGCAGGCACACGGCACCGGCACTCCGCAGAACCGCACGTCGGAGTCGCAGATCCTCAACCGGGTCGCCCAGGCGTTCGGCATCGAGGACTGGCCGGTCGCCGCGATCAAGTGCTTCGTGGGCCACACGATGGCGGCCGCGGGTGGCGACCAGCTCGCATCCACGCTCGGGGTGTTCGAGCACGGCATCGTGCCGGGGATCGTTACGATCGACGGGGTGGCGGCGGACGTGGAGCGCGATCGCCTGAGGATCTCGCCGAGCCCGCTGCAGCGTTCGCCGGCCGACTGGGACGCGTCCTTCCTGAACGCCAAGGGCTTCGGCGGCAACAATGCCACCGCGACCATCGCATCGCCGCGAATCGCCCTGGGCTGGCTCGAGGAGCGGCACGGCGCCGGCGCGCTGGCGGCGTGGCGACGGCGCAATGAGGTGGTCGTGCAGCAGGCGGTCGACTGGGACCGTTCACTGACCGAAGGCAGCGCGGAGATCGTCTACCGCTTCGATCACGAGGTGCGCACCGAGGAGCACGTCCGCATCGAGGGCGGCACCCTGCACATCGAAGGGCTTGCGCCCATCCCGCTGCTGGATTGAATCGTCGTCCGCGCCTTGCGCGCGGAAGCGTGCGGAGGCTGTCGCCTCCGCACGCCGCCTGCAGGTTTTTACCAGGCGCGGCGGGGGCGATCGCCCTTGGGCTGGGCCTCGTTGACCTTCAACGCGCGGCCGTCCATCTGGTGGCCGTTGAGGCTCTGGATGGCTCGGGCGGCGTCGGCATTCGACATCTCCACGAAGCCGAAGCCGCGCGGCTGACCGGTGTCACGGTCCGTGATCAGGGCAACGGACTCGACCGTGCCGTGCGTCGCGAACAACGTGCGGACCGCCGCTTCGTCGGCCGTGAAAGGAAGGTTACCTACGTAGATCTTGCTCATTTGAAAATACTCACTGACTGCGGGCCCTGCGGACCACACCCCAACAGCGGGACGTGGCTGGGGACCCGGGGAAACAGGCATTCGAGGCTGCGCGACTGATTTCCCCGCCAAAGTCGCAGGACGATCACAGGCGCGTGGCAACGGTGCCACGTGGATCGGAAACTCTTCGACTTAGCGCTCTGGAGGCCGGGTGACGCCGGGAATGGCGAGTCCGGTCCGGGACTGAAAAGAGAAGGGTGACTACCCGCGGCGGAGTATACGCAGTCGGGCCGCGGCAAGTGCGACTATTTTCCCGGCCCTGGTTCGCGGGTTGAGCGCCAGCCTGGATCGGCCGCACCGCCGGCTGCGCCGAAATGCCGCTTCGTCGCCGTGCGATTCCTGTATCTTTGCGTCGCCGCCTGACGTCGTCCTTCGCTCGAGCGCGCCCGCCGCCCTGCCGCTGCCCCGATGCACGCGGTGCCCTGGCCGGCCGCGATACGGACCATCGCAATGTCGCCGGCAGCACCCAATGTCCAGGAGTTGATGCCCGATGGCCAAAGAAGAACTGATCGACATGCAGGGAACCGTGAGCAGCGTGCTGCCCGATACCCGCTTCCTGGTGACGCTGGAGAACGGCGTGGAAGTGACTGCCTACCTGTCAGGCAAGATGCGCAAGCACCGCATCCGCATCCTGGCCGGCGACAAGGTGACCCTGGAGATGTCGCCGTACGACCTCACCAAGGGCCGCATCAACTTCCGCCAGAAGGACGAGCGGCCGGCGTCAACGGGCGCGCGACCGACTTTCTTCCGCCGGCGCTGAGCCGGTTGACCGCGCTGCCGAACCCACGAATCAGCCCGCGGGCCGCGAGACCGACCACGGTCCGGCACGCCCGGGACGCAGACGGACCGCGGCGCAAGCCGACCGAAACCACCCGCGACGAGATTCGCAGTAACGTCCCTTAGGAACAGTGCCTGCGATCGGGAGGGCCGAGTTTGAGTGCCTTGATCATCGGATGCCTGGTTGCAACCATCGCCTTCGTCGCGCGCCGCCTGGCGACGTCCCGAGCCGAGAACGCTCAATTGCTGACGCACATCGCCGCGCTCAAGCGGCAACTGGCAAGGCGCGATCGCTGACGCTCCACGGCGCCGCGCCGCGGCGCCGATCCGGTCCGTGTATAGTGCAGGCCGCTGTTCGGCAGTGACGGGTTGGCAGGTTCCCTGCGCCGTCTCGAAAACGGGCCCACGAGCCCGCTGACCGGATGTCGGCCGTGTACGCACCCAGTCGTCGTGCGCACGGGCTGTCCCCTCACCCACGCTCATGGCTTCGCTCGCCGCCTGGCGAGCCGGCGTCGTCAGCCCGCACGCGGGCCGTCGGCGACTTGTCGCCTTCTGGAGAAATCTGCTTGTACTCGATTCTCGTCGGTTTTGGTGTCGTCACCCTGTTCGCAACGGGACTGCTGTTCGTGGTGAACGTGCTGGAGGACTTCCGCGATGCTTGACTGGATGCTGGTTGCCAGCCGCTGCGTGGCATTCGATCGGTCGGCCCGCGATCGCTCGATTGCAGCCGGGAATCCGGCCCGGTCGGGGCGGCCTGCCCCGGAGCCGGCTCGGGCTCCCGCATCGGAGGGCGCGATGTTCCATCGAGTGCACGTGTCCCGACCCGTGGACTGGAACACGGGCTGGCACCGGTCCGTGCGGGACTTCGCGCGCGGGCGGTGGTCGCCCCGGGCAGGCTGAACCCGGGCTGGGCGTGGCTGGGCATGGCTGGCGCCGGCCGGCGCGCGAATGAACGCCGCGGTGCGTCACGCCGTGAACAGCAGTTTCAGCCCGGCGACGACCAGCACGGCCGACAGTGCCCCGAGCAGGGTGCGCGGCGGCAGGCGCGTGAGCCCGAACAGGGTCCCGAGCCATCCCCCCGCGAGCACCGCAGCGACCAGCCACGGCAGGTAGGGCGGCAGCGTTCCGGACGCCCACTGCACGCCCGCGAGACCCGCCAGCGAGTTTGCCCAGATGAACGGTGCCGCGAGCCCTGCAGCGCCACGTGGCCCCGCCCAGCCGGCGAACAGCAGCAGGGGACTGAGGAAGATTCCGCCACCCGTGCCCGTGAGGCCAGAGAGCAATCCGATCACGCCGCCGGCGCCCACGGCTGCTGCCGGCGGCACCATCGCCGCCCGCTCGGCAAGCGCGCCACCGCCACCGCGGGCTCGCCAGACCAGCACCGCGGCGGAACCGAGCAGCACGATCCCGACGAGCGCGCGGTATCCGGAGACCGGCAACTGCATGCGTCCGCCGACGTACGCACAGGGCACGGATGCGAGGACGAAGGGCCACAGCGCCGACCAGCGGGTCCATCCGGCACGCCAGAAGCGATACGTGGCCAGCGTCGCCACGATCAGGTTGAGCGCCAGCGCCGTCGGCCGCATGGTGGCGGGCGCCACGCCGAGCAGCGCCATGATGGCGAGGTAGCCCGACGCGCCCGCGTGACCGACGCTGCTGTAGAGCGCCGCGATGCAGAAGAAGGCTGCGACGAGGACGATGAGTTCCTGCGGCGACATGCAGCCGATTATCGCAGACCGTGATCGTCGACCGACGGGGCGGGCGGGATCGGCGTGCAGCCGGGATCCGCCGGCCGGCACCCTCGTCCCTTCCTGCGCCATTGACGTAGGTACGTCACTGGCGTACTTTCGGCCGGCCTCGCTGGCACCCTTCGGACGGCTGGCCCACGTCGATGGATCCGGACACCTTCGAGAAGCTGCTGGAGATCTCACGGTCGCTGCGGCGGCGGCGGCGCGAACGCCTGGCGAGGCTCGGCCGGCGCAGCCCGCGCGGCGTCTCTGGTCGCGACCCTGGGGTGGACGTCCGCGGGATCCGTGCCGTCACCGGATTGAGCCAGGCCAAGTTCGCCGAACTGCTCTCCATCGAGGTTTCGACGCTGCGCAACTGGGAGCAGGGCCGGCGCGATCCCACCGGTCCCGCCCGCGCCCTGCTGCGGGCGATCCGCAACAACCCGATCGAAGTCATCAGGGCACTGAGCGACTGACGCACGAGGAATGAACATGGCTGCACCCACGCGCAACCAGCTGTCGGACCTGCGCGGCGCCGCCCGCATGGCCTTCGACGCCGCCGCGGGCGTTGCCGGGATCGTCGAGAGGATGCACCGGACGATCCAGATGATGCCCGCCCCGCTCGGCCGCGTGGAACCGGGCGCGACGCGGGGGATCACCGGCCTCGTGTACCGCAGCGTCCGCGGCAGCGTGACGCTCATCGGCCGGGGCATCGACCTCGGGCTCGCGCCGGTCGTGGCGCTGCTGCCCGAGGGCGAAGCCACGCCGGCACGCGACGCATTCGTGTCGGCGGTGAACGGTGTGTACGGAGACTACCTGGTGCGCACGGGCAATCCGCTCGCGATCGGGATGAGCCTGCGCTACCGCGACCGGCCTCTCGACCTCGCGAACCTCGCGGACGCCTCCGACGACCAGGCAGGCGCGGCGCCGGGCGGCAGGATCCTCGTGCTGGCGCACGGGCTCTGCCTGAACGACCGCCACTGGCAACGCGACGGTCACGATCACGGCGCGGCGCTCGCCGACGAGCTCGGATACACGCCGCTCTACCTGCGCTACAACAGCGGTCGACACATCGCGGACAACGGGCGCGCGTTCGCGGAACTGCTCGAGACCGTGGTGGCGAACTGGCCGCGACCCGTCGAGGAACTGGTGATCCTCGGGCACAGCATGGGCGGGCTCGTCGCCCGCAGCGCCTGCCATCACGGGCAGCAGGCCGGGCACGCCTGGCTCGCGCACCTGCGCAAGCTGGTGTTCCTCGGCACGCCGCACCACGGCTCGCCGCTCGAGCGCGGCGGCCACGGGCTCGACTTCGTGCTGGAGGCGAGTCCGTACTCGGCCCCGTTCACCCGCATCGGCCGGACGCGCAGCGCAGGCATCACCGACCTGCGCCACGGCAGCGTCACCACGGGCGCGCACAGGACCGTGCCGCTGCCGGCAGGCGTGAAGTGCTATGCGGCGGCCGCGACGCTGGGCGCCCGGCGCAGCCTGCTGAGCGAGCGGCTGATCGGCGACGGTCTCGTGCCGCTCGACAGCGCGCTCGGAAAGCACGCCGATCCCGCGCGCACGCTGGCGATTCCCCGGACGCACCAGTGGGTCGGCCACGGCATGGGCCACCTCGAACTGCTCAGTCGCGCCGACGTCTATTCGCAGCTGCACGAATGGCTGCGCGGCGCCGACTGAACCGGGCAGGACGCCGATTCGCGGGTCCTGCCGGTAGAATCGCGCACTCCTCGAGAACAGAGCGCCTGCCGACATGGACAAAGTGATCGATACGGGCCGGCTGATCCTGAGGAGGTTCACGCTGGACGACCTGGAGGCGTTCTTTGCGCTCGGTTCCAGGCCCGAGATCATCCGCTATGCCCAGAGCACGCCACTCGCCTCGATCGAGGAGGCTCGAGAGTTCATGGCGGCCGCACCGTTGCGCGACTACGCCACCTATGGCTACGGACGGTTCGCGTGCGTGTGGAAGGAAACCGGCGCGGTGATCGGCTTCAGCGGGGTGAAGTACGTCCCCGAGATCGGCGACACCGAGCTCGGCTATCGGTTCCTGCCCGAGTTCTGGGGGAAGGGCCTCGCGACCGAGGCGGGCCGTGCGTCGATCGATTTCGCGCGTTCCGACCTCGGCCTGACGCGCCTCGTGGCGCTGGTGCACCCCGACAACGTCGCCTCCGCGGGCGTGCTCGCGAAGCTCCGGTTCACGATCGAGAGACAGCTCCGATTCTCGGGCCTCAAGGACGTCGACGTGAACCTGTTCGCCAGGGAGATCTGAGCAGCCGCCGGGCGGCCGTCACCCACGATCGAAGCAGGCGACGGTCTCCACGTGTTCCGTGAACGGCATGAGATCGAAGGCGGTGAAGCCAACCAGGCGCAACCGGCCACGCGCCGTCAGACGCGCCGTGTCTGCCAGGAACGACTCGAGCCCACAGCTGACGTAGATGAATCGCCCTGGAGGGTGCTCTTCCAGCTGCTCGAGCAGTTCGCGATCGAGTCCCCGGCGCGGTGGATCTGCGATCACGACGTCCGCACCGGACGCGGCCTCCACAGCCAGACCCGCGCGGCCTGGCACCACCTCGACCCTGGCGCGGCTCGCCGGGTCCAGCCCGGCAAGGCCGAGCGACAGGCCGTGCAGCGAATGGGGGCTGACCTCGTTCATGCGGATCTCGCGGACGCCGGGCAGCAGCGACAGGCCGATGGCGCCCACGCCCGCGTAGAACTCGGCCACCCGCGCGCCGTCCGGGACCAGGGCGCGCACGTGCTCCACGATGCGCTCCGCGACGTCGAGGTTGCTCTGGCCGAAGGCGCCCGGCGGGTAGTGAACCGCCGGCCCGCCGAAGCGCTCGATCACGCTGACCGGCCCGCACCGGTTGTGAAACCCAGCGCCCAGGATGGTGTTGGACCGCTCGCAATGGGCGTTGAACCACAGGCTGTGCAGATCGCCCCCGAGCCGCTCGCGGATCAGATCAAGGCACGCTGCCAGCGGCTCGACCGTCGGGCTGTTGGCGACGAGCACGACCTGCGCGGTCTGCGAACTGCGTTCCACCACCACCTGCAGATAGCGGGCGAGGCCGAGGTGAGCGGTTTCCGAGTAAGGCGTCACGTCCGCATCGACGAGAGCCCGCCGCACGACCTCGGCGACGCGGTTGATCAGCGGATGCTGGACGCTGCAGTTCGGGATGTGCACCACTCGATGGGTTCCGAGCTGGAACATCCCGAGCCTGGGCGCGCCCTGCCGGCCGCGGATGGCAAGTCGCGCGCGGAGCCGGAACCCGTTCGTCCTGCCCGAGACCGCCGGGACGCCAGGCAGTCCGTGGAGGCGCGCCAGCTGCTCGAGCGCCGCACGCGCAGCCGGCGCGATGCCAGGCTCGCCGAACCGCGGGCAGCCCGGGCAGGGCGGACGGTGCGGGCACGATCCCTGCCCTGCTGCGCTGGTCAGCAACGCCATCGACCTTTCGCGCAGGGGTTCGCTTAGCCGCCGCGCGACGCGGCGACGGCGGCCCCGGCTCCGACCACGAGACACACGAGCGCGACCCAGTCCGCAGTGACGACGCGGGCGATGCCGGCGTTGTAGCCACCGGTCGAGTACGCAAGGGCGAGGAAGGACGCGACGCTCGCGAATCCGGCCGCGAATGCGAGCGGCTGGAGCGATGGGCGAAACGCCGCGTAAACGAGGAACAGGCCGAACAGGCCGAACAGGACCGCTCGATGACGCATGAGGATGGCGATGTTCGCTTCGTCGAGATTCATCCCGTAGAGACTGGCGAGCCGCTCGCCCCCCAGCACACCGGAGAGCGGCAGCAGATGAATGATGCCGACGACGATCAACATGGCCGACACAAGCTTCTGCACCTGCGACTCCTTCTGATTCCTGACTGATTCCTGAACCCGCGCCCGTCGACCGCATCGCTCGACATCGACCGGACTTCGCCCCGGAGTCTAGCCGTCGCCGGGTGAACGGCGCACCCCGTTCACCCGCGACGCTGGAAGCTCGCCGAAATCGTCGCTGCAGCGCTGCGTTCTACGTGGCCCCGCGTCCGGGATCGCGGCCCGTCACTTGTCCGATCGGGCCGGTTGCGCGAGCATCCCGGACATGGGAACGAAACGACACCATCGCGGGGCAGGCTGCGTGACCACGACGGTCGCGGCGAGACGGTTCGTGCGGACCGCGCCGTCGTCGGCCCGACGGTTGCCGGGTGGCCGGTAGCATGCTGGACACCATCTTCGACCTGCCGGCAGCGATCAGCGGCCCGGCGATCATCCTGTCGCTCTGCACGTTCGCCCTCCTCGGACTGGTCGCGGTCCGCCGGAGGATCCTGCCACGCCTGCGGGTTCGCGCCGAGGATTCCGAGTTCAGCGGAACCATGGTGCAGAGCGTGATGGTGTTCTACGGCCTGGCCGTGGCCTTGATCGCGGTGGGCGTCTTCGAGACCTACTCCGACGTGTCGAGGACCGTCTCCGAGGAGGCGTCCGAGCTCGGCGCGCTCTACCGGGACGTGAGCAGCTATCCCGAACCGATTCGTCCGCTCCTGCAGCAGGAGCTTCGCGACTACGTCCAGTACGTGATTCACACGGCCTGGCCGGCGCAACGGCGGGGGGAGGTGGCGCGAGGCGGCATCGAGATGCTGGACCGCTTCCAGTCCACCCTGACCGGGTTCGAGCCGGTGACCGAAGGCCAGAAGCTCCTGCACGGAGAAGCGCTCCGCGCATACAACGAGCTGCTCGAGGCTCGCAATCTGCGGCTCGACGCAGCGGTGAATACCGGCCTGCCGGTCGTGTTGTGGATCGTGGTCCTGGCCGGCGCGGTCATCGGCCTGAGCGCTGCATTCCTGTTCAGAGTCGAGGACGCGCGCCTGCACGCAATGCTGGTGACGCTGCTGGCCACCTTCATGGGGCTGGTCATCTTCATGGTCGTCGTCTTCGACCGTCCCTTCCGCGGCGAACTCGGACTGACTCCGGAACCGTATCAGCTGATCTACGACACGGTGATGCAGCCCGGGAGCGGCTGAAGGAATTCGAATCGACGTGAATCACCACACTCCATGACGCAGTTCGACCACCGTCGGACGGCTGCGTTCTTGCGAGTGATCGGCACGTGAAGCCCGGATGCCCTCCAAGTGAGCCGGCCTATGCCCCCGATCGATGCAACGCATTGGATCGCAGGCCGACACGGGACTACATTCGAATGACGCAGCAACTGAAGATGCAAGGAGCAAGCCATGTCGAGTGAAGCCAAGTGCCCGTTCGCCGCGATGCAGGGCGCTCGCACTCATGCCGGTGCCCAGTCGAACAGTCACTGGTGGCCCAACCGGCTGAACCTCCAGATCCTGCACCAGCACTCTGCCAGGTCCAACCCCATGGGCGAGCAGTTCGACTATGCCGAGGAGTTCAAGAAGCTCGACCTGGCTGCGCTGAAGAACGACCTCTACGCGCTGATGACCGATTCGCAGGACTGGTGGCCAGCCGACTGGGGACACTACGGCGGCCTGTTCATCCGCATGGCCTGGCATAGCGCGGGCACCTATCGCACCTCGGACGGTCGCGGCGGCGGCGGCACGGGCAACCAGCGATTCGCGCCGATCAACAGCTGGCCCGACAACGGCAATCTCGACAAGGCGCGCCGGCTGCTGTGGCCGATCAAGAAGAAGTACGGCAACAGGATCTCCTGGGCCGACCTGATGATCCTGGCCGGCAACTGCGCGCTCGAGTCCATGGGCTTCAGGACCTTCGGCTTCGGTGGCGGCCGCGCGGACATCTGGGAGCCCGAGGACGACGTCTACTGGGGCAAGGAGACCACCTGGCTCGGCGATGAGCGCTACAGCGGCGATCGCGAGCTGGAGCACCCGCTCGGTGCCGTGCAGATGGGCCTCATTTACGTCAACCCCGAAGGCCCGAACGGCAACCCGGACCCGGTCGCCTCGGGCCGGGACGTCCGCGAGACGTTCGCGCGCATGGCGATGAACGACGAAGAGACCGTCGCGCTCGTCGCCGGCGGCCATACCTTCGGCAAGGCGCATGGCGCAGGTGATCCGAAGCTGGTTGGCCGCGAACCCGAAGGCGCCCCCATCGAGGAGATGGGCCTCGGCTGGAAGAACGCGTTCGGTAGCGGCAAGGGCGTGTGCACCACCACGAGCGGCATCGAAGGGGCCTGGAAGCCCAACCCGACCAGATGGGACATGGGCTACTTCGACATGCTGTTCGGCTACGAGTGGGAGCTGACCAGGAGCCCGGCCGGCGCTCACCAGTGGGTCGCGAAGAACGTCCGGCCGGAGCACATGATTCCGGATGCGCACGACCCGTCGAAGAAGCACCCGCCGATGATGACGACGGCGGACCTGTCGCTGCGCTTCGATCCGGCCTACGAGAAGATCTCGCGCCGCTTCCACCAGAACCCGGACCAGTTTGCCGACGCCTTCGCCCGCGCCTGGTTCAAGCTGACCCACCGCGACATGGGCCCGCGCGTCCGCTACCTCGGTCCCGACGTGCCGGCGGAGGAGCTGATCTGGCAGGACCCTGTCCCGACGGTGGACCACGAACTGGTGGGCGAGCAGGACATCGCGGCGTTGAAGAGCAAGGTCCTCGCGTCGGGCCTGTCCATCCCGCAGCTGGTGACCACGGCCTGGGCGTCGGCAGCGACGTTCCGCGGCTCGGACAAGCGCGGCGGCGCCAACGGGGCGCGCCTTCGCCTCGCGCCGCAGAAGGACTGGGACGTGAACCAGCCCTCTGAACTGGCGGCGGTGCTGCAGACGCTCGAAGCCATTCGGCAGGCGTTCAATGCGGCCCAATCCGGCAGGAAGAGGATCTCGCTGGCCGACCTCATCGTGCTGGCCGGCTGCGCTGCAGTCGAGGACGCCGCGAGGAAGGCCGGCCACGAGGTCAGGGTGCCGTTCTCGCCGGGTCGTACCGACGCCTCGCAGGAGCAGACCGACGTGGAGTCCTTCGCCGTGCTGGAGCCGATGGCCGATGGATTCCGCAATTACCTCCGCGCCGGCCTCAAGACGCCCGCCGAGGAGCTGCTGCTGGATCGCGCCCGGTTGCTGACGCTGACTGCCCCCGAGATGACGGTGCTGGTCGGCGGAATGCGAGCACTCGATGCCAACGTCGGGCGGTCCCGACACGGCGTCCTCACCCGCACACCGGGAATCCTGACGACCGACTTCTTCGTCAACCTGCTCGACATGAACGTCGAATGGCGTCCGTCTGCGACGGAAGGGGTTTTTGAAGGACGTGATCGCGCCTCTGGTCAGGGCAGATGGACCGGCACGCGGGTCGATCTGGTGTTTGGCTCGAATGCCGAGCTCAGGGCGCTTGCCGAGGTCTATGCCTGCAACGGAAACCAACAGAAGTTCGCGCAGGACTTCGTTGCGGCCTGGAACAAGGTGATGAACCTGGATCGCTTCGATCTGGCGTAATCGGGGAGGAATGGCCCGAGCGGGGCTGGTCAGGCGCGACCGACCAGCCCCATCTGCTCCAGTACCGACCGCAATTGCGACCAGCGCTGCTCGAGCGTTCCGGTGTAGCCGATCGACAGCCGCACCAGCCCGGGCATGATGCCCGCCTTCTCGAGTTCGTCCTCGGGCATCTCACTGCTGGTGGAGGACGCCGAGCACGACATCAGCGTCTCGCTGAACCCCAGGCTCACCGCCATCAGGCCGAACTGGTGCTCGTTCTGCAGCAGGCCCATGAACTCGAAGGCGCGTTCGCGAGTGCCGAGATCCAGCGTGAGGATGCCGCCGCAGCCGAAATCCGGGTTCGCGAGCCCCGCCAGCAGCGCGTGATCGGGGTGGGTCGTGAGGCCCGGGTAGGTCACCGGCAGTCCGAGTTCGACGAGGCGCGTGGCAATGACCTGCGCCCTGCGGCTGTGTTCCACCATGCGCAGGCCCAGGTGCGGCAGGCGCAGGCTGATGTCGAAGGCCACCTGCGGATCCATGGTCGGACCCAGCAACATCAGCGAACCGGTGTGCAGGTCCATGAGCTTCATGATGAAGTCGGTGGTGCCGCACACGGCCCCGGCGATGTGGTCGCTGGCGCCGTTCATGAACTTGGTGAGGCTGTGCACGACGACATCGGCCCCGCACTGGATGGGCGCGACGATCAGCGGGGTGAACGTGTTGTCCACGACCAGCTGCGCCCCGTGCCGGTGCGCGATCTCGGCCAGCCTCGGGATGTCGGCGACGCGCAGCGTCGGATTCGACATCGACTCGCAGTAGAGGACTCTGGTGCGCGGCGTGAATGCGCGCTCGACCGCCGCGAGATCCGCGACATCGACGAACGTCGTGGTCACGCCGGCCTTTGCCGGCAGGTAGTCGTGCAGGAGAGCAAACGTGCCACCATAGACGGTGCGGCTGGCGACGATGTGGTCGCCCGTGTCGCACAGTTGCATGACCGTGGCGGCAATGGCCGCCAGTCCGCTCGCCGTGCAGTAGCCCGCCTGCGCGCCTTCGTACGCTGCGATCTGGCGGCCCAGCACGTAGACCGTCGGATTGAAGTGACGCCCGTACAGGTAACACCCGCCCACGTCGGGACCGAGGTGGCCCCGGAAGATCTCGGGCATCGTCGTCGGGTCGATCACCGTGAAAGTGGTGCTGGCCTCGACCGACATGTTCACGCCGCCGTGCTCGCCGAATTCGTGGCGGAGCCTGGCAAAGGACTGGATCGGGTCGAATCGACTCATGATGTCCTCGCTGACGCGGTCGGCCCCGCCGGGAAACCTCCGCCGGATCGACGCGGCTGACCGCGTATACAGCGTCCGCCCGCGGCTGCCAAGCGGTGTCGCGGGTGGATCTCGCGCCAGCACGCGGGCCTGGCCTCCCCATCGGGAGCCAGCCACGGTGCGTCCGCAGCCGCTGGCGGGCACGAGGCGCACTCGGCCGATCGCAGCCGGGGCCACGCCCAACCCGGTCGGAGGTCCGTCGAACTGTGACGGCGCGCACGACTTTGCCGGCTGGGGTCTCGTGCCGGGGCTTGCGCTGCCCAGGGCGGATCCGGAAGCTTGGGGGCAGCCCGAGGAGCGGGATGCAGGACGGCCGTGGCCTCCCACGTCGTTGGCACGACCATCGGGTACATCGAGCCCGAGAATGCTGCGGTTTCTGGTGACTCTGGTACCGAGGAACGCCGATGCTCAGGACGAAACCATCCATTCTTCAGAAGGCCCTGGAGCAACTGAACCAGGCCACGCTCGACCATGCCGTGTGGCGCGACCACTTGCTGCGCGTGATCTCGGGACGGCAGCCGTGTGATCCGAACGACCTGGCAGCGGATGCGCACCGTCACTGCCTGTTTGGTCGGTGGTACTTCGAACAGGCGCTTCCCGAACTCCGGGAACTGCCGTCGTTCGCCATGATCGGTGCCGAGCACGAGGATCAGCACCGGATCGCCGCCATGCTGCTGCGACGCCGGGCGGCAGGTGTTCCGGTCGGGCGGACGGCCGTCGAAGAGTTCGAAGAAGCCAGCGCGCGACTCAGCTATGCGCTGTGCTTCATCCGGCGCGAGATCGAGTGTGCGCTGCACAGTCGGGATGCGCTGACCGACGCGCACAGCTCCGGGGAGCTGGTGCGAGACCTGCGCGAGTGGCATGCGCTGGCAAGCCGACCTGGCCGACAGTGCTGCATCGCCCTGATGGAACTCGACGACGTCCGAGAGATCAATGCCGCCCACGGCCACTCGGTGGGCGCCAAGGCGCTCGTCACGGCTGTGAAGATCATTGCCGCGCACCTTCGTCTTTCTGACAAGGTGTTCCGCTACGACGTGAGCAAGTTCCTCATCCGGCTGTCCGGGACGGATCTCGCGTCCGGCAGGAAGGTGATCACGAGGCTCCGGGACGCCGTCACGCATGGACTGACGTCGGTCAGCGCGGATGGGGAGGCCTTCCAAATGACGGCGTCGTTCGGACTTGCCCTGCTGGACCCGGAGGTGGATGCACTGGAGTCCATCGATCGGGCGGACCAGGCGTTGACGCTGGCGAAGGTGGCTGGGGGAAACCGGATGATCACCTGGGATCCGTCGGTCACGACCGGCGTGCGGCTGCGGCGGCTCGAGATGAAGGACGTCCAGGGATAGGCCTGCGATCGGTTACGCGCGCCGAACGATTCACGTGACGCGCGACCTGCTGGTGCGCCCCGGGGTTCGGCCGGTCTGCCTGCGAAAGCTGCGCACGAAGCTCGCGACATCCGTGTACCCGAGGCGGTAGGCGATCTGCGTCACCGACAGGTTGCCTTCGGCCAGCAACTGACGGGCGCGATCCGTGCGAACCTGCAGCGACAGCTCGCGGAAGCTCGCGTTCTCGGCTTCGAGGTAGCGGGCCAGTGTCCGTGGGGAAACATTGACGAAGCTCGCGAGCTGCTCGAGCGTCGGCCGCGAGTCCTCGGACTCACGCAGCATCATGCCGCACCACTCGCTCCAGCGACGGCGCGTGTGTGTCTGGCGCAGCATCGCCTTGCAGCGTTGCTCGGCCGCCTGCATCGCCCGCGGGTTGGCCATCGCCAGCGGCGTGTCGAGCAGGGCCGCATCCAGCGAGATTCTCACGCCGGGCACGGCGTCGCCGAAGTGAACCCGAGCCGGCGACAGCTCCCGGTAACGCCCGGCATGAGGCGGACGCTCGATCGACATCCAGACGCCATATGGCAGCAGTCTGTCGCGCAGCGTCGACTCGAAGGCGACGTGGTTGGAGACCACGATCGTCTCCTGGAGCATGCGCATCGACCGATGCGGCAGCTCCACCGCCGGCATGTAGACCAGGTCGACCCACGCGGCGCGGCGCTGCAGGCTCAGGGCAAAGACGGGCTGGATCAACCGCTGGTAGCTCACCGCCAGGCGCAGGTAGTGCCCGAAAGTCGGGCTCGTCAGCAGCGCAAATCCGAGAATGTCGTGGGAGGTCGGGTTGAGCCTGCGACCCAGCTCGAATCCGAGGTCCACGCGTCCGCTCGCCTCCTCGGCTGCCCGGAGCAGCGTCTCCACCTGCCGCAGCGTGACCTGTGCCTTCGGAGCCTCGATCGAGCGAATGCGGGCCGCCCGCAGGACGGTCGCGCGATCGATATCCGTCGACTCCAGGAAGTCGACCAGCTGCGCGATGTACCGCGCCGGCAGCCGGTACGAACCAGCGGGTTCATTCATGTACGACGCTCCCGGGCCCGGCGGCGCCGGCGGTGTGTCTGAAAATGTTGGTACCTTGTCAGAAAATGCCAAGAACCGCGAGTTGGCATGCGCTCAGACTCGACCCGACCAGGTGTGATCGACACCACACTGCACGAGGAGAGCGTCCATGACCGAACTGACTGGTGGCGAACTGCTCGCCAGCGCCCTGGCCAACGAGGGCGTGAAATTCGTGTTCGGGCTGCCGTGCCCGGAGATCGACCCGTTTCTGGCCGCGCTGGACGCGAATGGCATCCGCTTCGTGACGATGCGCCACGAGGCCGCGGCAGTGCACATGGCGGAAGGCCTCTACAAGACGACCGGCCAGGTCGCGGTCGTGCTCGGCAACCCGGGTCCGGGCTCCGCGAACCTCCTGCCGGGCATGCTGACGGCCCGACACGAAGGTGTGCCGGTCCTCGCGATCACGTCGCAGCACCGCACCGGCGTCGTCTATCCATCGACGCCCGCGACCTTCCAGGGCCAGGACCAGCTCGATCTCTTCAAGGCGGTCGTCAAGTGGAACGGCCCCGTGTTCGAGTGGTCGCGCATTCCCGAACTCGTCCGCATGGGTTTCCGCGAGATGTGGGCGGGTCGCCCGGGACCGGTCCAGCTCGAGATTCCAGCCCCGGTGCTGTACGCCACGGGCGATCCGTCGATCGCCCCGATCTACCCGAGCGCGACGGGTCGCGCGTCGCAGCCGCAGCCGTCGGACGCGCAATTGGAGACAGCAGCGGAGCTGCTGGCAACCGCCAGGGCTCCGGTGATCTTCGCCGGTACCGGTGTCGACCGCGCGCAGGCGAATGCCGCGCTGATCGGGCTGGCCGACCTGCTGGGCTGCCCCATGATCCCGTCGATGGCCGGTCGCAGCGTCGTGCCTCACGACCATCCGCTGTACTTCCACTCGCAGAGCCCTGCGGCCGACGAACTGCGCCGAAGCGCAGACGTGCTGCTGGTCGTGGGCTCGCGTGTCGGCAATCTGGACGTCCCCTTCGACAAGTACTGGGGTGATCCGGCCCGGTGCCGGGTGATCCACATCGACGTGGATCCCCGCCACATCGGTGTGTCGCGACCCGTCACGCTCGGCATCGTCGCGGACGCCCGCGCGGCGCTCGAGGGCCTGACCGCGAAGCTGCGCGGTCGCAAGCTTGCGAGCCACGGTCGCACCGATGTCGCTGGGCTGCGAAAGGCCTTCCAGGCCTGGGCGCAGGCCGTCGGCGACATGGTTGCCGCGTGGTCCGGCCCCGGCATCCATCCGGCGCAGGCAATCGGAACCGTCGGCGCAGTGTTCGGCCGCGACGCGGTGTACTGCGTCGACGGCGGCATGACCTCACTCTGGGCAGGCCTCGCGCTGCCATCCACTCAGCCCAACTCGTACCACGGCATCATGGAACTCGGCATGCTGGGTACCGGCATCCCGTCGGCGATCGGGGCGAAGCTCGGCGCACCCGCACGCGAGGTCGTCTGCGTCACCGGCGACGGCGCCGCTGGATTCAACGCAATGGAGCTTCAGACCGCGGCGCGCGAAGGGATCAAGATCACGTTCGTGGTGATGGCCGAGTCCGAATGGACCATGGAGATCCCCAACGAGATGGCGCGCTGGGGCAAGACCTTCGGCACCGGCATGGGCGAGGTCCGCTGGGACAAGGTTGCCGAGGGTCTCGGCTGCCACGGCGAGTACGTGGACTCGATCGAGGCGCTGCCAGCCGCACTCGCACGTGCCAAGGGCGGCGTCGGGCCGGCGCTGGTCTGCGTGCGCACCAGCAAGCAGGCGAACCTCGCCGTGCCCGAGTCCGGCATGGCCCGCTTTTTCGAAGTCTATAACGGGCCTTCCGCATGAAGAACCTGAAAGGCAGGCAGATACTGGTGACCGGCGCTGCGTCGGGCATCGGACTGGAATGCGCGCGTGCGTTCGCGCAGCGCGGCGCGAACCTCGTCATTTCAGACGTCAACGCGACCGCGCTCGAGACGGTCAGCGCCGGGATTTCCGCGATGGGTGTGCAGTGCTTCTCGCGGGCGTGCGACGTTGCGCGGGAAGAGTCGGTCGCGGACTTTGCCGGCGCAGTGCAGCAGGCGGTCGGCGCCATCGACGTGCTGGTCAACAACGCGGGTGTGGCATACCTGGGTGGCTTCGAGGAGACGCCGATCTCGGAGTGGCGACGCATCCACGACATCAACGTCCTCGGGATCGTGCACTGCATCCGTGCGTTCCTCCCGGGGATGCGCAAGGCAGGCGGCGCGAGGAAGATCGTCAATGTCGCCTCGGCGGCCGGCTTCTCGCCCCTGCCGAACATGTCGGCGTACGCGGCGTCGAAGCACGCGGTGGTCGGTCTGTCGGAAGTGCTGGCGCAAGAACTCCATGAAACGGAAATCTCGGTGCTGGTCGTATGCCCAGGCATCATCAACACGGCCATCGTCCACGTGAGCCCCACGGCGTCGGGCATGAGTGCCGCGCAGATCCGGAAGCTTCAGAAGTACTACGCCGATGAGGGCTGCGAACCCAGCGTAGTCGCAGCGGATGTGGTCCGTGCCGTCGAGTCGGACGAGATTTTTCTCTTCACCGGGCCAGGCGCGAGGCTCGGCTTCAACGCCATGCGAATCTCCCGCCGACTGGCTCGACGACTCACGATCGATGCCGCGAGGAAAAGCGGATACCTCGCCGAATAGGCGACCACGTCGACGCGCAGTCGTGTCGGGTGATGGGAATTGAACCCGCGTGAAGTCGCCCTGGCCTGTTCGCCACGTCAGTTACCTGCAAACTGCGACAGTCCCGCGTGTGATTCGCGCCTGTTGGTCCGTCAGGAATGTCGTAACCCCCAGATCGGCACAGGCCACAGCGGCAGATTCATGAGCAGCGTGTTGGCGACGGCGCTGTAGACCAGCAGTGCCGCACCCAGCAGCGAGCCCTCGCGGAGGGCACTGAGATCCACGCCGATGGACGGCGCGCGCGCGACGAGATTGACCATGGCGAGCGGACCGATGTACTTGCCGAACAGGTCGTCGGACCCGGGGGCCGCCATCACGAGCACCACGGTGCCGAGGCCCATGGATACGCTCCAACCTCTCCCTCGACGGCTCAGCATGTGGCCCGCGCTGACGAGGGCGATGCTGCGCCAGAATCGCAGCGGCAGCTCTGGCGCGTCGCGATCGATAGAGCGGCTGGCCCGGACGCTGGGCAGATACATCATGAACGCAGTGGCGAGGCCAACCGCCCGCCGGAGCGCATGATCAGGGAGTCTTGTCGACGCTGAGGAACCGCCGCTCGGCGTTGAACGAGCAGATGAACACCTGCGGGCTGCGCCGGGCCGGATACTGTCCCCAGACCTCCCACATCCCCTTACTATTGGATGCGGGGCCAGATCACTGGCCGAAATCCCGAATTCTTGTCACGCTGAATCGAACCGGACCCACTCATTGATCGTTGATGCGGAAAGACATGCCTGCAGTTGTACGTCCACGGCATTACGCGCAGCGCATGGTCAGCGACGACCCCGACGAGGTAACGTCCTGGGCGGTGCACCGCGGTCGCCCCGACGCGGCGCTGCCCTGGCCACAGTTCCCCATGCTGCTCGAGTCTTGCGGTCCTTTGCGACGCGCTTTCGGCCGGCCCGCCCTCTCTGCGTTGCGTGTCTCGCCGCGCGTGAAGACGGCGATTCACCATGTCCGGCCCGCCTGAGCAAGGCCATTCCCATTTCGAGCGATGGCGTCGCGCCACGCTCGCTCCGTTCGCGCACCGCACGTTCACGCTTTTCTGGTGCGCCTCGCTGATCTCGTCGTTCGGCGGAATGATCCAGACGGTCGGCGCCTCGTGGCTGATGATGACGATTGCGCCGTCGGCCGACCGGGTCGCGCTGGTGCAGACGGCTGGCGCGCTTCCCTTCTTTTTTCTCTCGCTGATCGCCGGCGCCCTCGCGGATACGCGCGATCGACGCACGATCATGCTGGCCTCGCAGGTCTTTACGTTACTGGCCTCGGTCGCGCTGGCCGCGATGACGCTGGCAGGTGCCATCACGCCTTTGCTGCTGCTGATGCTGACGTTCCTGGTCGGCTGCGGCACCGCCGTGCTGGCGCCCGCCTGGCAGGCCTCGATTGGCGACATCGTGCCGCGCGGCCAGATCGCACCGGCCGTCATGGCCAACGCAGTCGGCTTCAACCTGGCACGCAGTCTCGGCCCGGCAATCGGCGGCGTGATCGTCGCGGCGGTCGGCGCTGCAGTCGCGTTCATCATCAACGCGATCTCCTACCTCGGCATGATCGCGGCGCTGCTGTGGTGGCGGCCGCAGCGCGTGCGAAGCGAACTCCCGCCCGAACCACTGGGCGCCGCCATCGCAGGTGGCCTGCGTTATGTGAGCCTGTCGCCCCATCTGCTGGCGATCCTGCTGCGCTGCGCATTGCAGTCCATTCCCATCGCCGCGGTCACGGCACTGATGCCGGTCGTCGCGCGCGACCTGCTCGGCGGCGGCGCCCCGACCTACGGCATATTGCTGGGTGGCTTCGGAATCGGTGCGATGCTCGGCGCGCTGGCAAGTGCCGGATTGCGCAGGCGATTTACCAGCGACGCCCAGCTCAGGGCTCTGTCAGCCCTGGCGTGCGTCGCGATGATCGCGATCGGGCAGAGTCGCTGGACGGTACTCACGCTGCTCGCTCACGTTCTCGCGGGATCCGTCTGGACGCTGGGCTTCGCGAACTTCAACATCGCCGTGCAGCTATCTTCGCCGCGCTGGGTCACAGGGCGAATGCTGGCGACGTACCAGACCATCGCCTTCGCGGGCATCGCGTTCGGCAGCTGGTGGTGGGGCGAGCTCGCGAGCGCGCAGAGTGTGCGGGAGTCGCTGACGGTCGCCGGCCTGGCCGCGCTGATCTCACTGGCCGTGGCGCGCTGGTTGCCGGTCTCGGTCGCACCGATCGGTGCGCTGGATCCGCGCGCGCGGCCCGAACTGACCCCGCCCAGCGTGCCGATTCATCCGTCATCGGGCCCTATCGTCGTTGCAATCGAATATCACGTCCTTCCGGAGCATGCGGCCGAGTTCGTATCGGCAATCAACGATCTCGGCAGGGTCCGTCGACGTAATGGGGCGCGGGGCTGGTCGGTGAGCCAGGACATCGATGCGACGGACCTGTGGATCGAACGCTTCGAGAGTCCGACGTGGACCGACCACCTGCGCTGGCGGACACGGCCGACTGAGTCCGACTTCGAGGTGCGCAAGCGTATCGGTCGCCTGATCGTGGGCGAGAATGGCCGCGTACGCCGGTTCGTCGGGCGCCCGCCGGGTGCAGAACCCATCGGCACGGTACCCGAACAGGGTCGGAGCGTTGCGGTCACTGGCAGCACAGCTGTCGAACCCAAGCCGCCTGGCGCACTGCCTTGACCGCAGAACGACTGCACGCAAGACGACGCCGACCGGCGAACGAGAAGCCACCCCGGATCGCCGTTCGGGGCGCCTCGCAACTGGCCGGCGAGGATCAGCGCGTGTGGTTGCCAAGTTGTCCGATGAAGGCTCGGATCTCGTCGAGATCCCGCGACCGGAAAGCGCCAACCATGCCCCACGTCCCCACCGCGCGACACACGCGCGCACCGGCCGAAGGTCCGACGCCCACACAGCGGCGGCACGCCGACCGGGCTATCCTGCTTGAGCTGCACGCCGAGCCTCTCTGGCCGATTGCCAATACCCAAGAGGTATTCCTGAAGTGACCGGATCGGCCTGTTTCCTGTTCGCTCTGGGGGCGATTGCCGCTTGCGGCGTCTGGCTGGGACGGCAAGCAGTCGGACGCTGGACCGGCACTTACGCCGGATTCCTGATGGCGTGGTTCCTGCAGGCGGTTCCGTCGCCGATCAGCACAGCGCACGCCGTCCCGCCGCCGCCGGAACAGAGTGTGGCCAACTGCACGAACCCGACGTATGCGAGCGATGCCTTCGTTTGCGCCGATGCAGAGCTGCTCGGACTCGACCGGCAGGTGCGAGACGCCTTGGCGGGCTTTTCGTTCGCCGGCGCCGTCGCGTCGAAGTCGCTCGTCGAGGATCAGCAGGCGTGGTTCAGGAGACGCAGCCGGTGCGCGTTCTCGGACAAGCAGGCAGGTTGCCTGAGGGCGGCATATTCGGAACGGAACGTCGTGCTCGATGTCCTGCGCAAAGCATCGCCGGCATTGGCGCAAAGCGGCGCGATGGCCACCTGCAGCGGCGCACCCTGGGATTCCACTGATGCGCGCATCAAGCTGGGCGATCGCGGACCGGCCATCGTCATGGATGCCGAGGGGCATGTGCTCGCAGTTGCGCTCGATGCCGAACCGCGCGATGACTGGTCGCCGTTCGTCCGTTTCAGCACCGAAGGCGAGACGATTCGCTTCTCGCCGCTCGATCATCCAGCCATCGAGTGCCGCACGCTGCCTTCAGTGCGCCGCTGAATCCCCGCGGGCCTTCACCGGATGTGGACCCGCTGCCCGATGTTGTCGACTTTGGTCGTCAAAGGCGCAATGAGCGGCGATGGAGCAATCGCTCAGGCAGTTGCCGTCGCTGCAGGCGGCAACCGGAGCCCCGGGCAACCTGACTCAGAACACGGCGAACTCGGCCCTGCAGCCGTCCGCAACCCACACGCTGTTGCCCTCCACGCCCCACGAGTGCCCATGCCTGCAGGGTTTCGAGCTGCGCTGCTTGTAGATCTCCACATGTCCGCGCCCCGGAATGCTGCAGTAGTTCCGCCTGTCGTTCCGCGATTCGCAGCTGAAGGTGCGGCGTGGATCGCCGCCGTATCCATTGTAGCCATAGCGGCTGTTATCGGAATTCCGGTAACCGTCGTCGTAGCGATTGTCGTACCTGCCGTCGTAACGGTTGTCGTAATTGTTGTTGTAACCGTTGTTGTAATTGTTGTTGTAGTTCTTTTTGTGGTGGTGATCGTCGTGCTGGTTGCTGGCAATGATCGCCGCCGCCGCGATGCCTATCACCGCCGCAGCCGCAAGCGCGTCGCCCTTGCCAGCAGCGCTCGTGCTATGCGCTCCGACCTGGAATTGCGCCCTGCAGCCGCGATCCACCCAGATCTTGTTGCGGTCGAAGCCCCAGGTGTCATTCTCCCAGCAACCCTTGGTACTCAGTTGTTGCGAAAGGCGCACGCCGCCACTCGTGTCCGCTGGGCAGGACCTGTACTCGTTATTCGTGGATTCGCAGGTGACGGTCGAGGCTTGGGCGGCGGTTGCGGAAAGCAGCAGCAGTCCGGCCAGCGAGAAGGTCGCAACTATCAAGGAACGGTTCATGACCGGGACTCCTCTTTGGTCTTGCGTGCGTCAGCAAATGCGGCAAGCTCCGCCGCATCCAGTTGACCGTCTTTGTCGCTGTCGAATTGATCGAACACCACCACCAGCTGGATCGCGAACTGCTCCCAGGTGACCTTGCCAGTCGCCTCTTGCACGTCCGCGCCGGCCAGCCATTCCTTCGGAAACTCGTCTCCTTCCAGCACGCCATCGTCATTGAGGTCGCGAGCGCCGAAGCGGCGAATCATCGCGTTGCGGTACTCCTCGATGCTGATCTTGCCGTCCAGGTTGCGGTCCATGCGATCGAGCATCGCCTTGGCCGTGTCTACCGGCTGGCCTGCCGGTTCGGGACCGGCCGCGTTGGCCGTCGCCGTTCCCAGCACCGCCGCTGCTGCTACCCATACCTTCCAATTTGCCACGGAGATTCCTCCACTTGGATACTCTCTACACTGATTGATATCGAAGGACGTCGGGTGGGTCAGCCGCCCGTGACCAGCACGTCGGGGATCTCGTAGCGCTCGCTCGTGCCCAGCTTCACGATCGTCACGTCGCCCTTGCGCTCGAAGGTCAGCGCATCCATGGCCTGCGCATTCGACGCCACCGGCTTGCCCTTGACGAAGAGGATGCTGCGTTTCTCGGCGCTGCCCGGAATGTCGATCGTCGCGGTCCCGTCGAAACCACGACGAATCACGGACGCATCGCACTCGCGCGGCGCCGTTTCGAACGCCGGCACGCACTTGATCTTGGCGGAAGCGTGATACGAGGTGCCCGGCACCAGCGCGTCCTTGGAGGCCGCGATCGGCACCAGCGGCTTGCCGGTGACGCCGATCGTGAGCGTGTAATTGCTGCTTTCGCCGCGCCGCGCAGCGGGACGCATCAGGTAGACACGCACCACGTAATCGCCGTCCGTCGGCAGCATGCCGCAGTAGTTCTCGCCAGCTGTCACCGACGAACATCGCGCTGCCCGTCGAACCGGGTGGCATCACGTTGAAATAGTTCTGTGCGTTGGATTTCTGCAGCTTGACGGACAGGGTTTGTCCCGCGGCCGCGCGCACGACGTAGTCGACCGTCGTATCGCCCTTGATCTGGCCCTTGATGACGGCCGACGATGCGCCCTTGGCAAACTGCACCTTCTCCTGGCGAATGCCCGCGTCGGCAGCGGCCGTTCCGACCAGGGCCTGCGCGAAAGTGATTGCCACGGCAGTCGCTGCCACGATGAATTTCATGTCGTCACTCCTTTCAAAGGTCGGTCGTTCGGTGGAAAGCTATCACTTGTGTCATGGGCTTGGAAACGGCTGCGCGAGGTGCAACAGCGGTGAATCTGGATACAATTGATTTGCGATCATGCGATTCTGTGGCCACCCGGTCCCTTGCTCTGACATGACGTCTGCAACTGCGGAGGATTCATGAACCTTAAAACCGCTTTCTCGACAATTTTCGTTGCGCTGGCAGCGCTGAGCTGGGTTCAAGTCGCGAAGGCCGACTCGCTGGAAGCCACTTGCGAGGTCCGCAAGGACGGCGAGAAGCAGAAGGGCAAATCCGGCCCCTGTACGTTCGGGCAGCGCCAGGGCTACATCGACATCGACCTGCGCAACGGCGATACCGTGAGCCTCAGTCCGACCAACCAGGCGAACCACTTCAAGGACCAGAAGGGCAACAAGGTCGTACGCACCGGCACCGGCAGCGACAGGCAGGAATACAAGTGGGACGGCGGCAAGCGCGTGATCGTCACGTTCGCCACCTCGCCCTCCTATGGCGGATCCAGCGCCGCCGCGGCAGGTGGCACCAGCACGGAGTACAAGCGCGGTTACAACGACGCCATGAAAGGCTACGCGTACGACCAGAACCGGCACCCGCAGGACTACAAGGACGGCTACCGCGCGGGTGAAGAAGCGCGCGCTGGCGGTGGCGGCAACACGGGCGGCCACTCGGGATCGTCCGATTACTCCATCAATCGAATGTCGAACGGTGGTTTCGAGGTCGTCTGGGAGAAGGTCGGCTGCATTGCGTCATACAACTCACGGGGCGAGGCCATGAGCTTCAGCGACAAGTGCAATGACCACCTCATTTCCAAGTCGAACGAGATTGCGAAGCGCGAGCGTTGACCAGACGAGTGTAACGGCGAGCATCCCCGCCAACTGTCACCGGGACGCTGGCGGGCCGGGGCCGAAAGGCTCCGGCCCGCTTTCGTTTGATTGGCGTTGTCTCGGCAAGTGTCCCCGCCTACGCAGGCCAACGGACCGCCAGCCCCGGCCGACCCTGTCACGCGACCATCGATCACCTGGATGGTCTTGTCGCAACGATCCGCCATGGCCGCGTTATCAGTGACGAACAGGACCGTGGTTCCATGCTCGCCGTTGAATCGCCGCAGCAACGCGAACACTTCCTCGGCGCGCTTCGTATCCAGGTTGCCGGGCGGTTCATCCGCAAGCAGCAGCGCAGGATTCATCGCGAGCGCACGTGCGAGCGCGTGATGGGAATCAAACCCACGCGGCAAAGATCGGCCTGCAGCCATGTCAGCAACCCGCGTTGAGCGAGCGGACCGCGTGTGATTGACGTGCGAAGTCTCGCCGCCCGTACTTCAGACCTCCGTGAGGCGCGCCTGTCGAAGCCCAGGCCGACCCGCTCGGCGGTGAGGTAAGTCTCCGCCAGATCTCCGGCCCTTTCACTCGTCAGTCCAGGCAAACGCCTTCAGCGCAGCCACATCCAGCAGCCGGATCCGGTTGTAGCGCGCGTCGATCCACCCGGCGCGCCGCATCATCCCCAGTATCCGGTTCACATGGTGGCGCGAGATGTTGGCCATCTCCCCAAGCTCCGCCTGCGTCAGCGCATAGCCTTCGCCATCGCACGGCGGCACGTCCCCCATCGCCGTCACCCGCAGCAACACCGCCGCCAGCCGCTGCGCCGAATCCCTGATCAGCAGGTCGCGCGCCACCCGGATCACCGTCTCGGTGCTCGCATCTGCCATCTGCGCCAGCCGCGCGGCGAAATCGGGATCGCCCTGAAGCCGCGGCCGCAACCGCTCCAGCGGCACCTGCAGCAGCGTGGTCGGTTCGGCCGCAACAAAGGTCAGGGTTCGGGGCCCTCCCCGCAGGACCGGCCCATGTCCGAACCAATCTCCGGCCCGCTCGATGTGGGCCAGCGCCGGCCGCTGCCAGGGCGACCCGCCCATCACGGCCACCCCGCCGGACACAACCCCGAACACCCCGCCCGATCCATCGCCCATGTGAAAGACCGGCGCCGCACGTTCCAGCGTCACCAGCCGCCCCAGGCTGATGAACTGCGCGCGGAACGGCTGCGGCTGGCGCGAAAGCCAACCCCGCGTCGAGAACACCCGTTCCAGCTCATCCACAGTCAGTGCCTGTCCAGCCCATCCGTGAAGAATTGTCGCAAATGGCAACATCTCGTGGTCCAGAAATCGGCATCTAGAGCACTCGCATCACGGTCCAGATTCAAGGAAGCCTCCATGAACCGCCGCCCGGCCATTGCCTCGGTCCTCGTCGCCGCCGTCGTGCTTGCTGGTTGCAGCAAGAAAACTGCAGACACGACACCCGCCGCCGACACCACCCCCGTCGCGGCGGCGGACCTCATCATCACCGGCGGCCCCATCGTCACGATGGAAGGCGACCAGCCCGCCACGGCCGAGGCGATCGTCGTGGACGACGGCAGGATCACCTTTGTCGGCAGCAAGGCGGACGCGCTCAAGCAACAGGCCGATGGCACGGTGGTGAAGGACCTCGGTGGCAAGACGCTGATGCCGGGGTTCATCGACGGCCATGCCCACGCCCAGCAGTTCGGCACCCAGGCGGTCGGCGCCAATCTGCTCGCGCCGCCCGACGGCACCGTCAATACGATTGACGATCTGGTGGACAGGCTGAAGGCCTTTGCCGCCGGCCCCGATGTTGGACTTACTGGCTGGATCATCGGCGTCGGCTACGACGATGCCCTGCTCGGCCGCCATCCCACGCGCGAAGACCTCGACAAGGTGTCGACCACTGTTCCGGTGATGGCCACCCACATCTCGGCCCATTTCGCGGCGGTCAACACGCTCGGCTTGAAGTTGATCGGTTACGACGCCAGCACGCCCAACCCCGAGGGCGGCGTGATCCGCCGCGAGGCCGACGGCAAGACTCCGAACGGCGTGCTCGAGGAACTGGCCGCCATGCCCTACATGGTGAAGTTCCTCACTCCGACCACCCAGGCGGGCAAAGACATTTTCCTGAAGCGTGGGCTCGAGATGGCCAAGAGCTACGGCTACACGACCACGAACGAGGGCCGCATGTTCGGCACCATGCATGCCGACATGGCGAACGCCGCCGCGCGCGGGCTCGTCGACATCGATTTCAACGGCTGGATGGACTATTCCAATCGCGCCGAGCTCGACCGCAGCTTCGCCACGGCCTACACCAATCACTATCGCCTCGCGGGCCTCAAGATCACGCTCGACGGCTCGCCCCAGGGCCGCACTGCCTGGCGCACCGTCCCCTACCTGCTGCCCCCGGACGGCCAGCAGCCCGGCTACAAGGGCTATCCGGCCATTCCCGACACGAAGCAAGTCGAGGCGTATCTCGACGAGGCCTACACCAAGGGCTGGCCGGTCAAGGTCCACGCCAACGGCGATGCCGCGATCGACCAGCTGTTCGAGGCGCTGAAGCCCGTGGTCGCGAAACACGGCGTCAAGCCGGGCCAGGTGACGCTGATCCACGGCCAGTTCATCCGCCCGGACCAGGTGCAGGCAGCTGAAGTCGCTCGGCATCTTCCCGTCGATGTTCCCGATGCACACGTTCTACTGGGGCGACTGGTACAAGCAGATCGTCGGCCCGGAACAGGCGGCGCAGATCTCGCCGATGCGCTCGATCCTGAACACCGGCCTGCACGCGACCAGCCACACCGACGCGCCGGTTGCGCTTCCCAACCTGATGCAGGTCGTGTGGGCCACGGTGAATCGCACCTCGCGCTCCGGGGCGGTCATCGGCCCCGACGAGCGCGTCACCCCCTACGAAGCGATGAAGATGATCACCCTCTGGGGCGCCGAGCAGTTCGGCGAGCAGGCGACCAAGGGCTCCATCAAGGAGGGCAAGCTCGCCGACCTCGTCGTGCTCTCCGACAACCCGCTCACCGTGGACCCGGCGAAGATCAACCAGATCCAGGTCCTCGAAACGATCAAGGAAGGCAAGACGGTCTGGGTCCGCGAGTGAGGGTTCTCCTCGACCCCTCCCTACTCGGCGATGGAGCGCTCCCCGGGAACATCGCCCGATCGATGCGCAGCGCATTGGGAACACGGTGGCTGGCGCTGGCCGCGAGAAAGATGGAGCGGGTGATGGGAATCGAACCCAAATGACCGAAGCTCCACGACCTCAATTATCAATACCGTGCGAGCACGGACTCGTCTGCGTGTGATCCAGGTGTGATTCGCCACCGAATTTCCCGAGCGCCCCCCGAGGGATCGGCGGCTCGTTCTCAGCCGGATTCTGCAACGTCACGCAGTCGCGCAGGGTCGTTCACGGTCAGCGACCTGTCGTTGAGGCTCACGAGTCGACGACTCGAGGACTCTCTCACGACGCGGCTGTACGTATTCCTGGTGAGGTTGAAGAGCATCGCGAGCTCTGTTTGCGAAGCCGGGATTTCGGAGGGCAGGTCTGCCTCCGGAACCGATGCCCAACGCCGGCCCGCCAGGCGCAGCAGGACCGCCGCGCAGCGCGCCGCGTACGCCCGCGTGATCGAGATCCCCACGCCCCGCTGGACGGCGTACGACCAGGCGCGCTTCGGCGTGAAGATGAGCGCGGAGGTGCCGATGAAGCAGCAGGAACGCGCGTGGACGTCGCCGATCTGGTATACGCCCTGACACCTGAGCCAGCTCGATCGCAACCACCTGATGCCCCCCGGCGCGGTGGAGTCCGTGCTGCAGGGAATGAAGGCAGCCGGCGCCTCCGAGCACTAGCCGCGCTTCGTATGCGTGTGCCGCGAGCCAGTGACGGTGGTCGCAGAGTCCGGGTCAGTCAGTTGCAAGCCATCAGAGGATCGATCATGACCGAGGTACGCAGGGCGGGTCTGTCAGGCTCAGCGAGGACTGCATTCGCGGCGACAGACCGCATCGCCCGCACCGCCCAGGCCGGCGGGCTGCTGCCATGAGTTGCCTAATTCGGCAGGCGCCCTTCGCCGGCGCCGTTATGCTGTGCGTCATCGTGCCGGCCCTGCCGGCGTCCGCGGACGAAGCCGACGAGACCAGTCTCGCGATGCAGCTTTCGAACCCGGTCGCAGCGCTGATCAGTGTGCCGCTGCAACTGAACTACGACCAGGATATCGGCCCGGCCGACGACGGCGACCGCTGGCTGCTCAACGTGCAGCCGGTCATCCCGTTTGACCTGAACGACGATTGGAACCTGATCTCGCGCACCATCCTGCCGGTGGTGCGGCAGTCCGACATCATTCCGGGCGCCGGCACTCAGACTGGCACCGGGGATATCGTCCAGAGCCTCTTCTTCTCGCCCAAGGCGCCGACGGCCTCGGGCTGGATCTGGGGCGCAGGTCCCGTGCTGTTGCTGCCCACGGGTTCGAACGACCTGCTGACGACCGACAAGTGGGGCGCGGGGCCGACGGCGGTGGTGCTCAAGCAGTCGAACGGCTGGACGCGCGGCGTGCTCGCCAACCACATCTGGTCGTTCGCCGGCGACGACGATCGCGCCGACGTCAACGCGACCTTCCTGCAGCCGTTCCTCACCTACACGACGCCCACCCAGTGGACGTTCGGCTTCAATACCGAGTCGAGCTACGACTGGGAGAACGAGCAGTGGTCGGTGCCGGTCAACGCCAGCGCCTCGAAACTGATGCGGTTCGGCAACCAGTTGGTAAGTTTGGGCGGCGGCGTGCGGTACTGGCTCGACAGCCCGGACAGCGGCCCGGAAGGCTTCGGGCTCCGCTTCACGATGACGCTGCTGTTCCCGCGCTAGTCTCCGGACCACGAGTATATGGCCTGCGTGTCTCCTTACCTTGGGCAGGGGGCACGTTGTGCCCTTGTCCTCTGTCGTCTACCCTGCTGTTCCCGCGAAGCACGGTGCGCCAGTGACGGTGGTCGCGGAGTCCGGGTCAGTCAGCCGCTAACCATCAGAGGATCGATCATGACCGAGGTACGCAGGGCAGTTGTGGCAGGCTTCGCGACGGCTGCATTCGCGGCGACAGCCCTCATCGCCAGCACCGCCCAGGCCGGCGGGCTGCTGCTCTACGAGTTCGGCACGGCCGAGCCAGGACTCGCCGCGGCCGGCTATGCCGCGCGTGCGCAGGATGCATCGACGGCGTTCACTAACCCGGCCGGCATGACGAGACTCGATGGCACGCAAGTGCTCGTCGGCGGCCAGCTGATGTGGCTGAACACGCAGTTCTCGGTCGACAGCGACACGTCCCCCGGCCTGGGCAGCGGCGACGGCGGCCGCGCGTTCGGTTCGAACGGTTACGTCCCCGGCGGCGGCGCCTTCCTGACGCATCGAGTGTCGCCCGATCTCGCGCTGGGCTTCGCCGTGGCGGGCAACTTCGGCTCCATGCTGGACTACGAAGACGACTGGGTGGGTCGCTACCGCGTGCAGGTCGGCGACCTCGTCGGCGTATCCGTCATGCCGTCGATCGCGTATCGCGTGAACGACAAGCTGTCGCTCGGCGCGGGCATCAACGGCATGTACGGCATGTTCGACCAGAAGGTAGCGATCAACAACGCGGTGCCGTCGCTCAGCGACGGCCGCCTCGAGATCGATGACACCACCTGGGGCTGGGGCGGCAATGTCGGCATACTGTACGAGCCGACGCCGGGCACGCGCCTGGGGCTCACCTACACGTCAGAGATCGACCTCGATTTCAGCGGCCGTGCAAAATTCTCGGGGATCGGGCCGATCCTGACCGCACTGCTGCAATCGCGCGGCCTGCTCGATGCGCGCGTGGACGTCGGCGCCAAGGTGCCGCAGCAGTTGATGGGGAGCGTGTACACGGAGATCAGCGACCGCTGGGCCCTGATGGGCAACGTCGGCTGGCAGGACTGGTCGGAGTTCGGCGAGGTCGAGATCGGCATCGACAACACGCAGAACCCGGCCAGCCTCACCAACCCACTGTCGTTCGACGACACTTGGCACGTCGCCGCGGGCGCGCAGTACCGCCCGAACGATCAGTGGAAAATGAACGTCGGCCTCGCCTACGACTCCGGGTTCCAGGACGGCAACGACGTCTCGCCGCTGTTCCCGGCCAACTCGGCGTGGCGGCTTGGTGCCGGCGGCGAAAAGCAGGCCAGTGAGTCATTCAAGTGGGGATTCACGACGGAGCTGCTCTACGGCGGCAACATCGATGTGGACAAGCGCAGCACACTGCCCCCGGTGCTCGGCGGGCGCGGCAATCTGGTGGGGTCGTACGACCAGACGCTGTCCGTCGTGCTGACCGTGTACGGCAACTGGGCCCTGTGACCGGGCGCCGTCCGCCGGACACCGTCCTCGCGGCCGACTACCTACGCGATACCAACGCCAGTCTCGGCAAGCACCCATTACCTGCGTGTGAATCCACATCGGGCGTCAACGACAACATCCAACGCAGGCCAGGATGAAGACTGGGGAAACCCGCGTGATCATTTACACAGATCGTGCCAGGAGTTTTGGCTGGAGCTGGCTGACGCTTTCTCAGCGTGGCGAAAAGGTGGAGCGGGTGATGGGAATCGAACCCACATGTGTAAACCGGCTTCGAGAGTGACCAGCTGGGCAAATTTCAACGCCCGTTTACAGTATCGCCGCGGCCTTCTAGTTAGGCATACTCCCGGATACCGCAGGGTGCGGTAACGTCACAGAAGGGATCCCATGAAACTTGTTCTCAGCGCGCTGGCCGTCGCCATCGCTTCAGTGTCCAATGTCGCCGCGGCCAATACGCTGCACGTTGCTAACAATGGCCTCGATTTTCCGGGATGCGGCACCGAGACGTCTCCGTGCCGCTCGATCTCGGCGGCCATCGGCGCGGCCGTCGATGACGACACCATTTTGGTACGCCCCGGCCGATATGGCGACATCGATGACGACGGCGCGCTCGGCGGCGCCGGTGAGGAGACCGGCAACTCCAACGGCACGCTGTACATCAACAAACGCGTGAAGGTCATCTCGACGGCCGGTGCTGGCGCGACCGTGATTCGCGGCGTCAGCAGCATTCCAATCGTGGTGTACCTGGACGTGACGGGCGCTCAGTTCGGTGAACGCAATGCCGGCTTCACGGTTTACGGCGCCAGCTCATTCGGCATCAGCAACAACAACATGACCAGCGGCAAGGTCGCCGGAAACATCGCGCATGGCATGGCTGCGGGCATTTACCTGGTGTCGCTTGGCAACTTGGAGATAAGCCACAACACGGTCTTCAACAACGGCATGGGCATTGCGGGTACGACCGCCGCCGGCACCACGGGCTCGACGTACATTCACCGCAACACCGTGGTGGGGAAAGAGGACAGCACCGGCATCTACGCCAGTGAGCTCGGAGCGCACCGCGTGGTCGGCAACACCATCAGCAACAACTACATCGGGTTGCAGGTCGGAGTCGGTCCGTCTCGAGTGACGCAGAACGTGATCACCGACAACTTCTACGCCATCGCCTATCCCGGCCAATGCATCGGGTGCGCGACTCCCGCGGGCACACCGCTGATCGTGCGCAACTCCCTGATCGGCAGCCGCAATGCGGCACTGTGGGTGAGCGACCAGGCTACCTACCCGATCGCGATGCGCCAGAACAACCTGTTCAGCAGTGGCTGGGGCTGCGCGATCAATACGTCCACCACCGTGGCGATCGACGCGCGTCAGAACTTCTGGGGCACTGCGGCGGGACCGGGTTTCACGGCTCCGTCGAGCGGTGTCTGCACGACGAATCCAGTGGTGAAGACCACCCCGTTCTCGACCACCGAGATCGCCCTCAATTAGAACCACTGGGGCCGCGGGCATCTGGCCCGCGGCCGTCAGAGGAAGCGCGACGCCCAGTCGGCTGCGAGGTCCGCATGACAGGCCTCGCAACGGCACACACCGTCGCGCGGGTGAGAGACTTGACCTGCCCCAGCGCGCTGCACCCGCACCCAATCCGGGGCAACGTCGGACCCCGTCGATCCGCCCCGCCGCAGCGCCCCTCAGGTCGCCAGCCTCCCAGGTTCCCAGATCGCCAGCCCCGCCGCCCGGATGAAACCGCATCTCCACTCGTGCGGACCGTCAAACTGACCGGCCGATTCTGGCCGGCTGTTCCTGTACGGGAGTGTCCGCAATCCCGCAGTCACTGACAACGCTTGGCTCTGGTCCCGGAAAGCAATGGGATGGACCCCTCCCCACACCTACGGCATCGAGTGCCAGACTGGAGATGGAAAGCAACCAGTCACGGAATGAGGAGGGGTCGTCATGAAGCTTACTCGCGTGGGTGTGGACTTGGCCAAGCAGGTCTTTCAGGTACACGGTGTGGATCGGGCGGAGCGTCCGGCCTGGTGCAAGCGTCTGAAGCGCTCACGGTGGATCGCGGAACTTGAGCGCACGGCTGAAGTCGGCGCCGAGATCGGCATGGAAGCCTGCGGTAGCGCGCACCACTGGGCCCGGGTTCTGCAGGGCAAGGGCTATCGGGTGAAGCTGATCGCCCCGCAATTCGTGAAGCCGTACGTGAAGACGAACAAAACCGATGCGAACGATGCCGAGGCGATCTGCGAGGCGATGAGCCGGCCGAGCATGCGGTTCGTCGCGGTGAAGAGCGTCGAGCAGCAGGATCTGCAGGCAGTGCATCGCGTGCGGTCGAGTCTGATCCGGGAGCGGACGGCCAAGGCCAACCAGTTGCGCGGACTCGTCTACGAGTACGGTCTGGTGGCGCCTCGCGAGCTCATCTCGCTGCGTCGTGCGGTGCCTGAGTGGCTCGAGGATGCCGACAATGGCCTGACCGCCCGCTTCCGATCGCTGCTGGCCGGCCTGTACCGTGATCTGCAGCGGTTCGACGAACGCGTGCGCGAACTCGATCAGGAGATCGCGGTGATCGCTCGCGAACACGAGGCGGTGGGTCGTCTCGAGCAGCTGCGCGGCATCGGCCCGCTGACCGCCTCGGCGCTGTATGCGCTGGTCGGCGACGCGAGGCAGTATCGCAACGGTCGAGAGATGGCGGTGTCACTCGGGCTGACGCCGCGCCAGCACAGCTCCGGCGGCAAGGAGCGACGGCTCGGGATCAGCAAGCGCGGCGACAAGTACGTGCGCACACTGTTGATACACGGGGCGCGCTCGGCGCTACGAGCAGCGCCAGGTAAGACCGATCGGCTCAGCCGATGGGCCCTTGCGCTGGCCGAGCGATCGCACCCGAACGTGGCGGCGACCGCTCTCGCCAACAAGATGGCGCGGGTCGCCTGGGCAATGCTGCGCCATGGAACGAACTATGAACCGGAGCGCGTGGTGCCTGAGGCCGTGCGTCCCGACTGATCGAGGAGAACATCACCGCGGTTGCGAGCACCCCGAAGGATGGCGAACAGGTCGAACCGGCGTCGGAGTAGCCTGCAAACGTCCACGGGCGAGAAGCCCGAGAAAGCAATGAGGAGCCGACGCGCGAATAGCCCATCGTGGCCCGACCTCGGCTGATCGAGGTCAGACAGAGGCCGGATATACGTGAGCAGTCGTACCTTGTCGCCGGAGAACGGAGTGCTAGCAAAGTGGGGAGGGGTCCATATACAGACCTTCAAAGGGAAGGATCGACCTATTCTGTTGAAAAACTCGGTTTCTCGGTGCTGGCGATTTTTCCTCAACTGGTCATCGAGAGCGTCAGATGCCAGCAGGATCCCGTGCAGCCAATCAGAGCGAACTCAGGTGAGGCGAACGTTGTCGAGAGGTAGGCCCTCGGCACCTCGCGATCCACCCGCTCCATATCGCGCGAGATTTTTCGCCGCTGCGAGGAAACAGAGTTTTTCAACAGAATAGACCCGAAGCCGCCGGTCAGGTGAAGTCTCAAACTCTGATTCAACGAGTTCCCGCGCGACTCCGCCGGTATCGGATCACGCTGTCTGGTATTCGGTCTGGGCTGTTGAAACCTTCGAGAACGGCGTCCGCGCGCGACCTGCAGTATCGCGCCCACCATCGCAAAGAGCGTAACGGTCCACAGGAGGCGGCGTCTCGCCAGCCTTGGTGCGAGCGGCGGTATCGGAGCTTGCACCTGTTGATGGCGAACAAGCCCGCACCAACGCTGGGTCTGATCGTGCCGCATTCTATGCTCCGGTGATCGACAGTTCCCGACCCCGAAACGGACCCTCGTCCGCCGCGCCGGATGTCACTGTTGCTCGACCGTGACTTGAACTTGCCCGAGTCGCGAATCGCACGCCTGCGTTCGATCTTGGAGCGGCGTGCCGTCGATCGTGAAGGAACATTCGGCCATGCCGTCCGGTGTGAAATCTCGCACCAGTACCTCGAATCGCGGATCGGTTCCGGCTCGCCCTTCCGGACCGGAGCCTCGTACCCAAATGCCGACGTCGACTTCCTCGCCGCCTACACTCGTCGGCCGGATGCTATGACTCGGCACGGCACAGCCCCCGAAGCAACCTGTAAGGGTGGTTGTCTTTACGCAGATCAGAATGTCACATCTTATGGGCGGGACGCTCGTCAACGCCCGTGCTGCGGCCGCCGCTCGTGCTGCTGCCTCTGTCTCTGCCTCGTATGCAGGATCGGGCGCTTTTGGACGGTAATACCCTGGTTCTTCGATCGAAGGACAATTTCGCGCTACGGGAAGTCTTTGAATGGTCCCGCCAGGCGCAAGAGTTTGGTCGTATCGACCGACTTGTGCATCGTGGCGCAGTCGTTGCCCGAGCCGCGGCACTCGAGTCCACGCGCAATCACTATTCCAGTAGGCCAAGGTGTACGCGCTGGCAACAACTTCAAGGTACGCCTGCTGACACTTGGCCCAATCCCCATTTGCTGGCGTAAGTTCAATCCTGTCGGGAAGGTACTCTAAGGGCACTTCACCGGTTCGCCTCAGCGGAGCATTAGAAAGACTGACCAACAGGCGCGGACAGTAGCCATCCGCCAGGATCCGCAGCATCGGCTGATTCGTTTCCATCCGAACCGAGCGCGACCACCGAACTTCGGGTCCCCAGCCGGCGATCACGAATCGACCGTCACTATCCGTAACCGTCTCCTGGACTTGCAAGATCTCTGCAGGGATTTCTGCGTATGTTATGGGCCAGCCCGTCACCGCATATAGCTCCCAGCTAGCGACAACGAGGGCTCCAGGCACGGCGGCCTTCGTCTCGGCATCCACGACCAGCGCGGTCTGCGAGGGGGCTTCCCAGGACTGGCGACACGAGCACAAGAGGAGAACGCCAACCACGGTGACACATACGTGTCGCCCCAGAGTTCTTGAACGACCCATTGCCCCCCTCGGAACGCAGCGCATAAGCCTACGATCTCGCCACAGACCTCGGTCGAATGTCCAGTTCACACGAAAGTCTCGAGCGTCCGTTTCCTCGCGATAGCGAAAACCCCGCAAACCCCCTCTCGTCAGCGGACGGTCAACGGGACTATCGACCCGAAGCGGACCTGAGCGGTACTCGGAAAACGACCGGTTGAATCTGTCTCGATGGATCCTTTTCCTCCCCGCTCATCGGATCGTTCTTAAAGCGTCCGTCCATCATTCCGAAAAGCGTGGCTGCCACTCGGGAAGCCCCGCGCGCCAGAACACGAAGGCCCACATATCGGCATAGAGGGCATCGTCCTGCGACTTCGTGTTTCCAAAGCCGTGCCCAGCTTCCGCGTCAATTCGCAGTAGTACTGGGCGCTCCGATCCCGATCCTTGCAACGCGGCGGCGAACTTCGCCGGTTCCCACGGCGAGACGCGTGGATCGTTCAGCCCGGTAGTGATCAATGCTGCTGGATACTGAACTCCGGAGCGCACGTGCTGGAGCGTGTCCATCTCGTAGAGGTTCCTGAAGCCCTCCTCGGTCTTGATCGTTCCGAATTCCGGAATATTCAGTGGACCGACGGGCTGGAACTCCTGCCGCAGCGTGTTGACACCAGGAACGACTGCGATCACCCCCGCGAATAGATCCGGACGCTCGGTGATTGCGCGACCTAGCGTGATGCCGCCGGCGGACCCTGAGAACACGAAAATCTGCGTCTTCGTCGTATTGCCGCGCGCAATGAGGTCCTCAGCACAGGCGATCAGGTCACGCCAGGAATTGGGCTTGTTCGCGTCCTTTCCAGCGAGTCGCCATGCCTCACCCAACTCGCCACCGCCGCGAACGTGGCAGAACGCGTATGTGCCGCCGGCTTCGAGAAAACTGGCTGTGCGAAAGCTGAAGTTCGCAAGCTGCGAAAAACCATAGGCGCCGTATGCCTGGACTACGACGATCTGCGGGCCCTTCGCGTCCTTCCGACGTATCAACGTTAGAGGGACGCTCGCCCCGTCCTGCGCCTTGACGTCCAGATCGCTGACCGCGTAGCGGTTGGAGTCGTACGGCGGCGTGACGCCAAGCTTCAGATCGACGAACGTTCTCTTCGCTGAATCGTACGCGAAGGTCATCGGTGGGACGACAAAGCCTTGTAGATTGATCGCGATTCCCGGCTGGCGCGAATCAGCAAACGCTTCGCTAACCAGACCCTTGAAGGGAAGCGCAACTTCCTCGGCCGTCCCCGAGATATGCGGAACACGCAACAGCAGGGAATAGGCCCGGTGGCGCGCGAGCACATACAGGGCGTCCGATGCTGCGTGGATCGAATCGATGACGCGGTCGTCCTGCGCAGGCACCAGCACCCGGGCCGCCGACAGGGGCTGGCCGGCCTTGAGGCTCAGAACCTGGAACGTCGGCGCATTCTTGTGCGAAAGCAGGTAGAGCGTATCGCCTGCCGCCTTCGCCGCAGTGATGTCATCCGTGCGAGCAGCCAGCGGTTCCCACTCCACTTTCTCGTCGTTCAGTCTGGATACCGGCGCCGTCCACAGCGCCAGCTCGCTCTGCACGCCGTTGAGGGAAGAGGCTATCGCCACGGACGCTCCCGGCCAGGTTTCGAGCACGGGTGTTTCGTCCGGAGTGAATGCCGGCCCGCGACCGGCCGTCGAACCCAGTATGTTGATCGCCTCGGATTTCAAGTCCCACGAGGCGACGGTGGTGTTGCGGTATTTTTCAGACTCGTCTTCACCGGGCGCAAGCTGCTTCAATCGAGTCACAAACAGGTGCCGGGAATCGGGGCTCCAGGCGGCGAAGCCGGGATCCGCGCGATCGAGCGGACCGGCAATCAACTTCCCGGTCGCTGTGTCGTAGACGAAGATTGACGCGGCCTCGGAACCGCCCTGTGACACTCCGGCGGCGACTCGGGAGCCGTCGGGCGCGACGACGAAATAGTTGATGGCGTAAGGCGCACCACCCGTGGACGCGCGAAGCGCTTCAAGATCGATGATCTTGCGCTTTCCGGCGTTGTCGTTGACGACGAGGTCAAAGCTGTCGGAACCCGGCGCGCGCTCCTCGTAGAACGCGCGTCCACCATAGGTCGCGTAGCCGCTTGTGAGCCCGAAGCTGCCGGTGAAATCCGCAATCTTTGCTTCCAGCGCGGCGCGCCGTGGAATCGCCGACAGGATGGATTGCGTGTAGGTCCCTTGCGCCTTCATCCATTCGACAGTCGAAGAATCCATCGCTTCCATGTAGCGGTAGTTATCTGTTACGGGCTTACCCCACAGCGTCTCCGTCACCGGCTTCACGGGCATCGGCGCCGGACGTGCCGGCGCACCCGCCTGTGCGAGTGGGTCACTCGGCGTCGAGTCCTTCGCCGTGCAGGCGACGCCAAGTAGTGCGATCAAGACGACGGATGTAGTTCTCATGTTCTTCGTCCCTTGATCTGGCAGGCGTCGGAAAGCGAAAGTTCGCGACGAACGCGATCAAAGGCCAACGATCGGATACCGCCAAGTCTTGGCCTCACGGCAAACTCCGGTCGTCCCAACCCGGCGGCAGCATCGGACCTCGTGTTCGTTCCCTGGGTGCCGTCGCCATGCGAGTCGTCCGTGATCACCGTCAGACCGCGAATCGATCGCCCGTTCTGGCCGATAGTACCCGGATTCGAATGTCCGCTTCGAACGACGCGATCCGCCCGCCAACGAACGTCGGCCACCGTCGCCCACGTGTGAAACCTGGGCCGGCGCCGGATGACACCAGCCAGCGCGGGACAGAATGGAGACTTGGGACGACCGCGCGATCAAGAACTAGCTCGCGCGAGGAACTCTGGCTGGCGCCGGCTGACGATGCCTCAGCCTGGCCGGAAAGTGGAGCGGGTGATGGGAATCGAACCCATGTGAGGCGCCCGGCTCCGCTCGCCGGATCCATCACTGCACGCGGCGATAATCTCGCGCGTGATTCACGTGTGACAGTTCGAAGATCCGGGTTCACTCAGGATACTGGTTCAGCGACGAGCCTCACGCCCAGCGCAGCGCAGACGCGTGACACGGTGTCGAATCTGGGCTGGGCACCCGGCCGAAGCGCCTTGTAGAGGGCTTCGCGCGCGAGGCCCGTCGACTTCGCGATTTCGCTCATGCCCCTTGCACGCGCGATGTCGCCGAGCGCCGCCGCAAGCAGCGCCGGATCATTCTCGGCAAGGACGGCCGTAAGGTACTCGGCGACCGCCTCGTCGCTGTCCAAGTATTCTGCCGCGTCGAACTCCGGCAGATCACTGGTCTTGATCTTCTTGCGTTTCACCGTCAACCCTCCTCGATCATCGCCGCTCGTCGTTGCGCCAATGCAATGTCCGTCCGTTGCGAAGACTTTGACCCACCGCCGAGCATGACGACCAGCTCGTCGCCCCGCAGCGTGTAGTACATGCGCCAGCCGGGACCGAAATGCTCTCGCATCTCGACGACACCCTTACCGACGGCCTTCACGTCACCCAGGTTGCCGAGCGAAGCCTTGCGAAGTCGCGCGACCAGCCGACGCTGCGCCGTCTTGTCGCTCAGGCCCTTCAGCCAGGCATCGAACTCGGGCAGGGTCCTGATGACGTACATGGCGGGAGTGTAATCGTTCGATTACATCTCGGCAAGATACCCGTGAACGACGAAGGGCCCCGCAGGGCGCTTCTTAGTCTTCGATATCAGGTGGAGCGGGTGATGGGAATCGAACCCGCGCTGGCATTTTGGGCCAAGAGCACGGAATGGCCGCTTCCGGGAAATGGGTCGCGGGTCCATGAAGGACCGCTCCTTGGCCGATAGTACCCGGTCGCGAATGTCCGCTTCGAGAATCGTGGGCCGCTTTGGCGGGAAAGTGGAGCGGGTGATGGGAATCGAACCCACGTTAGTAGCTTGGGAAGCTACAGTTCTACCATTGAACTACACCCGCTGGCCGACGCGAAGTTTATGCAGGTTCCTGACGGCCAGCAAATCGGTGGCCTGCCCTGCTCGGCAGAGTAGCGGTCGAGCACTCGTCGAGGGGTGCTCGACAACCCGAGGTAGGCCAGTCGGCTGGCCAGCGTGAAGCTCTTCTTCGGCGACCAGGCCCACCCGGCCGTGGCGCGCCTGATCGGTGAGTACCGGCCGAACAAGAAGCCCACCGCCTTCAACAAGTCCGACAAGGAAGCCTGCGAGCGGGCGTTTCTCTCAACGCTGCTCTCGTTCCACCAGCGCGCGCAGGTCGACGGAGCGTTGCCGGTGCCACGATGGCCCGCGTCACGCTCAAGGGCACCGTCGTCAAGCTGAAGTGATACCTCGCGGACGGACCCATTCGATGCAAGACGGTGCCGGCCGCTGCTAGTCGGCACCCCGCGACCGCTACTTGCCGGGCGGGAACAACTGGTCCAGCGCGCGATTGATGACGTCCTCGTGTGTCTGGCCCATGGCCTTTAGCGAGCTCTGCATCGACTGACCATACCCGAGGATCGACTGGTCGCGGGCGTCACGTAGATCGATGCGCAGGTCGTACAGATACATGCGCATGTCCCACATCCACTTGTCGACGTAGGTCACGACGTAGGTCGCCTCGGCCGGGCGTTCCGCGACGGTCCCCGCGGTCGCCTGGAGGCCTCGCGCCTGCATCGCCTTTGCGATCGTCGAGGCGAGATCGCGGTCATCCTTGTCGTGCCGTTGCACGAAGTAGCTTCCAGCCTGCACCTGCTCCTTCGGCAGCGTCAGCTGGCCCGACGTATTGGCGACGCAGCCGACGAGCAGCAGGACCAGCAGGCTGAGGCTGATGCGGTGCAGCCCGGAGACGAACGATGTTTTCATGGCGGCACTCCTGGAATCACGGGGCCGGTGTCGAGAGCGCGCTGCGGACAGCTTCGTCGCGCACGAGTTCGGTGAATCGCAGCTCGAAGGTCCGGGCGGCGTTCGTCGCGTTGCCCGACTCGAAGCCGCCGCTGCCGACGTCTTCCCCCTTCGTCCTGCTCTGGGCCAGGAGCGCGCCGCTGCCGTCGAAGACGCTGAGCTGCAGGTCGTACAGCGTCTTCATCTTCATCATGACGTCGGTCTTCCATTCGAAGACGCGCAGTTCCAGCTTGCGTGGCGCCGCCTCGGTGCCGCCCACGACCGCAAAGCCCTGCTGCTGGAGCGCCTTGGCGATCGCGTCGCGCATCTCTGTCGCGAGCGGCCGGCCGCTCGCGGTGCGAACGTCGAAGGGGTTGCCGAAGCCACCCCGCTGCAGGCCGACGAAGTCCGGCTTCTTGTCACCGCTCAGCACGTATGGACGGACGTCGACGACGTCGACGGCCAGCTTGCCGGTGCCGGAAACCGGCAACCCGCTGATCGCGCTGCCGTAGTCGTACCGGTTTCCGACCGCACAACCGCCGAGGATCAGTAATGCCGTAGCAAACACCGCGAACGTACCCGCTCGAACGTACATAGTCTTCATGACAGTCCCTTCTATTGACGCCGAAAGGCGCTCTCCATCTGTCGAAGAACCTATGCCAAATGCGAATCTCTCGCCATCTCGGCCTTCCGCAGCAGGCGATCAGTTGGACGTGGCTCGGTAACGCCGCCAGAGAGCAGGGACGTCTCGGTTGGCCTGCTTCGTGGTGATCGTTTCGAGACCGGCAATGTCTTCGAACAGGGTCAGCACGACGTCGGCGAACTGAGCACGATCGAGAGTTGACCCGAACTGCTTGATCACGACCTCAACGAGCCCGTCGAGCTCGTCATCATTCAGCACAGCAAACGAACGATGATCGCTGGAGTCCATGTGTCCACCGTCCCGGCTGCATTGCGACAGGGCAACGGTTGCGACCGGCCTCTGCGTCCTGAATACAGGCAGGAGGTGCACCATGAATGACGGGAGTCAATTACTCGCGATGTTGGACAAGACGATTGGGTTTCCCAACCGGATCGATTCAACCGTCAAGAAGGTCCGTCAGGGCGACGATGAAAAGAAGAATGAACACGTGATCTACTTGGAATTCCGCGCTCGCTTGAAGCCGGGTGCCGCAGGAAGCGAGAACCCGCAAGTGCTGGCCCTGGTGCGGGATTTGGTGTCCGGGCGATCGTGACGCACGGTCCGCTTCTCACCGTCGACACGATCCCCTGATTCCGGCAACGAAGACAACAGGCACTAGGGCCGATTATTGGGCGTTCCGGATGGAATCCCGGCCTAGCCTTTCGCTATCCCTCATCAGGACCCGCATGGACAACAACATGGGAGTAAAGCACCACGTCCTGGGGACCCGAATGGTGGAATACCACCACGAGAACCGGTATCGGCTCAGCAATTGGCTGAGTCGGCCCGAAAGGGCATGGAATCGATCACGTCGATTGGCGTCAGCGGCGGGATTGGGGGGCAACCGACGAGGAAAGGCCTCAATCGGGTAGCTTGGGAGGCTACAGTTCTACCATTGAACTACACCCGGGCCCGGCGGCGATTCCAGGGCCCCGGCGGCGGGACCGGCAACCGGCACCGGCGGGCGCGCTTTCATGCTATTCGTGCGGCAGGGGATTTTGCGATCCAGACGCGTGCTGGCTCCTGCGCTTACGGTCATCATGAGCTGATATGACGGCTGTCCATTTCCGCGATACCGGAGTGCGCCTCTCCGAGGCACTCGCAGCGACCCGCGTCGCCGTGACCGGCCATGTCGTGACGCTTCGTGAACTGCTCGAACTCGTCGGCGAGCAGGGCCTGCTGGTCTTCTGCGCGGTCCTCGCCATGCCTTTCCTGCTGCCGGTCTCGATTCCGTTCATGAGCACGGCGCTCGGCCTGCCGATGCTGCTGATCGCCATCGCAGTCGTCGTGAACCGTGTCCCGTGGCTGCCCGAGCGGCTGCTCGATCATGCGTTGCCGGGCGTCACCGTGCAGCACGTGCTCGAGCACGGAGCACGCGCGGCCGCCCGCTTCGAGCACCTCGCGCGACCGCGCCTGCTCGCGATGACGGGGTCGGCGGCGATCAACAGCATCAACGGCATGGTGCTCGTCGCCGCCGTGCTTGTGCTGATGGCGCCGCTGCCGCTGGTGCCGTTCGCGAACACGCTGCCGGCCGTCGCCATCATCCTGCTGTGCCTGGGCATCGCCGAGCGCGACGGCCTGATGGTCCTCATGGGCTACCTCGTGGCGTTCGTCGCCGCGGCGTTCGTCGGAACGCTGCTGTGGCTCGCGGCGCGAGCAGGCAGCGATCCTGCGGCTGCATGGGAGGCGGTCGTCAGCACGGCAGGCGGGCTGTTCGGCAACTAACGACCTCGCGCCGCGGCCGGAACGGTCAGCGTGCCCGTCCGCGGCCCTCGCGACGGGCCTGCCCGCCCTGGCCCTGGCGGTGCGACTGGCCGTGCGATTGGCCCGGCCGCTGACCATGCTGCGGGCGCGCACCACGAGCGGCCTGGGCGACGGCCGGCGCCTGCGCCTGGCCGTGCGACGGCCGCTCGGCCGGCACGCGGATCTGGGAGCGGTCGAGCGGCAGCACGCTGATGCGTCGGCCGAGCACGCGCTCGATTGCCTTGAGCCGGTCCTTCTCATCGCTCGCCACCAGCGACAGGGCCTGCCCCGTGCAGCCGGCACGGCCCGTGCGGCCGATGCGATGCACGTAGTCCTCGGGCACGTGCGGAAGCTCGTAGTTCACCACCTGCGGCAGCTCGCTGATGTCGAGACCGCGCGCGGCGATGTCGGTGGCAACCAGCACCTGTACCTTGTAGTCCTTGAAGTCCGCGAGCGCCCTGGTGCGCGCGTTCTGCGACTTGTTGCCGTGGATCGCGGCGCACTCGATGCCGTCCTTCGCGAGCTGCTCGGCCAGGCGGTTCGCGCCGTGCTTGGTGCGCGTGAAGACGAGTGTCTGGGGCGTGGCGCCCTCGCGCAGCAGGTGGCTCAGCACCGCACGCTTCTCGCCCTGCTCGACGAGGTGCACGCGGTGCTCGACGAGCTCGGCCGGCGCATTGCGCGCCGCCACCTCGACCGTGAGCGGGTCGTGCAGCAGGCCATTGGCGAGCGCGCGGATCTCGTCGGAGAAGGTGGCGGAGAACAGCAGGTTCTGGCGCTGCTTGGGCAGCACCGCGAGCACCCGGCGGATGTCGCGGATGAAGCCCATGTCGAGCATGCGGTCCGCCTCGTCGAGCACGAGCCGGCGGACCTGCGAGAGGTCCACGGCCCGCTGGTTGATGTGGTCGAGCAGCCGCCCCGGCGTCGCCACGATGATGTCGACCCCCTCGCGCAGCGCGTCCACCTGAGGCCGGGGGCTCACGCCACCGAAGATCAGGATGGTGCGCTGGCGGAGGTGGCGGCCGAAGTCCTGGAAGGACTGGCCGACCTGCGCGGCGAGCTCGCGCGTGGGCACCAGCACCAGCAGCCGCGGCGCACGCGGTCCGCGCGGCGCTGGCTGCTCCTCGGTGAGCCGCTGCAGCAGCGGGAGCGCGAAGGCTGCGGTCTTGCCCGTGCCGGTCTGTGCGGCCGCGAGCAGGTCGCGCCCCCCGAACACGGACGGAATGGCGTTGCGCTGGATGGGCGTCGGAGTGACGTAGCCGAGTTCGCCGACGGCCCGGAGGAGTTCGGCCGAGAGGCCGAGTTGTTCGAATGACATTCTGTAGATACCAATTGGCTTCCCCCGCGCAAACGGGGACCGGTCGAAGCGTGAGCTTTCGTTGCGGATCGAAGACGCGAAATGCAGACGACGATCAGTCTGCAGGAGGGGCCGCGTGGGAAGGGGGGACCCTTCGCCGAAGAACCTCGGGCGCAGACCGGACTGCGCGGCGGCAAACTGGCGGGCAGTATGCACGAAGTTGCGCGTCCCCGCCCGGCGATCGCGAGCTGCGGTCCGCGGAACGTGCGCGACGTATCATTGTGGCACTACCGGACGACCCCGCCCTCGACCGTGCAGATCGAACCCTTCCGCCTCGATTCCGACCGCTATCCGCTCAAGGTGCGCATCCTCGCGCGCTACGCCGACGTCGATCCGCTCTGGCACATCAACAACGTCGCCATCGCCCAGTACTACGAGGAGGCGCGCGTCTCGACGACGATGATGGTCTTGGGAGGCCGGCGTGTCGCCTCACCGGACGGCGAGCGGATCCTGATCGCACACCAGTCCATCGACTACCTGCGCGAGGCCACCTACCCCGGCGCGCTCGAGGTCGGCATCGGCGTGCTGCGCATCGGCCGCTCCTCGTTCCGCTACGGCATGGCCATGTTCCAGGATGGCGCCTGCGTCAGCGTGTCCGAGGCCGTGCTCGTCTACGCCGACGCGCAGGGACCGGCCGCGCTCCCCGACGAGTACCGCCGGCGCCTCGAGGGCTGGCTGATCGCCGCACCCTGAGGCCGCCGCGGTGAACCTGCGATTCCCGATGCGTCTCGCGCTGCTCGGCATCGCGGTGTTCCTCGCCGTGGCCGCGTGGCGTGCCCTTCCGGGCCTCGCCGGACGACTCGGTGCGGACGAACGCCAGGCGACGCCACGCGCCGTGGTCGCCCGCGGCGATCTCGCCTCGGACGAGCGTGCGACCATCGAGCTGTTCGAGCGCTCGCGCGACTCGGTCGTGTTCATCACGACGCGCCAGCAGGTGCAGGACGTCTGGACGCGCAACGTGTTCTCGGTGCCGCGCGGCACCGGCAGCGGCTTCATCTGGGACGACGCCGGCCACGTGATCACGAACTTCCACGTGATCGAGGGTGCGAGCGAGGCCACCGTGCGCCTCTCCGACGGCCGCGACTACAAGGCCGGGCTCGTCGGCGCGAGCCCCGCGCACGACATCGTCGTGCTGCGGATCGGCGTCGGCTTCAAGCGCCCGCCACCGGTGCCGCTCGGGACCAGCGCGGACCTCAAGGTGGGACAGAAGGTGTTCGCCATCGGCAATCCGTTCGGCCTCGACTGGACGCTCACCACCGGCATCATCTCGGCGCTCGACCGCTCCCTCGCGAGCGACGTGGGTCCGACCATCGATCATCTCATCCAGACCGACGCCGCGATCAATCCGGGCAACTCGGGCGGGCCGCTGCTCGACTCCGCCGGGCGGCTGATCGGCATCAACACGGCCATCTTCAGCCCGTCGGGCGCCTCCGCCGGCATCGGCTTCGCGGTCCCGGTCGATACGGTCAACCGGATCGTGCCGCAGCTGATCCGCGACGGCCGCTACGTCCGTCCGGCGCTCGGCATCGAGATCGACGAGGGAATCAACCGCCGCATCGTCGCGATGACCCGGACCGAGGGCGTGTTCGTGTTGCGAGTGGCGCCGGGTTCCGCCGCCGAGCGTGCGGGGCTGCAGGCCGCGCGCGTCGACAGCGACGGTGGATTCGTGGCCGGCGACGTGATCACCGGCATCGAGGGTCGGGGCGTCGCGAGTGTGGCCGAGCTGCTCGGCCGCCTCGACGACTTCAGTGTGGGCGATACGGTCAGGCCTCGAGGTCCGCCGTGCAGAACGGACGATCGAGTTGCCGGTGACATTGCAGCCCGGCGCCTGACGCCGGTTCAGCGCAGGCCGGCAGAGAGCTTGCTTTCGACCCGCTCCGGCAGGTTCTTCACCTTGAACGCGAAGATCACCTTCAGCACACCGATGATGACCGCCCACATCGCGATCGCGTAGATGATCGAGACGCTGCCGACCGCCGGGTTCATCACCACGAGGACGCCGAACAGGATCGACATTGCACCCATCACGTAGAGGATCCACTCTCGCGTCGTCGTCTGGCGCACCTTGTAGCCCAGCATCACGAGGAATACCCCGAGCACGATCGCCTCGAGTGCCACCAGGTAGATGAACGCCATCATGCTGACCGGCGGGTTGAGCAGCGCGTAACCGCCGACCAGCACGCCGAGGATTCCGATCAGCAGCATGATCCACCAGCCGTCCTTCTGGCGGTGCTGGATGGAGCCGATCACGTTGGAGATGCCGTCGACCAGCAGGTACGCCGCGAAGAAGGTGGCGAGCACGAACAGCGCGATGCCCGGCTTCGCGAACGCGAGCACGCCGAAGCTCACCGAGGCGATGCCGCCGATCAGGAACACCCACCACGTGCGCTTGCAGAGCGTGCGTGCATCCGCGCCGAAACCGGACAGAACTCCGCTGGAATTGGCCATCAGTCGCTCCCCGGCGCCGTTGCGCGCCGTATCATGGTTACAGGCTGTCCCCTTGCCGCGACTCTAGCCGTACCGCGATCCAGATGCCAGACGACCCCGATCCCGCAGCAAGTGCCGTACCGGACGGCCGACCGCAGCGTGCCGTGCGGAGCTTCGTCATGCGCGCGGGCCGCATGACAACGGCACAGGAGCGCGCCTGGCAGGAACTCTGGCCGCGCTACGGACTCGGGACCGGCGAGAGTCCGCTCGATTTCGTGGCCGTCTTCGGCCGCGACGCCCCGCGCACGCTCGAGATCGGCTTCGGCAACGGCGAGACGCTGGTCGCCCTCGCCGCAGCCCATCCCGACCGCGATCACCTCGGCATCGAGGTACACCGCCCGGGCGTCGGCCACCTGCTGCTGCGCGTGCGAGAGCTCGGCCTCGACAACCTGCGCATCGTCTGCCGCGACGCGATCGAGGTGCTGAAGGAGTGCATTCCAGAGGCGTCGCTCGACGAGTTGCTGCTGTACTTCCCGGACCCGTGGCCCAAGAAGCGCCACCACAAGCGGCGCATCGTGCAGCCGCAGTTCATGGCGCTGGCGGCCAGCCGGCTGCGGCCCGGGGGCGTGCTGCGCATGGCGACCGACTGGGAGCACTACGCCACACAGATGCTGGAGGTGGCGGGGGCGTGCGCGCTGCTCGAGAACGAGTCGGTGGATGGCGGCTACGTCGAGCGGCCGCAGAGCCGGCCCGTGACGCGCTTCGAGCAACGCGGCCAGCGCCTCGGCCACGGCGTGTGGGACCTCGCCTTCAGGCGGCGGTAGCGTCGCGGATCCCGTCCATCATGCGCGCGCCGCGAGCGCGGCGAGCAGCACGCCTAGCAGGCGACGGCGGTTCGACCACCACCTGCAGGACCACGAAGAATTTGGCCAGTTCGCCGAACATCGGGCGTTCGGGGATTCCGCTACTTGAACTCGCGGACCTGCAGGCATACAACTGGAGCCCAGGCACCCACAGGATCGCAGCGACGCCCCCCCCGAGGACGCAGGCCATGGCAAACCCCGCAGCAGTGATCGGCGAGTGGTACCGGCGACCCGGAGGCGATTCGTTCGAGGTGGTCGCCATCGACCCCGACGACCGGACCATCGAGATCCAGTACTTCGACGGCACCATCGAGGAAATCGAGCTCGACGACTGGTTCGAAGAGACCATCGAGTCCACCGAGCCGCCCGAGGACTGGACCGGCTCCGTCGACGTGGAACCCGAGGACACCGAGAACGAGTACGAAGCCGAGCCCGCCGGCCGGGAGTCGTGGGGCGATCCGCTGCAGTCGCTCGATCGCGGCGAAGTCGGCGGCTACTCGGAAGTGGAACTGTCGGAACCGCAGGACGACACCGACCGCTATTGAATCAGCGGCCGAGGTCCGCGGGCTCCTCGAGCGGCACGCCTTCCTCCAGCATCACGTAGCCGTGCGCCACGCGCAGCGGCAGCGCGCGCAGAGTCGCTCCAGCGCAGGGCCCGGACACGCACGCGCCGCTGTCGATGTCGAACAGCGCGCCGTGCATCACGCACAGGATCAGCGGCGCCTGCGGCGCGAGGAACTGATCGGGCTGCCAGTTGAGCGGGAAACCCGCGTGGGGGCAGTGATTGACGTAGGCGCGGACCACCTCGCCGCGCCGCACCACGAAACCGCGCAGCGGCCAGTCGCCGCCGCCCATCGTGAAGCCCCTGGCGCCCGGATCGCCGAGCTCGTGCAGCGGGCAGATGACGCGCTCGAGGTCCAACTCAGCGGTCCGCGACCGCCGCCATTCGCAGGGTGACGGCGGCCTGCGTTCGATGCTCTGGTGGCCGCATGGGGACCCACTCGCATTTGACAACGATGCGAGCCGAGTCTTTCATTCGACCTCGCCCCTGTAAAGGTGGGAGCCGCGGATGAGCGGAGCCTCGGATCCGGTCGGCACCCTCGAGGTTGCGCTCGCACACGCCGCGAAGCTGCTCGCCACCCGGCCGGCGCTCGCCGCCGAGCAGGCCACGGAGATCCTGCGGGCCGTGCCCGGCCAGCCGGGGGCCACGCTGATCCTCGGTAGCGCGCGCCGAGCGCTCGGCGATGCTGACGGCCGCGGTCGCGACTCATCGAACCGCTGACGCGCTCGCACCCACAGTGGGCGGCCGCGCACCACGAACTGTCGCTCGCGCTCGCGGCGGCCGGGACGCGGCGAGGACGCGGTGGCCGCGCTGCGCCGCGCGCTGCAGTTGCAGCCAGAACTCGCCGATGCGTGGCGTCGCCTCGGCGACCACCTGACTGCGATGGGCGACGCAGCGGGTGCCGATGCCGCCTACGCGAATCACGTCAGGGCTTCGACGCGCGACCCGCAATTGCTCGCTCCGGCAGCCGCGCTCTGCGAGGGCCGGATCGCCGTGGCCGAGGCCCTGCTGCGCGAGCACCTCAAGGGCCACCCCACCGACGTCGCCGCGATCCGCATGTTCGCCGAGGTCGCCGCCCGGCTCGGCCGCCTTGCGGAGGCGGCGAATCTCCTCGAGCGCTGCCTGGAGCTTGCGCCCGGGTTCACGGCGGCCCGCCTCAACTACGCGATCGTGCTGCAGCGGCTGGGCCGGTCGGCCGACGCGCTGCGCGAGGCCGAGCTGCTGATCGCCGAGGACCCGCGCAACGTCGGCCTGCGCAGCCTGCAGGCCGCCGCCCTCGCGCGGCTGGGCGAGTACCAGCGCGCCATCGACCTGTACGAGGCAGTGCTCGAGGACTACCCACGACAGTCGAAGCTGTGGATGAGCTACGGCCACGCCGTGAAGACCACCGGCCAGCAGCCGCGCTGCATCGAGGCCTACCGTCGCAGCATCGAGCTCGAGCCCTCGCTCGGGGAGGCGTACTGGAGCCTGGCAAACCTGAAGACCTATCGCTTCGGCGACGACGAGGTCGCCTCGATGCGCCGGCAGCTGGCGCGCAGTGACCTCGCCGACGAGGACCGGTGGCATTTCCACTTCGCGCTCGGCAAAGCACTCGAAGACGCCGGCGACTACGCGGACTCGTTCGAACACTACGCGGAGGGCAACCGGCTGCGGCGGACCCGGCTCTCCTACGACGCGGACGAGACGACCTCGAACGTGCGCCGCTCGTGTGCGCTGTTCTCGCGCGAGTTCTTTGCCGAACGGGCCGGGTCCGGCAGCCCGGCCCGCGACCCGATCTTCGTCGTGGGCCTGCCGCGCGCGGGATCCACGCTGGTCGAGCAGATCCTCGCCAGCCATCCGCTGGTCGAGGGAACGATGGAGCTGCCCGACCTGCTCGGCCTCGTCCGGGACCTCGGCGCACGGACGAAGCGGTCGGAGGCGTCCCGCTACCCGGAGATCCTCGCCGGACTCGGTGCGGACGAGCTGCGCGCGCTGGGCGAGCGCTACCTCGCCCAGACCCGCATCCAGCGCAAGACCGACGCCCCGTTCTTCATCGACAAGATGCCCAACAACTGGGCGCACGTGGGCCTGATCCACCTGATCCTGCCCAACGCGCGGATCATCGACGCCCGCCGTCACCCGCTGAGCTGCTGCTTCTCGGGCTTCAAGCAGCATTTCGCGCGCGGGCAGGGATTCACCTATTCGCTCGAGGAGATCGGCCGCTACTACCGCGACTACGTCCGCCTGCTGGCTCACTTCGACGAGGTGCTGCCCGGTCGCGTCCACCGGGTGATCTACGAGCGCATGGTCGAGGACACCGAGGCGGAGGTCCGCGGGCTGCTGGCGTACTGCGGCCTCGACTACGACGAACGCTGCCTGCGCTTCTATGAGAACGAGCGGGCGGTGCGCACGGCCAGCTCGGAGCAGGTGCGCTCGCCGATCTTCCGCGACGGCGTCGAGCGCTGGCGTCACTACGCGCCGTGGCTCGAGCCGCTCGAGCAGGCGCTCGGCCCCGTGCTCCAGACTTACCCAGAGGCACCCGCGTTCGGGGACGCGACCTGAACCGGGCCGCCGGGATTTGTGTTTCCTTGCGGCGCGCAGCCAGAATACGACCACAAACTCAGGGGGGACTCCGCATGATCGATCGCCCGATCCGGACGCTGCGGCACGCCGTGGCGCTGCAACTCCGCGGCCGCGTACTGGCCGGCATGCCGCTCGCGCCGCTGCTGCTGGCGGCCCCGGCGGCACTCGCGCAGCAGGAAGCGGCGCTCGAGGAAATCGTCGTCACGGCGCAGAAGCGCACCGAGAACCTGCAGGACGTCCCGATCAGCATCCAGGCGCTCGGCACGGAGCGGCTCACCGAACTGCAGATCAATTCCTTCGAGGATTACGTGAGGTTTCTGCCGAGCGTCACCTTCACGACTGCGGGTCCCGGCTTCAGCCTGGCGTACTTCCGCGGCGTCGCGAGCGGCGAGAACAACAACCACTCCGGCCCGGCGCCGAGCGTCGGCATGTACCTCGACGAGCAGCCGATCACCACGATCCAGGGCGCCCTCGACATCCACCTCTACGACATCGAGCGCGTCGAGTCGCTGGCCGGCCCGCAGGGAACGCTCTATGGCGCCAGTTCCCAGGCGGGCACGATCCGCATCATCACCAACAAGCCCGACCCGTCGGCATTCGACGCCGCCTACGCGCTCGACGTGAACTCGGTCACGCAGGGCGGCACCGGCTACCTCGCCGAGGGCTTCGTGAACCTGCCGCTGAACGACCGGGCGGCGATCCGCCTGGTCGGCTGGACCAACTACGACCCGGGCTACGTCGACAACGTCGCCTCCGAGCGCACGTTCCCCACCTCGGGCGGCTGCATCAGCAACAGCAAGTCTCCCCCGGCCGGCTGCGAGTCGACGCCGGCACGCGCCGAGACGGACTACAACGACGTGGACACCTGGGGCGCGCGCGCCGCGCTGCGCGTCGACCTCAACGACAACTGGACCGTCACGCCGCAGGTCATGGGCCAGCAGCAGGACTCCAACGGCAGTTTCTCCTACGACCCGGCGATCAATGAGCTGAAGATCGCCCGCTGGTTCAAGGAGAAGACCGAGGACAACTGGGTACAGGCGGCGCTGACGGTCGAGGGCAAGATCGGCAACTTCGACCTCGTGTACTCGGGCGCCTACCTGGACCGCGACGTGAGCGTCGACTCCGACTACTCCGACTACAGCTACTTCTACGACGTGTGCTGCGGCTACGGCGCCTACTGGACAGACGACACCGGCGCCCCCCTCGCCGACCCGTCGCAGTTCATCCACGCCACGGACAAGTACACGCGCACGACCCAGGAACTGCGCATCGCCTCGCCGCGCGAGAACCGCTTCCGCGTCATCGGCGGCGTGTTCTACATGCAGGCCGAGCACAAGATCTTCCAGAACTACCAGATCAATGGGCTGGGCGGCTACGTCGACGACACCGGCGCGTATTCCCCGATATCGGTGACAGGCTGGCAGGACACGATCTGGCTCACCAACCAGGTCCGCAACGACGACGAGACGGCCGTCTTCGGCGAGATGTCGTTCGACATCCTCGAGAACCTGACCGCCACGGCCGGCCTGCGCTGGTTCCAGACCGACAATTCGCTGCGCGGTTTCTTCGGCTTCAATGCGAACTACAGCAGCAACTACGGCGAGGCGCTCTGTTTCTCGGACCGGCAGTTCAACGGGTCGCCGTGCACCAACCTCGACGACAGCGTGGACGAGTCCGACACGGTGCCGAAGTTCAACCTCACGTATCGCTTCGACGACAGTCGGCTGGTCTACGCGACCTACTCCGAGGGCTACCGTCCCGGCGGCATCAACCGCAACGGCACGGTCGACCCCTACAAGGCCGACTACCTGACCAACTACGAGTTCGGCTGGAAGACCATGTGGGGCGGGAACCGCCTGCGCCTCAATGGCGCGATCTTCCGCGAGGAGTGGGACGACATCCAGTACTCGTTCCTGCCGCCGGGCGGCGCAGGCCTGACCGTGATCCAGAACGCGGGCGCGGCGCGGGTCGACGGCATCGAGATGGACCTGAGCTGGGCAGCGACCGACTCGCTGGTCTTCACGGGCGGATTCTCGTGGCTCGACTCGCAGCTCACCAAGGACTACGTGCCGGACCCCGACGAGCCGCCGGCCGCGTTCAAGGGCGACAGCCTGCCAATCGCCCCGGACTTCAAAGGCAACCTCACCGGCCGCTACACGTTCCAGGTGGGCGAGTACGCGTCGTTCGCGCAGCTCGCCTACGTGTACAACGGCAGCAGCTGGTCGGACCTGCCGCGCGCGGAACGCGAGGCGTACGGCAAGCAGCCGGCCTGGTCGATCACGGACGTGTCGTTCGGCGCGGCGCGGGGCGACCTCTCGCTCACACTGTACGTGAGCAACCTGTTCAATGAGATCGGGCGGACCTGGACCTACTCGCAGTGCACGGTGGGGGTCTGCGGCGTGAACCCATACTACGTCCCGAACCAGCCGCGCACCATCGGGCTCAGGTTCAGCCAGGAGTTCTGACGCGGGCGTCCAGGGCATGACCGACACCCTCGCCGCAATCATCGACCAGTACCGCCCCGAGCTGCCGCTCGAGGAAGCGCGCACGATCCCGGCGTCGTGGTACGTCGACCCGCGGATCCTCGAACTGGAGCAGCGGACCACGTTCGCGGAAACGTGGCAGTACGCCTGCCGACTCGACCAGGTGCGCGAGCCCGGCGAATTCGTGACCTTCGAGCTCGCGGGCGAACCGATCGTGGTCGTGCGCGGCAGCGACGGCGTGCTGCGCGGCTTCTTCAACGTCTGCCGCCACCACGCCGCGGCCGTGGTGACCGAGCCGGCGGGCTGCCTGAAGCGCCTGCGCTGTCCCTACCACGGCTGGACCTACTCGCTCGAAGGCGCGCTCAAGGCCGCGCCCGCCTTCGAGGGCGTGCAGAACTTCGATCCGGCAGACAACGGCCTCGTGCCGGTCGCGACCACGGTCTGGGAGAACTGGGTGTTCGTGCGGCTCGCGGCCGATGGCCCGTCGCTCGAGGAGTCCCTGGGCGCGGAGGTCGTCTCGCAGGTGCGCGCCCTGAACCTCTCGGGCCTGCACTGGTTCGACCGCAAGCACTACGTGTTCGACTGCAACTGGAAGGTGTTCGTCGACAACTACCTCGACGGCGGCTACCACGTGCCGTACCTGCACGAGGGCCTGGGCAGCGTGCTCGACTACCACAAGTACACGATCGAGAACGGCCGCCGCCACTGCCTGCAGTCGAGCCCGATGGTGTCGCGCGGCGCCGAGGCCGAGACCGGCGCGGTGCGCAAGGGCGAGCGCGCGCTGTACTACTGGTTCCACCCGAACTTCATGATCAATTGGTACGAGGGCGTGATGGACACGAACCTCGTCTACCCGCTCGGCGTGGACCGGACCGAGGTGATCTTCGACTTCTGGTTCGCCGACGTGTCGGACGCCGCGCGCGAGTTCAACCGCGCCTCGATCGACATCGCCAATCGCGTACAGGACGAGGACGAGGGCATCTGCCGCTCCGTGCAGCGCGGCCTGCGCTCGCGGGCCTACGGCACCGGTCGCCTCTCCGTGCGTCGCGAGGCGGGCGAGCAGCTGTTCCACCGGCTGCTGCACGCCGACCTCAAGGCTGGGACGCAGCGCGTCTGAGCCGATGGCCGATCTCTACCAGCTGAAGCGCACGCCGTTCCACGCGCGCACGTCCGAACTGTGCCTGCCGCAGAACTGGCGGCGCTGGGCCGGTCACATCGCGGTCGGCTCCTACGACCTCGGGCTGGAGCGCGAGTACTGGGCGATCCGCAACCACGCGGCGCTGATCGACGTCTCGCCGCTGATGAAGTACCTGATCGAGGGGCCGGACGCCGAGCGCCTCCTCGACCGCGTCACCCCGCGCAACATCGCCAAGCTCGCCGTCGGGCCAGGTCTACTACACCGGCTGGTGCGACGAGGAAGGCAAGCTGCTCGACGACGGCACGGTGACGCGCCTCGGCGCGCAGAGCTTCCGCCTCACCTCGGCCGAGCCCTCGCTGCGCTGGCTGCACATGAACGCGGTCGGCATGGATGTGACGATCACCGAGCGCACCGACCAGATGGCGGCACTGTCGCTGCAAGGGCCGAAGTCGCGCGCGGTGCTGAACCGCTGCTGCGAGACGCCGGTGGACGGCATCAAGTTTTTCCGCATGGCGCCGAACGTGCTGGCCGGCAAGGCCGTGACGGTCTCCCGCACCGGCTACACCGGTGATCTCGGCTACGAGATCTGGATGGATGCCGCGGACGCCCTGCCCGTCTGGGACGCGCTGCTCGAGGCCGGCGACGACTTCGGCACCATCCCCTGCGGCATCCTCGCGATGGACATGGCGCGCGTCGAGGCGGGGCTCTTCATGCTGGACGTGGACTACACCGCGGCGACGCACGCCTGGATCGCGGGCCAGAAATCCTCGCCCTACGAGATGGGCCTCGGCTGGACCGTCGCACTCGACAAGCCGGGCTACTTCGTCGGCCGCCGCGCGCTGGAGCGCGAGGCGCGCGACGGTTCGGCGTGGAAGATGGTGGGCCTCGAGGTCGACTGGGAGGGCCTCGAGCGGGTCTACGGCGCGGTCGGCCTGCCACCGCAGATCCCGGCCATGGCGGTGCGAGCCAGCTTGCCGGTGCGCAAGGACGGCCGGCAGGTGGGCTACGCCTCGACCAGCACCTGGTCGCCGGTGCTGAAGAAGTACATCGCGCTGGTGCACCTCGAGCGGCCGCACTACGAGCCCGGCACGCGGGTCGAGATCGAGATCACCGTCGAGCACCACCGCCGCTACGCGCCGGCCACCGTGGTCGCGCTGCCCTTCTATGACCCCGAGTGGAAGCGCAAGTGAGCGCCGGCCGCTACGACGCGATCGTGATCGGCGCGGGCCACAACGGCCTGATCGCGGGCGCCTACCTGGCACGCGCGGGCAAGAAGGTGCTGGTGCTCGAGCGGCGCGAGGTCGTGGGCGGCGCGGCGGTGACCGAGGAGATCTTCCCCGGCTACCGCTTCACCGAGTTCTCGTACGTGGTGAGCCTGCTGCGGCCGGAGATCATCCGCGACCTCGAGCTGCCGAAGCACGGCCTCAAGATCCTGCCGCTGCCCTCGACCGTGACGCCGCTCGACAACGGCGACTACCTCGCCGCCTGGGACGACCACGACCTCACGCGACGCGAGCTGTATCGCCACTCGCCGCGCGACGCCGAGGCGGCCGACGAGTACTCGCGCGTCATGGCGCGGGCCGCCAAGGCGATCAAGCCGATCATCGGGCTGGTGCCGCCCGACCCGTCTTCGCTCTCCTGGCGCGACCTGCGCGGGCTGCTCAAGCTCGGCCAGTACGGCGCGAGCCTGTCGGAGCGCGAGATCTACCGCATCGCGAAGCTCGTCACGCAGTCCGCGGCCGACCTGCTCGACGAGTGGTTCGAGTTCGATCCGCTCAAGGGTACGAAGTCGGCGAGCGGCATCATCGGCACGTTCCTCGGGCCCCGCTCGCCGGGCACCGCCTACGTACTGCTGCACCACTACATGGGCGAGATCGACGGCGCGTTCCGCGCCTGGGGCTTCGCCAAGAACGGCACCGGCGGCGTGACCGCGGCGATCGCCAGCTCGGCCCGCGCGCTCGGCGTCGAGATCCGCACCGGTGCGGCGGTGGACCACGTCGTCGTCCGCAACGGGCGGGCCTGCGGCGTCGCACTCGAGAACGGCGACGACTTCGAGGCGCAGGTGGTGATGTCGGCGGCGGACCCGAAGCGCACCTTCCTGCAGTTCGTGGACCGGCGCCACCTGCCGGGCGAGTTCGTCACCGCGATCGAGCGCTTCCGCGTGCGCGGCTCCTCGGGCAAGGTGAACATCGCGCTCTCCGAGCTGCCGCAGTTCACCTGCCTGCCGGGCGAGGGGCCGCTGCACCGCGGCGCGATCTCGATCAGCCCGAGCATCGACTACATCGAGCGCGCCTACGACCAGGCGAAGTACGGGCAGTTCTCGTCGCAGCCGTACATCGACATGATCATCCCCTCGATGATCGACCGCGACATGGCGCCGCCGGGGCACCACGTGGCCTCGTGCTTCGTGCAGTACGCGCCCTACGACATCGAGGGCGGCTGGGACGACGCCAAGCGCGAGGCCTTCGGCGAGACGGTGATCGCGACGCTCGAGCGCTACGCGCCCAACATCCGCCGCGCCATCGTCGGCAAGCAGGTGATCACGCCGAAGGACATCGAGCGCATCGCCGGCATCACCGGCGGCAACATCTTCCACGGCGAGCTGCTGCTGCATCAGCTGTTCTTCCTGCGGCCCGCGCCGCAGTGGGCCGACTTCCGCACGCCGCTGCCGGGCTACTACTTCGGCGCCTCGGGCGCGCACCCGGGCGGCGGCGTGATGGGCGCGGCGGGCAAGCTCGCCGCGCACGAGATCCTGAAGGACTGGCGATGAGCGCCGCGAAATACGACGTGATCGTCGTCGGCGCCGGGCACAACGGGCTCGTCACGGCCGCGTATCTCGCCAAGGCCGGACGCAAGGTGCTGGTGCTCGAGCGCGCCGAGATGCCCGGAGGCCAGCTCGCCGCCCGGCGCCTGTGGCCGGACGTCGAGGCGCCGGTGCTGCACGCTTCCGGCCACTTGCGGCCAGACATCGTGCGCGACCTCGACCTCGAGCGGCACGGCCTGCGCACGACTGCGGCGAGCGGCGGCGCGTATGTTTCGCTGCTGCCGGACGGCGGTTCGCTGCGGCTGACGACCGATGCCGGGGACGCCGCGACCCTCGAGTCGATCGGCAGGCTCTCCGCGCGGGATGCCGCGCGCTGGCCGGAGTTCGTCGCGTTCATGAACGGCGCGGCCGGGTTCCTCGATGCGGCCTACCGCACGCCCATGCCCCGCCTGCTGCGCAGCGAGCTCGTGCGCGAAGGCCTGCCGCTCGCCTCGCTGCTGCTGCGACTGCGCCGGCTCGGCCGCAAGGACATGTTCCGCGTGATGCGCAGCCTGTCGATGTCGGCGCGCGAGTTCACCGAGGAGTGGTTCGAGTCCGAGCCGCTCAAGGCGGCGATCGGCGCGCTTGCGATCCACGGCGTCACGCTCGGGGCGTACTCGGCGGGGACCGGCTTCACGCTGATCCACAACTGGCTCAACCGCGGCGGCCTCGCGCACCGGCCTTCGACGCGGCGCCTCGCTTACCGACGCGCTGGTCGCGGCCCTGCGCGCCGGCGGCGGCGAACTGCGCACGTCCTCGGCGGTCGAGCGCATCCTCGTCGACAAGCAGCAGGTGCAGGGCGTGCGTGTCGCGGGTGGCGAGGAGATCGCAGCGTCGCTGGTCGTCTCCGCCGCCGATCCACGCACGACGCTGCTCGGCCTCGTCGGCGCGCCCGAGCTGCCGCCCGAGTTCGTGTGGCAGGCGCAGTCCATCCGCATGCGCGGCTCGGTGGCCAAGGTGCACCTGCTGACCGACGGCCGGCACGGCTTGCCAGAGGGCACGCTGGTGGTCGCGCCGACGCTCAGGTACCTCGAGCAGGCCTACGACGCGTCGAAGTACGGCGAGATCTCCGAGCGGCCGTACCTCGAGGTCACGACCGCGGGCCCCGTGGTGTCGGTGCACTACCAGTTCGCTTCGTACGCGCTGCGCAACGGCGACTGGCAGGACGAGCGGGCCACGCTCGAGACGCGCGCGATCGATACGCTCTCGTCGTACGCACCGGGGCTGCGCGACTCGATCCGCGGGGTGCAGTCCGTCACGCCGCTGGATCTCGAGCAGGGTTGGGGCCTGGCCGAGGGTGATCTCAACCACGGCCAGTTGATCCTCGACCAGATCTTCTTCATGCGGCCGATGCCGGGATGGTCGGATCACCGCACGCCGGTGGACGGGCTGTACCTGTGCGGCAGCGGTGTGCATGGGGGTGGGGGGATCAGCGGGGCGAGTGGGAGGAATGCGGCGCGGGTGGTGATGAAGGGGGGCGGTCGCTGAGTCCGGCCTCGGCGGGTACGGCGAAGCGCCGCCATGTGTCAGAGGATGACGTATATGCGGCGAGCCATTAATTGACGGGTTTGCCGGTCGGCGGTGTAGTCGGATCAACGGAGTTGGCAGTTGGAGCGCCCTCTTATGCAGCACAAACGCATGTTCTTGCCGGAATTTATTCCCGCAGACCAGCGGCCAATTGTTCCTGCCTAATTGTTGTTAGACGGGCTCGGCGTAGCGCCAAGCACAGAGAGGGCATCACTGATGAGCGTTCATAGCAGCAGTCGGCAGATTCTGATTCACGGCATGGTGCTCGTGCTGGTCGGGTTGGTGTGGGGCCTTGTCGTCCCTGGTACTCCGCACCCAAGACTCGCACTTGGAGCTCACATCCAGTTCGTAACAAACGGCATGCTGTTCATCGTCCTAGCGACTGCGCTGCTGGCGCTCCCTCACAGTGTCGGGCTCAAGTCCGTCCGGGTGATGGTGGCGGCGGCTTGGTTGACATGGGCCATGGCTATGTCCGAGGTAGCGAATTCTTGGTGGGGAACAATGCAGACGTTGCCCATTGCCGCCAGTCAGGCAGGTGCCACCGGCGGCGAACCATGGCAAGAACTGGTCGTCAAACTCACGCACATCGGCGCTGGACTAGGGCTGATCATCGCGTGGTCGCTGCTCGTCGTCGGTTTTGTGAAGCACGCCTCCAGGACAGGATCAGATGATAGGTAAGGCTGCCCAAGTAGCGACGCAGCCTAACAACCGGTTGCAGCGGACGGTCCGCTGCGCGGCCCGCCGCTGAACCGGAGCGTTAGGCCTCATACCTCACACCCCGGCGGCTCCGAGCCATGAAACACCCAGCGCGAATGCTGACCTGGAAGCACGTATTCCAGGCTGCGCTCTTCCTGCTCAGCCTGTACTACTTGTATCGCGCAGTCAGTTATCGGTTTCTCGTGCCCGGTCGCCTCGGGCCACCGAATCCGATCAGTACGGGGTGGTACTACACCCACGTGTTGTTTGCTCTTCCAGTTCTGCTGGGAGCGCCCCTTCAGTTCATATCCCAACTTCGTCAACGCAGGCCAGCGATTCACCGTGCGGTCGGCAAGGCCTACGTTGGTGGCGCAACGGTCGCGGCAATCACAGCGATCTACATGGGTGCAGCGGGTCCATACGAGGGCTCGCGGCTTTCCATCAGCATCACCGGCACGCTCTGGCTATTCTTCACGCTCGCAGCTTGGCGTCACGCGATGAACCGGAACTTCTCGGCGCATCGGGCTTTCATGATTCGCAGCTACACCATGGCGCTCGTCTTGGTATGGCTGCGACTGATGTTCGACTTTCAGGACTACCTGTTCTTCTATGTCAACGACGAAGACCTCCGAGACGCAACCCGGGAGTGGGCCTCGTGGGTCGTTCCACTCTTGGTGGTGGAGTTCTGGCTCTCGTGGCTACCCCAGCTCAAGGGATTCAGGGCGCAATGAGGCCTCACCCCTCGTTCAACCGGACGCGCTACGGCAGGACGCCGGTTAACTCGAACCTTAGCCAGCACACCACGGCGGCACCGGCGAGATTTGACGGCACAATTAAACGTAGCTACATTTAATCAGCGCGCATCACCTGTGACCCAGCGAAGCGGCTGCAAACGCTGCGGAAACGGGGCTTGGACGTGCGTCGGGCCTGGGAAGTGTTCGCCGGGTTGCATCTCACGCGGGTCGACGATCGCTTCGACTATGGCGAACCCCGTTACGTCACGGCCGGTTGGCTTGACTCGCGATTGGTGGTGTTCGTCTGGACGCCACGTGGGTCCGCCCGCCGAATCATCAGCATGAGGCACTGTCATGAGCGCGAAGCGAAGAGGCTCCGTCCGCACCTCGAGCAGTGATGAGGCGCCCGAGATTACGGACTCCTGGATTGAGGAGGCCGATCTCCGTCGCGGGCAGAAGGTAGTGCGCCGCGGCAGACCGCGATTGGCGAACCCCAAGCAATTGCTGTCACTGCGGCTGCCGCCTGAAGTTATCGCCTCGTGGAAGGCCACGGGGCCTGGCTGGCAGACTCGCATGGCCGAAGTACTCGAGAGTTCTACCCCGAGGTCACGCAAGCATGCTGGCTAACCACGCGCCGCACACGGACGCGCCTGGTCTGTCACGCCCTTTGCAGGGCAAAGGTCGCGCCAGCCTGCGGCGCGCCGGTAAGCGCGAGAGTTAGACGCGTGAGACCGCAGCCACCCGCAGTAGTGTTTGATGAACCGATGGAACATTCCCGAATGGCTCGAGCGCGAGGTCCTAGAGAGGGATCGGCGGTGCGTCTACTGCCGGGTTGAGTTCACCGCGACGACCACCGCTCGTCGAAGCAGACCTGTCCTGGGAACACATCGTGAATGACGCAGCCCTCGTGACTCGGACGAACATTGCCAGGTGCTGCATCGGCTGCAATGCAAGCAAGGGGACGAAGCCTCTGAGCGTCTGGCTCGAATCAAGGTACTGCCGCAGCCGCGGCATATCCGAAGACACGGTTGCGGCGGTTGTACGCGATGCCATCGCTTCGGCACGGGGAAGCCAAGAAGCAGGCGCCTCACCTCGAACCATAGGTCGATGGTAGCCGACCTTCCGCGCACTCAAAGGAATAGACCATGAATCGATCCGTCATCGTCGGTAGTGCCGCAATGCTGCTGACCACCGCCACAGCCCTGGCCCAACCCGCCCTACCGCCCCAGCCGGCCACCAACCCGGCGAGGAGTCCGCCGTTCTCGCGGCACTCGATCGATACGTTCACGCCATCTCCGCCAAAGATCTCCGCACCATGGCCGCGATGCAGACGCCCGATGGCATGACCTACGTGGCGCGACCCAGGAAAGGCGGTGGCACTGAGGACGTGGAGCGGCCCGCGGACGGCTCGCATCTGCGCCCTGAAGGCTGATGCGCGGCACATGCGAGCCCTCGTCATCCTGGTCCTGCCCCTGCTCCTGCAGGTCCTTGCCTACATCGTCGTGTTCTTCGCCTCGCGCGGCGGCGGTTCGTTCATGGGCCTCCTTGCCATGCCGGTTGCGGCGGTCTCCGTGGTGGCCCTGCTCATCCACGCCACCGCGTCGGTTCGCCGCGGCGACGCCGTCTTGCGCCCGACGGTCGTCAGCCTGGCCATCGCGCTTCTTCCGCCCGTCGGCCTGCTCATCTTCCGCGCGCTCGAGTCCTAGCCACGCGAGGCGCCTCGGGCGGAGAATCGTCGCTCTCCGGCCACTCGACGACGGGAACCGCTCGACATGAAGATCGCATTCATTGGTCACGGCCAGGTCGGCGCTCCGCTGGCGGACCACCTGCAGCGCGCGGGTCACGACGTCACGCTGGCGGCGCGCGACCCGGGCTCCGCGAGCGTGAAGGACGCGCTGGCGAGGAACGCGGGCCTTCAGGTCGCCGCGCCGAAGCTGTCGCGGTCCGCGATGCGGACGTCGTCTTCCTCGCGACGCCGTACCAATCCAACGAGGCGGCGCTGCGCCCGCTGGCCGACGAGCTGCGCGGCAAGATCCTCATCGACTGCACCAACCCGGTCGGCGCCAACCTGAGCCACGGACTGAACAGCGTGCAGTCCGGCTCGGAGGCGGTGCAGGCGCTCGTCCCGGACGCCCGGGTGGTCAAGGCGTTCACGATCTACGGCTTCGAGAACTTCGAGGATTCGTCCTACCCGGGCTACGGCGTCAAGCCAGTGATGATGTACTGCGGCAACGACGCCGGCGCCAAGGACGTCGTCGGACGATTGATCGCCGAGCTCGGCTGGGAACCGCTCGATGTCGGCGGCCTCGAGCAGGCGCTGCACCTGGAGCACATGACGCTGCTGTGGGTGCGCATGGTGCGCGTCATGGGGCACTCGCCGCACATGGTGTGGGCGATGCTGTCGAGATGACTGCGGTGACCATCGATGGCAAGTACACACGGCTCGCGGCCCCCAAGGCAGCGCCGAACGGCTAGCGAGGAAGACGATCGAATGCTCAAAGGCGGATGCAACTGCGGCGCGATCGAGTTCGAGATCGACGCCGACCTCCCCGGCATCTTCGTCTGCCATTGCTCGATCTGCCGCCGCTCCACGGGCAGCAGCGGCATCGCGGTGGTGGTGTTCCCGAAGGAGCGGCTCCGCTGGACCCGCGGCGAGGACTTCGTCACGAGCTGGAAGAAGCCCGGCGCGGACTGGGAGAAGTGGTTCTGCCGCGTCTGCGGCTCGCCCGTGCCGGGCGAGAACGACCCGAAGACGATGTTCGCGCCGGCGGGCTGCCTCACCGAGGGCGCCGAGGCGCTCAGGGTCATCCACCACGTGTGGGTCGGCTCGAAGGCCCCGTGGGACGAGATCGGGGACTCGGGACGGCAGCACCCCGAGGGCTTTCGCAGCTGACCCTCAGCGGGCGTCCGCCCCCGCCCGCGCGGCTTCCTTCGCCCCCGGCCGCGACAGGAAATACAGCATCACCAGCGCCGGGATGCCGAGCGCGGAGGTGTACACGAAGAACATCGGGTAACCGATCGCGTCCACGACGAAGCCGGAAGTCCCCATGAGCAGCTTGCCCGGCAGCGCGTAGGTCGAGGAGAAGAGCGCGTACTGCGTGGCCGTGTAGGAGGCGCTCGTCAGGCTCGACAGGTAGGCAATCAGCGCCGTGCCGGCAACGCCCATGGCGAGGTTGTCGGCGCTGATCACCACGGCGAGACCGAACAGACTCGGGTCGTCCTGGAAGGCGAGCGTCATGAACAGCAGGTTCGAGCCGATCACCAGCAGGCTGCCGGCCACCAGCGAGCGCACCGTGCCGAGCCGCGCCACGGCGACGCCGCCCAGAATCGTGCCCAGGATGGACATCACCACGCCGTAGCCCTTGGCGACCGCCGCGATCTGCTTCAGCGTGTAGCCCACGTCGAGGTAGAACGGGTTCGCCATCACGCCCATGGTGAAGTCGGTGAGCCGGTAGCTCGCGATGAAGGCGAGCATCAGCACCGCGAGCCGCGTCCCGTAGCGCGTGAAGAAGTCCACGAACGGGCACACCACCGCGCCGACGAACCACGAGCCCAGGGCCTGCATCGAGGCCGGCCAGTGCGCCTTGCGCTCCAGCCAGTCGATGACGCGCTGCTCCTGCGCCAGCGACTGCTGCGCGACGCGGGGCTCGGGCTCCGCGATGACCAGGGTCGTCACGATGCCGACGCCCACCATCGCCGCCATGGCCGTGTACGCCGCCATCCAGCCGTGGTCCGCCGCGATCCACAGCGCACCCGCGCTGCCCACCATGATCGCGATGCGGTAGCCGAGCTGGTAGGCGGCGGCCATCACGCCCTGCATCGGCTGCGGCGCGGCCTCGATGCGCCAGGCGTCGATGGCGATGTCCTGCGTGGCCGAGGAGAACGCCACCAGCAGCGCGAGCCCGGCCATGGCGACCAGGTGACCCACCGGGTTCAGGTGCGCCATGTTGAACAGGCCGATCGCGATCCCGATCTGCGCGAGCAGCATCCAGCTGCGCCGCCGCCCCAGCAGGCGATGCAGCAACGGCAGCGGCAGCCGGTCCACCACCGGCGCCCAGAAGAACTTGATCGAGTAGATGATGCCGACCCACGACAGCATGCCGATCGTGGCCCGCTCGATGCCGACCTCGCGCAGCCACGCGGACAGCGTCGAGAACACCAGCATGAAGGGCAGGCCCGCGGAGAAGCCGAGGAACAGCATCGCGAGCACGCGTGGGTGCTTGTAGGCTGCAGCCGCATCGAGCCAGCCGCGCCACCAGGGCTTGCGCGGCGCCGGCGCGTCCGGAGCGGCCGGCGTGGGTGCCGCGCTCACAGGTCGAGGTCGAGCGTGAGCGGCGCGTGATCGGAGAAGCGCTGCGCCTTGTAGATCTCCGCGGCCTTCACGCTGCCGCGCAGGCCGGGGCTCAGCACCTGGTAGTCGATGCGCCAGCCGACGTTCTTCGACCAGGCCTGGCCGCGGTTCGACCACCAGGTGTACTGCTCGGGGCGCGCGTCGACCTCGCGGAAGCCGTCCACGTAGCCCACCCCGCCGAACAGCTCGTCGAGCCAGGCACGCTCCTCGGGGAGGAAGCCGGAGTTCTTCTGGTTCGAGCGCCAGTTCCTGAGGTCGATCTCCTTGTGCGCGATGTTCCAGTCGCCGCAGAGCACGTAGTCGCGGCGCCTGCGCCTGAGCGAGCGCAGGTAGGGCATGAACTCGCCGAGGAAGCGGTACTTGGCCTGCTGCCGCTCCTCGCTCGAGGAGCCCGACGGCAGGTACACCGACACGACGCTCAGGCCCTTGAACTGCACCTCGAGGTAGCGGCCCTCCGCATCGAACTCACGCGAGCCGAAGCCGGCGACCACCGCCTGGGGCTTCGTGCGCGAGTAGATCGCCACGCCGCTGTAGCCCTTCTTCTCGGCATCGAAGTAATAGCTGTGGTAACCGGCGGGCCGGAACTGCGGGTCGTCGAGCTGCAGCTCCTGCGCCTTGGTCTCCTGCACGCAGACGACGTCGGCGTTCTGCGTCGCGAGCCACTCGAAGACGCCTTTGCGGGCCGCCGAGCGGATGCCGTTCGCGTTCAGGGTGACGATGCGCATGGCGGCGCAGTATAAAGTACGTGCATGCACCAGCCCGACTTCATCCGCCTCTGCCTCGAGCTCGGCGTGCTGCGCTTCGGCGAATTCACGCTGAAGTCCGGCCGCGTGAGCCCGTACTTCTTCAACGCCGGACTCTTCAACACGGGTCACGCGATCGCGGGGCTCGGCCGCTGGTACGCGCGCGCTGCGGCACTGTCGGGCATCGAGTTCGACATGCTGTTCGGCCCGGCCTACAAGGGCATCCCGCTGGTGACCGCGACCGCCGCCGCGCTCGCCGAGCACGAACGCATGGACCTGCCGTTCGCCTTCAATCGCAAGGAGGCCAAGGGTCACGGCGAGGGCGGCACCATCGTGGGCGCGCCGCTCGCCGGCCGCGTGCTGATCGTGGACGACGTGATCACCGCCGGCACCGCCATCCGGGAGTCGGTGGAGATCATCCGTGCGCAGGGCGCCACTCCGGCGGGCGTGCTGATCGCCCTCGACCGCGAGGAGCGCGGCCAGGGCGAGCGATCGGCCGTGCAGGAGGTGCAGGAGACCTTCGGCCTGCCGGTGGTGAGCGTGCTCAGGCTGCGCGACCTGCTCGCCCACCTCGAGGCCGCCGGGGACGGCGCCGTGTTCGCCGCCGTGCGGGCCTACCGCGACCGCTACGGCGTCTGAGGCCGCCGCCGCGCTTGACCGGGTTCACAAACCTGACGTGCCGCATTTCGCGGTCGCGCTGAGCGGGGCGCACAATCATCCGCCATGGGATCCTCCCCCCGCCCCCGCCCGATTCCGGTCGTCGCCGCAGCGCTGCTGCTGGCCGCGATCGCCGTGCCTGCCGACGCTGCAAAGAAGGCGAGCAGTCCGAAGCGTGATTCCGAGGAGGTCTACCGCTGCCGGGACGCGCAGGGCCAGTTCCATTTCGGCCAGAGCATCCCGGCCCCGTGCATGGACCTCGACATCGAGGTCCTCGACGGGACCGGACGGGTGGTGCGCATCATTCCCGGACGCCTCGCGCTCGAGCAGGGCTCGGCGAAGAAGGCGGCCGAGCAGGCAGCGCAGGACTCAGCGCAGCGCGACCGCACGCTGCTGGCCACCTACCTGTCGGTTCCCGACATCGAGCGCTTGCGCGACCAGCGGCTCGAGCAGCTCGTGCAGCAGACGCACGTCACGCGCCAGTACATCGACAACCTGCGCGAGCGCGAGGCGCGGCTGATGGCTGACGTGCAGCGCTATCGGCCATACAGCGACAAGCCCAAAGCGCCGCCGCTGCCGGACCACGTGGCCGAGGAGATCGTGAACACGGTCAACGGCCTGCAGGTCTACGAGCAGCAGCTCGCGAAGAGCACCGTCGAGCAGGACCGGCTGCGCGCCGACTTCGCGGCCGACATCGCCCGGTTCAAGGAACTGAAGGGGATCAGGTAGTCCCCGAGCTGCCGAAGCCGCCCGCTCCGCGGTGGCTCTCGGTGAACTGCTCCACGATCTCGAAGTCCACCTGCACCACCGGCACGACGATCATCTGCGCGATGCGCTCGCCCGGCGCGATCGTGAACGGCGTGCCGCCGCGGTTCCAGCACGAGACCATCACCTGGCCCTGGTAGTCGGAATCGATCAGCCCCACGAGGTTGCCGAGCACGATGCCGTGCTTGTGGCCGAGCCCGGAGCGCGGCAACAGCACGGCCGCCAGGGTCGGGTCGTCGAGGTGGATCGCGATCCCGGTCGGAACGAGTTCGGTCTGCCCGGGCGCGAGCACGAGCGGCGCGTCGAGACAGGCCCGCAGGTCGAGCCCCGCCGACCCCGGCGTGGCGTAGTGCGGCAGCGGAAACTCGCGACCGATGCGGGGATCGAGCACGCGCACCTGCAGCGCGCGACGGCCAGCAGTGGCAGAACCGCGAGTGACGCCGGCACCGACCACTGCGCCACTCATCGCGCCGCCGCGCTGCCGGGCGGCGGCCACGCTTCCTCCGCCGCCGCCTGGTCACGGCGGGCCGCGACGCCATCGGCACAGCGCTCGGCGATGACCGCGACGAGTTCGTCGGCGAGCCGGCGTTTGGGCGCGCGCGCGAGTTCCCGGCGACCGCCGGGCCAGTAGACGGTGAGGGCGTTGTCCTCGCAGTCGAAGGCCAGCCCGTCGCCGACCTGGTTGGCCGCGATCATGTCGAGCCGCTTGCCCTCGAGCTTGGCGAGCGCGTTGCGCTCGACGTTCTGCGTCTCGGCCGCGAAACCCACCACGAACGGTCGCGGCGTGCGCGCGGCGACCGTGGCGAGGATGTCCGTGGTGCGCGACAGCGCCAGCACCAGCGAGTCGCTGGTCTTCTTGATCTTCTCGGCGGCCGCCTGAACAGGCCGGTAATCCGACACCGCAGCGGCCGCGATGAACACGTCCGTGCCCGGCAGGTGTTCGTCGACCGCCGCCATCATCTGCTCGGCGGTCTCGACATCGACCCGCCGCACGCCCGCAGGCGTGGCGACGCCGACCGGGCCGCTCACCAGGATCACCTCGGCGCCGGCGGCATGCGCGGCCTCTGCGACCGCGTAGCCCATCTTGCCGGAGCTGCGGTTGGTGATGAATCGCACCGGGTCGATGCGCTCGCGGGTGGGACCTGCGGTCACCAGCACCTTGCGACCGGCGAGCACGCCGCCCGCGCGCTGCGGCCACAACGCCGCGAGGATCTCCGCGGGCTCCAGCATCCGGCCTGGACCGGTCTCGCCGCAGGCCTGCTCGCCGTCGCCCGGACCGAGGATCGCGATCCCGCGCGCGCGCAGCGTCGCGACATTGGCCTGGGTCGCGGCGTTGGCCCACATCAGGCGGTTCATGGCCGGCGCCACCGCGATCGGCGCGCTGGTGGCGAGGCAGAGCGTCGCGAGCAGATCGTCGGCACGACCGTGGGCGAGGCGCGCGAGGAAATCAGCGCTCGCGGGTGCCACCAGCACCTGCTCCGCCCAGCGCGCCAGCTCGATGTGTCCCATCGCCGCCTCGGCCGAGGCATCCCACAGGTCCGTGCGCACGGGACGGCCGGACAGCGCCTGGAAGGTGAGCGGCGTGACGAACTCGCGCGCGCCCGCGGTCATCACCACCTGCACCTCGGCGCCGCGCTCGCGCAGGCGGCGCACGAGCTCGGCAGCCTTGTACGCGGCGATGCCGCCGGTCACGCCGAGCAGGATGCGGGTGGGGACTGTGCAGGCCATGAACCGATTATGGGACCGTCGAAACCCGTGCCGCAAAGGGACGAGCCGCAGTTGCGGCGACCCGGTCTGAGCCCATAACCGTCCGTCAGGTCTGGCAGGACGGGCAGAAATAGGTCGAGCGCTGGCCCTGCGCGACCCGGCGGATGGTCGTGCCGCAGCGGCGGCAGGGCTCGCCGGCGCGCTCGTAGACGAACAGCTTCTGGCGGAAGTAGCCCGGCGTGCCCTCCGCGCTCACGTAGTCGCGCAGCGTCGTGCCGCCCTGGCGGATTGCGTCCTCGAGCACTTCTCGCACGGTGCTCGCCAGCCGCCCATAGCGCTCGCGGCTCACCCGCCCGGCGGCGCGGCGCGGGTGGATGCCCGCCCGGAACAGCGCCTCGGAGGCATAGATGTTGCCCACGCCCACGACGATGCGCTGGTCGAGCAGGAACTGCTTCACCGACACCCGCCGGCCCCGCGCACGCCCGGCGAGGTAGTCGCCGTCGAAATCCCGCTCCAGCGGCTCGGGGCCGAGGCCCGCGAGCAGCGGATGCCCGAGCGGGTCGCCGGTGCTCCAGTGCAGGCTGCCGAAGCGGCGCGGGTCGTTGAAGCGCAGCCCGCGGCCCGAGTCGAGCTGCAGTTCGTAGTGGTCGTGGGGGCGCCAGGGCGTGCCGGACGGCAGCACGCGGAGGCTGCCCGACATGCCGAGGTGGGCGATCAGCGTGCCGCGTTCGAGCTCGATCAGCAGGTACTTGGCGCGGCGGCGCACGTCGCGCACCCGCTGACCCGGCAACTCACGCACCAGCGCCCGGTCGACGGGCCAGCGCAGCCGGTGCTGGCGCAGTTCGAAGCCCGTGACGACACGGCCGTCGAGCGCGGCACGGATGCCGCGCCGCGTGGTCTCGACTTCGGGAAGCTCGGGCACGGGCGTTGGTGGTGCACAGTCGGCGGAAACGGGCCGGAGGCTGCACCGGCCGGGCGCAGGCTGCAACCCCGCGGCGGCGCTGCTCCCCCCAGAAACGGAAAACCCGCCAGCGGCGGGTTCTCCAGCAGATCGAGCGAGGACGGTGCCTTACTTGATCTTCGCTTCCTTGTAGGTCACGTGCTTGCGTGCCTTCGGGTCGAATTTCTTGACCTCGAGCTTCTCCGGGTGGAGACGCTTGTTCTTGGTCGTGGTGTAGAAGTGGCCGGTACCGGCGGTCGACAGCAGCTTGATCTTGTCGCGCATGGCTCGTTACCTCCCGGTCAGACCTTGACGCCCTGGGCCCGCAGCTCGGCCACGACGACCTCGATGCCCTTCTTGTCGATGGTGCGCATGCCGTTGCCCGACACGCGCAGCGTCACCCAGCGCTTTTCGGTCTCGAGCCAGAACCGCTGCGTGTGCAGGTTCGGCAGGAATCGGCGCCGCGTCCGGTTGTTGGCGTGCGAGACCGTATTCCCGGACATCGGCCGCTTGCCGGTGATCTGACAGACTTTCGACATGGCTGGATCCTCAAGGCCAGGGCCGGCGGAGGGGCCGCCCCGGCGTAAACGAGCCGCGTTTTATACCAGCGAAGGGGTCCGGAGGCAAGGGAGGGAGGCCCCGGGAACGGCCCTACAGCAGCCCCCGCTCCGCGAACGACACGCAGGCCCCGTCGCCCACCACGATGTGGTCGAGCACCCGGATGTCCACCAGCGCCAGCGCCTCGCGCAGCCGGCCGGTGATCAGCTCGTCCGCCTGGCTGGGCTCGGCCACGCCCGAGGGGTGGTTGTGGGCGAGGATCACCGCGGCGGCGTTGCGCGCCAGCGCCAGCTTCACCACGTCGCGAGGGTGGACGCTGGCGCCGTCGATGGTGCCGCGGAACACCTCGTCGAAGCAGATCACCCGATGGCGATTGTCGAGGAACAGGCAGCAGAACACCTCGTGGTCCCGGTCGCGCAGGCGTGCCCGCAGGAACTCCCGCGTGGCACGCGGGTTGGCGAGCGCCGGGCCCATCTGCATCAGCTCCGCGTAGTGGCGGCGCGAGAGCTCGAGCGACGCCTGCAGCAGCGCGTACTTGGCCGACCCCAGCCCGCGCACCCGGCACACGGCATGGCGCTCGGCCGTGAGCAGGCCGCGCAGGCTGCGGAACTCCGAGAGCAGGCCGCGCGCCATGTCGATCGCCGAGTGCCCGGGCGTGCCGGTCTGCAGCAGGATGGCGAGCAACTCGGCTTCCGACAGCGCGGCCGCGCCGAGCTTGAGCAGCTTCTCGCGGGGGCGTTCCGATTCCGGCCAGTGCGGCAGCGACATGGGGCGCGATCCTCCGGCGACCATGGTCGCCGGCTGGCGGGACTCGCGGCAGCGCGGTAATCAGGCGGGTCGGGCGAGTTTCTCGCTGCGGCCGGAGGCCGCGGCGCGGCACTGCTGCGCGGGCCAACTCGCTGCCGCCGCGCGGCCCACGGTCGCCACGCAGGCGGGCGACTCACTTCGCGAAGCGACGCTCCAGGGCCTCGGCCACCAGCGGGTGCACGAACTCGCGCACGTTGCCGCCGAGGCTCGCGATCTCGCGGATCAGCGTCGAGGAAATGAAGTTGAACCGCTCGGTGGGCGTGAGAAACACGGTCTCCACCTCGCCATTGAGGTGCCGGCTCATGGTGGCGAGCTGGAACTCGAATTCGAAGTCCGACACCGCCCGCAGGCCGCGCATGATGACGTTCAGGCCGTGCTGGCGCGCGAAGTCCACGGTGAGGCCGGCGTAGCCGGTCACCTCGACGTTCGGCACGTCGGCGAGCACGCGTCGAGCGAGGTCCACCCGCTGCTCGAGCGGAAACAGCGGCGCCTTGCCGGGGTTCGCGGCGATGGCGATCACCACCCGATCGAAGATGCGGCAGGCGCGGCGGACCAGGTCGTCGTGCCCGTTGGTGAAGGGATCGAAGGTCCCTGGATACATTGCACGGCTGCCCATCAGACCTCGCTTACACCGGCGTGGCGCCGGCCCCGTCGCGACGCGCGAGATGATAGCCCACCTCGCCGGCGCGCTTGCTCCGCAGCAGCGTCCAACCGGCGGGAAGTTCGGGCGCGCCCGCCGCTGCCGGCGCCTCGAGGTAGACATGTCCGCCGGCGGCGAGCCAGCCGCCGCGGTCGATCGCCCGGCAGACCTCGGCGAGCACGGGCTCGGCGAACGGCGGATCGAGGAACATGATGTCGAACGGCCGCTCGGGCGCCGCGAGGAAGCGTTGCGCATCCGAGCGCAGCACGCGTCCGCGCGTGCAGCCGAGCGCCGCGAGCGTCTCGGCGAGGTGGCGGGTCGCGGCCGGGTCCACCTCGACGAACACGACCTCCGCCGCGCCCCGCGACAGCGCCTCGAGGCCGAGCGCCCCGCTGCCGGCATAGAGGTCGAGGCAGCGGCTGCCGTGGATGACTGGCTGCAGCCAGTTGAACAGGGTCTCGCGAACGCGATCGGGCGTCGGGCGGATCGCGGCGACCGGCGGAAAGCGGATCTTCCGGCCGCGCCATTCGCCGCCGATGATGCGCAGTTCGCCGGGATGGTGCGGGCGCAGCCCCGGGCGCCGCGGACTCACGGCAAGTGGCTTCGTGTCGCTGTCATGCCGGCATTCTGCACCGGCAGGCGGGCGGCCGGAGCGCCGGGCGGGCATCCGCTACAATCGCACGCCTGCCCTCCCCCGGATCGCGCCATGGGACTGTTCAACTTCCGGTCGAAGAAGGCCGACGAGGCCGCTCCGGCGCCGTCCGCACAGCCGCCGGGCTTCCTCGCGCGCCTGCGCGCCCGGCTGAACCGCGGCGACTCCTGGCTCACCTACGACCTCGCCAACCTGCTGCCGGGCGGCAAGATCGACGAGGGCGTGCTCGACGAACTCGAGCTGCGCCTGATCGGCGCCGACGTCGGGGTCGAGACCACCGAGAAGATCCTCGGCGCGCTGCGCGGCAGAGTCGCGCGCAAGGAACTCGCCGACCTCGAGGCCCTGCTCGGCGCGCTGCGCCAGTCGCTGCTCGACATCGTCGGCCCGGTGAGCCGGCCGCTGGTGATCGACGAATCGCAGCGCCCGTTCGTGATCCTCGTGGTCGGCGTGAACGGCTCGGGCAAGACCACCACGATCGGCAAGCTCGCCCGGCGCCTGACCGACGAAGGCCGCAAGGTCGTGCTCGCCGCGGGCGACACGTTCCGCGCCGCCGCGGTCGAGCAGCTGCAGGTCTGGGGCGATCGCAACGGCGTCCCGGTGATCGCGCAGTCGGCCGGCGCGGATCCCGCCGCGGTGATCTTCGACGCGCTGCAGTCGGCGCAGGCGCGCGGTGCCGACGTGCTGATCGCCGACACCGCCGGCCGCCTGCACACGCAGAGCAACCTGATGGACGAGCTGCGCAAGGTGAAGCGCGTGCTCGGGCGGCTCGATCCGTCCGCGCCGCACGAGGTGCTGCTGGTGCTCGACGCCGGCCAGGGCCAGAACGCGCTCACGCAGGCGCAGCAGTTCCACCAGGCGCTCGGCGTCACCGGCATCGTGCTCACCAAGCTCGACGGCACGGCCAAGGGCGGCATCGTGCTCGCCATCGCCGACCGCCTCGGGCTGCCGCTGCGCTACGTCGGCGTGGGCGAGACGGCCGAGGACTTCGGCGAGTTCGACGCCGCGACCTTCGTGGACGCCGTGCTCGCCCCGCCGCGAGGCGACGCGACGGCATGATCCGCTTCGACCACGTCTGGAAGCGCTATCCGAACGGCCGCGAGGCGCTCTGCGACCTCTCCCTCGAGATGGACCGCGGCGAGATGGCGTTCCTCACCGGGCACTCGGGTGCGGGCAAGAGCACGCTGCTCAAGCTGATCGCGCTGATCGAACGGCCGTCGCGGGGGACGCTGGTCGTGAACGGCCAGAACACGGGCACGCTGCCGCGCTCGAAGGTCCCGGCGTTCCGCAGGCAGGTCGGCGTGGTGTTCCAGGACCACAAGCTGCTGATGGACCGCCCGGTCTACGACAACGTCGGCCTGCCGCTGGTGATCGCCGGGGTCCCTGAGAAGGAGATCGGCAAGCGCGTGCGCGCCGCGCTCGACCAGGTGGGCCTGCTCGGCCGCGAGCGCAGCCGCCCGGTCGAACTCTCGACCGGCGAGCAGCAGCGCGTCGGCATCGCGCGCGCCATCATCGGCAAGCCCTCGTTGCTGATCGCCGACGAGCCCACCGGCAACCTCGACCCCGACCTGTCGCTCGAGGTCATGAACCTCTTCAGGCGCTTCAACGAGGTGGGCGTCACGGTGCTGATCGCGAGCCACGACGTGCATCTGATCGAGCAGTTCGGGCTGCGCCGGATCGTGCTGGAGGGCGGCCGCGTCGCCGGCGGCGCCGGCGACGGCGTCGAGCCGATGCCCGACCTGCTCTCCATCGTCGCGGAACGCCCGTGAACACCTGGCTGGAGCGCCACGTCCAGACGCTGGTCGGCTCGCTGGGCCGGCTGTGGGCGCAGCCGTTCGCGACGCTGCTCACCATCCTCGTGATCGGCATCGCGCTCGCGCTGCCGGCCTGCCTGCACGTGCTGGTGCAGAACGTGCGCCTGGCGAGCGGCGGCTGGGGCAACGCGCTCGACATCTCCGTCTATATGAAGCCGCAGGCGACGCTCGAGCAGGCGAAGGCGGCCGCCGAGCGCGTGCGCCAGCGGCGCGACGTCGAGGATGTGACGCTGGTCGAGGCGGACGCGGCGCTCGAGGAGTTCCGCCGCAACTCGGGCTTCGGCGCGGCGCTCGACGCGCTGAAGGACAACCCGCTGCCGCACGCGCTGGTGGTGCGCCCGTCGGCCGAGTTCCGCGAACCGGGCCGGGTGGCCACGCTCACCGGGGAACTGCGCAAGATCGACGGCGTGGACATCGTGCAGCTCGACACGGCCTGGGTGAGCCGCTTCAACGCGATCCTCGACGTGGTGCGCCGCGTGGTGCTGCTCGCGGTAGGGCTCTTCGCGCTCGGCATCCTCGTGATCGTCGGCAACACGATCCGCCTCGACATCGAGAACCGGCGCGACGAGATCGAGGTCACCAAGCTGGTCGGCGGCAGCAACGCGTTCGTGCGCCGGCCGTTCCTCTACAACGGCGTCTGGTACGGCCTGGGCGGCGGGCTGGTCGCGTGGCTGGTCGTGACGGTGGTGATCACGGCGCTCGGCGAACCGGTGCAGCGCATCGCCGGGCTGTACGGCAGCCGCTTCGAACTGCAGGGCCTCGGGCTCGAGGGCAGCGCCGCGCTGCTGCTCGGCGGCGTGGCGCTGGGCTGGATCGGTTCGTTCATCGCCTCGACCCGCGAGCTGCGGGGCATCGAGCCGAAGTAGCGCGGGCGGGGACCGGCCATGCGCGGTCGTATCGGCACAGTGCCGCGAGCTGCCATTCGCGGGCGTCATCGACCAGCACGAGCCGAGCCACCCTGGCGATCACGCCACTGCCTCGGACTCGCCCCTGCCCAGTTGCGGAAGGCTCTGGAAAATACGTTCGGGTCCGAATAGCGCAGCGCGGCCGCAATCTCCATGACTGGAAGTTCGGTGTCCCGCAGCAGCTGCCTTGCCAGTCCGAAGCGCGTCTGATCGACCAGCTTCTGCAGGTGCGTTCCGTCCGCATGGAGTCGCTTTCTCAGGGTTCGCTGGTGAATGCCGAAGATGCGCGCCACGTCGTCCGCCGAGGTGGCGCCGTTGAGCACGAACTGTGGCAGCGCGCACTCAACCTGTTCCGCGAAGGTCATCGCGGCTTGCTCTTTTGCGCGCGCAATGGCGCGGTTCAGCATGCGGCGCAGTTCAGGGTCGGTGCCGGCGATCGGTTGCTCGAGCCACGACGAGGCGAAGACGACACCGCAGGCTTCGGCATCGAACCGGAGCCTGGTCCGGAACACGCGACGGAAGGCTGCCGCATCCGTCGGCCGCAGGTGTGGAAACTGGACGCAGGTCGGCAGCCACGACGGGCCGCAGAGTTCCTGCAGCGAGCGGTAGCCGATGGCGATGGCAGCGTCGTAGATCTGTGCCATCGATGTGGCGCCCTGTCCGTAGGCCGAGTAGCCAAGGAGCACACTCGACGGTTCGCGTTCCAGCAGGACCGGGACGGCACCGCGGTCGTGCAGGTGAAGGTGCAGAAGCAACGCCCGCAGGGCTTCGCCGACCGTGGCCGAGTTTCGCATCAGGTGTCCGATCTCACCGAGGGCCTGGAGGCGAAAGCGCTCGCCGACCAGCAGCCCGAAGTGCCCGCATCCGGTCAAGTCCGCGCAGACCGACAGCAGGTGGGCGAGGTTCTCGAACGGGATACGGCTCTCCGAATCCCTGAACAGCCGCAGATCTATTCCAGCGTCGGCGAACACGCGGCGGGGTGCGACCCCGAGTTCCGTCAGCACATCGGGGATGGCCATGAGGGGGCCGATGCGGACGTCGCCGGCCATGCTGGAGAACAATGGGGACGGCGGCCTCCGCGCCGAATGCCTAGCCACCTCTCGTCCCTTTTGATCCCGCTCGCACCATGAGGCCCCTCGACTCCTTTGCGTTGGTCCCTGCAGCTCAGTAAGCCTGCGTGCAAACGCTAGTTGCCGGGGGCCGTATTTGCAAGGTTTTGCGCCTGCCGAGTTGCTAGTCTTCCCGCCGATTCCGGCCCCGCTGAACCGCTCAGGAGAGCGCAATGACCAGATCCCTTATCGCCGGCGCGTTCGCGACCGCACTGCTCCTCTCCGTTGGACTCAGCACCGCCAGTGCGCAGTCCGTGGCCGGGCGCGGCAGCCTCGCCGGCGTACAAGTACTCGACTCCGATCGCACCGGGCGTCGCCGTGCCCGACAGGCTCGAAAGCTCGATCGGCACGCTGCACCTGCACTACGGCTACCCCGAAGCCGGCACCGTCGAAAAGATCTACGACAACCTCGATCGCTCGCGCGCCCTGCAGGCCTACCTGATGGCGATACCGATCGTGAACCAGGCCGGCATGCGTGACTCGCTCCGCCAGTTCGGGCCGGACAACCAGACCGACGTCATCTGGGAAAACCTGGTCGACGCGAGGTCGGTGGAACTGACGGCGAACGACAACACGATCTACAACTTCATCTGGCTGGACACGAAAAAGGGCCCGGTGGTGCTCGAGATTCCTCCCGAGGTCCTGGGCGGCATCAATGACTTCTGGTATCGCTGGGTCGCTGATGTGGGCATCACCGGCGAAGATCGGGGAAAAGGCGGCAAGTACCTCGTGCTGCCGCCCGGATACGAGGGCGACGTCCCGTCGGGCTACGTCGTGGTGAGGCCGAGCACGTTTGGCAACTGGCTGTTCTTCCGCGCCTTCGTCGTCGATGGCTCGACGGCGCCCGGCGTCGATTCGGTGAAGAAGCACCTGAAGATCTACCAGTTGTCGGACGCGGCCAATCCGCCGCCGATGAAGTTTGCAAATGGTTCCGGAGTCCCCGCGAATTTCGTTGCGCCCGGCGACTACGGGTTCTGGGAGCTCCTGAACAAGGTCATCCAGGAAGAGCCGCCCGAGGGAAGCGATCCGACGATGCTCGGGCTCTTCGCCTCCGTCGGCATCGTCAAGGGGCAGCCGTTCAATCCCGACGAGCGCATGAAGAAGATTCTCACGGACGCCGCGAACATCGGTGCCGTCACGGCGCGCACGATCGCCTTCAAGATCCGCTCGAGCGACGCCTACTTCTACCCGAACAGCACGTGGCGCCTGCCGTTCTTCGGCGGCTACAAGTTCGAAAGCGCGCCCGGCGTGACGAACATGGACGGCTACATTCAATACTATTACTTCGCCACCGGCGTCACGCCGGCGATGGAGATGAAGATGGTCGGCAAGGGATCGCAGTATCCCTGGTCGGTCCAGGACTCCAACGGCAACCCGTTCGATGGCGGCAAGTCGTACCGGATGCGCCTGCCACCCAACGTTCCGGTCAAGGATTTCTGGTCCGTCATCGTTTACGACAACCAGACCCGTTCGATGGTCCAGACGGATCAGAAGTCTCCGAGCGTCAGCAGCCAGAACAAGGGTTTGAAGGTCAACGCGGACGGCTCGGTGGACGTGTTCTTCGGCCCGAAGGCCCCGGCTGGCTATGAGAACAACTGGGTGCAGACCATTCCGGGCAAGGGCTGGTTCATGATCCTGCGGCTGTACGGCCCGCTCGAGCCCTGGTTCGACAAGACCTGGCGCCCCGGAGAGATCGAACTGCAACGCTGAGCGGATGACGCAGTCCACCGTCGCAGGGCCGGTGCGGCGGCGACGCCATGAATGCACTTTCGAAAGTGACGTCGCTGGAAGAGGTGACCTGGGGCATCGGGCTGGTCGCAGTCACGATGATCATCCACGCGTTCGCGATGCCGATGACGCTCGCCGTCTGCAGCGTCGCCGAGAAGCGTTGCCAGAACCGGCGCGGTTTCTTCGTCGGCGTCCGTGTCCTGCTGTTGGCGAGCGGCCTGATCGTCATCGCGCACCTCGTCGAGGTCGCGGTGTGGGCCGTCTTCTTCGTGGCGTGCGATGCGTTCCCCACGACGTCTGCGGCTTTCTACTACTCGCTGCTGCAGTACACGACGGCCGGCAGCGATCTGTCGCTGCCTGACCGCTGGCGCCTGCTCGGCGGGATGATCGCGATCGCCGGGGTCCTGGCATTTGCGTGGTCGACGGCGGTGCTGCTCGCGCTCGCGCAGCGGTTCCAGTACGAACAACTCAAGCGGATGTCCATCGACGCGCCAGTCGACCCGCAATGACGGCAGCGGCTGCTTCGCCGGTGGCCCGAGTCAGTAAGCGCGGCTCGATCGAGCCGCAACGATTCTGTCCGCCGCAGGCGACAGCACCAAGAGTGATTGCTGCCTGGTCCGCGCGTGACATGCCGTCTGGTCCCGGTCGCATGGCTGTTCGCCAATGTCCGTTTCTTCGCAACGCGACGGTTCGCTCCGTGCCGACTCGAGACCCAACCGGCCCCGACAAGTGCACGTTCCGCGACAGACGCCAATCCGTGGATGAGATTCTCGTCACCGCCCCGGCGGGTCATGCCCCATCGGCGTGACAGCAGCCGGCGGCGAGAGGCGTACGGACTTCACCGACACCGGCATCGGTCGAAACTCTCTGGTCAGGCGACCCGACCTCGTATGGACCCGAATCCTCCCGAATCGGCATCCGGCACCGCCCAGCCAGCCGGCCTGGACCGCTGATCTTGAATGTAACGCTTTGATTCTTGTCGATTTATACTGGCCGAATCGCGATGCTGCCCGCGGAACTTCCCCACGTCTTAGCACTCTAATTGCCTGACTGCTAAGATTGGCAGCCGTCGTCTGGGGAGCCTCCGAAACACATGACCGCCGCCCTCGTTCGCCGCAGCCCGACAGACCTCGCCCTGCTAGGCCCGGTCGGCAGCTTCGACGCCTACGTCCAGGCCGTGAGCCACATCCCGGTGCTCAGCCGCGAGGACGAGTCCGAGCTGGCCGCGCGCTTCCGTCGTGACAACGACCTCGACGCGGCTCGGCAGCTGGTGCTCTCGCACCTGCGCTTCGTCGTGCACATCGCCCGCGGCTACCACGGCTACGGCCTGCCGATGGGCGACCTCGTCCAGGAAGGCAACGTCGGTCTGATGAAGGCGGTGAAGCGCTTCGACCCGGCGGTCGGCGTGCGGCTGGTGTCGTTCGCCGTGCACTGGATCCGCGCCGAGATCCACGAGTACGTGCTGCGCAACTGGCGGCTGGTGAAGATCGCCACCACCAAGGCGCAGCGCAAGCTGTTCTTCAACCTCCGCAAGTACAAGCGCCGCCTCGGCTGGCTGTCGGCGGAGGAGACGCAGGCCGTCGCCCGCGATCTCGGCGTCACGACGGCAGGAAGTGACGGAGATGGAGCGCCGCCTCGCCTCGCGCGACCTCTCCTACGACCCGTCGCCCGACACCGACGACGAGGAAGAGTCGTATTCGCCGTCGGCCTACCTGCCGGCCCCGGACGCCGACCCCGCGGTCGCGGTCGAGCGTGCCGAGTGGGACGACGACGTGACCGACCGCGTCGCCGACGCCATGTCGCAGCTCGACGCCCGCAGCCAGGCCGTGCTGCGCGCGCGCTGGATGGGCGAGCAGAAGGCCACGCTGCACGAACTCGCCGAAGAGTACGGCGTGTCCGCCGAGCGCATCCGCCAGATCGAGGCGAACGCGATCAAGAAGCTGCGCAAGCTGGTGGCCACCGAAGAGGCCTGAACCGGCACGTGGCGCCCGCCGCGCCACGGCCCGAACGAAGCCGCCCTCGCCCGCGTCGCCGCGAGCGAGGGCGGTGTGCGTTCGGCGCCGGGCGAATCAGCCCTTCTTGGCCTGGTTCAGCGTCTCCTGCGTCACCGGCACGATCGTGATCTCGACGCGGCGATTCTCGGCACGGCCCTCGGAGGTCGCGTTGTCGGCGATCGGGAAGTCCGGGCCCGCGCCCACCGTCTGCATGCGCTGCACGGGCACGCCGCGGCCCGCGAGGTAGGTCTTCACGCTCTGTGCGCGCTGCTCGGAGAGCTTCATGTTGTAGGCGTGGGCGCCCGTGCTGTCGGTGTGGCCGGCGATCTGGATCACCGTCTGGTTGTACTCGGCCAGCGTCTGCGCGACCTTGTCGAGCACCGGGTAGAACTGCGGGTTGAGGTCGGACTTGTCGACCGCGAAGGTCACGCCGCCGGGCATGTCGAGCGTGATGTTGTCGCCCTTGCGCACGACCTCCACGCCGGTGCCCGCCATCTGCTGGCGCAGCTTGGCCTCCTGCTTGTCCTGGTAGTTGCCGACAGCGCCGCCGGCGATCGCGCCGACGCCGGCGCCGATCAGCGCGCCTTTCCAGCCGCCGTCGATCAGCAGGCCGGCGACCGCGCCGCCCGCGGCGCCGATGCCCGCGCCCTGGCGCGTCTTGGCCTTCTCCGGGTTGGTCGCGAAGTCCTGCGTGGCCGCGCAACCCGCCAGCGAGACGGCGGCAGCGGCGGCGACGAGCAGGGCAGTCTTGCGCATCATCATTCGGTCACTCCTGGAGTCATGGCGTTAGAGGTGCGGCCCGATCTGACGGGACGGGGCGCGTTTCATGATCGCCCAGCGGGTGGGCGCTGACAACTCGCGGACACACTGCCTGCGGCCTCCACGATGAGACGGGCTTCGCGGAACACGATCGAGTGCAGCTCCGCGGTGCGCGCCGGCGTCGGCGCATAGCCGCCGGCGATCGTCACCACGACGGGGAGCCCGAGCGAACGGCAGGATTCGAGCACGTGGCGCTCGCGCAGCGCGAGGCCCTTGTCCGACAGCGCGAGCCGGCCGTAGCGGTCGCCCCGCGCGGGATCCACGCCCGCGAGATAGAAGACGAGGTCGGGGGCGAAGCGAGCGAGAACGTTCTCGAGGTGGCGACGCAGCAGCTCGAGGTAGTCGTCGTCACCGACGCCGTCGGCGAGGCCGACGTCGAGCGTCGAGCGCAACTTCTGCAGCGGGTAGTTGCGCTCGCCGTGCATCGAGAACGTGAACACGTCGGCGTCGCCCTCGAAGATCGCGGCGGTCCCGTTGCCCTGGTGCACGTCGAGGTCGACCACCAGCGCGCGGCGAATCCGGCCGTCGCGCTGCAGTACCCGAATCGCCACCGCCACGTCGTTCAGGACGCAGAACCCCTCGCCGTGGCCCGGGAAGGCGTGGTGCGTGCCGCCGGCGAGATTGCCGGCCAGGCCGTCCTCGAGCGCGGCCCGGGCGGCCTCGAGCGTTCCCTGCGCCGCGAGGCGCGAGCGCCGCCACAGTGCCGCGGACCACGGCACGCCGAGCTTGCGGATCGCGGCCGGCTCGAGGGTGCCGGTGGCGAGCCGCGCGAGGTACGACTCGGCGTGCACGAGGCGCAGGTCGTCGAGGGTCGCCTCGGCGGGCTCGATCAGATCGGCGCGCGCGAGGATCCCCTCTGCCAGCAGCCGCTCGCACAGCAGCGGGTACTTGGCCATGGGGAAAGGGTGCGAGGGCGGCAGGGCGACGAAATAGTCCGGGTGGTAGGCGCAACGCATGGTCGGGGAGCAGTTCGTGGCGGCGACCCGGGCGGGTTCGGTGAGCCGCTTTGCCCCGGGCGCGCATTTTCCCGAGAATGGCGGCTTGCCCAACCACCCTCACCGGGAGCCGCCCGTGGCCACCTCAGCGATCGACCTGCCCCGAAAGAAGTCCGCCCGTGCGCTCGACCCGCTCGACCTCTTCGACGTCCGCGGCATGCTCTCCGACGAGGAGCGCATGGTGCAGGAGTCGGTGGCCCGGATGGTGGACGACAAGGTGCTCCCCATCATTCAGCACCACTTCGAGAACCACACCTTCCCTGGCGAGCTGGTCGCCGAGCTCGCGGGACTGGGCCTGTTCGGCAGTTCGCTGGAGGGCTACGGCTGCGCAGGCATGAACGCGGTGAGCTACGGGCTGATCTGCCAGGAACTCGAGCGCGGCGACTCGGGGCTCAGGAGCTTCGTCTCGGTGCAGTCGAGCCTGTGCATGTACCCGATCCACACCTACGGCAGCGAGGCGCAGAAGCAGCAGTACCTGCCACGCATGGCCACCGGCGAGGTGATCGGCTGCTTCGGCCTCACCGAGCCGCACGGCGGCTCCGACCCGGCCAACATGAAGACGCACGCGAAGCGTCGCGGCCGCGACTGGGTACTGAACGGCGCGAAGATGTGGATCACGAACTCGCCGATCGCCGACCTGTTCGTGATCTGGGCGAAGAGCGAGGAAGGCATGCGCGGCTTCCTGGTCGAGAAGGGCACGAAGGGCCTCGTCGCGCCGGAGATCGAGAAGAAGTTCTCGCTGCGCGCCTCCGTGACGGGCTCGATCTTCCTCGAGGACGTGGTGGTGCCGGAGGAGAACATGCTGCCGGGCAGCACCGTGGGGATCAAGGCGCCGCTCTCGTGCCTGACGCAGGCACGCTACGGCATCACCTGGGGCGTGATCGGCGCGGCGCAGGCCTGCCTGGCGCAGGCGCTCGACTACTCGCAGACGCGCATCCTGTTCGGGCGTCCGCTCGCGGCGACGCAGGCGATCCAGATCCGCCTCGCGGAGATGGCGCGCAGCATCACGACGGCGCAGCTGCTGTCGCTGCAGCTCGGGCGGCTCAAGGACGCGGGCACGATGTCGCCCTCGCAGGTGTCGCTGGCCAAGTGGAACAACTGCCGCATGGCGCTCGAGGTGGCGCGCGACGCGCGCGACATCCTCGGCGGTGCGGGCATCAGCGCCGAGTACGTGCCGATCCGCCACGCGCTCAACCTCGAGAGCGTGATCACCTACGAGGGGACGGAGACGATCCACCAGCTCACCGTCGGCCGCGAGCTGACCGGCATCAACGCCTTCTAGGAACGAGGGGCATGCCGCCCGTCGCCCGGCAGCAGCAGACCACGCGGCTCGAGACCTTCGTCGACGCGGCTTTCGCGTTCGCGCTGACCATGCTCGTGATCTCGGTGGACGCGATCCCGCAGTCCTTCGAGGAGCTGAGTGAGGCGCTCAAGGGCGTGCCGGCATTCGCCGCGAGCTTCGCCATCGTCGTGATGTTCTGGCACGGTCACTACCGGTGGAGCCGACGCCACGGGTTTGAGGACGGCACCTCCGTAATGCTGAGCCTGCTGCTGGTCTTCCTGGTGCTGGTTTTCCTCTACCCGCTGCGCCTGATGATGTCCGGCGCCCTGAACGCGATGAGCGGCGGCTGGCTGCCCGCGGAACTCGAGATCACGCAGCTCTCGCACCTGCGCATGTTCTTCGGGCTCTACGGCTTCGCCTTCGCGCTCATGTCGGCGGTGCTGGTCGCGCTCAACGCGCACGTGCTGCGACGGCCGGCCGTGCCGCCGCTCGGTGCGGCCGACCGCGTCACGGCACGCATCGAGATCGAGGCCTGGACGATCCTCGCCTCGATGGGCGCGATCTCGGCTGCGATGGCGCTGCTCCTGCCGCCGCACTTCGTGGGGCTGTCGGTGTGGCTGTACGTCGGCCTCGCAGTCATCATGCCGCTCATGGGGATGAGGTGGCGACGCGTGGGCGCCGCCGCCGAGGCCCACGACCGGAGCGAACGAGCATGACGCGCATCGACACGCCGCCGATCCTCCAGCGCGACCACCGCAGCGCGCGCGGCTCCATCGCCTACCTCTCGCACAAGCCCGATCGCTGGCTGCAGGAGCGCGGGCGCGAGTACTTCCACATCGACGTGCACGCCGACGGCAAGCGCACCATCACCGCGCACTGCGAGATCGACGACCGGCCGAGCGTGATGCGCGACATCACCTATAGCCTCGACGAGCACTGGCTGCCGATGGACTGCTTCGTGCGCATCACCGTGGGCGACCGGTTCATGGGCTCGGGTTGGTTCAAGTTCCACGCGGACCACACCGAGTGCGAGACGCACACCGCGCCCGAGGGACGCATCTCCCAGCGCATGGAACACCGCAGCCCGCCGCTGCGCACGTTCCAGAACCATGCCATCGCCTGCGATGCATGGCACCTGCGGCTCTACGACCGCTCGCAGGGCCCGGGCGTGCAGAGCATCGACGAATTCCTGCTCTCCTCCCCCGATCACCGCGGCGCCACGGGCCCGATGCTGTTCCGCATCGCCGTCCACATCGAGTATGTCGGGGAGGAGCGCGTGACGGTGAAGGCTGGCACGTTCGACGCCCTGCACTTCCGCTACGTCTCCGCACCCGGGCTGCCGCAGGAGCACCCGCCCTACGACGTCTGGTGCACCAGCGACGGTGAGTTCCTGTTCCTCAAGGGACAGGTGGGCGGGTACATGCAGACGTACTACGAGCTGGTCGAACTCGTCCGCTGAAGCCGCCGCGCGATCGATCGAGGGGAGCAGAGTCCGTCGGCCGTACGGGCGCCGTCGGCCGAGCCAGACTCGTTCGTCGCGGCGCCTTACGTTGTGGAAGGTCTGCTGGCCGCCGCGCGCAATGACTCAAATCGACCCTGGGCAGTCGGTCGTCGCCATGGAAGCAGTCGTTCGCATACGCGTAGAATCGGCCAGCAGTCCGTTGCGCCGACTTTTGTGTCACGGCGCCGGGCGAACCGACGACCGCTGCAGTGAACGAATCCTACGGGGGGAAAAAAGGGCGGCAAGAACGCGGGATCCCGTTCTGGGTGCCGCCGCTCATTGGACCGCTCCCGACGCGCAGTTAGGTCGCGAGGCAGATGGACAGGCTCGCGAGGGAGATCGAGCGACGAGCCCGGGATTAGTCGCGGGACGAGGCGACGACTATCCGCGTCACTCCGCCCAGACGGACGTATCCATCCACCCGCAGCGGCTCGGCCATCCGCACGAGATCTGCCTCCCACGCCTGTTGCGCCTCTGTGGGAAGATCGTTCAGAAGCCGCGTCAGGCCGAAGGCACGCGTCCAGGCGATCAGCTCGACGTCCGTTGCGGCCTCCATGACCGCGATGTCGATCTCCTCGACATGCTCGATGGCGAAGCCCGCCGCTGCGAAGTCCTGCTGCAGGCGACCAAGGGCAGCGTAACGGAACGGGCCCGGGGCCTCCTGGTCGATGGGAGGCAGTGCTCGATAACGTTCCAGAACGGATCGCGGCAGCGAGTAGTACGGGACCCGCTCCGGTTCTGCCCAGACCGCGGCAACCAGGACGCCACCGGACACCATGCCGCGCCTAGCGGCCTCGAGAGCCGCAACCGGCGAATCGAGGTACATGAGCCCCCAGCGCGCTAGCGTGGCATCGAAACGGGTCGCCTCGACGCCCAAGAGCGTCTCGGCATCCGTTACGACGAGTTCGAGATTGCCGATTCCCTCGCGATCCGCCCGTTCGCGCGCCATCCGCAGCATGGCCTTGGACACGTCCACGCCGACGACCACGCCTTCCGGCGCGACGCGACCGGCGGCCCGCACCGCGGGTTCGCCACGCCCCGTCGCGAGGTCCAGCACGCGCATGCCGGGACCGAGGCCCGCCAGATCCATCATCCGCTCGCTCACAGGGGCGGTCAGGCGCAGTTCGGTCTCGTCGTACTCTCGCCATACCTCCTCGGGCGTGAGAACCGGTCGTTGCGTGCTCATGGCCAGAACAGTGCGGCGAAGCCGGGGCGTACGAACATCCTCGTCGCGGCACGCAGTCGGACGTTGAGATCCGGTAGTGCTAGTGCACCTGCGATATTCGGTGGGGACCGGTGGGCGAACATGGCCATCGCCAACGCGGTGACCCGCGGCTTGCGTAACCTACTGCGTCCAATAAACGAGCGAATGAAAACCATGGACTGTGCAGCGTTCGCAGCCTCAGCAAGATTGGTCATTCGTCAACACCAGATCGCGCCGCAGTCTGGCATCACCGGTGTCGGGCATGTCGACCATCCGTTTCTGGCCGCTTCCCGCCCGTGGGGCCGGCGCTGCAAAGCAGCCTCTCGCCGCACCCACGAGAAGATGTCGCTGTCGGTCGGCCGGGAACCGTCTCACTCCCGGGCGACCGCGTACTCCACGGTCACCACCGCCTTCACGACCTTCTCGACCGTGCTCGTGTCGTAGCTGCCGTAGTCCGCGGTCTCGGTGGAGTTGGGCCGCGTGATCTGGAACACGCCCTGGGAGGCCGAGCGCAGCGGACCCACGGTCACGCCGCTGCCGGCGGCGAACTGCCCGGCACGCAGCTGCGCGTCGCGGGTCGCGGCGCCGATCAGCCGCACCTTGACCGCATTCAAGTCGTTGTAGAAGTACTGCGGCGGCCAGGAATTGACGTTCACGCCCTCGCTGATGAGCGTCGAGGCCTGCGCGGCCACGCGGGCGATCAGTGCCACGTCGCCGGAACTGAACTCGAAGTTGCGGTCGAGTTCGTAGCCCGTGACGCGGCCGGTCTGCGCGCCGCCGGGGCCGATCTCGTACTGCGGACGCGTTGCGACCGGCGAGATCGAAACGGCAGCTGACTCGCCCGCGGCGGAGGCGAGCAGCGCCTTCACGCGCGCGGTGTCGGCCTCGAGCACCCGGTAGCCCGACTGCAGGTCGGCGGCGCGCACCGTCACCGTCGCGCGCCAGGTGCCGGCATCGGAGACGACCTTCTCCTCCGCATAGCCCTTCACCGTGATCTTGTCGCCGGCGAGCTTGATGCGCTCGAGGCTGCGCGCGACGAGGCCGGCGGCGAGCACGAGCCCGACCGCGAGGGCGAGACCGAGCAGCAGGAGACCGAGGGTGGTGGCACCCGCCTGTGAGCGCCGCGGCATGTCGTGGGACTTCATGGCGCGCATTGTCGCCCACGACCTCCCGCGCGTCAGGAGAGACCGTCGCGAAGACTTCCGTGCCCGTCGCGGCAATGTCGACTTTCTTTACGCCGCTCCAGCACCTGCCGCGCCGCAAAGCACGCAAGTCGTTGTTCCGATTGACCCCGACTGCGTTGGCACGTTCATTGCTCTGTCATGTTCAAGCCGGGCCAGGTGGTGGGAACGGCGAGTCTGGTGGTCCGAGACTGGTGGTCAATGGCAAGCGGGTGAGCCGCCGGGGATGACGGGAGCAAAGAAGACGATCAGGGAGGCGGAGCGAAGTACCCCAACCGGGGCGCCAACAACAAGAAGAGCAGAAGAACAATACCGGCGCTCCTGAATGCACGACAACCCCGCGGAAGCGGGGTTTTTTTTCGGTACCCTTCCGCCGTGAGCGAACTCCTCCCCAACGCCCACGCGATCGCGGTGCTCGGCTTCACCGTCGTCGCGTTCTTCCTCTTCACGCGCGAGCGCATCCCGATCCCGGTCACGAGCCTGATCGTGATCGCCGGCCTCGCGCTCGGCTTCCATCTCTTCCCCTACACGAGCGCGGGCGAGCGGCTCGACACCCGGCAGATCTTCTCGGGGTTCGGGCACGAGGCGCTGGTGGCGATCTGCTGCCTGATGATCCTCGGGCGAGCGCTGATGGTCACCGGCGCACTCGAGCCGCTGGCGAGGCTGCTCGCGCGGCTGTGGACGTACAACCGGCACGCCGCGCTGCTCGCGCTGCTCGCGAGCGCGATGGGACTCAGCGCGTTCATCAACGACACGCCGATGGTGGTGGTGCTGATGCCGGTCGTGATCGGGCTCGCGATGCGCGCGGGCCGCTCGCCTTCGCGGATGCTGATGCCGATGAATTTCGCGGTGATCGTGGGCGGCATGGCGACCACGATCGGCACCTCCACCAACCTGCTGATCGTCTCGCTGGCCCGCGACCACGGCGTCGAGCACATCGACATGTTCGAGTTCACTCCGCTGGTGGCGGGCCCGGCGCTGCTGGCGCTGCTGTACCTGTGGCTGGTGGCGCCGCGGCTGCTCGCCGAGCGCGCCAACCCGCTCGCCGGCCTCGCGCCGCGCCGCTTCGACGCCGTGCTGTACGTCGGGGTGCGCAGCCGCGCGCGCGGCCGCACGGTCGCGCTGGCACGACGCTGGACGGGCAACAAGATGGTGGTGGGGCGGGTGCAGCGTGGAGCCGAGATGCTGTCGCCCGACCCGGCGCTGGAACTGATCGAGGGCGACCGGCTGCTGGTCAACGACACCTCGTCCTACCTCAAGGAGTACGAGCACGCGCTCGGCGCGACGCTGTACGACGCCGGCAGCGTGCGGGGCCTGCCACCCGGCCGTCACCCGCTGCTCGGCGAGGACCAGCAGCTCGTCGAGGTCGTGATCACCGAGGAGTCGCCGCTGCATCGCCGCTGCCTGCGCGAGCTGCGCTTCGCCGAGCGCTACGGCGTCGTGATCCTGGCGATGTACCGGCCCTCCGACGAGGCGTCGCTCGAGGGCGAGATCCTGGACCGCGAGCTGCGCTCCGGAGACGTGCTGCTGGTGCAGGGTCCACCGGCGCGGACGGCGGCTCTCAAGGGCGAGGCGGGGCTGCTGGTGCTCGATGGCACGCTCGACCTCCCGCGCACGCGCAAGGCGCCGGTCGCGATCCTGATCATGGCCACGGTAGTGCTGTTCTCTGCGTTCGGGGTGCTGCCGATCGCGATGTCCTCGCTGCTCGGCGTGCTCGCGCTGCTGCTCACCGGCTGCCTCAAATTCGACGGACTCGGGCGCGGGATCAGCGCGGAGGTCGTGCTCGTGGTCGTGGCGAGCCTGGCGCTGGGCCGCTCGCTCACGGCGACTGGCGGCGCCGACCTAATGGCGGGCGCCTTCATGTCGGTGGCGGGCGGCCTCTCGCCGCAGGCGGTGCTCGCCGCGGTGATGGTCTTCCTCGGCATCCTGACGAACTTCGTGTCGAACAGCGCGGCGGCCGCGGTCGGCACGCCGGTGGCGCTGGCGGTCGCCCAGCAGATCGGGGCACCGCTGGAGCCATTCGTGCTGGCGACGATCGTGGGCTGCAACCTCTCGTTCGCGACGCCGATGGGCTACCAGACCAACGTCCTGATCATGCAGCCAGGCGGCTACGTGTTCCGGGATTTCGTGCGCGTCGGCGGACCGCTCGTGGTTCTGATGATCGTCGCGTTCTCGATCGTGCTGACCCGCGCCTACCCGATGTAGGCGCACGCGTCGGCGGGATCAGCCGGCGGGCAGCACCATCGGCTCGATCTCGTAGCCGATCACCTCGCGCGTGTGCGGGTCCACGATCGGCTTGCCGGAGTTCATGCGCCCGGCGAGTCGAGCGGCACGCAGCAGCGCCTTGTCGGGACGCAGGCGCCGCAGTTCGATCAATCCCTCGGGACCGCGCATCAGCGCCGTGACGATCGGCGACGGGTCCGTCGCCGTCGGGGGCGTCTCCGGAAACAGCAAGGCAATGACTTCGGGCTGCATGGCGGACCTCGTGACGTCGCGGAAGCGATCGGGTGAGAGGTAGCAAGCTTCGTGCCAGGGCCGGGATCGAGGAAATTCAGCCACTTGCGCCAGGGTCGGTGCGCGCGCGGATGACCAATCGTGTCAGGCGGATGTCCCGGCGCGTCCATGCGTGATGCACTTCACGTTGCGGCGCACTCCGCGGCGGGCGGGCACGTGACGGGCCGTCGTCTTATGTAATATCGACTGCTCACGACCCCACACCGGCTTCGCAGCACACGATCCCCGATGCCCGCGGACACCGACCTTCCCGCAATCGTCGCGCACCGCGGCAACGCGATGGAGTATCCCGAGAACACGCTCGAGGCGCTCGCCTCCGCGGTGTCGCTCGGCGTGCACCACCTAGAGTTCGACGTGCAGCTCACGGGCGACCTGGTGCCCGTGCTGATGCACGACCCCGACCTCGCCCGCGTCGCGGGCCGGCCCGAGGGCGTGCACGAACTCACCTGGGCGACCCTCGCGACGATCCCCGTGGGCGAAGTCTCGCGGCTGGGCGGGCGCCACGCGGCCGTGTGTGCTCCATCGCTCGCGCGCGTGGTTGAAGCGCTCTCTGACTGGCCCGGGGTCACGGCCTTCGTCGAGATCAAGCGCGCGAGCATCCGCCGCTTCGGGCGCGAGACGGTGCTCAAGCGCGTCGCCGAGGCGCTCGCGCCCGTCCTCGACCGCTGCGTGCTGATCTCGTTCGACGTCGTGAGCGTGCGGATCCTGCGGCTGATGACCGGCGCGCGCATCGGATGGGTGCTCACCTCCTGCGACGAGACGGCGCGTGCGCAGGCGGCGTCAGTCGGCCCGGAATTCCTGTTCGCGAACCTCGAGCGGCTGCCGCCCGGGCCGCAGCCGCTTTGGGCCGGGCCGTGGGACTGGGCGATCTACGAGGTGCGCGACCTCGACACCGCGCTCGAGTGCCGAACCCGCGGCGCCCGGCTCGTCGAGACCATGGACGTGCGCGGACTGCTGGCGGCGTACGCGGGGTACCGACAACCGTGACGATCCGCGACGACGCGCTGGTCCTCGCGCTCGACCAGGGCAGCCACGCCAGCCGCGCCGTCCTGTTCGACGCGACCGGCAGCGTGGTCACCGAGGCGCGCCAGCCGGTGAGCACGCACCGGGAGGGCGACGTCGTCGTCGAGCAGGATCCCGGCGAACTCCTCGAGTCCGTACGCACCGCCGCCGCGGACGCCTGCGAGTCCGAAGCGGCGCGCGGGCGTCCGGTGGTGGCCGCCGGCCTCGCCACGCAGCGCTCCACGATCGTGTGCTGGGAACGCGAAAGCGGCCGCGCGCTCAGCGACGCGCTCTCCTGGCAGGACCGGCGCAACGCGGCGTGGCTCGAGCGGCTCGCGCCGCATGCCGACGTGGTGCGCGCGATCACCGGCCTGCCGCTGTCGCCGCACTACGGCGCGAGCAAACTGCGCTGGTGCCTCGATCACCTGCCAAGCGTGCAGCGCGCCCGGGACGAGGGTCAGCTCGCTGCCGGCCCGCTGTCGAGCTTCCTCGTCGCCCGCCTCGTGGCAGGCGGCGCGTGCGTGGTCGATCCCGCGAATGCGTCGCGCACACTGCTCTACGACCCCGCGGCGCTCGACTGGTCGCACACGCTGCTCGACCTCTTCGACATCGATCGCAGCCTGCTGCCCGCGTGCGTCGCGACCCGGCACGCGTTCGGCACGCTCGAGGCAGGCAGGCATCGAGTCCCGCTCGCGGCGTGCACGGGCGACCAGTCGGCCGCGGCCTTCGCGTTCGGCCGGCCCGACGCGTCCTCGGCACTGGTCAACGTGGGCACCGGCGCGTTCGTGCAGCGCGTCGCCCCCGACGGCGCCGCACTGCCCCCCGGACTGCTGCGCAGCGTGCTGTGCGCCGACTCGACGGGTGCACTGCACGTCCACGAAGGCACCGTGAACGGCGCGGGCAGCGCGCTCGAGTGGCTGCGCGAGCGCATCGCGATCGATGTGGACCGCGCGCTCGCCTCACCGGCGACGACAGCGGGCGCGCCGGAGCCGCCGCTGTTCATGAACGGCGTCGGCGGGCTCGGCGCGCCGTTCTGGCAGCCGGGATTCCCCGTGGAGTTCGTCGGCGACGCCGACAGCGACGACGCGGCGAGACTGGTCGCGGTGCTCGAGAGCATCGCCTTCCTGCTGACCGTCAACCTCGAGGCGTTGCAGGTCTCCTCTCCGCTCGCACGCATCCGCGTGACGGGCGGCCTCGCGCGCAGCGACGATCTCTGCCGCAGCCTCGCCGATGCGAGCGGATTGCGCGTCGAGCGCTACGCCCTCGCCGAGGCAACGGCGCGCGGCACGGCGTTCCTCGCGGCTGGCGAGCCATCGGGATGGTGCACGGTGCCCGTCGAACGCGTCTTCGTTCCGTGCGGCGATCCCGCGCTGGCCGCGCGGTTCGCACGCTGGCGGGCCGAGATGGCACGCCGCGGCGCGCGCGCCTAGCCGCAGGTCCAGGAAGACAAGACTCGTCGGAGACGACCGGTGTCGGGCGCGGCTGAAGCATTCGACAAACGGCTTTGGTCGGGCTCGACGACGCGGGCAAAGGCGCGGTTCGGCCAGCAGCGGACCGTGTCAGCTGTCCCTTAATTGTCGGGCGGCGCGAAACGTCCGACATCGCGATGGTCGTGAGCGAAGAGCTGAAGCCTGGAGCTGCGCGGTCTGACCTCCGAGCACGACAGCGTCTAGCGCTTGTTCCCCCCGGCCCAGTCGTGCCCGCACTCTGCCGACCGCCCTCTAAACGTCGTGCAGTCGTTTGCTACACTGCCAAGATCCTGGCCATCTCATCGGTTAGGTCACGGAGCGAGCAATGAATAAGGTGTTTGTCTTGCTGTCGCTTTGCGTCCTGTTGGCGTCGAACGCAGTGGCGCAGTTCACCGGCCCCGCCGAGACAGGGCCGACGAGCACGGTTGCCCAGGTTCGTGAGGCGCGGCTTGGTAGCTACGTCACGCTCACAGGAAACATCGTCGCCCATCAGAGAGAGGATTACTTTACGTTTCGCGATGCTTCGGGCGACATCCGTGTCGAGATCGAGGACTCGGTCTGGCAGAACCGTTCGGTCGGGCCAGGGACCAAGGTCCGGCTGTTGGCGGAAGTCGATCAAGGCGTTGCAGGCCGGTATCTCTGGGTCAAGTCGCTGCAAATCGTTGACTGATCTTCCTGCAGACGCAGGCATTCAGTCCCTCCTGCGCTTCAGCGACTCGCGTGAGTCGACGACGACCTCAGGCGCTGCCGAGCGTCGCGAGCACCTCGCGTTCGAGCCATGTGCTGCCGTGTCCGCCCTCGAAGAAGCCGCAGTGGCCGCCGAGCGACGTGCAGGTGATCTCGAGCGCGGCTGGACGCGCGAGGCGCGCGAGGTCCACGGCGGGGATGATCGGGTCGTCGGCGGCCGCGATGATGCGCGCCGGGTGGACGAGCGTCGCAAGCGCGTCGTCCACGATCGCATAGCCGTGCAGGTAGACGCCGAGCGACTCGAAGCCGCCGTAGGTGCACACGAGGTGCTCGGTCATCGCGGTGAGAGTGTCGAGCTTGAGCGCCGGCGCCGAGGTCGTAGCGGTCGGGCCACGCCGCCTGCTTCCTGCGCAGCGAGCGGCGCCATTTCCAGATGAAGTAGCGACGGTACAGCGCCCAGCCGCGCTCGAGCCGCTCGAGCGTGTGCGCGGGGTCGAGCACCGGGCAGACGGCGACGATGCGCTCGAGGTGCAGACCCGCAGTCGCGGCCCGTGCACCCACGCGCAGGCAGAAGTTGCCGCCGAGGGAGAAGCCGACGAGATTGAGTCCCTGTCCCGGCGCGAGCGCCTGCAGCCGCTGCACGGCGCCCACCACCTCGGCGATGCGGCAGGAGTGGAAGAGCTCCGGGTTGAGGTGATGGCTGTCGCCGTGGTCGCGCAGGTTGAGCCGCAGCACCTCGTAGCCGCGCTCGAGCAGCAACTGACCGAGCGCCAGCACGTAGAGCGAGTCGGCGCTGCCTTCCCAGCCGTGCAGCAGCACCACGAGGCGCGCGGCCGGCGGGCGCCCGAGGCGCTGCTGGGTGGCGCGGTGCGCGAGCAGCCGCACGCCCTCGCCACAATCGAGCACCTCGGGCGTCGACGCGTCGAGCAGCGCTCGGCAGCGCCGTTCGACGGCCGCCCGGCGCAGCGGCAGGCTCGGGACGATGGACTGCAGGTGCCGGCTACGGAGCCACGCCGGCGGCCGGAAGTCGTCGGCGCCCGCGCCGGGCGCGGTGTCGCTCACCGGCGGGACTGCCCGGTCGCTCGGGCCGGATGCGTCATCCCGCCGGCACCGCCCGGAACTCGACGCGGTTGTTCTGCACCGCCACGGCGTTCCAGTCGCCGGCCGTGCTGCCCTCGCGCGGCTTCGGATACGGGATCGCGTGGCGCCGGTCGGCGTTGACGATCTGGACCTCGACGGCACCGCCTGAGCGCTGGCGCAGGGTCGCGACGAAGTTCGCGAAGTCCACGGACTGGTGCCGCGCCGCCGTCAGCGAGTCGTCGAAGGGATTGCCGATGACGTCGCACTCGACGCTGGGCCGTGCCGCCGCGGTCGGCTCGAAGCCTTCGCTGGTGCCGCCCGAAAGGCAGAAATCGCCGGTGTGCGTCTCGACGACGACGCGGCCCCGGAACTGCTGCGACTCGAGCGTCGCAGCGAGTTCCCTCAGGCGCTCGAGGCGCTCTCCCGACAGTGGAATCTCGCCGTAGGGCACGTACTCGACCGCGAGCGGTGCGCCGCCGGGGACCGTGGCCGGTGCGGCAGCCGGCGCGCCGGCAGGGACACCGGCGGCTGGTGCCGCTCCGGGCGACGCAACGACTGCGGCTGCGGCCGCGGCGAGGGCGGCGCTTTCCGCACGGCGGGCGGCCGCCGCGGCCTCGTTCGCACCGGACAGGGCCGACCTCGATTCCACGAGTTCGCGGGCCAGCGCTTCGTTGCGCCCCGCGGCCTGCCAGAAGAGGTAACCGAGGATCGCGGCCGGCACCGCCGCGAGCAGCGCCGTGAGCGCAACCGGCCACCACGGGGTCGGCGGCGGCGGCGGCGGCGGCGCGGGTTCCAGGACCGGCAGCGGCAGAGCCGCCTTTTCGGTCGCCTCCCGGAACTCGCCGCTGATGCGGCGGGCGAACGCCTCGAACGTCGCCAGCATGAAGCGGCGCTGCTCGGCGAGCTGGTCGCGCATGGCCTGCTGCAGCGACTCGCGCAGGCTGCCCTGCAGCTCCGACAGAGGCACCGCCCAGCTGGCCGTCGAGCCGGTGCCGACAGCCTCTCCGACCGCTGCCGCCGCAGCAGTGGCAGCTGCTTCCGCACTGCCCTCCAGGGCCGCGGCGTGGGCCGCCGCGGCGCCAGCCGCAGCGGACTGCCGCGACCCGTCGAACAGCGCCGAGCGGGGCTGGCGGCGGTCGGGCAGCAGGTGCAACTGGTAGAGCACGCGCGAGACGTCCACCGGCCGCACGGTCTTCGGCAGCACGCCGACCGCGCCGAGCGCGCGCGCCTGGCTGACGTACAGCTCACCTTCCTGCGAGGTGTACATCATCAACGGGATCGTCGCCGTCTGGGGATCGCCCTTGATTGCCTGCACGGCCTGGAAGCCGTCCATGCCGGGCATGAGGTGATCCATGAAGATCACATCCGGCCGGTGCTGGCGCAGGTACTCCAGCGCCTGCTCGGCCGACTCGGCGGTGTCCACCGCCATGCCGTGCTGCTCGAGCATGCGGCTCAGGATCACCCGGGCCGACCGCGAATCGTCCACGATCAGGGCCCGCTTGCCCGTCGTCATTCCTGAAGGTCCCCAAGGAGGGCGGGCCGACTGCCGCCACGGATACAGGCTTTCTACCTTGAACCGGCCGGCAAGCCAATCCCGGCAACCCCCTCTGGCCCGGCACTCGGCCCGGCGTATGCTCTCGTTCTCGTATTAGAAAGAGAACGGAGGCATCCAATGCCCTATACCACCGCGGACATCCGCAACATCGCACTGGTGGGCCAGGCCGGCGCGGGCAAGACGCTGCTGGCCGAGGCCTTGCTCGCGCAGTCCGGAGCCATCCGGTCCAAGGGGTCGCTCGCCCGCGGCACGACGGTGTGCGACTTCGATCCTCAGGAGAAGTCCCTGCTGCACTCCCTCGACGCGGCCGTCTGCGGCTTCGAAACGCAGGGTCGGCGCGTCAACGTCATCGACACGCCCGGGTATCCCGACTTCCTCGGCCGCAGCCTCGTCGCCCTCGAGGCCGTCGAGACGGCCGTGATCGTCGTGAGCGCGGTGAATGGCGTCGAGCCGATGACCCAGCGCATGATGGATTTCGCCAAGGCGCGCGGCCTGTGCCGGATGGTCGTGATCAACAAGATCGACAGCAAGGAGGCCCGCACCGAGGAAGTGCTCGCCGAGATCCGCGACACGTTCGGCAAGGCCTGCCTGCCGCTCAACCTGCCGGCCGACGGCGGCCAGTCCGTGGTGGACTGCTTCTTCCAGCCACCCGGCAAGGCGGCGGACTTCTCCTCGGTCGAGGCCGCCCACACCGAGATCATCGACCAGGTGGTCGAGGTGGACGAGGAGCTGATGGCGCTCTACCTCGAGCAGGGCTCGGAGCTCTCGCCCGAACAGCTGCACGACCCGTTCGAGAAGGCGCTGCGCGAGGACCACCTCGTGCCGATCTGCTTCTGCTCCGCCGAGACCGGCGCGGGCATCCCCGAGCTGCTCGAGGTTCTGGCGCGACTCGCGCCGAACCCGACCGAGGGAAATCCACCGCCGTTCCTCAAGGGCGAAGGCGCCGACGCGGTCCGCGTCGAAGTCGCGCCCGACCCGTCGAAGCACGTCATCGCGCACGTGTTCAAGATCGCCATCGACCCGTTCGTCGGCAAGCTCGGCGTCTTCCGCGTGCACCAGGGCACCGTGAAGGCCGGCTCGCAGCTGCTCGTCGGCGACGGCCGCAAGCCGGTCAAGTTCGCGCATCTCTTCCAGCTGCAGGGCAAGGAGCACATTGAGATCCCCGCCGCGATCCCCGGCGACATCTGCGCCGTGGCGAAAATCGACGAGCTGCACTTCGACGCCGTGCTGCACGACTCCCACGACGAGGATCACCACCACCTGAAGTCGGTCGCCTTCCCGCCGCCGATGCTCGGCCTGGCGATCCGCGCCGAGAAGCGCGGCGACGAGCAGAAGCTCTCCGAGGGGCTGCACCGCCTCGTGGCCGAGGATCCGTGCGTGCGCGTCGAGCACCACACCGCACAGAACGAGACCGTGCTCTACGGCCTCGGCGACCTGCACCTGCGCGTCATGCTGCAGCGGCTCACCGAGCGCTACGGCGTGGCCGTCAAGACCAGTCCGCCGAGCGTGCCGTACCGCGAGACGATCACGCGCCCGGCCGAGGCACATCACCGCCACAAGAAGCAGACCGGCGGCGCCGGCCAGTTCGGCGAGGTGTACCTGCGCATCGAGCCGCTCGAGCGCGGCAAGGGTTTCGAGTTCGTCGACGACGTGGTCGGCGGCGCGATCCCCGGGCAGTTCATCCCCGCGGTCGAGAAGGGCGTGCGCCAGGTGCTGGCCGGTGGCGCCATCGCGGGCTTCGAGCTGCAGGACGTGCGCGTCAGCGTGTACGACGGCAAGCACCATCCGGTGGACTCCAAGGAAGTGGCGTTCGTCGCGGCGGGCAAGAAGGCGTTCATCGCCGCGATCAGGGAGGCGGCACCGATCGTGCTCGAGCCGATCGTGCGCGTGGCGATCAGCACGCCGGCGGCGTCGATCGGCGACGTGACGAGCGACCTCGCGACGCGACGCGCGCGCATCAGCGGTCAGGACTCGCTGCCGGGAGGGCGCGCGGAAATCGCGGCACTGGTGCCGCTCGCCGAACTGCAGGACTACCTGTCGCGCCTCAAGGCCCTCACGGGCGGCGAAGGCACCTACACCATGGACTTGAGCCACTACGACCCGGTGCCGCCGCGCAGGCAACAGGAACTGGTTGCCGCCTTCAAGCCGCAGGAAGAGGCGGACTGACGGTCGCGTCGGAGAGACGACGCTGTACGCGTTCGTGCACATCGAGAAGACCGCGGGCAGGACGGTGCGGGCCGTCCTGCTGCGGTCGTTCGGTGCGGGGCATTGCGAGATCCGCACGCCGTACGCGCCGCCGCGAGCCCGAGCTCGAGGACCGGCGCGTGCACGTCACGGCCGCCGACCTGCACCGGGTGCGGCGCATCTACCGAGGCCTGCGCGGCATCGCAGGCCACAACGTCAAGCCCTATGCGGACCTCGACGTCGAGTGCCCGGGCATCCGCTACTTCACGTTCCTGCGCGATCCCGTGAAGCGCTACCTGTCGCACTTCAAGAACCGCTCGCGCGCCTACGGCCGCGAGGACTTCGAGCGCTGGGCCGGCGCGTCGTGGACCCACGACTGGCAGACGAAGATGATCGCGGGCGAGGCGAGCGCTCAGAAGGCGATCGACCTGCTCGCGACGCGCGTCGGATTCGTCGGCCTGACGGAGACCTTCGACGAGTCGCTGCTCGAGCTCGGACAGTGGCTCGGCGAGCCCGGCTTCCGGCCGGAGTACCGCCCGGTGAACCGCCTCGAGGAGAAGAGCCGCAGCCGCGATGTGGCCCGGGAACAGACCGACCTCGGCTACCTCGAGGAACCCGCGATCCGCGAGCGGCTGCGCGCGCTCAACGCGCTCGACCAGCAGGTCTACGATTTCGCCGTCCGCGAGTTCTGCTCTCGCCAGCGGCTCGACTACCGCGGCGACCTCGCCGCGGACGTGGCCGCGCTGCGGGAGCGCAACCGGCAGGCGACCGACTGGGACGAGCCGCTGTCGAGCCGCCTGCTGCGCAACTGGGTGTACAAGCCGGCGCTGATGCTGCGCCTCGCCTGAGGCGGCTCAACTCTCGTCGCGTTCCGAGGGATCGCGCAACTCGATGCCGAGGCTGCGCCGGAGCCGGCGCCACACGGGCCGCCACGGCTGGTCGGGACGGGTCGGATTGGCGTGCGGCCACGGCAGCTCGGGGATCGGCGCCCCGAGGAACGCGCACAGGCGATCCCAGGTTCCCTCCCGCGTCGGGTCGAACTCGAAGTACTGCTCGCCACGGGTGGCGAAGAACTCGCGCACCGCGGCATTGTGCGCGCGGTACGCATCGAGCCACGCCTGGCGGCTCTCGGGGCTGCGCGACGGGTTCGCGTGCGGACCGAACATCCACTCCCGCATCGGGCGCATGCGCCGGTGGCGGAAGAACTTCACGCAGCTGTCGATCCAGCGCTGTTCCTCGCGCACCGTGAGGATGTACTTCGCGTCCGGGTACATCTCATAGATCTGGCGCCAGATGCGGAAGTACGGGTTGTCGGTGAACGCGTCGAACATCTCGAAGGTCGGCAGGCGGTAGTCGCCCGCGTCGATCTGCTTGATCAGCGTCGCACCGTCGTCTGCCCCCGGATAGCTGCCGAGCTTGTCGCCGTTGACGGTGTGGTACCCGAGGATGCGCAGCGCGTCGTACAGCGTGGTGGTGCCGGTCTTGTAGAAGCCGATGCCGAAGATCTTGCCGTCGTGCTGGGCCATGGCCACTCCGTTCAGCCGCGCCGGCGAGCGAGGTCCTGCACCTCGTCGGCCAGCGCCAGCAGTTCGCGCCGGGCCGCGGCGCGCTGTTCAGGGGTGAGCGTCGCGTCGAGACCGGTCATGAGTTCCACCAGTGCGTCGCGGCGGCGTTCCACCGCGGCCCGGTACTGCGGCGTCCACAGATCGTCCGGACGTGCGACCAGCACCTGCATGCGCGCGTCGAATTCCGCGCGGCGATGACGCAGCGCGAGCGCTTCGGCGAGGCTCGCGCGCCAGACGCGGCGGTTGTCCAGCCACTCCGGCACGAACGAGGGCGAGTCCGCCACGTGCGCACGAACCAGCGCCCGCTGCGGCGTCGTGAGTGGGCCGGTGAAGCGCTCGAGCGCGCGACGCACGGACTTCTCCCGCCGCGCGTCGCGCTCGGCGGGGCTGCGCGAGGCGAACTCGCGTCGCTCCTTGTCGTCCACGCGCTCGAGGCTCGCGAGCAGCTCCTCGACCTGCGCGTCGGTGAAGGTCGCGGCGATCGCGGCATAGCCCGGCGCGGCCTGCTCGAACACCTCGCGCCAGTAGTCCTCGGTGCGCCGGCTCGCCGCGAACCAGTCCTCGCGACCGGCGCCGCGTTCGACAGCGCCCGCCATCTCGCGCAGGAACGCCGAGTAGCGCTCGAGTTCGGAGCTGCGGTGCCACTGGAGGTTGTCGGCGAGGATCCGCTTCAGCTGCGCGGACTGGCTGGCGTCGAGCGTGACGAGCCCCTGCAGATAGAAGCCCACCACGGTGTCGAGCCGCGGGTAGACGAGGCCGACGCCGCAGCCCGCGAGCCCGAGCGCAACCGCAACCATGGTCAGCCAGCGCCGCAGCGCGGCGTGCACTCGACGGGCGGCGGACGCGGCGGCGGGCGGCATGTTGACGTGACTCAAGGCGGGCTCGGGCGGCACTTTCTGGCGACATCCGGGGAGACTCTATGGTGCGGCGTCGGGTGCTGCCTCGGCACTGTGCACCTGTTCGATCAGGTCGGCACCCTGGTTGCGCGCGTCGTTCACGCGCCGGCTCACTGCCCGGGCAATGAGGTCGGGCCGCTCGCAGGGCCCGAGCAGCCGCGCGAGGCCGGCGGTGTCGGGGTTGCGCGCGTCCAGCCACTCGGCGTAGGCCTCCTCGGGCACGATCACCGGCATGCGGTCGTGCACGTGCGCGACCGCCGCCGCGGGCGTCGTCGTCACGATGCAGCAGGACTCCAGCGGCTCGCCGGAGACCGGGTCGCGCCAGCGCTCCCACAGGCCCGCCATGCCGAACGGCCGGCCGTCCTCGAAGCTCATGTAGTACGGCTGCTTCACCGCACCCGAGCGCTGCCATTCGTACCAGCCGTCGGCGAGCACCAGGCAGCGGCGCCGCTGGAAGGCGCTGCGGAACGAGGGCTTCTCGGTGAGCGTCTCGGAGCGCGCGTTGATCATGCGCGCACCGATCGACTTCTCCTTCGCCCACGAGGGCACGAGGCCCCAGTGGAGCATCGCCAGCTCGCGGGGTCCGCCCGACTCGCGCACGGCCGCGACGTACTGCGTGGGCGCGATGTTCCAGCGTGGCTCGACCTCCGGCGCGTCGGGCACGCCGAACAGGCGGGTCACGGCCTCATGCGGCGAATAGAAGGCGAAGCGGCCGCACATGGTTCGGTTCCCCCTCGCTCACTCCCGGGTGCCGATGCCCTTCTCCATCAGCCACACGCAGGCGCCGAACAGCACCGCCGCGGCCACCACCATGAGCGCGAAGGACAGGGCAAGGTTGACGTCCGAGTGGCCGAGGAAGCCGTAGCGGAAGGCGTTCACCATGTAGAGGATCGGGTTGGCCCTCGATATCTGCTGCGCCCACTCGGGCAGCATGGCGATGGAGTAGAACACGCCGCCGAGATAGGTCATCGGCGTCAGGATGAAGGTCGGCACGAAGCTGATCTGGTCGAAGTTCTTCGCGAACACGGCGTTCACGAACCCGAGCAGCGAGAAGATCACCGCCGTCAGCAGCACCGCCGCGAGCACCGCGCCGAGGTGCTCGACGTGCAGTCGCGTGAAGAACAGCGCGATCAGCGTGACGACGAGCCCGACGAGCAGCCCGCGCAGCAACCCGCCCATGACGTACCCCGCGACGATCAGCCAGTTGGGCAGCGGTGCGACCAGCAGCTCCTCGATGTGGCGCCCGAACTTGGCGCCGAAGAACGAGGAAACCACGTTGCCGTAGCTGTTGGTGATCACCGACATCATGATCAGCCCGGGCGCGATGTACTGCATGTAGCTCACGCCGCCCATCTCGCCGATGCGCCGGCCGATCAGGCTGCCGAAGATCACGAAGTACAGCGTCGCGGTGATCGCCGGCGGCACGATCGTCTGTCCCCAGATGCGCATGATGCGGCTGAACTCGCGGATCACGATGGTGCGGAAGCCCACCCAGCGGTGGCCGCCGCGCTGTACGCCCGCCGCCACCGTTTCGACGCCCGCGCTCATGCCGAGGCCGCGGGCTTCGCCTGCCCGGTCTCCGCGTCGCGCCCCTCGACGAGCCGCATGAAGAGTTCCTCCAGGCGGTTCGCCTTGTTGCGCATGCTCACGACCTCGATGCCGCGCGCGGAGAGCGCGAGGAAGATGTCGTTGAGGTTCTGCGACTTCGTGACCTCGACCTCGATCGAGCCGTCCTCGGCGAGCTTCACCGCGTAGCCGGGCAGCTCGGGCGCGACCGCCAGCGGCTGGCGCGGGTTCAGCACGAACACCTCGCTGTGCAGCTTCCTGAGCACGGTCGCCATGCGGTCGTGCTCGATGATGCGGCCCTCGTCGATGATCGCGATGTGGCGGCAGAGGTTCTCGGCCTCCTCCAGGTAGTGGGTGGTGAGGATGATGGTCGTGCCGTCGTCGTTGAGCTGGCGCAGGAACTCCCACATCGCGCGGCGCACCTCGATGTCGACGCCCGCGGTGGGCTCGTCGAGGATCAGCAGCCTGGGCTCGTGGATGAGCGCGCGCGCGATCATGAGGCGGCGCTTCATGCCGCCGGAGAGCGTGCGCGACACCGCGTCGCGCTTCTCCCAGAGCTGCAGCCGACGCAGCCACACCTCCATGCGGTCCTTCGCGACGCCCCGCGGGATGCCGTAGAAGCCCGCCTGGTTCACCAGGATGGTCGAGACCTTCTCGAACTGGTTGAAGTTGATTTCCTGCGGCACGAGGCCGAGGCAGGCCTTGGCGGCCTCCAGCTCGGTGTCGGCGTCGTGCCCGAAGACCAGCGCCTGCCCGGAGGTCTTATTGACCAGCGAGGCGATGATGCCGATCGCGGTGGTCTTGCCGGCACCGTTGGGCCCGAGCAGCGCGAAGAAGTCGCCCTGCTCCACGTCGAGGTCGATGCCCTTCAGCGCCTGCACGCCGTTGCGGTAGGTCTTGGTGAGCTTGCGCAGCGACAGGGCCTGCATGGCGGACCGGCGGGCGGAAACGGGAGCGCAGCGTAATGCCCCGCTCCCGGTGCAGCAAGAAAGTCAGTGCCGCGGCCGGCGACGCCCGAGGGCCGCGCCCGCGGCACTGGCGTCGTCCGCGCCAAGCAGGCACACGCCCACGCAGTGCGCCCACTGCATCGCGACCGGCGAGTCGCGCCGCGCCGCGACCTCGAGCATCTCCCAGAACCTGAGGTGGCATGGCCACCGGGGACGGACGAACCCAGGGCTTGCGGCACAGGCCGCGAGCTGTGACGGGCACATGCCGGCGAGCAGCGACTGCGCCTCCGGAGCGAGATCGAGCACCACGGTTGCCGCCAGTGGCGCGCCCTCGACCAGCCGCCGGGCGAAGAACGCCGCCTGATGGGTGAATGACGCGCAGCGACCCTGCCAGCCCACGCCCAGGGGCGGCCCAGGGCAGGTCGGCGACGCCGACGCCGGCCCCCGGCTCCGGCGGCGGCGCCACCAGCCGGAACAGCGCAAACGGGGCGGCGGCCATCCGCAGCCGCGTCGGGCCGTCGAGTTCGGACAGCCGGCGGCGGACCGGTTCCGCCCAGCCGAAGCGTGGGTCGCCCGGCGGATCGGCGACCCGACCGAGATCCAGGTACTGGGCGTTCAGGTCGGCGAGGTCGCGCCTGAGGGCCGGTGGCAGCAGGCCGTCACGGGCGGGAAACCCGGGGTCCTGGGCCGGATCGGATGGCGACAAGGGCATGGCCGTCACTCCACATATGGTCCAAACGGACCATATATGGTTATAGACTCGCACATATGGTCCGGATGGACCATATGTGGCAGGAATCGCCAGATTGAGGGGGGACCGTCATGCGCATCACCGACAGCCGCTACGACCGCGACCGGCAGCGTCTCGCAGTCGCCCACCGGCTCATCACCCACGAGGCCCGCACGCAGACCATCCGCCAGGCGACGGGCCTGTCGGGGGACCGCATCCGGCGCCTGTACCGGGACTATGTCAAAGGGCAGGCGGTTCGCCCGATCCGCCGGCGGCGCGGGAAGTCGCCGCGGCAGATGTCCTTCTTCCGGCGCAGCCCCGCCCACGAGTTGCAGGCGGCGACCCTCTGCGCACTGCTGCGCCAGTGCGGCTTCCTCGGTCGCCCGCAACTGCTCTACCGCCCGACCCTCGAGGAGATCGGCCGCTTCTGCGACGTGTACGAGACGCTTGTGCGTGCTGTGCCCCGCCACCGTCATCACGTTCGAGCACGCCTGGCACCTGCTGCACGTGCTGGCGCGCCTCGACGAGTTCGTGCCCGTGCGCTGCCCGGACTGCCAGGCCCTGTGGATCCGCGACACGCTCGACCTGCTGCCCGACAACTGCGTCACCTGCCGCGGCGGCGCGCCGCCCGGATGACGGGGGCGGGTTGCTAGACTGCGGGCCCGCTCCCGCGAGCCCCCCCGCCGTGCGCTCCCCCAACGTCTTCTCCGGCCCCTACCTCGATCGCGTCGCCCACCTGCGCAAGGACGCGGCGTTCCTGGCCTCTGCGCGCGGCGACCCCGACGCGCTGATCGTGCCAGTGTGGCAGGCGCGCAGCCTCGTGCGCACCACGGCAGCGGGCCGCACCGCGGGGTTGGTCGAGGGCTCCCACGAGATCCGTCGCCAGTTGGCCGACGACGAGCTGGTGCTGCTCGGCCGATTCCGCGGCCGTGTCTGCTTCGCTGCCGAACTCGACGGCGAGCCGCCGCCGATCGCATCGGACGCGCGCTTCGAGGACCTGCGCATGGCCGCCGGGCTGCTGCCCGAGGACGAGGCCGGCCTGCTCGCCTATGCCCGTGCGCTGCTGCTGTGGCGGCAGCGGCATCGGTACTGCGGCCGCTGCGGCACGGCGACGCGCAGCGAGAGCGCCGGCCACGTGATGAAGTGCAGCGCCGAGGCCTGCGGCATCGAGCATTTCCCGCGCCTCGACCCCGCGATCATCGTGCTCGTGACCGACGGCGAGCGTGCGCTGCTTGGCCGGCAGGCCGTGTGGCCGCCTGGCCGCTACTCCACGATCGCGGGTTTCGTCGAGCCGGGCGAGAGCCTCGAGGACGCGGTGGTCCGCGAGGTGCTGGAGGAGACGGGCGTGACGGTCGCCGAGGCGAGCTACCACTCCTCGCAGCCCTGGCCGTTCCCGTCCTCGCTGATGATCGGCTTCACCGCCCGCGCGTCGGGCGACGCCATGCCGCGCGCCGACGAGGAACTCGAGGACGTCCGCTGGTTCACGCGCGAGGACCTCGCGTCGGGCACGCCGAAGCTGCCTCCGCCGCAGTCGGTTTCCTTCCGGCTGATCGAGGACTGGTACGACGCGGGCGCGGCCGTGCCGCTGCGCCAGGCACCGGGCGCCGGTCGCTGGTGATCGCGCCGCCAGGCGTCGCGAGCCCGCCCGCGTGAGCCTCGAGATCCCGTTCGTGCTGGCCGCGGCGTTCGGCGCCGGAGTGATCGACGCCATGGCCGGCGGCGGCGGACTCGTGCAGCTGCCCGCGCTGTTCGCCGCCTATCCCACGACGCCACCGCCGACGCTGCTCGGCACGGGCAAGCTCGCCGGCCTCGCCGGAACCTCGAGCGCCGTGTTCCGCTACCTGCGCCACGTCCGACTCGACTGGTCGCTGGTGCTGCCGGCCGCCCTCGCCGCGTTTCTCGCGGCATTCGTGGGCGCGTGGATCGCGACGCGCATTCCCCCGGACCGCTTCCGCGCGATGGTCCCCGTGCTGCTCGCGCTGGTGCTCGCCTACACGCTGCTGCACCGGGATTTCGGCCTCGCGCACCGTCCGCGCGGCGCTGGCCGGCGCGGACGCGCGCTCGCCGCCGCAGGCTCGGGCGTGATCGGGCTCTACGACGGGTTCTTCGGACCGGGCACCGGCAGCTTTCTCGTCTTCCTGTTCGTTCGCGGCTTCGGTCTCGACTTCCTGCACGCCTCGGCCTCGGCCAAGGTGGTGAACGTCGCGGCGAACGCGGCCGCGATCCTGCTGTTCGGCCTCACCGGCGAGATCCTGTGGCTGCTCGGCCTCGCGATGGCGGCCTGCAACGTCGCCGGCGCGCAGCTGGGCAGCCACCTCGCGATCCGCCACGGCAGCGGGTTCGTGCGCTGGGTGTTCATCGCCGTGGTGGGCGCGCTGATCGCCAAGACGGCCTGGGATGTGCTCAGCGCCGGCCCTTGATTGTGGCGGTCGGCCGGATGCGGCACGATGCGGGCACCGGCCGCACGGCCGTTTCCACCCCGGACCCTCGATGGACTTCTCCTTCCAGTCCCTGATCGGCATCGCCCTCGGCATCGGCCTCGCGGCTGCGACCGGCTTCCGCATCTTCATCCCGCTGCTGATCGCGGGACTCGCGGCGCGCTTCGACGTGCTGCCGCTCGGCGACAGCTTCCAGTGGCTCGAGAGCACGCCCGCGCTGCTGATGCTCGGCACTGCCGCCGTGGCCGAGACGCTCGCCTACTACATCCCGGGCGTCGACCACGTGCTCGACGTGGTTGCGAGCCCGGCGACGCTCGCCGCGGGCGTGGTGGCGAGCGCGTCGGTCATGACCGACATCCCGCCGGCGGTGATGTGGCCGCTGGCGGTGATCGCCGGCGGCGGCGCAGCCGGCCTCACCAAGGGCAGCACGGCGTTGCTGCGCGCGAAGTCCGGCGTGATGACCGGCGGCCTCGCCAATCCGGTCGTCTCCACCGTCGAGACGGTGGGCGCCACGGGCCTCGCCGTGCTCGCCATCGCCGTGCCGCTGCTGTGCCTCGCGGCGGTCGTGGCGTTGCTGTACTGGGCGACGCGCAGGGCGGGCCGGCTGCTGTTCGGACGCCGCAGCACGCCACCGCCGACCGCGGCCTGAGGGCGCCGGCGGGCCCCGCGAACGCGGCCGTAGAATGCGCGCATGTGCCTGCTCGTCGTGGCCTGGCTGTCGCATCCCCGTTACCGGCTCGTGTTGGCCGGCAACCGCGACGAGTTTCACGACCGCCCCACGGCACCGCTCGACTGGTGGAATGACCAGCCCGACATCCTCGCGGGCCGCGACCTGCGCGCGGGCGGGACCTGGCTCGGCGTGGCGCGTTCGGGGCGCATCGGCTTTCTGACCAACGTCCGCGACGCCGAGAGCGCGACCACGGGCGGTGCGCCCTCACGCGGCGCGCTGGTGACGGACTACCTGCGCTCCGACGCGCCCCCGGCAGGGCATCTCCAACGGCTGCACGCCGACACGCGTCGCTACGCGGGCTTCAACCTGCTGCTGGGCGACCGCGGCGGACTGCACTACTACTGCAACGCCGGCACCGAAGCCCCGCGCGCGCTGCCGCCCGGCCTGTACGGCGTGAGCAACCACCGGCTCGACGAGCCCTCGCCCAAGCTGGTGCGCACCCGCGAACGGCTCGCCGAGGCGCTCGTGCAGGAGGAGCCCGCCGTCGCGGCCCTGCTCGAGGCCCTGGCCGACGACGCGCCGGACCCGCAGGGTTCGCACACCGACAACGGCCTGCCGGCCGACCTGGAGCGCGCCCTCACGGCACCCTTCGTGCGCCACCCGCGCTACGGTACGCGCAGCTCCACCGTGGTGCTGGTCGAGCACGGCGGCCGGAGCGTGGTGCACGAGCGCCGCTACGACCCGGCGGGCGCGCCGAGCGGCGCCGCGCGCATCGAGTTCCAGGAACGCGCCGCGTGATTCGCCCGGGACAGGCAACCGGCCGTCGATTCGCGCGCTGGGTGCTGGCGGCCGCGCTCGCCCTCGTCATGTGCGCGACGGCGCCCGCTGCCAGCCTCACCGACCGTCTGAAGAACACGCAGCGCGTCCGCATCGAGGTGGACGGCGTGGACCGCGTGATCGCCGACAACGTGCGCGCCTATCTCACGCTGAGCCGCTACCTGGAGCGCACCGACCTCACCGACGCGCAAGTGCGCCGGCTTGCCGATCGCGCCGTGGACGAGAGCGCCGACGCGCTGCGCCCCTACGGCTACTACGAGCCGCGGATCCGCAGCCGCACCAGCCGCGACGGCGATCAGTGGATCGTTCGCCTGCGCATCACGCCCGGCGACCCGGTGATCGTGACGACCGTGGACGTGCAGCTCAGCGGGCCCGGCGCCGGCGAGCCTGCGCTCGTGGCGCTCGCCGGCGCGAGCCCGATGCAGCCCGGCGCCCGCCTCGAACACCAGGCTTACGAGAGGCTCAAGACCGACCTGCTGCGCACGGCGCTATCGCTCGGCTACCTCGACGCAAAGCTCACGCGGCGCGAGCTCGTCGTGGATCCGCAGGACCGCACGGCCTCGTCGTACCTCACGCTCGAGACCGGCGGCCGCTATCGCTTCGGCGAGGTGCGCCTCGAGCAGGACGTGATCGACGACGCGCTGCTGCAACGATTCGTGCGCTTCGCACCGGGCAAGCCCTTCTCGAACGACAGCATCCGCAGCACCCAGTACGCGCTCGAGGACAGCAACTACTTCTCGAACGTCACGATCACCTCCGGTGAGCGCGACCCCGAGACGCTGCTGGTGCCGGTGACGATCCGGGCCGAGCCGATCCGCCGCCACCGCTACTCGGTGAGCTTCGGCTATGGCACCGACACGGAACTCCGTGGCCGCTTCGCGTGGGACAACCGGCGCATCAACACGCTCGGCCACCGCTCGCGCGTCGAGCTGACCGCCTCGGCGGTGCTGCAGGAGGCGCTGGCCCGCTACATCATCCCGATCGGCGACCCGGCACTCGAGAAGCTCGAGTTCGTCGGCGGCTACATCAACGAGCAGCTCGGCGACGTGGACAGCGAGCGCTGGGAAGCCACGGCGGGTCTCAACCAGGCCTTCGGCAAGTGGCAGCGGGTGCTGTTCCTCAAGTTGAACGACGAGCGCTCGAGTTTCCCGGACGGCAGCGAGACCCAGTCGCTGCTGCTGATCCCGGGCTTCAGCTACTCGACCCAGCCCCCCAATTTCCTCACCGGCTGGGTCCGCGACGCGGCCTACTACGGGGAGATCTCCGGCAGTCCCTCCACGCTCGGCTCCGACGCCTCCTACCTGCGCTTCTATGCCCGCGCCGAGCGGGTCTGGCCGATCACGGAGCCATGGTACGTCCGCCTGCGCGGCGAACTCGGCACGAGCTGGGTGGACGACTTCTCCGAGCTGCCCGCCTCGCAGCGCTTCTTCACCGGCGGCGACCGCAGCGTGCGCGGCTTCGCGCTCGACGAACTGAGTCCGCCCGCGGACCCGCCGCCTGCCGACGGCAAGGACTCGAAGAAGGGCGTCGGCGGCGAGAACAAGGTCGTGGCCTCGATCGAGATCGAGCGCGACCTGCCGCGCAACCTCCGGGGCGCGGTGTTCTTCGACGCCGGCAATGCCTTCAACGACTGGAGCACGCCGCTCGAGTATTCGGTGGGCGTGGGCGTGCGCTGGCGGCTGCCGATGCTGCTGATCGGCATCGACGTGGCGCAGGCGCTGTCGGAGGACGGCAAGCGGCCGCGGCTGCACCTCAACATCACGCAGGTGCTCTGATGCGCTGGCGCTGGGTCGTCCTCGGCGTAGTGCTGCTGGCGCTGGTGGGAGTGCCGCTGCTGCTGGCGTCGCGGCTGCTCGACAGCGAGGAAGGCCTGCGCTTCGCGCTGGCGCAGCTCCAGCGCATTCCTTCGCTGCGCATTGACGTCATGGGTGCGAGCGGCACTCTGACCGGGCCGATCACCATCTCCCGGCTGCGCGTCGAGCACGAGGCGGTGATCGTCGAGGCGCGCAACGTCCACCTCGACGCCCGCGTGCGCTCGCTGCTGGCGGGCAACGTGCACCTCGAGGTGGCCTCGGCGAGCGACGTCGAGGTCGTGCTGAGGCCGCGCGAGCAGCGGCCACCGGAGGCGCCGCACTTCCTGCCGGCGTTCCTCGAGATCGTGGCGCCCGACGTGCGTCTGGAACGGGTCGCGCTGCGGCTCCAGAACGGGGAGCGCTACCAGGTCGCTTCGGTGCGCAGCGCGCTCGCGATGACCCGCTGGCGCATCGACCTGACCAACCTCGTCGTCGAGGACCCGGCGGGCCGCGTCGACGGCGCGCTCACGCTGCGCGCGACGCAGCCGCTCGGGCTGCGCGGCAGCCTCAACGGGCGCTGGGTGCTGCCCGACGAGCGTACCTGGCGATTCGCCGCCGCCGTGCGCGGCAACCTGGATCGTCTCGGCACGACGGTCGCGCTGGCGGCGCCGGTGAACGCCTCGTTCATCGGCAACACGTTGACGCTGACGGACGAGCCGCGCGCAGTGGGCACGCTGCGTCTCACCGATTTCGACGGCTCGCCGTGGATCGAGGCTGGGCGCCTGCCGGCGGCGAGCGGATCGATCGTGGTCGATGCCACGCGGGAGTCGTTCGGACTCGACGGCACGCTGACCTCCGCCGTCCTCGGCCAGGAGCCGCTGCGCCTGCAGGGCAGCGGCCGCTGGTCGCAGCGCACGCTGGAGCTCGCCTCGCTGCGCGCGTGGCTGCCGCGCTCGGGCGCGGACCTGACGACGGCGGGGTCGATCACCTTCGCGGAGGGTGCGCCGGTGCTCGCGCTGGCCGGCGACTGGTCGCTGCTGCGCTGGCCGATCGTCGGCGACACAGTGGTCGTGAGCCCGTCGGGCATCTACCGCCTCGAGGGCGCGATGCCCTACGCGTTCGACGTCCAGGCGCAGGCGCGCGTCCCCGGCGTGCCCGAGGCCGACTTCAACGCGACCGGCACGGTGGATCGGGATCAGCTGGTGCTCTCACGCCTCGACGGCAAGGCGTTCGACGGACGGATCGCGGGCAGCGGCCGCGTGTCGTGGCGCGGCGATCGGCCGTGGAGCGCGCGCGTGGACGCAAAGAGCCTCGACATCACCAGCGTGCGCCCCGACCTGCCCGGCCGAGTGAGTCTCGTGGCCACCATCGAGGGACGCGGCTTCACGCCTGCGGCTCCCTGGACCGCGAGGCTCGACTCGCTCTCGGGCAGCGTGCGCGGCCGCGCGCTCACCGGCCGCGGCGAGGTGTCGCACCGCGACGGCGAATACACGCTCAAAGGCCTGCGCCTCGCCAACGGCGCCTCCCATGTGATGCTCGACGGCCGCTGGGGACCGCGGGTGGATCTGCGCTGGGACGCCGACCTGCGCAACCTCTCGCTGGTGCACCCGGCGCTGGCCGGCGAACTGGTCTCATCGGGCACGATGCGCGGCACGCCGCAGCGCCCCGAGGTGGTCGCCGAGGCACGCGGTCGGCGCGTGCACATCGCCGGCGCGACCATCGAGTCGTTCACGGCGGACGTGGACGCGGACCTGACGGACGCGCGTGAGTCGCGCCTCGACCTGACGGCCCTGTCGGTGACGATCGGCAGGCTCCAGCTCGAGGAGGCACGGCTGCAGGCGCACGGACTGGCGCGCGACCATGTCGCGGAGCTCGAGTTCCGGGCGCTCGCCCCGGAGGAGGACCGCGTGCCGAGCTTTCGCGGGCACCTCGCGGCCGCCGGCGGCTACGACGCGGCGAGCGCGACGTGGCGGGGACGGCTCGAGAAGGCGTCGCTCAAGTTCCCCGACGACACGGCATCGCTGCTGCAGCCGGCAGCGTTCGAGTTCGGACCGGGGGGCGCGAGCGCCGACCCGGTCTGCCTCGCCAGCGGCGAGGCGCGACTGTGCGTCGAAGGAGAGTGGCAGGCGCAACCCGAGTCGTGGCGCGTGATCTACAGCGCGCAGGACTGGCCACTCAAGCGTCTGCTGCGCTCGCTGCTGGGCTGGCGCGAGTTCGACGGGCGGCTGCAGGCGAGCGGCTGGGCCGAGCAGCAGCCGGGCCGCGACTGGGTCGGCGGGACCACGGCCTACCTCGACGATCCGGTGCTCGACGTGCGGCGCAACCAGTTCCGCACCGAGCGCATCCGCCTCGGCAGCGCCCGCCTCGACGTGTACGCCGAGCCCGATCGGTTGCGCGCCACGGTGGACGTCGCGCTCACCGAAGGCACGCGCGTCGCAGGCGAAGCCTCGGCGCGGCGCGAGCCCGGCGCCGGGTTCGCAGACCTCCCGGTCTCCGGGGTGCTGCGTACGGATGCCGCGACCCTCGATGGACTGCCGGTGCTCGTTCCTGAGATCGACCGCTCCGGGGGCAGGCTCGATGCGTCCGTCACGGTCGGCGGCACGCTCGGTTCGCCGCGCTTCAACGGCGAGTTCCACGTGCGCGACGGCCGGCTCGACCTGTACCGCACCAACCTCGCGCTCAGCGAGCTCACGCTCGACGGTCGCTTCGAGGGCGACGAACTCGTGTTCGCGGGACGCGGCAAGGCCGCTCGCGGCGAGCTCACGCTCGACGGTCGCTTCGAGTGGCCGGGCGACGTGATGACTGGAACGCTGCGGCTCAAGGGCGAGCAGTTGCTGCTGGCCGACACGCCCGACTTCCGCATCGTCGCCTCGCCCGACCTCCTGCTCACCGCCGGCCCGGACGGCTACGACGTGTCGGGCCGGGTGCTGATCCCGCTCGCGCGGATCCGGCCGCGGGACCTGAGCACGACGGTCACCACCTCGCCCGACGAGCGCATCGTCGGTGGCGAGGTCGAACTGGACGACGAGGCACCGTCCACGCTCGACCGGGTGAGGAGCCGCGTGCGCGTCGAACTGGGCGACGACGTGCGCGTCGACAGCCTTGGGCTCAAGGCGACGCTGGCCGGCGCCGTCACGGTGATCACCAGACCCGGCGACGTGGCGCGCGGCGACGGCTCGATCCGCGTCGTCGAGGGCGAGTACAAGGCGTTCGGGCAGTTCGTGAAGATCGTCCGCGGCGTGCTGAGCTACGACATGACGCCGCTCGACGATCCCACGCTCGATCTCGTCGGCCAGCGCGAGATCAAGGCCGAGGACATCGTGGTGTCGCTCAACGTGCGCGGCACGTTGTCGAACCCGTTCGTCACGCTGAGCTCGGAGCCGCCGATGCCGCAGGCCGAGGCGCTCTCCTACCTGCTCACGGGTCGCTCCATCAACACGCTGCAGTCGGGCGAGGCCGCCTCCCTCGACCGCGCGGCGCAGAGCCTCGCGATCGGCGGCGGCGGACTGCTGCTCGGCGGCCTCGGCACGCGCATCGGGCTCGACGAGGTCGCGGTGGAGCAGACCGGCGACGAGGACGCCTCGGTGGTCCTCGGCAAGTACCTGTCGCCGAAGCTGTTCGTGAGCTACGGAATCTCGATCGCCGAGGCGATCAACACGATCAAGCTGCGCTACACGCTGAACGAGCGCTGGTCGCTCAAGGCAGAGGCCGGGCTCGAACAGAGCGCCGACGTCGAGTACAAGATCGAACGCTGATCAGTCGAAGTCGGTCGGCAGGCTGCGCACGCGCCAGTGCTCGAGCATGCGCGCCACCTGCCGCGGCGTGCTGCGGCCGAGCGACATCGGCGGCAGGTCGGCGGGATCGAAGAAGCCGACGGCGTCGGTCTCGTAGCTGCCGCGCGCCTCGCCACCGGTGATCTCGCAGAGGAAGAATGCCTTCCAGCCGTGGTGCAGCGTGGGGCCATGTCCGTGGCGGGAGCGATCCCAGAGTGCGGCGAGCTTCACCGCGCGGGCGAGGAAGCCCGACTCCTGGGCGATCTCCTTCTCTACAGACTGCGAGGGCGACTCGTTCACATCGGCCCAGCCGCCGGGCAGGGTCCAGCGGCCGTCGGCCGTCTCCCGCACCAGCAGCACGCGGTCATCGCGGAACGTGGCGCCGCGCACTTCGACCTTGGGGGTGACGTAGCCCGTCTCGTGGCGCCACAGCGCAAGCAGCGCGTCGCGGTCCACCGTCGACTCGCCGGCCAGGAGTTCCGCGGCGATGCGCTCGATCTCGGCGTAGCGCTCGCGGTCGTACTCGCTGCCGCAGAAGTGCAGACCGGTGCGGGCGAGTGCGTGGAGGCGGCGGGCGCGGTCGAGGGTGCGGTCGGTCATGGGCGTCACCGGTGGTCGGGGCGCCCGCATTGTCGCGCCGGGGCGGCAGCGATCCGGAAATTGACAGCCTGCTGTCAATCTGCCAGCCTCATTTCCCCTTTCCGGCCCCGGGCCGGCGCGACGGGAGCCCGCATGAGCAGTGCCGCGCGCACGGCCGACGACGCCTTCCAGGACGTGCTGCTGGGCCTGTTCCAGCTGCACGGCCGCGTGCTCGAGGCCGCCGACGTCATGTCGGGCGGTTGCGGACTGACCGGCGCGCGCTGGCAGGTGATGAAGGTCGCGATGCGCCAGTCGCTCACGGTCTCGCAGATCGCGCGACGCCTCGGCCTGAAGCGCCAGAGCGTGCAACGCACCGTGGACCAGCTCGCCGCGCAGCGCCTCCTCGAGCTGCAGCCCAACCTCGACCACTCGCGGGCTGGCCTCGTGGCGCTCACGGCCGAGGGCCGGCGCATCCTCGCGGCACTCGAGTCGCGCCAGCAGGCCTGGAGCGCGCGCTGCCTGCGCGGCCTCGGTCGCGCCGAGCTCGAGCGCCTGGCGAAGTCGCTCGGCGACCTCGCGCAGCGGATCGAGACCGCGACCGGCCGCGAGCGTCCCGCGGAATTCCCGGGCGCGGGGCCCGCCGCGGGCGTGCGCCGCCGGCTGGTCGCGGCCTGATCACCCAGCCAACGACCGTTCCCAGGAGAGATCCCGCATGATCCCGACGCTGCTGCTGCTGAAGTGGTTCCACATCATCGCGATGGTGTACTGGCTCGGCGGCGAGTGGGGCGTGTTCCAGACCTCCTATCACGTCACCAACCCGACGCTGTCGCTCGAGGAGCGCCGGCGCCACATGGAGACGGCCTATCGCATCGACATCCTCGCGCGGCTCGGCATCATCCTGCTGCTGCCGATCGGGCTGCACATGGGGTTCCTCTGGGGCACGCAGCCGCTCGGCGGCGGCTGGCTGGTGTTGATGTGGATCCTGACCGCGGGCTGGGTCGGCCTCGCGCTCGCGGCGTTCGTCAAGCGCGGCACCGACGCGGGCATCCGCCTCACCATCTGGGACGAGCGGATCCGCTACGTGCTGATTCCGCTGCTCGCCACGCTCGCGATCGTCTCGCTGGTGAACGACTACCCGTTCCAGCAGAACTGGTACGCGACCAAGGTGCTGCTGTACTCGGGCCTGCTCGTGATCGGACTGATCCTGCGCTTCGTGATGCGCCACTGGACCGAGACCTTCCGCCAGCTCGCCGCGGGAGGGCCGCGCGCCGAACTCGAGGCGAAGCTCGGCCGTGAGATCCGCGTCGCGAGGCGGCTCGCGTACTTCTACTGGATCGGCATCGGCACGGTGGCCTTCATCGGGGTGACGAAATTTTTCTGAGGGGCCGTCGCCCGCGTTTCCCCGAGTGCTCCGCGTTGCGCGATCCATCGGCCCGGCTTCCCCAGCCTTCCTCGGTCGGATTGGCCTCAGTCGGGCGACGGTGACTGCGCTGCCCCGATCCGGGCCTCGACATCCTGCAGCATTTTTCGTGCCTGGTCGGTGAACTCGCCGGGGTGCGGACTGTAGGCGAGTGGCTTCAGCGTCTGCGCGGCGTCCTTCAGGCGATTCTCGGAGACCATCCGCTGTGCCACCAGCCAGCGCAGGGAGACGTCGAAAGGGGCCAGCACCATCGCCCACTCGAGGCCGTCGACGGCCGCCTTGGTCGGTGGCGCTCCCTGTACCAGGTAGCTCAGGTAGTACTGGACGAGCGGGACCGGATGGTCGTTCTCGACCTTGTTGGCCCGCACGAACTGGCTGCGCACGTCCTTCCAGGATTCCGCGGGCAGGGTCCCCTTTTCGACCTTGCTGAACAGCGCGTAGCCCTTCTGGAGATGGGCGTCGATCTGCCGCGGGTCGATCGCCAGGGCGCGGTCGGCGGCGGCGATCGCCGCATCCTCGTCGCCGGCATCGAACTCCGCTTCGGCCAGGGCCGCGAGCACCGCAGGATCGTCCGGATGCTGGGCTGCGATCTTGCGCGCCTCCGGCAGCAGATTCGCTGCCTGCTCGGGTGTCACGCCGGCCCTCGAGCGCATCCGCGTCGGCATCATGGCCGTCTCTCCAGGGCGCAACTCGCGAATCGTGATCGGACCGATCGTGAGCGCCCTGGGGTCGATCAACAGATAGCTGATCTTCCGCCGGCGCTGGTAGGACTCCATGTCCGTCTCGAGCCGATCGAGGTCTCCGAAGGCGCCTCGGGCGGCATCCAGCGCCGGTTCGCCCGCCGCCAGCCGCTGCTGGTACTGCACCAGTTGCCCGGCGCGCTCGGGCGCAAACTGGAGGTAGTGAAACAACACCCAGCTCTGTCCATAGAATGCGTCGTAGCCTGATCTCGAGGTGCCGGCTCCGCCGTCGAACTCGAGCATCCGGCGGATCGGGACTTCGGGCGCGTACGCCAGTTCGGCAAAGCGGTGCGTGGCCGGAGCGCCCAGGCCGACTCCTCCATCCGCCCGGAACTTCACGCCGGCGAAGAACTCCGCGAATCCCTCGACGAACCAGCGCGGGAAGGTCCGTGCGGTCAGGCCGGCCATGAAATGGTGGGCGTACTCGTGGAAGAGGATCGTCTCCGGCGACATCCCGTACTGCGCGGCCGCCACGCCCGGCCTCGGGATCACCGCGATGGCCGCCCCGGCGCGAGGCAGGTAGACCCCAGCGAGAGCGCGGTCGCTGCTGCCGGCGAGGTCGCGGACCGCGGCCTGGGTAGAGACCACGTAGATCGTGACACGATTGGAGGCGCTCGGCCTGGCCGGCGGCCGCCGGAAGACGTACGCCATGGCCGCATGGAATCGCTCCAGTCTCTCGGCGAAGCCGCGCAGGGCCTTTTCGCTCTGGTCACCGTAGATGACGAAGTGATCGCTGCTGGCCTCCAGCCAGTCGGCGCTCGCGTTCGACCCGAGCAGCAGCAGCGTCAGACACCCGGCCGCGAGGCGACGCATGATCCACCTCCCTGTCCGGTTCGGAGGCTAGTCGACCGGAACCTGCCGCGCAATGCGGGACCGGCCGACGATCCGCGGCATGGTCCTGCACATCACCCGAGTGCCAGCGACGAGCTGCGAACGGCCCGAGCCGCCGCGTCGGCGCCCCAATGACCGCGCGTGCCGGAACCCGCTTGACGCATGTCGCATAAATATGCAACATACCGATGTTTTTATTCACCACAGCCCGCGACCGTCACCTTGGCCACCGACCCCCACCCCCAGCTCCACCGCCGGGACGCGATCGCGCGCATCCTGCGGCGCACCGCGGTCGGCCGGCAGGCCGAACTCGTGCGGCTGCTGCGCGCCGAGGGCTACGAGGCCACGCAGTCGAGCGTGAGCCGCGACCTGCGCGAGCTCGGGGTCGTCAAGGGCGCCGACCGCTACCTGCTGCCTGCGGCCGAAGAAGCGTTCACGCCGAGTCACTTCGAGGACGTGCAGGCCTTCGTGAAGGGCTATCGCCCGGCGGGCCCGAACATGACGGTACTGCGCACCACCTCGGGCGCCGCCCAGAGCGTCGCGATCGCGCTCGACAAGGCGCGCTGGCCGGAGATCGTCGGCACGATCGCCGGCGACGACACGATCTTCATCGCGACCGCGGGCGCCCGCGCCCAGCACCGCCTGCGCGCGCACCTGCACTCCACCTTCGGACGTTGAGATCCCCATGACCCAGTCCTCTGCGGGCGCCAAGCCCATCCTGCTGGCTTTTTCCGGCGGCCTCGATACCTCCTTCTGCGTGCCGTGGCTCGCCGAGACCTACGGCCGTCCGGTGGTCACGCTCACCGTGGACACGGGCGGCATCGACGAGGCCACTGCGCGCACGCTGGGTGAGCGCTCGCAGGCGCTCGGCGCCGTCGCGCACCACCTCGTGGACGCGCGGCCCGCCTACTTCGAGCAGGTGATCAAGTACCTGGTCATGGGCAACGTGCGCCGCGGCGGCCTCTACCCGCTGTGCGTGGGCGCCGAGCGCGTGCTGCAGGCGCAGACCGTTGCGCAGTGGGCGCGCCAGCTCGGCACCGACGTGGTCGCGCACGGTTCCACCGCCGCGGGCAACGACCAGGTGCGCTTCGAGGTCGCGCTGCGGACGCTCGCGCCGGGCCTCGAGATCCTCGCGCCCGTTCGCGACCGTGCCTTCAAGCGCCCCGAGCAGCTCGCCTACCTCGAGCGCCACCGCTTGCCTGTGCCGCCGTTCGGCGCGGCCTACTCGGTGAACCGCGGCCTGTGGGGCACCACGATCGGCGGCAAGGAGACGCTCGTCTCCGACGGCTGCATCCCCGACTCGGCCTGGGTGCTGACGCGCGAAGCCTTCTCGCACCCGCAGCCACCGGGACGGCACACGGTCGGCTTCGAGGCCGGCATCCCCAGCTCGCTCGACGGCCGCGCCATGGACCCGGTGAGCCTCATCGAGGCCGTCGAGGCGCTGGGCGCCGGGTACGGCATCGGCCGCGGCATTCACCTCGGCGATACGATCATCGGCTTCAAGGGTCGGGTCGCCTTCGAGGCTCCCGCGGCCGAGATCCTGCTCACCGCCCACCGCGAGCTCGAGAAGCTGGTGCTCTCGGCGCGGCAGGCGCGCCTCAAGGACTCGCTCGCGGGCCCCTACGGCGACCTCGTGCACGAGGGCCAGCACCTCGACCCGGTGTGCCGCGACATCGAGGCGTTCTTCGTCTCGACGCAGCAGCGCGTGACCGGCGAAGTGCACCTGCTGCTGCGGCCGGGCTCGGTGTTCGTCGAGGGCGTGGCGTCGGCCTGGTCGCTGATGAAGGCCTCGAAGGGTGCGTACGGCGAGTCGGCCGGCGAGTGGACGGCCGCCGAGGCGCACGGCTTCTCGAAGATGCTGGCGCTGCCGGGCATCTTCTACACGCGCGCCGGCCAGGCCGGGCAGGGAGTCTGAGCATGGCAACGCAGACGCGCACGGTCGTCGTCGACAAGATCGCCTCGATCGCGCAGGCCTGCGGCCTGAGCCACGAGGTGCGCATCGCCACGCGCGACATTCCCTGCGAGGAAGGGACCGTGCTGGTGGTGGAGATCCTGGACAACAAGTCCACCTACAACACGCTCGAGCTCACCAGCGGACGCATGGCCAAGGTGGCGCGCGGCGACGTGGTCGTGGGCGCGCTCGGGCACCGCCAGGCGCTGTTCGGCTACTCCGGGCACATCCCGGAGAAGGTCGAGGCGGGCGACATCCTGCAGGTGCTCAACATCGGCGGCGTGCTCGGCATCTGCGACTCGGTGAACCCCGACAAGGGCAAGCCCTTCAACTGCCGGGTGCTCGGCTGCGTCCTGCAGTTCCCGTTCCTCGGCGAGCGCATCGGCGTGCCGGCCAGGGTGGGTCACCGCCGGCTCGACTACGACGCGCCGCTCGACACGCACGGCGTGCCGGTGGTCGCACTCGCCGGCACCTGCATGGAGGCGGGCAAGACCGCGGCCGCCTGCGCGATCGTGAGCCGCATGCGCCACCGCGGCCTGGTGGTGCACGCGTTCAAGGCCACCGGCGTGTCGCTGCGCCGTGACATCCTCGCCATGGAGGACTCCGGCGCGCGCCGCAGCATGCTGTTCACCGACCTCGGTATCGTGACGACGACCGCGGCCTGCGGTCCCGCGCTCACGCGCACCATGCTCACCGAGATGACCCAGGGCCGGCCCGATGTCGTGGTGTTCGAGCTTGGCGACGGCATCCTCGGCGCCTACGGCGTCGAGGCGATCCTCGCCACCGAGGACATCCGCCAGTCGCTCTCGGCGGTGGTGCTCTCCGCCAACGACCCGGTCGCGGCCTGGGGCGGCGTCAAGCTGCTGCGCGAGCGCTTCCACATCGAGCCCTGCGTGGTGACGGGCCCGGCGACCGACAACGCCGTGGGCGTCAACATCATCGAGCAGCAGATGGGCGTGCGCGCCGTGAACGCGCTGGCCGCCGGCGCCGCGCTGGGCGATCACATCATCGACAGCCTGGGCCTGAACGCACAGCTGGCGCGGGCGGCCTCGGAATGACGGCGCGCATTCCGGCGATCGTGCTGGGCGGCACCGGCTACGTGGCCGGCGAGCTGCTGCGCCTGCTCGCCGCGCACCCCCACCTCGACCTCGCCGCCGTCGCCTCCGACAGCCAGCCCGACGAGCCGGTCGCGCAGTTCTTCCGCCACCTCCAGCCGGTGCTGCCGCACTTGCGCTTCGCGGGCCACGACGAGGTCGTGGAGTACGTGACCGCGAACCCGGCGACCGCGGTGTTCTCGGCCGCGCCGCACGGGGTGTCCGCCGGGCTGATCGACACGCTGCTCACGGCTGCCGAGCAGGCCGGCACGAGACCGCGCGTCGTCGACATCTCGGCCGACTTCCGCTACCGCAGCGCGGCCGCCTACGAGACGGTGTACAGGCACGGCCACGGCGCGCCGGGACGCATCGGGCAGTTCACCTGCGCGGTGCCCGAGCATCTCAACGCGCTGCACACGCCGCACGTCGCGCACCCGGGCTGCTTCGCGACCGCGATCCTGCTCGCGAGCGTGCCGCTGCTGTCGCTCGGCCTCGTCGAGCCGCGGCTGTTCGTGAGCGGCGTCACGGGCAGCACCGGCTCGGGCCGCCAGCCCACGGCCGGCACGCACCACCCGCAGCGCCACTCGGATCTCTACGCCTACAACGCCCTCGCCCACCGCCACACGCCCGAGGTCCGCGCACTGGCCCTCGAGGCGAGCGGCGTCGAGGCCGAGTTCGCCTTCGTGCCGCACTCCGGTCCGTTCGCGCGCGGTATCCACGTCACGGTGCAGGCCACGGCGGTGCAGCCGGTCACCAGCCACGAGCTGGTGCACGCGCTGCGCGACTACTACGACCAGTCGGTGTTCGTGCGCGTCTCGGGCGAGGCGCCGCGCGTGAAGGACGTCGCGGCGAGCAACTTCGCACAACTCTCCGGGGTCGCCCACGGCGGCACCGTGGCGGTGATGTGCGCCATCGACAACCTCACCAAGGGTGCCGCCGGCGGCGCCGTGCAGTGGATGAACCGCATGCTCGGCGTCGATGAAACCGCGGGCCTGATGCAGCCGGCGGCGGGCTGGACGTGACCAGCGATCACCTCGCGCCCGTCTATGCACAGTGGCCCCTCGACGTCGTGGACGGCGAGGGGGTGTTCCTGCGCACGCGCGATGGACGGCGCATCCTCGATCTCTACGGTGGCCACGCGGTGGCGGCGCTCGGCTACGGCCACGCGCGCTGGCGCGGCGTACTGAAGGACCAGTCGCGCGCACTGGTGTTCCAGAGCAACGCGGTGCCGCTCGAGGTGCGCACGCGCGCCGCGACGCGCCTCACGCGCTTCGCGGGCCAGGGGCTCGACACGGTGTTCTTCTGCAACACCGGCGCCGAGGCGAACGAGAACGCGCTCAAGCTGGCGCTGAAGATCACCGGCCGGCGCAAGGTCGTCGCGATCGAGGGCAGCTTCCACGGGCGCACCGCCGCCGCGGGCGCGGTGACCTGGGGCGCGGCGGCGAAGTGGTACGGATTTCCGCAGGCGCCGTTCGACGTCGAGTTCCTGCCGCGTGGCGACCTGGATGCCATCGCGCGGATGATCGGCACCGACACCGCCGCCGTGATCGCCGAGCCCGTGCAGGGCGTGGCGGGCGCGGTGGACTTAGGCAAGCCATTCCTCACCGCGCTGCGCGCGCGCGCCAGCGAGACCTGCGCGATGCTGATCCTCGATGAGGTGCAGTGCGGCATGGGCCGCACAGGCTACCCGTTCGCCGCCACCATGCACGGCATCGCGCCCGACATGCTCACAACCGCCAAGGCGCTCGGCGCGGGCTTCCCCTGCGCGGCACTGCTGATGGCCGACCACGTCGCGGCGCACCTGAAGACCGACGACCTCGGCACCACCTTCGGCGGCGGACCGATGGCCTGCGCGATGATCGAGGCCGTCGTCGACATCATCGAGAGCGAGGGCCTGCTCGCAAACGTGCGCCGGCTCGCGCAGCGGATCCGCGAGACCTGCGTCGTGGGGCCGGTCAGCGACATCCAGGGCGCGGGATTCCTCACCGGGCTGCGCACGCGCCGTCCCGCGAAGGACGTGCAGCGCGAACTCCTCGAGCGCGACATCCTGACCGGGACGTCGGCGGATCCGCACGTGGTGCGCATCCTCGCCCCCTACGTGCTCGAGGAAGCCCACGTCGTGCAGCTGCGCGACGCGCTGGCTTCGCTGGGCGCGTAGCGCCTCCCCTCACCGACCGCCGGACGACCTCGCGACCCCATGCAACGCTTCCTCGACCTGGCCGACTTTTCCCGCGACGAAGTCGTGGACCTGATCGCGCTCGCACGCCGCCTGCAGGAGCATCCCGAGCCGCGGGCGCTCGCGGGCAGGATCCTCGGGCTGCTGTTCATGAATCCGTCGCTGCGGACGCTGTCGTCGTTCCAGGCCGGCATGATGCGCCTCGGCGGATCGGCGTTCGTGGTGACGCCGGGCCAGGGCACCTGGAACGTCGAGACGCGCACCGGCGCGGTCATGGACGGCGGCGCAGCGGAGCACGTGCGCGAGGCGATCCCCGTGCTCGCCTCCTACTGCGACGCGCTCGGGCTGCGCGCCTTCGCCGAGGGCAAGGATCTCGCCGCCGACCTTGCCGAGCAGCCGTTCAAGCTGATGGCCGGGCTCTGCGACAAGCCATTCATCAATCTCGAGTCGGCGGTGAATCACCCCTGCCAGGCGCTCGCGGACTGGAAGACGATGGACGACCTCGCGGTGCCGCCCGCAGGCAGGTTCGTCCTGTCGTGGGTCTACCACCCGCGCGCACTGCCACTGGCCGTGCCGGCCGCGGCGCTGCAGATGGCGGCGCAGCGCGGCATGGAGGTCGTGGTGCTGCGCCCGGAGGGCTACGCGCTGCCCGCCGCCATCATGGACAAGGCGCGCACCCTGGCCGCGGCCTGCGGCGGCACGGTGAGCGAGACCAGCGAGCGCGCGAAGGCGCTCGCCGGCGCACACGTGCTCTATGCGAAGGAGTGGGGCTCGCCCGTCTGCTATGGCGACGCCGAGGCCGAGGCCGCGCTGCGCCGACCGCTCGTCGACTGGCAGGTCCGCGAGCCGTGGTTCGCGGGTGCGCGTCCCGACTGCCACTTCATGCACTGCCTGCCCGTCCGGCGCAACGTCGCCGTCGCGGACGAGGTGCTCGACGGGCCTCGCAGCCAGGTGATCCGCGAGGCCGCCAACCGCATGGTCGTGCAGATGGCCGTGCTCTACCGACTGCTCAAGGGGTAACGAGGACGATGATCGGACACAAGGGCGAACAGGCTGTCACCGTGCGTGCGCTGCGCGGAGCGGCGCCGTACATCCACATGTACAAGGGCAGGGTCTTCGTCATCAAGACCGGCGGCGGTGCGTTCCGCGACGGCGCGGCGATGCGCGCGTTCATGGAGCAGGTCGCGATCCTGCACCACCTCGGCATCCGCGTCGTGCTGGTGCACGGCGGCGGCCCGCAGCTCGACGAAGTCACCTCGAAGCTGGGCGTGCAGACCCGCATGGTGCAGGGGCGGCGCGTGACGGACGGCGGCGCGATCGACGTGGCCTGCATGGTGCTGAACGGCCTGATCAACACGCGACTGCTCGGCCTGTGCCGCGAGTTCGGCATCGCCGCCGTCGGCGTGAGCGGCGTCGACGCCGGGCTCGTCAAGGCGCACAAGCGCGCGCCGGTGACGCTCGCGAGCGGCGAGGTCGTGGACTACGGCATGGTGGGCGACATCGACGGCGTGGACGGCTCGGTGATCACGCGGCTGCTGGACGCCGGCTTCCTGCCGGTGGTGAGCCCGCTGTCGGCCGACGCCTCCGGGCACCTGCTCAACATCAACGCCGACACGGTGGCGGCCGCGATCGGTGGCGCACTCGACGCCGAGAAGCTGATCCTGTGCACCGGCGCGCAGGGCATCCTCGAGCGCCTCGACGACCCGCACTCGCTGATCTCCTACACCGACGTGGCCGGACTGCGACGCCTGCGCGAGGAGGGCGCACTGTCCGACGGCATGCTGCCCAAGGCGAGCGCCATCGAGGCGGCGATCCGCGGCGGCGTGCGGCGGGTGCACGTCATCTCCTACGCGGCGCCCGACGCGCTGCTCGCGGAGATCTTCACCAACGAGGGCACCGGCACGCTGGTCGTCGCCGACACGAAGGCCCTCAGTGCGGCCGAGCAGGGAGCGAAATGAGCGGTGAGCGCTCGCCGCAGGAGGCTCCGGTGACCCGACTCTGGGACAAGGGCGCCCCGCTCGACGAGCGCGTGCTGCGCTACACGGCGGGCGAGGACCACGCGCTCGACGATCGCCTCGTGGCCTACGACGTGCGCGCCTCGATCGCGCACGCCGGGATGCTGCACGACGCCGGACTGGTGAGCGACGAGGAACTCGCGGCGATCACGACCGGGCTGGGCGAGATTGCCGCGTCCCACGCGCGCGGCGAGTGGTCGGTGACCCTCGAGCTGGAGGACGGCCAGACGGCACTCGAGACGCTGCTGACGCGCAGAGTCGGCGCGGCGGGCGCGCGCCTGCACGCCGGCCGCTCGCGCAACGACCAGGTGCTTGCCGCGCTGCGGCTGTACCTGCGCGATGCGGTCGAGGACCTCTCCTCGGGCGCACGCGCGGTGGCGGCGGCGCTCGAGTCGCTGGCCGTCGAACAGGGCCACGTCGAGCTGCCGGGCTATACGCACATGCAGCAGGCCATGCCGAGCTCGGTGGCGCTGTGGGCGCGCGGCTTCGCCGCCGAGATCGTCGACGACGCCGACGCGCTGCGCCACGCGCACCGCCGCATCCTCAAGAACCCGCTCGGCTCGGCCGCGGGATACGGCACGCCGAACCTGCCCGTGAACCGCGACGGCACGCGCACGCGGCTCGACTTTCCGGAGAACCACGAGCCGGTGACCGCCGTGCAGCTCTCGCGCGGCAAGGCCGAGGCCGAGGTGGTGTTCCAGGTGGCGATCCTGATGCAGGACCTCGGCCGCCTCGCCTCCGACCTGCTGCTCTACTACACGCGGGAATTCGGCTTCGTCGAGCTGCCCGACGCGTTCACCACCGGCTCCTCGATCATGCCGCAGAAGCGCAATCCGGACGTCTTCGAGCTGGTGCGCGGCCGCAGCGCGACCGCGCAGGCCTGCCTCGTCGAGGTGCTGGGCATTACGGCGAAGCTGCCGTCGGGCTACCAGCGCGACCTGCAGCTGATCAAGGCGCCTCTGTTCCGCGCCATCGACGTGTGCGGCGACACGCTGGCGATCATGGCCGCCGCGATCCCGCAGCTCAGGTTCGTTCCCGAGCGCATCCGCCTCGACGCCGACATCCACGCGGCGGCCGAGGCGAACGCGCTGGTGGCGAGCGAGGGCATCCCGTTCCGCGAGGCGTATCGCAGGGTTGGCAGCAGGCTGCGCGGCGGCTGACTCCCTCCCAGAGGCGCTATCATCGCCGCGCCCGGCCGGGCGAATTGGGGGGGAGTCGCCGGATGAACGCTGCTTTGCTGATGGTCTTGTTCGCGGCGCTGATGGTCGCTGCGCTGTGGGTCGGGGTCGTGATCCGGAACCGCCTGCCCGAGCATCACCGGACCCAGGACTCGAGAGAAGCAGTCTCCCGCGCAGTGGGGGTGGTGGTGACGCTGACCTCACTGGTGCTCGGCCTCGTCGTGGGCTCGGCGCATGACTACTTCCAGTCCATGGAAGACAAGATTGTCGTCGCCGCGGCTGACATGTCCGCGCTCGACGCGATACTCACGAGCTACGGTCCTGAGAGCGCGACAGCACGTCAGCTCCTGCGCAGTGGACGGGACGCGGCCGTCGCGTCGATCTGGCCGGAGCGTGGGCGAGTGACGGTGGCGCCGGCGGGCACGCAGGGATTAGCAGTCGCCGGGCAGCTGTCGGACGCCATTCGCGCGCTACCGCGCGACGACCCTAGACAAGTGGCGCTGGTCGATCGGGCCACGGCGCTGGTCACCGAAATCCAGAGCACGGGTTACACCGCCAGGCGCCTCGAGCATGCCAGCGTGCAAACGGCCCTGATCGGCGTTCTCCTGTCCTGGCTCGTGCTCGTGTATCTCGGCCTCGGCCTGGTCATGCCTCCGACACCAGTCGCGATCATCTCGACGGCGCTCTCCGCGATGGCCTGCGCAGGTGGGCTGTTCCTCGTACTCGAGTTCTACTCGCCGGTCTCGGGACTGGTCCAGATCAGTCCGTCCATCCTCGAAAGCGCCATCGCGCGTTGACAATCGCCCGGGCGCCGTCATCCTTGCCGGGGTTCCGGGTGCGGGTTCGGCCGGCGCCGCAGGAGATCCACGGGGAGATTTCGATGGTTCGTGCGCATCCGCCCGGTCTGCTGCTGGTCGCGCTGCTCGCGCTGTGCACGTCGGCCTCCGCCGAGGAGCGCGACTTCTCGCGCCTCGGCAAAGACCTCACTCCCATCGGCGCCGAGCGGGCCGGCAACTCCGACGGCACGATCCCGGCATGGGAGGGCGGCCTCACGCAGCCGCCGGCGGGCTGGACGCGCGAGCAGGGCTACGTGGACCCGTTCCCGGGCGACCGGCCGCTGTTCACCATCACGGCGGAGAACGCGTCGCAGCACGCAGCGAAGCTCACGCCCGGCATGCAGGCGCTGCTGAAGAAGCACCCGCAACAGTTCCGCATGAACGTGTACGCCACGCGGCGCACGGCGGCGCTGCCAAAGGAGATCACCGATCGCGTTGCGGCGCAGGCCCCGAAGGTGCAGCTGAACGGTTTTGGCCTCAAGGACCTCGGCGGCTCGACCACGCCCTTCCCGATTCCGCAGAACGGCCTCGAGGCGATCTGGAACCATCTCGTGCGCTACACCGGCGGCGGCACGACGCGCACCGGGCACTCGTTTCCGGTCCGGGCCAGCGGCGACTACTTCAAGATCGGCTTCCGCTCGCAGCGCATCTATGCGCAGAACATGGAGGGCGCCGAGCCCAACCGGCTCTTCTATGCGCTCGGGCTACTTCACCGAGCCCGCGACGCTGCGCGGCACGATCTTCCTGGTGCACGAACCCGTGGACCAGGTGGCCGAGCAGCGCTCCGCATGGATCTACAACGCCGGGCAGCGCCGCGTGCGCCGGGCGCCGGATCTCGCCTACGACGGCGTCAACGACGGGTCGGAGGGCATGATCGTCACCGACCAGGTGGACGCCTACAACGGCGCGCCCGACCGCTACGAGTGGAAGCTCGCCGGCAAGCGCGAGCTGTACGTGCCCTACAACGTGTACAAACTCTCCGACAAGTCCCTCAAGTACAAGGACATCATCGGCAAGCACACGATCAACGCCGATCTCGTGCGCTACGAACTGCACCGCGTCTGGGTGGTCGAGGGAACGCTCAAGCCCGGCCAGCGCCACGTCTACGCGAAGCGCACGTTCTATCTGGACGAGGACAGCTGGAGCGTGCTCTCCGAGGACGCCTACGACGGGCGCGGCGGCCTGTGGCGGGTCGCGCTGCACGGGCTCATGCAGTTCTACGACGCGCAGGTGCCGTGGTACCGCTTCGGCGTCGTCCACGACCTCACGAGTGGCGGCTACATCGCCGGGGGCTTCGACAACGAGATTCGCGAGCCGATCCAGTTCAACGTCAAGGGCCGGATCGGCGATTTCCAGCCCGACGCGCTGCGTCGGCTCGGGGGCACGCTGTAGCCAGCGTACCCGGTTGCAGGGGGCACCGTGCGCCACGGCGCGCGGCGTGATTCACACAGGAGAACAAGCATGAACCCGACGCCGAAGTGGTATCTGCCCGTCACCATCGTTGCGCTGCTGTGGAACCTGGTCGGCTGCGCCGCGTTCTACCAGGACCTGATGCTGACGCCGGAGGACATCGCGAAGATGCCGGCCGACGCGCAGGCGCTGTATGCCGCACGGCCGGGCTGGTCGGTCGTGGCCAGCGCGGTCGCGGTGCTCGGCGGTGCGCTCGGCTCGCTGGGACTCATCCTCAGGAAGCGCTGGGCGACCCCGCTGCTGATCGCCTCGCTGCTCGGCGTGATCCTGCAGGACGTGAGCCTGTTCGCGATGAGCGGCAAGGCCGCGGTCCCGACGGCTGCGTTCGTGCTGCAGGGCCTCGTGCTGCTGATCGCGATCGGCCTCGTGCTGCTGGCGCGCCGCGCGACGGCGCGAGGGTGGCTCACCTAGTCGAGCCCGAGCGCGAACCCTGCCTCGAGGTCCTGCTTCGAGTAGACCTTGAAGGCGATCAGCGTCTCGGAGCCGGTGATGCCGGGCAGCCGGCGCATCTGCTCGCTGATCACGCGCGCGAGATCCTCGTTCTCGCGCACGCGCACCAGCGCCACGAGGTCGTACTGGCCGGCGACCGAGAACACCTCGCTCACGCCGTCGAGCTCGGCGAGCTGCCCGGCGAGCTCGGGAACCCGGGCGGTTTCAGCCTTGATCAGAACGACGGCTGTGACCATGTGGCGAGACTCCTCTGCGCACGAATACTACGACGGACGTGATGCGACATCCGGGCACGCGACTCACTCGGCGTCCGGCTGCGCATCGGGCCGGGCCGCGGCGAAGGCGGGCAGCGACTCGAGATGGCTCGTCGCGGCCATCAGCCGCGGCCAGGGCGCGAGGTCGAGCTGCACGCGCCGCGCGTTGGCCACCTGCGGCACCAGGCACACGTCGGCGAGCGTGACCGCCTCGCCGAAGCAGTGCCGGCCGTCGGCTGAGTGGCGCGCGACCATCTGCTCGAGCGCGTCGAAGCCGCGGGAGATCCAGTGCCGCGCCCAGCGCCCGAGGCCCTCGTCGTCCTGCCCGAGTTCCGTGCGCAGGTGCTGCAGCACGCGCAGGTTGTTGAGCGGGTGGATGTCGCAGGCGACGGCGAGCGCCATCGCGCGCACCGTGGCACGCTCGTGCGGCCCCTGGGGCAACAGCGGCGGCCGCGGGAAGCATTCCTCGAGGTACTCGCAGATCGCGAGCGACTGCGTGAGCACGACGCCGTCGTGCTCGAGTGCCGGCACGAAGCCCTGCGGATTGAGCGCGAGGTAGTCGGCGCGGCGCTGTTCGCCGCCGTCGCGCAGCAGGTGGCGCGGCACCGACTCGTACTCGAGCCCCTTGAGCGCGAGCGCGATGCGCACGCGATAGGCGGCCGAGCTGCGCCAGTAGGTGTGGAGCCTGAGCGTCATGACGACTCCCCTGCGCCAGGCGGCGCTCAGACGATGGTGGTGCGCAGCGTCTCGAGGCCGTCGATGCCGCCGACCAGGCTGTCGCCGCGCTGCACCGGACCGACGCCCTCCGGCGTGCCGGTGAAGACGAGGTCACCGGGCCGCAGCTCGAAGTAGGTGGAGAGCTCGGCCACGATCTCGGGCACGTTCCAGATCATCTCGGAGAGGTTCGCGCGCTGGCGCGTCTCGCCGTTCACCTCGAGCCAGATCGCGCCGCGCTCCAGGTGACCGACATCCGCCGCCGGCCGGATCGCGCTCACCGGCGCCGAGCCGTCGAAACCCTTCGCCACGTCCCAGGGACGGCCCTGCTCGCGGGCCGAGAACTGCAGGTCGCGCCGCGTCAGGTCGTTGCCGACCGCGTAGCCGTACACGTGGTCGAGCGCGCAGGCCAGCGGGATGTCGCGCCCTCCGCTGTGGATCGCCACCACGAGTTCGATCTCGTGGTGCAGGTTCACGGTGCGCGGCGGATACGGCACGGGCGTGCCGTTGGCCACCACGGCGTCGGCGGGCTTCGAGAAGAAGAACGGCGGGTCGCGCTCCGGGTCCATGCCCATCTCGCGGGCGTGCGCGGCATAGTTGCGGCCGACGCAGTAGATGCGGTGCACCGGGAAGCGGGCGTCGGTGCCCATCACCTCGACCGTGGGCTGGGCGGCGGGCGGGATCACGAGCGTCATGGCGGACCTCCCGGGGGAACGCTCAGTCGCAGCGGCCGAGCGCGGGCAGGAACACTTCCTGAACGAGGATCGGCGGGCCGCCGAGTCGGTAGACGGCACGGCGGGCCCACAGCGGCGCGCAATCGTTGCCGTCGGGCAGCGCGGCACGGGCCAGCGGGTGGCCGCCGCGCAGCTCGAGGTACTCGAGCGGCTCACGACGCACGTCCTCGACGGCGTTGAGCGACTCGCCGAGCCCGCGATCACCGAGCTCGCGCAGCCACGGATGGCGCCGCACCGTGGACTGCGGCAGCACCGACTGCGCGAACACCCAGCGGCGCGCGCCGCAGGTGAACTCGATCTCGCGCAGCAGGCACATCGCGTCGTCCACACCGAGGCGGTGGGCGATCCCGGGGTCCAGCGGCGCGGGCTCGAGACGCAGCAGCCTGAGGCGGGCGTCCGCGCCGCACTGGGCGCGGACGCGACTGGTCAGGAGCCCCGGCTCCGCGAGCCACGGCACCAGCAGCGGCGGCGCCCGACCGACGCACTCGGCGAGCGGCACCCACGCCTCGCCGCCGGACGGGCCGGCGGTGCGCGGGGCGGCAGCGTCGAGCAGCGGGTGGGCCACGGGCCGGTCAGAAATGGTCGGCGGCGAGCGCCATGGTCGAAGCGCTGCCGGCACGCACCGCCGCCGCGTGCGCCGTGCAGCGCGGCAGCACGTGCTCGGCATAGAAACGCGCCATCACGACCTGCGACGCAAGGAACGCCTTGTCGCCGCCGGCGGCGACCTGCTCGAGCGCGACGAGCGCGCCGCGGGCGAGCTGCCAGCCGCCAATCACGTTGCCGATCAGCATCATGTAGTCGAACGCCGCGGCACTCACCAGCTCGGGGTCGCGCTTCTCGCCGGTGATCAGGTGGGTCGAACTCTGCACCAGCTCGTCGAGCGCGCGCGACAGCGCCACGCGCACCACGGCGAGGTCCTCGCCCGCGTTGGCGAGCGGCGCGTCCACGCCGCGCATGTCGGAGACGAACGCCGAGATCGTGGCACCACCGTCGCGCAGCAGCTTGCGGCCGACGAGATCGATGGCCTGGATGCCGTTGGTGCCCTCGTAGATCGAGCCGATGCGCACGTCGCGGTAGAACTGCGCGACGCCGGTCTCCTCGACGTAGCCCATGCCGCCGTGCACCTGGATGCCGAGCTCGGTGGCCTCCTGCGCGACCTCCGTGCACCAGGCCTTGGCGATCGGCGTCATCAGCTCGGCGCGCGTCTGCCACTGCGCGACGGCCTCGGGGTCGGTGCCGTGGTTGGCGCGGTCGAGGCAGGAGGCGGTGTAGTAGCAGATGGCGCGCGAGGCCTGCGTGAGCGTGCGCATCAGCAGCAGCATGCGCCGCACGTCGGGGTGGCGGATGATCGCGACCTGCCCCTTCTCGCCGGGCGCACGGCCCTGCACACGATCGCGGGCGTAGGTCACGGACTTCTGGTAGGAACGCTCCGCGAGGCCGACGCCCTGCACGCCGACGCCGAGGCGCATGTAGTTCATCATCGTGAACATCGCGGCCAGCCCCTCGTTCGGCTTGCCGATCAGATAGCCCTCGGAGCCGCCCTGGTCGCCGAAGGCGAGCACGGCAGGTCGGGCTGGCGTGGATGCCCATCTTGTGCTCGACCGACACCGCCTGCACGTCGTTCAGCGCGCCCGGCGTGCCGTCGGCGTTCAGCTTGAATTTCGGCACGACGAACAGCGAGATGCCCCGGGTGCCGGGCGGCGCGTCCGGCAGCCGCGCGAGCACGAGGTGAACGATGTTCTCCGTCATCGGCTGGTCGCCCCAGGTGATGTAGATCTTCCGCCCGGTGACGAGGTAGTGGTCGCCCTTCGGCTCGGCGCGCGTCGTGAGCGAGGAGAGATCGGAGCCGGCCTGCGGCTCGGTGAGGCACATGGTGCCCGCCCACTGCCCCGACACGAGCTTCTCGAGATAGGTCTGCTTGAGTTCGTCGGTGGCGTGCCGATCCATGGCGAGGATCGCGCCCTGCGACAGCTCCGGGCAGAGCGCGAAGGCGACGTTGGCCGCAGCCCACATCTCGTCGCAGGCGAGCGAGACGGTCTTCGGCAGGCCCTGGCCGCCGAAATCCGGGTTCGAAGCGATGCCGGGCCAACCCGCCTCGCAGAACTGCAGGTAGGCGTCCTTGAACACCTTCGGGACCTGCACGGCGCCGTCGACGACCCTGACGCCTTCGCGATCGCCGATCCAGTTGGTCGGCACCAGCACGTTGCCGGCGAACTTTGCCGCCTCGTCGAGTACCGACTCGACGGTGTCGGCGTCCACCGCAGTGAAGTCGGGCAACGCAGCCACCTCGGCGAAGTCGGAGAGGTGCTCGATCGTGAAACGCATCTGCCGGACAGGCGCCTGATAGTCGCTCATGGAATGCTCCGGGGTCGGTGTCTTTTGCTGTGCAGCAATTCTGCCCCTTCGGGCGCCACGGCGCCATGCGCGGCGGCCGCGGCCGGGCTGGCGCCGGCAGGCGGTTACAATCGCGGCCCGGGACCGCGAGCACCCCCAATGAGCATCTGGCAAAGACCCTTCACCCTCGAGGAACTCGACCGGCAGTCGCTGGGCTGCATGGTCGAGCACCTGGACATCCGCTTCAGCGAGATCGGGCCGGACTACCTGCGGGCCACCATGCCGGTGGACGCGCGGACCTGGCAGCCGTTCGGTCTGCTCCACGGCGGCGCCTCGGTGGTGCTGGCCGAGACCCTCGGCAGCGTCGCCGCCAACTGTTGCGTGGATACCGGCCGCTACTACTGCGTCGGCCAGGAGATCAACGCCAACCACATCCGCTCGGCACGCAGCGGCCGGGTGACGGGCACCGCCCGAGCACTCCACGTCGGCGGCCGCTCGCAGGTGTGGGAGATCCGGATCGAGGACGAGCGGCAGCGACTGGTCGCCATTTCCCGCATGACGCTGGCCGTGGTCGAGGGCCGTGCGCCCGCCCCCGGCGAGGCCGGACGACCGTGAGCGTACGGGCGGCCGTAGCGTTGCCGGCGCTTGCGATGGCGCTGGCCACCGCGCTCGCGGGCTGCGGGCTCAAGGGTCCGCTGTACCTGCCCGAGAAGTCCGGCGGGGTGGTGGTCCGACCCGGACCCGGCGCCGCGGCACCACCGGCGCCTGCGCCGGGTGCCAGCACCGAGCCACTGCCGGCGTCGCAAGTGCCCGAGGAGGACTCCGCATCGCAGCCCGAGGTGCCGGACCAGCCCGAGACGGCGCCGCCGCCCCCGGGAAACGGCGATGGCTGACCGGCCAGCCCTGGTGCTGGTGGACGGCTCCTCGTACCTGTACCGGGCCTTTCACGCGCTGCCGCCGCTCACGAACTCCCGCGGCGAACCCACCGGCGCCGTGCTCGGCGTGCTCAACATGCTCGCCAAGCTCGTGAAGGAGCACGACCCGCCGCTGATCGGCGTCGTATTCGACGCGCCGGGCCGCACCTTCCGCGACGACCTGTACGCCGAGTACAAGGCGCATCGCGAGCCCATGCCCGACGAACTCCGCGCCCAGGTCGAGCCGCTGGTCGCGGCGGTCGAGGCGCTGGGCCTGCCGCTGCTGCGCGTGCCGGGCGTGGAGGCCGACGACGTCATCGGGACGCTGGCGCGGCGCGCCGCGGAGCGCGGCCTGCGCGTGGTGATCTCCACCGGCGACAAGGACATGGCGCAGCTGGTCGACGAGCGCATCACGCTGGTCAACACGATGACCGACTCGACGCTCGACCGGGCCGGCGTCAAGGTGAAATTCGACGTCTACCCCGAGCAGATCGTGGACTACCTCGCGCTCGTGGGCGACAGCTCGGACAACATCCCGGGCGTGCCCAAGGTGGGCCCCAAGACCGCGGCAAAGTGGCTCCACCAGTACACGACGCTCGACAACCTGCTCGCCCACCAGGACGAGATCGAGGGCAAGGTCGGGGAGAGCCTGCGCGCGCACACGGACGACCTCGCGCTGTCGCGGCGGCTCGCGACCATCGACTGCGCACTCGAGCTGCCGGAGGATCCGGACGCGCTGCGCCGCCGGGAGCCGGACATCGAGAGGCTCCGCGAGCTGTACACGACGCTGGAGCTGCGTTCGCTGCTGCGGCAGCTGCCGGGCAGCGGATCCGAGGCCGCGGCTCCCCCCCACCCGCCCCGCTGGCCGGCACGGCGTCGGAGCCCGGCAACTCCCCGCCGGCCGCAGTCCCCGCCGATCCCGCCGGGCAGCGCGCCATGCCTCGCGACTACCAGACTGTCCTCACTGCGGCGCAGCTCGACGCCTGGCTGGAGCGTCTCGGCGCTGCGGAGCTCTTCGCCTTCGACACCGAGACCACCTCGCTCGACTACATGCAGGCGGAGATCGTGGGCGTGTCGTTCTGCATCGAGCCCGGCCACGCAGCCTACGTGCCGCTCGCGCACACCTACCCGGGCGCCCCGCAGCAGCTCGGGCGCGAGGACGTGCTGCGCCGGCTCGCGCCGCTGCTCGAGGACGCCCAGCGGGCCAAGCTCGGCCATCACCTCAAGTACGACGCCCACGTGCTGCGCAACCACGGGATCGAGCTGCGCGGGATGCGCTACGACTCGATGCTCGAGTCGTACGTGCTCAACAGCACCGCGACGCGCCACGACCTCGACTCGACGGCGAAGCACTATCTCGGCGTCGAGACCATCCATTACGAGGACGTGGCCGGCAAGGGCGCGAAGCAGCTGCCGTTCAGCGAGGTGCCGGTAGAGCGCGCGGCTGAGTATTCCGCCGAGGACTCAGACGTGTCGTTGCGGCTGCACCAGGCGCTGTGGGCGCAGCTCGAGCGGCTGCCCAGGCTCAGGCAGCTCTATGAGGAGATCGAGCAGCCGCTGGTGCCCGTGCTGCTCGACATGGAGCACCTTGGCGTGCTGATCGACACGGCGATGCTGCGCAGGCAAAGCCACGAGATCGCGAAGAGCCTGCTCGCGCTCGAGCAGTCGGCGCACGCAGCGGCCGGCGTCACCTTCAACCTCGACTCGCCAAAGCAGCTGCAGGACGTCCTGTTCGGCAAGCTCGGCCTGCCCGTGCAGCGGAAGACCGCGACCGGCCAGCCCTCCACCGCGGAAGACGTGCTCGAGGAACTTGCGCCGGCCTACGAGCTGCCGCGGATCATCCTCGAGTACCGCGGCCTGGCGAAACTCAAGTCCACGTACACCGACAAGCTCCCGGAGCAGGTGGATCCGCGCACCGGCCGCGTCCACACGTCGTATCACCAGGCGGTTGCAGCCACCGGCCGACTGTCCTCCACCGACCCCAACCTGCAGAACATCCCGGTGCGCACGGCCGAGGGGCGGCGCATCCGCCAGGCCTTCGTGGCGCCACCGGGCCACCTGCTGATGGCCGCGGACTACTCGCAGATCGAGCTGCGGATCATGGCGCACCTCTCGGGCGACGCGGGCCTGCTCAAGGCCTTCGCAGAGGACCGCGACATCCACCAGGCGACCGCGGCGGAGGTGTTCGGTGCGGATCCCGCCGCCGTCACGTCCGACCAGCGCCGTGCCGCCAAGGCGATCAATTTCGGTCTCATCTACGGCATGTCAGCGTTCGGCCTCGCCCGCCAGCTCGGCATCGACCGCGGCGCGGCACAGAAGTACGTGGACCTGTACTTCCAGCGCTATCCAGGGGTGAAGCGCTACATGGACGACACCCGCGCCATGGCCCGGGAGCAGGGATTCGTCGAGACCGTGTTCGGCCGGCGGCTCTACCTGCCCGAGATCCGCTCCCGCAACCAGCAGCTGAGGCAGTACGCCGAGCGCAGCGCCATCAACGCGCCCATGCAGGGCACGGCCGCCGACATCGTCAAGCGCGCCATGGTCGGGGTGCACGCCTGGCTCAGGGAGCTGCAGGGGCAGGCGCGGCTCGTCATGCAGGTCCACGACGAGCTGGTGCTCGAGGTCCACGAGGGCGCCGTCGAGGCGGTCGAGCGGGGCCTGCGGGAGCGGATGACGGCTGCGGCGGAGCTGCGCGTGCCGCTCCGGGTGGATATCGGTCGTGGCGCGAACTGGGACGTCGCGCACTAGTCCATTTGCACGACCGTTTCTGTTGCTTTTTTGCTACCAATCAGACTAAGTGCTTCTAATGATCGAAAATCAGCGGCCCGTCGTGTAGTATTTGCGTCACAGGAGTCGGCTGGCACGTTGACGTCCAGGGTCGACCGGCGCAATGCGCTGCCAGCCGCGACGTTCCTGACTATCGAAACTAGGAGACATCATGAAGTACATTTTTGCGACCGTTGCCACTGCGGTTCTCGCCGCCTCCCCGGCCTTCGCGGCCGACGACACCGGTTTCTACGTCGGCGCGGGCGTCGGCAATTTCGCTGCGAATTCCGACGGCATCTACGACGGCAAGGATTTTGACGGCAGCGATTTCGGCTACAAGTTCTTCGGCGGCTACCAGTTCATGAAGTGGCTGGCCGTCGAGGCCGAGTACGTCGACGGCGGCGAGCCCGATGACAATTTCCGTGACCCGAGCTTCCCTGACGAGCGGCTGAAGGCCTCGATCGGCGTGACCGGCTTCGTCGGCTCGGCGGTCGGCATCTGGCCGATCGGCGAGAACTTCAACCTGTTCGGCAAGCTCGGCTTCATCTACTGGGATGCCGACGGCAGCGGCAAGATCCGGGACGAGGACGGCACGCTCGTGAAGACCTCGGTCGGCGAGGACGGCACCGATTTCGCCTGGGGCGTCGGCGGCACCTGGAACTTCACGGAGACTTTCGGCGTCCGTGCCGAGTACCAGGGCTTCGAGCTGTCGAACTTCGACTCGGTCGACTTCGCCTCGGCCAGCATCATCTGGCGCTTCTAAGCGACCAGCAGACCCTTCCAGGGTCCGAAGAGCCCGCCCCTCGGCGGGCTCTTTTTTTTGCGGGACAGTTCACACCGGGCACGCGGTAAGATCCTGATTTCCCTAGAACCAGGCAGGAGACACCCCATGCAGAAGCACATCGCCGCCAGCCTCGCCGCCGCACTCGCGCTCGCCAGCCTGCCGACCGTCGCGGCCGACAACGGTCTCTACCTCGGCGCCAGCCTCGGCCAGTCCGGAGTGAGCTTCGACGAGGCCGTCGACGGGTTCGACGCCGACTTCGACGCCAACGGGCTTGGGTACAAAGTGATCGCCGGCTGGCGCTTCGTCGACTGGCTGTCGGTGGAGGCCAACTACCTGGATCTCGGCTCCCCGGACGACAGGGTGCAGGGCGAGAAGATCGAGGCCGACGTCAGCGGGTTCTCGCTGTCCGCGGTCGGCTTCCTGCCGGTCGGGCCGGTGGACCTGTTCGCCCGGGTCGGCGCCATCGACTGGAGTGCGGACGTCACGGCGCCGGACCTCGACATCCGCGGCAGCGAGGACGGCACGGACCTGACCTACGGCGTGGGCGCCCAGTTCCGGGTCTGGAGTCTCAGCATCCGCGGCGAATACGAGATCTTCGACGTCGACGGGGCCGACACGGTGGACATGTTCTCGGTGGGCGTCACCTGGACTTTCCTCTGACCCCGCACCTGAACCTGCCGTTCGATTGACCGACACACCGTTCCCCTGCCATGGGCGGCCACCGGACCCTGGCTGGCCACGGAACTTTCCACGGCGGGGGCGTTCAAAATTCCTGAGCGCCCTACGGTGCTCGGCGCCGGCCTACCTCCCTGGGCCTGCGTCCGCCCGGTCATCCCCCAACGCCGGGTTGCCTTCCCCGGTTGGATCCGCTGGTCCAACCGGGGTTTCTTTTTCGGGGGTCCTGGCCAGCAGGCGCTCGAGCGCCGCGCGGGCCTCGAACACGCCCTCCCCCGAGAGCGCGGAGAAGAGTTGCACTGTCACGCCGGCGCCGGTGGCCCGCCGCACGACCGCGCAGGCCGCCGCCCCGGCCGACCGGCCGAGCTTGTCGGCCTTGGTGAGCAGGACGTGCACGGGCACCTCGCGCGACTGCGCAACCCTCAGCATGTCCACGTCGTGGTCCTTGAGCGGGTGGCGGACGTCCATGACCACGATCACGCCGCGCAGCGCCTGGCGCCCTCGGAAGTAGGCCTCGATCAGGGTCCGCCAGTGCTGCCGCATCGACCCGGAGACCGCTGCGAACCCATAGCCCGGCAGATCCACCAGTCGACGGTTCGGTTCGAGTTCGAAGAAATTCACGAGCCGGGTCGCACCGGGGTTCTTGCTGGTGCGCGCGAGGCCCTTGCGGTGCGTGATCGCGTTGATCGCGCTGGACTTGCCCGCGTTCGACCGTCCGGCCACCGCCACCTCGGCGCCGACGTCGGGCGGGAACTGCCGCGCCTCGTTGGCGCTGGTCAGGAATTTCACGTGCGGGTACGCGGACATGGGCGGCGCGGGCACCGGAGACGGCGGGGCGCTTAGTGTACAATTCGGGGCTCGCCAGACCCCTGTTCCTCGGAGTGTTTCAATGACCGCGAAGCTCGTCGCCGCCCTGTCGATGGTGGCCGTTCTCGGCTGGAGCGCGCCCTCGTTCGCCGCGGGTTCCAAGGAAGCCGGCCAGGCAAAGTCGGCCACCTGCATGGCCTGCCATGGCATGGACGGCAACAGCGTGAACCCGGAGTGGCCCAATCTCGCCGCCCAGCACCCCTCCTACATCCTGCGGCAGCTCACCGCCTTCAAGGGCGGCGAGCGCAAGAACGACCTGATGTCGCCCATGGCGATGATCCTGTCAGACGAGGACATGGCAGACCTGGCCGCCTATTTCAGCTCACAGGCGATCAAGGGCGGCGAAACCGAACCCTCCAAGCTGGCCCTCGGCCAGCGCGTCTACCGCGCCGGCAACGTCAAGGCCGGCGTGATGGCCTGCGCCGGGTGCCACGGACCGACCGGCCGCGGCAACCCGCTGGCGGGCTACGCCTCCATCCAGGGGCAGCATGCGGTGTACGTCGCCGCGCAGCTGCGCGCCTACCGGTCCGGCGCCCGGGCGACCGACCCCAACCAGATGATGCGCAACGTCGCGGCCATGCTCTCCGACGAAGAGATCGACGCCGTGGCCTCCTACGTGCAGGGCCTGCGTTGAACCCGCGCGCGCCGGCACTGTCGTATCCCTCCATGAACACGATGCTCGCCCGTCTTTCCCGCCCGCTCGCCGCGGCCCTGCTGCTGCTCGCCGGTCAGGTGGCGCTCGCCGCCGACCCCGTCGAGGGTGTCAATTACAAGCCGCTCAAGCCGGCCGTCCCCACCAACGTCGCCCCCGGCAAGGTCGAGGTCGTCGAGGTGTTCTGGTACGCCTGCGGCCACTGCTACGTGCTCGAGCCCAGGCTCGACGCCTGGTCGCGCAACGGCAAGGCGCCGTACGTCGAGCTGGTGCGCATGCCGGCGGTCTGGAACGACCTCCTCAAGCTGCACGCCCGGCTCTTCTACACCATCGAGGTGCTCGGCAAGCCCGCGCTGCACAACGAGGCGTTCCGCGAGATCAACGTCCGCGGCAACCGGCTCGACACGCCGGAGAAGATCGAGGCGTTCCTGACTGCGCGCGGCGTCTCCAAGGCGGACTTCCAGAAGACCTTCACGGGCTTCGCAGTCGAGTCGAAGCTGGCGCGCGCCACGGACCTCAACAAGCGCTACCGGATTGCGAGCACGCCCACCGTCGTCGTGAACGGCAAGTACGTCACCGACATCAGCATGGCGGGCGGCGAAGACCAGCTGTTCCAGACCATCAACGCGCTGGCCGCGAAGGACAAGCCGCCGGGCTGACGGTCGGGGCCAGACAGGCCCTCCGGCCGGCCGAAACTCCGGGACACGCTCAGGCTCGCCGCAACCTCGCGCGGCGAGAGGCGGATTCGCGGGTTCCACGGACGCGGGTACGGCACGCGCTGGCTAGCATGCGGTGGAACCCTCATCCGGGGATCGACTCATGCATCCCTTCCGGGTCGGCTGGCTGCTCGGGTGCCTGGCGCCGCTGTTCGCCTGCAGCGACGGCGGCAGTGGCGGCGGCAACCCTGCCCCGCCCGCCGGCACGAAGTCCATCGTCGTCAACAGCCTGCTCGACGCCGCGACGCCCCCCGCAGGCACGGTCACGCTGCGCTCGGCGCTCGAGTCCGCGGCGTCCGGCCAGCCCATCACCTTCGACCCGCAACTCAACGGCGGCACCGTCGCGCTGACTCTCGTCGCCGACGAGCACACGTCGCTGAAGGGCGAGGTGATGGGCATGCGCGACGAGCCCAGCGGCCCCGTGTCCTACCTCGTGGGGTACCTGCCTCGCGACTACGGCGCCTCGGCGCTGGTGGCGCGCAAGGCCGTGGTGATCGACGCCTCGGCGCTGCCCTCCGGCATCACGCTCGCGTGGACCGGCGGCGGCGACGCGCGCGTGCTGGCGGTCGACGGCGATCTCACGCTCAGCAACGTGGCGATCACCGGCGGGCGCAGCGTGGCGGTCAGCATCGCGGCCGCCACCGCGGGCGGGCAGCCGTGGACGCTGGGACGGGGGGCGGCGCTGGCGGTGTGGGGCGTGGCGAAGCTCACGAACTGCCGGCTGTACGACAACCACGCACGCGGCGACTTCGACTCCTCGCGCGACCGCGGCGCCTTCGGCGGCGCGGTGTACGCCGACATCGTCGAGATGCACGGCTGCGTCGTGACCGGCAACACCGTGACCGGCGCGGGCGCGGCCGGCGGCGGCGTGTACTCCGTCGGAGGCGCCGGCAGCAAGCTGACGGCTTCCACGATCGATCGCTCTGCGATCACCGGCAACCGCATTTCGGGGCTGTTCGCCTACGGCGCCGGCGTGTACTCGGACGGCGGCGGCATCGGCGAGTCCAAGCTGCTGCGAGTCACGAACACCACTGTCGCGCGCAACCTCGCCGAACCCGCCCCCGGCCTGCCGCCATTCCTGCTCGCGATGGGCTACTGGCGCGGCGGCGGCGTCTACGTGTCGAACGGCCACCTCGAGCTGATGGCCTCCACCGTGGTCGAGAACGCGGTGCGCGGCGTGCCCCGCACCGACAGTCTCGGCCGGCGCAACCTGGCAGGCGGCATCGCGGCGACGGTCGGCAATGCCCACGCCGTCGAGAGCATGACCCTCGGGCACTCGATCGTGGCAGGCAACACCGTCGAGGAGATCGGCGGCAGGCGCTATGCCCATGACGTGTTCACCGGCTCGCTGATGCACTTCCTCAGCGCCGGCTACAACCGCTTCGGCGTCCTCGACTTCGACCAGATCCTCGTGCCGGTCGGCGAGCCGACGTGGGAGTCGCTGGTCCGCCGCCACTGCCCGAAGCAGGGCGACACCAGCGGCGTGGACCTCGCGAGCGTCGTCGATCTCGCAGGCGGCGTGTCGCACGCGAGCTGGGCGAACTCGGCGGGCGTCGGGTCCGGGGAGCCCGCCGTGCTCGCCTACCTGCCGCGCGGCACGGCCCTCGACGTCGTACCGGCTGGCGAGTACCCGGTCGAGATCACGATCGGCGAGTACAGCGTGTCGCCAGGCGCCACCGACGATTTCCTCCGCATCGTGCTCGGGCGCATCGAGACCCGCTACGGCCTGCCGGGATTCGCCGCCGCCTTCAAGGCTGACTTCGAGGCGTTCCTGCAGGCGGCCGATTCCGACTCGGCGACGGCGGGCGCCCAGCCCTACCGGAACCCCTCGGGCAGCCCGATCCTCTCGCTCGCCGACACGCACTGGTTCGGACCGAACGCGACCTGGCCGCGCGAACTGGCCAACTATCCCTACATCGAATTCTGGCACCGGCTCGACGCCGCGCTCGGGCAGCGCGCCATCCCGGGCCTGGGCATGGAACTGCTCGGCGACGATGCCTGGCAGTCGCTGTTCCAGGCCGGTCACCTGACGGAGAACCCCGGCATCCGCATGACAGCTGCTGAACCGCCGCGCGCTCGTCGTGAAGCGCGGCGCGACCGACCAGCTCGGGACCGCCCGCCCGACGGGCCTGCCGGGCGACATCGGCGCAGTCGAAAGCCGCTGAGGAACGCGGCGGGCTGCTGTGCTAAAACGGCGGCCTGTCCGCAGGGTCCTCCTCCCCATGCTCCGTCTCCTCATCCCCACCGGCAGCGGCTACACCTGGGCCGAGCACACGCCGCCGTGCGAGCTTTCCCGACGAGTTCCTCTGGGCCGACCTCTACGAGCCCACGGCGGAGGAGGAAAAGGCGCTCGAGGCGCTGCTGACCGTCGACGTCCCGACGCGCGACGAGATGAAGGAGATCGAGACCTCGAACCGCCTCTACGAGGAGGGCGGCGCGGTCTACATGACGGCGACGGTCGGCAGCCGGCTCGACTCGGAGAAACCCGAGAGCAGCCCGATCACCTTCATCCTCGCCGCGAACCGCCTGATCACGACCCGCTACGTCGACCCGACGCCCGTGCGGCGGTTCATGACACACGTCGAGCGATCCCCAGCGGCCTGCACCTCGTCGGCCACTCTGCTCGCCGGGCTGCTCGAGGCGTTCACCGAGCGCATCGCCGACGTGCTCGAGAAGGTGCAGGCGGAACTCGACGCAGTCTCGCTGACGATCTTCCCGCGCAGCGACGGCCAGTCGCCGACCAATCGCGACCTGCAGGGCATGATCCAGCGGATCGGCATGAGTGGCGACCTGATCTCGAAGTCGCGCGAGAGCCTGGTGAGCTTCCAGCGCCTGCTGATGTACGTGCAGCAGGCAGCCAACCTCACCCTGTCGCAGGACCAGCGCGGGCGCTTCAAATCCACGCTGCTCGACGTGCAGTCGCTCTCGGACCATGCGAGCTTCCTCGGCGGCAAGGTGCAGTTCCTGCTCGACGCGGTGCTCGGGCTCATCAACCTCGAGCAGAACAACATCATCAAGATCTTCTCGGTCGTGGCGGTGATGTTCCTGCCGCCGACGCTGATCGCGAGCATCTACGGCATGAACTTCCACTTCATGCCGGAACTCGACAAGCACTGGGGCTACCCGATGGCGCTCGTCGCCATGGTCGGCTCTGCCGTCGTCCCCTACCTGTACTTCCGTCGCAAGGGCTGGCTGTAGCCCGCGCGTGACCCCCGGCGCCTTCCTCGCGCTGACCGCCACGGTCGCGGTGGCCGCGCTCACGCCGGGCCCGGCGGTTGTGGCGATCGTGGCGCGCGCCATCTCCAGTGGCGCGCGGCCGGCAATGGCCATCAACGCCGGCGTCGTGACCGGCGACCTGCTGTTCCTCGGGCTCGCCGCCGCCGGCATGGCGGCGGCGGCGCGCACGATGGGCGGCGCCTTCGAGATCGTGAAGTGGCTCGGTGCGCTCTATCTCGTGTGGCAGGGCGTGACGCTGTGGCGGCGGCCGTCGCGGTCGCTCGAGGCGACGGGCGGGCCGGAGGCGGGCTTCTGGCGCAACTACTGGGCCGGGCTGTTGCTGATGTTCGGCCATGTGCAGGCGATGATCTTCTACGCGGCGCTGCTGCCGGGCTTCGTGGACCTCGCGACGCTCGCGTGGCGGGACGTCGGCCTGCTCGCGCTGATGCTGGTGGTCGTGATCGGCGGCGTGCACGCGGGCTACGCGCTGCTCGCGTCCCGCGCGCGCAGGCTCTTCGCGGACGAGCGCGCCCAGCGCGCCATCCGGCGGACCGCCGGCACGCTCATGTTCGTGGCGGCCGCGCTGGTGGCGAGCCGGTGATGGGGTGGCGGGCCGGTGATAGGATGAGCGCATGGCAAAGCCCACCATCAACAACATGGCCGTGTTCTGCGACTTCGAGAACGTGGCCCTCGGCGTCCGTGACGCCAAGTACGCGAAGTTCGACATCGGCAAGGTGCTCGAGAAGCTGCTGCTGAAGGGCAGCATCGTCGTCAAGAAGGCCTACTGCGACTGGGAGCGCTACAAGGAGTTCAAGGGGCCGATGCACGAGGCCTCGTTCGAGCTGATCGAGATCCCGCACGTGCGCATGTCCGGCAAGAACTCGGCCGACATCCGCATGGTCGTCGACGCGCTCGACCTCTGCTACACGAAGAGCCACGTGGACACGTTCGTGATCGTGAGCGGCGACTCCGACTTCTCCCCGCTGGTCAGCAAGCTGCGCGAGAACAACAAGCTCGTGATCGGTGTCGGCGTGAAGAGCTCGACGTCGGACCTCCTGATCGCCAATTGCGACGAGTTCATCTACTACGACGACCTCGTGCGCACGGAGGAGCAGCGGCGCGGACGACGCAGGGCGCCGGCGAAGCAGGCCAGCGGCAAGGCGTCGACCCCGCTGCCGCCGGTGGCCAGCATTGCGGCAGCGTCCGAGCAGGCCGCGGCGACTCCGGCTGCGACCGAGTCCGCGCCCGTCGAGGCGCCCGCCGCGGCTCCCCACGCGCAAAAGGGCGACGACGAGAAGAAGCAGGAAGCTTTCGACCTGGTGCTCGCCACGATCGAGGCTCTCGCGGAGGACCGCGAGGAAGACGAAAAGATCTGGGGCTCGATGATCAAGCAGGCGCTGAAGCGCCAGCGCCCGGGATTCAACGAGACCTACCACGGCTTCCGCAGCTTCAGCCAGCTGCTCGAGGAAGCCCACGCGCGCCGGCTGATCGAGATCGAGAAGGACGAGAAGTCGGGCGGATATGTGGTGAAGGCCGTCGCCGGCTGAGGATCTCTCCAGCCGCGACGGACGGCGCCTCACGTTATGCCGGCATCCTGTCTGGTTGAAACGGCTCTCGTGGCTGGCGGCGCCGTGACTGTATCTCGACGTATTGACGATGAGCGGGCGCCGGTCCGAACATCCAGAGGCACTCGATGAGAAGGTCCTCAGGTGTCAGACCTCGCCTTTTCACCCCCCCAGTGCGGCGTGCCGGCCGGTTGCCGGCCTACCGATTCAGGAGCAAGTCGTGACCGCGTACAAAGACCAGATTCAAGGTCGCATGAAAGAAGTGCAGGGCAAGATCAAGGAAGCCGCCGGCAAACTCGTGGGCAACAAAGAGCTTCAGGCGAAGGGCAAGGCTCAGAAGACTCGCGGGAAGGCGCAGGCGAAGTTTGGCGACGTCAAGCAGAAACTGAAGACCACGAAGAAGACGGCTGCGAAGAAGACGGCCGCTAAGAAGACTGCTGCGAAGAAGACCGCGAAGAAGAAAGCAGCGAAAAAGAAGTAACGCTGCCCGACGTCGACCCACTGTTCTCCGCGGAGAGCGTGGGCCGACCCGGCCAACGCGGCGCGCCCCGCGCGGCACTTGCGCATGCGACAGGCGCAGAAGGTCCGTGTGTCCGATCTGCGGGTCCCCGACAGCCTGGCGCTGACTCAGCCGTCAACGTGGTGGTCCCAGGAACCCAGCATCCATCAGCTGCCCGACAAGCACCGTTGCCAGGCGTGTTTCCAGCTTCTCGTGGCGACTCGCGCGGCGCCTCGGGGGCGAAGGAGTTGCGTTGGCTCGGCGCGTCGGCGCCCTGCGACGTCAGTGGTCGTCGGGACAGGAAGGCTCGCGGTGACGCCGCGCGCCCTCCTTTCATCATCCTGCTTCTTTCATCCCGGGACCCCGGCGCGGGCGTCCCTCTGTTGTCGTCGCCGCGGCCGAAACGGCGCCGCCGTCCTCCAACTTAGCAGTCGCCTCACATGCGTCGCACGAGCCAGACGATCAGAACAATGACGAGAATCGTGCCGAGTATGCCGCCGCCGATATACATGTGGATCTCCTGGTTTCCATTACGCTGTCATTCGAGCATGTCGACATTCGTCCCGTGTGCACACTGCCGTACAAGGGTGCGGTGTCGAGGTCCGCACAGCTCGCACACCACCCGCGTGTGTGCGATCCGTGCTCCGGCCGCTCGAAGGCGCGTCGCGGTCATCACTTCTGCCTGATCTCCAGATCGTTGCGCACCGCTTTGACACCGTCTACGGAGCGCGCCACTTCGCCGGCCCGGGTCTTCATCGCCGTTGAATCGACGAACCCGGTCAGCTGCACCACACCCTTTTCCGTTCCCACGTTGATCTGGTACGCCTTGGTCGTCGGATCGTCCATGAGCTTCGATTTGACAGAGGCCGTCAACATGCTGTCATCGACGTCCTGACCGGCCGTCGCATGGGGCTTCGTGCTGACGCGAAGGTCGTTGCGGACCTCCTTGACGCCCGTGACCGAGCGCGCCACCTTCGTGGCCTGCTCTTTCTGCTGGGTGTTGTCGACGAAACCGCCGAGCTGCACGACGCCGCGATACGTCTCGACGTTGATCTGGCCGGCTTTGGTGACCGGATCGTCGATCAGGGCGACCTTCACCTTGGAGGTCAGTACGCTGTCGTCGAAGACCTCTCCGGCCGACTCCTGCGTACGTGTGGAGGAGCAGGCGCTGGCCACAGCCAGCACTCCCAGAATTGCGGTCAGTTTCAGAAATCGAGTTGTCATGTTTGGTTCCTAATCGTGTTGCCGATCTCGGCGTTGTCCACCCTGCAGCGGAGGCGGAATGGCGAACGTTGAACGCTGCCGTGGGCCTCTGACTCGCTTCTGGTCCGCGTCTCAGTTAGCGCCGCAAAGCAGGCTTGAATGCCCCGCTCCCAGATCGCACCGGCCACGGCGGGCCTGCGCTTTCAGACTAGCCGCCCGTCGGCAGTCGGTCTGTTACCTACCGTACAGAGCGCGGTGTCCGGCTCGCCAGGTGTTCTGAAAGGCCATGCCCATTGGCGGGTGGCAGCGACGCACGGCCCGGAGAGCGTCGCGACGGAGCGCGAGGCAACCAGCGAAGTCGGCAAGAAGGCGGCGTCGGCAATGGGATCAATCTTTGTCCGGTGAGACACCGAGTGGACTCCCGACCCGGCGTACGCCGGAGTCGCGTGTCCACTCGATGGTTCCTGGTCAGTCGTCAGATCCCCGTCCCGTGGGGACCGCCGGTCCCGAATTACTTCCTGTCGTGATCGGAATCCCCAGGCGTCGCGCGTTCAACGAAGTCGCTGACGTGCTGCCAGGCGTCGCGGGTCGCGTGCTTGGCGTTCTCCCACGTCAACTTGGACGTGCCTTTGACGCGGTCCCAATCGCGCATCATTTCGGGTTCCGCCTGTTCGAACGTGCGGCCCTCGTGGCGTCCGTACGCATCGACGCCGTAGCGGTAGGCGGGACCATACTCGTCAAAGGTTGCCCCGCGGGTGACGTAGGGCCGAGTCGAATAGTTCTCGCGCCAGTACGCTTCCTCGGCGGTGGGGTCGATTGCCTTGGCGATCTTGTTGCCAGCCACACCGCCGGCCACGGCGCCTGCCACCGCGCCGATCACCGTGCCCACCGGGCCCGCCACCGTTCCCGCCAGTGCACCCGCTGCGGCGCCACCAGCCGCCGCGCCGAGCCCAGTTCCAACCGGATGCGCGCCGAGCGGACCCGGAGTCGGAGGCGGGCTCGAAGTCTTGTTACGTTCTCGTTCCAGAGTGGTGCTTGTCATCTTCGTCTCCACTGAATGTTCCGAAAGATCACGTCATCATCGACCGTGAGACACGCGTGCGGATGCACAACGACGAGCGGTGGGGCGAATCACCTGGAGATGCGCGGAGTCGCATGCACGTGAACCACACATGCAGTCGCCGGAAGCGCATCCGAAGCGAGGGCCGTTGCCCTGCCGCCATGACCCGACGCGGTAAGAGCAGTATCCGAGACCGTCTGCCGCTTGTCGGTGCGGTAGACAACGCAGGCGTGTGACAGCCGGCGCGTTCGACCGACGACGACATCCAAGCCGTGGGCACACGTTGGGCGCACTTGCACATCGCCCGATCTACGCGTCGAGGGGAGCAAACAAGTACCTGAAATGATTGGCGCGCCCGACTGGATTCGAACCAGTGACCCCTGCCTTCGGAGGGCAGTACTCTATCCAACTGAGCTACGGGCGCGCGGCGGGACCCCGGAAAGGGGCCGGAATCATAGCCCTGGCCCGGGGCGGCGTCCATTTACCGGGGGCGCGACGGCATGGCTCGCACGGTATACTGCGCGCCCTCGTTTGCGCCTGATACCGGGGTTTCTCGTGAGCGCTTCGCACGATCGCAAGTTCTTCGACACCTTCATGCTGGTGCTCGGCATTCTGCTCGGGATCACCGTGGGCCTGATCATCCTCGCGCGGATCATCGCGGCCCAGACGTCTGTCGCCCACCGGGCAACCGATCCGACCTACCGGGAGGAAGTGCTTGCACGGATCGCGCCGGTCGGGCGAGTGGCGGTCGCAGGCCAGGACAACTCGGCGCTCGCGCCGCCGGCGTCGGCCGAGCCCGTCGCCGCCGCCGCGGACCTGCCCGGCGACGCCGTCTACAACCAGGCCTGCGTGGCCTGCCACGGCGCCGGCATCGCCGGCGCGCCGAAGTTTGGCGACCAGGCCGCGTGGGCGCCCCGCATCGCGCAGGGGCCAGACACGCTGCACGCGCACGCGCTGCAGGGCTTCCAGGGCAAGGCGGGCTACATGCCGCCGAAGGGCGGCCGCACAGATCTCTCCGACCAGTCGGTCATCAACGCCGTCGACCACATGGTCGCCGGTTCGAAGTAATCGGATGAGGCCGCTGCGCCGCGCGGCCATCGCGACCGTCGTCGCGCTCGCGGTGGCGCTCGCCGCCGGCTGCGCTGCGCCGCCTCCCGCACCGGAGTCCATGCGCGATCCGGACGCCGATTTCGCGGCCTACCGGACTTACGGCTGGGCGCCGGCCGGCGGCGTCAGCGACGCCGACGCCCCGCTGCAGCTGCTCGACCGGAACATCCGCGAGGCAATCGCCGAGCAGATGAAGCGCCGCGGCTACGTCGAGTCGCAGCAGAGCCCGGACCTGCGGATCGCCTACGAAACAGCGAGTGCCGACAAGGTCGAGAACAACCCGGTCCGGGTGGGCGTTGGCGTGGGCAGCTGGGGCGGGAATTTCGGCGGCTCGATCAATGTCGGCAGCCCCAGCGTCCGCAACTACCGCGAGGGCACGCTGGTGATCCACGCGATCGACGCGGACCGCAACGCCGAGGTCTGGCAGGGCCGCGTGTCGGGCCGCATCAGCAACGGCAGCCTCGAGCCCGCCGCGATCGCCACGGCCGTGTCGACTGCGATGCGCGACTTCCCGGCGCACGACGCGCCGTAGTCATTCTTCCGTCTGGCGGAAATCCACCCCCAGCGAGCGCAGCTTGCGGTAGAGGTGGGTGCGCTCCATGCCGACCCGCTTGGCGAGCAGGCCGACCTTGCCGTTGCAGAGCTGCAGCTGCTGGGTGAGGTAGGCGCGCTCGAAGTGCTCGCGCGCCTCGCGCAGCGGCAGCGCGAGCAGGTCCTGCTTCACCAGCGGTTCATCGCCCGCGGCCTGCGCGGCGATCTCCCGCTCGATTTCCTCGAGTGCGACCTCCTCCGGGCCGGCGCGCACCAGCGCGCGATGCACGATGTTCTTGAGCTCGCGGATGTTGCCGGGCCACGGATAGTTCCGCAGCCGGTTCTGCGCCGCGACGCTGAAGCGTCGGAACGGCAGTCGCTGGTCGTCCACGAGGCGGTCCACGTAGTAGCGCAGCAGGTCGGGCACGTCCTCCGCATAGTCGCGCAGCGCCGGCACGCGCAGCATGAGCACGTTGAGGTGCGCGAGCAGGTCCGGCCGGAACGGCTCCGCGCCGCGCGACTCGAAGCCGGGCTGGGCCGAGGAGATCACGCGCGCGAGGCAGGGCACCCAGGCCACGCCGCCGGCGCGCTGGAAGCGACCGGAGTCGAGCGCCGCGAACAGCAGCTTCTGGACCGCCGGCGGCAGATCGGCGAGTTCGTTGACGAACAGGACGCCGCGCTCGGCCTGCTCGAGCAGGCCCTTGCGCACGACGCCGCCCTCCTCCGAGCCGAACAGCGCGACCTCCGGAGTCGCGCCCGTGAGCGCGGCGGCGACCACGGTCACGAACGGCCCGCCGGAGCGCGGGCTCAGCGAGTGGATGTAGCGGGCGAAGGCCTCGCGCCCCGAGCCTGGCTCGCCGACGATCAGCACCGGTGCCTCGTGCGGTGCAAGCTGCTTGGCCTGCTCGCGCAGATCGCGCATCAGCCGGCTGCGGCCGACCGGTGCGAGCAGCGGCGGCAGCACGCTGCGCGCCGCGGTCCGCTGGCCGCGTCCCTGGTCGATCGCGCCGCGCACGGTGCGCAGCAGCTTGGCGAGCGACAGCGGCTTCTCGACGTAGTCCACGGCCCCGAGCCGGGTGGCCTCGACCGCCGTCTCGACCGTCCCGTGGCCCGACATCATGACCACTGGCGCGGACAGCGACTGGTTCTGCTGCCACTCGCGCAGCAGGCTGATGCCGTCGGCGTCGGGCATCCAGATGTCGAGCAGCACGAGGTCCGGCGGCTGACGGACGCAGGCCGCGCGCGCCTCGGCCGCGTTCGAGGCGACGTCCACGACGTAGCCTTCCTCAGAGAGGATCTCCTGCACGAGATCGCGGATGTCGGCCTCGTCGTCCACCACCAAAATCCGCGAGTTGCTCATGCACGCTCCCTTCTGGACTCGGACCAGTGCGCGTCGCGGCGCCCGGCCTCGCCCCGTGTCACCCCGTCCAGCGGCAGCGCGACGCGCACGCGCGCACCCCCGTCCGGCCGATTGTCCGCCTCGACGTGCCCGCCGTGTTCCTCGACGATCTTGCGGACGATCGCGAGCCCGAGCCCGGTGCCCCGCGCCTTGGTCGTGACGTACGGATCGAAGACCTGGCCGATCAGCTCGCGCTGGAATCCCGGGCCATTGTCCTCCACCGTGAGTTCGGCGACCTCGCCGCCGCCGCGCTGCGCGACCCGCGTGACGATCGTGATCTCGCCGCTGCGGCGGCCCTCCAGCGCCTCGACGGCGTTGGCGAGCAGGTTGTGCAGCAGCTGGCGCAGGCGGCCGCGGTCTGCGACCACGCCGGTCAGGGCCGGATCGAGGTGCAGCTCGAGCGTGACGCCACGGCCCGCGACCTGGCCGCGGTAGAGGTCGGCGAGCTCCGTCACGAGCTGGTTGAGGTTCACTTCGCCCATCTCGAAGCGCGGCGCCCGCGCGTACTCGCTGAAGGCGTTCACCATCTCCTTCATCGCCTCGACCTGCTGCACGATGGTCTCGGTGCCGCGGTCGAGCAGCTTCGCGTCCTTCTCGCTCATGGCGGGCATCAGCTTGTGGCGCATCCGCTCCGCGGACAGACGGATGGGCGTGAGCGGGTTCTTGATCTCGTGGGCGAGCCGGCGCGCCACCTCGCCCCAGGCGGACTCGCGCTGGGCCTGCAGCATGGCGGTGATGTCGTCGAACACCAGCACGTAGCCGCCGGGCGACGCGCCGGTGCCAGGCAGCGGCGTGCAGGCGCACATGATGACGCACCGAGCGCTGCCGGCCGGGAACGTGAACTGCTCGCGCCACTCGTTCTCGCCAGCAGCGAGGCGGCTGCGGCAGGCCTCGCTGAACTGGCGCAGCAGTCCGTCCGGAACGCCGAGTCCGGCGAAGGCCTGCCCGATGCTCCCGTCGAGGTCCTCGCCGAGGATGCCGGTGGCAGCGCGGTTCGCAGTGCGCACCCGCAGGTCGGGCTCGAGCGCGACCACGCCGGTGGAGAGGCTCGCGAGGACGACGGCGAGGTTGGCGCGCTCAGTCTCGGCCGCGGCCTGCGCGCGCTGCTGGTCCTCGCGCGCACGCCGCAGGCGCCTGGTCATGTCGTTGAAGGAGTGCACGAGGAAGCCCATCTCGTCGTGCGAGGTGAGCGGCAGGCGCGTGTCGAGGTCGCCCTGCGCGACGGCGCGCGTGCCCTTGACGAGGTCCTGGATCGGCTGCACGAGGCGCTGCGCGGTGAAGATCGCGCCGTACCACGCCGCGAGCAGCGACAGCAGCAGCACGACCGTCAGCGTGAGGATGAAGCTCGCCTTGAGCGGCTTGCGCAGGTAGTCCTTCTCGCCGAACTGCTGGTACGCCGCCTGCACGGTGTCGGCAAGCGCGCCGAGCCGCTCGGCGACCGGGTAGATGGCCTGCACGATCAGGCGCCCGCGGTCACCGGTCTCGCCGGCGGCGGGCACGGCGGTACGGATCAGGTAGCCGCCTTCGGCGAGCGGCTCGAGGCTCACGAACGGGCGGCCCTGGCGCGCCTGCAGCAGCACTTCGCCCGGCACCTCCTCCGGCACGACGTCGTTCGAGAGGCCCGTGCTCACCGCCAGGATCGTGCCGCTGCCGGTCGCGACCACGACCTCGGCCGCGCCGGCCTGCCGCCGCAGGATCTCGAGAGCGCCGGGCATCGGCTCGCCGCCGATCGTGAGTTCGTCGGCGATCAGTTGCGTGGCCGCGAGGTGGTCGCGCATGCGCGTCTCGAGCGCGGAACGCGACAGCACCAGCGCGTCGTCGAGGCTCTGGCGGATCTCGACATTGAACCAGCTGTCGATGCCGCGGCTCAGGAACTGCACCGCGAAGAAGTACACGAGCAGGATCGGCAGCGTCGCGAGCACGCCGAAGGTCCACACCATCCGGGCCTTGAGCCGCGAGCCGATCACGTGGCCGCGCCAGTCGCGCACCAGCTGCGCGAGCTTGGTGGCGAGCAGCGCGAGCAGCAGCACGAGGCCCGCGACGTTGATCATCAGGATCCACGGGTGCAGGCGACTGAACGGCTCGGAGTGCTGCGCGGTGCGCGCCATCAACAGGATCGCGGACAGCCACAGCAGCCCGCCGACGCTGATCGCGGCGATCGCCGCGGCCTTCCTCAGGGACGATGCGTCCATTCGTACCACTCGCTGTCGGCGCTCCAGTCGTCGGTCCAGAACAGCAGCCAGCTCAGCGTATCGGGCGCGGAACGCAGGGTGAGCTCGGCGCGGACGCGGATCGCATAGAGGACCCCCGGTTCGAGCAGCGACGCATCGATCAGCGGCAGACCGCGCACCGAGGACAGGCGATCGAGTGCCGCAGTGAGACTGCCGAAGTCCTGCTGCTCTCCGGTGTTGAGGTTGCGCAGCAGGTAGCGCTGGCTCAGCGCGTGGTAACCGACTTCGAAGCTCTGCTCGAGCGTGGCGACGTCCGCATCGAGCATGTAGCGGCGGACGCGTCCGATCTCGATCACGTACCTGACGCGCAGCGCGAGGCCGGCGTCGATCGCGCGGCGCGCGCCGCCGGGCAGGTTGATCTCGAGGTCGGCGTCGAGTGCGTAGACACCCTCATCGAGCGTCATCGAGGCGCCGATAACGTCCACGGTGGTCTCGGCGCGGGCTGGCACCACCACCAGCGTTGCAAAAAAGCAGAACAGCCAGACGAGCGGGATCCCGCTCAAAGTCCCGTCGGAACGACCGCTCCTGCACCTGCTGTTGCTCATCGCCAACATTCAAGGGCTGTTCAGGAGGCAAGCATAATAGAACCCGTCCATCCCGGCTTCCCCCGGCCGGATCGCGTAGCCGGGCCCGGTCCCGGGCGGACGCGCGGGCCAGCCCGCCGTCAGCGCGGGGGTCTGGTCGCGGGCCTGCGGCGTGGCGGCGAGGAAACGGCTCACCACATCCTCGTTCTCCTCCCGAAGCACCGAGCAGCTGGTGTAGAGCAGCGTGCCGCCCGGGGCGAGCAGCCTCCAGGCCGACTCGAGCAGCCGCGCCTGGCGGCGGGCCAGCGCCGGGATGTCCCCGGCGCGCCGCAGCAGCTTGATGTCAGGGTGCCGTCGGATGACACCGGTCGCCGAACAGGGCACGTCGAGCAGGATGCGGTCGTAGCGTCGGCCGTCCCACCACGTCCCGGTCTCTCCGGCGTCGCCCGTCAGCACCTGCGCATCGAGGCCGAGGCGCGCGAGGCTGTCGCGGACGCGCGCCAGGCGCGACTCCGAGGCGTCGAGCGCCGTGAGCTCGCATCGACCCTCGACCCGTTCCAGCACGTGACACGCCTTGCCGCCCGGCGCCGCGCAGGCGTCGAGGATCCGCTCGCCGGACTGCGGCCGGAGCAGTTCGATGGCGAGCTGTGCCGCCGCGTCCTGTACGGAGATCCGGCCTTCGGCGAATCCGGGCAACCGGCGCACGTCGGACGGCGGCTCGACGCGCAGTGCGTCGGGCGCGAGCGGGTGGCCGTGCACCTCGAATCCAGCGCTCTCGAGCGCGGCCGTGGCCTCGGCTTTGCTCCAGCGCCGGCGATTGACCCGCAGCCACATCGGCGGGTGCGCGTTATTCGCCTCGAGCACGGCCGGTGCCGCCTCGCCGTACTGACGCCGCAGGCGCTCGACCAGCCAGCGCGGGTGCGCGGTGCGCAGCGCAAGGTCGGCGTCCACCTCCGGCAGGATGGTGTCGCGCTCGCGCTGAAAACGGCGCAATACCGCATTCACGAAGCCTGCGGCGCGGGAAAAGCCCATCTCGCGCGCGGCCCCGACGGTCTCGGCCACCGCCGCGTGCGGCGCAGTCTCGCCCGACAGCAGCTGATGGAGCCCGACCTCGACGAGCGCCCGCAGGCGCGGCGGCAACTGCTCCGGCGAGCGGTCGGCGAGGCGGTGGAGGATTGCGTCCAGCCGGAAGTGCCAGCGCAGCGTGCCATAGGCCAGCGAGCGCTTGAGGCCGCGCGCGCTGCCCTCGTCGGGGTCCCCGGCCAGCAACTCGTCGAGCGAGCGGCCATCGGCCGCGACGCCGGCCACGATCTCGGCCGCCGCCGCGCGCACCTGCGCCGGGCTGGGTGTCCGCGCGGGCGGCAGGGCGTTCACCCGAACCGGGCCCCGGCGAGGTCGTGGGCGTTGAGGAACTCCGCCGCCGTCACGGGCCTCCGTCCGGCGAGCTGCATGCGCGTGATCCCGAGCGCCCCCTCGCCCGCGGCGACGACGATCCGGCCGCCAGCCGCCTCCACGACCTCACCGGGCCCGGCGGACCCCGGATACGGCAGCGGCTCCGCCGACCAGACGCGCAGCTGCCGGCCGTCCCAGCGGGTCTCGGCGACGGGCCACGGATCGAAGGCGCGCACCTGCCGGTCGATGGCGGCGGCCGGAGCCGACCAGTCGATGAGCGCCTCCTCCTTGCGAATCTTGTGCGCGTAGGTGGCGCCGTCGGCCGGCTGCGGCGCCTCCACGATGCCACCTGCCAGCCACTCGCGGATCGCCTCCACGAGAGCGGCCGCACCGAGCGTCGCGAGCCGATCGTGCAGCGCGCCCGCGTGTTCGCGCGCGCCGATCGGGACGGCGCGCGCGAGCAGCATCGGGCCGGTATCCAGCCCGGCATCCATCCGCATGATCGTGATGCCGGTACCGGCGTCGCCGGCGAGGATCGCGCGCTGGATGGGCGCCGCGCCGCGCCAGCGCGGCAGCAGCGAGGCGTGGATGTTCCAGCAGCCGAGGCGCGGCGCCTCGAGCACTGCGGGCGGCAGGATCAGCCCGTAGGCCGCCACCACCATCAGGTCCAGGCCGAGCCCGCGCAGCTGCCCGGCGGCCTCCGGCGTGCGCAGCGTCGCGGGCTGCTCGACGCGCAACCCGAGCTCGAGCGCGCGCCGCTTGACCGGGCTCGCGGTAACCGCCTGGCCGCGGCCGGCGGGCCGGTCCGGCTGCGTGTACACGGCGACGATCAGGTGGCCATCCGCGTGCAGGGCGTCGAGCGCCGGCACGGCGAAGTCCGGCGTGCCGGCGTAGGCGATGCGCAGCCGGTGGGTCATGGGTGGGTCACGGTCGGGGGCGGCGCGACCCGACGGCCGCTCCGGCGACTAGATCACCGGCACCTTCGAGCGCTCGTGCGACGCCGGGGAGCTGGCACGCTCGCGGCGTTCCTTCTCCAGCTTCTTGCGGATGCGGCCACGCTTGAGCTCGGAGAGGTAGTCGACGAACAGCTTGCCCTCCAGGTGATCCATCTCGTGCTGTATGCACACGGCCAGCAGGCCGTCGGCCTCGAGTTCGAAGGGCTTTCCGTCGCGGCCGAGGGCGCGCACGACCACGCGCTCGGAGCGCGTGTTCAGCTTGTCGAAGATGCCCGGCACGGACAGGCAGCCTTCCTCGGCCTCGGTCTTGCCCTGCCGCTCGATGATCTCCGGGTTCACGAAGGCGACCGGGGCGTTCTGCTCGCCCGAGACGTCGGCCACCAGCACGCGCTTGTGGACGTTGACCTGCGTGGCGGCCAGGCCGACGCCCGGCGCCGCGTACATGGTCTCGAGCATGTCGTCGATCAACCTGCCGATCGAGTCGTCCACGACGGCAACCGGCGCGGCGCGGGTGCGCAGCCGCGGGTCGGGGTATTCGAGGATGGTGAGCTTCGCCATTCGTTTGAAATTGCTGCTAAAGTTAGGCCACGCTTGGAGTTGTGCACGCCGACCGCGCCTCGCGGCGCCGTCGCCACCGCGCGGATTGTCCCGACTGAGACGTGGTCGGCAGCCCGCGCGCGGCGCGGCGGATTATAAGGCGGCGGTCACGACCCCGACACCCGACGGAGAAAGGGATGGATCGCAGCCAGCGCCTCGTACACCGCTCTTCGCCCCGCCGGCGCCCCTGGATCCGGGCCGGAGCCGTGGCGACCGCCATCGCCGCTTGTGGACTCGGACTGGGCGCCGCCATCCCGCAGCCGGCCCTCGCCCAGGCCTCGGGCACCTCGATGTCGGTGCCGCTGGCGGCGAACGCGCCGCAGCAGTACGTCGTCAAGAAGGGCGACACCCTCTGGGACATCGCCGGCGTGTTCCTGCGCGACCCCTGGTACTGGCCCGAGATCTGGTACGTCAATCCCGAGATCCAGAACCCGCACCTGATCTACCCCGGCGATGTGCTGAACCTCGTCTACGTGGACGGCAAGCCGCGGATCACCGTGGGCAGCGCCGGCGCGACGCGACTCTCGCCCCAGGTTCGCTCCGAGCCGCTCGACGACGCGGTGCGCGCGATCCCTTACGACCTGCTGATGGACTTCGTCGGCCGGCCCACGCTGATCGAGAAGGATCAGGTGAAGCGCGTGCCTTACGTGGTGGGAATGCGTGACCGCCACATCGTCGGCTCGACCGCCAACGAGGTCTACGCGGCCGGCCTCGGCGAGCCGCCGGCCGGCACCCGCTACACGATCGTGAACATCGGCGACGAACTGGTCGATCCCGACGACGGCGACCTGCTCGGCTACCTCGGCCACTGGGCCGGCACCGGCGAGGTGGTCCAGACCACCGGCGCGGTCGTGCCCGGGTCGAAGTCCATCTTCAATCTCAGGCGCGAGGAACCGCTCACGCACCTGCGCGTGCGCGAGACGGGGCGCGAGATCATGCAGGGTGACAAGGTGTTCCCGGCGCGCGTGGACATCGGCGACGATTTCGTGCCTTCGCCTCCGGCCAACCCGGACGTCATCGGGCAGGTGATCGCCGTGGTCGACGGCGTGTACGTCGCGGGTCGCTACCAGGTGCTGGCCGTCAACCGCGGCAAGCGCCACGGACTCGTGCCGGGCAACACGCTCGGCGTGTTCTACCGGGGCGAGGAGGTTCGCGACCGCTTCGACCGCGGCAACGCGTGGATGGACTACACGGCGAACTACAGCCAGGTGCGCCTGCCCGACGAGCGCAGCGCGACGCTGCTGCTGTTCCAGGTCTACGATCGCATCAGCTACGGGCTGGTCATGGAGTCCACGCAGGTGATCCGCCGCGGCGACTTCGTGGCGAGCCCGCGCTTCGGGCACCGCGACGATTTCACCGAGGGCTACGCGGTGCGCTGAGGCCGCGCGGCGGAAATCGCTCCAATCCGACTGATTCACGGGAGCCTGCCGGCCGCGACGCCGGTAGGCTCCCGCGCATGGACGACCCGAAACCGTGGCTCACGCTCGCCCGCGTGCCGGGACTGCACGCCGGTTGCCTGGGCCCTGCGAGCGACCCGCTGGCGCTCGCGAGGGAGCCGCGTGCTGCGCTCGCGGCGCTCGGCTTCTCCGGCACGGCGATCGCCGCGCTGCGCAACCCCGACCCGCAGGCGATCGCCGGCGACGAGCGCTGGCTCGCGGAGCCGAATCGCCGTCTCGTGACCTGGGGCGCGGCGGACTACCCGCCGCTGCTCGCGTCGATTGTCGATGCGCCGCTGGTGCTGTTTGTCGAGGGCGCGGCGGACGTGCTGTCGCTGCCTCAGCTGGCGATCGTCGGGAGCCGCAACCCGACCGCGCTCGGCCGCGACACCGCGACGCAGTTCGCCGGGCACCTCGCTGCAGCCGGACTCGTGGTCAGCAGCGGACTCGCCCTCGGCATCGACGCGGCGGCGCACCGCGGCGCACTCGCCGCCGGCGGGCACACCGTCGCGGTGATGGGTTGCGGCCTCGACACCATCTACCCGAGGGAACACGCCGGCCTGGCGCTCGAGGTGGCCGCGCGCGGCACGCTGGTCTCGGACCTCCCCACCGGCACGCCGCCGCTGAAGCACCACTTCCCGAGACGCAACCGCATCATCAGCGGCCTGTCCGTCGGCACGCTCGTGGTGGAGGCGGCGCTGCAGAGCGGCTCGCTGATCACTGCCCGGCTCGCTTCCGAGCAGGGCCGCGAGGTGTTCGCCATCCCGGGCTCGATCCACAACCCGATGGCACGCGGCTGCCACCGTCTGATCCGCCAGGGCGCGAAGCTCGTCGAGACCGTGGATGACATATTCGCCGAGCTCGGCGCACTGCTCGAAGGGCTGCGCGCGGGCGCGCAATCCGAAGCGCCTGACGCGCAAGCGGTTTCCCGGCCGCTGTTGGACAAGGACTACGAAATCCTGTTAGATGCCCTCGGCTTCGCGCCGGCCGGCATCGACACGCTCGTCGCGCGGACCGGTCTCGCGGCCGAGGTGGTCGCATCCATGCTGCTCATCCTCGAGCTCGACGGACGGGTGGCCCAGCAGCCCGGCGGACTCTACGGCCGGCGCCTGGCGGGGAAGAAGGAATGAAGGAAGGCGTTCTCGACATCCTGATCTACCTGTTCGAGAACTACTTCGACGGCGAGCTGGACGAGGGCGACGAGCCCGACCGCGACACCCTGAAGCAGGAACTCGAGCACGCCGGCTTCCCCACAGGCGAGGTCGAGCGCGCGCTTTGCTGGCTCGAGGATCTCGCGGCGGATCCCACCCGCACGGGCGCGGCACCCACGGGCCGCGCGATCCGCGTCTTCGGCGCGCTCGAGCAGGCTCGGCTCGACGCCGACTGCCGGGGCTTCCTCGTGCACCTCGAGAACGTCGGGATCCTCTCTCCCACCCAGCGCGAGCTGGTGATCGACCGCCTGATGGCGCTCGAGGGCGACGAAATCGACCTCGAGAAGCTGAAGTGGGTGGTGCTGATGGTGCTGTTCAGCCAGCCGGGCCAGGAGACGGCCTTCGCGCGCATGGAGGACCTGGTCTTCGAGGAGCGGCCGGGAATCGTGCATTGAGCCCACCCCGGGCAATGCCCGAAGCCAATGCCGCGGCCCCCCGCGGCATGATCGTTTCTGGGGTGGACGTTTTTTTGCAGGGAACATGAGCAGGAACCTCGTCATCGTCGAGTCGCCGGCCAAGGCGAAGACCATCAAGAAGTACCTCGGCAAGGACTTCGAGGTGATGGCGTCCTACGGGCACGTGCGCGACCTCGTGCCCAAGGAGGGCGCCGTGGACCCCGAGCGCGGCTTCGCCATGCGCTGGGAGGTCATCGACAAGAACCGGAAGCACGTCGACGCCATCACGCGCGCCGTCAAGAAAGCCGATGCCGTCTACCTTTCGACCGACCCCGATCGCGAGGGAGAAGCGATCTCCTGGCACCTCTACGAGCTGCTGAAGGCCTCGGGCGCGCTCGACGGCAAGGCGGTCCACCGCAGCGTGTTCTACGAGATCACGCAGAACGCCGTGCAGGAGGCGATCGACCAGCCGCGCGAGATCGCCGACGAGCTGGTGAAGGCCTACCTCGCGCGGCGCGCGCTCGACTTCCTCGTGGGCTTCAACCTCTCGCCGCTGCTGTGGAAGAAGGCGGGCCTGTCGGGCGCGTCCGCCGGTCGCGTGCAGAGCCCGGCGCTGCGCATGATCTGCGAGCGCGAGGCCGAGATCGCGGCATTCGTGCCGCGCGAGTACTGGACGGTGGACGCCGAGGCGGAGAAGTCCGGCCAGTCCTTCGGCGCGCGGCTCGTCGAGTTCGACGGCGCGAAGGTCGAGCAGTTCACGATCACCGACGGCGCCCGTGCCGCGGAAATCCGCCGCACGCTCGAGCAGTCCGCCGCCGGCGCGCTCACCGTCGCAAAGGTCGACAGGAAGCAGCGCAAGCGCAATCCCTCGCCGCCCTTCACCACCTCGACGCTGCAGCAGGAAGCCGCGCGCAAGCTCGGCTTCGGCGCGCAACGCACGATGCGCGTCGCGCAGAAGCTCTACGAAGGCGTCGACTTCGGCGAGGGCCCGGTGGGCCTGATCACCTACATGCGCACCGACTCGGTGAACCTCGGCATCGAGGCCGTGCGCGAGATCCGCGGCGTGATCGGTCGCCTCTACGGCGCCGCGGCCGTGCCCGACTCGCCGCGCGTGTACCGCACCAAGTCGAAGAACGCGCAGGAGGCGCACGAGGCGATCCGCCCGACGGCGGCCTCGCGCACGCCCGAGCAGCTCGCGGGCAGGCTCGACCCGGACCAGCACAAGCTCTACACGCTCGTGTGGCGTCGCGCGGTGGCGAGCCAGATGGAGGCCGCGGTGTTCGACACCGTCGCGGTCGACCTCGCGGCGGGCGCGGGCCACACCTTCCGGGCCAACGGATCGACGCTCGTTTCGCCGGGCTTCCTCGCCGTCTACCGCGAGAGCTTCGACGACGTCACGCTCGACGACGAGGACGACCGCCGGCTGCCCGCGCTCGAGCCGGGCGACCGCGTGAAGCTGCTGGCGGTGAAGCCCGAGCAGCACTTCACCGAGCCGCCGCCACGCTTCTCCGAGGCCAGCCTGGTCAAGGCGCTCGAGGAATACGGCATCGGCCGGCCCTCGACCTACGCGAGCATCATCCAGACGCTGCTGTTCAAGAAGTACTGCGAGCTGCTCAACAAGCGTTTCGTGCCGACGGACCTCGGCAAGATCGTCAACCGCTTCCTGACCGGCAACTTCGAGCGCTACGTGGACTTCAACTTCACGGCGTCGATGGAGGACGAGCTCGACGGCATCTCGCGCGGCGAGGAGGAATGGGTTCCGGTCCTGGCGCGGTTCTGGGAAAGCCTGAGCCGGCAGATCGGCGTGGTCGAGAAGAACGTGACGCGCTCCGACGTGGCGATGGCGCGCGACCTCGGCGTGGACCCGGTCTCCGGGCGGCCGGTGAGCGTGCGCTACGGCAAGTACGGCGCGTTCGCGCAGATCGGGACGCGGGACGACGCGGAGAAGCCGAAGTTCGCGAGCCTGCGGCCCGGACAGCGGATGGACGATCTCGTGCTCGCCGACGCGCTCGAGCTGTTCAGGCTGCCCCGCACGCTCGGCACGATGGCCGACGGCCAGCCCATCCGGGTGGCGGTCGGTCGCTTCGGGCCCTACGCACAGTACGGGACGAAGAAATACGTGTCGCTCAAGAAGGAAGACGACCCGTACACCATCACTCGCGAGCGCGCGCTCGAACTCATCGAGGAGAAGCAGCAGGTCGAGGCGAACCGCGTGATCCGCGCGTTCGCGGGCTCGGACGTGCAGGTGCTGAACGGTCGCTTCGGGCCGTACGTCTCCGACGGCGACAAGAACGGCAAGGTGCCGAAGGACCGCGACCCGAAGTCCCTGTCGCTCGAGGAGTGCCAGGCAATCCTCGCCGCGGCACCGGCGCGCAAGGGCCGCTGGGGCCGCAAGGCAGCGCCGGCGAAGACGGCGGCTGCGAAGACGGCGGCCGCAAAGACGGCGTCCCCTGAGGTGGACAACCCCGCTGCCCGGACGGCGCCGAAGAAGCGGGCCGCGGCCAGGAAGAAGGCACCGGCGAAGAAGAAGGTCGCCGCGAAGAAGAAAGCGGCTGCGACGAGGACGTCCTGAGGCCGCCACCGGCGGCGTAGACGGTCACGAGCGGCGCGGGAGGGAGAGGCCATGAGTTCAGCGACACCGTCGACCGCCGCGGTCATGGCCTACCTGCACTCGCTGCACGACTCGATCACCGCCGCGCTGGAGGCCGCCGACGGTGGCGCCTCGTTCCGGCGCGACGCATGGCAGCGCCCCGAGGGCGGCGGCGGCGAGAGCCGCGTGCTGCGCGAGGGCACGGTGTTCGAGCAGGCCGGCATCAATTTCTCGCACGTGACGGGCGGCAGGCTGCCCGCCTCCGCGACGGCGCAGCGACCGGACCTCGCCGGCGCGAGCTTCGAGGCAACCGGCGTGTCGCTCGTGATCCACCCGCGCAACCCCTACGTGCCCACCTCGCACGCCAACGTGCGCTACTTCGTCGCGCTCAGGGACGGCGAGCCCGCCGCGTGGTGGTTCGGCGGTGGCTTCGACCTCACGCCCTACTATCCGTTCGAGGACGACGTGCTGCACTGGCACCGCACGGCAAAGGCCGCCTGCGATCCGTTCGGCCCGGACGTGTATGCGAAGTACAAGGACTGGTGCGACCGCTACTTCTTTCTTCGGCACCGCAACGAGACCCGCGGCGCGGGCGGGCTGTTCTTCGATGACCTGAACGAGTGGGGCTTCGAGAAGTCCTTCGCGTTCATCCGCAGCGTGGGCGACCACTACGTGCCCGCCTACCTGCCGATCGTGTCGCGGCGCCGGGACACGCCCTACGGCGAGCGCGAGCGCAACTTCCAGCTGTACCGCCGCGGGCGCTACGTCGAGTTCAACCTCGTCTACGACCGCGGCACGATCTTCGGCCTGCAGACCGGCGGGCGCATCGAGTCGATCCTGATGTCGCTGCCGCCGCTGGTGCGGTGGGAGTACGACTACCGGCCCGCGCCCGGCACGCCCGAGGCGCGGCTGTACGAGGATTTCCTGCGGCCGCGCGACTGGCTGGCGGAACTGGGTCGCTGAGGCACCGCGCGGCGTCGCGATTCCGAGCGATCCGGGCCTCGGCGCGCGCCGGGGGCCGGATCGGGACCGCCGTCATTGCCCGGAGCCGCCATCCGGTACCCTGTGCGCCATGAACTACCGCCACGCCTATCACGCCGGCAATTTCGCAGACGTGCTGAAGCACGTCGTGCTGCTGATGCTGGTCGAGCACCTGAAGAAGAAGCCCGCGCCGTTCTTCTACCTCGACACCCATGCCGGGCGCGGGCTCTATGACCTGAGCGAGGCGCAGGCGCAGCGCAGCGGCGAGTACAAGGGCGGCATCGGCCTCCTGCTCGAGGCGCCCGCGGCCTCGCTGCCGCCGGAGCTCGCCGCCTACGTCGGGCTGGTGCGCGCGTCGGCCGGCAAGGGCCACAGCGCCATCACCGCTTATCCGGGCTCGCCCCTGATCGTCGCGCGGCTGCGCCGCGCGGAGGACCGCCTGGTGCTCGCGGAAACCATGCCCAAGGAAGCCGCGGCGCTGCGCGATGCCCTCGGCCGGGCGCGCCGGGTGTCGGTGATCGAGGGCGACGGCTATGCGGCGCTCAAGGCACAGCTGCCGCCGCGGGAGAACCGCGGGCTGGTGCTCATCGACCCGCCCTACGAGTCCGACGCCGAGTTCGACCGCGTGCTCGCCGGCCTCGAACTCGCCCGCGGGCGCTGGCCCACGGGGACGTTCTGCGTCTGGTACCCGCTCACCGACCGCGCGGGTCCGCTGCGATTCCGGCGCGACCTCGCGCAGTCCGGGCTCAGCAGGGTGCTGGACGTGCGGCTGAGCGTGCTGCCCGCGGATGCACAGGTCGGCCTGGCTGGCGCGGGGCTCGTGATCGTGAATCCACCGTGGCAGCTCGATGCACGGCTGAGGGAACTGATGCCCACGCTGCACCGCCTGCTGTCGCCGGAGCGGCACGGCAGCTGGGAGGTGGAGTGGCTGGTCCCCGAGTAGGGGCCGGGCGCTACCTCGCCTGCGCGCAGGTGCGGTGGCGGAAGCAGTCGACGAGGTGGTCGTTGACCATGCCGGTCGCCTGCATGTGGGCGTAGAGGATCGTCGAGCCGACGAACTTGAAGCCGCGCTTGCGGAGGTCCTTGCTGAGGGCGTCCGACTCGGGACTGGTGGCCGGCACCTGCGTCATGTCCGTCCACCGGTTGACGAGCGGCCGACCGCCGACGAACGACCAGAGGTGGCGATCGAGACTGCCGAACTCGTCCTGGAGCTTCAGCACGGCTTTCGCGTTGCCAACGGCCGCCTCGATCTTCAGGCGGTTGCGCACGATCCCCGGGAACTGCATCAGCCGCTCGATCCGGCGCCGGTCGAAGCGCGCGACGCGCTCGACGTCGAAGCCGGCGAAGGCCTCCCGGTAGCCCTCGCGCTTGTTGAGGATGGTGGCCCAGCTCAGGCCTGCCTGCGCGCCCTCGAGGAGCAGGAACTCGAACTGCCTGCGGTCGTCGTGGACCGGCACGCCCCATTCCTCGTCGTGGTAGCGGACGTACGCCTCGCTCATGCCGGAATAGGACCACGGACAGCGGACGGGCGGCGTCACAGCCAGACGACCTCGGCCAGCACCCTGGCGGTCACCTGCCCGAGATCGGCTCCGGCCGCGCCGATGACGGCGATGCTGCCGGGACCGGCGGGCACGATTCTTCCCGAGTAACCCTGTTCATCGAAGCTGACCGGGGCGGGCGGGCGTTCGTGGCGCAGCACCATCACGGTGACGGGGCCGCGGTCGGTCTGCACCACGAGGTGCGGCACCGTGCGCCCCCGGAAGCTGCAGCTGTTGGCGTAGGACACGGTGCCAATCCCTGGCCGCAGCCGGATCCCGCCACGCTCGAGGACCGCGTCGAGCTCGGCGGCGTCGGCCGGACGGGCAGTGCTCGCCAACGCATCGGGCTCGTGGCCCATGTGGTTGATCAGGTCGTCGGCGAGCGAGCTGCGCGGGCCGCCGACCCAGAGCAGCGTCCCGACCAGCACGCCGGCGACGATGCTCGCGGCCATGGCCATCCAGCGGCGGCGCTCGAGGAGCGGCGTGGTCGCGGTTCGCCCCGCGGCCCGGCCGACCGCCTCCGGCACCGGGACCGCCAGCGCCGCGCGGATGCGCTCGTCGAACGACCGCAGGCGCCGCAGGTGCTCCGCGCAGCCCGCACAGGCCTCGGCGTGGGCGCGCACGTCGTCGGCGAGGTGTTGCGGGTCGGCGCCCGCGGCCCGTCGGAACTCCAGGCAATCCATCGTCAGTCGCCCTCCCCGTCCGCCGCCGCACCCAGCGCCGTCCGCAGCTTGTGGCGGGCGCGGAACAGCCGGCTCAGCACCGCCGCCTGCGTCAGGCCGAGCTGGTCGGCGATCTCCTGTGTCGAGAGCCCCATCAGCACCTGCATCACCAGCGGCTCCCGGTAGTCGGCGTCGAGCGCGAAGATGGCGCGGCGCAGGTCCAGCGTCTCCTGTTCCCCGGCGGCCGCGAGCTCCGGGGACTCGCTGCCGATCAGGTCGTCGACCGGGACCATCTCGTGCCGCTTGCGCTCATAGAGACGGGCATGCTCGCGCCGGATGATGGTCAGCAGCCACGGCTTCGCGGCTGCGGCCTCCGCCAGGCCGTCCTTCGAGCGCCATGCCCTGAGCAGCGCCTCCTGCACCACGTCCTCCGCCACGCTGCGGTCGCGCGCGAGCCAGAAGGCGAAGCGGTACAGGTCGGGCCGCAGTTCCTCGCAGAGTCGCCCGAATGCGACCTCCCCGTGCTTTCCGGCAAACGGCGCGTTCATGTATAAAGACCGTTCGAGAAGCGGCGTTGTTTCGAGCCGGCGTGAACGGCCGGCAGCGGTGCCCGTCCCGGCACCGGACCGCGCGAACCTTAGCCCGCGGGGTCGCGCCGGCGCAAACCGGGCCCTGCTGCGACTGGAGTTCAGGATGAGCGATCGCCAGAGCCCGGGCCAGTATCCGCGCGTGCGGCTGCGCCGCATGCGCCGCGACGAATTCTCGCGGCGCCTGATGCGCGAGACGGTGCTGACGCCGGCGGACTTCATCTATCCCGTGTTCGTGATGGAAGGCTCGGGGCAGCGCGTCGCGGTGCCGTCGATGCCCGGCGTCGAGCGGCTGACCGTCGACGAACTGGTCCGCGAGGCCGAGGCCGTCGCGACGCTCGGCGTGCCGGCGATCGCGCTGTTCCCGGTGACGCCGCCGGAGGCCAAGTCGCTCGACGGCCGCGCGGCCTGGAGCCCCGACGGGCTCGCGCAGCGCGCGGTGCGCGCGATCAAGCAGGCGGTGCCCGGCATGGGCGTGATCACCGACGTCGCGCTCGACCCGTTCACCACCCACGGCCAGGACGGCATCGTCGACGACACCGGCTACGTGATCAACGACGTGACGGTCGAGGCGCTGGTGAAGCAGGCGGTGTCGCACGCCGAGGCGGGCGCCGACGTCGTGGCGCCGTCGGACATGATGGACGGCCGCATCGGTGCGATCCGTGACGCGCTCGAGGCCGCCGGCCACATCCACACGCGCATCCTCGCCTACTCGGCCAAGTACGCCTCGAGCTTCTACGGCCCGTTCCGCGACGCAGTCGGCTCGGCCGGCAGCCTCGGCAAGGGCAACAAGTACAACTACCAGATGGATCCGGCGAATTCCGACGAGGCACTGCGCGAGGTCGCACTCGATCTCGACGAGGGCGCGGACATGGTCATGGTGAAGCCGGGGATGCCCTACCTCGACATCGTGCGCCGGGTGAAGGACCACTTCGGCGTGCCCACCTTCGTGTACCAGGTGAGCGGCGAGTACGCGATGCTGATGGCGGCAGCCGGCAACGGCTGGCTCGACGAGCGCGCGGTGGCGCTCGAGTCGCTCACCTCGATCCGGCGCGCCGGCGCCGACGGAATCCTCACCTATTTCGCGAAGCGCGCTGCGCAGTGGTTGGCGGATGACTGACGAATACGGACTCTTCGGCTTCCCGGTCCAGCACAGCTGGTCGCCGTTCATTCACGGGATGTTCGCCCGGCAGACCTCGCAGGACATGAGCTACCGGCTGTTCGAGTCGCCGCCGGAGCGCTTCCGCAGCGACGCGCTCGATTTCTTCAGCCGGGGCGGCAAGGGCGTCAACATCACGCTGCCGCACAAGAATGCCGCCACCGACCTCGTCAACGAGCTCACCGCGCGCGCCGAGCGTGCCGACGCGGTCAACACCATCGTCCGTCGCGACGAACTGCTGGTCGGCGACAACACCGACGGCGCGGGACTGCTCGCGGACCTGACGCGCAACCTGCAGATCTCCTGGAGCGCGCCACGCATCCTGCTGCTCGGTGCCGGCGGGGCGGCGCGCGGCGCGCTCGAGCCGCTGCTGTCGCTCGAGCCCAGCCTGCTGGTGATCGCCAACCGTACGGCGGAACGGGCCGCGGCGCTGGCGCGCGAGTTCGGGGCACTGGGAAACCTGAAGGGCTGCTCGTTCGGCGACGTGGAGCGGCAGCGCTTCGACCTGATCGTGAACGCCACCTCGGCGAGCCTGCGCGGCGAGGTGCCGCTGTTCCCGATCGACGCCGTCGACGCCGGCACGACCTGCTACGACATGGCCTACGGCGTGGGCGACACGGCCTTCGTCGCCTGGGCGAAGCGCCTCGGTGCGGGCCGCGCCGAGCAGGGCTGGGGCATGCTGGTCGAGCAGGCCGCGGAGGCCTTCGAGCTGTGGCGCGGCGTGCGGCCCGATTCCGCGCCGGTGCTCGAGCTGCTGCGCCGGCGGGCCGCTACGTCTCCTCGTACTCCGTCTTGAGCGCCACGTAGAACCCGGCCATCACCGGGATGCGGGCGACCTCGGCCGACGACAGCTCGCGTGCCCGCCGCGCGGGGTTGCCGAGGTAGAGTCCGCCCGAGGCGAGGCGCTTGCCGGGGGTCACCACGCTGCCGGCGCCGATCATCACGTCGTCCTCGATCACCACGCCGTCGAGCACCACCGAGCCGATGCCGATCAGCACGCGATTTCCGACCACGCAGCCGTGGACCGTCACCTTGTGGCCGATCACCACGTCGTCGCCGATCAGCAGCGGCCAGCCGGCGTCGCTGCCCGGGTACGGCCGGGTGACGTGCAGCACGCTGCCGTCCTGCACGTTGCTGCGCTCGCCGATGCGGATGTGGTTCACGTCGCCGCGCACCACCGCCATGGGCCAGACGGAGGTGTCGGCGCCGAGTTCGACGTCGCCGATCACGAGCGCGGCCGGATCCACCCAGGCCCCGGGGGCGAGCTTCGGGAGGATGCCGCGGTAGGGTCGTACGGGCATGGCGTGGATCCTGTCCGGCAGGCGAATGTGAGACGCACAGTCTAGACGCTGGCGGCGCGCGGGCGGCAAGCTGCACGCCTCGATCCCTCAACCCCAGGACCCACCGCCGTGACCGTCGTCATCCTGCTGTTTCTCGCGCTGCTCGTGGTGGCGGCCGTCTACGTCGTTCGCATCTACAACGGGCTCGTCGCGCTGCGCGAGAACGTGCGCAAGGCATGGTCCAACATCGACGTGCTGCTCACGCAGCGCCACGACGAGCTGCCGAAGCTCGTCGAGACCTGCAAGCGTTACATGGCCTACGAGCAGGAGACGCTCGAGCGCGTCATGCAGGCGCGCTCGGCGGTGTTCCGGGCCCAGGGCAGCGGGAACGTGACCGCCGTCGGTGCCGCCGAGCAGCAGCTGCGCGAGGGCCTCGGGCGACTGTTCGCACTGGTGGAGAACTATCCGGAGCTCAAGGCCGACCGCGGCTTCCAGCACCTGCAGTCCCGCATTTCCCAGCTCGAGGAGGCGATCGCCGACCGCCGCGAGCTCTACAACGAGGCCGTCAACCTCAACAACATCCGCATCCAGACCTTCCCCGACCTGATCGTCGCGCGGCTGTTCGAGTTCAGGCCCTCGGCACTGCTCGAGTTCGCCGCGGAACAGAAGCGCGACGTGGACATAGGGCAGCTGTTTGGCTGATCCGTCCGACTTCTGGTTCTGGGCGCTGGCGCTCGGGGCCGCGGTCGGGGGCGGCGGCTGGTTCGCGTTTCGCTGGCTGCACGTCGCCCGGCTGATCGAGGACACGCCGACCTCGCGGATCCGCTCGGCGGCGCAGGGCTACGTCGAGCTCGGCGGCCGCTGCCAGCCGCTCGACGGGGCGCGCAACCTCGCCCCGCTCACCCAGCGACCCTGCGTCTGGTGGCAGTACCGGATCCAGCGGCGCACCGGCTCGGCCTCCGGCGGCAAGGCGCGGGCCAAGTGGCACACGGTGAACTCGGGGCGCTCGGAGCAGCCGTTCCTGCTCGCCGACGGCACCGGCGAGTGCATCGTCCAGCCTTCCGGCGCCGAGGTGCTCACGGCGGAAACCACCACGTGGTACGGCGACACGCCGTGGCCCACGCAGCCACCCGGCCGGCGCTCACCGTTCGGCGAGCCCGAGTTCCGCTACTTCGAGCAGCGCATCTACGAACACGAGCAGGTGGTGGCGCTGGGCCGGTTCCGCACGCACTCCGCGACGGGCGAGCGCGACCTGCAGGCCGAGGTGGCGGCACTGCTCGCCGACTGGAAGGACGACCAGGCCGCGCTCGCCGCGCGCTTCGATGCCGACCGCGACGGGCAGGTGAGCCTCGCGGAGTGGGAGCGGGCCCGCGACGAGGCGCGCCGCGCCGTCTCGCAGCGCCGCCTCGCGGAGCCGGCGCGGGCGGTCCTGCACGTGCTGGGGCGGCCCGACGACGGAGCGCTGTTCCTGATCGCCGCGATGCCCGGGGCCGCGCTGGCGCGGCGCTACCGGCGACGCGCACTGCTGGCGTTCGCGGGCTTCGCCGCCGCCGTGTATGCGCTCGCCTGGCTGCTGCAGGAAGCGCTGCGCGCGGCCTAGAATGGCGACCCACAGTCTCTGCCACCGGCGGACGCGATGATCAATCCCCTGCTGTCGGACGGACCGCTGCCGTCGTTCTCGGGCCTGCAGCCCGGGCACGTCGAACCCGCGCTGCGTCAGCTGCTCGAAGCGAACCGCACCGCGATCGAGTCGCTGCTCGAGTCGGGCGCCAATGACTGGCACACGCTGGTCGAACCGATCGAGCGCATGCACCACCGACTCGCGCGCGCGTGGTCGCCGGTGAGCCACCTCAACGGCGTCATGAACAGCGAGGAGCTGCGCGCCGCCTACAACGCGTGCCTGCCGCTGCTCACCGCTTATCACACGGAACTCGGCCAGAACGAGGCGCTGTGTGCGGCCTACCAGCGGCTCGCGGACCATGCGGGCGCCACGCTCGCACCCGAGCAGCGCAAGGTGGTGGAGAACGCGCTGCGCGATTTCCGTCTCGCCGGCGTCTCGCTGCCGCCGGAGCGCAAGCAGCGCTTCCGCGAAGTGATGGAGCGGCTCGCGACCGCCCAGGCGAAATTCGACGAGAACGTGCTCGACGCCACGCAGGCGTGGTCGCGGGCGGTCGCCGAGGAGGCCGAACTCGCCGGGCTCCCCGCCCACGTCGTGCAGCGTGCGCGCGAGGCCGCCGTTGCCGAGGGGCGCGACGGCTGGGTGCTCGCGCTCGACGCGCCCACCTACCAGGCGGTGCTCACGCATGCGACGAACGAGCCGCTGCGCCGCGATTTCTACGAGGCCTGGGTGACGCGCGCCTCCGACCGCGGGCCGCATGCCGGGCAGTGGGACAACGGACCGCTGATGGCCGAGATCCTCGCGCTGCGTCACGAGGCCGCGAACCTCGTCGGCTACTCGAACTTCGCCGAGTACTCCCTCGCCACCAAGATGGCGCGCGACCCGGCCGAGGTGATCGACTTCCTGCAGCGGCTCGCGCGCGTGAGCCGGCCGGCGGCCGGGCGCGAGTTCGAGGAGCTGGAACGCAGCGCGGGCCGGCCGCTGGCCGCCTGGGACGTCGCATTCCACTCCGAACGATTGCGCCACGAGCGCCTGCAGGTGTCGGAGGAGGCGCTGCGGCCCTACTTCCCCCTGCCTCGGGTGCTGGCGGGACTCTTCACGGTGATCCACCGCCTCTACGGCGTGCGGATCGTCGCCAACGCCGCGGTCGAGGTCTACCACCCCGACGTGCGCTACTTCGACGTGCTCGACCGGGACGGCACGCCGCGCGGCGGGTTCTTCCTCGACCTGTACGCGCGGCCGAAGAAGCGCGGCGGCGCGTGGATGGACGAATGCGTGGGCCGCATCCGCCTCGGCGGCACGAGCGCGCTGCCGATCGCCTACCTGGTCTGCAACTTCAGCCCGCCGATGGGCGAGCGCCCGTCGCAGCTCACGCACTACGAGGTGCTGACGCTGTTCCACGAGTTCGGACACGGTCTGCACCACCTGCTGACGCGGGTGGACACGCCGAGCGTCGCGGGCATCAACGGCGTGCCCTGGGACGCGGTCGAGCTGCCGAGCCAGTTCATGGAGAACTTCGCCTGGCGCGACGAGGTGCTGCCGCTGATCTCCGCGCACGTCGAGACCCATGAGCCGCTGCCGCACGCGATGCTCGAGCGCCTGCAGGCGAGCCGCACGTTCCAGGCCGGAATGCAGACGGCGCGCCAGCTCGAGTTCGCACTGTTCGACTTTCGCCTGCACGCCGAGTACCGGCCGGACCATCCGCCGCGCATTGCAGAGACGCTCGCCGAAGTCCGCGCGGCGGTGGCCGTCGTGCGTCCGCCCGAGTTCAACCGCTTCCCGCAGAGCTTCCAGCACGTGTTCTCCGGCGGCTATGCGGCGGGCTACTACAGCTACAAGTGGGCCGAGGTGCTGTCCGCGGACGCCTTCGGTGCCTTCGAGGAACAGGGCGTGTTCGACCCGGCCACGGCGCGACGCTTCCTCGGCTCGATCCTCGAGCGGGGCGGCAGCCGCGACGCGATGGAGGCGTTCGTGGAGTTCCGCGGCCGCAGGCCCGAGATCGAGCCGCTGCTCCGTCAGATGGGCCTCGCGGCGTAGTCGCCGTGCTGCTTGCGACCTGGAACGTCAACTCTCTCCGGGTGCGGCTGGCGCACCTGAAGGACTGGTTCGCGTCGAACCCGGTGGACGTGGTCGCGCTGCAGGAGACGAAGCTGCCCGATCCCGACTTCCCGCGAGCGGAGCTCGAGGCGTTGGGGCTGCACGTCGCGTACAACGGCCAGCGCACATATAACGGCGTCGCGCTGCTCGCGAAGGGCGGGCTCGCCGATGTCGTGTGCGGCATCCCGGGGTTCGAGGACGAGCAGCGGCGCGTGATCGCGGCCACCGTCGGCGGAGTGCGCGTCGTCAACGTGTACGTGCCGAACGGCCAGTCGGTGGGTTCCGACAAGTTCCAGTACAAGCTGCGCTGGCTCGCCGCGCTGCGCGACTACGTCGCCGCCGAGCTCGCGAGCCACCCACAGCTGGTCGTGCTCGGCGACTTCAACATTGCGCCGGAGGACCGCGACGTGCACGACCCGAAGGCCTGGGAAGGCTCGGTGCACGTGAGCGAGCCGGAGCGCGCGGCGCTGCGCGCGCTGCTCGCGACCGGACTCGAGGACTGCTTCCGTCGCTTCGAGCAGCCCGAGAAATCCTACTCGTGGTGGGACTACCGGATGATGGCGTTCCGCCGCAACGCGGGGCTGCGCATCGACCTGATCCTCGCGAGCGCCGCGCTCGCGCGAAACTGTGACGCGTGTCACATCGACAAGACGCCGCGCCGCCTGGAACGGCCGTCGGACCACGCGCCGGTGCTCGCGCGGTTTGACATATAGTGCGCTGCCGCCCAGTTTCGGCGTGTTCCGCTCTGGCGGCGGTCCTGCGTTGCTCTACACTGCCGCGCATCTCGGGCAGGCCCGCGCGGACGGCGCAGACACGAACGCCATGCAGTATCGTCGCAGCGACTACGACGTTACCAACACCGTGCAGGTAAGCTCGGTCGCAGCAGTGCGCCGCGCAGTCGAGGATCTCTACGGGCGAGCGTGGCCCTCGGGCTCCCTCGAGCGGCTCGGCACCGCATTCGCCGACTTCGAGCGGCTCTTCAACGGGCAGTACCCCGGATACCTCGGCTGCGACACCGTCTACCACGACGTGCAGCACTCCCTCGACGACACGCTCGCGATGGCACGCCTGCTGGTCGGCTACGACCGCACGCACGCGCCGGAGCACCAGCTCGGCGCCGAGCGCGCGCTGCTCGGGCTCATCGTCGCGCTGTTCCACGACTCGGGCTACATCCGCGAGACCGGCGACCGCGAGCACCGCAACGGCGCGGAGTACACGCTCACGCACGTCGCCCGCGGCGCACAATTCCTCGCGCGCTACCTGCCGAGCATCGGCATGGCGGAGTGGGTGCCGGTGGCGACGCAGATCATCCACTTCACCGGCTACGAACTCGGCTTCGATCAGATCCGCCTCGACGACCCGCGCGACCGCAAGGTCGGGCACCTGCTCGGCACCGCCGACATGATGGCGCAGCTGGCCGACCGCTGTTACCTCGAGAAGGTGCGCGACCGCCTGTATCCCGAGTTCGTGCTCGGCGGCGTGGCGGTCCGGCGCAGCGACGGTGGGCTCAAGGTCAAGTACGGCTCCGGCCTCGACGTGCTGCGACGGACGCCGGAATTCGTCGCCGAGACCATGCGCACTCGCCTCGATGGCGAGTTCGGCGGCGCCTACCGCTGCTTCGAACCGCTGTTCGACGGGCGCAACCCGTACCTGGAGACCATCGAGCGCAGCCTCGAGTACCTGCAGCAGGTGATCGACACGCAGCGCTGGTCCATGCTCCGGCGCGAGCCGCCCTGCTTCACCTGGGAAAAGAACCCGCTGCAGAACATGCGCGCGCTGGTCATCGACCGGCTGAAAGGTACGCTCGGGGCGACCTGAGCCCACAGCGGGCCGCAGTTCAGTCCCGCGGCCCGACGGCATCCTCCGCGGCGGCCTGCAGCGCGTCGAGCAGCGCCGCCGGGCGGTCGTCCGCCAGCAGCAACGCGCGGTGCTGCGGCTTCACGAAGCCCTCGGCCGTGGCGCGGTCGAGAAACGCGACCAGCGCGTCGTAGTAGCCCGCGACGTTCAGCAGTCCGTTCGGCTTGCGCTCGAGCCCGAGCTGCGCCCAGCTCAGCGCCTCGAAGGTCTCGTCGAGCGTGCCGATGCCGCCGGGGAGGGTCAGGAAGGCGTCGGAGAGGTCGCCCATCCGCACCTTGCGCTCCGTGAGCGTTTCGACGATCTCGAGTTCGGTGAGGCCGTCGTGGCCGACCTCCCACTCGTAGAGGAAGCGCGGGATCACGCCGACGACGCGGCCGCCCGCATCGAGCGCGGCATCGGCCGCCAGACCCATCAGCCCGACGCTGCCCCCGCCGTACACCAGCGTCCAGCCGCGCCGCGCGATCTCGCCGCCGAGCTCGACGGCGGCGGCGGCATAGCGCGGGTCGGCGCCGGTCGAGGAGCCGCAGAACACGCAGACGGAGAAGCTCATCGCGGCCGCCCCCGCCCGCGCCGCAGCGCGACGGCACGGGGTCCCGTCATGGCCGCAGCGCCCGCAGGAAGGCCACCGGGTCCTCGCGCCGCTCGAGCACTTCGACGAGCGCCGAGCCCACGACCACGCCGTCGACGTGCCCCCGCATGCGCGAGACCTGTTCCGCAGCGCGGATGCCGAAGCCGGCGCACACCGGCACGGGCGACACCGCGCGCACGCGGTCCATGTAGGCGAGCACCTCATCGGGGACGGCGACGCTCTTCCCCGTCGTACCGGTCATGGTGACGGCGTAGACGAATCCCTGGCTCGCCTCGCACAGCATCTTCATGCGCCCAGGCGGCGTGACCGGCGTGACCATCTGCACCAGCGCGAGACCCTGTCCGTCGAGCGCGGCTCGCATCTCGGCGCTCTCCTCGTAGGGCAGGTCCGGAATGATGAAGCCCGCCACGCCGGCCCGGGCTGCCGCCGCAGGCAATCGATCCAGCCCGTAGGCCAGCAGCGGATTGAGGTAGCTCATGAGCAGCAGTGGCGCCGCTGGACGCGGCAGCATGCGCTGCAGTTCGTCGAGCAGCCAGGGCAGCGTGAACCCGTCGGCCAGAGCAGCCTGGCTCGCGCGCTGGATGGTCATGCCGTCGGCCATCGGGTCGGTGAACGGCACGCCGATCTCGACCACGTCCGCGGTCGAGGCGATCGCGGCGAGCCTGGGCCCGAAGCCCGCCCGATCGGGGAAGCCGGCCGTCATGAAAGCGACCAGCGCCGGGTGGCCGTGCGCCGCGGCCGCGCGGATCGCGGCGCTGATCGTGTCGCGTGGTGCGCTCATCGCGGCGCCCCCCCGAGCAGCGTGCGCGCGAGCGTCGGCATGTCCTTGTCGCCACGCCCGGAGAGCCCGATCAGGATGCGGCTGCCCGGGTGCTCGCGCGCCCAGCGCTTCGCTCCCGCGAATGCGTGCGCAGTCTCGATCGCGGGCAGGATGCCCTCGGCCCGGCAGCATTCCGCAAGTGCTGCCAGCGACTCGTCGTCCTCCGCGGCCTGGTAACTCACGCGGCCGATGCTCGCCAGCAGCGCGTGCTCCGGGCCGACGCCCGGGTAGTCGAGCCCGGCCGACACCGAATGCGTTTCCTGGATCTGGCCGTGCTCGTCCTGCAGCAGCAGCGAGTAGCAGCCCTGCAGCACGCCCGGCGTGCCGTAGGCGAGCGAGGCGGCGTTCTGGCCGAGTCCGCTGCCGGTCCCGCCAGCCTCCAGTCCGAGCAGCGCCACCCCCGCGTCGCCGACGAACCGGTGGAACAGTCCGATCGCGTTGGAGCCGCCGCCGACGCAGGCCACCGCCACGTCCGGCAGTGCGCCCGCCTGCGCGAGCATCTGTGCGCGCGCCTCGATGCCGATCACCGACTGGAACTCGCGCACCAGATAGGGATAGGGGTGTGGACCGACCGCGGAGCCGAGCAGGTAGTAGGTGCCGTCCGGGTCCGAGACCCAGTCGCGCAGCGCCTCGTCGATCGCGGCACGCAGTGTCTGGTCGCCGCCGGTGACCGGCACGACCGTGGCGCCGAGCAGCCGCATGCGCCCGACGTTCGGCGCCTGCCGTTCCATGTCCACCGCGCCCATGTACACCACGCAGGGCATGCCGAGGCGCGCGCAGGCTGCGGCCGAGGCCACGCCGTGCTGGCCGGCGCCCGTCTCGGCGACGATGCGTCGTGCGCCGAGCCGCTTCGCAAGCAGCGCCTGCCCGATCGCGTTGTTGATCTTGTGCGCACCGGTGTGGGCGAGGTCCTCGCGCTTGAGCCACACCTCCGCACCCCAGCGCCGCGACAGCTCGCGCGCGTGCGTGAGCGGCGTGGGCCGCCCGACCCAGGTGCGCAGCTCCGCCTCGAACTCGGCGCGGAAACCTGGCTCGTGCAGGTGCGCCCGCACGCCGGCTTCGAGACGATCGAGCGCCGGCACGAGCGTCTCGGGCACGTAGCGTCCGCCGAACGGTCCGTAGCGTCCGCGCGCGTCAGGGAACGCGCCGGCGAGCGTCTGCGCCAGCAGCGCCTCGCGGTCGATCTTCAGGGCCTCGGTTCTCATCGCGGGCTCTCCTCGGGAAGCAGGGCGCGCGACGCCTCACGGGCGGCGCGGACGAATTCACGGATGCGCGCGGGGTCCTTCACGCCGCGCTCGCGCTCGACGCCCGAACTCACGTCCACGCCGAAGGGGCGCACGTCCCGCACCGCCTCGCCGACGTTGCCGGGATCGAGGCCGCCGGCGAGCACGAGCTCGGTCGCATGCGCGAGCTGCGCGGCGACACGCCAGTCGGCGCGTTCACCCATGCCGCTGGAGCCGCTCTCGAGCAGGCAGCGCGGCGGCAACGTTGCCGGTGTCGCGCCGCCACTGCGCAGCACCGGCAGCACGCGCTGCCCGGCGGGCAACACGAGTGTGGCGAGATCCCCGGCGTCGGTCTGTACCCAGTCGGGTACCACGGCCGCGAGCACTGCGTCCACCAGTGACTGCGCGGGATGCAGGAACACCGCGACCCGCTCGACGCCCGCCGGCACCGCGAGCCAGAGCTCACGCGCGGCCACGACGTCGAGATTGCGTGGCGAGGCGGCATGGAACACGAAGCCGACGGCGTTCGCGCCCGCCAGTGCCGCGGCCTCGATGGCCTCGCGCGTGCGCAGCCCGCAGATCTTGATCCACAGCGGCGCGCGCGCCGTGGCCGAGGGCGGCGGCGCCGGGCGTCCGGGACGCGACCTGCCCTGCGGTCATTGGCGTGCCCTCGTCATCGCAAGGCTCCGCGGCCCGCCGCGAGCAGTTCCTGCAGCGCGCATTTCGGATCCGCGCGCCGCATCAGGCTGGTGCCCACGAGCGCGAGGCGATAGCCGAGCGTGGCGACCCGGGCTGCGTCCTCGGGCGTCTGCACGCCGCTCTCGGCGACCGCGAACCACTGCGGTGGCAGCCTCCAGCGCAGTGACTCGAAGCGCGCGAAGTCGATGGCGAGCGTCTCGAGGTCGCGGCAGTTCAGTCCCATCAGCACCTGCTCGTCGCGGCCCGCCCGCTCGCCCGCGATCGAGGCGGCCACCTCGAGGTCGTCGGCGTCGAAAGCCTCGAGCAGCACGAACAACCCGAGCCCGGCTGCGCAGTCGAGCATTTCGGTGAGCCGCGCACGCGGCACCATGCGCACGATCAGCAGCACGCCCGAGGCGCCATGGGCGCGCGCCTCGAGCACCTGGTAAGGATCCACGAGGAAGTCCTTGCGCATCGCCGGGACGCCGGACGGCCGCAGCGCGTGGGCGGCGAGATCGAGGTGCGCGAGGTCGCCGCCGAAGCGCGTGGGCTCGGTGAGGATGGAGCACACGGCCGCGCCGCCGGCGGCGTAGGCCTCGAGGCGCTGCACCGGATCGAGGGTGGCGGCCGAGAGGTCGCCGAGCGAGGGCGAGCGGAGCTTGAGCTCGGCGACGACGTCGAAGCCCGCGGGCGCAAGGCGCAATGGCGGCGGTGCCGGCATCGAGCGCACGGCCGCACGCAGCGCCGCTTCGGGCACGCGATCGCGCGCCGCGGCGACGCGCTCGAGGCTCGCGGCATGCATCTCGGAGAGCAGGCCCATGGCGGCGGCGTCCCGGGACTCAGCGGCCGTCCGGCCGGGCGCCGAACGCCGCGATCCGCGCCAGCAGCCGCGCCGCATCCCCGCGCTCGATGGCCTCACGAGCGGCCGCCACACCCGCCGCGGCCGAGGTCGCGGCACCCGTCACCTCGAGTGCCAGCGCGGCATTGAGCACCAGCGCGTCGCGGTGCGGCCCACGGTCGCGACCCTCGAACACCGCGCGCAGGCCGGCGGCGTTGTGCGCGGCGTCGCCGCCGGAGAGATCCGCGGCCGTGCAGCGCGCCAGGCCGAGGTCGCGCGGGTCGCGCAACTCGCGGGCCACGCGACCGGGCCGTACGTCATAGAGCTCGAACGGTCCCACGGGCGTCGCCTCGTCCCAGCCGGGCTCGCCGTGGATCACGAACACGCGCTGGATCGGCATGCCCGCGAGCGTCTCGGCCATGAGCTTCGCGGCCTCGGCGCTGTAGGCGCCGATCAGGCTGAAGGGCGGCTCGGCGGGATTGGTGAGCGGGCCGAGCAGGTTGAACACGGTGCGCACGCCGAGCGCGCGGCGCACCGGCGCCACCTCCTTCATCGCCGGGTGGTAGTGCGGCGCGAACAGGAAGGTGAAGCCGGTGGCGGCGAGACACTCGCCCGCGGCGCGCTCGTCGAGCGGCAGCGGCAGGCCGAGCGCCTCGAGCAGGTCCGCGCTGCCGGAGCGGCTCGAGACGGAGCGGTTGCCGTGCTTCACGACGCGCACGCCGGCTGCAGCCACCAGCAGTGCCGCGCCGGTGGACAGATTGAAGCTGCCCGAGGCGTCGCCGCCGGTCCCGACCACGTCGACGGCGGGCGGTCCGGGTGGGAGCTCCGGCCGGCGCGCCAGTCCGCGCATCGCACCCGCGAAGCCGCGCACCTCGTCGGGCGTGATGCCCTTCGAGCGCAGCGCCGCGAGCAGCGCGCCCGCCATCGCGGGCGCCACCGCGGCGTCGGTGAGCGCCACGAGCAGTTCGGCGGCTTCGCCCTCGGCGAGGTCGCGCCGCTGCAGCAGACGCTCGAGGATCTCGCGCAGCTCGATCATGGCGGCGACACGGCCCCGCGCCGGCCGCCGGCGAACTGCAGGAAATTGCCGAGCAGCAGCGGACCGTCCGGCGTGAGCACGCTCTCCGGGTGGAACTGCACGCCCTCGACCATCAGCTCGCGATGGCGCACGCCCATGATCTCGCCCTCCGCCGTGCGCGCACTCACCTCGAGCATCGCGGGCAGCGACTCGGGCCGCGCGATCAGCGAGTGGTAGCGGCCCGCGTCGAAGGGATCGGGCATGCCGGCGAACACGCCGCGTCCGTCGTGGCGCACCGGCGAGACCTTGCCGTGCATCAGCCGCCCGGCACGCACCACCTCGCCGCCGAACACCTCGACGATGGACTGGTGACCGAGGCACACGCCGAGCACGGGGATGGCGCCCGCGAAGGCCTCGATCATCGCCATCGAGACGCCGGCGTCGCGCGGCGTGCCGGGGCCCGGCGAGATGCACAGATGGGTGGGCGCAAGCGCCCGCGCGCCATCCACGGTGATCGCGTCGTTGCGATGCACCAGCACGTCGGCACCGAGCACCAGGAAGGCCTGCACGAGGTTGTAGGTGAAGCTGTCGTAGTTGTCGACCAGCAGCAGACGCGGCGGGCTCGGCGCGGTGCTCATCACAGCCCCTCCCGCGCCAGCTCGAGCGCGCGCCGCAGCACCGCGCTCTTGGCGAGCACCTCGCGGTACTCGCTGAGCGGCACGCTGTCGGCGACGATGCCGGCACCCGCCTGGAAGCTGTAGGTGTCGCCATGGAAGACGAGCGTGCGGATCGTGATCGCCTGGTCCATGTCGCCGCCGTGGCCGAAGTAGCCCACCGTGCCGCCGTAGAAGCCGCGCCGCACCGGCTCGAGCTCGTCGATGATCTCCATGGCGCGCACCTTGGGCGCGCCTACCAGCGTGCCGGCCGGGAACGCCGCCGCGAACAGGTCGAAGGCGTCGTGACCCGGCGCGAGTTCGCCGTTCACGCCGCTCACGATGTGCATGACGTGGCTGTAGCGCTCGATCGAGCGGTAGGGCTGCACGTGCACCGAACCGGCGCGGGCGACGCGGCCCAGGTCGTTGCGCGCGAGGTCCACCAGCATCACGTGCTCGGCATTCTCCTTGGGATCGGCGAGCAGATCGGCCTCGAGCGCCGTGTCGCCGGCCGCATCTGTGCCGCGCGGGCGCGTGCCGGCGATGGGCCGCATGGTCGCGCGCCTGCCGTTGAGCTTCACCAGCGCCTCGGGCGAGGAGCCCACCACCACGCGGTCGCCGAGGTCGCAGAAGTACATGTACGGCGACGGGTTCAGCAACCGCAGCGCGCGGTAGGTCTCGAAGGGGTCGAGATCGCAGCGACCGGAGAACCGCACCGACAGCACGAGCTGGTAGACGTCGCCCGCGGCGATGTACTCCTGCGTGCGGCCGACGCGCTCGAGGAACTCCTGTTCGGACAGGCTCGCCTCGGGCGCGCTGAAACTCGCGGTCCACGCGGGACCGGGCAACCCACCGCGCAACGCGCGGATCACCTCGCGGCGCAGTGCCTGACGCTCGGTCTCGGGTCCGGCGTGCAGCAGCGCCGCGCGACGCGTCAGGTGGTCGAACACCAGCAGCGAGCGCGGCGCGACGTAGTGCGCCTGCGGAGCGTCGTCGTCGAGGCGCGCGTGCGAGGGCAGCCGTTCGAAGTAGCGCACGAGGTCGTAGCTCGCCACGCCCACGAGGCCGCCGAGCAGCGGGAAGCCGGCCGCCTGCTGCGTTTCGGGGCGCGGTGCCGCCGCGAGCGCGCGCCGCAGGGCCGCCAGCAGGTCGGCCTGGTCAGCGGGTCGCGGCAGGTGCTCGGCGCCGAGGCGCAGTCCCGAGGCGTCGAGCCGGAACTCGAGGCAGTCGCCGAAGCCGATGAAGGAGTAGCGCGCGAGGCGCTCGCCGCCCTCCACGCTCTCGAGCAGGAAGCGCGGCCGGAACGGCTTGAGCTTGAGGTAGGCCGACACCGGGGTGTCGAGGTCGGCCGAGATGTCGAACAGGCTGGTCGTCACTTGCGGTTCCTCTGTCGCGAGGATCCGGGGACGACAAACAGAAAACCCATCCCCGGTGGTTCGCGGAGATGGGTCCCTGGATTCCTGCGTACGAGACGTGCGCGTCCGGGCCCACTCCTAGGAGTGGCGCCACCACCAGCGGCGATCGAGGGTGATTTCAGCGCGCGGGATCATCGTGCACCGCAGTATCCACGGGCGACCGAAGAGCGTCAACCGCGGGCCGGCGCGGCGTTCGCCCGCGATCCGCAGGCGCCCTACAATGCCGATCGTTCCCCGGCCCGCGGATTCCACGCACCGTGCACGACGACATCCTGGGCGGCATCCCGCTCGCGCGCATCGCCTCGGTGTTCGAGGCCGAGCGCGACAGCTACGTCGCCCTGCACCCGCGCTCGCTCGCGCTCGCCGGCCACGGCATCGCGGGCTGGTACCAGGGCGTGCCCATGCACTGGATGCGCGACTGGTCCATGCCGTTCCCGTTCGTCGTGGAGTCGGCGCGCGGCGCGCGGCTCTCCGACGTGGACGGCAACGAGTACGCGGACTTCTGCCTCGGCGACACCGGCTCGATGTTCGGGCACTCGCCGCCGCCGGTGGCCGAGGCGATTGCGCGGCAGGCTACCCGCGGCCTCACCTACATGCTGCCCACCGCGGACTCGATCGCCGTCGGGCGGCTGCTCGCCGAGCGCTTCGGCCTGCCGCACTGGCAGGTGGCCACCACCGCCACGGACGCCAACCGCTTCGCGCTGCGCGTGGCCCGTGCGGTGACGGGCCGGCCGAAGATCCTGGTCTTCAACGGTTGCTACCACGGCACCGTCGACGAGACGTTCGTGCGCCTCGTGGGCGGGCGCGCGGTGAACCGCCCGGGCCTGCTCGGGCAAGTCGCCGACCTCACGCAGCTCGCGCGCGTCGTCGAGTTCAACGACCTGCCCGCGCTCGAGGCGGCGCTGGCCCACGGCGACGTCGCCTGCGTGATCGCCGAGCCGGTGATGACCAACTCCTGCATGGTGCTGCCGGACCCGGGCTTCCATGCCGGGCTGCGCCGCCTGACGCGCGCCGCCGGAACGCTGCTCCTGATCGACGAGACGCACACCATCTCGACCGGGCCGGGCGGGTACACGCGCGCGCACGGCCTCGAGCCGGACCTGTTCGTGCTCGGCAAGCCCGTCGCGGGCGGCGTGCCGGCGAGCGTCTGGGGCTTCACCGACGAGGTCGCGCGAGGGCTCGACGCGGTGCGCTCGCAGCTGCCGCCGGGGCACTCCGGGATGGGCACGACGCTATCGGCCAACGCACTGTCGCTCGCGGCCATGCGCGCCACGCTCGAGCACGTCATGACGCCGGCGGCCTACGCGCACATGGACTCGCTGGCCGCGCGACTGGCCGCGGGCCTGCAGGCAATCGTGGACCGCTACGGGCTTCAGTGGCACGTGGTGCGCGTCGGCGCGCGCGTCGAATTCATCTGCGCGCCGGGGCCGCTTCGCAACGGCACCGAGGCCGAGGCCGCGCATGCACCGGCGCTCGAGCAGGCGATCCACCTCGCGCTGCTGAACCGCGGCTGCCTGATCGCGCCCTTCCACAACATGATGCTGGTGTCGCCCGCAACCTCGGCCGCACAGGTGGAGACGCTGTGCGGCGCGTTCGAGGGCGTGGCCGCGAGCCTGGCACTGGCGCTCGACGACTGGAAATGAACTCGCGCCGCGACGCGATCACCGAACGACAGTCATGGGGGACTGAGTCATGGACCTGCTTCGCCAACTGACCGAGATCCTGGGATCCGAAGGTGTGCTGACCGGCGACGCCGTGCGCGCGCGCGGCGTGGGCTGGTTCGACCACAGCCCCTGCCAGGCGCTCGCGATCCTGCGTCCGGCCAGCACCGAGCAGGTGTCGCGGGCGCTCGCCGCCTGCCACGCGGCGGGCCAGCCGGTGGTGGTCATGGGCGGCCTGACGGGGCTGGTTCGCGGCTGCGTCGCGGGGCCGGGAGAGATCGGCCTGACGCTCGAGCGCATGCGGCGCATCGAATCGGTGGACCCGGTGAACCGCACCATGACGCTCGAGGCCGGCGTGCCGCTCGAGGTCGTGCAGCAGGAGGCCGAGCAGCAGGGCCTGCTCTATCCGGTGGACTTCGGCGCGCGCGGCTCGGCGCAGATCGGCGCGACGGTCGCGACCAACGCGGGCGGCAATTCGGTGATCCGCTTCGGCATGACGCGCGAGTCGGTGCTCGGGCTCGAGGCGGTGCTGGCCGACGGCACCGTGATCTCGTCGATGAACCGCATGATCAAGAACAACGCGGCCTACGACCTGAAGCAGCTGTTCATCGGCAGCGAGGGCACGCTCGGCGTCGTGACGCGGCTCGTGCTCAGGCTGCGCGAGGCGCCGCGCAGCGTGCAGTCGGCGATGGTGGCGTGTGCGGAGTTCGCACACGTCACGCGGCTCCTGAAGCACATGGACGCCGCTCTCGGTGGAACGCTGTCCGCGTTCGAGGTGATGTGGAACGAGTACTACCGCCAGGTCACGACGCCGCCAGCCAAGGGGTCGCCGCCGATCGGCCAGGAGCACGCGTACTACGTGCTGATCGAGTCCTCGGGCGGCGACGCGGGCCGCGACCAGGCGCGCTTCGAGGAGGTGCTCGGCGAGGCCATCGAGCAGGGGCTAGTGGCGGACGCGGTGATCGCCTCGTCCGACGCGCAGCGCGAGTCGCTCTGGGCGCTGCGCGACGACGTCGAGGCGATCTTCCGCTGCGGCTTTCCGGTGGCGTTCGACATCAGCCTTCCGGTGACGGAGATGGAGGGCTACGTGGCGGAGATCCTCGCACGCCTCGAGCGCGAGTGGCCCGCGTACCGGCGCTTCGTGTTCGGGCACCTGGGCGACGGCAACCTGCACGTGATCGCCGCGGGCCCGTACAGCAAGGAGGCGAAGGCGGGCATCGAGCGCTGCGTGTACGAGCCGCTGGCCGCGCGCGGCGGCTCGGTGTCGGCCGAGCACGGCATCGGGCTCGAGAAGCAGTCGTGGCTCGGGCTGTCGCGCTCGGAGACCGAACTCGAGCTGATGCGGCGCCTGAAGGCGGCGCTCGACCCGAACGGCATCCTCAACCCCGGGCGCGTGCTGCCGGCGTGAGCCGGGCGCACACCCGCGACACATCGAATCCGCGAGACCCGCCGATGACCCAGGACTGGACGCTCCTGATCCGCAACGCGCTCGTGTTCGACGGCACGGGTGCGCCGCCGCGCCACGAGGACGTCGCCGTCGCAGGCCGCAGCATCGCCGAACGCGGCACCTCCCTCGATCCGGCGCGCGCCGCGCGGGTCGTGGACGCCGACGGACAGTGGCTGATGCCAGGGCTGCTCGACATCCACACCCACCTCGACCTCGAGGTCGAGCTGGCGCCGGGCCTGCCCGAGTCGGTGCGCCACGGCACGACCACGGTGGTGGTGGGTAACTGCAGCCTCGGCACGGCCTTCGGCGCGCAGCGGCGCAACGGCGAGGACCCGATCCTCGACTGCTTCGCGCGGGTCGAGAACATCCCGAAGTCGGTGCTGCGCAAGGTCGTCGACCGCATGGACTGGACCGCCACCGCCGGCTACCTCGAGCACCTCGGCCGGCTGCCGCTCGGACCCAACATCGTGCCGCTGCTGCCGCACTCCATGCTGCGCATCGAGGTGATGGGCACGGCGGCGGCGGTATCGCGCGAGCCCACGAACGACGAGCTGCTGCGCATGGGCCGCCTGCTCGAGGACGCGATGCGCCAGGGCTACGCGGGTTTTTCCACCGACGCGATCCCCTTCCACTACCTCGCCAACGCCCCGCACACCGACCAGCGCATCCCCGCGCAACACGCCACGCTCGGCGAGCTGCGCGCGCTGCTCGCCGTGGTGCGCAGCCACGGGCGCGTCTGGCAGTGCACGCCCGACGCCTCGAACCGCGTCGCGACCTTCCTGCGCTTCTTCCTCACCAGCGGGCGTCTGTTCGGACGTCCGCTCAAGACCTCGGCGCTCACCGCGGTGGACCTCACGCACGAGCGCAACACCTGGAAGCTGTTCCCGCTGATCGCGGGGCTCCTCAACTCGAAGCTCGTGAACGGACGCTTTCACTTCCAGGTGCTCGCCACGCCGTTCCGGATGTACGCCGAAGGCGCGATCTGCCCGATCTTCGAGGAGTTCGGGTCGTCGCGGCAGCTGATGGCCTGCGACATCGAGGACGCCGGGGCCCGCCGGCGCATCATGGCAACCGACGCCTTCGGCGAGCTGTTCGTGCGCGAGTGGCACGACGCGGGCGCGGTCTCCACCTTCAACCGCGATCTCGGCGCGCTCACCGTCGAACGCTGCCCGGTCGGCGAATGGCAGGGCGAGACCTTCGGCGCCATCTATCGGCGGCTGATGGCGTTCCAGTCCGGCCGCAGGGACGCCGCGCGCAGCCCCGCCGAGGCCGAGGCGCTCGGCTCGTTCCCTGATCCGATCGGCCGCGAGGGCGCGTTCCTGCTGCACCTCGTGCGCCGCTACGACCGTGACCTGCGCTGGTGGTTCACTGTCGCGAACGACCGGCCGGAGATCCTCGAGAAGCTGCTGTTCCACCCGCACATGCTGCCGGGCTTCAACGACAGCGGCGCGCACCTGATCAATCTCGCCTTCTTCGACGGTAACCTGCTGACGCTGCAGGTGGCGCAGCGCCGCTCCATCGAGCGCGTCGCGCAGGCGGTCCGGCGACTGACCCGCGAGCCTGCGGAATTCTTCGGCGTGGACGCCGGCCGCCTCGAGCCGGGCGCGCAGGCCGACCTCGTGCTGGTGGACCCGGAGGCCCTGCGCAGCCACGACACCGATGCCAACCGGCGCATGGTCTATCGCGACATCTTCGAGCACGAGCAGCTGGTGAACCGCTCGGACGGCGTCGTGACAGGCGTGTGGATCGCGGGCGAGCAGGTCTGGGACGGGCGAGGGTTCACGGCGGCGCTCGGCACGCAGGCGCTCGGGCGGCCGCTCACGGCCGGTCCTGCGCGGATTGCGGCGAAGGTCGCCTGAGGATCGGAGGCCGCGCCCCCCCCGGATCGGCATGGGCTGCGTGCCCGTCCAGCCGAGCATGTCGGCTTTCGCGAGGCAGGACGGGCGCGCAACCCATGCCCGACCACTGGACACCGCGCAGAAACCGCAATCGCCGCCGACGGTGCCCCGACCTATGCTGGCCGGCGTGAACCCCGAAGTCGTCTTTCGCGCCCGCGAGCTTACCAAGGTCTACCGCATGGGCGAGGTCGAGGTCGTGGCCCTGCGCGGCGTGGATCTCGACCTGTACCGCGGTGAGTTCGTGGTGCTGCTCGGGCCCTCGGGCAGCGGCAAGAGCACGCTGCTCAATATCCTGGGCGGCCTCGACAGCGCCACCTCGGGCGAGGTGTTCTACGCCGATCACGACCTCGTGCAGGCCACCGAGCGCGAGCTCACCGAGTTCCGCCGCCACCACGTGGGCTTCGTGTTCCAGTTCTACAACCTGATCCCGAGCCTCACGGCGCGCGAGAACGTTGCGGCTGTGACCGAGATCGCGCGCGCACCGATGACGCCCGAGGCGGCGCTCGCGCTGGTCGGCATGAGCGAGCGCCTCGACCACTTCCCGGCGCAGCTCTCCGGCGGCGAGCAGCAGCGCGTGGCGATCGCACGCGCCATCGCGAAGAACCCGGAGATCCTGCTGTGCGACGAACCCACCGGCGCGCTCGACTCCGCCACCGGCGTCGTCGTGCTGGAGGCGCTCGCCCGCGCCAACCACGAGCTCGGCACTACCACGGTCATCATCACGCACAACGTCGTGATCGCCGGCATGGCCGACCGCGTGATCCGCATGGCCGACGGCCGCATCGCCGGCAGCGAGCGCAATGCCGAGCGCAAACCCGCCGCGGAGCTCGCCTGGTGATGCGCGTCCTCGACCGCAAGCTGCGGCGCGACCTCTGGCATCTGCGCGGCATGGTCGCCGCAATCTCGCTGGTGCTGCTCGGCGGCATCGCCACCTTCGTCATGGCCCGCGTCACGCACCAGTCGCTGGCCGAGACGCGGCTCATGTACTACGCGGACCAGCGCTTCGCCGAGGTGTTCACGAGTCTGGTGCGCGCACCGGAGCCGGTCGCCGAGCGCATCGTGGCGCTGCCCGGCGTGGACCTGGTCGAGACGCGGGTCGTGGCACCCGTGAACATCGAGATCGAGGGCTACGGCGAACCGATCACGGGACGCATCGTTTCGCTGCCCGACGACGGCGAGCCGGTGCTGAACGTGCCGTGGCTCAGGCTCGGGCGACTGCCGGCGCCCTACGCCGACGACGAGGTCACCGTCAGCGAGGACTTCGCCGAAGCGCACCGGCTGGAGCCCGGCGACCGCATCGCCGTGGTCATCAAGGGCAAGCGCCGCCCGCTCACCGTCGTCGGCGTGTCGCTGTCGCCCGAGTACATGTACGCGATCCCGCCCGGCGCGATGTTCCCGGACTACGAGCGCTACGGGATCCTGTGGATGAACCGCCGCGCGCTCGCCACGGCCTACGAAATGGAGGGCGCGTTCAATGACGTGAGCGTGACCCTGCAGCGCGGCACGTCGCCGCGCGACGCGATCGACGCGCTCGACGGCCTGCTCGCGCGCTACGGCGGCCTCGGCGCCTACGACCGGGAGGACCAGTTCAGCCACCGCTTCATCACCGAGGAACTGCGCCAGCTCGCCACCATGGCGACGGTGTTCCCGGTGATCTTCCTCGGTGTCGCCGCGCTGCTGCTCAACGTCGTGGTGACCCGCCTCGTGACGCTCGAGCGCGAGCAGATCGGCACGCTCAAGGCCTTCGGCTACGACACGCGGGCGATCCTCTCGCACTATGTGAAGCTCGTGCTCGCGATGGTGTCGATCGGTCTGGTGGCCGGCATCGGCGCGGGGCTGTGGCTCGCGCGCGGCATGACGGGCATCTACCAGGACTTCTACAGCTTCCCCTACCTGCAGCTCCGGCTCGACCCGGCCGTGTTCGTGCAGGCCGTCGCCGTATCGCTGGCGGCCGCGCTCGCCGGTACGCTGCTGGCCGTGCGCCGCGCGGCCTCGCTGCCGCCGGCCACCGCGATGCGGCCCGAGCCGCCGCCGATGTACCGCGCCACCTTCCTGGAGCGCGCCGGGCTGCAGCGACGGCTCGCCGAGCCAACGCGCATGATCCTGCGCGACATCGCGCGGCGCCCGCTGCGATCGGGCCTCACCGTGCTCGGCGTCGCCGCCGCAGTGGGCACGCTGATGATCACCAACTTCTCGCGCGACGCGGTGGGCTGGATGGTCGACGTGCAGTACGGCCTCTCGAGCCGCGAGGATCTCACGGTGCTGTTCACCGAACCCACGCCGCAGCGTGCGCTCTACTCGCTCTCCGGACTCGCGGGCGTCGAGCATGCGGAGGGATTCCGTGCCGTGCCGGCGCGGCTCGTGTACGGGCAGCGCAGCTACCGCACCGAGGTCGAGGGAGTGGAGCCCGGCGCCGAGCTGCAGCGCGCGCTCGACGCATCGCTGGTCCCCGTGCCGATCCCGGCCGAAGGGGTGGTGCTCACCGAGTACCTCGCGCGGGACATCCTCGGCATCGAGCCCGGCGGGGTGCTGCGCATCGAGGTGCTGGAGGGACGCCGTCCCGTGCTGGAGGTGCCGGTCGCAGGCCTCACGCGCCAGTACCTCGGCGTGAACGCCTACATGAGCCGCGCCGAGGTGAACCGGCTGCTGCATGAGGGGCCAGCGATCTCAGGCGCAAGGCTCTCGGTCGACCCGGCAAGGCTCGACGGGATCTACCGCGAGCTGCGCCGCATGCCGCGGGTCGCCGGCACCGTGGTGCGCGAGAACTCGATCCGCCAGTTCAACGAGATGATGGAGGAGACCATCCTGTTCTTCTCGTTCATCACTGCGCTGCTCGGCGGCTTCATCGCCTTCGGGGTCGTCTACAACTCGGCGCGCATCGCGCTGTCCGAGCGCAGCCGCGAGCTCGCCTCACTGCGGGTGCTCGGCTTCACGCGCGGCGAGGTGGGCTACATCCTGCTCGGCGAGATCGCCCTGCTGATTCTGGTGGCGATCCCGATCGGCTTCCTGTTCGGCCGCGGACTGTCGGCGTACCTCGCGACTTCGTTCACTTCGGACCTCTATCGAGTGCCGCTGGTGGTGCTGCCGTCCACCTATGCGCTGGCCGCGAGCATCGTGCTCGCCTCGTTCGCGGTGAGCGCGGTGCTGATGTGGCGCAAGCTTGCGCACCTGGACCTGATCGAGGTACTGAAGACCCGGGAGTGATGCGTGATCAGCCAACGAACCAAGGGGATGCTCGCCGCGGGCGCCATCGTGCTGGCGCTGGTCGCATGGGGCTTCTGGCCGCGCGCGGAGCTCGCCGAGACCGGCACGGTGGCACGCCGTCCACTGGCGGTCACCGTCGAGGAGGAAGGCCGCACGCGCGTCCGCGACCGCTACGTGCTGTACGCGCCGGTCGCAGGCTACCTGCGCCGCATCGAGCTCGACGTGGGCGACGCCGTCGCGGTCGGCGACGTGCTCGCCACGCTCGACCCGCTGCGGCCCGCGACGCTCGACCAGCGCAGCCGCGCCGAGGCCGAGGCGCGCGTCTCGGCGGCGCGCGCCGAGCTGGCGCGGCGCGAGGCCGCCGCCCGGCAGGCCGCGGCCGAGGCCGAGCTCGCCGCCAGCGAGTTCGCGCGCGCCGAGAATCTGCTCGCGAAGAACCTCGTCTCGCGCTCACAGTTCGACGAAGCGCGCAGCCGCATGCAGGCGAGTGCCGCGGCGGTGCGGGCGGCGACCGCTTCGATCGACGTCGGTCGCTACGAGCTCGATGCCGCGCGCGCCGCGCTGCGCTACACGGCCTCGGGCGGGACGCCCGGCGGGCTCGAGGCCGTGCCGGTGCGGGCACCCGCCGCTGGCCGCGTGCTCGCGATCCACCAGGAGAGCGCGGGTGTCGTGGCCGCGGGCCAGGTGCTGCTCGAGGTCGGCAATCCCGGCGCGCTCGAGGTGCTGGTGGAGGTGCTGTCGCGAGACGCGGTGCGCATCGTGCCCGGCAGCCGGGTGCTGCTCGAACGCTGGGGCGGCGAGGCGCCGCTCGAGGGCGTGGTGCGCACCGTCGAACCCACGGGCTTCACCAAGGTGAGCGCGCTCGGCGTCGAGGAGCAGCGCGTGAGGGTGATCGTTGACCTCGCCTCCCCGCCCGATGCCTGGCAACGCCTCGGCGACAGCTACCGCGTCGAGGCGCGCTTCATCGTCTGGGAACGGCAGGACGCGCTCACGGTGCCCGCGAGCGCGCTGTTCCGCCGCGACGACGGCTCGGCCGTCTTCAGGGTCGAGGGCGGCCGCGCGCGCGAGAAGTCGGTGACGTCCGGAATGGGGAACGGGCTGCTGACCGAAGTCGTCGCCGGACTCGAGGACGGTGACGTCGTGATCGTTCACCCGGGGGATGCGATCGCGGATGGCGTTCGGGTGCGGGCTTTTCGACCGCGCTGAATCGTCGCTTCAGGGCGCCGGTCGTGGCAGGGCGGGAATTGCGGGCCCGCGATTCCCGCCTGAGGGTCCGCGCCTGGGCGAGTCGGCGCAGCCGGCTCGCTCAGGCGCCGTGTGTCAAACGGGGCTTCCGGGTCGGTCCAGCCGAGCATGTCGGCTTTCGCGAGGCAGGACCGACCCGGAAACCCCGCGCTGCCACCGACGTCAGAGCGCCCCGACCGCCCGCGCCAGCCGCAGCCGCGCCAGCCCCGCATCGAGCTCGGCGTTGTCGCGGTTGGTGAGTGCCTGCACGCGCAGCGTCTCGGCCTCGAGCAGTTGCGTCTGCGTGCCGAGGCCCGCACCGTAGCGCTCGCGCGCGATACGCAGGTTCTCCTCGGCCTGGTCCACGGCGTCGGCGGTCACGCGCACGCGCTGGCGCGTCTCCTCGACGCCGAGCCAGGATTGCCGCACCTGCAGCGCGACCAGCGACTGCGCGTCCTCGCGCTGCTCGAGCGTCGCGCGGCGCGTGCGATCGAGCGCTGCGGCACGCTTGCGTGCCTGCCCGCCGTCGAACAGCGCCCACTGCACGCCGACGCCCGCCGACGCCACAGCGTCGTCGTTAAGGAACTGGTTCTCGAGATAGTTGTAGCCGCCGCTCAGGCTCACCTGCGGCAGCACGCGGGCACGCTCCACCTTGGCCAGCTGGCCGTAGGCCTGCGCCTGCTCGCCGAGCGCCGCGAGTTCAGTACGGCGCTCCAGCGCCAGTTCCACCAGCGCGTCGAGGTCCGCGGGCAGGGTCGCGGGCGCCGGCAGGGTCGCGTCGATCTCGGCCGGACGGTCGAGCGGTTCGCCGAGGCGACGGTTGTACGCCGCCTGCGCGATCTCGGCGCCGTTGGCGGCGCGCAGGCGGTTCTGGCGTGCGTCGGCGAGCGTCACCTGCACGGCGAGCAGCTCGTTCTTCGGCACCAGCTCGCGCTCGAACATCGCGCCGACATCGGAGACGAGCGCCTCGAGCGTGCGCACGTTGCTGTCCGCGACCGCGAGGGCCCGGCGCGCGCGCAGCACGCCGACGTAGTCCTCGGCGACGGCGAGCCTGAGGTCCTGCTCGCTGCCGACGGCCTGGGCGCCGGCACCGCGGCCGCGCGCCTCCGCGGCGGCGATCCCGGAGGAGATGCGCCCGCCCGTAAACACCGGCACCGACAGCGTCGCGGACGCCGAGGCGAAGTCGTTCCCGGCGAACAGCGGCGGCGGCGCGATCGGCAGGCCCGTGAACCCGAAGTCGAACGCGGGCGACTCGTCGAGCCAGGTGTAGCCGCCGCCGACCGCGAGCGTCGGCCAGCGCTGGGCGCGCGCAGCGGCGGCGTCGAGCTCGGCCGCCTCGGCCTGGCTGCGCGCCGCGGCAAGCCCGCGGTCGTTCGCGAGCGCGCGCGTCCACGCCTCCTCGAGCGTCTCGGCGCCCGCGGCAGCGCTCGCGAGCGCAGCGGCGACCGCGATGGCGAGCAGCGTGCGAAGCGACGCGCGTGGCTTCATCCGGCGACCCTCCTCACGACTTCAGCGACTCGATGCCGAGCGAGCTGAGCACGTATTTCTCGTACACCGGCGCGACCGACCCGACCCGCACCTTGCGAAGGAAGTACTTCTCGAAGGCGATCTTGGCGACGTGCACCCACTTGCCCTCCTTGGCCCAGGTGACGTTGCGCGGCGGGATCTGGGGCAGGGCGACGAACGCGGCGCCGGTGTCGCCGAAGTCGGCGAGGCAGATCGCGTTCCAGGTGCCGCGGGCCTGCGCCGGCGTGCCGGCGAGGTCGGCGGCGACGTTCTCGCAGATCGCGCTCACCATGGACTCGATCATGTAGCCGGTCTTGGGCGCACCCGTGGGCACCGGGGTCGCCTCGACCGGCGGGATCGCGACGCACACCCCGGCCGAGTAGATGTTCGGGTACTTCTTCGAGCGCTGGTGCTCGTCGATGATCACGAAGCCGCGCGGGTTGCACAGCTCGGGCACCGCAGCGACCGCGTCCACGCCCTTGAAGGCCGGGATCACCATCGAGTACTTGAAGGGCAGCTTGTGCTCCTTCTTCACCGAGCCGTCCTCGCCGTGCTCGGCGACGGTCATCACGCCCTCCTCGACGCCAATGACTTTCGCGTTGGTGATCCAATTGATGTGGCGCTGGCGCAGCACGGATTCCATGAGACCCTTGCTGTCGCCGACGCCGCCGAAGCCCATGTGGCCGATGTAGGGCTCGGCCGTGATGTAGGTCATCGGCACGCGGTCGCGGATCTTGCGCCGCCGCAGGTCGGTGTCGAGGATCATCGCGGTCTCGTAGGCGGGGCCGAAGCAACTCGCGCCCTGCGCGGCGCCGACCACGATCGGGCCGGGATCCTTCACGAACTCCTGGTAGCGCTCCCAGCCGGCGAGCGCGTGCTCGTGCGTGCACACCGACTGCGTATGACCCTTCGGCCCGAGGCCCGGGACTTCCTCGAAGGCGAGCTTCGGCCCCGTGGTGATGACGAGGTAGTCGTAGGCGAGCGTGCTGCCGTCGGCGAGCTTGAGCGTCGAGCCCGGCGCGTCGATCGACTCCACCATCTTCGGCACGAATCGGACGTCCTTGTCCGCGAGCGGCTCGGCCAGGTCCACCCGCGTCTGCGGCGCGGTGCGCCAGCCGACGAGGATCCACGGGTTGGAGGGCGTGAACTCGAAGAAGGCGCTGCTGCCCACCATGGTCACCTCGTGCGCCTTGCCGAGCTTCTTCTTCATCTCGTAGGCGCACGCGACGCCGCCGAGACCCGCACCCATCACCACGACCTTGGCCATGACTCTCCCCTTGCGCGTCAGGCGCGCTGCTGTCGGTTTCGATAGCTGAAGTACAGGATCGGGATCAGCACGAGCGTGAGCACCGTGGAGACCAGGATCCCGAAGATCAGCGAGACGGCGAGCCCGTTGAAGATCGGGTCGTCGAGGATGAAGAACGCGCCGATCATCGCCGCCACGGCCGTAAGCGCGATCGGCCGGGCGCGCACCGAGGCGGCACGGATCACGGCGTCGGCGAGGCTGCGGCCCTGCGCGACCTCCACGTTCACGAAGTCCACAAGCAGGATCGAGTTGCGCACGATGATGCCGGCGAGCGCGATCATTCCGATCATGGAGGTCGCCGTGAACTGCGCGCCGAGCAGCGCGTGGCCGGGCATGACGCCGATCACGGTGAGCGGGATCGGCGCCATGATCACGAGCGGCACGGCGTACGAGCGGAACTGCGCGACGACCAGCAGGTAGATCAGGATCAGGCCCACGGAGTAGGCGAGGCCCATGTCGCGGAACGTCTCGTAGGTGATCTGCCACTCGCCGTCCCACTTCAGCGTGTAGCGGTAGGGATCCTCGGGCGGGCTGAAGAACCGCTGCTCGAGGTCGATCCCGCCGGGCGGCGAGTCCTTGAGCGCGCCGACGATGCCGAACATGCCGTACAGCGGGCTGTCGAGGTCCCCGACCGCGTCGGCGGTGACGAAGGTCATGGGCAGCAGGTCCTTGTGGTAGATCGCCTCGTCCCACGGCCGCTCCTCGACGACCGCGATCTCCGACAACGCCACGCGGGCACCGCCCGCGGAGCGGACCTGCAGCGCGAGCACCCCGGAGAGGTCGGCCTTGTCGGGCACGTCGAGTTCGAGGCGCACGGGAACCGGGTAGGTCGCGCGGCCCGCGTGCACGTAGGTGGCATCGAGGCCGCCGAGTCCCGCCGCCAGCACCTGCGCCGCCTCGGCCTGGTTCACGCCGAGCAGGGCCGCCTTCTGCCGGTCGATTTCGACCACGAGCCGCGGGCGCTCGGCCTCGAGGCTGTCGTCCACGTCCACGACGTCCGGCGTCGAGTCGAAGACCTTGCGCACCGCCTGCGTGAGCTCGCGCTGCGCGCCACGGAACGGTCCGTAGATCTCGGCCACCAGGGGCGCCTGCACGGGCGGGCCCGGCGGTACTTCAACGACCTTCACGGCGGCATCGTACTTGCGCCCGATCTCCGCCAGCGCCGGCCTCGCAGCCGTCGCGATCTCGTGGCTCTTCCGGTCGCGGTGGTGCTTGTCGACGAGGTTGACCTGGATGTCGCCGAGCTCGGGGCCGGAGCGCAGGTAGTACTGGCGCACGAGGCCGTTGAAGTTGATCGGCGCCGACGTGCCCGCGTAGATCTGGTAGTCGGTGACCTCCGGCAGCCCGGCGACCGCGGCGGCCAGTTCCTCGAGCACGCGACCCGTTTCCTCGAGCGCCGTGCCCTCGGGCATGTCCACGACGACCTGGAACTCCGACTTGTTGTCGAAGGGCAGCATCTTCATGACGACCCACTGCACGACCACCAGCGAGACGGCGAGTGCGATGGCGACCAGCGTGCCGAGATACAGCTTGTGGCGGCTCGGCCGCGCCTTGTCGCCGCGCAGGAACGGCGACATCACGCGCTCGAAGAAGCGGTGAAGGCGCGATTCCTCGCCGCCCTCCGCGTGGCCGGACGCGCTCGCGTGCGACAGCAGCCGCTTCGACAGCCACGGCGTGAACACCAGCGCGATCGCCAGCGAGATCAGCATGCCCATGCTGGCGTTGATGGGGATGGGGCTCATGTACGGGCCCATGAGCCCGGAGACGAACGCCATCGGCAGCAGCGCCGCGATCACGGTGAAGGTGGCGAGGATGGTGGGCCCGCCCACCTCGTCCACGGCGCGCGGGATCAGCTCGCCGAGGCCCACGCCGGGGTGCAGGCCCATGTGACGGTTGATGTTCTCGACGACCACGATCGCGTCGTCCACCAGGATGCCGATCGAGAAGATGAGCGCGAACAGCGACACGCGGTTGATGGTGAAGCCCCACGCCCAGGACGCGAACAGCGTCGCAGCGAGCGTGATGATCACGGCCGAACCCACCACGATGGCCTCGCGCCAGCCGACCGTGAGCCACACCAGCAGCACCACCGAGGCGGTGGCGAACATCAGCTTCTGGATGAGCTTCTGCGCCTTGTCGTTGGCGGTCACGCCGTAGTCGCGGGTGACCGTGACCTCGACGCCGTCGGGAATGTAGGTGCCGCGCAGCAGCTCCACGCGCTCGATCACCGCGCGCGTGACGTCGATGGCGTTCTCGCCGGGCTTCTTCGAGACCGCGATGGTCACGGCCGGCGCCGTGCCGTCGAACTCGATGCCCCGCTGCGCCGCCGCCGGACCCGTGCCGAAGGTGACGTACTGCTCGGGCTGGTCCGGGCCCGAGCGCACCTGCGCGACGTCCTGCAGGTAGACGGGCCGGCCGTCGTGCACGGCGACGACGAGCTGCGCGACCTCGTCGCGGTCGGCGAGGAACTCGCCGGCCTGCACGGGCACGCTGGTGCCGCCGGCCACGACGGCGCCCGCGTGCTGGACGACGTTGGCGGCCTGCAAGGAGCCCACGAGCTCGTTGACCGTGAGGCTGAAGCCGGCCAGCCGCTGCGGATCGAGCGTGACGTGCACGGTCTGGTCGGGACCGCCGATCGTGTTCACGTTGCGCGTTCCGGGCACGCGCTGGATCTCAGCTTCGATGGCGTGCGCCACCTGCCGCAGCTCGTGGGCTCCGCGCTGCGGGTCCTCGGTCCACAGCGTGAGGCTCAGGATGGGCACGTCGTCGATGCCCTTGGGCTTGACGAGCGGCTGCAGCACGCCGACGCCGGGCGGCCGCCAGTCCTGGTTCGAGTAGATGGCGTTGTATAGGCGCACGATCGCCTCGGTGCGCTCCTCTCCCACCTCGAACTGCACGGTGAGCACGGCGGCGCCGGGACGCGACACCGAGTAGATGTGCTTCACGCCGGAGATCTCGGCCAGCACCCGCTCCATGGGTGTCGCGACCAGGGTCTCGACCTGCGCGGCGCTGGCACCCGGGAACGGCACGATCACGTTCGCCATCGTGACGTTGATCTGCGGTTCCTCCTCGCGCGGGGTCACCGCCACGGCGAACAGCCCGAGCAGCAGCGCGGTGATCCCGAGCAGCGGGGTGAGCTCGCTGTCGAGGAACAGGCGCGCGATGCGCCCGCTGATGCCGAGCTTGTCAGTCATGCTTCGTCGCCGGCCGGCGTGCCTTCAGGCCGGCAGCCGCCGGGTCGAGGGCGACGTGCTCGCCCGCGACGACACCGGCGAGAATCTCGACGCGATCGCCGCGCACGTGCCCGAGGCGCACCTGCCGCAGCGCCACGCGGCCGTCGGGCGCCACGACGTACACGCCGCGCATCTCGCTGCGCTCCACGACCGCCGAGCGCGGCACGAGCAGGCGGTCGTCCTCGCCGACGACCAGGCCGACCTTGACGAACATGCCGGGCGCGAGGCCCTCGACGTTCTTCGGCAGCTCGATGCGGGCGCGGAAGGTGTTCGACTGCGGCTGGGCCGACGGGAACAGCGTGACGCCCGTCGCCTCGATGCGCCGGCCGTCCACGTACACCGCCGCCTTGCGCACCGCACGCGCCTGCTCGATGACGCTCTGCGGCACGTCCACCTCGACGCGCAGCGCGTCGAGCGATGCGCCGCTCATGAGCGGCGTGCCGGGCGCCACCGCTTCGCCCACCTGCACGTGCCGCTGCGTGACGACGCCGGCGTACGGCGCACGGATCTCCGTGTACGACACGCCTTCGCGCGCCGACTCGAGCCCGGCGCGCGCCGCGACCAGCCGGGCCACCGCCGCGTCGCGCCCCGCGCTCGCCTCGTCGAGCGTCGCCTTGGCGACCACCCGGCGCTGGTACATGTCGTTCATACGCTGGTAGCGCGTCTGCGCCTCGGCCTCGCGCGCCTTCGCCTCGTTCATCGCCGCCTGGGCCTGGGCGAGGCCGGCGGTCTGCTCGGTGCTGCGGATGCGCAGGATCACGGCGCCGGCCGGCACGCGATCGTTGACGTCGAAGTTGATCTCGGCGACCCGCCCGGCCGTCTGCGCCGACACGGTCGCCTGGTTGACGGCCTCGACCGTGCCGTCGAGCAACCGTTCGGTGGGGGATGACTCCGCGGCCAACTGGAAGGTGGCGAGACCGCCGGGCGCCGCAGCGGACGCGGCCGGCGGCGGCTGGGCCCGCGCGTGGACTACGTGTGGCGCACCGGCGATGGCCGCCAGCACGGCGATCGTCGCGGAGGCCCGCAGGGCAAGGCCGGCTCGCCGCATGTCGCGTCTCCCCGGGGACTCAGAACGCGGCGCCGGGCTGCACGCCCAGCTTGCGCAGGATGACTGCAAGCGGGCAGAAGCCCGTGAACGCCGACTGGAAGAGGTTGGCGCCCACGAAGGCGGTGAACCAGAGCCAATACGGGCTCACGTACAGCCCCAGCAGCAGGCTCGCGAGGATCATGAAGCCGGCGAACGCCAGCACGAATCGGTCGATGCTCATTCGAGTGTGCTCCGGGTATTTGAATTAGCTCCGGCCGTCGTCGATGACGCGGCCGGTCTGCGGGTCGATGCGGATGACGGGCATCCCGGCTGCCTTCCACGCCTGGATGCCGCCCGCGAGATGCGTGAGGTGGCCATGGCCCGCGGCCTGCAGCTTGTGCGCCGCCATCAGCGAACGCTTGCCGGAGCCGCACTGCAGGACGAGCCGGCGGCCCTCTGTCGGCAGCGCCTGCGGGTCGAAGGTCGACAGCGGGTAGAGCAGTGCGCCATGGATGCGCTCGAAGGCGTACTCGTTGGCCTCGCGGACGTCCACAAGCAGGATCTCGCCGGCGGCGAGCCATGCGTGGACCTGCTCGGGGGTGGCGTCGGTGACGTGCTTGTCGTGGTGCATGCGGGGTTCTCGCGTCCTGGGTCAGGGCTTGGGTGACGGCAGGGGCCGGCCGACCACGTCGAGCGGCACCTTGAGATAGCTGACGCCGTCGGACTCGGCCGGCGGCAGCCGGCCGGCTCGGATGTTCACCTGCACCGACGGGATGATCAGGTTCGGCACGTCGAGCGTGGCGTCGCGCGCGCGGCGCAGGGCGACGAAGGCCGATTCGGGGGTGTCGGCCCTGAGGTGGATGTTGCCGTTGCGCTGCGCTTCGATGCTGGTCTCGTGGAGCGGCGGGCGACCCCCTGGGGAGTAGTCGTGGCAGACGAACACGCGCGTCGCCGGCGGCAACCCGTAGAGGCGCTGCACCGAGCGGTAGAGTTCCGCCGCATCGCCGCCTGGAAAGTCGCAGCGGGCCGACCCGCTGTCCGGCATGAAGACCGTGTCGCCGACGAACAGTGCGTCCCCGAAGAGGTAGGAGACACTGTCGCTGGTGTGCCCCGGCGTGGCGATCACCCGCCCCTCGAGCGCCCCGAGCGCCAGCGCGTCGCCGTCGGCGAGCAGCCGGTCGAACTGCCGCCCGTCCGGCACGAACTCTTCGCCGAGGCCGAAAATGCGCTTGAAGGTGGCCTGCACCGCGAGGATGCCCCGGCCGATGGCGAGCTTTCCGCCGGCCTGCGACTGCAGCCACGCGGCGCTCGAGAGGTGGTCGGCATGGGCGTGCGTCTCGAGGATCCACGCGAGTTCGAGGCCCGCGGCCTTCAGGTGATCGAGGATGGCCTGGGCCGAGGCCGTGCCGGTGCGGGCCGAGCGCCAGTCATAGTCGAGCACCGGATCGATGACCGCCGCCTGCCGGCCCGACGGATCGGTGACCACGTAAGACCACGTGCCGGTCGGCGCATGGAAGAACGGCGTGACGGTGGGCATGCGGAACCTGTCGGGGCGCTGGGATGAAGTGCCGAGCATAATATTAGGTATTGCTAATTTAGTCAAGCTTGGAATAACATGGCGCTCCAGCGCCCGGGCCCGGGCGCATTGCCGAGGACCCGATGCCGCCGCCGCTCCGCCACTCCGATTCGCCCGCCGACCGGCCGGCCGTCTCCCCCGAGCACGTGCAGGCGCACGCCGGCGAGGCGGCACGGCTGCTCAAGGCGCTCGGCAACGAGCAGCGGCTGCTGATCCTCTGCAACCTGCTCGACGGGCCGCTGTCCGTAGGCGAGCTGAACCAGCGCATCGAACTCAGCCAGTCGGCGCTGTCGCAGCACCTCGCGCTGCTGCGCGAGCTCGGGCTCGTGGACACGCGCCGCGAGGCGCAGACCATCTACTACTCGTTGCCGGACGGGCCGGTGGTGCGCGTCATGGCGCTGCTGCAGGAGATCTACTGCGCGCCCGGCGCGACGGCCGCGGGTCCGGGCGAGGCAGAACCAGTCCCCCGCGCCCTCTGCGACGGCTGACGGGAGGTCACTGCGGTGCTGCTCGCCCTGCTCGGCGCGCTCGCGATCGGGCTCAGCCTCGGCCTGCTGGGCTCAGGCGGCTCGATCCTCACCGTGCCCGTGCTGCACTACCTGCTCGGACAGCCCGAGAAGCTCGCCGTCGGCGGCTCGCTGCTGGTCGTGGGCCTGATCGCCGCGGCCGCGAGCGTGCCCTACGCACGCAGCCGGCAGGTGGACTGGCGCAACGTGCTGTGGTTCGGCGTGCCCGGCATGGCCGGCGCCTGGGCGGGCGCCACGCTCGCGCGCTGGGTGCCGGGGCCGGCGCAGCTCGCGCTGTTCGCGGGGGTGATGCTGGTCGCGGCCTGGCGGATGCTGCGCGCCGGCGCCGTCGCCCGTTCTGGCCGCGAGCACGGGCGCGCAGCGGTGGTCGCCGGCGGCATCGGCGTCGGCGCACTGAGCGGGCTCGTGGGCGTGGGCGGCGGCTTCCTGATCGTGCCGGCGCTCGTGCTGCTCGCAGGCGTGCCCATGGCGAGCGCCGTGGGCACCAGTCTCGCGATCATCTCGCTGAACGCGTTCACCGGCTTCGCCAAGTACCTGGGGGTCCTCGAGAGCCAGTCGCTCGAACTCGACTGGCAGGTACTGCTGGCGATCGCAGCCGTGGGGATCGCAGGCAGCTACGCGGGCAGCCGCCTCGGTCGGCGCCTGCCGCAGGCGACGCTGCGCCGCGCGTTCGGCGGGTTCCTCGTCCTGATGGGGATCTTCATCGCCGTGGACGTGGCGCCGCGGCTGATCGGCTGACGGCTACTTCCCGCCGCCCTCGAGCGCCGCGAGCCGCTGCTCGAGCGCCGCGAGCTTTTCGCGCGTGCGCTTGAGGACCGCGGCCTGCACGTCGAACTCCTCGCGGGTGACGAGGTCGAGCCTCGCGAGCTGCGACTGCAGCACGCCCTTGAAGTTCTGCTCGAGGTCGCGCCGCAGCGCGATCACGCTCTCGGGAACGGCGCCGGCCAGGCGCCGGGCGAGGTCGTCGATCATCCGGGGGTCGAAGGCCATGGGGCGGGCATCGCGGTGTCTGTGGCGCGGTAGTGTAAGGCCACGCAGCCGGCGCCGCTTGCGGTCCTCGGCCCGCGCCGCCGGGCGCGGCCGAGCATTCCACCGGCGCTCCGCGGTGAGGCGCAACCCCTGCACCGTCGCTCCAACTTGGTGCGCAACACTCGCAACGACGCCCGCGCCGGGCCCCGTAGCGGCTGTCGCTATGCGGAACGCGCCGGTGGCACGGATCCTGCATCGAGGGTTCGCGACCGTTCACAACGCCCCCGAGGAGTCCGCCCGATGAAGCTCATCACCGCCATCATCAAGCCGTTCAAGGTGGATGACGTGCGGCAGGCGATCGCCGACATCGGCGTGCAGGGCGTCACCGTCACCGAAGTGCAGGGCTTCGGCCGCCAGCGCGGCCACACGGAGATCTACCGCGGCGCCGAGTACCGCGTGGACTTCCTGCCCAAGACCAAGGTCGAGATCGCCGTGGACGACACCGTGGTCGAGCAGGTGATCGAGGCGATCACCAACGTCGCCCGCACCGGGAAGATCGGCGACGGCAAGATCTTCGTCACCCAGATCCAGCAGGCGGTGCGGATCCGCACCGGCGAGGCCGGCGCCGAGGCCCTCTAGGCCCGACGCCACGATTTCCCGTTCCCCCGAGCGCACCAGGAGACACACCGTGACCGTTTCGAGAATCCCGACCCTGACCGGCAAGCTGCGCCTCGCACCGGCACTGCTGGCGCTGCTCGCTCCAGCGCTGGCCCGCGCGCAGGACGTCCCCGTCCCCGACAAGGGCGACACGGCCTGGATGCTGACCGCGACCGTGCTCGTGATCCTGATGACGATCCCGGGCCTCGCGCTGTTCTACGGCGGCATGTCGCGCTCGAAGAACGTGCTGTCGCTGCTGATGCAGGTGTTCATGATCTTCTGCACCGTGTCGCTGCTGTGGGCCATCTACGGCTACAGTCTCGCGTTCACGAACGGCAACGCCTTCATCGGCGGCTTCGACCGGCTGTTCCTGCAGGGGATGACACCGAGCTCGGTGGCGGCCACGTTCAGCAAGGGCGTGTACATCCCCGAGTACGTGTACTTCATCTTCCAGCTCACCTTCGCCTGCATCACGCCCGCCCTGATCGTCGGCGCCTTCGCCGAGCGCATCAAGTTCAGCGCAGTGCTGCTGTTCACGGTGTTGTGGTTCACGTTCTCCTACCTGCCGATCGCGCACATGGTGTGGTGGTGGGCCGGTCCGGACGCCTACACCGATGCCGAGGCCGGTGCTGCCGCCACCGCGACGGCGGGCTTCCTGTTCCAGAAGGGCGCGCTCGACTTCGCGGGCGGCACCGTGGTGCACATCAACGCGGGCATCGCGGGCCTCGTCGGCGCGCTGATGCTCGGCAAGCGCATCGGCTACGGCACCAGCTCGATGGCGCCGCACAACCTGCCGCTGGTGATGGTCGGCGCCTCGCTGCTGTGGGTGGGCTGGTTCGGCTTCAACGTCGGCTCGGCCCTCGAGGCGACCGGTTTCGCCGGCATGGTGTTCGCCAACACGATCCTCGCGACGGCCGCCGCCGCGCTCGCCTGGTCCTTCGCCGAGTGGATCCACCGCGGCACGCCGACGATGCTGGGCGCCGCCTCGGGCGCCGTCGCCGGCCTCGTCGCCATCACCCCGGCCTGCGGCTGGGTGGGTCCGATGGGGGCGATCGCGATCGGCCTGACCGCCGGCCTCGTGTGCCTCTGGGCCGTGGCGAGCCTCAAGCAGAAGTTCGGCTACGACGACTCGCTCGACGTGTTCGGCGTGCACTGCGTGGGCGGCATCGTCGGTGCGCTGCTCACGGCCGTCTTCTGTGCGCCCTCGCTCGGCGGCACCGGCGTGTACGACTACGTCGCGAACGCTGTCGGCGAGTACTCGATGGGTACGCAGTTCAAGTCGCAGCTGATCGGCGTCGTCGTGAGCCTGGTGTGGTCCGGCGTGGTCGCGGCCGTGTCTTTCAAGATCGTGGACCTGGTGGTCGGCCTGCGGGTCGCCGAGGACGAGGAGCGCCAGGGCCTCGACACCGTGTCGCACGGCGAGCGCGCGTACAACTGACCGAGTCTGTCGAAGGCGGCCGGTTCCTGGTCCGGTCGTCTTCTCCCCCACTTGCGGGCGCTCCGGCGCCCGCTTTTTTTTGGTTCATCTCCCTGCTCTCCGGAGCGCGGTCGGGATCGCGAGGAACCCACGCGGCTCGATGAGCATTCATGTTCCGTGACGCAATCCACGCACCGTCGGTTGCAGATGCCGTGGCTGGGGCAGTGCGCACGCGTCACTGCGGCGCCGCGCGGCTCTCCTGCTAAACTCGAGCCGTCCGACCGGAGGAAGTTCGATGAAGCCGATGCTGACCATCCTCGCGGGGTTGCTGCTGGCCGGCGCCGCCCATGGCGGCGACGTGTACGTGGTCACCGATGCGCAGGGCAACCGCTCCTACACGGACCGGCCGCAGACGCTGCCCGCCGAGCGCGTGGACGTCCACGTCAGCGAGACGAACGCCGCCGACGCGGCGCGGGCGGCGCAGCAGATGGAGCGCGCTGCCGCGGACGACGCCACGTACGGGGCGCAGCAGGCGCAAGCGGCGCAGGCCGCCAAGGCGAAGGAGCTCACCGCCGAGGACCAGGCGAAGCGCTGCGTGGAAGCGCGACAGCGCTACCAGTCCATGCTCGACGCGGTCCGCCTCTACGAGACGGACGCGGGCGGCGAGCGACGCTACCTGTCCTCCGAGGAGATCGACGCGGCGCGCACCAGCGCCCGGCAGGCGATGGACACGTTCTGCGCGGGTGAATGAGGGTTTCCTGAGATGACGCTCGCTGCCGGCTTCGTCGGACTCGGAGCCATGGGGCGCGGCATGGCGCGCAACCTGCACCGCGCGGGACTGCTGCAGTCCGTCTGGAACCGCACGCCCGGCGTCGCCACCGTGCTTGCCGCCGAACTCGGCGTGACGGCGGCGCGGGATCCCGCCGATCTCGCCTCGCGCTGCGACGTGGTCGTGCTCTGCGTGTCCGCGGACGCCGACGTACTCGAGGTCGTGGACGCGATGCTGCCGGGACTGCGCACCGGCACGATCGTGGTGGACTGCTCCACCGTCTCCGCCGACACCGCGCGCGAGGCGGGGCGACGGCTCGCGACCCGGGGAGTCGAGTTCCTCGATGCACCGGTGAGCGGCGGCGTCGAGGGCGCGCGCGACGGAACGCTCGCCGTCATGGTGGGCGGCTCCGCAGGCGCGCTCGAGCGGGCGCGGCCAGTGCTCTCGGCGATGGGTCGCGCGGTGACGCACTTCGGGCCCACGGGTGCCGGACAGGCCGCCAAGGCCACCAACCAGATCATGTGTGCCGGCATCATCCAGGCGGTGGCCGAGGCGATGGCCTTCGCCAAGGCCGAGGGCCTGCCGCTCGAGCGGCTGATCGACACGCTCGGCCAGGGCGCGGGATCGAGCTGGTACTTCGTGCACCGCGCACCGAACATGCTGCGCGACTCCTATCCACCCGGGTTTCGCGTTCGCCTGCACGAGAAGGACCTGCGCATCTGCCGCGAGATGGCCGCGCGTCACGGCGTGCAGCTGCCGGTGATCGAGATGACGCTGCTGCATTACCGACGGCTGATCGAACAGGGCCACGGCGACGAGGACATCTCGACGATCTTCCGGCTGAAGGACGCGCTGTTCGCGGCGGGCAGCGCGCCCGCGCGGCGGCCGGACCAGGGACCCGCCGGGTGAAGCGGCCGCGTGACGACCTCGGCGAGGAGACGCTGACGCTCGAGCAGGCCGGCACCGGCGGCGAGCGCCGCTTCCTCACGCGGGTGGCCGTGCTGCTGCTGCTCGCGACGCTCGGCTACCTCGTGTGGCGCATCGTCACGCCGCTGTGGCAGCCGCTCACCTGGGCCGCGCTGCTCGGCGCCCTGCTCGCGCCATGGAATCAGCGGCTGTCGCGGCGGCTCGGCGACCGGCCGCGGCTCGCGAGCGGGCTCACGCTGCTCGCGACCGTGCTGCTGTTCATCCTGCCGGTGGCGGTCATCGCGGGCGCGGTGGCGGCACAGTCGGCGCAGCTGCTGAACCGACTGGAGCAGCGCGTTCCCGAAACCGGCCGGCAGTTGTCGCTCGACGTCGCGCACATGCCATGGCTCGCCGACGCGCTCGGCTGGATCAACCAGCACACCGGCGTGACGCTGGTCCAGCTGCAGGACTGGTTGCTCGAAGGCTCGAAGAAGCTGCTGCAGACGCTGATGAGCTCCGGCGGCTCGGTGCTGATGGGCGCGCTCGGCACGGCGGTCAGCTTCCTGCTGATGCTGTTCGTGCTGTTCTTCGTGCTGCGCGACGGGCCGGCACTCGCACGCAAGCTCGTACCGATGCTGCCGATCGAGGCGCAGCGGCGCACGCGGCTGTGGGAGCACCTGACCGAGGTGACACGCGCCGTCTTCATGGGCATCGGCGTCACGGCGCTGGTGCAAGGCGCGCTGGTCGGCATCGGCTTCTGGATCGCCGGCCTGCCCTCGCCACTCGTCTTCGGCGTGGTCGCCGCGCTGGTCGCGCTGATCCCCATGGTCGGGGCCGCGCTGGTGTGGGCGCCGGCGGCGCTGGTGCTGGCGCTGCGCGGCGACTACGGCCATGCGATCTTCCTCGCCGTGTGGGGTGCGGCATTCGTCGGCATGGCCGACAATTTCCTGCGCCCGTTGCTCATCTCCGGACGCGCCGAGGTGCCGACCCTCGCCGTGTTCATAGGCGTCATGGGCGGCCTCTCCGCCTTCGGATTCATCGGCCTGTTCGTCGGCCCGATCGTCCTCGGCCTGCTCGTGGCGCTGTTCCGGCTCGAGGCCGAGTCGCGCTCCGGGACCAACGCCGTCGGCTGACGACCTGCCAGGGGAAACGACGTGTCCAGTCCGCTACGAATCGCCACCCGTCGCAGCCAGCTCGCGCTCTGGCAGGCCGAGCACGTCGCCGCGCTGCTGCGCGCCGCGCATCCGCAACTCACCGTCGAGCTCGTGCCGATGAGCACGCAGGGCGACCGCGTCCAGGACCGCGCGCTCGCCGAGGTCGGCGGCAAGGGCCTGTTCGTCAAGGAACTCGAGGTGGCGATGCAGGAGGGCCGCGCCGACATCGCCGTGCATTCCATGAAGGACGTGCCGAGCGAGCTGCCGCCGGGATTCTGCATCGCAGCGGTGCTGCCGCGCGCCAATCCGCGCGACGCGTTCCTGTCGCTGCGGCACGCGCGCTTCGAGGACCTGCCCGCCGGCGCACGCGTGGGCACCTCGAGCCCCCGGCGCCAGGCGCAGCTCAGGCATGCGCGTCCCGACCTGCGGCTCGAGCTGCTGCGGGGCAACGTGGACACGCGGCTGCGCCGCCTCGAGGAAGGCCATCTCGACGCGATCCTGCTCGCCTGCGCCGGCCTCGAGCGGCTGGGCCTCGGCGCGCGCATCACCCAGCAGCTCGACCTCGGGCTGTCGCTGCCCGCGGTCGGTCAGGGCGTGATCGGCATCGAGTGCCGCGCGGACGACGCGACGAGCCACGCGGCACTGGCGGCACTGCACCACGAGGACTCCTTCGTGCGGCTGCGTGCCGAGCGCAGCTTCGCGCAGGTGCTCGCCGGCAGTTGCCACTCGCCGATCGCGGCGCACGCGACGCTCGAGGGCGATGAGCTGACGCTGCAGGGATTCGTCGGCGCTCCCGACGGCCGCGAGGTGTACCGCGACCTCGAGCGCGGCACGGCCGCCGACGCCGAGGCGACCGGACGCCGGCTCGCCGCGCGCATGCAGGCGGCCGGCGCCGGCGCCCTGCTCGAGCGGCTGCAGCGCGAGGCGGCGGCGGCTTCGTGAACTCGCCGCTGGCCGGCGTCGCGGTCGTGGTCACGCGTCCGCGTGCGCAGGCCGTGGGGTTCGCCGCACTGGTGAGCGCCGCCGGCGCGACGCCGATCCTGCTGCCCGCACTCGAGATCGAGCCGGTCGAGCTCGACGCCGCCGCGCGCGAGCGTCTCGCGCCCGATGCCTACGACTGGGCGATCTACACCAGCGCCAACGCCGTCGCGCAGTCGCTGCGGCAGCTGCCGCGGCCCGTGCGCGCGCACGTCGCCGCGATCGGTCGCGCCACGGCGCGGGCGCTGGAGGAACTCGGCATCGCGGTGCACGCCGTTCCGGCCGGTCCGTCGGAATCCGAGGGCCTGCTCGCGCTCGCGCCGTTCGATGCGCCTGTCCGGACAGCGCATCCTGATCCTGAAGGGCGAGGGCGGACGCGCGCTGCTGCGCGAGGCGCTCGCGCGGCGCGGCGCCGAGGTGGCGACCGCCGACGTGTACCGGCGCGTGCCCGCGCGGCCCGATCCCGCGGCGCTCGCGGCGCTGCGCCGTGCCTGCGAGAGCGGACGCGTGATCGTGGCGGCCACCAGCGCCGAGTCGCTGGCCGCGCTGCTCGCGGCCGTGCCCGACGCAAGTCTGCCGCGCCTGCGCGACGCGGCGCTCCTCGTGCCAGGCGCGCGCGTCGCCGACGCGGCACGCGCGCAGGGCTGGCGCGGTGCGCTGATCGTCGCGACCGGCGCCGAGGACGCGGCCATGGCCGCGGCGCTCCTGGGCGCGGGAGAAGGCCCGATCGGGGCGTGCTAGCATCCGCGCGGTCCGCCCTCGTCCGCCCTCGCACGCCGATGTCAGCCGAGATCGAATCGCTCTCCACCGACTTGAATGCGCGCCGCCCCGGCCGCGGCGTGAGCCCGATGCTGGTGGCGCTCGCGGTGCTCGGCCTGCTGCTCGCGGCCTATGCACTGTGGCGCGCGGCCCATCTCGACGCTCGCTTCGACCGGCTGCGCGGACAGGTCGTGGAGCTGCGCGGCGCGCAGGATCGGGTCGACACCCGTCTGCAGACGCTCGCGGCCGACCTGGAGTCCAGCCGCGCGACCTGGCGCAGCGAGCTGCGCGGGTTGCGCGAGGTGCCGGCACAGGTCGACGAGCTCGGCCGCAGTGTCGAGGAGCTGCGCGCGCGGACCGAGTCCCCGCAGCGGGCGTGGATGCGCGCCGAGGCCCTGTACCTGCTCGAGCTCGGCAAGCGTCGGCTCGAACTGGAGCGCGACCTGCCGACGGCGATCGCCGCCATGGAGTCCGCGGACGCGCGACTCGCGGCACTCAACGACCCGGCGCTGCGCGAGGTGCGCGCGGCGCTCGGCACCGAGATCGCGGCACTGCGCGCCGTGCAGCGACCCGACCTGCCGGAGGTGATGGCGCGCATCGACCGCCTCGAGGACGCAGTGCCGACGCTGCCGGTGATCGGCATGCCGGTTTCCGAGGTGCGCCGCGCGCCCACGCGACCCGAGCAGGAGGGTGCGCTGGCGCGTGCATGGCGGCGAATCGGCGAGGCGACCCGCGACCTCGTGTCGCTGCGCCGGATCGAGCCGGCCACCGCGCGACTCGTCACGCAGGAGGAGGACTCCCTGCGCCGCCAGCACCTGCAGCTGCTGCTGTTCTCGGCACGCATCGCGGCGATGCAGCACGATGGCGCCGTCTATGGTCAGTCGCTGCGCGCAGCCGGCGCCTGGATCGAGCAGTACTTCGACACCTCGCAGACGGAAGTCGCCGCGGCGGTCGCCGAGGCCGCGGCGCTCGCCGCGATCAGCATCGACCCGGTGCTGCCGGCCACCGGGCAAGCCGGCCGCCTGCTGCAGTCCGTGATCCGCGGCAACGCGACCACGCCATGAAGAGTGCGGTGATCGTCGCGCTGGCGCTCGTCGGCGGCGGGCTCCTGGCGCACCTGCTGCTCGCCGACCCGGGCTACGTCGCGATCCGGCTCGGGCGCTCGCTGTTCGAAACCACGCTGCCGGTGTTCGTGCTGCTGCTCGTCGGCGTCCATGCGCTCGCGATCGCATTGCAGCGGGCCTTCGCGTCGCGCCGGCGCCTCGCCCAGCTGCGGGCCGAGCGCCGGCGCCGGCGCGCGCGCGAGGACTCCGCGCGCGGCATGCTCGAACTTGCCGCCGGCCAGTGGAAGGCCGCCGAGGAACTGCTGACCCGCGCTGCGCCGGACGCCGACTCGCCGGCGTCGAACTACCTCGTCGCCGCCCGCGCGGCCGACCTGCTCGACGCCACCGACCGCCGCGACGAGTGGCTGGCGCGCGCCCAGCAGGAAACGCCGGGGGCGCGCACGGCGGCGCTCATCACGCTCGCCGAGATGCAGATGCGCCGCGGCCAGGACGAGGCCGCGCTGCAGTCGCTCGAGCAGCTCGATGCGTCGGGCGACCTCAACTCACGCGGCCTCCAGCTCATGGCCCGCCTGTGCCAGCAGCTCGGACGCAGCGAGCGGCTGCGGGCGCTCGCGCCGCGCCTGCAGGCCGCGAAGGAGCTGCCCGAGACGCAGGTCAACGAGCTGCTCGCGAACGTGAGGCTCGAGGCGGTGCGCGCGGCCGGCGAGCGCGCCGACGCCGCGGCGCTCGAAGCGGCGTGGTCGGAACTGCCGCGCGCGGTGCGGCGGCTGCCGCCGTCGGTCGTGACCTACGCGCGCGCGGCCATGGCCTGCGCGAACCACGCGGGCGCCGAGCGGGCGCTGCGCGAGCTGATCGACCACGCGCCGGACGCCGCCGCGATCCGGCTCTACGGAGACCTCGTGCTCGACAACCCGCTGCTGCCGCTCGAGCGGGCCGAGGCCTGGCTGCGCAAGCGACCCGAGGACCCGGACCTGCTCGCGAGCTGCGCGCGGCTGTGCCTGCGCGCGGAGCTGTTCGGCAAGGCGCGCAGCTACCTCGAGGCCAGCCTCGCCCGGCGGCCCGGCGCCGAGAACTCGCTGATCCTCGCCGACCTGCTCGAGCAGATGGGCGAACGCGAGGCCGCTGCGCGCTGCCTGCGCGAGTCGGTCACGCGCTCGGTCGGACGCCGGCCGAACCTGCCGCGGGTCCGGCTGCGACGCCACTGAGCCGTCGCCCCGTCGCCGCGGCGATCGCGCGGTCCGAAGATTTCAAGCCGGCGGCGCGACGCCGCTCGCAGCGAGTCGTGCCAGCGTGTCGGGCGCGTAGTCGAAGGAATCGAAGAAGAGTTGCCCGCGTGGCAGCCCGCGCTCGACGAAGCCGGCGCGGATCGCCTCGATCATGGCGGGCGGGCCGCTCGCGTACACGTCCCACGCGGCGAGATCGGCGATCTCGTCGAGCACCGCCTGGTGCACCAGCCCGCGCCGCCCGCTCCACGGCGCGCCGGGCGACGGTGGAGCGGACAGCACGGGGCAGTAGCGGAACGCCGGCCGCTCGCGCGCCAGGCGCTCGAGCCAGTCGTGCTCGTAGAGGCCGCCCCGGTCCGCGGCACCCCAGTACAGCGTGACGGGACGGCGGTCGCCGGTGGCGATCAGCTGCCTCAGCATCGCGCGCAGCGGCGCGTAGCCGGTGCCGCCCCCGACCATCAGCGCCGGGCGCGGCGATTCGGTGCGCAGCCAGAACTGCCCGAGCGGTCCCTCGATGCGCAGCAGCGCGCCGGCGCGCAGGCTCTCGAACAGCTGGGCCGTGAAGCCGCTTTTCGAGGCGCGGCGGACGTGCAGCTCGAGCAGGCGGCCGTCGGCCGGCGCGCTCGCGATCGAGAAGCTGCGCCGGCGTCCCTCCGAGAGCATGACGTCGAGGTACTGGCCGGGACGGAAGTGCAGATCCTCGACGGCGGGCAACCTCAGGAACACAGCCATCACGTCCTCGGCAACGCGGTCCATCCGCTCGATCCGGCAGGGCAGGCTCTTCACCTCGACCTCGGGCGCGGGGCGTACCTCGCGCGTCTCGACGCGCAGGTCGGTGAGCGCGCGCGCCTGGCAGAGCAGCACGTAACCCTCGCGCGCCTCATCCTCGGTGAGGCCGGGCGGGCGCGGCCCCGGATAGGCAAAGGAACCCTCGAGGACGCGCGCGCGGCACGAGGCGCAGTGGCCGCCCTTGCAGCTGTGCGGCAGGTTCAGGCCCGCGCGCAGCGCCGCGGAGAGCACCGCTTCGGCGGGATCGGCCGTGAAGGCCTGGCCAGTGGGCACGAGCGTGACGAGCGGCATGGGGAGAGGATGCCACGGCGCGGGGCTGCGCCGGCTGCCCCGACCCGTTCGCGTATGCTCGGGTAATGGATCGCTCCTGCCTGATCGTCGGCTGCGGCTACACCGGACTGCGGCTCGCGCGTCGCCTGCGTCCCGCCTGGAGCGTCGCGGCCCTGGCGCGCTCCCACGCCGCCTCGTCGACGCTCGCGGCCGAGGGCATCGCCGCGCTGCGTGCCGATCTCGATGCACCGATCGAGCCCGATGCAGCGGCCGCGCTCGCCGCCGTCGCCGACGGCGCTTCGATCGCCTACCTCGCGCCGCCGGCCGAGCACGGCACGGACGATCCGCGGCTCGCACGCTTCCTCGACGCGCTCGGCGCCGCACGCCCCGCGGCGCTGCTGTACATGAGCACCACCGGCGTCTATGGCGACGCCGGCGGCGGCCTCGTCACCGAGGCGAGCCCGGTGGCGCCGGCCAACGACCGCTCGCGCCGCCGCGTGGCCGCCGAGCGGTTGGCCACCACCTGGTGCGAGGCCCGCGGGGTGCGCTGCGTCGCTGCTGCGCGTGCCGGGCATCTACGGACCGTACCGCCTGCCGCTCGAGCGGCTCGCGCGCGGCGAGGCGGCACTGCGACCGGAGGACTCGGGTCCGGGCAACCGCATCCACGTCGACGACCTCGTCACCGCCTGCGTCGCCGCGCTCGAACGCCCGGTGCAGGGCATCGTGAACGTCGCGGACGGCAACCCCGCCGAGCACCTGCGAATTCCTGCAGCGGACCGCGGCGCTGGCAGGACTCCCGCCGCCGCCGCTCGTCCCGCTCGCAGAGGCGCACGGGCGCATTGCCCCGGGCATGCTGTCGTTCCTGGTCGAGTCGCGCCGCGTGGACAACCGCCGCATGCGCGAGGAACTCGGCGTCGTCCCGCGCTACGCGAGCCTCGATGAGGGCATCGCGGCGAGCCTCGCGCAGATGCGCCCGGCGCCGGACTGAACCACGTTCGGCTATGCTTGCCGGATGCGGCTCGCGTTCACGAAGATGCATGGACTCGGCAACGACTTCATCGTCTTCGACGCCGCCGGGCCCGGCGAACTGCCCGCGCCCGCCACGCTGCGCGCTCTCGCCGACCGGCGCACCGGCATCGGCTTCGACCAGGCGCTGGTGCTCGAGCCACCGCGTCGCACCGCAACCGACGTCTACTACCGGATCTTCAACGCCGACGGTTCCGAGGTGGAGCAGTGCGGCAACGGCGCGCGCTGCATCGCGCGCCTCGTGGCGAGCCGCGCCGCCGAACGCGGCCGCACGCTGGTACTCGACAGCCCTGGCGGCCTCGTCGAGGCGCGTCTGCGCGCCGACGGGCTCGTGTCAGTGGCGATGGGCGTGCCGGACTTCGACCCGCGCTCGCTGCCGTTTGCCGCCGAGGCCGAGGCGGACAGCTACCGTCTCGATCTGCCGTCGGGCCCGGTCGAGTTCGGCGCGGTCTCGATCGGCAATCCGCACGCGGTGATCCGCGTGCGCTCGGTGCGCGATGCGCCGGTGGACACCATCGGACCTGCCATGGAGAATCACGCGCGCTTTCCGCGGCGGGTCAACGTCGGATTCCTCGAGATCGTGGCACGCGACCACGTGCGGCTGCGCGTGTTCGAGCGCGGCGCAGGCGAGACGCAGGCCTGCGGCACCGGCGCCTGCGCCGCGGTCGCGGTGGGCCGGCGGCACGGCCCGCTCGCCGAGGAAGTCCGCGTGGACCTGCCCGGCGGGCGACTCATCGTGCAGTGGCCCGGCCCCGGCGAGCCGATCTGGCTCACGGGTCCGGCGGAAACGGCCTTCGAAGGCCACGTGGACCTGACGGACGCGCCCGGGAGGGCAGCATGAGCAAGCAGCAGATGCGCGAGACCGAGCCGGCCCGTCCCACGGAGGACCAGGTGGTCGAGCACCTGCTCGCGAACCCGGAGTTCTTCGAACGTCAGCCCGCGGTCCTCGCGCACCTCAGGCTGCCGCACCAGCGCGGCACCGCGGCCGTGTCGCTCGTCGAGCGGCAGATGCTGGTGCTGCGCGAGCGCCACGCCACGCTCGAGCAGAAGCTGTACGAGCTGATCGAGAACGGGCGCACCAACGACACGATCGCAGAGCGCATGCACCGCCTGACGAAGCGGCTGCTCCGGGCACGCGACGCCGAGGCCGTGGTCGCGGCCGTCGAGACCTCGCTGCGCGAGGACTTCGGCGCCTCGCGCTGGCTCACGCTCCTCACCGACCCGGCCTACGCGCCGCTCGCGGGGCGGCCCGGAACCAGCGTGCGCGTCGTGCCGCGCGGCAGTGCCGAACTCAAGGCCTTCGAGTCCTTCTTCGAGTCGGGGCGCCCGCGCAGCGGCCAGGTCCGCGAGGCGCAGCGGGAGTATCTGTTCGGCGCCGAGGGCCGGGAGGTGGGCTCGGCGGCGCTGATCCCGCTCGGCAATCGCGCCTCGCTTGGGCTGCTCGCGGTCGCGAGCCACGACACGGAGCGCTTCGTTCCGACCATGAGCACGGACTTCCTCGTGCGCATCGGCGAACTCGTCACCGAGGCGCTCACCGCCCGCAGCGCATGAGCGCGACGCTCGCCGAGGGCGTGGAGCGCTTCCTGGCGAGCCTGAGCCACGAGCGGCGACTCTCCCCGCACACCACCGACGGCTACGGCCGCGATCTCGCGGTCCTGCTCGACTACTGCCAGGCCCAGGGCATCGAGGCCTGGAGCGCGCTCGACACGCAGCACGTGCGCAGCTTCGCGGCGCAGTGCCACCGTCGCGGCCTCGGGCCGCGCAGCATCCAGCGGCGGCTCTCCGCGGTCCGCAGCCTGTGCCGCTTCCTGATCCGCGAGGGAGTGCTGGGGCACGACCCGGCCGCCGGCGTGCTGGCGCCCAAGGCCGGGAAGCGCCTGCCCACGACGCTCGACGCGGACACCATGGCACGGCTGCTCGCGTTCCGCGCCGACGACCGCCTCGGCGTGCGCGACAAGGCGGTCATGGAGCTCTTCTACTCGTCGGGCCTGCGCCTCGCCGAGCTGCTCGGCCTCGACCTGACGGATCTCGACCTGCGCGACCGAACGGTGCGGGTGCTCGGCAAGGGCCGCAAGACGCGCATCGTCCCGGTGGGACGGCACGCCATCGAGGCGCTGCAGCGCTGGCTGGCCGAGCGCGCCGCGCTGGCGGACGTCGAGGAGCGCGCCGTGTTCGTCGGGGTCAACGGACGCCGGCTCGGGCCGCGCGTGGTGCAGCAGCGCATCGCCCGCTGGGCGCGGCTGCAGGGGCTGCCCGAGCACGTGCACCCGCACATGTTCCGCCACTCCTTCGCCTCGCACCTGCTCGAGTCCTCGGGCGACCTGCGTGCCGTCCAGGAACTGCTCGGGCACGCCAACATCGGCACGACGCAGGTCTACACCCACCTTGATTTCCAGCACCTCGCCCGCATCTACGACGCGGCCCACCCCAGGGCGAGGAAGAGACGCCCGTAGTCCGCGGGTCGAGGCTCCCCCATGTCCAGTTTCGATCCGCATGGCACCACCATCGTCTGCGTCCGCCGCGACGGAAAAGTCGCGATGGGCGGCGACGGACAGGTCACGCTCGGCAACACCGTCATGAAGGGCAACGCCCGCAAGGTGCGCCGCCTGCACGAGGGCCGCGTGCTCGCGGGCTTCGCCGGCGGTACCGCAGACGCCTTCACGCTGTTCGAGCGCTTCGAGGCCAAGCTGCAGCAGTTCGGCAACCTGCAGCGCGCGGCCATCGAACTCGCCAAGGACTGGCGCTCCGACCGCAGCCTGCGGCGCCTCGAGGCACTGCTGTGCGTGGCCGACGCGGCGCACTCGCTCGTCATCTCCGGCAACGGCGACGTGATCGAGCCCGAGCACGACCTGATGGCGGTGGGCTCCGGCGGCGCCTTCGCGCAGGCCGCCGCGACCGCCCTGCTCGCGCACACCGCGCTCGACGCGCGCAGCATCGTCGAGGCCTCGCTCGGGATCGCCGCGGACATCTGCATCTACACCAACCGCAACACGACGATCGAGGTGCTCGGCTGATGTCCGCCATGACCCCCCGCGAGATCGTGCAGGAGCTCGACAAGCACATCGTCGGGCAGGGTGCGGCCAAGCGCGCGGTCGCCATCGCGCTGCGCAACCGCTGGCGGCGCATGCAGGTGGACGAGGACCTGCGCGCCGAGATCACGCCCAAGAACATCCTGATGATCGGTCCGACCGGCGTCGGCAAGACCGAGATCGCGCGGCGCCTCGCGCGGCTCGCCGGCGCGCCGTTCATCAAGGTCGAGGCGACCAAGTTCACCGAGGTGGGCTACGTCGGCCGCGAGGTGGACTCGATCATCAAGGACCTCGTCGACGTGGCCGTGAAGCTCACGCGCGAGGCCGAGGTGGACAAGGTGCGCCACCGCGCGATGGACGCCGCCGAGGAACGCGTGCTCGACGCGCTGCTGCCCGCGTCCGCGCGCCGTCGGCTTCAGCGCCGAGCCCGAGCCGCCGCGCGACGCGGACACCCGCCAGCGGTTCCGCAAGATGCTGCGCGAAGGCGAGCTCGACGACCGCGAGATCGAGGTGGAGGTGCGCGCCGTGCCGGCGGGCGTCGAGATCATGGCGCCGCCCGGCATGGAGGAACTCTCCCAGCAGCTGCAGGGCATGTTCCAGAATCTCGGCGGGCAGCGCTCGAAGCCACGCCGCCTGCCAGTGCGCGAGGCCTTCAAGCTGCTCACGGAGGAGGAGGCCGCCAAGCTCGTCAACGACGACGAGTTGAAGACCCAGGCGCTGCGCAACGCCGAGCAGAACGGCATCGTGTTCCTCGACGAGATCGACAAGATCGCGCGCCGTCAGGAGACCGCCGGCGTGGACGTGTCGCGCGAGGGCGTGCAGCGCGACCTGCTGCCACTCGTGGAGGGCTGCACGGTCAGCACCAAGTACGGCATGGTGAAGACGGACCACATCCTGTTCATCGCCTCGGGCGCCTTCCACATGTCGAAGCCGTCGGACCTCATCCCCGAGCTGCAGGGCCGGCTGCCGATCCGCGTCGAGCTCGAGGCGCTCGGGGTGGAGGACTTCGTGCGCATCCTCACCGAGCCCGACGCGTCGCTCTGCACGCAGTACGCGGCGCTGCTCGCCACCGAGGGCGTGCGGCTCGAGTTCGACCCGTCCGGCGTGCGGCGCATCGCCGAGGTCGCCTTCGACGTGAACTCGCGCACCGAGAACATCGGCGCGCGGCGCCTGCACACGGTGATGGAACGGCTGCTCGAGGCGATCTCGTTCGAGGCTTCGGACCGTGGCGGCTCGAGCCTCACGGTGGACGCGGCCTACGTGGACCGACACGTCGGCGAACTGGCGCGCGACCAGGATCTCGCCCGCTACATCCTCTGAACCGACGCGGGTCACGAGCCCAATCGGGGCCCGCCCCGAACCTGCCCCGATCCAGGAGATCCGCCGTGACCCCGACCGAGATCAGGCTGCGCACGAAATCGCGCGTGCTCGAGGTGGCCTTCGACGACGGCTCGCGCTTCGAGCTGCCCTTCGAGTACCTGCGCGTCTATTCACCCTCGGCGGAAGTGCGGGGCCACGGGCCCGGCCAGGAGCAGCTGCAGCTCGGCAAGCACGAGGTCGGCATCCGCGCGGTGGAACCCGTCGGCAACTACGCGGTGAAGCTCGTATTCGACGACGGCCACGACACGGGCCTCTACACCTGGGACTACCTGCACGAGCTCGGCACCACGCGCGCCGAGAAGTGGCAGCAATACCTCGAGAGGCTCGCGAAGCTCGGGCTCGCCTACCCGACGGTGGTGCCGCCGAAGCGGCCGGCTTGAGCGCCCAGCCACTGCTGGCAGGACGTTGTAACATTAGTTAAACTCCAGGCTTGTCCACGTCGGAGACGTCGGCCCATGACGACCACCGTCAAGCTGCGCAAGATCGGCAACTCCCTCGGCCTCATCCTGCCCAAGGAGGTCGCCGACCAGCTGCGCGTCAGCGAGGGGGACACGCTCCACGTGGTGACCGACACGGACGGCGCGCACCTCACTCCGTACGATCCGGCTTTCGACGCGGCCATGCAGGCGTTCGAGCAGACCCGCCGAAAGTACCGCAACGCGCTTCGCGCTCTGGCGAAGTGAGCCCGCTCGAGTCAGCGAGATGACGGATCCTGTCTGGGTCCCGCTGCGGGCCGTCATCGGCATCCAGGCCGAGTTGATCGCCGAGCATGGCGGCCTGGCGGGCCCACCCCGGCTCGGTGACCTCGAGGCTGCGCTGGGACGGGCCGTCAATATCCACGCCTATGCCGAGTCGCCTCCGTCGCTGCCGAGACTCGCGGCAGCGTACGGTTTCGCACTGGCACGCGGTCACTGCTTCCCGGACGGCAACAAACGTGTGGCATTGGCCATCATCGACGTATTCCTGCGCATGAACGGACTCGAGCTCTCCGCCGATGAGATGGACGCCGTGGACACGATTCAAAGGCTTGCCGCCGGCGAACTCACCGAGGACGACCTCGCCCTCTGGGTAACGGAGAACTCCCGCGCGGCCCGCTGAGGGCCGGGGACGCCCTCGTCCCCGACCGCGTAGAATGCCCGGCCTCATGAGCGAGAACGCCCCCAAGACCCCGCGCGAGTCCGGCGCGGGCACCGCGGACTTCGGCTACCAGGAAGTGCCCGCCGGCGAGAAGGCGAAGCACGTCCGCGCCGTGTTCGACTCGGTGGCCGACAAATACGACCTGATGAACGACCTGATGTCGGCGGGCGTGCACCGGCTGTGGAAGCGCTACCTGCTCGGCCAGACCGGGCTGCGGCCCGGCCAGACGGCCCTCGACGTCGCCGGCGGCACCGGCGACATCGCGGCCGGCATGGCGGCGCAGGTGGGCGAGACCGGCCTCGTGGTGCTCTCCGACATCAACGCCGCGATGCTCGAGGTCGGCCGCAACCGTCTGCTCGACCGCGGACTGATGCGCAACGTGCGCTTCTCGCTCGCCGACGCCGAGTGCCTGCCGTTCGCCGACGAGAGCTTCGACTGCGTCACGATCGCCTTCGGCCTGCGCAACGTCACCGACAAGCCCGCCGCGCTCGCCTCGATGCGCCGCGTGCTGAAGCCGGGCGGGAGGCTGCTGGTGCTCGAGTTCTCGAAGCCCGTCGTGCCCGGCCTCAAGCCGATCTACGACGTGTACTCGTTCAGCGTGCTGCCGTGGCTCGGCAGGCGCGTGGCGGGCGACTCCGACAGCTACCAGTACCTCGCCGAGTCCATCCGCCGCTTCCCCGACCAGGAAGCGCTCGAGGGCATGATGCGCGATGCCGGCCTCGAGGACTGCCGCTACCACAACCTGAGCGGCGGCATCGTCGCCCTGCACAAGGGCTTCCGGTACTGACATGGTGCTCGACCGGCTCGAGGCGATCCTCAATCGCAACGTCGCGGACTCGCGTCGCGCACAGGCGCTCGCGCGCCAGCTCGACGGCCGCGTGATGTCGCTCGAAGTCGAGGGCACGCCGCTCGCGTTCTTCCTGCGCGCCGAGGGCGGCCGCCTCGGGCTCGCGCCGCGTCACGACGGCGTGGCGGATGCGAGCATCTCGGGCACGCCCATCGCGCTGCTCTCGCTGGCCGGTCCGCGCGCCGAGGGTGCGCTGCGCGGCGGCGGGGTTCGCATCGAGGGCGACGCCGAGGTGGCGCAGCGTTTCCGCGAACTGCTCGCCGAGGCGCAGCCCGACTTCGAGGAGGAACTCTCCCGCGTGGTGGGCGACGTCGCCGCGCGGCAGGTCGCGAACTTCGCCCGCGGCCTCCTCGACTGGGGGCGCCGCGCGTCGGGATCGTTCGCGGGCAACGTCGCCGAGTACCTGCAGGAAGAAGGGCGCGACCTGCCGACCCGCACCGAGGTCGAGGAGTTCCTCGCGGCCGTGGACCGCCTGCGCGACGACGCGGAGCGCCTCGAGGCCCGCCTCGCCCGCCTCGAGACTGGCCCCGCGCGGACCGCCCGCGGCTGAACGCCGCGCCTGCCATGCGCCTGCGCGTCGTCGCCCGCCTCCTGCAGATCCAGCGCGTGCTCGTGCGGCACGGGCTCGACGAGATCATCCTCGCGACGCACCTGTTCCGTCCGCTGCGCTTCGCGTTCTACCTCTCGCCGGCCACGTGGTTCGAGCGCCGCAGGGGCGGTTCGCGCGGCGAGCGCATCCGCCTCGCGCTCGAGGAACTCGGTCCGATCTTCGTGAAGTTCGGGCAGGCGCTCTCGACGCGCCGCGACCTGCTGCCGTCGGACGTCGCCGACGAACTCGAGAAGCTGCAGGACCGCGTGCCGCCGTTCCCGGGCGCCGAGGCCCGTGCCATCGTCGAGCGCGCCTACGGCCGTCCCGTGACCGAGGTGTTCGCGGAGTTCGACGAGGCGCCGCTGGCCGCCGCCTCGATCGCCCAGGTGCACGCGGCGCGCCTGCGCAGTGGCGAGGAGGTCGTGATCAAGGTGATACGGCCCGGGGTGCGCGCGCTGATCGAGCGCGACCTCGAGGTGATGCACGTGCTCGCCGGGCTCGTGCTCGATTACGCCGGCGAAGGCCACCGCCTCCGTCCGGTGGAGGTCGTGAAGGAGTACGAGAAGACCATCCTCGACGAGCTCGACCTGATGCGCGAGGCGGCGAACGCCGCCCAGCTCAAGCGCAACTTCGCCGGTTCCGACCTGCTGCACGTGCCGGCGGTGTACTGGGACTACTGCCGCCCGGAAGCGATGGTGATGGAGCGCATCCGCGGCGTGATGATCAGCGACCTGGACGGGCTGCGGGCCGCCGGCGCCAACATCCAGCGTCTGGCGGAGAACGGTGTCACGATCTTCTTCACGCAGGTGCTGCGGCACAACTTCTTCCACGCCGACATGCACCCCGGCAACATCTTCGTGCAGCTCGGGGATCCCGAGCACCCGAAGTACTGCGCAGTGGACTTCGGCATCATGGGCACGCTCACGGCGCGCGACCAGCACTACCTCGCCGAGAACTTCCTGGCGTTCTTCGACCGCGACTGGCACCGCGTCGCGCAGCTGCACGTCGACTCCGGCTGGGTACCGGCCGACACCCGCGTGGACGAGCTCGAGACCGCGGTGCGCACCGTCTGCGAACCGATCTTCAACAAGCCGCTGTCGGAGATCTCCTTCGGCCAGGTGCTGATGCGGCTGTTCGAGGTGGCCCGCCGCTTCCAGATGACGGTGCAGCCGCAGCTGATCCTGCTGCAGAAGACGCTGCTGCAGATCGAGGGCCTCGGCCGCCAGCTCTACCCAGAGCTCGACCTGTGGAAGACCGCGCAGCCGGTGCTCAAGGACTGGGCGGCCGACCGCCTGAGCGGCCGCAACCTCGCCGAGCAGCTGCGCCGCCAGCTCCCGGACCTGAGCGAGGCGCTGCGCATGCTGCCGCAGGTGCTGCAGCACGCCGTGCAGCGGGCCTCGGACGGCGAGTTCCGCATCCGCGTCGAGCAGACCGGTGTCGAGGAACTGCGTCGCGAGCTGCGCGCCGGCGCCCGCCGCCGCGACGCCACGATGGTGGGCGCCGTGACGCTGCTCGGCGGCATCGTGTGGCTCGCGGTGAGCATGAGCCCGTGGCCGGGCATCCTGCTGTGCGGCGCGGGCCTGCTCGCGGTGATGCTCGCGCGCCGCTGAGCAGGCCGCTGGCCCGGCGCCGGCCTCAGCGCAACTCGATCCAGGTCGCCCGCGCGCGGGCGCAGAGTTCTCCGTCCTCGTCGAAGAGCGCGGTGCCGGCCTGGTGCTTGCGGCCCTCGGCACCGATTCGCCAGCCGATCACGGTGCACGATTCGCCGACGTGCACGCGCCGGTCCACGTGCGCCTGCATCTCCCCGAGCAGCATCACGCGACGACCGCCGGAAACCGCGAAGTAGCCGGGACAGTCGAGCGCCGCCCAGTGGAACTCCGCGGCGACCTTGCCGTCGCCGCCATCGAGCGAATCGGCCGGCAGCCAGGGCGCGGCGACGATGCCGTTGTCGAGCATGCCGGGAAAGATCCTGAGGCCGTCGCCGCGGCGTCGGTGCGGGCCGCAGACGAAGCACTCAGGGAACGCGTGCTCGCGGAAGCCCGCGTAGTGCTGCGACGCCCAGACGGCCTGCACGTAGGCGGGCGGCGCGGGCACCTCGAGCTCGAGTCGCGCCACCGTGCCGCGTGCGACCGGCCCGGCCACCGCGTTCAGCAGCCACTCGCCCTCCCCCGCAGGCTCGATCGCCAGCGGTGCGTCGAGCGGCGTGGGCGCGACGAGCCGCACCTTCAGGTCGGCGCGCAGCGTCGCGGCGAGCAGTCCGCAGACGTAGCCGCCGTTCCCCGCGGCCGGCGGCCCGCGATAGCGGCTCGCGACCGTGAGCTGCGTCAAGGCGTCCGCTCCGTCGCGTCCGCTTCCCGCCCGCAGCGCCAGCACTGCGCGAACTGCCCCTCGATGCGCTCGCCGCAGGCGGGGCACGTCCACGGCTCGCGCGCCGCGGCGGGTTGCAGCGCCTCGTCGATCAAGCCCGCGCGCGCGCAGCGCCTGTCCCGGCTCGCGCACCCACAGCTCCGGCCAGCATTCGACGAAGGGAATCTCGCCCATCGCGCCCGCGAGGCGCTCGTTGCGCACCACGCAGAGGATGCCGTCGGACTCGAGCACGTTGCGCAGGTGCGCGATCTCGACCATGGATTCGGACGTGTACACCTTGCGCATGCGTGACGGGGGGCGGTTCCTCAGGCGACCCGCACCGCCGGCCGTGCAGTGCCCGGGGCGGGGGGGTCGACCGCGAGGATGAAACGCGTGTAGATCTCCGGCAGGCGCTCGAGCAGGCTGTCGCGGCCCAGGATCCCGCTGCCGGCGATCGCGCGGCGGAGCACCGGCAGCGTGAGCGCCTCGAGCGCCTCCGTCGCCACCGGCCAGTAGCTCAGGTGCCAGGGCTCGACGCCGGCACCGCCGTGGCCCGAGCCGTACGGCCGGTAGAAGCCGAATCGCGTCATGTTCGCGTCGAGCCATGGCGTGAGCCGCGCGAAGACGCCGCCGGGCAGGTACTCCCCTGCCACCAGCTGCACCCGGTAGCCCTCCGGCATCGCGGCGGCGTCGATCACGTCCACGTCCGAGCCCCAGTGGTGACGACTGCCGCCCGGCAGCGCCGACCAGTACAGGATGGCGTCCACGCGCGCACGCTCCTCGAGGGCGGCCGCGTCCAGCGGAGAGCCCTCGCGGTCGAGCAACGGGCGCTCGCCGCGCCACTTGCCGTTCCAGATCGCGAGCTGCCGGTCGAAGTCGCGGAAGCCCGAGGTCGCGACCAGGTCGATTCCCTCGGCGGCGGCGGCATCCCGCATCGCGAGAAAGGACGTGATCGCAGCCGTAGTGCATCGTGCAGCGCGGCTGCTCGAGCGCGACGATGTGGGTTCGGGCACGGCCCGTGAGCTCGAGTTCGTTCATGCGGGGGGTGTACCTCGCGCGCAAGCATAGCCGAGTCCACGTGACGCGCAGGGCCTCGTGCGGGACGCGCTGCACGTCTATGATGCCCCGCATGGCGAGGCGTCCGGGAACGGTCGTCCGCTCCAAGGGGACGGCACAGGCAGATGCGCCTGCGGACACGATACGTGGTCACGGTGCTGGCGGTGGGCCTGCTGCTCACGGCTGCACTGGCGCTCGTCAACGCCGCGGGCGAAGGCCATGCGCGCGCGCAGCTCGAGGCGGTGTTCGACCAGTCGTCGAAGGCGCTCCCGTCTGATCCGGCCGCCGCGGTCGCGGACCTGCGCGAGCGCACCCTCGGACTGCTGCCGCACCTGTACGAGTCGCGGCTGCCCCTGATCCTCGGTATCGGCATCGGGCTCTCGCTGCTCGGCGCGTGGCTCACCTCGCTCCTGATTTCGCGCATCGATCGCGCCATGACCGGCCTCGCGGCGAGCGCCGATGGCATCGGGCGCGGCATCACCTCCGAACCGGTGCGGCGCAGCGGTGTGCCCGAAATCGCGGACCTCGAGGCCGCCCTCGAGCGCATGCGCCAGGCGCTCGCCGGCACGACGATCTCGCGCGACTACCTCGACACGCTGCTCAACAGCATGGCCGACGCCGTGCTCGTGGTGGCTCCGGACGGCCGGGTTCGCACGGTCAATGCCGCGGCCCTGCGACTGCTCGGCTCGGAGCGCGAGTCGCTGTCGGGGGTGACCTTCGAGTCGCTGATCGCCGAGCCGCACCGCGAGGCCTTCGAGCTCGCGCGCGTGCTCGCCGCACCGGGCGAGACGGTGGTGCGCACGGGCCAGGGCCAGACCATCCCGGTGTCGGTGACCGCATCGGCCGTCTCGAGCGCCGACCCGGGCTTCCAGGGCACGATCTTCGTGCTGCGCGACATCACGGAGCGCAAGCGGGCGGAGCGCCGCATCCGCTATCTGGCGCGCTTCGACATGCTCACGAAGATGCCGAACCGCATGCAGTTCCAGCACCTGCTGCAGCAGGCGATCGCCCGCGGCCGGCGCCGCTCCGGCGGGCTGGCGCTGCTGTACATCGACGTGGACCATTTCAAGGAGATCAACGACACCTTCGGCCACGCCGCGGGCGACCGCGTGCTCGAGACGCTGAGCGAGCGCCTGATCCGCGCCCTGCCGCGCGAGTCGGTGGTCGGGCGACTCGCGGGCGACGAGTTCGCGGCGTTCATCGAGACCAGCGACGGGCCGGCCGCGCGGCGCGGGCAGGGCGAGGCCATCGCCCGCCTTCTGCTCAGGGAGATCTCGCGGCCGCTGCACGTGGGCGAGCACGAGATCGACGTCACGGCGAGCGTCGGCATCGCCGCCTGCCCGGAGGACGCCGACAACGTCATCGACCTGATCCGCAACGCGGACGCGGCCATGTACCACGCCAAGCGCGCGGGGCGGAACTGCCACGTCTTCTACGCACCGGAGATGAACGCCGCGGCGGTCGAGCGGCTGCTGCTCAAGAGCAAGCTGCGGCGCGCGCTCGAGCGCGACGAGTTCGTGCTGCGCTACCAGCCCAAGGTGGACCTGCGCACCGACAAGGTGGTCGGCGCCGAGGCGCTGCTGCGCTGGCGGCTGCCGGGCCACGGCGAGATCGCGCCGGCGCAGTTCATTCCGCTCGCCGAGGAGTCGCGGCTGATCCTCGACATCGGGGCGTGGGTGCTCGACCACGTCTGCGGCGACTACGCAGAGTGGCGCCGGCAGGTGACCGACCCGGGGCGCGTCGCGATCAACCTGTCGCTCAAGGAGCTGAGCCAGGCGAGTTTCCTGCCCCGCTGCCGCTCGGTGTTCGAGAAGCACGGCGTGTCGCCCTCGTGCGTCGAGCTCGAGATCACCGAGACGACCCTGATGCTGGACGCCGAGCACACGCTGCCGCTGCTCGACGAGCTGCGCGCGATGGGCGTGCACCTCTCGATCGACGACTTCGGCACCGGTTACTCGAGCCTGAGCGCCCTGCAGCAGTTCCCGATCGGCACGCTCAAGATCGACAAGTCGTTCGTGCGCAACGCCGCGGACGATCCCGACGACGCGACGATCGTGCGCACGATCATCGAGATGGGACGTTCGCTCGGGCTGCAGGTACTCGCCGAGGGCATCGAGACGGAGCAGCAGCGCCGCTTCCTGCTCAACAACGGATGCCAATATGGCCAGGGACGGCTGTTCGGCGAGCCGGCGTCGGCCGACGCGTTCCTCGACATGGTGCTGCGTCAGGAAACCGGGCAGCACCCGATCCTGCGGCTGCCGGCCTGAACCCCGTTGGATCCCCGTGGGGAAAAAAATCGGGCGGGATCGCTCCCGCCCAAACGGGGGTCATCTATGACGGCTTGAAACCTATCGCCGCCTGCCTTCGAAATCAAGACCTGTACAGGGTTATTCTGTACAGACACCCTGCAGGCAGACGCCTGCTGCGAAAACCCAGCCCATGTATTCGATCAAAGCTGCTGCCCAGGCCACCGGCCTGACCGTCGAGACCCTGCGCGCCTGGGAGCGCCGCTACGCCGTCGTGACGCCCGTGCGCGACGCCGGCGGACGGCGCGTCTACCGCGCCGAGGACGTCCTGCGCTTGCGGCGTCTCCGCGAGGCCACCGAACGCGGCCACCCGATCAGCCGTCTCGCCCCCTTGAGCGAAGAGCGCCTCGCGGCGCTGCTCGGCGCACCTTCGGACGAGCGGACGCAGGGCACCGCGAGTGCGTTCGTCGAGCGCATCCTCGCGGCGGCGACCGAGTTTCGCACCGCCGATTGCGAGCAGGCCGTAACCCTGGCCGTGGCCATGCTGCCGCCGCAACGCCTCGTGAGCGACGTGCTGCAGCCGCTGCTGCGCGAAGTCGGCGAGCGCTGGCATCGCGGCGAGTTCGCCATCTCGCAGGAACGACTCGTGTCGAAGATCGTGAGCCGGCACGTCGGGCTCATGCTGGACGCCTACGATCGCGTGGCGCGGCGCGAGACCGTGGTCTTCGCCACGCTGCCGGGCGAGCGGCACGAGCTCGGGCTGCTGATGTCGGCAATGCTCTGTGCCAGCCGCGGCTTCAAGGTCCACTACCTCGGCGCCGATCTGCCTGCCACCGAGATCGCCCGCTTCGCCAGGGAGGTCGGCGCCACGGTGGTCGCGCTGAGCGTGGTCCTGCAGGAACGGCTGTCGGAGCTTCCCGGGCAGCTCGAGATACTGGCCGGGGCCGTGCCGCCCGGCACCGCGATCTGGGTCGGTGGCTCGGCCACGCCGCTGCTCGCCGGCCAGCGGCTGCCGGACGCGTGCGTGCTGTTGCGCGACTGCGCCGACTTCGAGCAGCGCCTGGAGATGCGGCCGCACTGAGCGGGCCGTGCTCCCGCGCCCGGGGTTCAGGGCGTCGCGGGCGGTTCGACGCTGCCGAGCCAGGCCGCCGCGTCTGCCAGCGCCTTCGCGGTCGCCTGCTCGAAGGCCGCCATCACCTCGCCGCGACGATCGGCGGCGGCGGCGGCCTCCGCGGAGACCAGTACCCCCGCGATCCGCCGCGAGCGCCGCGGGTCCACCAGCGTCAGCTGCATCTCGACGCGCACCACCGGTGCCGCGTCCGCCAGCGAGTACCGGGCCTCGAAGCGCCGCAGCTCGACGTCGAGCAGCAGGTCCACCGGGACGCGGCTCGGCGCGGCGAGCACGGCTTCGTAGCGGCCGGTCGACTGCAGCGAGCCCACCAGCAGCGACTGCAGCATCTGCGGCGCCGGCTCGGACCAGCGGATTCCAGCGTACTGGTCGAAGCGGTGGTCGGGCCGCACCACCGCGATGCGGTCGGTGTCGAGCGATTCCGCGGCGCGGGGCCGGGCGACCGCGAGGACCAGCGGCAAGCGGGCGGCGGCGGGCGGGACGGCCGGGGTCTCGAGCCGGTAGGTCTCCGGCGGGTCGGCCTGCGGCCCGAGCAGCGCGCCCGAGCAGCCGGCGACGGCCAGCGACAGCCCGAGCAGCACGGCGCTCGCCGCGGCGCTTCACGGCGCGAGCTCCACGCCGCGCTCCGGTGCGTCGCGCACCAGGCTCGATGGGCGCTCGCGCAGCGTGCGGGCGAGCGAGCGAACCTCGGCGCTGGCATCGCGCAGGTCGAGCACCAGCTGCTGCAGCTCGACCGCGCCCGAGCCCGCGGCCCCGGCCAGCGCGGCCTCGTTCGTAACCACGATCCGCTCGAGGCTCGCGGCGGTGGCCGCGAGCTTCTCGGCGGCGACCCGGCTGCTCGCGAGCGTGGCCTCGAGCCCGGGCTGGTTGCCGGCCGCGAGTGCGTTGAGGCGACGTGTCAGGTCGTTCAAGTCGGCGGCCACCCCGCGCAGGTCCGCCGCGAGCGCCGCCGAATCGCGCGACAGCGCCGGCAGCGAGGCGGTGGCCTCGCGCAGGTCGCGCAACGAGTCGCCGACCGCCGCGACGTTCTGCTCGCCGAGCAGTTCCTCGATGCGGGTCATCACCGTGCCGGCGTGCGAGACGAGGTCGGGCAGCCGCTCGAGGAAGGCCTCGATGTCGCCCTTGCGCGCGAGGATCACGCGGTGCTTCTCGCCCATCTCCAGCGGCCGCGCAGGGTCGGCCGTCGGGATCCACCTGCAGGTCGATGTAGAGCAGGCCCGTGAGGCCAAGCAGCCCGAGGCGCGCGCGCGTCGCCCCGGAGACCGGCGCCTGCGAGTCGACCTCGGCGATCACCTTGACCCGGCCGGCATTGCCGCGGTCCACGGCCAGGTTGCGGACTCGGCCGACGTCCACGCCGAGGTAGCGCACCGGGCTGCCCTGGGAGAGTCCGCTCACCGAGCCGTCGAAGTAGATCTCGTAGGTCTCGTAGGTGCGGCGGTCGCCGCGTCCCGAGTACCACCACACGAACGCGACCGCTGCCGCGATGGCGGCCAGCGCGAACGCGGCGACCAGCGCGTAGCGCGCCTCACGCTCCACCGGCGTCCTCCGGTCGGGCTCCCAGCGCGCGACCACGTGCGCCGTGGAAGTAGTGGCGTATCCAGGGATGATCGTAGTCGACGATCTTCTCGAGCGTGTCCACGATCACTCTGCGGTCCACCAGCACGGCGACACGGTCGCACGTCCGCATCAGGGTGTCCAGATCGTGGGTGACCATGACGATCGTGAGGTGCAGCGTGTCGCGCAGGTAGAGGATGAGTTCGTCGAAGGCGCTCGCCGCGATCGGGTCGAGCCCGGCGGTGGGCTCGTCGAGGAACAGGATGGCCGGGTCGAGCGCGAGCGCGCGCGCCAGCGCCGTGCGCTTCACCATGCCGCCGGAGAGCTGCGCCGGGTGCTTGGCCGCGGTCTCCAGCGGCAGGCCAACCATGCGCAGCCGCAGTTCGACCAGCCGCTCGAGCGAGACCTCGTCGAGGTCGAGCACTTCCGCCACCGGCAGCGTGATGTTCTCGGCGACCGTGAGCGAGCTGAACAGCGCGCCGTGCTGGAAGGTGACGCCGTAGCGGCGTTTCACCTCGCGCAGTTCGCGCTCGCCCATCGCGGTGATGTCGCGGCCCTCGATCTCGACGGAGCCGGCGTCCGGGCGACGCAGCCCGAGCAGGGTCTTCAGCAGCACGCTCTTGCCGCTGCCCGAACCGCCGACGATGCCGAAGATCTCCCCGGCCTGGACCTCGAAGCCGACGCCGTCGTGCACCACCTGCTCGCCGAAGCGGTTGACGATGTCGCGCACCACGATCACGGGCGCCGCCATCAGAAGTCGATCTCCAGGAAGAAGATCGCGAACAGCGCGTCGGCGAAGATCACCAGGAAGATGGACTGCACCACCGCCACGGTCGTGAGCCGGCCGAGCTCGCGCGAGGACTCGCGCACCTGCAGCCCGCGCAGCGTGCCGGTGAGCGCGATCAGCAGCCCGAACACCGGCGCCTTGACGAGGCCCGCCCAGACCGTCGTGTCGGCGATGGCCGCGTCGAGCCGCATCACGAACTGCGCCCACGGCAGGTCGAGCAGGTAGCCCGTGAGCAGCGCGCCGCCGGCGAGGCCCATCGCGTCGGCCACGATCGTGAGCAGCGGCATGACGAGCACCAGCGCCACCACGCGCGGCAGCACCAGCACCTCGTAGGGGTTCACGCCCATGGACTCCAGCGCATCCACCTCGTCGTTGAGCTTCATCACGCCGAGCTCGGCGGCGTAGGCGCTGCCGGTGCGGCCGGCGACCATGATCGCGGTCAGCAGCACGCCGAGCTCGCGCAGGACCCCGATGGCGACGAGGTCCACGGTGAAGATCTCGGCGCCGAAGGGCCGCAGCTGCTGCGCGCCGATGTAGGCCGAGATGATGCTGATGAGCAGCGCGATCACCGCCACGACCGGGACCGCCTGCACGCCGGTCTCGTGCATGTGGCGCACCACCGACGGGACGCGCAGGCGCTTGACGCTCCGCCAGGCGACTGCCGCGGCCTCGATCAGGCGGCCGCCGAAGACAAGTGCTCCGTACCAGCTGGCGAAGCGCGCCGCGAGGCGGCTGCCGGCGTCGGCGAGACGGTCCGCGATGGTGGGTGCGGACGGCGGTGCCCACTCGCCGGCATCCCCGGCGAGCAGATCCTCGAAGTAGGCGAAGTGCCCGGGCGCCGGGCCGTCGAGCTCGACGGCGACGCCCGCCTCGCGCAGCCCGTCGATCGAGCGATGCAGGAGCCACGCCGGACCGATGTCGCGCAGCTGCGCGCCCGCGACTGCGACCATCAGCGCGGCCGGCGGCGCGGCGCGCAGTTCCACGAGCGCTCGGGCCAGCGCCGGTGCGTCGTCCATGCGGCACTCGCCGGCGAGCTCGAGCCGCGCGGCGGCCCGGTCGTATCGTGCCGTGAACTGCATGGCCTGCGGTCGCGCCGGGCGGCGTGCCGCGTCTCAGAGCGTCTTGTGGGTGCCGTCGCAGAGCGGCGCGCGCGCACTCTGCTTGCAGGCGCAGAACCAGGCCTTGCCCGCGGCCGCTGCCTCGTAGCGCACCGGCGTGATCCCGGTTCCCTTGTGCGAGCCGTCGCAGAAGGGCTGCTGCGCGCTGCGGCCACAGGCACACCACCAGTACGTCCTGCCGGCCTCGACGTCGACGGCGATGGGCGCCTTCGCGGCGATCAAGGGTTCGGTCATCGCTCGGTCTCCTCGCGGATTTCCGCTGCCGGCTGGAATGCTAGCATCGGGTCGGACACATCGTGAGGCCCGATGGGCGGCGAAATCCTCTCGCAGATCCTGATCCTGCTCGCCGGCTCGGTGGTAGTGCTGAGCCTGATGCGACGGCTCGACCTGCCGCCCATCCTCGGCTACCTCGCCGTGGGCATGCTGCTCGGCCCGCACGCACTGGGCCTCGCCTCGGACGCGACGGCGGTGCAGGTGCTCGCGGAGATCGGCGTCGTGTTCCTCGTGTTCACGCTGGGGCTCGAGTTCTCGTTGGCCCGGATGATCGCGATGAAGTCCGAGGTGCTCGGCGTCGGCGGCCTGCAGATGCTGCTGACCACCGCAGCGTTCGGCGCCACGGCCTGGGCGCTCGGCGTCGAGCCGGCGGTCGCGGTCGTGATCGGCGGCGCGCTCGCGATGTCCTCGACGGCCATCGTGGTGCGCCAGCTCGCCGACCAGCTCGAGATCAACCGCGCCCACTCCCGCCTCGCCGTGGGAGTGCTGCTGTTCCAGGACCTCGCCTTCGCGCCGCTGCTCGCGCTCGCCACCTCGCTCGGCGCGTCGGCCGACGTGCTGAGCCCGACCTGGCTGCTCGGCATGACGGGACGCGCCGTGCTCGCGCTGCTCGTCGTGCTGGTGATCGGCCGCTGGCTGATGCGGCCGCTGCTGCGCGCCATCACGCGCGACCGCGGCTCGGAGACGTTCACGCTGATGGTGCTGTTCGTCGCGCTGGGGGCGGCCTGGGCGACGCACGCGCTCGGGCTCTCGATGGCGCTCGGCGGTTTCCTCGCCGGCATGCTGCTCGCCGAGACCGAGTTCCGGCACCAGACCGAGGCCGTGATCAAGCCGTTCCAGGACATCCTGCTCGGGCTGTTCTTCGTCTCGGTTGGCATGCTGCTCGACCTGCGACTGCTGCTCGGCCAGCTGCCGCTGATCCTGCTGCTGCTCGCGCTGCTGCTCGCGGTCAAGACGCTGATCGTGCTGCTGGTCGTCGGGCGCTTCGTGCCCAACCGGCGCAAGGCGCTGCGCACCGGCATCGTGCTGTCGATGGGCGGCGAGTTCGGCTTCGCGCTGCTCACGCTGTTGCTGAAGGACCGCATGGTGGATCCGGCGCTGGTGCAGGCGCTGCTCACCACGGTCGCGCTCAGCATGCTGCTCGGCCCGCTGCTGGTGCGCCACAACGGCCGCATCGCCGACTTCCTGCTGCGCCGTCCGGGCGGCGAGACGAGCGGCGTCGCGCTGGAGACCGCGGCGACCCGCCAGCTCGCGGCACGCGAGCACGTGATCGTGTGCGGCTTCGGGCGCGTCGGCCAGAATCTCGCGCGTGTGCTCGAGCAGCGCGGTTTCGAGTACATCGCGCTCGACCTCGACCCGTTCCGCGTGCGCGACGCGCGCCAGGCCGGCGACCCGGTCGTCTACGGCGACGCATCCGACTCCGAGGTGCTGCGCGCGCTCGGCCTGGAGCGGGCCAGCGTGGTGGTGGTGTCGTTCGACGGCCCGGAACACGCGCTGCGCATCGTGCGTGCCGTACGCCGGCTGCGCAGCGACGTGCCGGTGCTGGTGCGCACGGAGGACGACTCGCGGCTCGAGGCCCTGCAGGAGGCCGGCGCCACCGAGGTGATTCCCGAGATCTTCGAGACCAGCCTCGCGCTGGTCTCACACGTCCTGCTGTTCCTCGACGTTCCGCCACGCGAGGTGCTCGAGACCACCGAGGACATCCGCCACGACCGCTACGCCCTGCTGCGCAGCGTATTCCAGCGGCGCGAGCCGGGCGCGCCCGAAGAGGGCACGCAGTCGATGCGCCAGCAGCTGCGTACCGTCGTGCTGCCGCCGGGCGCGTCGGCGGTCGGGCGCAGCATCGGTGAGGCGGGCCTCGATCGTGGACCCGTCGTGGTGACGGCGCTGCGGCGCGAGGGTATCGTCGGACGCGAGCCAGATCCCGCCACCCGCCTTCGCGAGGGCGACGTGCTCGTGCTGTGGGGCACGCCCGAGGATCTCGAGCGCTGCGAGAACCGGCTGCTGATGGGCTGACCCGCGGCGCACGACCAACACTGAGGCCCTGCCATGACCACCCTCGGCACCCCCTATTCGCCTGGCGCGACGCGCGTGCTGCTGCTCGGCGCCGGCGAGCTCGGCAAGGAAGTGGCGATCGAGCTGCAGCGCCTCGGCGTCGAGGTGATCGCCGCCGACCGCTACGCCAACGCGCCGGCGATGCAGGTCGCGCACCGTGCGCACGTGCTCGACATGCTCGACCCCGCCGCGCTGCGCGCGCTGGTGCTCGCCGAACGACCCGCGCTGATCGTGCCGGAGATCGAGGCGATCGCCACGGCGGCGCTGGTCGAACTCGAGGCCGAGGGCTTCCGCGTGATCCCCACGGCGCGGGCCGCGCGCCTCACCATGGACCGCGAGGGCATCCGCCGCCTCGCCGCCGGGCAGCTCGGCCTCGCCACCTCGCCGTATCGCTTCGCAGACACCGTCGAGGAATATCGGGCGGCGATCGCCGCACTCGGCTTCCCCTGCGTCGTGAAGCCGGTGATGAGTTCGTCGGGCAAGGGCCAGAGCGTGCTGCGCGGGCCGGACGACGTGACACCCGCGTGGGACTATGCGCAGGGCGGCGGGCGCGCCGGCGCGGGACGGGTGATCGTCGAGGGCTTCGTCCGATTCGACTACGAGATCACGCTGCTCACGGTCCGTCACGCCGGCGGCACGGGCTTCTGCGCGCCGATCGGCCACCTGCAGGTGGACGGCGACTACCGGGAGTCCTGGCAGCCGCAGCCGATGAGCGAGGCGGCGCTCGCGGAATCGCAGCGCATCGCGCGCGCGGTGACCGACGAGCTGGGCGGCGCGGGACTCTTCGGCGTGGAGCTGTTCGTGCGCGGTGAGGAAGTCTGGTTCAGCGAGGTCTCCCCGCGGCCGCACGACACCGGGCTCGTGACGCTGGTCTCGCAGGATCTCTCCGAGTTCGCGCTGCACGCCCGCGCGATCCTCGGACTGCCGGTGCCGGCCATCCGCCAGCTCGGCCCGGCGGCGTCCTGCGCCGTGCTGCTCGAGGGCCACTCGAGCGATCTGCGCTTCCACGGCGTCGGGCGCGCGCTCGAGGCGCCCGACACCCAGCTGCGGCTGTTCGGCAAGCCAGCGGTCGCGGGCCGGCGCCGCATGGGCGTCACGCTTGCGCTCGGGCGCGATCCCGAGGACGCGCGCGACAAGGCGCGCCGCGCCGCGGCCGCGATCGTCTCGGGCGCCGAACTGCGCTGAGCTGGACGCCGGCTCAGCGATCGGCCTGGAGGTGCGCCTCCAGCAGCCACAGGCCCTTGTCCACGCCGCGCGACACGCCGGTGAAGAGGTCGCTGGTGCCCGCGTCGCCCGCCTTGCCGGACTCGTCGATCGCCTTGCGCACGGCCTTCGCGTAGCGCGCGTAGGCGGCTGCCAGCGCATCGAGGTGGGCGCGGCCCTCGCCGATGTCGAGCGGGTACGCGTCGAGCTTGCTGCGACCGGCCACGGCCTGCAGCGTGCCCTCGGCGACGCCGCCGAGAGCCGTGATCCGCTCCGCCATGTCGTCCACGCTGGCGTCGAGCTCGCCGGCGAGCCTGTCGAACAGCTCGTGCAGCGCGATGAACTGCGGCCCCTTGACGTTCCAGTGCGCCTGCTTGGCCTGCCGCTGCAGGTCGATGGCGTCCGCGAGGCGCGCGTTGAGCAGCGCGATTACCTTAGTGCGGGTCTTGGCCGAGAGATCGATCCGGGTGCTGTGCATGGGTGCTCCTGGGGCCTGCGCGGCCTGGGTGTCGGCGCAGTGTGGGGCCCTCCCGAGCGACGGCCAACAGAACCGGGCGATGGAGTCCATCTGCGGCGCCTATCCCGTGGCCGCGGGCGGGTCCCCGGCACCCACCGGACCCGCGCCGGACCCGGTCTGGAAGAGGGGCGGGGCCCGATCGAGGCGGCCGCCCGGATTGGACATCAATACATTTGCTGGATGCCTTTCCATATATTGACACAATGTCATTTCTGAACTGAGAATGGGTCCATGTCGTATCTCACCGAGCGCCGCCTGGAAGAGCGCGACCGCCGTCGCGGCGAGATCGTGGATGCCGCCGAGGCCCTGTACGCCGAACTCGGCTGGGACGTCGTGACCATGGACCAGGTCGCGCGACGGGCGCGACTGAGCCGGGCGCTGGTCTACGTCTACTTCAAGGACAAGGCCGACCTGCACTTCGCGCTGGTGGAGCGCGCGCTCGATGCGCTGCGGATCCGCTTCGAGGCCGCGCGCGAGGAACGCGAGTCGGGCCTTGCGGAAGTCGAGGCCATCGGGCGTTCCTACTTCGCCTTCGCCCGCGAGACGCCGCACCAGTTCGACGCCTGCGCGCGCTTCCAGGCGCATGCCAGCGCGGACGGCAACCTGCCGCCCAACGAGGCCGCCTGCATGACCGTCGGGCATCGCGTCCACGAGGTGATCGTCGCGGCGCTGAACCGCGGCATCGCCGACGGATCGGTCCGGTCCGACATCGGCGACCCGTACATGACCGCGCTGACGCTGTGGGCGTTCACCCACGGCCTGATCCAGATCGCCTCCTCCAAGGCCGGCGCGCTGCAGCACGAGGGCATCGCCGTGCGAGGCATTCGTCGAGCACGCCTTCGCGCTGGCGCTGCGCTCGCTGCGGCCCTGAACCCGGCGACGCCCGATGCTCCGCCCGTCCGACACGCCGCGACGCAGGTCCGGTTGCGCACCGCCGGCGCTGGCGGCGCTGCTGCTGGCCGCAGCGACCGCGGTCCATGCGACCGAGCCCGCCGCGCCTGCCCCGGCGCGCGCCGCGTCCGCGGTCACGGCGCCCGCGGCCGGCCCGGTCGCCGGCGCAGTGACCGTCGAGGAAGGCCTGCGGGAGGTGCTCGACGACGCCCTCGCCGCGAACCTGGAGCTGCGTGCCGGATCCGCGACCGTCGGGCAGCGCCTCGCGGCACTCGACCAGGCCCGCGCGCGCTACCTGCCCTCGATCGACTTCGGCGGTCGCTACAGCGTCGCGGATGGCGGTCGAACGATCGAGTTCCCGGTCGGCGACCTGCTGAATCCCGTCTACGCGACGCTCGACCAGCTGCTGGTGGCCTCCGGCCAGCCGCCGGCCTTCCCGCGCGTCGAGAACCAGAGCATCCCGCTGCTGCGCGAGCGCGAGCAGGAGACACGGTTCGCGCTGGAGCAGCCAATCTACGAGCCGCGGCTCGCGCCCACGGTGACGGCGCGCCGCGAGGACCTCAACCGCGCGGAGTCCGGTCTCGTCGCGCTGCGCGGCCGCGTGATCCGCGACGTGAAGCAGGCCTACTACCAGTGGCTCGCAGGTCAGCAGGCCGTGCTCGTGCTCGAGGCGACCCGCGAACTCGCGCAGGCCAACCTCGATGCCAACCAGAGCCTCTACCGCAACGGCAAGGTGACGCGCGACCTCGTGCTGCGCGCCGAGGCCGACCTCCTCGAGATCGAGCAGAACCGGCTCGCCGCGGCGAGCCGCGTCCGCATCGCGCAGAGCTACGTGAACCTGCTGCGCAACGCGCCGCTCGCGGCACCGGTGCCGGGCGCGGAGATCGACGAGGCAACCATCGAACGCTTCCGCGTCCGCCTCGTGCGCCGGCTCGCAGGACGCGCGCCGGACACGCCGCAGCTGCAGGAACTCGCCGTGCAGCAGCGCGCGGAGCTCAAGAGCCTCGACTCCGCGGTCGCCGGCAGCGAGGCCCTGCAGGATCTCGCGCGCGCCGCGTTCAGGCCGCGCGTCGTGCTCGGCGCCGAGACTGGCGTGCAGGGCGACAACTACGAGTGGGGCGAGGACGCACGCTACGCGCTCGCCTCGGTCATCCTGCGCTGGAACCTGTTCCGCGGCGGCGCCGACCGGGCCGCGCTGCGCGAGGCCAGGGCCTACACGGACGAGTTGCTGGCCGCACGCGACCTCGCCTCGCAGCAGGTCCGGCTCGAGGTGCAGCAGGCAGTCGAGGGCCTGGAGGTGGCAGGCGCCTCGCTCGACACCGCGCTGAAGCGGGTCGAGGCCGCCGACGGCACGCTGCGCATCGCGAGCCGCAAGCGCGACCTCGGGCAGATCAACCAGGCCGAGTTCATCGACGCACGCCGCACGATGACCGACGCCCGCCTCAACCTCACCCGCGTGCGCGCCGAGTTCCTCGCGCGCATCGCCGAGCTCGAATTCGCCGTCGGCGACCGCCGCGCGGCGCTGGAGGACACGAGATGAGACTGGCCGTCGTCGCAATCACGCTGGCCGCGGCCGCGCTGCTCGGGGCCTGCGCAGAAGAGAGTGGCACCGGGACCGCCGCAGGCGGCGACGCCGCGCCGGTCCGCACCGTGCCGGCCGAGCGGGCCGCGGTGCGCACGGCGGTGCGCGCCGTCGGCATCCTCGCGCCGCGCGACGAGGTGCGGCTCTCGTTCAAGGTCGGCGGGGTCGTCGACCGCATCGCGGTGGATGCGGGCGACCGCGTGCGCGCCGGCCAGGTGCTCGCGGTCCTGAAGAGCACGGAGGTGAACGCCGCCGTCGCCCAGGCCGCGGAGGCGGCCGAGAAGGGCCGGCGCGATCTCGCGCGCGCGAAGCAGCTGCGCGCCGACGAGGTCGCGACGCAGGAGCAGGTCGAGGACCTCACCACGGCCTACAACGTGGCGCGCTCGAACCTGCAGGCCGCGCAGTTCAACGCGCGCTTCGCGAGCATCGCCGCGCCCGCCGACGGCGTGGTGCTGCAGCGCCTCGCCGAGGCCGACGAGCTCGTCGCGGGCGGCCAGCCGGTGCTGGTGGTGGGCGTCACGGGCGACGGCTGGGTGGTGCGTACCGCACTCGCCGACCGCGATGCCGTGCGCGTGAACCTCGGCGATGCCGCCACCATCGCGTTCGACGCGTTCCCCGGCCGCAGCTTCGCCGGCAAGGTGACGCGCATCGGCTCGAGCGCCGATCCTCAGACCGGCACCTTCGAGGTCGAGATCGACGTGGCGCCCGGCGGCGCGCGCTTCGTCCGCGGGCTCGTCGCCAGGGTCGAGCTGGCCATCCACGGCGAGGGCGAATCGTCGCAGACCGTGGTGCCTGTGACCGCACTCGTCGAGGCCGACGGACCGGCCGGCGTGGTCTACGTGCTCGACGCTGCCGAGGGCGTGGCGAGGCGCCGCGAGGTCACGGTGGGTCCGATCGTGGGCGAGCGCGTGGTGGTGATCGCCGGGCTCGAGGTCGGCGAGCTGGTGGTCACCGACGGCGCGGCCTGGCTCGGCGACGGCCACGCCGTGCGGGTCGTGGCGGACGCCGGCTGAGCCACCGCCCTTGCGCATCTGGAAATTCAGCGTCGAGCGCTGGCAGTTCACGCTGGTGCTGTTCGGCCTGCTGATCGCGGTGGGCGCGAACTCGCTGCGCGAGATCCCGCGCTCGGAGGACCCCGAGTTCCGCCCGCCGATCCCGACCGTGGTGGCGGTGTACCCGGGCGCGGACCCGGCCGACATCGAGCGTCTGGTCGTCGACCCGATCGAGGACGCGATCAACGAGCTCGACGACATCAAGCGCATCGACAGCCGCTCCATGGACGGTGTCGGCGTGGTGCAGGTCGAATTCCAGTGGCACACCGACGCCGACGACGTCTATGACAAGGTCGTGCGCGAGGTGAACCGCATCCGCCCGCAGCTCCCGCCCGACCTCGCCTCCCTCGAAGTGCGCAAGAGCGGCTCGGGGCTGGTCAACATCGCGCAGATCGCGCTGGTGAGCGAGGACGCGGGCTACCGCCAGCTGAAGGAGCTCGCCGAGGACCTGCGCGACTCGATCGAGACCGTGCCCGGCGTGCGACGCAGCGAGGTCTGGGCCTTTCCCGCGCCAGAGGTGCGCGTCGCGATCGACCTCGAGCGCATGGGCCGAACCGGAGTCTCGCTGGCGCAGATCGAGCGCGCGATCCGCGGCGAGAACGCCTCGATCCCCGGCGGCGCGGTGGACGTCGGCCTGCGCAAGTACAACCTCAGGACCTCCGGCAGCTACGAAACGCTCGAGGAGATCGCCGACACGGTGGTCGGCGGCCGCGAGGGACGGCTCGTCAAGCTGCGCGACGTCGCCGCCGTCGGCTGGGACACCGCGGAGGAGCGCTACACGGGCCGCTTCAAGGGCGAGCGCGCGGTATTCGTCACGGCGACGGCCAAGGATCGCGTGGACGTATTCGCGGTGCGCGACGGCATCCATGAGCAGCTCGACCGGTTCGAGCCGACGCTGCCCGCGGAGATACGCCTCGAGCGCGGCTTCGACCAGACGCGCAACGTGAAGCACCGCCTGACGCGCCTCGGCGTCGACTTCGCGATCGCCATCGGCCTGGTGCTGCTCACGCTGCTGCCGCTCGGGCTGCGCGCCTCGCTGGTGGTGATGGTCTCCATCCCGCTGTCACTGGCGATCGGGCTGTCGCTGCTGCACTTCACCGGCTTCTCGCTGAATCAGCTCTCGATCGCGGGGTTCGTGCTGGCCTTGGGCCTGCTGGTGGACGACTCGATCGTGGTCGTCGAGAACATCGCGCGCTACCTGCGCGCCGGGTACTCGCGCGTCGAGGCCGCGATCGCCGCAACCGACCAGATCGCGCTCGCCGTGCTCGGCTGCACGGCGACGCTGCTGTTCGCGTTCCTGCCGCTGCTGTTCCTGCCGGAGGGCGCGGGCCTCTTCATCCGCTCGCTGCCGGCGGCAGTGCTCTACACGGTGATCGCCTCGCTGTTCGTGGCCTATACGGTGATCCCGTTCCTCGCGAGCCGCGTGCTCAGGCCCGAGGGCGAGGCCGGCGAGGGCGGCCGGGCGCTCAAGGCGATCACCGGCGTCATCCAGCGCGTGTACGTGCCGGCGCTGAAGCGCGCGCTGGCGCGGCCGCGCGCCACCATGCTGGCCGCGACGGCGTTCGTCGGCGCCTCGGTTGCGCTGGTACCGCTGATCGGCTTCAGCGTGTTTCCTTCGGCCGACATCCCGCAGTTCCGCGTCACGGTCGAGACGCCGGACGGGGCGAGCCTCGCCGACACCGACCGCGCGCTGCGCTTCGTCGAGGAGGAACTCGCGCGGCACGAAGAGGTGAAGCAGTGGTTCGCCAACCTCGGACGCGGCAACCCGCGCGTCTACTACAACATCTTCCCCGAGGAGACGAACGCGAACGTCGCCGAGGTGTTCGCGGAGCTGCACGGCTACGACCCGCGGCGCAGCCCGGAGCTGTACGAGGAACTGCGCGCCGCCTTCGCCGAGTATCCGGGCGCGCGCATCATCCTGGAGTCCTACCAGAACGGCCCGCCGATCGACGCGCCGATCGAGGTGGCGATCTCGGGCCCCGACCTCGAGCAGCTGCGCGTGCTCGCCGCGCAGGCCGAGGACCTGATCGAGGCCACGCCGGGTACGCGCAACGTCGACAACCCGGTGCGCCGCCTGCGCACGGACCTCGACCTCAACATCGACGCGCAGAAGGCCGCGCTGTTCGGCGTGGCACCCGTGGAGATCGACCGCACCGTGCGCGCGGCGGTGGCGGGGCTGAGCGCCGGTCGCTTCCGCGAGGCCGACGGCGACGAGTACGACATCACGCTGCGTCTGCCGATGCAGGGACGCCCGACGCTCGAGGCGCTCGACCGCATCGAGGTGTCCTCGGCGAGCGGTCGCCCGGTGCCACTGCGGCAGGTCGCCACGCCGGAGTTCTCCTCCGCCTCGAGCCTGATCCGTCGCCACGACCGCGAGCGCGAGGTGCTGATCACCGCTTACCCGCAGCCGGGCTACAACACCGGCGAGCTCACGCGCGCAGTGTTCGACCGGCTCGAGACCCTGTCGCTGCCCGCGGAGTACTCGCTGCGCGCCGGTGGCGAGCTCGAGGCGCGCCAGGAGAGCTTCGGGGGCATGGGCACGGCGGTGCTGGTGGCGGTGTTCGGCATCCTCGCGGTACTGGTGCTCGAGTTCGGCAGTTTCCGCTCCACCATGATCGTCGCGGGCGTGATGCCGCTCGGCGTGGCAGGCGGGCTGATCGCACTGCTGGTCACCGGCTACACACTCTCGTTTACCGCGATGATCGGGCTGGTTGCGCTGATCGGCATCCAGATCAAGAACTCGATCCTGCTGGTGGACTTCAGCAACCAGCTGCGCGAACAGGGCGTGGCGCTCGAGGAGGCGATCGCGCGGGCCGGCGAGATCCGCTTCCTGCCGATCCTGCTGACCTCCGCAACCGCAATCGGCGGGCTGCTGCCACTCGCCGTGCAGGGCTCGGGGCTCTACTCGCCGCTCGCGATCGTCATCATCGGCGGACTGATTTCCTCGACGCTGATCGGCGGAATCGTCACGCCGGTGATGTACCGGCTGCTGCCGCCGAAGATCGAGCCGACCGGACCGGACCCGCGCGACTCGGCGCTGGCCTGAAGGGAACGGGAGGACCGCAGGGCGTCAGCCCTTGCGGTACAGCAGCTCGGCAGGATCGAGGCCGAGTCGCTCGATCGTGGCCACCACGCGCGGCCACTCCTGTTCGAGGAAGCGCAGCCGTTCGTCGGTGAGCAGCCGGGCGCACGCACCCGGCGTGACGAACATGCCGCGTCCGCGACGCTTCTCGACCAGTCCCTCGTCCACCAGCTGCTGGTATCCCTTCAGCACCGTGAGTGGATTGAGCGTGAACTCCGCGGCGACGTTACGCACGGACGGCAGCGCGTCGCCGTCGTTCAGCGATCCCTCGAGGATCATCGCCACCACCTTGTCGCGGAGCTGGCGATAGATCGGTTGATTGTCGTTCCAGTGCGAGTCCATTCGGCCCGGCGTCCGGGTGATTTGCTGCTCTACTGTAGCAGAGCACCCGTGCCGGGCGCCGGATTCAGTCCACGGCGGCGAGGGCGCAGGATGCGGCCACATCGAGGACCGATGGCGTGATGGCCTGTTGCGCCACCGGCCTCGATGCGACCGACAAACCTGCATAGATCCAGACAGCAGCGGCGACGAGTGTTGCGAGAACGCGATTGCCGGTCCGCATGACCCCCTCCGTGGCGCACCGGGCGCCGTACCGTCTGACTAGTGATCTAGTTAACTATAACACTAATCAGATTGCAACCCCGGCTCGCAGGCCCGGCGGGCGAACGGGTATCGCGGAGCTGAGGGGAGGCCGGACCGCGGGATCGGCCCTCGCCCGCGTGGGCGGGCGAGGGTGCGGTCCCCGGCTCAGTGCTTGCCCGGTTCGAGCTTCACGCCGCGGCGCTCATAGGTCGCATACGCGACGAGCGCGGTCATCTCCGGGCTGTCCACTGGCAGCGGCTGGCCCTCGAGCGGGTTGCGGATGCACCAGTTGATCATCTCGGGCAGCGTCACGACCTTGCCGATCTGCTTCTGGAACTTCGGGTAGGTCTCCGGGTGCGAGTTCGCCGCATTCGGATGGCACTGCGCGCACACGACGCCGTTCTTGCCGAGCTTCGGATCCGTCCACAGCTCGCGCCCCTTCTGCACGACCTGCATGAACTGCGCGTTCCAGCGCTCCACGTCCTGCTTGGTGAACTCGTCCGCACGGGCCGGCGTTGCGCCGAGCGTCAGCGTGAGCCCGACGACCGCGGCCACGCTGGAGGTGATGACTGATTTCTTCATGGGCTGTCTCCGCGATGCGTCAGTAGTGCGTGCGGTTGGGCTCGAGGGCCAGAGGCTGCAGCTCCTTGTCCACCGGATGCCCGAGCCTGGGATCAAACGCCACCGTGCGCGGCTTGTTGCTGTAGAGGTTGTACGCCAGGTCCACGCGCCCGGTGTTGACGTTGATGACCTGCCAGCCCGTGGCGTCGCGCTCGAAGAACGGGTCGGCGCGGTTCATCGGGATCGTCAGCTTCGGCAGGTAGGACTCGGCCTGCGCGTAGCTCTGCGGATACGGCCACGGCCATGCCGTCGCCATTACGGAGTTGAAGCTGATGTTGCCGATCTGGTTGTACTGGATCTGGTGCACGTGCCCGTAGATCACGTTCACCTTGTCGAACGGGGCGAGCAGCGCCTGCACCTGCTCAGCGTCCTCGGTCCAGAAGTTCCAGCCCTTGTAGATCTTCTGCAGCGGCGAGTGCGAGAAGACGACGACCGGTGTGTCCGTCTGCACCTTGGCGAGGTCCTTGGCGAGCCAGTCGCGCTGCTTCTCGCCCACCATGAACGGCGATCCGTTCGGGTTGTCGAGCCCCGCCATCTCGAGCATGCGCTGCTCGGCGGTGGGCCAGCGGTTGAACGTCCAGTCGTCGAAGGTGAGGATGCTGTTCAGCACCACGAAGTGCACGCCCTTGTGGTCGAAGCTGTAGTACTGCGGGCCGAACAGCTTGCTCCAGTACTCGCCCAGGTCGAGGTAGTAGTCGTGCTCGCCCATCACGGCCTTGAGCGGCGCGTTGAGCCTGGCGAGCATCTCGGCACCATGGTCGAGCTCGGGCTTGGAGCCGAGTTGCGCGAGGTCGCCGCCGAACATCACGAAGTCGGGCTTCGGCGTGATCAGGTTGGTCTCGGCGACCGCGCGGATCAGGCCGCGGTCCCAGTTGTTGACGAACTTCGCGGCCCTGATGTGCTGGATGTGCGCGTCGGAGATGTACGCAAAGGTGAAGTTCTGCGCCGGCTTCGCGAACGCCAGCTCGACCAGCGTGACCGGCAATGCACCGATCGCGGCTACCGAGCCGGCCGTCTTGAGGAAACCACGGCGGGAATAGCTGTTGCTCATGGCTGGACTCCTGCGCTCGCGAGAGCGGTTGCCGTTACGCCTGCCGCGGGGCTCTTGACGTTGCAGGCGGAGGGGCCGCCGATGCTCGCCGTTGTGGCGGGCTTCGCGAACTGAGGGCTGGTCAGCGCCTCCATGAAGGCGACGAGGTCGGAGATCTGCTCCTCCGTGAGGTTCAGCGGCCGGATGCCTCCGCTCAGGAAGTCGTTCACCCGCTCGCCCTTGTTGGTCACGCCGCCGTTGTTGTAGTGCACGACCACGTCGCGCAGGGTCGCGAGGCTGCCGTCGTGCATGAACGGCGCGGTGACCGCGACGTTTCGCAGCGTGGGCGTCTTGAAGGCGCCGAGCTCATCGAGGCCCTCGGTGACCGCGAAGCGGCCGAGCTCAGAGGAGGCCGGGTCGGACAACACCGCCTTGTCCACGTCGAGGCCCTTGGCCTTCGCCTCGAGGAACTTGGGCGCGATCTGCGGGACCTTGTCCTGGATCCGGTTGATGCCGACGCCGACGTTGTGAAAGCGGTTGTCCGTGAAGATCGCCTGGTCCTGCTCGATGACGTGACAGGACACACAGCGGCCGTCGCCGAGGAACACCTGGAAACCGCGCACCGCCGCTTCGCTCATCGCGGTCTTGTCGCCGCCGAAATACCACTTGTCGAACGACGAGTCGCCAGCGACCACGGTGCGCTCGAAGGTAGCGATCGCCATCTTGACGTGCTCCATGGTGATCGCAGCGGGCTCGATGCCGAAGGCCATGCGGAACATGTCGGCGTAGGCAGCATCGGTGCGCACGATCTTCAGGATCGGCTCGTGGTCCGGCAGGCCCATCTCGATCGGGTTCACGAACGGATGCTGCGACTGGTCCTCGAGGCTGACCGAGCGACCGTCCCAGAACTGCTTGTCGAAGTACGCGGCGTTCACGACCGTCGGCGCGTTGCGCGTGCCGGTGAGCTTCCTGATGCCCTCCGAGGTCTTGCGCGGACTGTCGGTGAAGGCCTTCGCCGCGTCGTGACAGGTCGCGCAACTGACCTCCCCCGTCGAACTAAAGCGCTTGTCGTTGAAGAGCGCACTTCCCAACGCGATCTTCTCGGCTGTCATCGGATTGTTGGCCGGCACGGGCACGGGCGGCAGGCCGAGCGGCCCCGACCAGGCAATCGCGACCGGGAGCACTGCTCCCGTCAGCACCGCCCACGGCGACGTATGGCGACGTTTCATTGCGGATATCCCTCCCCACAGTTGGCGGGCTCTGGCAGGCCTGCACGACTGGTACTGCGCGCCAGAGAGTTTTAGACCATGTCCAACCTAGTCGCATCCCTGCAGGTGGGCAATAAGGAAAAGTTGGCGGGCGCGGGCAGTCGCATCGGCTAACGAATGCCGATCGCTCGGGTCCTGCGTCGGGAGATCCCTACGGAGCGCTGCCGTTGCCGGCTGTTACCATTTGAGCTTCACAGGATGGCAGCCCCGACCGACGGACGCTGCCGCCCTGTCCGGCTCCAGAAGAACCCCACCGGAGACAGTCCATGAAGACCCCTGTCAACGTCGCGATCACCGGCGCGGCGGGCCAGATCGGCTACGCCCTTGCCTTCCGGGTGGCCTCGGGCCAGATGCTCGGCCCCGACCAGCCCGTCAACCTGCACCTGCTCGAGATCACGCCGGCGCTCGGCGCCCTGCAGGGCGTGCTGATGGAGCTCAACGACTGCGCGTTCCCGACGCTGAACCGGATCGTCGCGACCGACGATGCAAGGGTTGCGTTCAAGGACTGCCACGTCGCGCTGCTGGTGGGCGCCCGCCCGCGCGGCCCCGGCATGGAGCGCAAGGACCTGCTGCTCGCCAACGCGCAGATCTTCTCGGCGCAGGGCAAGGCGCTCGACGCGGTCGCCGACCGCAACGTGCGCGTGCTCGTGGTGGGCAACCCGGCCAATACGAATTCGCTGATCGCGATGAAGAACGCGCCGAGCCTCAACCCGCGCAACTTCACCGCGATGGTGCGCCTCGATCACAACCGCGCGCTGTCACAGCTCGCCGAGAAGACCGGCAAGCACACCACCGACCTGCGCAAGGTGATCATCTGGGGCAATCACTCGGCGACGCAGTACCCCGACCTGCACCACGCGACCGTGGACGGGAAGCCGGCGCTCTCGCTGGTGGACGAGACCTGGTACAAGGAGCAGTTCATCCCCGTCGTGCAGCAGCGCGGCGCGGCGATCATCAAGGCGCGCGGCGCCTCCTCGGCGGCCTCGGCGGCCTCCTCGGCGATCGACCACATCCACACCTGGGTGCACGGCACGCCGGAGGGCGACTGGGTGAGCATGGCCGTGCCCTCGGACGGCAGTTATGGCATCCCCGCTGGCGTGATCTACGGTTATCCCGTCACCTGCAAAGGCGGCGACTACCAGATCGTGCAGGGCCTCGCGGTGAACGAGTTCAGTCGCGGCAAGATGGACGCCACGAACAAGGAACTGCTCGAGGAGCGCGACGGGGTGAAGGATCTGCTCTGATTCGCGCTCCTCGGACGGCGTGAGCGACGGCCGGCGATCTGGCCGCCGTCGCGCACGCTTGCCATCGAGTTGTCCGACAAGAGCACGGCAGGATCCATCCGCAAGCAGGGCCAGTCGTTACCGACGCCGACGCGACGCGATCGCCGAAGCCGGCGAGGCCGCTGAGGCCTCGGCACGCCGAGTTGCCTGAGCGGACCTATCTGCTTGAACGGTCTGGATTACTGCATCGCAATACCGCGCGCGGCGCGACGACGATCGTCCGGCCGCACCCCGCCCCGCGCTCAAGTCCCGGCGGGGCTTCAGGAATTCGATCTTGTGGCACTGCAGCAATAGGGGGCATAGTCGGCGGTAACGCGGGGTGCTTCGCCCCGCCGCACTGCGGGGGCTTGCAGCGGTGACGACTTTCCTCTTCTGGTTCGTGCTCATCATCGGCGGCGCGCTGTTCCTCGCCTACCGCCGGGTTCGCTTCGGTGCCGCGACCCTCGTGGCCGGTGTGGCGCTGGTCGCCTACACCTTCATCGGCGTGCACGCGGCGTGGTGGCTCGCGCTGCTGTGGGCGGCCTTCGCAGTGCTTGCGCTGCTCAACGTGGACTCGCTCCGGATGCGCTTCGTGACCAAGCCATTCCTGATGGTCTATCGGCGCATGCTGCCCACGATGTCCGACACGGAGCGCGAGGCGCTCGAGGCCGGCACCGTGTGGTGGGACGGCGAGCTCTTCACCGGCAAGCCCGACTGGCCGAAGCTGCTGTCGGCGAAGGCACCGCAGCTCACGGCTGAGGAGCAGGCGTTCGTCGATGGTCCCTGCGAGGAACTCTGCCGCATGCTCGACGAGTGGGACATCACCCACCGCCGCGCGGATCTCCCGCCCCACGTCTGGGAGTACCTGAAGAAGAAAGGCTTCTTCGCGATGATCATCCCGAAGAAGTACGGCGGCCTGGAGTTCTCCGCCTACGCGCACTCCTGCGTGCTGGTGAAGCTCGCGAGCCGCAGCGCGACCTGCTCCTCGACGGTCGCGGTGCCCAATTCGCTCGGCCCCGCCGAGCTGCTGCTGCACTACGGGACCGAGGAGCAGAAAGACCATTACCTCCCGCGGCTGGCACGCGGCGAGGACGTGCCCTGCTTCGCACTCACCGGCCCGCGCGCGGGTTCCGACGCCGCCTCGATCCCCGACACAGGAATCGTCTGCCGCGGCACCTACGAGGGCCGGGAAGTCGTCGGCATCCGCCTCAACTTCTCGAAGCGCTACATCACGCTCGCGCCGGTCGCGACGGTGATCGGCCTCGCCTTCAGGCTCTACGATCCGGAGAAGCTCCTCGGCGGCGACAAGGTCGACCACGGCATCACCTGCGCGCTGATCCCGCGCGGCACGCCGGGCGTGACGATCGGCCGTCGCCATTTCCCGCTCAACGTCCCGTTCCAGAACGGTCCGCTGTCGGGCAAGGACGTGTTCGTGCCGCTCGATGCGATCATCGGCGGGCCGAAGATGGCGGGCCAGGGGTGGCGCATGCTGGTCGAGCAGCTGTCGGTGGGCCGCTGCATCTCGCTGCCGTCGAACTCCGCCGGCGGCGCCAAGGCTGGCGTATACGCCTCCACCGCCTACGCGCGCATCCGCAAGCAGTTCGCGCAGCCGGTGGGCCGCTTCGAGGGCGTGGAGGCGGCGCTCACCCGCATGGCCGGCGCCGCCTACATCATCGACGCGGCGCGCTCGGTGACCACCGGCGCGATCGACGGCGGGGAGAAGCCCTCGGTGCCCGCGGCGATGCTCAAGTACCACTGCACCGAGCTCGGCCGGAAGGTCGCCAACGACGCGATGGACGTGCAGGGCGGCAAGGGCATCTGCCTGGGCCCGAAGAACTATATCGGTCGCGGCTATCAGGTGGTGCCCGTGGCGATCACGGTCGAGGGCGCGAATATCCTCACGCGCAGCCTGATGATCCTCGGGCAGGGCGCGATTCGCTGTCATCCCTACGTGCTCAGGGAAATGAACGCCGCGAAGCTCAAGGACAAGGCGCAGAGCCTGCGCGAGTTCGACGCGGCGCTGATGGGGCACGCGGGCTACACGATCTCGAACGCGGCGCGCTCGTTCGTGATGGCGGCGACGCTGGCGCGCTTCTCCGACGCGCCCACCGACGGCGCCACGCGCCGCTACTACCAGCACGTCAACAAGTTCAGCGCCCAGTTCGCCTTCGCCACCGACATGGCGATGCTGACGCTCGGCGGGTATCTGAAGCAGAAGGAGCACCTCTCGGCGCGCCTCGGCGACGTGCTCTCCGCGCTCTACATGGCCTCGATGGTGCTCAAGCACTACGAGAACCAGGGCCGGCCGGCCGAGGACCTGCCGCTGGTGGAGTGGAGCTGCCGGACGCTGCTCTACGAGGCCCAGGAGCAGCTGCACGGCTTCCTGCGCAATTTCCCGAACCGCTGGGTGGCCGGCCTGATGCGCATCGTGATCTTCCCGCGCGGCCGCACCTACTTCGCGGCAAGCGACCGCCTCGGGCGAAAGATCGTCGAGCAGCTGATGGTGCCTTCCGAGACGCGCGAGCGCCTTGCCCACGGCATCTACAAGACCATCGAGCCCGGCAACCCGCTCGGCATGCTGCAGGAGGCGCTGGTGTTGTCGGTGAGCGCCGAGCCGCTCGAGAGGAAGCTGCGGGTCGAGGGCGTGAAGACCGGACGGATCACCGCGCTCGACCTGCCGGGGCAGATCGAGCAGGCGCTGGCCGCCGGGCTGCTCACCGCGCCGGAGGCCCAGCTGCTGCGCGACTACGACCGCAAGGTGATGGACATCGTCAACGTCGACGACTTCAGCACGGAAGAGCTGATGGCGGGCGTTCAGACCGAGGCCCGCCCGGAACCGCTGCGCCACATCGCCTGAGGTTCCGGCCGGGAGCGCACCGCGGGGCCGGATGGCGCGAGCGCCGTCCGGCCTCGCTGCTTTTGCTACCCTGCGCGGCGTGCAGCCGCCGAGCGACAGTCGCAGCCTCCTCTACGAGGTCAACCTCGAGGCCGACGCGGCGATCGCAGGGCCCTTCGATACCTGGCTGCGCGACCACATCGCCGACGTGCTGCAGTTCGAAGGCTTCCACTCCGCGGAGATCCTCGACGACGACTCCGCGCCCCCGGAGCGCATCCGCCGCACCGTGCAGTACCGGCTCGCCGACCGCGCGGCGCTCGAGCGATACCTGGCGCTGCATGCGCCGGAGCTGCAGGCGGCGGGCGCGGCGCGCTTCGGCCAGCGGTTCAGCGTCGAACAGCGCGTCCTCCCGCACCGCGAGGAGTTCGTGCGCGGCGCGTTCTCGACCGAGAACTGCCTCAACTGCGGCGAGGTGCTGCGCGGCCAGCACTGCTCGCATTGCGGCCAGCACGCCCAGGTGCGGGTGCTGTCGCTGTGGGGGCTCGTCAGGGACGTGATCGGCGACTTGCTCAATGCCGACTCGCGCGTCTGGCGCACGCTCTGGCCGCTCGCGTTCCGTCCGGGGTTGCTCACCGAGGACTACCTGCGCGGCCGGCGCGCCCGCTACACGCCGCCGTTCCGGATGTACCTGGTGCTGAGCGTGGTGTTCTTCGTGCTCGCCTCCCTCGAGGACCCCGGCGCCGGGGTCGAGCTGAACATCGACGACAACGAGGCCAACATCCAGCTGCGCGAGGGCGGCGCGGCCGATCAGGCGGCCACCCCGGGGGACGCGGCCAAGGGTCAGGCGGCGGACCGTCCCGCCAATGCGCAGGGAGCGACCGGTGGCGCGCCCTCGAGCAGTGGCCCGGGCGGTCCGATGGGCAAGCCCCGCCCCCTCGATCCCGAGGCAAGGCGCCTGATCGACGAGATCGTGAAGCGCGTGCCGGCGACCGACCGCGAGGCGCTGCGCGCCGAGCTCGAGCGAGAGATGTCGCAGGCCTCGCTCAAGGATCGCGCCACGGCCGCGAAGTTCATGGCCGACCCCTGCGGCGAGGACAGTCTGAAGGTGGATGTCGGGCCAGGCTTCGAGCGCTACGAGTCGCGGCTGCGGGACGCCTGCCGCAAGATCGTCGCCGACCAGCAGAGTTTCGGTCGCGCGCTGTTCGACAACATCCCGAAGATGATGTTCATCTTCCTGCCGCTGATCGCGGCCGTGCTGGCGGTGCTGTACTGGCGCTCGGGCCGCTACTACGTGGAGCACCTGCTGTTCGTCGTGCACTTCCACGCGTTCTTCTTCCTGGCCGGCATCGTCGCCCTGCTGCTCGACCTGCTCGCCAAGGCGCTGCCCCTGGGCGCCCGCAGCGGCATCGAAGTAGCGCAGGGACTGCTCGGCTCGGTGCTGGTCTTCTACGTGCCGTGGTACCTGCTCAAGGCGATGCGCCGCGTCTATGCGCAGAGCTGGTGGAAGACGCTGCCGAGGTTCGCGCTGCTCGGGCTCGCCTACCTCCTGAGCCTGGTTTTCACCGGGCTCGGGCTGCTCGCCTACACCGCGCTCACGCTGTGAACGCGCCCGACCGGCCCCGGAGCGCGAGGGCCGCGCCCCGGAAAACCGTCGTCAGCCGGCGCGCGCGAGGTTCGCGTTGGCGAACTCCCAGTTGAGCAGCTTGTCGATCACGGCCGCCACGAAGTCCGCACGGCGGTTCTGGTAATCGAGATAGTAGGCGTGCTCCCACACGTCGATGGTGAGCAGTGCCGTCTGCCCCGTGGTGAGCGGCGTGTCGGCGTTCGGCGTCTTCATGATGCGCAGCGCGCCACGCTCGGCCACGAGCCACGCCCAGCCGCTGCCGAACTGCGTCATCGCGGCGTTGGCGAATTCCTTCTTGAAGTTGTCGAAGCTGCCGAAGGCCGCGTTGATGGCCGGCGCCACGGCGCCCGTCGGCGCGCCGCCGCCGCCCGGCCTGAGGCTGTTCCAGAAAAAGGTGTGGTTCCAGATCTGTGCGGCGTTGTTGAACATGCCGGCCTTGTCGGGCTTCCCGGCGACCGCCGCGATCAGCGTCTCGAGCGGCGTGTCGGCGAGGTCGGTGCCGGCGACCAGCTTGTTCAGGTTGTCCACGTAGGCCTTGTGGTGCTTGCCGTAGTGGAAGGAGAGCGTCTCGGAGGAGATCACGGGCGCGAGCGCGTCCATGGCGTAGGGCAGCGCGGGCAGTTCGATGTGGTGGCTCACGGGGGTGTCCTCTGGCGTGGGCCGCGGTGCTCCGCGGCGGTCTGGGGTGCGAATCCTGGAATTATCCCCGCTTCGCGCCCCGACGGCGACCGGATGCCGACGCATGTCGGCGCCTCGTAACCGACGCGGGCGTCCCGGGACGCGGCGGCGCAGGTAACCTAGCCGCATGGACGGCCGCGCCATCCTGCACGTCGACATGGACGCCTTCTACGCGTCCGTGGAACAGCGCGACGACCCGTCGCTGCGCGGCCGCCCGGTGATCGTGGGCGGCACCGGCGGCCGTGGCGTGGTCGCCGCGGCGAGCTACGAGGTACGCCGCTACGGCGTGCACTCGGCGATGCCGGTGCGCGAGGCACTGCGCCGCTGCCCCGACGCGGTGTGCGTGCCACCGCGCATCGGCCACTACGCCGCGGTCTCGAAGCAGATCTTCGAGGTGTTCGACCAGTTCACGCCGCTGGTGCAGGGCCTCTCGCTCGACGAGGCCTTCCTCGACGTCACCGCGAGCACCGCCGCACTCGGCGACGCCGAGCGCATCGCGCACGAGATCAAGCGCCGCATCCGCGAACGCACCGGGCTCACGGCCTCGGTCGGCGTGGCGCCCAACAAGCTCGTGGCCAAGATCGCCTCGGACCTGCGCAAGCCCGACGGCCTGGTGATCGTGCGGCCCGAGGAGATCCACGCGGTGCTCGATCCGCTGCCGATCCGCAGGCTGTTCGGGCTGGGCGCGAAGACCGCGCCGAAGGTCGAGGCGCTCGGCATCCGCACGCTCGGCGAGCTGCGCCTCGCGAGCGCCTCGCAGCTGCGTCCGGTCTTCGGCCGCTACACCGAGCGCGTGCAGCAGCGCGCCGCCGGAATCGACGACCGACCGGTGCTTCCCGATCGCGACGAGCAGCAGATCAGCGCCGAGGAGACCTTCGAGACCGACATCGCCGACCACGCGCGGCTGCGGGCCGAAGTCGTGCGCCTCGCCGACAAGGCGACCGCCCGGTTGCGTGCACGCGAGCTGCAGGCCGGCTGCGTGACGGTGAAGATCCGCCGCCGGGACTTCGTCACCTACACGCGGCAGCGCCACTGCTCGCCGCCCACGCAGGAGACGCGCGTCGTCACGGACATCGCCACAGGGCTGCTCGACGCCTGGCTCGCGCAACAGCCGCGCGCGGCCCTGCGGCTGCTCGGCGTCGGCGTGAGCGAGCTTGCCTCCGCCGCGCAGCTCGAACTCTTCACCGTGGCGCAGAGCGCGAGAAACCGCGGGCTCGATGCGGCGGTGGACCGCATCCGCGAGCGATTCGGCAAGGTGGCCCTCACGCGAGCCAGCACGCTGGATCCGCCCACTGGGACGCCGCGGCCGCCGAAGCCCTGAGCGGCGGAGCCGGACCATGGGGCACTGCCCGCCGCACCGGTCCCCGCGGGACCCGTTTGCGGCTGCTTCTAAGGCATCCGCTCGAGCAGCACGCGATCGATCTCGAGCGAGGCGAGTTGCGTGGCGCGGCCATCCGCGTCCAGCACGAACTCCACCGGTGCGACCCAGCCCGGCGCGAGGAATCGCGTCGCCGACTGCGCGATCAGCTCGATCTCGGGCTCCTCGTCCACGCGCCCGAACAGGCGCCGTCCGTCGCAGCGCACCTCGATGGTGAAGTCGTATGCGCGAGAGTAGTAGCGCCCCGCGAGGCGCTCCAGCTGCGCGGGCTCGAGCCTCACGCCCGCCGGGGTCTCGAGGCGGTTGTGGTCGCCGAACGGGTGCGACTGGCCGCACACGGCGCAGTGGCTCGGTTCGCCCGCGTTGCCGACATAGTGCGCGACCGGCTGCACGACGCCGAGCGCGTCGTAGATGGCCGCGAGGTCGTCGTCGCTCAGGCCGCGGAAGAACGCCCACGGCATGATCGGGCTCAGCCCCCCGCCCTTGCCGCTCCTGAGCACTGCGATGAACGTGTCCACCGGATAGCCGACCCCGGACTCGTGTCGCGTGATGTTGGTGCTGAACGCGGAGCGCGTCCCGCGCTCGATGAGGTTGCCGCCGGCCAACAGGCCCGGGTTGCGTGACGAGTGCCAGGACGTGTGGCAACCGGTGCAGTCGGCGATGCTCACCAGGTAGCGGCCGCGCGCCAGCCGATCGCCCGGCGGCGGACCGGGCACCGGCGCAGTGATCGGCCTCGGGATAGCCGCGTTCTCCTGCAGCTCCGCGGGCGGCAGCCGCGTCGCCGGCAGCGCGTTGCGCACCGGCGGGATCGAACGCAGGTACACGACCACCGCGGCGAGGTCCTCGTCCGACAGGGCCGCGAACGACTGGTACCACATGCCCCAGTACAGTGGGCGCTCGTCGTGCCCGATGCCCTCGCGGATGGCGCGCGCCAGCATGTCGTCGGACCAGCCGCCGGCGCCGGTGGCGACGTCAGGCGTGATGTTCGGCGCCACGATCCGCCGCTCGCCTCGCTCGCTCAGCACCGCGCCCGCACCTTTGCGTCCGTCTTTGGGTGGGGCGCCGGGCCGGTCCCAGTCGCGCTCGGAGTGGCAGACGAAGCACTGCAGCAGGTGCTCGGCGAGGTACTGCCCGCGGGCGAGCCTCTCCGGCGTGGCCGCGTAGCTGCGGTCGTCGAGCGCCCGCTTGCGCGGCAGGTCGTCGCCGGCAGCGTGCAGCGCGCCGGCGTACAGCCCGGCATACAGCAGGGTCCACAGCACCCGGAGCCGAGCGGTCGTCATGTGAATCTCCCGGGCTGGCCTGCGCCGATGGCCGACGACGGCCAATCGATACCACGGCCGCCGCTGCGCAGCTAGCCACGACTCCATCCGGCAGGCATCATTGCCGACCGACCCGCGCGCCGGAGACCGGCCCAACCCTGCATGTACACGAGCTTTTTCGGACTCCAGGAAAAGCCGTTCGCGATCACACCGGACCCCCGCTACCTGTACCTCAGCGAGCGGCACGCGGAGGCGCTCGCGCACCTGCTGTACGGGATCAACGAGGCGGGCGGGTTCATCCAGCTCACCGGCGAGATCGGCACCGGCAAGACGACCGTCATCCGCAGCCTGCTCGAGCAGCTCCCGGCCCACGCCGACGTCGCGCTGATCCTCAACCCGCGCGTCACCCCGGCCGAGTTCCTGCTGACCATCTGCGAAGAGCTGCACGTGCCCGTCCCGGAGACGGGACGGGGCAGCACCAAGACGCTGATGGACCTGCTCGGGCGGCACCTGCTCGACACCCACGCCCGCGGGCGCCGCGTGGTGCTGATCGTGGACGAGGCGCAGAACCTGAGCACGCAGACGCTCGAGCAGGTGCGCCTGCTGACCAACCTCGAGACGGCCACCACCAAGCTGCTGCAGATCATCCTGATCGGCCAGCCCGAGCTGCGCGACCTGCTCGACCAGCCGGAACTCCGCCAGCTCGCGCAGCGCATCACCGGCCGCTACCACCTGAACCCGCTGTCGTCCGCGGAAACGGCCGGCTACGTCAAGCACCGCATGCGCATCGCTGGGGCGACCGCGGAGGTCTTCACGCCCGCGGCGCTGCGTGAGGTGCACCGCCTGAGCAACGGCATTCCGCGCGTCATCAACGTGATCTGCGACCGCGCGCTGCTCGGCGCATTCACGCAGGAGGACCACCGCGCCGGCACCGGCCTCGTGCGCCAGGCGGCCTCGGAGGTCTACGGCCGGCCCGTGCCCGCGCCCTGGCTCAAGTGGGCGACGGCCGCCGCGATCGCCGCGGCGCTCGGCCTGGTCGCAGTCGGACTGTGGACCTATGCCGCCCAGCGCCAGGCCCGCACCGCGGACCGCGCGCCTGCGGCCGCCGGCGCGTCCACCGCGCCCGACGCCGCCGCGCAGGCGGCGCCGCAACCAGCCTCGGGCGGCATCGAGACGACCGCATCCGGCACCGTGGCGCCGGCAGCAGACGAGACGACGCCCGAACCTGCCGCCACGCCGGTGCCACTCGACCAGCTGCTGGTCCGTCACGGCAACGACACGACCACCGAGTCCGCGCTCGGCAAGCTGTTCGCACTGTGGGGCACGAGCTACGAACCCTCGCGCGGCCGCGGCTGCGAACAGGCCGCCCGCCAGGGCCTCGAGTGCCTTTTCCAGAAGGGCTCGTGGGCGCAGCTGCGCACGCTGAACCGCCCGGCGATCCTCACGCTCACCGACGACATCGGCCGCACCCACCAGGTCGTGCTCACCGGCCTCACCGACGAGACGGCCACCGTCGACCTCGGCGGCGAATCGCGCGAGGTGCCGATCACCGCGATGTCGCGCTACTGGTTCGGCGACTTCCTGCTGCTGTGGCGGCCGCCGCTCGCGATGGCCAAGGCGCTCGCCCCCGGCATGCGCGGCGCGGACGTGCGCTGGCTGCGCGAGAGCGTCCGGACGGCGCAGGGCCTGCCGGCGGCGCCGCCGGGCAGCGATCTCTACGACGACGAGTTGGTGCGGCTGGTGCAGGAGTTCCAGCGCGAACATCGCCTCGCGGTCGACGGCGTGGCCGGCGTGCAGACCCAGATCGTGCTCGACACCACGATCAACGCTACCGGCTCGCCCACGATCGTCGTGCCGACCGCGGGAGGCTGAGCGCGATGTCGTTCATCCTCGACGCCCTGCGCAAGTCGGAACACGAGCGGCAGCGCCAGAGTGGGCCGGCGCTGGTTGAAACCCCGGTGGCCACACCGAAGCCGCGGGGCAATCCCTGGGCGACGGCGGCGATCGCGCTGCTGCTGGTGAACCTCGTCGCGGTCGGCGTGTTCCTGCTGCTCAAGTCCCGCGACGAACCGGCGTCGGCATCGGTCCCGCCGCAGGCGACGTCGGCGCAGCCGGCGCCTGCGCCGGCCGCAGTGAGCGGCGCGCCCCGGACCGCACCGGCGCCAACGTCCGCGCCTGCGGCGCTGGCCACGGTCACCCGCACGCTGCCCGCGACCCCGCCGATGCTGCGTCCGGCCGAGCCGCCGCCACCGGCCGCGGGCCGCAACCCTCTCGAGGAGGAGGTCGGCGGGTACTCGCCGCCGATGGAATATGAGGCCGCGGCGAGCGCTGCGGCGCCGCCGCCGGGTCCGCCGGCCGTCGCGCGCTCCACGGCCGGGCGGGGCGGCACGGTGACCTACCAGTCCGTGCCCGAGGCGTACCCGATCACGTCGGCCACCGCCGCGGCCGCTGCCGAGGCGATCGCCGCGGAGGCGGCGAATCCGACGCGGAGCCTGCCGAGGGCCGACGAGGTGGCGGCGCGGGGAGGCACGCCCGAGCTGCGCCTCGAACTGCACGTGTACTCGACCAAGCCGGCCGAGCGATTCGTGTTCATCAATTCGCACCGCTACCGCGAGGGCGACCGGACGCAGGAAGGCGCGACCGTCGAGCAGATCACTCCCGACGGCGTCATCATGAGCGCCGGCGGCAGCAGGTTCCTGCTGGGGCGCGACTGATGCCTGGTGAACGCCAGCCGCATGCGCCGTCCGCGATGAAGTTCGAGACCCTCGCCGTCCATGCCGGCCGCAGGCCGGACACCACCACGGGCGCGGTGCGCGAGCCGATTCACCTCTCGACCACGTTCGAGCGCGGCTCCGACGGCCAGTACCCGCACGGCTACTACTACGCGCGCAGCGGCAACCCCAACCGCAGCTCTCTCGAACAGGCCGTCGCGGCGCTCGAGGGCGGCGCGGACGCGGTGGCCTACGGCTCCGGCTCGGCAGCGACGCTCGCGGCATTCACGCTCGCCGCGCCCGGCGGGCGCATCGTCTGCTCGTCCGACTGCTACCACGGAACGGCCAAGCAGCTGCGCGAGATCCTGCCGCGCTTCGGCGTGCAGGCCGACTTCGTCGACACCACCGACCTCGCCGCGGTGGAGCGCACGCTCGCGCCCGGTGCGGCGCTGCTGTGGGTCGAGACGCCCTCCAACCCGCTGTTGCGCGTGAGCGATCTCGCAGCCCTCGCCGCGCTCGCGCACGAGCGCGGCGCGCTGCTGGGCTGCGACAACACGTTCGCGAGCCCGGTGCTGCAGCGACCGTTCGCGCTCGGCGCCGACCTCGTCATGCACAGCACGACGAAGTTCCTCGGTGGCCACAGCGACGTGCTCGGCGGGGTGCTCGTGGTGCGCGAGACGGGGTCGATGCTGGGGCGGCTACGCGAGTTCCAGGGCGCCGGGGGCGGCGTGCCCTCGCCGTTCGACTGCTGGCTGCTGCTGCGCAGCCTGCCGACGCTGCCGCTGCGGGTGCGCGCGCAGTCGGCGAATGCGCTGGCCGTGGCGCGCTTCCTGGCGGCCGACCATCGCGTCCAGCGCGTTCATTACCCCGGGCTCGAGGACCATCCCGGCCATGCGCTGGCGGCGCGGCAGATGCAGGGCGGGTTCGGGGCGGTGTTGTCGGTGCAGGTGCCTGGCGGGGCGGACGAAGCGCTCGCGGTCGCGGCCCGGGTGCGGCTCTTCACGCGCGCCACGAGCCTCGGCGGCGTCGAGAGCCTGATCGAGCACCGTGCGTCGATGGAGGGCCCGCTCACGCAGACGCCGCCGAACCTGCTGCGGCTGTCGGTCGGGCTCGAGAACGCCGCCGACCTCGTGGCCGACCTCAACCAGGCGCTCGACGGCTGAGCCGGATCAGTTCGCGGCGCAGGCCGGCGCGGTCGCCTTGCCGCTCTTCAATGCCGCGACGCAGGCGTCCGCGTCTTTCGGCTTCGCCACCGGACGGCTCTTCTCGACCCACGCGGTGATGTCGCCCTCGAGGTGCTCGAGCCGCTGGTAGCCGTGCTCCGCCAGTACCTCGCCCGCGAGCCCGGCGCGTCGGCCGCTGCGGCAGTAGAGGACGATTTCCCGGTCCTTCGGCACTTCGGCGAGCCGCGAAGCCAGCTGGTCGTGCGGGATGTTGACCGCGCCCGGCAGGTAGCCCGACGCGTACTCCTCGGGCGTGCGCACGTCGAGCACGAAGGGAGCGTCCGCGCCCTGCTTCGGCAGCGCGAGGAAAGCCTCCTGCGTGAGCGGCGCGACGACGGCGTCGCCCGCCAGCGCGACCGACGAAACGAGCAGCAGGCCAAGGCCCTTGAATGACTTTCTGATCATGCGGTTGGTCCTCCAGGCTGGCATCACGGAGCCCACATGCGCCGTCACCAGCGCTGGGGCACCTTCTGCAGCTTCGCGACATCGTAGCCGAGGTCGGCGACCTTGCGTGCGAGGCGCTCGAAGTCCTGTTCGGGGATCTGCGGCGTGCGCGCCATGATCCAAACGTAGTCGAGACGACTGCGCGCGATGATGGTCTCGGTGTAGCCGGGGTCCACGTGGGCGACCAGGTACTCGGAGCGGATCGGCCAGATGAACTGCATGTCCCACACCGCGTTCGAGTCGCGGTCGCGCACGAAGCCGCGCGGACGCATCACCTTCTCAGGCCCGTCGAAGCTGCCGTCGCGGTAGGTGAAGGTGGTGGCGATCGAGCCGTCGCGGTCCAGCCGGTAGGACTCCACCGCATTGTGCGCTCCGACTTCCCAGCGGGTCGGGATGTTGGCGATGACGTACCAGTCGCCCATGAAGCGGTCGAGGTCGACGTTCTCGGCGACCGGCAGCGTGGGCGCAGACGAGCAGGCGGTGAGCATCAGCATGACCGGGACGGCGCCGCAACGGCGGACGAATTGCATCGGGAGTCTCCGTGGACCACATTCAATTCGGCGTCGCGCCGACCGCAGTTTCAGGCGGCGGCCGCAGCGCCCGCCATCTCCCCCGATCCGTCGCGCGCGGCGCGGCCAGCGGCGACGGCTCCGCTGCGTTCAGAACCAGTTGTAGTTGAAGCTGATGCTGACCCGCTCGGCGGTCGAGGGGTTCGGCGGCACCTCGTGGCGCAGCCAGCTCTCGAACAGCACGACCTTGCCGGCCTCGGCGGGCACCGTGAACCACGGCCGGTGCTCCGGCCGGCAGTCCGGAAGGCGCGGCGGCGCGGCCATGTAGCGGTCGAGCCGCGGGTCCTCGAACTTGAGGCCCGAGGCGCCGCGCGGCGTGCGCACATAGTAGGTGCCGCTGATCGTCGCAAGCGGGTGCAGGTGCAGGCTGTGCACCACGCCCCGCGGCATGATGTTGATCCAGCAATCGGTGATCGCGAGCTCGCGGCCCTCGAGGTCGAATTCGAGCGAGCGGACATAGGTGCGCACGTGGCGGCGCAGCTTGCGCTCGAGCGCGGCGAAGGTCGGCGAGAGGCTGTGCATGCGGCTCAGGGAGCCGTAGGAGGTGTAGCCGCCGGGGTAGCGGGTGGCCGACCACGCGCGCCCCGCGGTGTCGTCCTCGCGGTACTGGAGGCACTCCGCGAGCAGCCTGCGGTTGAACGCCGGCCCGTCTGCCGCCGCCAGCCGGGCCTCGTACACGAGTGTCGGGAAGAGGGCTCGCAGCGCCATGCGGGCAGCATAGCCGAGGTCCCGGCTCTTTTCAGATTCCCTCGACAGACGCCTCGGCGACGCCTTGCAGTCCGCGGCAATCGCCCGTATTGTCAACTGAGGATTAAGATGAGGCGACCGATGCCAGCCGCCCCCGACCGAGTTCCGCTGAACGCGTTGCGCGTCTTCGAGGCCGTCGCGACTCACCTGAGCTTCACGGCCGCGGCGAAGGAACTCGGGGTCACGACCGCGGCCGTCAGCGCGCAGATCAAGTCGCTCGAGGCCGACATCGGGGTGCCGCTGTTCCGTCGGCACACGCGTGCGGTCGCGTTGACGCAAGACGGCGCCGAGCTGCTGCCGGGCGTGCGGCGCGGCCTCGACGAACTACGCCGCGCCGTGGAGCGCCTGCGGCGCGAGCGGGTCGGCGGACTGCTGAACCTGAGCGTCCCGAGCGAATTCCTGCAGCGCTGGCTGCTGCCGCGGCTCGGCGAGTTCACGCGCCGCCATCCCGAGATCGAGGTGCGCTTCGCTCCGGCCCGCGCGGCGCTCGACTTCGAGCGCGACGATTTCCACGCCGCGATCCTCTACGGCTCGGGCCAGTGGCCGGGCCTGCGCGCCGAGCGGCTGCTCGAGGAGTGGGTGTTCCCTGTGTGCAGCCCGGCGCTGCTCGCACGCCTCGGGCCGATCGAGACGCTGAACGACTTTGCGCGCTACCCGCTGCTGCACAGCCGCGCCGAACCCTGGCCGGACTGGCTCCGACGCGTCGGCGGCGACACTACGCGCACCGATGCGCCGCCGCAGCCGGAGGACGCCTCGGCCACGCTCGCCGCCGTCGAACAGGCCAAGGGGGTCGCGCTCGCGCGCTGGTCGCTGGTCGCGGCCGACCTCGCTGCCGGGCGGCTGGTGCGCCCGATGCTGCCGAGCGTGCAGCAGCACAGCGCCTGGTTCCTCGCCGCCCCGCCGGAGCGGTTCGCGCTTCCCAAGGTGGTGCGCTTCCGCGCCTGGCTGGTGGACTGCTGCCGCGAGTTCCCGCCGCCCACGGGCGAGACGCTGCCGGCCGAGTGAGTCTGGCGCCTCAGGCGCCCGCACCGGCAGCCACTGCGGCTGCCGGTGCCCGCAGCCGCAGACGTGCGCTCACCGGACGATGGTCCGAGCCGATCGCACCGCCCACCGCGGTGCCCTCGACGCACAGCCCGTCGTTCACCAGCACGTGGTCGATGCGCAGCGCCAGGGGCCAGAAGCCCGCCATCCATGTCGGGCGCCAGTGCGGGCCCTGCAGCGCGTCGCGCAGCCCGGACGCGCCGAGCAGGCGCGCGAAGACCGGAGAGTCGGGCGACAGGTTCAGGTCGCCGAGCACCACGACGGGCAGGTCATCGCTGCGGACCAGCGCGGCGAGGCGCGCGAGGGCCTCGTCGCGCGACCGGGCGAGCGCGGGCAGGATCGGCCAGCGCGCGTGCATCCCGTAGAACCGCACCCTCTGCCCGCCGACCACGGCCACGCCCGACAGCGACGGCCGGCCGTCGCGGCCGAGGTCCACGGCCTCGACCTGCTCCAGTGGCCAGCGGCTCAACACCCCGATGCCGTACGCGTCGCTGCGAACGATGAAGTGGCGATACGGATACCGCGGCAGCGCCTCCAGGGCCGCAGCCCAGCCGGGGCTCAACTCCTGGACGACAACCAGATCCGCGGGCTGGGCCGCGAGCCATTCGAGGAACGGCGCCGGACGCCCGTTCACGTACTGCAGGTTGGCGGTGACGACGCCGAGCTCCGCGGCCGAGCACGACGACGCGGCAGGCGCGTCGGCGAGCGCCCGTTGCACGACCGGCAGTCCGTGCCAGGCACCCAGTGCGAGCGCGGCGAACGCCCAGCGCGGACTGCGGCGCCACCCGAACAGCATCGCGAGCAGCAGCGCAGAGGCGGCGTACTGCGGACGGAAGTGCGAGAAGAGCTCGAAGGGCCAGCCGAGCGGCGCCCACAGCGCCAGCACGCTCGCGAGCGCCAGCAGCGCGAACGGGACAGTGAGCAGCGGTGACGCTCCGGCGCGCACTGCCTACGGCAGTCCGGCGAGGAAATCCTCGATGGCGGACAGGGCCTCGGGCTCGTCGAGCAGCGGAGGATGTCCGCGCCGCGCGACCGTGACGCGCTGCAGGTCGGGCTTCTCGTGTGCCATGCGGTCGAAGGTCGCCACGGAGAGCACGTCGGAGAGTTCGCCGCGCAGCGCCAGTGTCGGCACCGGCCGCAGGCCCGCGTAGGCCGCCCAGAGGTCGGGCGCCGAGTCGGCCGGCGCGGCACGCACGGCTTCGCCGATCCCGGGATCCATGTCGAGCCGCGGCACCCCGTCGATTTCCACGTAGGTCCGCCGCGCGAAGGCGAGCCAGTCGGGATCGGGCATGTCGGGCAGCGCGAGCCCGTAGATCGCACGGGCCTGCGCGATCGCCTCGTCCCAGTCGCGGACCGGCGCGTGGCGACCGACATGCTTCGAGATTCGCTCGAGGCCCTCGGGCGCGATCTCCGGTCCGACGTCGTTGAGCACGGCGCCTGCGATCGCCTGCGGACGGCTCGCGGCAATCATCATCGCGAGGATGCCGCCGAGCGACGTGCCGACCACGACGACGCGCGGGGCGTCCGCCGCGGTCTGAAGGCGTTCGAGATCGGCGAGATAGACCTCGGGGCGGTAGTTCGCCCAGTTGGGGTCGTGCTGTGAGCGGCCCCGGCCGCGCAGATCCGCCGCCAGTACCCGCCGGCCGCGCCGCTGCAGCTGCCGCGCCAGCGCCTCGAAGTCGCGACTGCTGCGGGTAAGCCCGGGCAGGCACAGCACGGGCAGTCGACCGGAGTCCGACGAAGCAGGCTCCGGCGCATAGTCGCGGTAGTAGAGCCGCAGCCCGTCCGACGACGCGTAGTTCCGGTCCTGCCAGGCGGTTCCGTTCAAGGCGATCTCCGTCGCGCCGCCAGAAAGGGGCGTGCTCCCTGCGTCGCGCGCGCGCCGGGAATCTTGCCACCCGGGCACGGCGCGGGCGAGTCCGGGCCGGCGACATCGCGCAGCACGTCACGCAGCGCCGATCGCACCGGCCGCCCCGGGCACGCGACAATGGCAGCCCCAGACCGGAGGCCCGCATGACACGCCGCGTCAGAAACGAGTTCCGGACCGCGAAGGGGCTGGTCGCCGTCGTGCTGCTCGCGCTGTCCGGCTGCGGCCACGAGGCGCCGACCGCCTCGCGCGACGCGCGGCTGCCGACGCTGCCGATCGATCCCGCGGCCGTCACGGTCTCCGGGATGTCGGCCGGGGGCTACATGGCCGTGCAGTTCCACGTCGCGCATTCGGCACTCGTGCAGGGTGCCGGCGTACTGGCGGCGGGGCCCTACCTTTGCGCCGAGGGCTCCATGCGGCTCGCGCTCGGTCGCTGCATGAAGGGCGATGAGGACATCCCCACCGACCGGCTGCTGGAGGAAACCAGCCTGCTCGCGCTCGACGGCTCGGTGGACCCGATCGCAGGACTCGCGGACGACCGCGTCTGGATCTTCCACGGCTCCGCCGACCGGGTCTTCGGCAAGCCCGTGGTCGACGCGCTCGAGGCCTACTACCGCACGCTGGTGAACCCGGAGCAGGTCGTGCGCGTCGAGCATCCGCAGGCCGCCCACACGTTCCCGACCGCCCGCGAGGCGGCATCCGGCTCGTGCTGGGCCACCGAGTCGCCGTTCGTCGGCAACTGCCGGTACGACGGCGCCGGCACGCTGCTCGCACACCTCTACGGCGCACTGGCGCCGGGCAGCGAACCGGGCCCGGGCCCGGCGGGACTCACGACGTTCGACCAGCGGCCCTACGCGAAGGCCGGCGGCAGCGTCGGACTCGCCGAGCGCGGCTGGCTGTTCGTGCCGCCGGACTGCGCGCCGGGCGCCGGCCAGCGCTGCAGGCTGCACGTCGTGTTCCACGGCTGCAAGCAGGGCGCGTCCTACGTCGGGCGAGGCGTTCGTGCGCGGCGCGGGCTACCTCGAGGTCGCGCAGGCCAACCGCATCGTGCTGCTGTTTCCGCAGATCGAGCCGGGCTACCAGCCGCTCAACCCGAACGGCTGCTGGGACTGGTGGGGCTACGAGGGCGAGGACTACGCGACGCAGCGCGGACCCCAGGTGATGGCGGTCCGCGCGATGGTCGCCGACCTGCTCGGTGAAACGCGCACGGAACCCTGAGTGGGTCGCACCGGCCCCGGCGATCAGGCTTCGGCGCGCACGCGCTGCGTGCCGTAGAGCACGCTCAGCCGTCGCACGCCCTTCACGCGTCGCGACGAGCGGCGGATCTCGCGCACCAGGCGCAGCAGCAGATTGAGGCCCTCGCGCTCGCCGCCGGCGCAGTACTCCTCGCTGAGCCCCACGTGCAGCACGTTGATGTGCTCCAGATCTGCGCGCACGTAGACCGCCACACCGATCGGCCGGCCACTCGCGGCCTCGACGGCGAACAGCGACTGCACCTCGGCTGGGCCCGCGACACGCACTCGCAGCCACTCGCCGTCGGGCTGGATCTCCGGTGACCCGTAGCGATCGATGGCTTCGACGATGCCGCGCGACACGCGGTGCTGGCAGCCGTTGAAGAACAGCAGCTGCTCCAGCGTCCCGCGATGCTCGGCGGCGATCCTCGAGGCAAAGGTGACCCCATCCCTCATGCTGAGTCCCGGGCCGGTATTCCAGCCTTCTGAGTGGCGGGCACGATCATGCTCGCGGGGCCACGTTATGTCGAGACGGCCCCGCTGGGGGACGCTGCTGCAGCGCCGCAGCCGCGGCCAGCGCCAGTCGTCCCACTGGAGGGCGCGAAACCTTGGATTGGCTCGGATTTTTGCCCGGACCTACTGGACCAACGGCCAGCGCTCAGGCGCAATCCCCGGATGAACGCCCGGGCCGACCAGATCCGTGACGCCGCCGGCCCGCCCGACCCGGCGCTGATGGTGGACGTGGTCGTGCTGTCGGGCGACCTGCCACTGTTCCAGGCGATCCGCGACGCCGTCGGCGAGCGCAACCCGGTGTGGCGTGCGCGGACCGCCGAGGAGTCGGTCGACCTGCTCATGACCGGCCGCTGCGGCGTCCTGCTGATCGACATGGGCGCGGTGTCGGCGCAACCAGGCTCGCTCGTCCAGCAGATTACCGACCAGTTCCCGGACGTCGTGGTCGTGGTGGCCGGGCGCCGCGACGACGAGTCGCTGCTCGCCGAGCTGATCAGCGACGGCCTCGTATACCGCTTCATGCACAAGCCGCTGTCGCCGAAGCGCGCCGGCATGTTCCTCGACGCCGCGATCCGCAGCCACGTCGAGCGCCGCGTCGGCCGGTCGGCGCAGCGTCTCCTGCCGGGCACGGACGAGCGGCGCAAGCGGTTCGACCCTCGCAAGTGGGCATTCGTCGGCGGCGGGCTGTTGCTGTTCCTGCTGCTGCTTGCCGTGGTGCTCGTGGCGCGCCATGGCGGATCGCGCGACACAGCGGCCGCACCGATCGACTCCAAGCGGCCCGCCCGCGCGACCAACGCTGGACCGCTTGCGGATCCGGTGCTGTCGCGCGCCCGCGCCGCCTTCGCCGCCGGTCGCGACGAGTCGCCACCCGGGCGCAACGCGCTCGACCTGTACGCTGCCGTGCTGCTGGCGCGACCCGACAACGCCGAGGCACGCCAGGGACTCGCGGAGACGACCGCGAGGCTGGTCGCGCGGGCCGAGGTCGCAGCGGCCACGGGCGAACGCGGCGAGGCGCAACGTCTCGTCGCCCGCGTCCTGGGGGCCGATCCGGGCAACCCCGGTGCGCTGGCACTGCGCGCGCGGCTCGACACGCCGGCCGCGCCTGCTGAACCCACGCCTGTCGCGGAGCCGTCCGAGACAGGCCGCGAGACGCCCGCCCAGGCGCCCACACCGCCCGCCTCGGCCAGGACTCCCGGGATCGCCGCGGACGCGTCCCGGCAGGTCCCGGTGACGAACTCGTTGGCCACGGCGACGCGGCGGCCGGTGCCGGTCACCCGCTCGCAGGTGCCGACCGATCCACTCATGCCCGGCGCGGCGCGCGCGCGCTCCGTGCCCGGCATGTCGCCATGGCATCCCGTCTACCGGTACCGCTACCGCACGCCGGCCGCCTCTGGGCACACGGTCGCAGGGCTCGCGCCGCGCCAGGTCGCGGCGCTGCCGACGGCAGGAACGATCGAGCCGCAGGCCCCGTCGGCGGAAGCTCCGCCGGCAGCTGTCCCGTCGCGCGACCTCGAGGCGATTGCCACGCCCGACCCCACCTACCCGCCGACGGCGTTCCGCGATCGAGTCGCTGGCTGGGTGGAGGTCGAGTTCACCGTCGACGCGCTCGGCGCCGTCACGGACGTCGCAGTCGTGGCGTCCGAGCCGCAAGGCGTGTTCGACTCCGCGGCGAGCGAGGCCGTCGCCGCCTGGCGCTACCGCCCGCGCGTGGTGAACGGCCGCCCGGTGGCGCAGCGCACCTCGGTCACGCTGTCCTTCAACGTCGAGGACTGACCGCCTGGTGCTTCGTGCCGAGCACGAAGGCCACCACCGCCCACAGCGCGGCGAGCACCGCCCCGCACCACGCGATGCCGCTCAGCCCCAGCCCGAACGTCGATTTCAGCAGCGCGTGCGCCGTGGCCGAGGTCGCGTCGCCACCACGGTAGACGAACGTGTCGATCAGGCTCTTGGCCTTGTAGCGCTCCTCGCGCGTCACCGAGGTGTAGAGCGTGTCGCGCGAGGGGCGGGCAATCGAGTACTCGCCGATGCGCCGCACCATCATCACCGCGACCAGCACGCCGAAGCCCGGGAACAGCGCCAGCGCCGCAAAGCCCGCCGTCATCAGCAGCGGGATCGACACGATCAGCGGGCGCAGGCCGAGCCAGCGGTACAGCCGCCCGAACAGGAACAGCTGCAGCACCAGCGAGCCCGCCTGCACCCAGAAATCGATACGGTTGAAGAACGCGGTCTGCGCGTCGCGGTCGGTGAATACCCGCGCGACCATCGCCTGCTGCTCGAGGTAGAGGAACGTCGAGACCCAGGTGAGCAGGAACACGAACAGCGCGATGAGCGCGAGATAGGGCGAGCGCGCCACCTGCCGGAAGGCCGCGAGTGCCGAGCCGCCGAGGCGCGCGTCGCGGTCCTCGCCGGGCGCCACGTTCTCGCCGTGGCGGCGATGCCAGCGCAGCACGAGCAGCAGGAACCCGAGCGAGGCCGCGAGCAGTCGCCGCCGAGACGAGCAGCAGGTTGATCGTGCCGATCGGCTCGGCGAGGCGCGCGCCGAGGAACGGCCCGAACAGGCCGCCGGTGCTCAGTCCCGCCGCAATGAAGCCGAACATGCGGCCGGCCTGCTCGCGCGTGAAGACGTCTGCCATCAGGCTCCAGAACACCGCGACCACGAACAGCACGAACACGCTGACCCAGACGAAGTACACGCGGGCGATCCAGGTGTGGTCGGCCTGCGCATTGAACCAGGCGTGGAAGCCCAGGATGTTCAGCACGAAGAACAGGTACACCCAGGGCAGGAACGCGGTGCGGCGGAAGCGCGAGGTGATCCAGCCGTACAGCGGCTGCGCGAGCAGCATGGCGGCGAAGGTCCCCCAGAACAGCGCGGGCAGCGTCTGCAGACCGGAGGTGATGCCCATGGTCTCGCGGATCGGCCGCAGGATCCCGTAGGCCGAGAACATCGCGAACGCGGTGGCGAACGCCGCGAGCGCGCCGGCGAGCTCGTGCGGGCGGGCGTTGATCGCCCCGGCGAGCGGGCGTTTCAAGCCGCCGCTCCGGCGACCAGTGCGAGGTCGAGCACGACGCCGGGCTCGGCGACCTCGGCCTGCGTGCCCTGGGCACGCAGCGCGTCGCGCAGACCGGCCGCGGCCGCGGGCTCGCCATGCACCAGCCACACCGGCGGACGGCCCGGGATCGCGCCATGCCAGCGCAGGAGGTCCTGGCGGTCGCCGTGCGCCGAGAAGCCGCCCAGCGTGTGCACGCGCGCCGCGACCTGCACCGGCGAACCGTGGATCCGCACCCAGTCGCGGCCGTCGACGATCGCGCGTCCCAGCGTGCCCTGCGCCTGGAAGCCGCTGAACACCACGTCGCACTCGGGCCGCGCGAGGTTGTGCTTGAGGTGGTGCACGATGCGCCCGCCCGTGCACATGCCGCTGCCCGCGATCACGATCGCGCCGTTCGGCATGCGGTTGATCGCCATCGACTCCTCGGCGGTGCGGCACAGGCGCAGGTTCGGCAACGCCGGCAGGCGCTGCAGGCGCGCGCGCCACTGCTGCGCGTCCTCGTCGAAGAGCTCGGCGTGCTTCCAGTACACCTCGGACGCCTCGATCGCCATCGGGCTGTCGAGGAACACCTGCCAGTCGCCGAGCTGCCAGGCGTCGTAGTGCGTCGCGAACTCGTAGAGCAGCTCCTGGCTGCGGCCGACTGCGAACGCCGGGATCAGCACGTTGCCGCCGTCGCGCCGCGCGGCGCGCAGGATCCCGCCGAGTTCCTCGAGCGTCGCGGCGCGCTCGCGGTGCAGGCGATCGCCGTAGGTGCTCTCCATGATCACGAGGTCGGCACCTGGCCCGGGCTCCGGGTCGCGCAGGATCGGCGTGTCGAACTGCCCGACGTCGCCGCTGAAGGCGAGCCGCCGCTCGAGCGCGCCCTCGCGCAGCACGAGCCACACGCTGGTCGAGCCGAGGATGTGGCCCGCGTCGCGGAAGGTGAGCTCGACGCCCGGCAGCACCTCGACCGGCTGCCCGTAGCCCACGGTACGGAACTGCTGCAGCACGTCGTTCGCGTCTTCGAGCGAATAGAGCGGCTCGACGGCGGGCCGGACGCCCTCGCGCTGGCGCCTGCGGTTCTCGCGCTCGGCGTCGCGCGCCTGCATGTTCGCGGAGTCGGCGAGCAGGATGCGCGCCAGGTCGCGGCAGGCCGGATTCGCGTAGATCGGGCCGCGGAAGCCGCGCTTGCGCAGCAGCGGCAGCCGGCCGCAATGGTCGATGTGCGCGTGGCTCAGCACCACGGCGTCCACCTGCGCGGCGTCGAAGGGGAAGGGTGCGCGGTTGCGCTCGTGCGGCGAGGCGCCGCCCTGGATCAGGCCGCAGTCGAGCAGCAGGCGGCGGCCGCCGACCGTGAGGACGTGGCAGGAGCCGGTGACTTCACCGGCGCCGCCGTAGAACTCGAGCTGCATGGATCCGCCTCAGGCGATCCGCTGGCCGACGGATACCTCGCCTTCGGTTCGTGCTTCGCGTTCACGCAACAGCTTGACGCAGGCCTTGACGACCCGTGCATCGTAGCGGCGACCCGCCTGGGATTGAAGCTCCTCGACGCAGGCCGCCAGCGACAGTGCGCCGCGCTGGGGTCGCGGGGCGAGCATCGCCTCCGCGGCGTCCGCCACGGCCACGATGCGCGCCTCGAACAGGATCGCCTCGCCGGCGAGCCCGCGCGGGTAGCCGGAGCCGTCGAGGCGCTCGTGGTGCTGCCGCACCACTTCGGCGACCGGCCAGGGGAACTCGATCGCGCGCACGATCTCGTGCCCGCGCTCGGCGTGCGTCTTGACGAGCTCGTATTCCGCGGCGCCGAGCTGCCCCGGCCGCCAGAGGATCTCGCGCGGGATGTGCAGCATGCCGATGTCGATGAGCTGGCCCATGACGCGCAGCCCGCGCACCGCGTGCCCCGGCAGGCCGAGCGCTGCGCCGATGCCCGAAGCGAGCTCCGCCACGCGGTGCGAGCGTCCGCTGCGGGCCGGATCCAGCGACTCCGCGAGTGCGGCAACCGACTCGACCACGCCGAGCATCACCCGCTCCATGTGGTCCATGGCGCTCAAGACCTCGGCGTCGGAGCGCCGGCGGCGCAGCAGCCGGGCGAGGCCGTCGGCGACCAGCATCGCGTGACGGCGGTCGTGCGCGTCGTAAGGCTCGACGCGGTCGGACAGCAGCAACACGCCGGCCACCCGCCCGCCGTCCGGCAGCGGCACGCACAATTGCCGCTCCAGCAGTCCCGGCAGGCCGGCCTGCCGCAGCGACTCGGTGTCCTGCGGTTCCTCGCGGATCACGGGCTCCTGGCCCGCGAAGCACTGCGCGAGCGCGCTCGCCGCCGGGGGCATGCCACGCCAGCGGCGCAGCAGCGCAAGGTCGGATGCCGCGGCCTCGCCGCGCGCGGCGGCGAGCTCGAGCTGGCCTGGCTCGGGCAACGCGAGGAAGACGTACGCCAGCGGGCTGGCGGTCAGCTCGCCGGCAAGTTCGAGCGCCTGGGAGAGGATCTCGGCCTCGGTGAGCGCGTGCGAGCGCTGCGTCAGCTCGAGCAATGCAGCGACGCCGCGCTGCTCGAGCGCGGCCCGCTGCAGCGCGCGCCGCTGCCCGGAGACGTCGCGCACCGCGACGATGCGCAGGCCAGGCGCCTGCTCCAGCGCCGCGACCGTCAGCTCGGCGTCGAACGTGGTGCCGTCGGCGCGCCGCCAGCGACATTCCTGGACCACCGGGCCCGGGCCACCGATCGTGGTGTTGCGCGCCGTCGCATCGCCGTCACCGTCGACGTCGAACTGCTGCAGCGTGGCAGCGGCAAGCGCGGAGGGTTCCAGCCCGAGCAGCGCGCGGAATGCCGCGTTGGCGTGGCGCAGCCGGCCCCACTCGTCGGCCACGCAGGTCGCGATCGGCGCGTGCTCGAGGACGCGCGCATCCAGGCGTCGCGGCGTCAAGTTCGGCGCGTGAGGCGCGCTCGGCGGAGACGTCCCGCGCCGAGGTGATCCAGCAGGCGCGGCCGTCGAAGGACACGGAGCGGGAGCGCAGTTCGAGTTCGACCGGCGGGACGCCCGGGCGCACGAGGGTCGCTTCGACCACGCCCGAGGGGTCGTCGCCGGGCGCGCTGCCCGGCAGCAGCTCGGCGATCGAGCGGCCGCACAGCGTCTCGCGCGGCAGTCCGAACAGCGCAGCCGCGGAGTCGCTGGCCGCGCGGATCTCGTGCGTCGCCATGTCGGCGAGCCACGTCGGGACCGGCTGTGCCGCGAAGGCTCGATCCGCGTCCATCGCGGCGGCCTGGGCGCGCGCGCGGCTCGCCTGCAGGTCACCGAGCCGCGACTCGAGGGCGGCGATGCGGACCTGCTCGGCGCGCGACTCCTGCGCGGCGTCGCGCGCCTGCGCGGCGTGCTGCGACAGCTGCCGGGCGCGGGCCTCGGCCTCCCGCAGGCTCTCCTGCAGCGCGCGCCGCGACTCGGCATCGGCCTGGGACGCTGCTTCCCGGTCGCGCGCCGCGGAGTCGTGTTCGCGGGCGGCATGGTCCCGATCGCGGGCGGCCTTGTCGCGTTCGCGGGTCGCAGCCTCGGCAGCCTCGCGCGCCACGCGCTCGGCAGCGGCGAGCTGCTGGTTGGCGGCCTCGAGCTCGACCAGGCGCCGTTCGAGTTCGCCGAGCCGGCGGCGATCGTGCTCGCGGCGTTCGAGCAGCTCCGGCACCAGCGCCGGCATGCGCATCGTGCCCGAGCCCTGCATCTGCTCCTCGACGGCGGCCGCGAGGTCCTCGAGGGTCGAGCCGCGCGGGAAAAAGCGGTGAGCCCCCACCTCGGCGGCGAACGCCTCGTACTTCGGGCCCTCGACGCGGAGCGAGTGGAGAAGCACTGGCAGGTGCGCGAGCACCGGGTCCTCGCGCAGGCGCCGGCAGAGCGCGAAGCCGTCGAGCTTCGGCAGGAACACGTCGCTCACCACCACGTGGGGAGCGTCGCGGCGCGCCATCTCGAGCGCCTCGAGGCCCGTGCGCGCGACCCGCACGTCCACTCCGCGCGACTGAAGCAGCGTCTCGACGGCGGCGACGTCCTGGTCGCGCTCGTACGCCAGCAGCACGGTCTTCATGACCGGAATCCACCCACCACGGGGTTACGCTCGCGGAACGCAGGCCGCATCACGCGACTGACCTCTGCTGCTCGCCCGGCGCGACTCTGCGCCGCGACGAATCTTGCACCTGCGAGCGAACCTCACGCGGGAGGCATGTCACATTTCCGAACCGGCGCGCACCCTGGCGGCCGGGCGTCGTCGCCGGATCAGGCGGGATGCAGCTCCGCGGCGGACTCCGGCAGGTGGCGGCGCAGCGCCTCGACCGGGCTGTGCACGAGGTCCTTGCGGATCTCGTGGACAACGCACCGACGGGCCTGCTCGGACAACTCGCTACGCACCAGCCCGAGGAACGGCGGGCCCGCGACCACGATCAGTTCGTCGAACTCGTCCCGGTGCAGGGCATCGTCGAGGCGGCAGGAGATGCGACGGGCGAAGCGCACGGCCTCCTGGTAGCGCGGCCCGTTCTCGCGTTCGATCGCGTGGCGTGCGCCGCCGACACTCTCGTAGCTGCGGCCCGGCCGCTCGCTCCCGAAGTCGCGGTCGTGCTTGTGGCCGAGCGGGTCGGAGATGCGGCCCACCTCCTTTGGACGCGCGTCGAGCGACGGCGCGTCGTAGAAGATGGCTTCCGCCTGGTCGGCGACGAGGATCCGGATGCGGCTCATGGTGACCTCCCCTCCAATGGGGCTTGAATCGACCTTGCGCCGCGACCGGTCGCTGCGCAATGCGGGAAAGTGGCAACGCCGACCTGACCGATCGGTCGGTCAGTGCTAGGATTCGCCGATGAGCCCTCCGCCGCCCCGCCCGCGCCCGCTCTCCCCCGGCGCCCGGCGCATCGAGACCGCCGCCCGGCGCCTGTTCGCGAACCGCGGCTTCGCCGGCACGTCGATGGCCGAGATCGCGACCGCCGCCGGGGTCAGCAAGGCCACGGTCTTCCATCACTACCGCAGCAAGCGCGCGCTCTACGAGGCGCTGGTGGGGGACGCCTTCGCCGGATTCCGCGAGCAGCTCGTACCGCTGCTCGACGCCGAGGGCGACCTCGAGGGCAGCCTGCGCGGGTTCGCGTCGGCGCACGTCGAACGGCTCGGGCGCATGCAGGGCACGATGCGGCTGATCGCGCGCGAGATGCTGAGCGGCAGCGCCGCCTCCAGCGAGCTGATGTCCGGCGCCGAGATGTCGCGCAACTTCTCGCTGCTGGTGGACGCGCTGCGCCGCGGGCAGGCGCGCGGCACGGTGCGCTCGGACGCGGACCCGGGCCTCGCGGTGTTCCTGCTGCTCTGCGCCAACTGGTTCCTGTTCCAGACCGCGGGCCTCGCGCGCCGCAATCCCGACCTCGCAGTCACTGCCTCGACCGACGCCTACGCCGCCGAACTGGCGCGGCTGCTCTGCTTCGGGCTCGCGCCGCCCGGCGCGCCCGCCCCCAAGGATCCGTCATGAATCGCCCGAGCCAACGCACGATCGCGCTGCTGGTCCTTCCCCTCCTCGTCGCGGGCTGCGGCGGCAAGAAAGACGACGGGGCGGGCGCCCTCGTCCGCAGGACGCCCGTCACCACGGCCGCCGCCGTTCGTGAGCGCGTGGACGCCGTCGAGACCACGGTCGGCCGCATCGAGGCCACCGCCGCGCCCGCGCTCGCGGCCGAGACCTCGGGGCGGGTCGTGCGCCTGCTCGTCGACGGGGGCAGCGTGGTCCGCCAGGGTCAGGTCCTGGCCGAGCTCGACGGCGAGCCGCAGCGCCTCGCGGTCGCCTCCGCGCGCGCCAGCGTCGAGCGCCTCGAGGCCCTGCTCGCGAACCAGCAGCGCACGGTGAAACGCTACCAGGAGCTGCGCTCCAAGGCGGTCTCGGAGAGCATGCTCGAGGAGGCGCTGTCGCAGCAGAGCGCGCGGCAAGCCGAGCTCAACGACGCCCGCGCCCGGCTCGCCGAGGCGCAGTACCGCCTCGACCGCACGCGCATCAAGAGCCCGGCGGACGCGATCGTCGAGCGGCGGCTGATCTCCGTCGGCGACTTCGTCTCCCCCGGCACGCCGATCGTCACCATCGTGGGCAGGGACGGCATGCGCGCGGTGCTGCCCTTCCCGGAGCGGCTGTCCGGGCAGCTCAAGCCCGGGCTCGCCGTCACGCTCGACCAGCCCGCGCGGCCCGGCGCCTCGGTCACGGGAACCGTCACCGAGGTGCGCCCGATGGTGGGCACCGGTAATCGCGCGATCGAGGCGCTGGCGGTCCTGCCCGCGGGCTCCGACTGGCCGCCCGGCGGCAGCGTCACCGCGCGCATCGTGCTCGCCTCGCGCGAGAGCGTGGTCGTGCCGGCCGGGAGCGTGGTGCGCCGGCCCGCCGGCGATGTCGTCTACGTCGTGAGCGGCGAGAAGGCCGCCGAACGCAAGGTCACGGTGGGCATCCGCGATGCCGAGCGTGCCGAGATCCTCTCCGGCGTCGAGCCCGGGGAGACGGTCGTCGTGTCGGGCGCGGGGTTCCTCACCGACGGCGCGCTGGTGGTGGTGCGCGAGCCGGGCGGCAGCGCGACGCCGGGGGCCGCGGGCGGCACGCGATGAAACTCGCGGAACTGTCCGTCCGCCGTCACGTGCTCGCCTTCATGGCGAGCGCCGTGTTCGTCCTGTTCGGCCTCGTGGCCTACCAGCGCATCGGTGTCGATCGCTTCCCGCGCATCGAGTTTCCCGTGATCTCGGTGACGACCGTCCTGCCCGGCGCCAACCCGGACGTCGTCGACTCGAGCATCACCAACATCATCGAGACCGCGGTCAACAGCGTGCCCGGCATCGACTACATCCAGTCGCGCTCGAGCCCGAGCGTGTCGAACGTCGCCATCACCTTCAACCTGTCGAAGGACATCGACGTCGCGTTCTCCGAGGTGCAGGCCAAGGTCAACCAGGTGCTGCGCCAGCTGCCGGACGACGCCGACCCGCCCGTGGTGCTCAAGGTGGAGGTGGGCGCTTCGGCGGTGATGTGGCTGGCGCTGCAGGGCGATCGCACCACCCAGCAGCTCAACCAGTACGCGCGGCAGGTGGTCAAGAAGCGGCTCGAGACGGTCGACGGCGTCGGCCAGGTGATCATCGGCGGCGAACGGCGCCGCAACATCCGCGTCAACCTCGACCTCGACCGCATGGCGGGGCTGGGCGTGACGGCGCAGGACGTGCGCGACGCGTTCCGCACCGAGCACGTGCAGCTGCCCGGCGGCTTCCTGGTGAGCGGCCCGGGCGAGAGCCTGATCAAGCTCGACCTCGAGTACCACAGCCCCGACGCGCTCGGCGAACTGATCGTCCGCTACGGCGACGGCGCGCCGGTGCGGCTGCGCGACATCGGCGTCATCGAGGACGGACTCGCCGACGACCGGCAGATCGTCCGCTTCAACGGCACGCCGACCGTGGGCATCGGCATCGTCAAGGTGAGCAACTACAACACCGTCAGGCTGGTGGACGACATCCGCGAACGGCTCGACACGCAGATCGTCCCGCAGCTGCCGGCGGGGCTCACGCTCAAGGTCTCCATCGACGATTCCGCGCCGATCCGCAAGATCGTGAGCGCGCTCGAGGACCACCTGCTCGAGGGCACGGTCCTCGCGGGCCTCGTCGTGTGGTTCTTCCTGCGCAGCTTCCGCTCGACGCTGATCATCTCCACCGCCATTCCGGTGTCGCTGCTCGGCGCGATCGCGGCGATGTATTTCCTCGGCTACACCTTCAACCAGATGTCGCTGCTCGGCCTGCTGCTGCTGATCGGCGTCGTGGTGGACGACGCGATCGTGGTGCTCGAGAACGTCTACCGGCGCCTCGAGGAGGATCCGTCGCTCGACCGGCGCACGGCGGCCATCGAGGGCACGGAGCAGGTCGGCTTCGCGGTGATCGCGGCGAGCCTCACGCTGGTGTCGATCTTCGGCTCGGTGCTGTTCCTCGAGGGCATCGTGGCGCGCTTCTTCCAGTCGTTCGCGGTGGTCGTGACGGTGGGCGTGCTGGTGTCGCTGTTCGTCTCGCTCACGCTCACGCCGATGCTCTGCTCGCGCTTCCTCGAACCCTCGCAGAAGCACGGACCGGTGTACCGCTTCTTCGACCGCCTGCTCGACGGGCTCGACGCCTTCTACAGGCGCGTGCTCGGCTGGGTGCTCGAGAACCGGGTCAAGGTGCTGCTGGCCACGCTCGCAGTGGTGCTCTCGAGCGGATTGCTTTTCGCCCGCGTCGGCAAGGACTTCATCCCCGAGGAGGACGACGGGCGCTTCAACGTCAGCTTCCGCGCACCGCTCGGCACCAGCCGCGCCGGGATGGACGAGTTGCTCACGGAGATCGACCAGACGATCCGGCGCCACCCCGAGGTCACCTCGGTGTTCATCGGCGTCGGGTTCGGCGGCATCGCGCAGGTCAACAGCGGCATGGCGTTCGTGAACCTCGTGCCGCGCGGGCAGCGCGACGTCACGCAGCGGGAGTTCCTGCAGCGCCTGCAGGCGGAGCTGTCGCAGATCCCGGGCGTACTCGCCTTCGCTTCCGTGCCCTCGCCGATCGGCGGGATGCGCGGCGAGCAGCTGCAGTTCTCGATCGTCGGCCCGGACCTCGAGAGTGTCGCCTCGCTGTCGCGCGAACTCGCACGGCGGCTCGGGGAGGAGCCCGGCCTCGGCCGCATCGACCTCGACCTGCAGCTCGACCTGCCGCAGATCCGCCTCGAGGTGGACCGCGTCCGCGCCGCCGACCTCGGGCTCAGCAGCGCCGACGTGGCCTTCGCCGTGAACATGCTCGCCGGCGGCGTGGACATCGCCAAGTACAACGACGAACCGGGCGACGGCGACCGCTACGACATCCGCGTCAAGGCGGCCGACGGCGAGATCGTCTCCGCCGACGACCTGCGGCGCATCTTCCTGCGCACGCCAAGCGGCCAGATGGTGCGGCTCGACACGGTCGCCACGGCCGTCGACGTCGTGGGCCCCGCGGTGGTGACGCGCTTCGGACTGCAGTACTCGGCGAACTTCTACAGCAATCCGTCCATGCCGCTCGGGGCCGCGGTCGCGCGCGTCCGCGCGGAGACCGCGGAGCTGCTGCCGCCGGGATACTCGATGGAGCTGCAGTCGCGCGCGCGCGAGTTCGCCAAGACCTCGGGTTACGTGAAGCTGGCGCTGATGCTGGCGCTCGCGCTCGTCTACATCGTGCTCGCGAGCCAGTTCAACTCGTTCCTGCAGCCGCTGATCGTCATGACCGCGCAGCCGCTCGCCGTGGTCGGCGGCCTGTTCGCGCTGTGGATCACGGGGACGACGCTCAACATGGTGTCCATGATCGGCCTGATCCTGCTGATGGGCCTCGTGGCGAAGAACTCGATCCTGCTGGTGGACCTCGCCAACCAGCTGCGCGAGCAGGGACGCGGCGTCGAGGAGGCACTGCGCGAGGCCTGCCCGGTGCGGCTGCGGCCCGTGCTGATGACCTCGCTCACCGTGATCCTCGCACTGCTGCCCGCCGCGATCGGACTCGGTGCCGGGGCGGACACCAACGGCCCGATGGCGATCGCGGTAATCGGCGGCATGGTGAGCTCGACGCTGCTGACGCTGGTGGTCGTCCCGGTCGTATACTCGCTGGCAGAGCAGGGGCTCGACCGATTGCGCCGGAGGTATGCGTGACGTTTCAGCGATGGTTCGCGGTGGCCGCCGTGGCGCTACTCGGCGCCTGCGCGGTGCTGCCGGAGGTGGACACCTTCGCCGCCCCCGAAGTGGACTTCGCGGACAGGACGAGCTTCGCCTGGAAGGGCGGGGAGTTCGCGCTGTCGGAGAACACGCGCCCGGAGGTGGCCGCATCGGGCGCGGCGCGGATCCGCGAGGCGGTGGTGGCGGAGCTGGTGCGCAAGGGATATGTCGAGACCGCGGATGCCGCCGCCGCGGACATGCTCGTCAGCTTCCAGGTGGGTGCCGTGCGTCGCACCGTCATGCCGGAGGCGAGGGTCGGCGCACCGCTGCCGTCGGAGGTGCTCACCGTCGGCGGCCAGCCGACGCCTGCCGCATCGGAGCTGCCGCGCGAAAGGACGGTGCGCGAGGGCACGGTCGTCGTGTTCGTCGAGGATCCCGCCTCGGGACGCGTCGCGTGGCGCGGCCTCGTGAACGTCGAGGGCCGGGTGGGTTCGCACGAGGCGGCAATCCGCCAGATCACCGACATCGCACGCCACATCACCGAGCAGTTCCCGGCGCGACGCGCGACGAACTGAGGCTGCCAACTCGAGAGCATCGCTCGGCGGCCGGCCGCCGCTGCCGAGCGGCCGCGTTGTTTTTGTCGAAGAGACTCACACCGGTGGGTTGGGCCGTGCCGGCCAGCGATCTGGCGGTCCTTCGGGACAGCGGCTGCGAAGCGCCCGTCGTCATCGAGCTGTCAACCGAATCGTAATGCGGGACTTGGCATCGTCCGCCAGAATCGGGCGCCTCGTTGTTCAATGGACAGGCCGGCGATCCAGCAGGACTCCGCTCGGTGCGTCCGCGTCCAGGTCGATGCCCATCTTCCTTGCGGCATTGGTCGGTGCGTCGAATGTGCGCAGCGTGCCTGTGACATCGGCCTCGGTCGCCCGTCCAGCTCGGGTACCCGCGACGATCGCACTCAGCAACCCGTTGCGTTGCGGGTCGTTGCGCACGTACACGGCGATCGAATGGCCGGCCTTTTCGTTCGGGTGGAATTTCAGATCGAATCGCCACTTTGCCGGATCGCTGGCTTCGCCGCCCCACCACTCGCCCGGGATCCCGCGCGTAGCCCGGTCCCGGCACAGATTGGCGTGTTCGACGAACCCACACACACGCACCCTATGGCCGTTGAGCCCGCGTGCGACGGCCGCGTCGCGCACGAAGTCTTGCCGGGTCATGTCAGCCGCAGCGATGGATGCCTGCGACGGATGTCCACAGGCGGTGAGGCCAGCCAGGCACAGAAGAATGCCGAGTACGTGGCAGGCCACGGACCGTTGCGTCACGGAATGACTGCTGTCCGCTGCCGATGCCGGCTCATGTCGCCACGCTGCGAGTCTGGGCTGATCTGCGGCCACGCGTAAGCGTCCGCGACGGCGATTCTCCGAAGGCCGTGCGATAAGCGCTCGAGAAGCGACCGAGGTGTGTGAAGCCGAGGCTGGTCGCGATCGCAGTGACGTCTTCGTCCGCCCCGGCGCGGGAGAAGCGCCGTTGCGCTGCTGCAAGGCGCCGCTCGGAGACGAATTGCATCGGTGACATGCCGCGCCGTGCCTGAAAGGCGAGTTGCAGGGAACGCTCGCCGATCTGCGCCACTGCGCAGAGTCGGCCGACGGTGATCCCCTCACCAACGTGCGCGTCGATCCAGTCTTCCAAGTGGTCGAGTCGCTGAGCCGACACCGCCGTGATCCCGCCCGCCGCCGGCCACGGCAGCGCACCGGCCAGCGCGGAGAGCAGGCGACTCTCGCCATGCATCCGGCTTGCTGCTGCGGCACCCGGTTCATGGGCGCGCAGCAGCTCGGCCATCGCCTCGAGCAACTCGTACCGCTGTAGCCCCGAAAGCTCTAACGGCTGCGGTACTCGCGTCCACTCGACACGATCGGTCCCGCGGCGCTTCTTCACCTCGGACTCGAATGTGGCAGTGTCGAGATCGATGGCCAGCAAAGGGTGGCCCTCACTGTGGCGCGTCGTCTCCGTGCCCGGAGCCATGAACACCGCAGCGCCCAAGGCGACCTCAATCCGCCGCCGGCCGTATGCGTAGTGCTGGATTCCGCGGAGCGGGAGATGAAACGTCGGCGGTCGAAAGCGGGCGCGCAGGGTGTTCGCGAGCCGCGTACCGGCCCAGGCGAGTTGCACGCTCGGTGTCTCGACTCGGGCGAGCCGGAATCCGTACGGCCCCCCGCCGTGGACCACCCGAGAATGGTCGCCATCGCGCCGGGCTACCCACGAGGTGACCTCGTCGGGGTCGTCGCTGCCCATGCGTTGCGCCCAGGGCGGCGGAAGGGGAACGGCCGGGAGCGTATCGGGCCCCATGTTTCAGTGGAGTGCGTTCGAAGATAGGATGCCAGCAAATCGGGAATTCGACGAATCGGGCCGCTGCCGTGCCCTCGCCTGGGTCGTCCTGCGTGCCGGCCCTTCCGGACGCCAGGCTGATGCTTTGCTGCTGCGGCCGGCACTGCGGGGCGCCAGCATTTCGGATTTCGGATAGCTGAGCCGCCGGACGCCCGCTACCCTTCGCCGCCCTTACTCAGACGGCGCAGGGACGCCCCGCCCGCCATGACCAAATCAGCGATGAGCTTTCGCCTCCTTCCGCTCCTTTTTGGCCTGATGGGCGGCCTCCTCGTGCAACCGGCCTGGGCCGAGGGCATCCGCACCCAGCGCGTCCAGTTCGCCAAGGGAGCGAACAGCGCAGTCGTCAACGGCACGATCAAGGGGTCGCAGATCGTCGACTACGTTCTGCATGCCTCCCAGGGGCAGTCCATGAACGTCAGCATGGCAACCGACAACACGGCCAGCTACTTCAACATCCTCGCCCCCGGCCAGACCGAGGTCGCCTTCTTCAACGGCTCGGTGAGCGAGAACCAGTACGAGGGCACCCTGCCCGCGACCGGCGACTACAGGATCCGCGTCTACATGATGCGCAGCGCCGCGCGCCGCAACGAGGTCGCCAACTACCGTCTCGAGATGATCGTCTCGGGCGCGACCCACGATTCTGCAAGCCATGACGCCCTTGTGCCGGGCACCGGCTTCAACGCGACGGCGAAGATCCCCTGCGTCGCCGAACCGAACAAGCCGATGAGCCAGTGCGAGGCCGGTGTGAAGCGCACGGCGGGCGGCGGCTCCGTCCACGTCACGACGCCCGACGGCGGCAGCCGCGTGATCACCTTCCGCGACGGCAAGGTGTCCGCCACCGACGCCGACGCACCGTTCAAGGTCGAGCGACGCGACGACTGGACCATCGTCCGGGTCGGTGCGGTCGAGGTCTATGAGATTCCGGACGCGCTCGTTTTCGGCGGCTGATCGCGAAAGCCCAGCCTCTCGATCCTGCAAAGAAACACCTGTAACGGAGGTTCCATGAAGAAGTCTGTATTGCTGTCTGCATCCCTCGTCGTGCTCGCCGTGTGCGGCATGGCGTCCTCGGCTTACGCGGACTCCGCCGAGGCCACGTGCGAAGTACGGAAGGACGGTCAGACGAAGCAGGGCCAGTCGGGCCCGTGCACTTTCTCGCAGCGCCAGGGCTACATCGACCTCGACCTGCGCAACGGCGACACCTACAGCCTCGCGCCGGGCAACCAGGCTAACCACTTCAAGGACCAGAAGGGCAACAAGGTCGTCCGCACCCAGGCGGGCGGCAACACGCAGGAATTCAAGTGGGAAGGCGGCAAGAAGGTCGTCGTGACCTTCGGTGGATCCACCTCGAGCAGTGGCGGTGGCGGCGCTGCCGGCGCCGTGGCCGTGGCCGACATGTCCCGCTACTGCGCGGGTGAGGCGTCGGCGAAGTTCAAAGTCAGTCCGCGCGACATCACCACGCAGAACGCCAAGCAGACGCAAGGCATGTATGAGGTCTGGGGCCAGTATCCGGCACAGCCCAGCCCACAGGTGTTCATCTGCTCGTTCAACGCCGAACGGCAGTTCCTGAGCGTCGACCTTTACCGTCCGTAAACCTGCGCTCCGGCGGGCGGTGGGCGATCGCCGCCGCGCTGCACGCCGGAGTCGCCTTCGCGTGGCCCACCTACGTCCGCTATTTCGGTCTCCACCCGGGGCCGATGGTGGCCGCCCTGCTCATCGCGCTCGCGATGGATCTGCCCAGTGTCTGGGCGATCCGGCTCCTCGACCGTCACGATACTGAGCCGCCGCGGCTGTTCTGGGGCAGCATCGCGTTCGTCATCCTGTTCGCGCCGATCACCTCCCGCGTCATGCACGCCGTGATTGACGGCAGGCTTCTTCCGTACCAGGTCGTAGTCGGCCCGCTCGAGGAGTTGACCAAGCTGTTGCCGCTGGTGCTGATCGCCGTGCTCGGGCGTCGGACCGACCTTTCCATGCGGGACGGCATCGTCTATGGGGCGGTGGCCAATGCGGTGGTGATGAATCTGTTCGTGTGGCCAGTGATGGCGTGAGGAATTCTGTGCTCCGGAAAGCCCGAGCCGACTGCTCCAGGACGAAGCCCGCCTTGGCGACCTCGAGCGGCTTGAGAAAGGAGCAGTCGAGACACTGCTCCTCAGTTCAACGGCGATCTCGGCCAGCGCGACGCGGGCCCCGCCGGTCCGTTACGAACCTCAGGCCTCGAGGCGACGCTCGTGCACCATGCCCGTGAGCGTGTCCTGCCCGAGCGACAGGTACATCGTCCGGTCGGAGATAGCCAGGTCGAAATCCATGCGTCGGTCGAGCCGCGCGACGAGCATCGCCAGCAGTTCCCGGTCCACGGCGCAGATCCGCAGCGCATCGGCACGGTGAATGCGCTCGCCCGCGAGGCGGGACAACAGTGGCTCCAGGTCCCGGTGCACGTACAGCGCCACGTTCGGTGCCGCCTTCATCGCTTTGTGCAGCTTCGCCGCGTCCGGTGAGCCGACCTCGATCCAGGCCCGCAGTGCGCCGGTCAGGTCGCGCACGCTGATCGCCGGCTCATCCGGATCGGACAGCCCCTTCGAAAACGAGATGCCCTCTGTGTACTCGAGGCAGTAGGCGAGCAGGCGCGTGACCAGGTACTCGGCGGTCTCCGACGGATGCCGTGCCGCCCGGATCGTCAGCGTCTCGTAGACGCCGCGATCGGCATCGGCCAGGCGCACCTCGAACACGTACATCGTTGCACCCAGCGCCAATGGCCACTCCAATTCGAGTCACGGGACGCGCCAACAGTACCGCGTTGCGCGGTACGACAGATCCGCAGCTCGCACGCGCTCCCGCGCTTCGCGCCTGATTGCTCCACACGCAGCCCCCGCACCTAGGGTCCGTTGCTGCGAGGACTCCATCCTCCGGGAGCCAGGCATGGCCGCTTCCGTGCGGAGGTCGTCGTCTGGATTCAGCCCGCCGCGTAGTCCGGCTCGTTCCCCTTGCGCCACTTGATGTTGCAGCCGAGGCTCGGAAACTGCTCGGCCGACGGGCTGCGGTCCGCGAGCACTGCCTCGGCCGCCGCGCGCAGGTCGGCGCCCGTCACCGGGCGGCTGGTGCCCGGCCGGCTGTCGTCGAACTGCCCGCGATAGGCGAGCCGCCGGTCCGCGTCGAACAGGAAGAAGTCCGGCGTGCACGCCGCGCGGTAGGCTTTCGCCACGGCCTGCGACGCGTCCACCAGATACGGGAATCCGTACCCCATCTCCAGCGCCTCCCGGCGCATGGCGTCGGGTCCGTCCTGGGGATAGCTGTCGAGGTCGTTCGAGTTGATCGCCACGACGGCGAGCCCGCGCGGCGCGAACTCGCGCGCGAACGCCGCGAACCCGTCGCGCAGGTGCTTCACGAACGGACAGTGATTGCAGACGAAAGCCACCAGCAGCGCGGGCGAGGCGCTGAAATCCTCGAGCGCATGCATGCGGCCGTCGAAGTCCGGCAGCCGGAAGCCCGGCGCGGGTGTACCGAGCGGCAGCATGGTGGACGGGGTACGGGCCATGGATCCCTCCTCGATGTCCGGCTTGCGATTCAGCGACGCATGATCAGCAGCGCGCCCGCCACCAGCAGCGCTGCGCCGGCGAGGCGCGCCGGCGTGACCGGCGACTGCGGGAAGCCGATGGCGCCGTAGTGGTCGACGACCAGTGCGGCCGCCATCTGCCCCGCCAGCGTGAGCGCCAGCAGCGCGGCCGCGCCGAGCCGCGGGCCGAGCACGGTGGTGGCGGCGACGTAGGCCGCGCCCAGCAGGCCACCGAACCAGGCCCACGCGGGAATCGACGCCGTCGATCCCGGCGCCCAGCGCGCGCCGCTCGCCACCGCGACCAGCGCGAGGGCCGCGAGTCCCACGACGAAGTTGACGACCGCCGCGAGCACCGGCGAGCCGATCGCGCCACGCACCGCGGCGTTCATCCCCACCTGCACGGTGAGTCCGGCGCCGACCAGTGCGGCGAGAAGGTGCGGCCAGTAGCTCATGCCGGGGCTGCGACCGCCGTCCGTCCGGTCCAGAAGCGCCAGGTCAGCGCACCGACTCCCGCGATGAGCGCCAGGAACCCGATCAGCCCTCCCAGCACGGGAATCTGACGCACCAGCCACAGCGCCAGCAGGCCGAGGAACAGCGCGAACAGCTGCCAGGCCGTCGTGACGGGCCGATCCGGCCGCAGCGCGTCGAGCCCGCGCTGCGCGACGAACAGCGCAACCGTGGCCCAGCCGAGGAACAGCACCAGCAGGTAGAGCGGCACGAGCAGCAGCGCGAGCGGGATGCCGATGATCGTGATCAGCAGCACCACGCCGACGAACGGTACGCAGACGAGGATCGCGAGGCCGAGGCCGAGCGCCTGCAGCGGGCTACGGCCGATCGCCGCGGCGGACTCGCGCGCGTAGCGTGGAAACAGCAGCACGAACAGCGCGGCCGCGATGAACACGCCGACGAACCAGAGCAACGAGCCGACGCCGTGCGCCGCGTCCCTGACCTGCGCCTTCTCGTCCTCGAGGTAGTGCCGCGCGCCACGCTCGTGGAACTCGACGCCGCCAGCGATCAAGGCGCCCTCGGGCACCTCCGGGGCGACGGGGCCGCGGTAGACGAGTTTGCCGCCGATGCGCGTATCCGGGCCAATCACCAGTTCCTCGGCGCGCACCTCGGCGTCGCCGTGCACCTCGCCGTTGAGGCGCACGGTCCCGCCGGAGGCGTGCAGGTGGCCGTGGGTGTTGCCGTCGAACTGGACGCGGCCGCCGGTGAGCGACAGCGCGCCGGCGACCACCGTGGCCGGACCGACCGTGACCTCGCCACCGGCGACGCGAGCGTTGCCGGTGACGATGGCGTCCACCTGCACACTGCCGCCGGCCACGTAGAGATCGTCCCCCACGGCGCCGCCGACGGACACTTCGCCGCCCGCCGCCACGAGGTCGCCCTTGACCTGACTCGCGACCGCGATGCGGCCGCCTGCAAGGAAGGCATCGCCCTCGACGGGCTCGGTGAGGTTGAGCATGCCGCCGGCGCCGACGTAGTCCGAGCCGAGCTGGTGCGACACGGCGTCGTCGCCGTCCACCTGCACGCTGCAGCCGGTGATGGTCGCCAGGACGAGCGCAGCGAGCGCCGCGTCCCGAATCGCGCGTTTCATCGCAATCTCCTTCAGTCCTCGGCCGGCCCGTCGGGCGGCCGGGGAGGTTGGCAGGCCATCGCGGGGCAGTGTAAGGCAGCCGGGCCGGGCGGGCGAGCGGCTGCGGGGACATGCGGAATGCGTCAGGATAGGCCGGCCATCCCAGGGGGAGCGCACCGGGTGTCGTTGTTCGCGGAACTGAAACGCCGGAACGTGCTGCGGGTCGCGGCGCTCTACGGGGCCGTGGCGTGGTTGCTGCTGCAGGTGGGCGATGTCGTGGTCGAGCCGCTGGAACTGCCGGCGTGGACCATGAAGCTGCTGATCCTGCTGCTTGCGGGCGGCTTCGTGGTCGCCATCGCGGTCGCCTGGCAGTTCGAGCTGACGCCGCAGGGCCTGCAGCGCGACTCCGGCGCGCTCGACCGCACGATCTTTGCCTCGGCGGTACGGCGCGGCATCAACGCCGCGATCGTGGTGATCCTGCTGCTGGGCATCGGGTACTACGCGTGGACCCGCCTCGCCGGCGATCGCGAGGAAGCCGCCGCGACCGGGGATACGAAGGCCCCGGTGGCCGCCACGGCACATACCCTTGCCGTGCTGCCGTTCGCGAGCCTGAGCAGCGACGCCGACGACGGCTATTTCGCCGACGGCCTCTCCGAGGAGCTGCTGAACCTGCTCGCGGGCATCGAGGGCCTCAAGGTGGCGGGCCGCACCTCGTCGTTCTACTTCAAGGGGCGCAACGAGGACCTGCGCGCGATCGGCCGGCAGCTCGGTGTCGCGAACATCCTCGAGGGCAGCGTACGCCGCTCGGGCTCGCGCGTGCGCGTGACGGCGCAGCTCATCAATGCCGAGGACGGTTTCCACCTGTGGTCCGAGACCTACGACCGCGAGCTCTCCGACGTGCTCGCGATGCAGGACGAGATCGGCCGCAAGGTCGCCGACGCGCTGAAGATCGAGCTGATGGGCGATGCGGGTCCGGCCCGTGCCAAGCCGCGCCCGGCCGTGGACCCGGAGGCCTATCGGCTCTATCTCGTGGCGCGCTCGAAGGTGCGCGAACGCGGCTTCGAAAACCTGCAATCGGCGTTGAAGCTGTTCCGCGAGGCGGCGCGGCACGATCCGACGTTCTCGTCTGCGTACGCCGGGGAGGCCATCGCGCTCGGCCTGCTGTGGAACAACCACGGCGAGGGCGACCCGGCCGATCCTTTCGCGCTGGCCGAGCGGGCCGCGCGCACGGCGATCGATCTCGATTCGCAGTCGAGCGACGCGAATGCGGCGCTCGGCCGGACGCTGGTGCTGCGCGCCTCGTACGAGGGAGCCGCGCCGGGCGACGCCCGCCGCTACCTCGAGCAGGCCGTGGCGCTCGATCCCGGCAACGCGGTCGCGCTCTACTGGCTGGCACGGTTCGAAGTCCGCGAAGGCAATGCCGACCGCGCGCTCGAGCTGTTCGACAAGGTGCTCGAGACCGATCCGCTGGAGTTCATCGCCGGTTCGGCGCGCGCCGAGCTGCTGTCGAATCTCGGTCGCGGCGAGCAGGCGCTCGCGGAGCTGGAGCGGCTGGCGCAGGTCTATCCGGACAACCCGACGCTGATGCGCAACTACTCGGACGTGGCGCTGACCTGGGGGCAGCTCGATCGCGCACTCGAACTGCTCGAGCAGTCCAGGGAGGTCGACGGGGACATGTGGACCAACCTGGCCGAGTGCACCATCCGCAAGTCCTGGGGCGACGAGGCCGGCGCGCGACGCGCGCTCGCGCGTATCGGCGGCAGTGCCCTGACCGACTGGACGCGCGAAGGGCTGCTCGCCGCCATGGATCGCGACTACGAGACGGTGTACCGCCTGGACCGGGCGTTCGCGGCCGGGCCGGCGGGCCAGGGCTCGACGGGCCAGGGCGCGCTCGTCTACTCCGCCATGCTGACCGGCCACTGGGACGTCGCGGAGGGCCTGATCCGAAAGCGCTACCCGCAGGTGTTCGCCGATGCGCCGACCGTCACCAGCGACTGGGTCTGCTTTGCAGGCACCATGGCCCTGGTGCGCGAGAAGCGCGGTGATCCGGCCGGTGCGCGTCGCGTCGCGGAAGCAGCCCTCGCCACGTGGGAGCGCAGCCCGATGTTCCGCAACCCGGCCGACTTGGTCTGCCGCGCCCAGCTGCTGGTGGTCGCGGGACGCAAGACCGATGCAGTCGCGAGTTTCGAACAGGCCGTGGACGCCGGTTACCGGTTGCTGGTGTTCGAGGACGCGTTCTCGCTGCGCGACGACCCAGTGCTCAGGCAGCTCAACGGCGACCCGCGCTACGAGGCGCAGTGGCAGCGCATCGAGGCCGATCTCGCGCGGCAGCGTGCTGCGTACGAGGCCCGGAAGAAGAAGGCCGCGGGCGCCTGAAGCGTCCCGCGGCCTTCGTCATTGCGGCCTTCCCTGGCCTGCCCGCCACCCCCGTTCAGGCATCCCCCAGTTCCGGAAATCCCGTCCCCGCGTGCGGCGGGTCACGCCGGGGCTGTCGGGCTTCTACGCGAGTACACGATGCGCGTCATCACGCGCCGCAACAGAATCGGCACTCAGGCGCGCAGCGCCACGCCCTCGGTGAGGTAGCCGATGAAGCGCGGCGCATGCCGGAGGTAGTAGTCCTTCGCCGGTCCGAGCGCCAGACCTGCCTCCTCGATCAGCGTGCGCACCGGGCGATTGAGGTGGCAGCCGCCGGCGAGCGGCATCCACGCGCCGTTGAGGCGATCCTGCCAGCGTGCCACGCCGGGGTCGGGCGAGCGCCCGTGCTCGAGGAACAGGAACTGCCCGCCGGGCTTCAGCACGCGGTGGATCTCGCTCAGTGCGTGCCCGATGTCGGAGATCGAGCACAGCGTGAAGGTGCTCACCACCGTGTCGAAGCGCGCCTTCTCGAAGGGCAGGTGCGCCGCGTCGAGGTGGTGGAAGTCCACCTCGATGGATGCCTGCGCGATGCGCGGCATCGACAGGCGGTCGAGGTCGAGATCGGGATCGATGGCCTCAATGCGCTGCACGGTCGGCGGGTAGTGACCGAGATTCCGGCCGGTGCCGAAGCCGATCTCGAGGATGCGACCGCGCGCCGGGGCGAGCGTGCGGTTGCGCGGCTTGTGCAGCAGCCGACTCGACATCGCGAGGTCGAGCAGCCGCGGGAAGACGTAGTGGTGATAGAGGCTCACGGCGACGACGCGCTTGTATCTTCAGACCAGACCGGCACGGCGGAGTCTGACGGCCGTTGAGGCGGCCAGACCGGTCCGTGCGGCTTGGTACTCGCTGGGGTGCTCGAACCCGGCTGTGAGTATAGAACGCAAGGCCACCGTGCTGGCCTTCCTGAAGCCCGAACGGTTACCCGCACCGGCCGGACTGCGTGCGCATGGACAAGCAAGGGATCTGAAGACCATGTCTGTATCCTCCGTGGTAACAGGCATCGAAGTTGCGAAGGCCCACGCTCGATGTCGCGGTGCTGGGCGGCACACTCAAAGCCCAGCGGTTCGATAACGAGGCCGAGGCCCACTCGGCACTAGCCGCGGCACGGAATCCGCCGGGGGTGTCGCTGGTGGTGATGGAGGCCAACGGCGGGTGTGAGGGGGCGGTCGCTTGCCCGCTGCATGCGGCCGGACTGCCGGTGGCGGTCATCAACCCGCCCCAGGCCCGCAACTTCGCCAGGCCCATGGGCCGGCAGATCAAGACCGACCCGATCGACGCTCGCATGCTGGCGGAGCTGGCGGCGGTGCCGTTGCCGCGCGCGGACCTGCAGCGGTTCTTGCGGCCCATGGCTGACGAGCGGCAGCAATGGCTCGCGGCCCGCGTCTGATCACGCTCAACGCATTGGTCCGGCCCAACAGCTCTTGGAGCACTGCCTTCCACGTCGCTTGAAGTCAAAGACGGTCACTCAAACAACGCACGCGCCCCAAGTCACGGAAACGCCCGTTTGGCCTTACCATCCGCTGACAACATACCTACCGGCGAGGGTCCGCCTTGGCTCTCCGCCCGCGCAGGCGTTTCCCGACGACATGCACGATTCGTTGCGCCCGCTTGAATTCTGCCATGTTTCACCGTTTACCCCTTCCCAGCCTGCACAACCGGGTCCGCTCGGAGGGACTCCCGCCGGTCGTTCTGATCGGAGGCAATCTCGGTGCACTTTCGTTGCTACGCATGTACCACAAGAACGGAATCCACTGCTATGTGCTGGCACGCAAGGGGTTCCGAAGCATAGAGCCTGCCAGTCATTCCCGATATGCCAATGTATTGCCATACGTTTGCCCAAAGCAGTGGGCGGACTTCCTGCTGGGAGAAGAGTCTGCGTGGCTCCATGGTGCGCTAGTGCTTGCAGACAACGACGTCGCGCTTCGGTTCATTTCGGAGAACCACCAGAAGCTCCGGGAGAGGTTCTTGCTTGACCTGATGGACCCGGAAGCGAGCCGTATCATGCTGAATAAATTGCGGACCTATCGGCTCGCGCAGGATTGCGGCATCGACGCCCCCAAGTTCTGGGCCGTCGAGCGCCTTGAGGATGTTGAGAAAGTGAAGGACACGATCAACTATCCGGTGCTGTTGAAACCACATTTCTCGCCAGGCTTCTCGCATGAGTTCAAGAGAAAATTCCTTACGGCCAACAACGCTGGTGAAGTTGTGTCTTCATTTCGTGAAATCCAAAGCCGAGGCAAATTCGATATCGTTCTGCTGGAAATGATTCCGGGGCCCGACAGCTTGATCGCCAGCTACTACTCCTATGTCGATGAGAACGGCCGTTGCTTGTTTGATTTCACGAAGACGGTCTTGCGTCGTTATCCCGTGAACGGAGGCGGCGCCACGTACCACATCGCCAAGATCACACCGGAAGTGGCCCGTTTGGGAAAGCGTTTCCTCGAGCTCTCGGGGTACCGAGGGTACGCCGGGGTCGAGTTCAAATACGATCCCAGGGACATGAAGTGGAAACTGATCGAATGCAACGCCAGGTTCACCGCGCCAACAGAGTTGTTGCATGCCTGCGGCTGCAATGTCGCGATGCTGGTTTACAACCGCGCAGTAGGGCGCAGCGTGAGACCGTTCAAGCAAGCGCCAGCGGAAGTACGGCTTTGGCACCCTGTTGAGGATTTTCTTTCATTTCTGATGCTCAGGAAGCGTGGCGAGCTTGGCTTTGCGGGCTGGGCCAAGAGCCTGATGCATAGGAAGCATCTGCCTTGCTTTTGTTGGAGGGACCCTTGGCCGTCGATCACCCGCGAGTCAAATCGGGCCCTTGATCTGCTGCCACGGGCGTTCTCGAAGCTGCGGAATCGGTTCATCGGCTGAAGGGCTATCCCGAAGGCCGTCAAGCTCGCCGCGGCAATCTAGCGACAACCTGTCTACATCTGGGGCTTACGCCCGAGTCGTGTCCCGAGGCGGTAGCGGTGTTTCCTGCACCGCGATCCGTGGCTACTCGGGCGTGTGCGCCGCTGCGTGCTGCGCTCGATCAAGGCGGCGTTACGGCGTCCGCTTCTCCGGTTCGCCGCGTTGCCCCCACCGCGGGACCTTGGCGCTCGTGCAGAGCCCGCGCCTCACGCCTGCGTCGCCGGTTCGCTTCCTTTGCGCCGCCATCCCGCCGCCAACCCAGCGATTCCTGCGCCGAGAACCGCTCTGCCGCCGTTGCCCTCCCGGCTCGGCCCCCGCAGACACCGGCCACCCCCGTTACCGCCGCCCTAATCACACCCGGCCTGCGACCGGCCGTGACCGACGGCGCGCTCAGGGCTTCGCAGGGGTTGCTGCCGTCGCAGCCGCAGGCCAGATCACGCTGAACGCGCCGCGCAACTCACCCGGCGCGAAGCCCGTGGCGGCATCGGCCGGATAGTCGCGGGCGATCGCGGCGGCGAGCTCGGGCGACAGGTTCGAGCCGTGGCAGGTGAGGCACAGCGGGTCGGTCGGGATGGCGCGCATGTAGCGGCGCTCGATGCCGGTGGCGCGCTTGATCTCGAAGACCGCCTCGAGCGGCCCGGCGGCCGATGCGGCGACCGGTGTTCCGGCCCCTCCCGCCGTGCCTGCCGCGACCAGCTCACCGGCGAACTGCTCGAGGACCGCGCGCTGCAGGTCGTCGGGCGCGTTCGCTGGATTGCGCACGCGCAACGCCGTGCGGCTCACCTTCGCACCCGAGTCCTGCGACAGCCGGGCCGCAATGGCCGGCGCGCGCTCCCTGCAGACCGGGATGGCCGCGACCGGTCCGCCCTGCTCGATGGCACGCGTGAGCTCGCCCTTCAGTTCCGCGCCGAGCTGCATCGTAAGTTCACGACTCGTGCCGACCCACTCCGGCCAGGCCGTGGGTTCGGCGGCGAGCAGCGCGGGCGGGGACAGCGACAGGGCGATCAGCAGGGCGTGGGCACGGCGGGTCATCGGTCTGCTCCGTCAGTCGGGGATGTGTAGCGGTCCTTGACGATCGCGCTCCACGGAGAGGCGTCGCGGATCGGATTATTCCACGGCGGCATATAATCGTGGGGCCGTTGCAGTTGGCCCCGACGGCGCGCCCGGGTACATTGCGCGCCCCGCTCCACAGGTCCGTTCACGATGGGACGCATCTTCGAAGTCCGCAAGCACGCCATGTTCGCGCGCTGGAACCGCATGGCGAAGCAGTTCGCGCGCATCGGCAAGGAAATCACCATCGCGGTGAAGAAGGGCGGATCGGACCCCGCCTCGAACCCGACGCTGCGCCGCTGCATCCAGAACGCCCGCGCCGTGAACATGCCGAAGGACAAGATCGAGGCCGCGATCAAGCGCGCTTCCGGCCGCGACGCGGCCAACTTCGAGGAAGTGATGTACGAGGGCTACGGCCCGCACGGCGTCGCGGTGCTGGTGGAGTGCGCGACCGACAACCCGACCCGCACCGTCGCGAGCGTGCGCAACGCGTTCAGCAAGCACGCCGGCAACCTCGCCACCACCGGCAGCGTGGCGTTCCAGTTCAAGCGCATGGGCGTGTTCCGCCTGAACCCCGAGGGCATCGACGCCGACGACCTCGAGCTGTACCTGATCGACCACGGTCTCGAGGAGTTCGGCGAGAGCACCGGCGAGAAGGGCGAACCGCAGCTCGTCGCGCGCTGCCTGTTCGAGGACTTCGGCACGCTGCAGAAGGCGCTGGAGGATCGCGGCATCGCACCCATCTCGGCCGAGCAGGAGTACATCTGCCAGGTACCCACGGAACTCGGCGAGGAGCCGGCGACCGAGGTGCTCGAGCTGATCGACAAGCTCGAGCAGGACGAGGACGTGCAGAAGGTTTACCACACGCTGGCGTGACGATTGCTGCACTGCCGCGGTGACGCGACCCGCTAGAATTCGTGCCTCTTCGTCCCTGCCGAGAGGCACGTCCGTCATGAACCGCTCGACCCGTTTCCTGCTCCCATTGCTGGGAGCGTCGCTGTGCAGCGCGCTGCTGCCGGGCGCCGCCGGAGCCGATGCGACCCCGGCCGCCTCCGGGCAGGCCGCGGCAACGGTAGCGACCGCACCGCTGATCCCGCGCGCCACGCTGTTCGGCAATCCCGAGCGCACGCAGGCGCGTCTGTCGCCAGATGGCAAGTACATGTCCTTCATCGCGCCGCGCGACGGCGTCCTGAACGTGTGGGTCGCACCCGCCGGCGACCTCGCGGCGGCGAAGCCCGTGACCAACGATCGCAAGCGCGGCATCCGCCAGCATTTCTGGGCTTACGACAGCGCCCACGTGCTGTACTTGCAGGACCAGGGCGGCGACGAGAACTGGCGCCTCTACGCCGCGCGCGCCGACGGCGGCGGCGAGCGCGACCTCACGCCGCTGGCGGGCGTGCAGGCGCAGGTGATCGGGCTGTCGCATGAGCGGCCGGGCGTCGTGCTGGTCGGTCTCAACGATCGCAAGCCCGAGTGGCACGACGTATACGAGATCGACGTCGCCACCGGCGAGCGACGGCTCGTCGAGCGCAACGACCAGGAGATTGCCGAGTACCTCACCGGGCTCGACCTGAAGCCGGTGGTCGCGGTGCGCACGCTGCCCGAGGGCGGCGAGATCCTGCGCCGGCAGGGCGCGGGCTGGGAGCGCATCCTCGCCTACGGCCAGGCCGACAGCCAGACCACGCAGGCGCTCGCCGTGGCGGGCGACGGCAAGTCCGCACTGCTGCTCTCGTCGGTGGACCGGGATACGTCTGCGCTGGTACGCGTCGGCCTCGCCGACGGCACCACCGCGATGCTCGCCGGCAGCGACCAGGCCGACGTACAGGACGTGTGGCTCGACCCTCGCACCCGTGCGCCCGAGGCCTACTCGGTGAATCGCCTGCGAAATGCCTATTCGCCGCTCGCACCCGAGGCGGCGAAGGACATCGAGACGCTGTCGAAGTCGCTGGGCGGCGACTTCCAGGTCGCGAGCCGTACGCTCGACGACACCCGCTGGGTGGTCACCACCGACGACCCGCAGCACGGCATCTCGAGCCATCTCTACGACCGCCGCACCGGCGCGGTCACGAAGCTGTTCGACCAGCGACCGGCGCTTGCCGGCGCCCCTCTGCAGCCGATGCAGGCCTTCGAGATCCGCACCCGCGACGGTCTCAGCATGGTCTCCTACCTGACGCTGCCGCCCGGCAGCGACGTCAATGCCGACGGCCGGCCGGACCAGCCGTTGCCGATGGTGCTGAACGTCCACGGCGGTCCGTGGGCGCGCGATACCTTCGGCTACGACCCCGAGCACCAGTGGCTCGCCAACCGTGGCTACGCGGTGCTGTCGGTGAACTTCCGCGCCTCGACCGGATTCGGCAAGGCGTTCGTGAACGCGGGCGATCTCCAGTGGGCCGCGAAGATGCACGACGACCTGCTCGACGCCGTGGACTGGGCGGTCCGCGAGAAGGTCACGACACCGGACAAGGTCGCGATCTACGGCGGCTCCTACGGCGGCTACGCGACGCTGGTGGGTCTCACCTTCACGCCGGATCGCTTCGCCTGCGGCGTGGACATCGTCGGTCCATCGAACCTCAACACGCTGCTCGCCTCGATCCCGCCGTACTGGAAGTCGTTCTTCGAGGACCTCGCGCGCCGGGTCGGCGATCCGCGCACCGAGGAGGGCCGCGCGTTGCTGAAGGACCGCTCGCCGCTGTGGCGCGCCGAGCAGATCCGCCGGCCGCTGCTGATCGCGCAGGGCGCCAACGATCCGCGGGTGAAGCAGGCGGAGTCGGACCAGATCGTGAGCGCGATGAAGGCGAAGAAGTTGCCCGTGACCTACGTGCTCTACCCGGACGAGGGGCACGGCTTCGCCCGCCCGCAGAACCGCACCTCGTTCTTCGCGATCAGCGAGGCGTTCCTCTCGACCTGCCTCGGCGGCCGCTTCGAGCCGGTGGGCGGCGACTTCGCGGGCTCCAGCCTGCAGGTCCCGGACGGCGCGCAGCACGTACCCGGACTGGTCGAGGCGCTGGGCCGCCAGCCGAAGTGACCGGGAGCGGGGGACGTCCCTGCGACGTCCCCTGCATTCGAGGCGGGACCTGGGGCGGACTCGCCGGCGCGCGGCGTCAGGCCCAGCCGGCGGCGCTGAACTCGAACACGCCGGGGTCGAGCGGGTCGCTGCGCTGCCAGACCACGCGAGCCTGCGTCACCGTCAGGATCCAGCCCTGCTGCTCCAGCGGCGTGCGGCTCGCGAACGCCGCGGCGTCGAGCACCGCGCCGCAGCCGCCGTGGCGCGAGTCGCGCACCGACTCATAGCGGATCCACTGCACGCCCGCCGTGCGAGCGCTGCGGCCCATGGCCTGGCAGTCGGCGTAGTCGGAGCGGTGCGTCCAGCGCCCACGATCGCGGTCGAACGGCGACTCGCGCAGGTCGATCGCGGCTCCCGACAACGGCACCCGGAACACGGTCTGCGGCCGGGGCGGCATGGCCGCGAGGCCGGGGGAGTCCCGCAGGTGGCGCCAGCGCCAATAGCCCACCTCCGCGCAGGCGGTGCGGGGTTGATCCGCGCCGTAGAACACGCCGGGATCGTTCGGGCCGCGGAAGCGCGAGCCGCCGGGTGGCGGCGCATAGCGGAAGGGCGTGAACAGCAGCCAGTGCAGGCCGAGCCGCGCCACTTCGCGAGGGACCGGAGGCTTCGAGGCCTCGACCAGCCCCTCGAGTACCGCCTGCTCGGCCACCGTGTCCACCAGCGCCATCGTCGAGGCGACGTGCTGCGCCTCGACCCCGCGCCAGAGATCCGCGGCCGACGGCCGCGCCTCAGACGCGACCGCGGGCGTGGTCCAGGTAGTCAACGACGCGGACCAGCCCCGCGGCCGTGCGGATGAGCTCGAGCGGCGCGGCGCCGAGCGCGGTGTTGTAGGTCTCGAGCCAGGCGCGCGCGGTGCCCTCGTGGCCCCACAGCGCGTCGAGCGAGCGGAACAGGCGCACGAACAGCACGCCGAGTTCCCACTCCTTGGAGCGGGTCGCGGAGAGGCGGTACTTGCCGGAGTAGAGCCGCGAGGTGGTCGGGCCCGACAGCCCGAGGGTGTCGGCGAGCTGCCGCTGCGTGAGACCGAGCAGCGTCGCGGCCCGGGTCACGGCCTTGGTCAGGACCGAGGCTTCGTCCGGAGTGGCGACCGACCGGGGTGCCTTGAGAGCCATGGGCGGAAGATATCTCCATGGAAACATTCAGTCAATATTGTTTCCCATGAAACCTTGGCCGCAGGCCGGACTGATGACGTCGTATGGCGCTCGTTTCGCCGGCTGTCGTTGGTGTTGAAGCGCCACGCGCTGCTGGGACTGGGCGCGTGTGCCGCGCCCGGCCAGTACACGTTGGGCTGCGCCGTTGCCTGCTCACTTCGACGGGATCTACGCCCCACCGGTCGGGAAGGCCAGCGAATACTTGTGGTAGCGCGAGAACCCCGCAACCAACTGCTCGAGGGGCACGGCGACGGCAAACGCCTGGCGATAGATCGGCAGATGCTCGAACCGCGCCACGCCACACCGTCCACAGCCGGAAAATTCCAGACCCCCTCCCCGCCCCTCCCCCGCGAGCGGGGGAGGGAGAAAGGGTCGAATCACCCGAATGCTCGAATCATCCAGTTCGCCCCGCCCGCCGGCGGCCGAGCAGCCCCAATCCGCCGAGCCCACTCAGCAGCAGCCACGCGGCGGCCGGCAGTGGCACGGGCGGGGCGACATCGCCGTCGCGCACGGCCCAAGCATTTAACTCATTGAGCTTGTCGCCGTCGTAGACCTGGGCGCCGTTGTCGGTGCGGAAGCCCCACGCGAGAGCGGGCGCGTACTCCGTGCCCGACCAGTACGCGTAGGACTGCAGATTGGTGAACGGACCGGTGTTCTTCAGACCCCAGCCTATCTGCTCGTCGCAAGCGAAGTTGGGGTCCGCATTGTTCGGCGTGCAGAAGCCCAGGTTGCCGAGATTGACGTAGTACATGTACGCGAGCTCGGAGTTCGGGCTCGTATTGCCGTAACCAAAGTCGGTCGTGCCATTGTTGCTGAATTTGGTGTCGAACGCGCTGCCAATGGGCCCGACCGTCGGCAGCCGCCAGTCATCGTAGCCCCCGTACAGCAGATTGCTGGCCCAGATGTTCGCGGCGCTCCAGTTCATGCGCCCATCGGCGTCATTGCCCGAGGTCTTCGCGTAGTTCGCGTCCTGCAGCCAGGTGACGTTGAGCACGGTGTCGTAGATCATCCCGCCGCCGCGGTTTTCCAGCGCAGCCTGCGCCGGACCCACCGTGAACCCGCACAACACCAGTGCGCCGACCACATTCTTGTTCATCTTCATCGCGAGTCTCCCCTCGGGGTCCGTTGTCCTTGAACGTCGTTGTCCCTGCACCGGCCGGCCCGGTTGAGGTTGCTTCAGGCGGCGCCAAGATGCGTTGAGACGGTATGTACCGCACCTCTCGTTTGAGGCACAAGCGGCGGCGCCATTCAGCGGCCCACTTCTGTATGACACGGCGGGTCGACCCGTCGGGCCGCCGGCTGACGTCCGGGTCAACAACCGCACCAACCCACGGCGCGGCACTCCAAACCGCGCCCATTCGCCACGCTCGTTCAGAGTGACGCGGCAGCTCCCTCGACATCCATCGCATGCTGCGGAAACGCGGCAAGGATGGCACGGTCCTCCGTCACAAGCAGGGCGCCGAGAATTTCCGCCAGCGCCACGAACTCGGAGTCGTATGCCGACAGTCGGCTTTGTTCCGTCACCCGGAACACTCGTTCGCTGGGGATGTAGTGCTCACGCCCGGCGAGACCCGCTTCTGCCGCCGCCATGATCTGGCGGACCTGCGAGGCATCCAGGCTGCCGTCGCGCCGATAGCCCGTCAGGATGTTGCGCAATTCGGACCGCCACAGCACCGGTGCGTGCCAGTCGGGATCCAGCCTGCGCAGGCGATGCGCCAGTGCGGTTCGCTCGCCGTTGATCCAGCAATACGCGATGACGTTGCTGTCGACGACGATCACGCGCGCCCCGTACCTCGGTACCACGCAACCCGATCGTGATCGACGCGCGGCAGCGACGCCACAAAGTTCTCGAGCGCTTGCAGCTCCGCCTCGACATCCACGCTCGGCGCGTCCAGCTCTGCCTCGAGTCGCGCGAGGATCTCCCGGTTCAGGCTGCGCCGATTGGCTTGCGCACTGGCCTTGAGTCGGGCGTGCAGCTCAGGTGGCAGGTTCTTCAATGTCAGGTTGAGCACTATGCACCGTAATGCAACCGTTATGGTACCAACATCCTGAGCGCGGGACCGGCCTGCGGTCAAGGGTGCATCGTGGAGGTCGCCACAGGTCTTCGCCTGCCGCGTTTGTCCCTGATGCGACCGGAATTGCCGGCCCGACGAACAAGCCGGCAGATCTCCTCATCTAAACTGCGAGCCATGCACCCCGCCCGCGACCTCTTCTCCCACCGCAAGCACTGGGCCCACCGCTTCGGCCCGGCGCCGTTCCTGCCCATGTCGCGGGCGGAGATGGACGAGCTCGGCTGGGATTCCTGCGACGTCATCATCGTCACCGGCGACGCCTACGTAGACCACCCGAGCTTCGGCATGGCCATCGTCGGCCGGGTGCTCGAGGCACAGGGCTTCCGCGTCGGCATCATCGCCCAGCCCGACTGGCACTCGAGCCGCGACTTCATGAAGCTCGGCCGCCCGAACCTGTTCTTCGGCATCACCGGCGGCAACATGGATTCGATGGTGAACCGCTACACCTCGGACCGCCGCATCCGCAGCGACGACGCCTACACGCCGCACGGCGTGGCCGGCGCCCGGCCCGACCGCTGCGTGATCGTCTACTCGCAGCGCGTGCGCGAGGCGTACAAGGACGTGCCCGTCGTGATCGGCGGCATCGAGGCCTCGCTGCGCCGCATCGCGCACTACGACTACTGGTCGGAGAAGGTGCGCCGCTCGGTGCTGATGGACGCGAAGGCGGATCTCCTGGTGTTCGGCAACGCCGAGCGGCAGATCTGCGAGATCGCGCACCGGCTCGCAGCCGGCAAGAATATCGAGGAGATCACCGACCTGCGAGGTACGGCCTTCACGCGCCGTGCGACGCCCGAGGGCTGGATCGAGATCGATTCCACCAGCGTCGACACGCCGGGGCCGCTGAGCCCGCCGCTCGATCCGTACGCGATGGAGCCCGCGGCGAGCGGCACTCCGCAACGCGCCGTCGTTGCCGAAGCGACGGCGACACGGTCTTCCGGATTCGTCCGGGAGGCCGTGCGCGGCATGGACGACGCGCCCGCAGCCCCCAGGGACGGGTTCACGGCGTCCTCCCGGACGAATCCGGAAGATCGGGGCGACGTCGCCGCCGCAGCACCGGAACGCCGAGCCAACATCGCCGCGGCTGGGACTGAAGCGGTCCTGAGATTCCACCGCCGTCTGCCGAAGAACGCCGACCGCGAGATCAGCGTGATCCGTCTGCCGGCCTTCGAGCAGGTCGCGGACGACCCGGTGCTCTACGCGCACGCCTCCCGCGTGCTGCACCAGGAGTCGAACCCCGGCAACGCGCGCGCGCTCGTGCAGCGTCACGGCGACGTGGACGTGTGGCTCAACCCGCCGCCGATTCCGCTCACGACGAAGGAGATGGACGCGATCTACGAGCTGCCGTACCAGCGCGTGCCGCACCCGTCCTACGGGAACGCGAAGATCCCGGCGTACGAGATGATCCGCTTCTCGATCGCGATCCAGCGCGGCTGCTTCGGCGGCTGCACGTTCTGCTCGATCACCGAGCACGAGGGCCGCATCATCCAGAACCGCTCCGAGGACTCGGTGATCCGCGAGATCGAGACCATCCGCGACACGGTGCCGGGTTTCACCGGCGTGATCTCCGACCTCGGCGGCCCCACCGCGAACATGTACCGGGTGGCGTGCAAGTCGCGCGAGATCGAGGCGGCGTGCCGGCGGCCATCCTGCGTGTATCCCGGGATCTGCCCGAACCTGAACACGGACCACTCGGCGCTCATCCACCTCTACCGTCGCGCCCGCACGCTGCCCGGCATCAAGAAGGTGCTGATCGCCTCGGGCGTGCGCTACGACCTCGCCATCGAATCGCCGGAGTACGTGAAGGAACTCGCGCAGCACCACGTGGGCGGCTACCTCAAGATCGCGCCCGAGGCGATCGCGGAAGGACCGCTGTCGAAGATGATGAAGCCCGGCGTCGGCACCTACGACCGCTTCAAGGCGCTGTTCGACAAGTACTCGAAGGAAGCCGGCAAGGAGCAGTACCTGATCCCGTACTTCATCGCCGCGCACCCGGGCACCACCGACGAGGACATGCTCGAGCTCGCGCTGTGGCTGAAGCGCAATGGTTTCCGGGCGGACCAGGTGCAGGCCTTCCTGCCCTCGCCGATGGCCACGGCGACGGCCATGTACCACTCGGGCAAGAACCCGCTGCGCAGGGTGACCCGCGCTTCAGAAGAGGTCGTGATCCCGAAGGGCACGCGCCAGCGGCGCCTGCACAAGGCGTTCCTGCGCTACCACGACGCCAACAACTGGCCGCTGCTGCGCGAGGCGCTGCGGCGCATGGGCCGCGCGGATCTGATCGGCAACGGCCGCCAGCACCTCGTGCCGACCTACCAGCCGATCGGGACTGGCCAGTCGCACGAGGGCAAGCGCGGGCCACGCGCGGGCGCGAAGGGCTCGCAGCCGTTCCGCACGCAGCACACCGGGCTGCCGCAGGTGCCGGCGCGCGCGAAGCGAAGTGACGCCTCGCCGAGCCCGCCGGGCGCGCGTCGCCCGGCGCGCGACCGACCCTCGCGACCGAGATGATCGGCGCCGCGCGGCTGAAGCGCCTCGCGCTCGACCTGCTCGTCATCGTGGTGATCGTGGGCGGCGTGCAGGCCTGGCGGGCGCGCGGGCTGCTGCCGGCGGACGAGCGCAGCGCAGCGCCGGCCTTCGAACTGCGCGATCTCGACGGTCGGCCGTGGAGCTCGGCGAGTCTCGCGGGCCGGCCCGCGGTCATCTACTTCTTCGCGCCCTGGTGCGGCGTGTGTGCCGCGAGTGCGCCGCAGCTGCGCTGGTTCGACCGATGGGCGGGCGACGACGTGCAGGTCGTGCTCGTGGGACTCGACTGGTCGAGCCCCGCGGAACTCGCGCAGTACGCCGCGCGCCACGACCTGACGCTGCCGGTCCTCGCCGGCGAGGCACAGACCGCCGCCGATTACCGGGTGCGCGGTTATCCGACCTACTACGTGCTCGACCGCGGCGGCCGCGTCGCGGGCCGCGATTTCGGCTACACGACCGCGCCCGGCCTCTGGCTCAGGACACGCGGACTCTGAACCGAGTCAGACGAGCGGCTGGCCCCGACGCTTGTTCTGCTTCGCTTCCTGCTTGGCCGCTTTCTTCTCCTCCTTGGTCTTGGCGGGTTTCTTCTTGTTCTCCTTCTTCCGGTCCATGCCCTTGCTCATGGTCTGCGCTCCATTGGTTCGTCTGCGGCCGTGACGTTGGCGCGCCGTCGCGGGACGACGCGCACGGGATCATACAGGGAGTCACGCACCGGGCCGACGGACGGTCGCGGGCGTCCGCCACCGCGGCAAGGCCCGGGACGCTGGCGCGGCGGCGCGTCACTCGTACTGGTGCGCCTTGAACAACTCCGAGGCCGTCTGGAAGTAGGCAATGCCGAGCGCATCGAGCGCGGGATCGGCTGCCACGGACTCGAAGCTGTCGCGGTTGCGGTCGTAGAGGAAGTCGCGCACGTGGCCGTCCATGCCGAGGACGGCGATCCGGCCGTCGCGGTAGATCGCGACGTCGTGATCGTGGCTGAACAGCGCCACCCGCGACTCGGCCGGCGCATGCAGGACGTCCTGCCCGAAGAACGGCGCCTCGTAGGGGAGCCCGAGCAGGCCGAGCACGGTCGGGGCGACGTCGATCTGCGTCATCAGTTCGTCCACCCGCCGCGGAGCGAGGTGCTTCGGCGCATAGATCATCAGCGGGATCTCGTAGGAATTCAGCGGAATGTCGGCCTTGCCGTACACGCGGGCGCCGTGATCGGCGACGACGACGAAGATCGTGTCGTCGAACCACGGCTGCTTCGCGGCCTCGCGCAGGAAATAGCCGAGCGCGTAGTCGGCGTACTTCACGCCGGCCTTGCGGCCGCCGCCCGCCTCCGGGATGCCGAGGTCCTCGAGTCCCGGGCGGAAGGTGAACGGCTTGTGGTTCGAGGTCGTCATCACGATCGAGAAGAACGGCTTGCCTTGGGCGTACAGCTCCGAGCAGTGCTTCAACTCGAGGTCGAAGAGATCCTCGTCGGCGACGCCCCAGATGTTCTCGAAGCGCACCGTGTCGATGGCGCTGCGGTCGAGAACCTCGAAGCCGTTGCCGGCGTAGAAGGCGTTCATGTTGTCGAAGTAGCCGTAGCCCCCGTACAGGAAGCTGGTGTCGTAGCCCAGGTCGCGCATGACGCGGCCCCAGGTCGCGATGCCCTCGTTGCCCGGACGACGCACGATGGACACGGTCGGGATCGGCGGGAACGAGGCGGTCAGCGCCTCGAGGCCGCGCACCGTGCGGGTGCCCGAGGCGTAGGTGTGGGCGAACCAGATGCCACGCTGCGCGTAGGCGTCGAAGTTGGGGGTCAGGTCGCGCTCCGAGCCGTACAGGCGGCTGAACTTGGCGCCGAAGGACTCGCTCGAAACGACGACGACGTTCATGCGGCCGAGACCGTCGGCACGCGCCGGGAAGCGTCGGTCCAGCCGTCCCTCGGCCAGGCGCGTGAACTCGCCGCCGCCCGCGCCCAGCGCCCCGGCGAGCAGCTTGAGGTTGGATGCCGCGTCACCCGAGGCGTAGTAGTCGCGGTATTCGATCTGGTTCGTCGCGGCCGCTCGGAAGAAGCTGCTGTAGCCGTTCTGCACGAGCTCGTTCTCGACCCGATTCGATGACAGCGACAGCGCGTCGGTGGGGTACCACGCGATCACGGCGATCAGCAGGGCCGCATACGCGGCAAACGGTCCAAGGCGCCGACGCAGCGTGGTGGCAGTGTCGGTCCCCGTGAGCAGCCGGTGGCGCAGGCTCCACGTGAGCGTTGCCGCCAGCACGACGGTGACGAGCAGCGCCTTGAGGACCGGATAGGCCTGCCAGATGTCGATGAACACCTCCGCGGGATAGCGGAGGTAGTCGAAGGCGACGAGATTGAAGCGGGCGTCGAACTCCTCGAAGAAATAGAACTCGGCCGCGGCGACGTAGATCAGCGCGCAGAGGGTCAGGACGAATCCGCCGGCCAGCAGGGCGCGGCTGGCGCGCGTGCGGTACCAGCGGTCCGGCACGAGCAGCAGGTAGAGCACCAGCGGCGAGACGACGTAGAGGCTCTCGACGGCGTCGTTCAGCAGGCCTGCGAGCATCAGCAGCGGCAGGTCGCCTACCGGCACGTCGGCCGCGGTCCCGAACCTGAGCCAGAGCACGAGGCGCGTCGCCGCGCCCAGGCAGAGATAGAGGGCGCCGAGGGCCAGCGCGGGCGCAAAGCGCCGGCCGGCGGCCTTCGGGCCCCGTGCAGGGGTGGTGTTCAATCCGTCCTCGCCAACAGGCTGTGACGGGGGTTGGACGTCCGCAGCGCGGAAAATCAATCGGCGGCGGCCTTGAGCGCGGGGACCTCAGCCGATGGCGAGCAGCTGCTGGGGCGTCAGGGCGAGCGCCGCCGCTGCGCAGTTGTCTTCCAGGTGCCCTACCGACGACGTGCCGGGAATCGGCAGCATCGCCGGGGAACGTGCGAGCAGCCACGCCACCGACGCCTGCTCGAACGACACGCCGCGCCGCGCCGCCAGCTCTCCGAGCCGTGCCCGTGCGCCTTCGCCGACCTCGCGCGGGTTCTGCGACAGCGGCGACCACGGGATGAACGCGAGGCCGTCGCGCTCGCAGGCGGCGAGCACCGGGTCCGAGGAGCGGTCGGCGACGTTGTAGCGATTCTGCACGGAGACCACGTCGATCACGCGGCGCGCCCGCTCGAGCTCGCCCGAGGTGAAGTTCGACACGCCCACGTGGCGGATCTTGCCGGCCTGCTGGAGCCGAGCGAGCTCGCCGAGGGAGTCCTCGAGCGGCACGCGCGGGTCGATGGCGTGCAGCTGGTAGAGATCGATGCGCTCGATGCGCAACCGCGCGAGGCTCGCCTCGCAGGCGGCCCGCAGGTGCGCGGGCCGGGCGTCGCGGTCCCAGCGATCCTGCGAGGGCCGCACGATACCGCCCTTGGTCGCGATCACGAGCCCCGGCGGATAGGGATGCAGCGCCTCGGCGATCAGCCGCTCGTTGGTCTCGGGCCCGTAGGCGTCGGCGGTGTCGATGAAGTTCACGCCGAGCTCGACGGCCCGGCGCAGCAGCCGCAGCGCCTCGCCACGGTCCGCCGGGTCGCCCCAGATGCCGGGTCCCGCCAGCCGCATCGCGCCGTACCCGAGTCGCTTCACGCGCAGGTCGCCACCGATCACGAGGGTGTCGCTCATCGCCGCGCTCCCGTGCTCACCCGTGCCGAAGATTAGCGCGTTTGACGTAAGGCGCGGCGCTGCCGTGAACCGGGTCACGCATTCGCTGCGTCGGGCGCCGCCGACCCGCGCGAGGGACTAGCTTCTGCCTCAGGCCGGGACGCTGCAGCGCGCCCCACGACGCCCAGGAGGACCGCATGCAGACGACGACCCACGTCCAGTCCGTGCCCTCGCCGCAGGCCCTCGATCCCCGCACGCGACGCGTGCTGGCCCGGCTGCTGCTGGTGCTGCTGATCGCGCTGCCTTGCATCGCGCTCGCGGCGCCGCCGTCGTGGGCACCCGCGCACGGCTGGCGCAACAAGCACGATCCCGAGTACGCGGGCTACAGCGGACTGCGGTGGGATCGCGACTACGGTGTCAGCGACGGTCGCTGCGACCGCGCCGCGATCGGTGCGGTGCTGGGCGGCGTGGCCGGCGGCGCGATCGGCGCGGAAGCCGCCCGGGGCGAGCAGCGCGCGGTTGCGGTCGTGCTCGGCACGGTGATCGGCGCCGCGATCGGCGCGGAGATCGGGCAGCGCATGGACCGGGCCGATCGCTCCTGCGTCGGTCACGCGCTCGAGCTGGCTGGTCCCGGCCAGACGATCCAGTGGACCAACCACAACACGGGCGTCGCCTATCAGCTCACGCCCAGGGCCGACGCCGGCGCGGTCGGCGGCTGTCGCAAGTTCCTGCTGATCGCCACCGGCGGCTTCGGGTTGAGCGAGGGCCGGGCGGTCGCCTGTCCCGCCCCGGACGGCACCTGGTCGCTCGCGCCGGACGCCCGGCTGGGGCGGCGTTAGCCGCGGGAGCCGCTAGTCACAGGGCCAGGCCTTCTGCAGGCCCTCGAAGAACACCTCGCCGATCGGGCGCTGCAGGTCCTTGGGGTTGCGCTCGAGGTGCGACATCACGGCGCGCACGTAGTCGGCGGCCGGCGCCTGCGGCGGCGCGCACACGCCCATCAGCTCCGCCGGGTCCTGCGTCTGGAACAGCTTGAACACCTCGTCCGGATCGAGCTTGTAGCGGATCGCGAGCTGCGAACCGAAGCTGAGCGCCCCGATCTGGCTGCCGATGCGCAGGCCGTTCAGCAGGCCCTTGGTGATGCCGAGGCAGTAGGTCACGTCGAGGTCGTTGCCCTTGGCGCCGTCGAGCGCCTGCAGGTAACCCTGGCAGTAGCCACGCCACTCGCTCGCCGGCGGCGAAGTCTCCTCGGCCGCGGCGCGCCCCGGGAGGACGATCGCGACTGCGGCCAGCAGGCTCGCGGCCAGCGCCGCTGCGCTTCGATTCATCACGGGATCCTCGTCGGGTCAGCCGCGCAGGTGCGCGGCGACATTCTGCGGGTTCCGGACGCGGGAGAGTAGCGGCTGACCCGCGCGGCGATGCGCTCCGCTCAGCGGCGTTCCGGTCACGGATTGACCGCGGGTGCCGGCAGCCGCTCGAGCACCTCGTCCACGTATGACGGCACGACTTCCGCGAGCGGCAGGTCGCGGCCGAGTCGCTCGGACATGTACCAGCGATGCTCGAGGAGCTGGTGGAAGATCTCGGCGGGGTCGAGCTTGGCGGCCTGCCCGGGCGGGATCGCCGCGAGCGTCGGCCGGTAGGATTCCTCGAGCCACCGCTTCGCCGCCTCGCGTTCCGGGATCGGCCGTCCCTCGAGACCGCCCTGCCAGGCGCGGAAGTGGTCGAGGTCGTTCAGCAGCCGCCGCGCCTGGTTCTCCTGGACGTCGAGGCCGGTGAGCGCCTCGAGGCGGCGCCGGTGGTGGCCGGGCTCGACGACCTGCACCCGCAGCCGGATCTTGTGGCCGCCCTCGATGGTCTCGATGTCGAGTTCCTCGACGTCGAAGCCGAGCTCGTTGACGCGCTTGATCCGCGAGTCCACGCGGTACTGCTCCTGCGCGGCGAACACCTCCTCGCGCGTGAGCTCGGTCCACAGCTGCTCGTAGCGGGACGTCAGGCCGGTGCCGAGCTCGATGGGATCGAGTCCGTCGGGCAGCCCGAACCCCGCCTTCAGGTCCATGAACTCGCCCGCCACGTTCTCCTCGGCGATCGAGAGATCGTGGCGGCGCTGGCCGTTCGAGAGCGTCATGTGCATCTCGCCGGTCTCGGCATCCACGAGATAGGCGGAATAGCGGCCGGCATCGAGCCGGAACAGCGCGTTCGACAGCGAGCAGTCGCCCCAGAAGAAGCCCGCGAGGTGCAGGTTCACGAGCAGGTCGGCCAGCGCGTCGAGCAGCTGGAAGGCTTGGGCAGCGCTGACACCGCGGGAGATGACATTGCGGAACGGCATCGAATGCTGCAGGAAGCGCGTCACGAGCAGGCCACGCCGCTCGTCGCCCGGCGCTGTTGGCCGATCCGTGATGAGACCGACCGGCTCGACCACCGGCAGGCTCAGTTCCTGGAGCGCGCGCAGCAGCGCGTACTCGCGCTCGGCGACGCGCTCGAGCAGCTCCTTGATGGCATAGATCGCGCCGTCGTGCGCCACGAAGCGCACCGGGTTGCGGTGCAGGCCGCGCTCGACATCGGTGCAGCGCTCGTCGGGCCACGCCTCCAGCGGCGTGGCCCACGGGAGGTTCAGCCCTGCCGGATAGTCCTCCGCGCTTGCCAACCTGAACCGCACTGCTGCGCCTCCGGTCGGCAGGAAGGCTACGAGCCGCGCGCCCGCCGGACGTCGGCGAACAGCCGTCGGGTCGACTCGCGGCCGAGCGCGTCCTCGACGTCGACGGTCACCTTGCGCTGCCAGTTGGCGTGTTCGTGGCTGGTGCCGGGCACGTTCACCGGGTCGGTCATGCCGATGAGATCCTCGATCTGCAGCACGACGAGGCCGGCGGCGCTCTTCGCGAGATACAGCTGGATGTCGTGCGCGAGCGACTCGCTGAAGCCGGCCGCAGCCTCGGCGCTCGCGGCGTCGACAGCACTCCCTCGGAGTCGAGCGCTGCGATCATCTGCGTCCGGTCGCGTACGCGCTCCTCGTACACGTGGCGGCGGATTTCCTCGCCGGGGAACAGCTGCAGGCGGTCGCGCAGCTCGAGGTCGCGGCCCTCCCACCAGCCGTGCAGCGTGGGCAGGTCGTGCGTGGTGACGGTGGCGATCGCACGGTGCACGTACTCCCCGGGCCGGCGAAAGCGGCCGTCGCCGTGCTTCTCGAACAGCAGCACCTTGTAGGAGTACACGGCGAACTCCGCCATCGCGTGGCGCATCTCGTCGGGTACCGTGCCGAGGTCCTCGCCGACCACCAGGCAGCGGTGCAGCACGCTCTCGAGCGCCAGCACCGACATCAGGTCCTCGAGCGGGTAGTGCACATAGCCGCCCTCGGTGGCACCGAGCCCCACCGGCACCCACCACTGGCGGAACAGTGCCATCACGTGGTCGAGGCGCAGCGCCCCGAAGTGGCGCATGTTCGCGGCGATCAGGTCGCGGAACGGCCGGTAGGCCGACGTCACCAGCGCGTGCGGATCCTGCGGCGGGATGCCCCAGTCCTGGCCCTTGAGCGCCAGCGGATCCGGCGGAGCGCCGACGCCCGCGCCCATGCGGTAGACGCGCTGGTCGGACCAGGTCTCGGCACCGCTCGGATTCACGCCCACGGCGTAGTCGCCGTAGAGGCCGATCGGCATGCCGAGCTCGCGCGCCAGGCGCTGCGCGGCCGCGAGCTGGCCGTCGGCGATCCACTGCAGCCAGGCGTAGTACTCGACCGCGACGCGATGCAGTTCCTCGAATTCGCGCACGCCCGGACCGGCCGGGTCACGCAGCGCCTCGGGCCATGCGGGCCAGCCCCAGTAGCGTCCGGGATCCTGCGGCCGCAGGTGGGCGTCGATGGCGTCGTGCAGCGCGTGGCGGCGCAGCGGCTCGCCGCGCTCGCGCAGGTAGGCACGGAACGCGCGGGCGCGATCGGTGTCGCGGTCGAGCTGCGTGCGGCGGAAGTGCGCATACAGCCGCTCGAGCACCGGCAGCTTGGCGCGCGCGACGCCGGGATAGTCCACGTCGTCCGTCGCGCGCAGTCGGACGAGTTCCTGCTGGAACTCCGCTGCCTCGACGAAGCTGCGGGCCGCGGCGCAGTCGGCGTACTCGGGCACCTCGGGCACCGCGATGTACAGCACGTTCAGGAAGTGCCGCGAGGAGGGGCTGTAGGGTCCGTAGTGCCCCGGATTCGAGGGGAACAGCGCGTGCAGCGGATTGAGTCCGATGAACGCGGCGCCCTGCTCGGCACAGCGGCGCACCACCGTGCAAAGGTCCGCGAAGTCCCCGATGCCCCAGTTGCCGCCGGAGCGCAGCGTGTAGAGCTGCACGGCCACGCCCCACAGGCGCCCACCCGAGGCGAGCGACCTGGGCTCGTGGCAGCGGCCCGGCGCCACGACCAGCGCGCACTCGCCCGCAGCATCGCCGGCGCGCACGCTCAGCAGGTGATGGCCGGGCGGCAGCCCTTCCGGAAGCACCAGCACGCGTCGGGTGAGCCAGCGACCATCGAGTTCGCGGCGCTCGAGCTCGGCGAGCCCTTCGCCGGCGGAGCGCCCGGTCACCTGGGCCCCGTCGGGCATGGTGAGCAGCCACTCCACCGCGTGACCGAGCGCATCGGCGGGCAGTGCCACGAGGACGCCGGTGCGCCCGGGCCGGATGACGCTCACCCTCGGCAGCAACGATTTCCACGGCCGCAGCTCGAGTTCCGCGAGCTCCCTCGCGATGGCGCCGGCATCCGTGACCTCGCAGCCCATGGCGGCGAGGATCGCCGTCTTGGTGGCGGCGCTGAACGCGCGCAACTCACCGCGGTAGTCGTGGTAGGCGTCGCCGATGCCGCGACGGCTGGCCAGCTGGTCGAGCAGGGAGTCGAGCATGGCTCAGAGCTCGGCGAGGATCTTGCGGCGCAGCTCGTCGTACTCCGCCTGGGTGATCAGGCCTTCCTGCTGCAGCAGGTTCAAGGTGCGCAGGCGCGCCGGCACCGAGCGCTTCTCCGGCGACGTGGACGGCGCCGCACCGTCCTCGGGCGCGCCCGTGGCGGTGTCGAGCCGCGCAGCCTCCTCCACCGTGAGCGGCCGACCCGTCGGCGCGACCGCCACGTTACCGTCGGGCGCCACGCCGGGCACGCTCGCGAGGCGCCCTGCGACCGTGTCGTAGTTGTCGAGCACCGTGGGCTGCACGTTCGGGTCCGACGCCAGGATGTCGATGACCGGCGGAACCCCCCGGTCCACGTCGCCCCGGATGCCCCACTCCGTCGCTGTGATGCCGCGCGCGACGCCCATGGTCATCATCGGCGCCCTGTCGGGAACCACCTCGATCGGGCTGCCGCGCTGCTGGATGTCCGCACCGGTCACGACGACGGTGTAGCCCCACGACTTCGACGGCACGCCGCCGAGGAACTCGGTGGGCACGAAGAACTCCACCTTGCGTCCGCTCACCCGGACCTTGGTCGGGAAGTAGAAGAGGTCGTCAACCCGCTTTTCCGAGCGACTCTGCACGTCGGTCACGTCGTCCTTCGAGATCCGCCCCTTCTCGGCGCGCAGCTCCGCCTCGAACTGGTCGTCGAAATACATCTGCAGCATCGTGCGGGCGACATCCGGGCGAGGCGTGAGCACGATCGCCTTCTCCCAGGCGAAGTTGCGGTCCACCGAGACGCGGCGGCCGGGCACCGCCTCGGTCCGCCCGCCACCGGCGATGCGATCGGTGTCCACGTAGATGTCCACGTTCAAGGTGAAGAAGCCGTGGCGGGCGAGCTTCTCGAGCGGCGTCTGGCCGAGTTCCGTGACGCGTCCTTCCGGACTCAGGATCTGCTTGGCGAACTCGGCGACGAACCACACCCCATCGTCGCCGCGCTGCTCCGCCGACAGGCGCACGAGGTCGAGGTCCCCGCGCTGCATGTCGATGCGGTTCGGATAGATGAGCTCGCCGTTGCCGACGTCGTCGCCGCGCACGTCCTCGAGCACGAAGAGTTCCTGTGTGCCGGCGTTTGCGACCTGCACCGACAGCAGGGCGGCGGCGAGGAGTGTGCTGCAGGCGTTCGGGCGGGTCAGGTTCATCCGGTCCACCGAAAAAGCGGGGCGGCAACGCTCACGCGTGGCCGCCCCTGGAACGACTCATGCCGATCCGGTCAGAAGCTGACCTTCATGAAGATCTTCATGCGGTACTGGTTGTAGTCCACGCTGCCGATGGGGATGTTGCCGAGTGGCGTGGCGAACGCCGTCACGCCCGCCGCTGGCCGCAGGCGCACGCGTTCGCCGCCGTCGTTGGTGTAGAAGTACGGGTCGTACTGGCCCCACAGGTAGTCGATGGTGCCGCCGAACTCGACGCCCGACAGGAAGTAGCTGAAGTCCAGGCCGACCCGGTTCTTGTCGTGGTTGCCGGTGACGTACTCCGCCCAGCCGTAGTCGTTGCTCGCCTCGAAGCCGAGGCCCACCGGCGCCACGTCCACCGTGCCGTCGATCAGCTCGACGTTGTGGAACTCGTAGATCAGCTTGGCGTACAGGTCGGGCGTAAGCTGCATGCCGGCACTGATCCCGTAGGTGTCGTAGTCGGCCTCGCGGTCGTCGCACCCGACGCAGCCGCCGAGACCGACGTTCGGGATCCAGTCAGGATTGATCGAGCCCGCGGCGGCGGGGTAGCCATCGTAGGCATCCGTGAGCGAACTGGCCCGGGTCACGCGATCGTCCTCGTCCTTGATGTACTTGTAGCGTGCCATCAGGTCGACGCCGGGGCCGACGTCCAGGGTGTACATGGCCCTGAGGGCGAAGATCTGCACCAGGCGATCCTGGTAGGGCGCGTAGGGCGAGCGGTAGTCGCCGCCGAGGCCCCAGGAGTGCACGCCTTCCTGGCGCGGGTAGGCCTGGCAATCGATGTCCTTGTCCTGCCCGCCGCAGGCCTGCCAGTTGGTGTCGAAGTCGATGTAGCTGTACTCGGCCGCGAACTCCCAGTCGCCGAGCGCCAGCTTCGGCACCAGGGTCACGCCCTGCCAGCCGATGACCGAGTACGCCACGGGCTCGTCGAAGTCCGTGAAGTCGTTGTCGGCCATGCCGGAGACGACCTGCTGCACCTCACCGTCCCAGCCGCCCCAGCCGAGGCCGGCCATCGAGTTGGCGTTATCGGGATTGCCGAAGTTGTAGTCCGGGCGGCCCCACATCCAGGTGGCTTCCTGGCCTTCCGTCAGCAGCACGTCCTGCTCGCGACGCGCCGCGGTGATGGACACGAAGTCCGAGCCGACCCGGAAGAACTGCGCGCTCAACGACAGCCCATCCATGAACAGGCGGTTGAAGTTGATGTTGAGGGTACCGGACACGTCGTCCAGGTCCCGCAGCGGCACGGGGCTGAACCGGCAGGGCCCGTTCAGCCCGCCGCCACAGAGCGAACTCTCGACGTTGTAGTCGCTGTAGTACACCGATCCGCTCACGTCCATGAACTCGAGGCCGGTGTACTGGCCCTTCAGCGCGACCACGGTGTTGTCCCAACGCGTGCTCGTGGTCTGGCCGTCGAGGACGCTGCCGTCCCGGTCGTCGATCTCGTCGTCCTGCGCGTACATCGCGATCAGAGTGGTGTTCCAGCTCGGGCTCGGCGTGTACTTGGCCTGTGCGACCCAGTTCGCGTCATTTGCGTAGATGTTGGTATTGCCCACGGCGCCGGTGAAGTAGGCCAGGCCCTGGTACTGCGCCAGCGTGACGCGCGCGAGATCCCAACGCAGCTTGCGGTCGAACGCGGAGCCCTGCAGCATCACGCCGCCGATGTTGTCGCGGTCGATGTAGCGCGACTTGCCCTGCGTCCAGGCGTCGAACATGCCCCAATCGCTGTTGCCGATGAAGGCCGAGTCCATCCACTCGTAGCCCGGGGTGATACGCGCCCAGGCGCCGCGCAGCTTGATGTACTGGTTGCAGCGCGGATCCGCCTCGGTGCAGGCAGGTGGCGCCTGCGAGTCGGGGACCTGGAAGCCGCCGTAGTTCGACCAGTAGTTCTTGTTGAAGCGACTGTGGATGCGCCCGCCGATCTCCACCTGCTTCGAGACCTGGGCGTTGAACATCAGCTCGAACTCGATGCCCTGGCCCTGGTCGCCGCCGCCCTCGCCGGGGGTGGTCTCGGCATTGGAGTACAGGCCCTGCTCGGTGCGGCGGTCGCCGTCGAGGAACTTGGCGTAGATGCTGCCGTACCACTTCAGCGGCGAGGCCCCGCTGTCCTGGGCGACCACGGCCTCGGGCATCAACCCGAGTGCCGCCGTCACCGCCGCCGCCAGAGTCGCGTTGCGAAGATGCATGTTCATCCCCCAGTAAGCCTGTCAGGCCGCGTTACTTGCGAACGACCGAGAGGGTCGCCCGCTTCACCGAGCTGCCGTCCGCGCCACACTCGTACTTGAGCATGTCGTACTGGGCCTGCGCCTCGCCCGGGGCGCCCTCGGCCTTCGGCGCGAGAATGTCCATCACGTGCGGGTCGCAGTCGGCGTCGTTGCCGCCGCCGAAGCGGTGCTGGCCCTCGAACTCGTTGACCTTGCGGCTCAGCAGGTCGGACTTGTCGGGGAAGCCCTCGTTCGACTGCACGACCACCTGGTAGCCCCAGGTCGCGGGATCGCCGCCGCCCAGTTCATCGAGCTTGACCTTGGCGCTGATGGACTTGCCGCTACCCACAGTCCGGCGCGGGATGACGATGTCGGCGGCGAGGTCGGCGGCCTTGGCCTTGACCTCGGCTCCGACGCGCGAAGCCGGCTGCGGGGACAGAATGATCACCTTGTCCCACGCGCTGTCCTGCGCGAAGTCGACGTTCAGCCCCGGCAGCGACTTGGTGTGGCCCTTGCCCGCATCCTTGTCGATGAAGATGAACACCATCTGCGTGGCGAAGCCGCCGCCCATTCCCCACGGATCGGCGAGGCGGTCGTTCACGGTGACCTTGAAGTCGGGATTGTCGCCCTCGGAGACCGAGAACTCGATGAGGTCGAACGAGCCGGCGGTGTACACGCCGTCGGTCGGATAGGTGTAGGTGCCCGGTCCCTTGTCGTCGCCGACCGGATCCTTGAAGGTCACGCCCGCGGCGCTTGCGGCACCCGCAGCGACACACGCGGCGAGCACTCCGATCGAAACGCGATTCTTGATGTTCATGAGCTTCAGTCCTCTGTTAAAGCGCGTTGCCAGGCCCCCGCGGGGGCTGCTGTCCGTCATCCCTTGACGCCGCCGGCGGTGAGGCCGGAGACGAGGTATTTCTGCAGGAACAGGAACAGGACCACGACCGGCAGCGACACGATGATCGACCCGGCCGCGAAATATCCCCACTGCGACGTGAACCCTCCCACGAAGAACTTCAGCCCAACCGGGGCCGTGTACTTTGATTCTTCCTCGAGGAACGTCGCCGCCAGGATGAACTCGTTCCAGCCCGTCATGAACGAGAACAGCGCGGTGACCGCCACGGCCGGCTTCGCCAGCGGCAGGATGATCCTGAAGAAGATCGTCTGCCGCGAGGCTCCGTCCATGATGGCCGATTCCTCGATCTCGAGCGGAATCGTATCGAAGTATCCCTTCAGCATCCAGACGCAGAAGGGGATGGCGGTGACGGAATACACCAGCACCAGCCCGATGAACGAATTCCCGAGCTTGAGCCAGCTCACGATGATGATGTAGAGGGGCACCAGCAGCAGGGTGCCGGGGAACATCTGCGAGACCAGGAAGGACATCATCCCCGCCCGCCGGCCCGGGAAGCGGAACCGGGAGAACGCGTATGCTGCAGTGCAAGCAAGGAAGACGCCCACCACGGTGGTGGCGGTCGCCACGATGGCGCTGTTCAGGATCCACCTCAGGAACGGCTGCTCCGTCAGCACGTCCTGGAAGTTCTGCAGCGAGAAGGTCGCCGGCCAGGGGATGATCGCCCGCAGCCGGTCCATGAAGCCGGGGTCCGGGGGGACGTCCGCAAAGGCCAGGTTCTGGGTGCCCGAGAACGCGACGCTGATCACCCACAGCACCGGGTAGATCGCCACCAGCGTGAACAGGACCAGGAACACGTGCAGGCCCACGTGCGACCGGTCCGCCTTGCCCGCCCAGCTGCCTTTCACGTGTGCACCGCCTCCGTCGCCCGGGTCATGCGCGTCTGGAATACCCCGTACACGAGCAGGATCAGGAAGATCACCGTCGAGTACGCCGCCGAGTAGGCGTAGCGGTACTCCTCGAAGGCGATCTTGTAGGCCTTGGTGATCAGGATCTCGTTGGCGCCGGCGGGCTCGCCGCCCGAGACGAGGTAGATCACGTTGAACATGTTGAAGGTCCACACCACCGACAGGATGATCGCCGGCACCAGCGTGGGCTTGAGCAGCGGCAGCGTGATGCTCCAGAACTGCTGGCGGCGGGTCGCGCCCTCGACGGTGGCGGCCTCGTACATGTCGGCCGAGATCGACTGCAGCCCGCCCAGGATCACCACCATCATGAACGGGAACGACAGCCAGCCGTTGGTGGCGAGCCCGGTGACGAACGAGCTGAACACGCCGTCGAACCACGCCACCGGCTCGCCGCCGAACATCTGGATGCCCTGGTTGATGGCGCCGAACTGCTGGTGGAACAGCGCCTTCCAGATCAGCGCCGTGATGTAGTTCGGGATCGCCCAGGGCAGGATCAGCAGCACGCGGTAGATCGGCTTGAACTTGAGCCCGGGCGTGTTGAGCGCCAGCGCCAGGATCATGCCGAGGCCGACGCCCACGGCCACGTTCGTCACCGTCCAGCAGACGGTGATGAACAGCGTCCAGTAGAAGTTCTGGTAGTTGATCGCCCAGCCCTCGGCGCCGCGCCTCGCCACGTCGAAGTCGCCGAGGATGTCGACGTAGTTCTGCAGCCCGACGAACAGTTCCGTGAGCGGCTGGTTGGTGTTGAAGATGGTCTGCCCGGTGAACGACAGCGTGATGCCGTAAATGAACGGGAAGAACACCAGGACCAGCATGCCGACCATGGCCGGCGTGACGTACAGGTAGGCGTAGCGGAACTCGCTCACCGTCTCGCGCAGCTTGCGGGCGACGCCGAGCGCGAAGAAGGCGAGGATCACCGCGCCGAGCGCCCAGTTGCCCCACATCGCCCGGTCGAACGGCGTCCTGACCGCATCGAAGGCCGCCTGCTGCGCGGCCGCCACCGGGCTGCCGTCGTCCCCGAGCAGGCCCCGCGGCCGCTGGAAGATGTCGACGTCCCAGGCGTGCGTCACGACGCCGGCCCCTGCGACACCGCTCACCCGCTGGCGCAGGTCCTGGAAGGACTGGGCGACCGCGGACTGGCCATCGGCGGCGACCGCCTCGAGGCCCGCCACCGCGCGGCTCGCGTACAGGTACCAGGCCGCGGAGAAGATCGCGAGTGCCACGAGGAACAGGATCCAGCGCGCGCCGCCCTGCGCCAGGCCGCCGCCCCGGTTGAGCACCAGCGCGGCGAGCCACAGGGCCGCGAGCGGCAGCAGCACCACGAGCAGCAGCGGCAACGGGGCCCGGGTCGCCGGCAAGGTCTCGAGTGGCCGCTCGTGCTGGACGAATCCCTCGATCGCGCCGTCCACGAGGTAAGGCACCGTGATGCGGATGCGTCCCGTGCCGACCCGGGTGACGTCGATCTGCGGCTTGCGGAACACGCCCTCGGCGCGGTTCGTGTCCGCAGCGGCCCGCAGTTCCTGGCCGAGGTCGAACAGCCACTTCTCGTCCTTCGTGAGCCGGCGGGGCAGTTCGCCCGAGCGCTCGGCCGGGAAGGTGGAGGCGAGCAACCGCGCCCCGCCGAGCCGCACCACCCGGATCGCGTCGTCCTCGGGCGAGCGCTCGACCCAGTCCGTGAGCGCGGCCTGCAGCATGGCCGAGGGATCCACGGGCACGGGCGCCTCACCCGTGCCTTCGGCAGCAAAAGCCGCCTCCGCCTGCGCCTCTGCCTCGGCCGCTGCCTGGAGCCGGGCGGCGACGAAATCCGCGAGCGCCGAGCCCTCGAGGATGGCGATGCGCGACTGCTTCTCGGCCACGAGGCCTGTGGCCGCCTGGCGGTGGAACCAGTTGCCGAGCAGCGCCGCCGCGAGCAGCGCGAGCAGCAGGCCGAGTGCCGCGGGCTGCACCAGGAAGCGCAACGCCCGGCGCGCCGGGGTGTCGGCCACCGGGGCGCGCGTCGCGTGATAGTGGGCGAGGTCGCTCATTCAGGTCTGCGCGGCGGCTAGCGTCCCTTGCGCAGCTTGGCGATGCTGTCGGTCACGGTGGCCTGCGCCTCCTTGAGCGCCACCTCCGGCGTGGCCGAGCCCTTGACGATCTTGTTCATCGCGGTGGTCACCGGCGACCACATCAGCGTCATCTCGGCGTAGTTCGGCATCGGCACGGCGGTGTCGAGCTGCTTGCGGAAACCCTGCAGAGTGGGATTCTTTACGATGCGCGGATCCGCATACGCCGCCTTGTTGGTGGGCAGCTGGCCACCCTCGAGCGCGAGCACCAGCGCCGCCTCGGTCGACACGAGGTACTCGGCGAACTTGTAGGCGCCCTCCTTCTGCTTCGAGCCCGCCGACACGTACACCCCCTCGACCGTGAGCCAGGGCTTCATCGGCTTGCCACCCGCCTCGTCGACGGTAGGCAGCGGCGCGATGGCGTACTTGACCTTGTCCTGCACCTCGCCGAGGAACCACGGACCCGAGAACACGATCGCCGCCTTGCCCTCGTTGAACAGGCTCGCGATCAGCGTCGAGGACGGATCGGCCGGCAGGATGCCGTCGGTCTTGTACCACTTCATCATGGTCTTGACGGCGGCGATGTTCTGCGGCGAGTCGATCACGGGCTTCGGACCCGGCGCGAACACCTGTCCGCCGTGGGCGTTCATCAGCGCCGCGTGGAAGAAGAAGTTCGAGTACTCGTAGGCGAGGCCGAAGCGGCCGGAGGGCGCGTTGGTGAGGCCCTTCGCCACCTTGACGAGCTCGCCCGTGGTCTTCGGCGGCGCCTTCACGAGCGCCGTGTTGTAGATCATGGCGATGCTCTTGAAGTTGAGCGGCAGCCCGTACACCGTGTCGCGGTAGGTCATCGCCGGCATCATGCCGGGCACGAACTGCGAGGTGACCTTCTCGTCGACGAAGAAGTCGATCGGCTCGATGGTCTGTCCGGCCTCGACCCAGCCGCCGAGGCGGTCCTGCGCGAAGATGAACACGTCCGGGCCCTTGCCGCGCGGCACCGACGCCGTGATCTTGTCCGCGTAGGCGTCGTAGGGCACCGCGAGCGTCTTGACGACGAAGTCCTTCTGCTTCGCGTTGTACATGCCCACGACCTTCTCGAAGGCCGCCTTCTCGTCGCCGCGATAGGCGTGCCAGACGACGAGGTCGGTCGCCGCCAGCGCGACCGGGGCCGCCGCGAACGCGGCGACCGTGGCCAGTGCCGCCAGGGCCTTGGCCGTAAAACCGTGTTTGCTGCGCGTCATGTGCTTGATCACTCCAGGAAGGGCGTCCGCGGCGCTCAGCCGGGCAGCCGTTGCTCCGTCTGCGGGTCGAAGAGGTGGATCGCGTCGCAGTCCATGACGAGGCCGACCTGCTCGCCGAAGCGGGGGATGCGGTGCGCGCCCAGCTTGGCGATGATCATGTCCTCGCCGCAGCGGAAGTGCACGATCACCTCGTGGCCGATCGTCTCGACGATCTCGATCGGCCCGCCGAGCGGCGCGGTGGACGCCCAGTCGTGCGCCCCGACCTCGCCGACGTGCTCGGGCCGCACGCCGAGCAGCACTTCGCGCCCGGCGTGCGGCCGGAGGCCCTCGCGACAGCGCTGCGGCACCGGCAGGCTGAAACCGCTCGTCTGCAGCACCGTCGCGTCGCCGTTCACCGCGGCCTTCATCATGTTCATGTTCGGCGTGCCGATGAACTTGGCGACGAACACGTTCTGCGGCCGGTCGTAGAGCTCGAGCGGCGTGCCGACCTGCTTGAGGTTGGTCGTGCGCTCCTTGCCCATCGGCGCGAGCACGGCGATGCGGTGCCCGAGCGTCATCGCCTCGACCTGGTCGTGGGTGACGTAGACGGTGGTGGTCTTGAGGCGGTGCTGCAGCTTCGAGATCTCGGCGCGCATCTGCACGCGCAGCTCCGCATCGAGGTTGGACAGCGGCTCGTCGAACAGGAACACCGAGGGCTTGCGGACGATGGCGCGGCCGAGCGCGACGCGCTGGCGCTGGCCGCCCGACAGCGCCTTGGGCTTGCGGTCGAGCAGCGGCTTCAATCCGAGGATGCCCGCCGCCTCGTCCACCAGCTTGTCGATCTCGGCCTCCGGCATCTTGCGGATCCTCAGGCCGAAAGCGATGTTCTCGCGCACCGTCATGTGCGGGTAGAGCGCGTAGCTCTGGAACACCATGGCGACGTCGCGGTCCTTCGGGTGGACGTCGTTCACGACACGGTCGCCGATCACGATCGTGCCTTCGGACGGCTCCTCGAGCCCGGCGATCATGCGCAACGCCGTCGACTTGCCGCAGCCCGAGGGCCCGACGAACACCATGAACTCCTGGTCGTGGATCTCGAGGTCGAGCTGCTCGATGACGCTGACGTCGCCGAAGCGCTTTGCGATCCCCTGGAATGCTATGCGGGCCATGCTGGAGTCTGCCGGTTCCGGGTTGAAGGGTCGCGGTGCCTGCGGGTCGGGATGCCGCTGCTCATCGTGCCACGTAGACGCGGGCCTGGCGCGGGGGGACGACGACTTCGAAGCTGCCGCCGTCGATCGTGGCCGCGGCGCCGGTGAGCACCTCGCCGGCGCCGCCTTTCCAGGCCCCGGGGACGGCGACCGTCGTGCGGGCCTCGCTCTTGCCGCGGTTGATCGCGACCACGGCCGCGTTGCCCGCCTCGGGGTCGACGCGCTCGAAGACCAGCAGGTCGCCGTCGGAGGCCAGCGTCCGGTAGGCGCCGTGCGACAGCGCGGGGTTCTCGCGGCGCGCCGCGATCAGCTTGCGGTAGTAGTCGCGCAGTTCCTCGTCGCGCTTCGCGCCCTTGCCGGGCATCACGTCGCGCTCGCCCCAGGGCATGTCGTTGCGGTTCAGCGGCCACACGCTGCCGTCCCGGGCGACTTCCTCGCCGTAGTAGATCGTGGGAATTCCGAGCGAGGTCATCTGCAGCGCCACGCACAGGCGGAAAGCGTCCTTGTCGCCGCCCAGATTGTAGAGCGACATGGGTTCGTCGTGGGACGACAGGTAGTGCGCGAGGTGGTAGCCGGCACGGACCTTGTGGCGCTTCTCGAGGTAGGACGCGAAGGCGACGGTGCGGCCCTTGCCCTGCACGAAGCTCTCGCAGCTGCCCTTGAAGGTGAAATCGAAGCCCGCGTCCATCTGGTCGGGGGCGAAGTACTCGTCGAGCACCGTGGCGGAGCCGCCCCAGACTTCCGCGAGCAGGAAGAAGTCCGGGCTGACCTGCATGCGCGAGTCGCGGCGGTGGCGGTCCCAGAACGGGTGCTCGATGTGCTTCACGGTGTCGAGGCGGAAGCCGTCGAGCCCGGTGCGCTGCGCGAGGCCGAGCTGCGCCTGGAAGAGGTAGTCCTCGACCTCGGGCAGCTCGGTGCGGAAGTCCGGCAGGCCGCCGACCTGGCAGGTGATCGGGTCCACGGCGCAGTCCACGGGTTTGGTACGGAACCACGTGGGCCGGTCGCGCAGGTAGTGCGAGTCGTAGCCGACGTGGTTGTAGACCACGTCCAGCAGCACCTTCATGCCGCGCGCATGCGCAGCCTCGACCAGCGCCTTGAGTTCTGCCTCGGTGCCGAAGCGCGGGTCGAGGGTCTGGTAGTCGTCGGCCCAGTAGCCGTGGAATGCACAATGCTCGAACCAGCCGCCAGGCACGGTAATTCCCGTCGGCGGCTGGGCGGGCGGGCAGTAGTCGATCTGCCGGGCGACCGGCGTGATCCAGATCGCCGTGGCACCGAGGCTCGCGATCTCGTCGAGTTGCGCGGTGAGGCCGACGAGGTCGCCGCCGTGGAATCCGCCGGGATTCGCACGATCCACGTTCGTATTGTTGGCGCTCGAGCCGTCGGCGAAGCGATCGACGATGACGAAGTAGAGCACCGCGTCCGACCAGTCGCGCTGCGGCACCACCGACACAGGCGCGCCGGCGGACGGCGCCGCGGTCCTCGGCGCGCCTGCGCAGCCGGCGAGCGCCAGCAGGACGGCGATGCACGCCAGTGTTCGAGCCGGCGTCATCCGTCCCTGCCGCGCGATCGGTCCCTGGTCAATCGCTCCGCGCATCTCCCGCGCCCGACGGTGTTGTTTTGGTGCCGCGGCGAAGCGCCGCGAGCCGCGGGAGGGTTGCACGGTGCAACGCAAAAAATCAACCCTGAACAAACCCTTGCCACGCGACTCGCAGGCCCCGAAGGAGGCGAGCGCAAGCGTGGTTTTCCGGGGTCAGAAGACCGTGTAGATGAGAGATGCGAGCGCCGACTGCTGACTCACCACCACGAGCCCGCCGAGCAGGACCAGGACCAGGATGATCGGCAGCAGCCAGAACTTCTTCCGGATCCGCATGAACTGCCAGAGGTCGCGCAGGAATTCGCTCATTCAGAAGGGCTCCTCGAGCCGCACGGCGTGGTCGCGCGACACCTCGATGCGATAGCTGTCGGTCCCGGGGTCGAACCGCGTCAGGTACTGCAGGCGCCCGAGCCGCCGCAGCACCCATCCCACGGGGAGCAGGATGCCAAAGAACACGGTGCCGAGCAGCACCCATGTGTTCACGAACCCGAGCACGCGCGCGACCGGGACCAGCAGCCGGTAGACGGGCAGGATCGCCACCGGCCAGGCGAGCGCGAGCGCTGCGACGACCCCGCCCGCAACGAGCGGCCAATACGGCCGCGGCCGATCGCCCAGCCAGGGCAGCAGCGCCCAGAAGGCGGCCACCAGCAGCAGCGACAGCCCGAGGCCGAACTGTCGCAGTTCCCGAGTGTCCTGACGGGTGAGCTGGCGCATGGGCGTCAGTCGGGCTCGAACTCGCGTCGCCCGGCGCGCAGCGGGTGCGCCGCGGGCTGGCCGGCCCGCTCGAGCAGGCACGGCCCCATCACGAGTGCGTCCATGGCCGTGGACATGAAGCAGCAGTAAGCGTCAGTGGGGCTGCAGACGATCGGTTCGCCGCGTACGTTGAACGAGGTGTTCACGAGCACCGGCACGCCCGTGCGTGCGCGAAACGCCTCGATCAGGCGGTGGAACAACGGATTGGTGCGGCGGTCCACGGTCTGGACGCGCGCGCTGCCGTCGACGTGGGTCACTGCCGGCAGCGGCGAGCGCACGGACTTCAGTCGCTCGAGCCCTTGCGGCGGCGAGCCAGCGGCGTCCGCGGGCGGCGCCTCGAAGCCCCGCACCGGCGCCACGAGCAGCATGTACGGGCTCGGCCGATCGAGTTCGAACTGCCCGGCGAGCTCCTCGGCCAGCACCGCCGGCGCGAACGGCCGGAACGACTCGCGGAACTTGATCTTGAGGTTCAGCGTCCGCTGCATCTGCGGGTTGCGCGGATCGCCGAGGATGGAGCGGTTGCCGAGTGCCCGCGGGCCGAACTCCATGCGCCCCTGCATCCAGCCCACCACGGCGCCATCGGCGAGGCGCGCCGCCACCCGCTCGACGAGCGCCGCCGCCTCGAGCCGCTCGTGCGGCAGGCCATGTTCGCGGCAGAACGCCTCGACCGCGTCGTCGCTCCAGGCCGGCCCGAGGTAGGCGCCCTGCATGCCGTCGCCGGCGGCGCCCGCAGGAACGCGCGGGCCCCCTCCGTTGTGCCAGGCGAGCAGCGCCGCGCCGAGCGCGCCGCCGGCGTCGCCGGCGGCGGGCTGGATCCACAGGTCGTCGAACACGCCCTCGCGCACCAGCAGCCCGTTCGAGACGCAGTTGAGTGCCACGCCACCCGCGAGGCACAGGTTCCGCTCGCCAGTCTCACGACGCAGCGTGCGCGCGAGCCTGAGCACGATGTCGTCGGTGACCTGCTGGATCGAGGCCGCCAGATCCATGGTGCGCTGGTCGACGGGTTCGTCCGGCCGCCGCGGCGGCCCGCCGAACAGCGCGTGGAACCGCGGGGTCGTCATGCGCAGGCCGGTGGCGTAGCCGAAGTAGCGCATGTCGAGGCGGAAGGTGCCGTCGGGCTTCACATCCACGAGGTGGCGGCGGATCAGATCCACGTGGCGCGGCTCGCCGTAGGGCGCCAGCCCCATCATCTTGTACTCGCCGGAGTTGACCCTGAACCCGGTGTAGGCCGTGAAGGCCGAGTACAGCAGGCCGAGCGAGTGCGGGAAGTGCAGTTCCCAGCGCGGCTCGAGCCGCGTGCCGGCGCCGACCCAGGCCGAGGTCGTTGCCCACTCGCCGACGCCGTCGAGGCACAGCACGGCGGCCCGCTCGAACGGACTCGGGTAGAACGCCGAGGCCGCGTGCGAGAGGTGATGCTCGCTGAACAGCAGTCTTGGCAGCTCCGTGCGACTGCCCCCGAGCGCGCGCAGTTCGCGGCGCAACTCGGACTTGAGCAGCAGCTTCTCCTTCACCCAGACCGGCATCGCGGCGACGAACGACGGCAACCCGCGCGGCGCGCAGGCGAGATAGGTCTCGAGCAGACGCTCGAACTTGAGGAACGGCTTGTCGTAGAAGACCACCGCGTCGAGTTCTTCGAGCGCGAGGCCGGCGTCCTCGAGACACCAGCGCGCAGCCTGCGCGGGAAAGGACGGATCGTGGCGGCGGCGCGTGAAGCGCTCCTCCTGCGCGGCCGCAACGACGCGCCCGTCGACGACCAGGGCGGCCGCAGCGTCGTGATAATATGCGGAAATACCGAGAATTCTTCGCACGCGCGGCCCCTGCCCGTCGCCGGCACTGTAACAAAGGGGCCGTGCCGTTTCGCCCATGAAGCGCAAGAGAACGCCCGCCCCGGCTGCTGCATCCGTCCCGGCGCCGGCCCCGAGCCCGGGCCGGCGACGTGCGTTCCTCGCCATTACGCTGCTGCTGCCCCTGCTGCTCGCGGTGCTCGCCGAGGGCGCCCTGCGCCTCGCGGGCGTCGGCACGCTCGAGCCGCTTTTCATACCCGTGCCGCAGCAGCAGGGGTACCTGCAGCCCAACCCGGCCGCGGTGCAGCGGTTCTTCCCGGATCCGCGCCGCGCGCCCGAGGTGAGCATCGACACCACGTGGTTCCCGGCCGCGAAGGCTCCGGACACGCTGCGGATCTTCGTGCAGGGCGAGTCGAGTGCGGCGGGCTTTCCCTACGGCCGCTGGGCCTCCCCGGCGGCGCTGCTGCAGCAGCGGCTGCAGCGAGCGTATCCCGATCGCAACGTCGAGGTGATCAATACGGGCATGGCGGCGGTCACGAGCTACGTGCTGCTCGACTTCGCCGACGAGATCATCGCGCAGCAACCCGATGCCGTGGTCGTCTACACCGGTCACAACGAGTACCTCGGTATCGGCGGCGTGGGATCGTCGCTCGCGAGCGCGCAGTCGCCGACGCTGGCGCGCGCGATCGCGACGCTGCGGCGACTGCATCTTTACCGGGCGCTCGAGCGTGGGCTTGGTTCGCTCGGCGCGGGCCCGGACCCGCTCGCCGCGCGCGACGGCACGCTGATGTCGCGAGTGGCCGCCGAGCGCTCCATCCCGCTCGGCTCGCCGATGTACCAGCGGGGCGTGCACCAGTTCCGTGGCAATCTCGACCGCCTGCTGGGGAAGTACCGCGCGGCGGGCATCCCGGTGTTCGTCGGCACGCTCGCGAGCAATGAGCGAGACCAGCCGCCGTTTGCGAGCGGCGCGGATCCGGCGGACTCGGCCGCATGGCACTTCGAGCGCGCCCGTGCGCTGGAGGCGCAGGGCAAGGCTGCCGAGGCCCGACTCGAGTACCTCGCGGCCAAGGACCGCGATGAACTGCGCTTCCGCGCGCCGGAGGAGTTCAACGAGGTCATCCGCAAGGTGGCGGCCGCCCAGGGCGCGACGGTCGTGGACGTGCAGGGCACGCTCGCCGCCGCCTCGCGCGACGGCATCATCGGCGCGGACCTGATGCTCGAGCACGTTCACCCGAACGTCGAGGGCTACTTCCGGCTGGCAGGCGCCTTCTGGCCGGCGATGGTGCAGTGGCTCGGGCCGCCAGGGGTCGAGGTGGACGACGCGACGGCGCGACGCGAAATGCCCGTGACCGCCGTGGACCGCCTCAACGGCGAGTACCGCGTGGCGATGCTGCGCAACGACTGGCCGTTCGTTCCGTCGCGACGGCACACGACCCTGCCCACGCCGGCCGACCGCATCGAGGAGATCGCGCAGCGGTGGTTCACCGGGCAGATCAGCTGGGCCGCGGCGATGAACGAGGCACTGGCGTGGTACCAGACGCAGGGCAACGACACGGAGGCCGCGCGCGTCGCCGCGAATCTCGCCGACGCGATCGTCAATTCCCCCGAGCCGCAGTACGCGGCAGGGCGCCTGCTGCTCAAGGCCGGCGAGCCCGCCCGCGGGCAGCATTACCTCGCGCGCGCCGTGGCGCTCGACGGCAGCAAGCCCGAGTACCGGCTGTCGCTGGCGCAGTCGCAGTTCATGCAGGGCCGTGCGGCCGACGCGGTCGCCACGCTCGAGACGGCGCTGCTCGGGCATCCGGATGACGAGCGCATCAAGTACTGGCTCGAGGAGATGCGGCGGGCGCCGGCGATCCGGTAGCCGCCTGCCGGAGTGCTTCCGGCGGGCGTCGCGCCGCAGGGACGCGGCGCGCGAGCCGCCAGGGACGGCTTCACGGCGTCCCGCCGGAGGCACTCCGGCAGGCGGCTACCGGCATCACGGCGGCATCGTCACCGCCACAATGGCGTGTCGTCCGTCTCGCCGAGGAAGAAGCCGGCGATCGCGGCCCGCGGGAACGGGGTGTTGCGCTTCACCACGTTCACGCGGTGCCAGACGCCGCCCACCATCATCACCATCCGGTTCGGCTTCGCGAACACGAACTCCGTGCTCGTGGCGCCGTCCATCAGCAGCTGCGACAGGTCGTCCTTGGTGAGCACGTCCCAGGTCTCCTTGACCGTCTCGACGCGGCCCTCGCGCATGTGGCGCTTCTCGGGTAGCAGTGATCGCCCGAGTACGTCCTCCACGATCATGAGCTCGCCGCCCCAGGAAGCGTGCCAGCGCGGGTGCACGTAGTAGGTGTAGGCGCCGGCGAAGCGTCCCTCGTCGTCGTGCCAGTCGAGGCCCGAGCCAGGCGGGTGCAGGTAGGTTCGCGCGGTGACATAGGTGTCGGGCACCTTCTCGCGGTAGAACCTGGAGTCGAGGATCTTCTTCAGCAGCAGGTCCACGGCCATGCCGGTGGGAAAGGCCTTGCGCGGATCCTGCGCGTGCAGCGCCTTGCCGCGCGTGTAGACGGTCTCGCCGGTCTGCCACGGCATCTCGTCGCCGAGGTCCCAGGGCTTGATCCAGCGCGGGTTGCGGGCGTAGTCGCTGCGCGCCGCGTACTCGAGCATCAGGGCGAACTGCTCCGGCGGCAGCACGTCGTCGAGGATCACGTAGCGATCGGTCTGCTTCACGACGCGCATCGGGCTATTTCTCCGCGAGCTGCCCGAGCACCTGCCGGGCCGTGGGATTGCCGGGCTCGAGCGCCAGCACCTGCTCGAGCGCGGCGCGGCCTTCCGGCTCGCGACCCGCGAGCAGCAGGCCGTGGGCGTGGACCAGCCAGTGATCGACGTTGCGGGGCTCGAGCTCGACCGCGCGGCGCGAGTAGCGCAGGGCCTCGCGCGGACGCCCGAGGCCGACCAGCGCCGCAGCGGCCTCGAACTGCAGCGTGCCGGCGAACGGGAACGCATCGGCGAGGATCAGCGTGACGTGCGCGTAGCCACGCTGGTCGCCGGCGGCCTGGTAATGGCGACGCAGCGCGTCCTGCGCCTGCGGCCACGAGATGCGCTCCAGGAACAGCTCCTGTGCGAGGCGCGCGCCCTCGGACGCGGGGGCCGGAAGCGTCGGCCGCGCGGGCGTCGTCGTGAACGGCCAGCCCGAGCTGGATCAGCAGCACCTTGTAGTCGCCGAAGTAGCGATCGATCTCGCTCACCGGCATGCCGGCGCGCGCCTCGTCGTCGGTGATGGGATTGCCGGGCTCGCCGAGCAGCCCCGAGCCGATCAGGGCGTCGTGGAAGGCGTCGGAGAGCAGGAAGTACCCGTCGAGGTTCGGGTGCACGTGCTCGAGCAGCAGCCGCTCGCCGATGAGTCCGTGCTCGCTCGCGGCGGCGAAGGCCGCATGCACGTCGACGACGGTGGCACCGTTCGCCGCAGCCACGCGCCGGACGACTTCGCCGAACGCCGACGGCGCGCGGAAGCGCAGCGGATCGAGGTCGCGCGCCCACGCATAGCCCTCGCGCGCCGCATCGTAGTTACCGGCGGCCTCCGCGTCCTGCGCCGCGTGGTAGGCGGTTTTCGCGGCACCGGCGGCGTCCTCCACGGCACCGGCCAGCACCGCGAGCGGCATCTGGTCGCGCTCGTTGCTCACGAGCGTGCCGATGAACACCGGGATTCCGGCCGCCTGGTACGTCGCCAGCAATCTCGAAAGGTTGCCTTCAAACTGCTCCGCGCCGAGGCGGAAGGCCTCGGACCCCAGCGGGATCGAGCGCTCGCCGGCGACGCGCGCCATCAGCGAGTCTCCGGCCGCAGGCGGCAGCGGCGCCGAGGAGCCGGGGCGCAGCCCTGCGTAGGCGCGGCTCAGGAGCTGGAACAGGCGCCAGTCGCGCACCGCAAGGAACACGCGGGTCAGGCCGGGCGTCGCGGCGAGACGCATCGCGGAGCCCACGCCGAGGATCCCGAGGAATTCGTTGTGCCCGACGTAGATCATCACGGCGTCCGGATGCTGCGCGATGATCTCGTCGGCGAAGTCCACGAGCGCGTAGGAGTTGACCGCCGCCATCGCGGTCGAGATCACCTCGATCTCCCGCTCCGGGAACTCGCGCTCGAGCCGCTGGTCGAGGGCGCCCGGCAAGCGCTGCCCCGAGTCCGTACGGGAACCCCGCCGTGGTCGACTCGCCCTGCACAAAGACTCGAAAGGTGCCCGGCGGCTTCACGGCCGGAAAGTACGCCGTCTCGATGCTGACCGACGGCGCCTGCGCCGGGTCGGCGAAGAATCGCGTGACCACCCGCGGATTGGCCTGCAGGTAGGCCGGCTGCTGCGGGCTCGGGATGAACAGCGGCTCGCGGTCCTGGCCGTAGCCTGCGAGCCGAAGCGCGAGTTCCGTGCCGCCGAGCAGCAGCAGCGGCAGCGCCAGCACGATGAGCCAGAACAGCGCGCGGCGGCCGGGCGTCTGCGCGGACGGGACCGGCCGAGGCAGTGGACTGCGCGGATCGCGACCGCGTCCTGTGCTTCGCGTTTGGTTCGGCTGCTGCGGCCCACCGGCGTCCGCCCTTCGGAAAAGAATCGGCCTGGCACCCTTGCGGATGCCAGGCCGTCTAGTGTGGATCACTCAGCGTTCGGCCGTCACGGGCCGGAGACGGTCACCTCGCCGGCCGCCGGCGTGACGCGCTTGTACTGGAAGGTGTAGGTACCCGCCTTCGCCGGCGTGAGCTTCAGGTTGCCGGTGCCGTCGCCGCAGGCCACGGCGAGCGGCGTCCCGACGGTCACGGTGTCCCCGGCCGCGCCGGCACCGCAGTTCACGGTCGCCCAGTCGCTGCTGGCGACCTTGAACTCGTTCGCCGTGGCTGCGACCGCCTTGTTGAGCGCGTAGATGCCGCCGCCGAGGTAGCTCATGCGGTTCGCCGCCCCGTCGGTCCAGTCGCCGCCGATGCCGCGGACGAAGACGTCGACGTCCACCGGCAGCTTCTCGATCGTGAGCTGCAGGGCCGCCGGGTTCGTCGCGTTGACCGCGAACAGGTAGCTGCCCGCGCTCGGGAACGTGACCTTGAGGTTCGGCGGGTTGGCGGCACAGGTCAACGCGTACGGCTGACCGATCGTGACGACCTCGCTGCCGGCGCCGGCGCCGCAGTTCGTCGCACCGCCAGTTGTACCACCCCAGTCGGCGTCGGCGATCTTGAACTGCTGTTCGGCTCCCGCCGTTGCCGCAACGATCGCCGCCGTGGCGCGGTAGGTGCTCAGGCCATCCCAGGCGAGCGGCAGCGACGTGCCCCAGTCCGTGAACCCGCCGCGCACGAAGAGCGTGAGCGGGGTCGGCGCCGTCTTGGTCACCGTGAGCACCGGGTTGGCGGTGTTCGCGGCATCCATGGCGAACGTGTAGCTGCCGGCCGTCGGCGCCGTCATCTTGAGGTTGCCGGTGCCGTCGGCGCAGGTGAGCGTCAGCGGGATGCCGAGGCGGACGTTGTTGCCCGCCGCGCCCGCGCCGCAGTTCGTGGCCGGCGCCCAGCCTGCATCGGCGATCTTGAACTCGTAGTTGCCGGCAGCGTTGATCGGCGCCGAGACCGAGTAGGCCGTGCCGCCGAGGAACTGCAGCCTGTACTGCTCCGTCGGGCTCGGATTGCCCCAATCGTTGAACCCGCCGCGCACGTACATGTCGACCGGGTACGGAGCACACGAGGTCTGTGCGACCCGGCGGAACACGGCCGTGGTGCGCGCCGGCACGTAGAAGCCGTTGGCGTCGTGCTTCGCGGTCTTGACCACCGCATCGCTCGAGCCGGCCTGCACCGGATGCAGCGTCCAGGCCTCGCTACCGAACAGGTTCAGCGTCCGCGGATCGTCCGACGCGTTGAAGACCACCATCACCGCGCCTTCCGCGGGCTTGAAGTCCGGCTCCGCGCAGCCGTCGATGCCCATGGCGATCACGCCGGGGAACTGGAACGGGCCGGTGTTGTAGAACTTCACGCGCTGGTCGATCTGCGACTTGGTCCGCAGGCGGAACAGCGGCGAACTCTTGCGGATCGCCAGCAGGTCCTTGAAGTTGGCGAGCGACGCCTGGCGTGCCGCCTGGTCCTGCACCGCCGTCACGTCAAGCACCACGTTCTTGATCTGGTCGAAGTTGCCGGAATTGTCGGCGGCGCGCGGCAGTCCCTGGTTCCACTTGCTGGTGGCGCCGGTCCAGTCGATCTCGTTGTACCAGTCGCCGGAGTCGTACGAGTTGCGGTCCATCGACTTGGAGCGCAGCAGTTCGCTTCCCGCGTGGATGAACGGCACGCCACCGGCGAGCATGATCAACGAGGCCGCGACGTTGTCCGCCCGCACGCGCTCGGCGAGCGCAGTGCCCGTCGCATGCTTGTACTGGCTGAGGTCCCAGACCGTCTCGTTGTCATGCTTCGAGGCGTAGTTGATGGCCTCCTGCGGGTCCTTGGTGTAGCCGGACTTCTGGCCGTTGTAGTCGATCTCGGCGCCCGTGACGGTCACACCCAGCGCATTCGTGAGCCGATAGTCGGCGAGCCCGCCGGCCAGCCAGACGCGGATGTTGTCGGACCCCTTCAGCAGCGCGTCGCGCTCGGCCGTGCTGCCGGAGTTCGACGAGTTCGGAGCGTAGTACTGGCCCGAGATGAAGCCCTGGTTCAGCACGTGATTGGCGCCGCTGTCGAACGGTCCGCCGCCGCGGATCGGGTCGCGGATACGGTCGCTGAAGCTGCCGATGCCGGTGCCGCCGAGGTTGGCCTGGCGCGAGGTCGTGAAACGCTTATCGTCCTGCACGGCGCCGAAGTTCCAGCCCTCGCCGTAGATGTACACGGAGGAGTCCACCGCCTTCACCGCGTCCTGGAACTTCGTCATCGAGTCCAGCGGATGGAACGTCATGATGTCGAAGCGGAAGCCGGACACCTTGTAGTCGCGCACCCACGTGACGCCGGTGTCGATCATCAGCTTTTCCATCATCTTGAATTCGGCCGCCGTGTCGTCGCAGCACGAGTCCTTGAGCACGTTGCCGCTTACGTTGTCACGACGGTGGTAGTAGCCCGGCACCAGACGATCGAGGACCGCCCGGCCGTTCTGGCCCGAGGCGTTTGTGTGGTTGTAGACCACGTCCATCACCGTTCGCAGACCGGCGTCGTTCAGCCCCTTGACCATCTTGCGGAACTCGAGGACGCGCTGGGCCCCGTTGGGATTCGTCGAATAGCTGCCCTCGGGCGCGCCGAAGTGCAACGGATCGTAGCCCCAGTTGAAGCCGTCGAGGTCGCGCATCCACTCGGTGATCTGCCCCGGACGGTCGAGCTGGTTGGCGGCGACCGCGTCCGTCATGGCCTGGCGGATGGTCTTGCCCGGGTCGGTGGCGCAAAGGCTGGCCGCGGCGCTGTTGGCCGCGCAAAGCTTCTCGACCTTGTCGTCCAGATTGACCTGGTCGGCCGGGTTTTCACGAACGGTCGCGAAATCGAACGCCGGCAGGATGTGCACGTGGGTGAGGCCGGCCTCCGCCAGCTTCTTCAGGTGCTGCATGCCGATGAAGTCGGGGTTCGCGAAGGCCGTGAACTTGCCGCGGTCGACCTGCCGCAAGCGAGTTGTCGGCCCGGATGCTGAAGTCGCGGACGTGCAGTTCGTAGAGAACGATGTCCTCGGGCGCCGCGAGCGCCGGGGCGGCCATGTTGTCCCAGCCGAGCGGCTTCCACTTCGCGTCGTCGAGGTTCACGAACTGGCTGCGCGCGCTGTCGGTCGAGAGACTCACCGAGTACGGGTCGGTCACCTCGTTCGTGACGATGGAGTTCGTCGCGTACGAGTAGACCTTGAGCGAGACCGTGTAGAACTTTTCGTCCCACGCGGCGTTGCCCGCGACGCTCCAGACGCCGGAGGCGTCGTCCAGCGTCATCGGCTTGCTCTCGATCTTGGCGCCGCTGGCGTCGTAGATGTTGACGCTCACACCCGGATCCTTGAGTGCGGTGGGGGCCCAGACGGCGAGCGAGGGCACGCCGGAGGCGTAGCTCACGCCCAGCGTCTTGCCGTACGCGTCCGCTGCATAGAGCGCATCGAGTGCGCCGGCGCTCTGTACCAGCGTGCCGATCACGGCTTCGTTGTTCGAGTTGCGGCCGATCACGATCAACTGGCCGCGGGCGAGGTCCTTGGCCTTGGCGGTCGCCGTTGCGGGCAGCGCCCAGGCCTTGAGCTGTGCAGCTGCTTGTTGAACGCCGGCTGCGGATTCGTGCCCGGCAGTGAGCGGATGGTCTCGAAGGTGCCGGTGATGCCCTGCAGGCCCGCGTTGATGGACGCGTTTGGCGAGTACAGCAATTCGACCTTGGTGACGCCGGCCGGCCGGGTTCCACAGCAGCGTGCCCTGGTTCACCCAGTGCGCCGCCGCACCGCTGATGCGCAGCCGTCGTGCCGCCGCCCGGGGGAACCGAGCTGACGTCGTTGACGCCCGAGACGACGAACACGGTCGTTGCCGGTCTTGGCGATCTCGATCATCTGGTCCGGGCCCGGGTCCTTAATGTCACCACTATGGATGATGAAGCCGAGGCGGTTCGGGAAGGTCGTCGAGCGCGGCCGGGTTCGCGCTGTACTTCGGGCTCTCGCTGCCGGGCAGCGCGACGCGGAAGTAGGCGCCCCAGACCGGGTCGATGCCCTCGAAGGGGTGCGGCGAGGGCCAGGTGGTCCACGCCTCGGTGGCCGGGTCCAGCGGGAACAGGTGCACGCCCCAGCCGGCGTACTTGCCGTCGTCCCGCTGTAGAAAAGGACCACTTCCTTGTTGTTGCGAGGCAGCGCGGCCGGCTTGCCGGTCTCGCCAGGGGTGCCCGAGCGCGCCGTCTTGCTGCCCGAAAACGCGTAGACGGGCTCGCCGGCGCCCGCGTTGAAGGTGATCGGTCTCCTTACTGCCGTCGGCGTTGGCGACGGTCATGCTGGCATTGGAGTACGGAGGACGGACACGCCGCTCGCGACGCAGCCGAGGCCGTTGCGCGGCGGGTGTGCACGGATAGGTCTTGCCGCCGACCGTGATCGTGCGTGCCGGCGTGCCGCCGGTCGGGCGGCGTGTAGTTGATCGTCGACATTGACGTTCGCCGGTGCGAACTGCGGGTTCGCCGTCCACGCGAAGTCTGTCGACGCCGATGTCGCCAGCGGCACCGGTGTTCTCGATCTCGATGCGCGTGATGCGCGATCGCCCCACCCTGGCGCAGCTCGTCCACGTCGAGCGAGCCCAGACCCTTGACGGTCTTGAGCAGGGTCGGCCTGGGAGCCGGCCGTCAGCACGTCCTTCGCGTAGATGCGGATGATCGTGCTGTCCTCGGGCACCTCGCCGCCGCCGCCACCACCGCCACCGCCGGTGTCCTTGGCGACGGTGATCTTGGGCGCGCCCTTGTCGGCGCCGGTCGCGTTGAAGGTGAACTTGTAGTCACCCGCCGCTGCGATCGTGATCGCCAGGTTCTGCGAGCCGTTGCTGCAGCCGAGCGTGAAGGCGGCGCCCAGCGGCACCGGTGTCGGGTTTTCGGAACCGCCGCAGTTGGTTTCGCCGGTCCAGCCGGCGTCGGCGACCTTGAACTGGTAGTCGCCCGGCTCGAGCGGGATGGTCACCGCGAGCACGTTGTCGCTGACTTCCTGCAGCTGGTTCTCGGGCAGCACGGCCCAGTCGCCGCGCACGCTACCGCGCACGTACATCGCCGTGTCGAACGGTGCGTCCACCTTGCGCGAGCCGCTCGGCAGGAGCGTGCCCTTCTGCGCGCCAGCGCCGGAGGAGGCCGACGCGGTGAAGTTGTCCTGCGTCGAGAACTTGACCGCGTCCGCCGGAGTGCCGAAGTCCACGACGCCGGTCCGGCCCGACGGGATGATCCACGCACCCGAACCTGCGTCCGTCGCGCGGCCACCCGAGAAGCGCGCATGGATCGGCGGGGTGCCGACCACGAAGAAGTCCGTGGTGGACACGAAATCGAACGTTTCCGTCACCGTAACGGGTGGCGGCGGCGACGTCACCGAGGGACCCTGTCCGAGGTCGGCGGCTCCATTGCTGCCGCTGCCGCAGCCCGATAGCAGCGCAGCGGAGAAGAGGACGGGGGCGGAAAACTTCAGCAGGTCTCGGAACGAGCGCGACATGGACACACTCCTGGTCATGCGGCCGAATACGGTGCGCCGGCTGGAACTCCGGCGTGCCGGCTGGCTTGTGCCGGCGGCGGCGCTGCGTGCGCGTCGCCTGTGGATTCTTGGTCAATCACGTGCAAACGTGGACACTCCCCTTCGAGTCGGGACGCTGCCGCCCCGTCCGCCGCCATCTTTGATGCTGTTGCCGGCGCGGACAGGCCCGGACGATGCCACCAAACCTCGGTGTGAGGCAAGAGCGCAGCAACCTGTACAGGCCCTGTCCGGACCGGCCGCACGAGCGCGTCGGTGCATCAGCACGACGTATCCCGTCAGGCAGCGCCCGCCGGGGGCTGCGACTCCAGCAGCACGGTGCTGCGCGGCTCGAGTCGCAGCGCTTCTTTGCAGTGCACAACGCGCGGCTCCGCCTCGCCGTCCGGCTGAGCGGTATCGAGCACCATCGTCCACTCGGCGCCGGCCGCCGCTTCCGGCACCCGGAAGTCCACCGGACCGGCTTCGGCGTTGAACACGGCCAGCAGGTCGCCGCCCCTCCCCAGTCGCGAGTCGGTGGCGCCCGCCAGGTGCAGGGCGAGGCAGTGCAGTGCGGGGTCGTTCCAGTCGCGCTCCGCCATCTCGCGTCCCGACGGGTGCAGCCATGCGATGTCGCGCGCGGCGGCCGAGCGCTGCGTGCCCTTGAGAAAAGTGTCCCGGCGCAGCCACAGCCGCGAGCGGCGCAGGTCGGCGAGTCGGCGCACAAAGCGCAGCAGGCCCGGACTGCACTCGAGCAGGCGCCAGTCGATCCAGGTGGTCTCCCGGTCCTGGCAGTAGGCATTGTTGTTGCCCCACTGCGAGTGACCCATCTCGTCGCCGGCAAGCAGCATCGGCACGCCCTGGGACAGGAACAGCGTGGCGAGGAAGTTGCGCAGCTGCCGGGCGCGCAGTTCGAGCACCGCACGATCGTCGGTCGGGCCCTCGACGCCGCAGTTCCAGCTCAGGTTCTCGCTGTGGCCGTCGGCATTGTTCTCGAGGTTCGCCTCGTTGTGCCTGCGGTTGTAGGACACCACGTCGCGCAGCGTGAAGCCGTCGTGCGAAGTGACGAAATTGATGCTCGCCGTGGGCTTGCGGCCATGGTGGCGGAACAGGTCGCTCGAGCCCGCGAATCGCTCGGCAAACGCGCCCACGAGGCCCGGGTCGCCGCGCCAGAACGCGCGCACGGTGTCGCGGTAGCGGTCGTTCCATTCCGACCAGCCCGGCGGGAAGTGGCCAAGCTGGTAGCCGCCGGGACCCACGTCCCAGGGTTCGGCGATGAACTTGACGTAGGCAAGCACCGGATCCGCGCGCAGCTCGGTGAAGAACGGCGCGCTCGCGCTGTAGCCGCTCGCGTCGCGGCCCACCACCGGCGCGAGGTCGAAGCGGAAGCCGTCCACGCGCATCTCGTCGGTCCAGTAACGCAGGCAGTCGAGCACCAGCGCGCGCACCGCGGGCTCCTCGAAGCGCACCGTATTGCCGCAGCCGGAGAAGTTCTTATAAAGGGCGCGGTTGTGGGCGAACAGCCGGTAGTAGGTGGCGTTGTCGAATCCGCGCAGGCTGAGCGTAGGCCCGTCCTCGTTGCCCTCGGCCGTGTGGTTGAACACCACGTCGAGGATCACCTCGAGCCCGGCGTCGTGCAGCGCGCGCACCATGGTCTTGAACTCGACCACGGGATCCACGACCGCATAGCGGGCGTCGGGAGCGAACCATGCGAGCGGGTTGTAGCCCCAATAGTTCGACAGGCCCTTGCGGATCAGGAACTCCTCGCTCACGAACGCCTGCACCGGCATCAGCTCGACGGTCGTGACGCCGAGCGCGCGCAGGTGGTCGATGACCGCGGGGTGCGCGAGACCGAGGTACTTGCCGCGCAGGTGCTCCGGCACGCCGGGGTGGCGCTGCGTGAATCCCTTGACGTGCAGCTCGTAGATGACGGTGTCGCGCCACGGCACGCTCGGCGAGCGCACGCCCGCCCCAGTCGAACGCAGGATCGCTCACGCGGCACTTCGGCACCCACGGCGCGCTGTCGGTACCGTCGGGCAGCCAGTCATTGCCGGGCTCCGCCCCGCGCAGCGCCGGATGCCAGGTCAGACCGCCCTCGAGCGCGGTGGCGCAGGGGTCGATCAGCAGCTTCTCCGGGTTGAAGCGATGGCCCTCGCCGGGCTGGTAGGGCCCGTGCACGCGATAGCCATACAGCGAGCCCGCGCCGCCGAACTGCGCGGGCAGCAGTCCGTGCCAGATGTCGCCGGTGCGCGAGGGCAGGTCGAGCCGCGCGGTCTCCCGCGAGGCGTGGTCGAACAGGCACAATTCCACGCGGTGGGCATGGGCGGAGAACACCGCGAAGTTCACTCCGCGCTGCGTGAGGCTCGCTCCGAGCGGCTGCGGCGCCCCGTGCTCCAGGTACGGCCCGGGTTCGACGCCGGCTGTGTCCGCCTCGCCACTCATCACACGCGCCCCTGCCAGTGATTCCCGACTTTTCGGAACGCCGCACGGATCGCGTCGCTCTGCCACCGGTCCAACGGTCCGGCCGCCACGGCCGCCGCGTTGCGCTCGAGGTGCCGCGGATCGGTGCCGCCGACGATAACGCAGTCCACCCCGGGCGCACTAGCGACGAACCGCAGTGCGAGCGCCTCCCAGTCGCCGGTGTCGAAGCCAAGCGCCGGTCGCAGCGCGGCAAAGCGGTGCCAGTAGTCGGCGTGCACCTCGTCGTCGGGCGGCGCGACGGCGCGCCAGGGCTGTCCGCACAGCGGCCGCTTGGCGATCGTTCCCAGGCCGCACGCGCCCGCCTCGACGAGCACGCGCAGCGCCTGCTGGTCGCAGAGGTTCAGCGAGGCCTGCACGGCTCCGAACTCGCCGGTGAGCAACGCGTGGCGCAGTGCGGCGCCGTCGCCCGAATACGCCGCGACGCGCAGCTTTCCGGCCGCCGCGCAGTCGGCGAGTGCGCGGGCCACCTCGCCGGCTTCGAGCAGGTCGAGCCCGCAGGAGTGCAGGTGCACGATGTCGATCACGTCGGCGCGCAGGCGCTCGCGCGCCGCATCCACCCCGGCCACGACGCAGGCGCGGGTCCAGTCGGGGATGCCGTCGACGCCGTAGCCCAACTTGGTGGACAGCACGAACTCGTCGCGCCGGTGCGCGAGGTGGCGGCCGATGCGCTCCTCCGACAACCCATAGGAGCGTGCGGTGTCGATGAGCGTGAGGCCGAGATCCAGCGCGCTGTTGAGGAGTCGCGCCACGGCGTCCTCGGGCAGGCGCGGGTCGCCGGCCTGCATCGCGCCGAAGCCGAGCACCGGCACCTCGAGTCCGGTGCGTCCGAATGGCCGCCGCTGCATGTGGGAGCCGGGTCGTCAGCGCTCGGGGCGCAGGAACACCGCCGCCAGCGGCGGGAGCGCAAGGCGCAGTCGGCACGGGAAGCCGTGGCTCGGCTGGGCGTCGGCGGTGACCCGCTCCGCGGGCGCGTAGCCCGAGCCGCCGTAGCCCGGTGCGTCGGTATCGAGGATCCTGAGGTACGTGCCCGCCTCCGGTACGCCGATCCAGTAGTCGTCGCGCGGCACGGGCGTGGCGTTGAAGACGCAGATCACCGCGGGCGCATCGGGCTGCGCGGGGTCGCGCCGCAGGAAGGCCCACACGCTCTGGTCGGCGTTGTGCAGGTCGATCCACGCGAATCCGGCCGGGTCGGCGTCGCCCGCATGCAGCGCCGGCAGGTCGCGGTAGAGGCGGTTGAGGTCGCGATTCAGGTCGAGCAGGCCGCGGTGCTTCGGGTCCTCGAGCAGGTGCCAGTCGAGCGAGTGCTCGTCGCGCCACTCGTGCCACTGACCGAACTCGGTGCCCATGAACAGCAGCTTCTTGCCCGGATGCGCCGTCATGTAGGCGCGGAACAGCCGGTAGTTCGCGCGCTTCTGCCACTCGTCGCCAGGCATCTTCCCGAGCAGCGAGCCCTTGCCGTGCACCACCTCGTCGTGGGAGATCGGCAGTGCGAACTTCTCCGACCACGCGTACACGAACGAGAACGTGATCAGGTTGTGATGGAAGCGGCGGTAGACGGGGTCGAGCTCCGCGTAGCGCAGCGTGTCGTTCATCCAGCCCATGTTCCACTTGAAGTGGAAGCCGAGGCCACCGAGGTGCACGGGCTGCGTGACACCCGGAAAGGCGGTGGACTCCTCGGCGAACACCAGCGCGCCCGGGTGGTAGCGACCGACCGCCGTGTTCAACTGGCGCATGAAGTCGATCGCGTCGAGGTTCTCGCGGCCGCCGTAGCGGTTCGGGACCCACTGGCCGGGCTGGCGGCTGTAGTCGAGGTACAGCATCGAGGCGACCGCATCCACACGCAGGCCGTCCACGTGGTACTGGTCGAGCCAGTACAGCGCGTTGGCCACCAGGAAGTTGCGCACCTCGTGGCGACCGTAGTTGAAGATCTTGGTGCCCCAGTCGGTGTGCTCGCCGAGGCGCGGGTCGGCGTGCTCGTAGAGCGACGTACCGTCGAACTCCGCGAGGCCGTGCGCGTCGCGCGGGAAGTGCGCCGGCACCCAGTCCATGATCACGCCGAGCCCGGCCTGGTGGCAGCGGTCCACGAAGTGCATGAAGTCCTGCGGCGTGCCGAATCGCGCGGTGGGTGCGAAGTAACCCACCACCTGGTAGCCCCAGGAGCCATCGAACGGGTGCTCCGCCACGCCCATCAGCTCGAGATGGGTGAAGCCCTGCTCGAGCACGTACGGGATCAGCTCGTCGGCCAGCTCGCGCCAGTTGAGGAACTGCGGCGAGCGGTCGTAGTCGCGCCGCCAGGAGCCCGGGTGCAGCTCGTAGATGTTGATCGGCCGGGTGAGCGGGTCGCCGGCGGCCCGGGCGCTCATCCACGCATCATCACCCCACGCGTGGCCGTCGAGCGACGCCACCACCGAGCAGTTGCCCGGGCGCAGCTGCATCGCGAAGCCGTACGGGTCGGCCTTGAGCACGCTGTGTCCGTCGCGCGTGCGGATCTCGAACTTGTACTCGGTGCCCGGCCCGACGTCGGGGATGAACAGCTCCCAGATGCCCGAGGAGCCGCGCACCTGCATCGAGTGGCGGCGGCCATCCCACAGGTTGAACGGTCCGACCACGCTCACGCGGTTGGCGTTCGGCGCCCACACCGCGAAGCGGGTGCCGGCGAGCCCGTCGAGGGTTACCGGATGCGCGCCGAGCTTGTAGTAGATGCCGTAGTGATTGCCCTCGCCGAACAGGTGGAGGTCGAAGTCCGACAGCTGCGGGGCGAAATAGTAGGGGTCGTGCTTGGTGAGATCGTGGCCGTCGCGGTAGCGGACACGCAGCCGGTAGGGGTGCAGCGGACGGCGGAACGGCACGCGGCCCTCGAACAGGCCCGCGGCATGGATGCGCTTGAGCCGGGCCGGCGGCGCCCCGTCGTCCCAGCACACCTCGACGGCTTCCGCGTCGGGCTCGAGCGCACGCACCAGACACAGCGGCTGCTCGTCCTTGCGCGCCACCTCGTGGTAGCCGAGCAGCGAGCGCGGCTCCGGCTGGCGGGCATTGATCAGCGCGTCGATGTCGGCGGCGGACAGCTTCTGTTTGGCAGCCACCTCCGAAGTGTAGCAAATCGGGGTCGCGCCCCTTCGCCTGCGGCGACGCGCCGAGCGCCCGCCGCTGCCCGCGCGCAGGGAGAATTCCGCCTACATCACCGGCTTGATGCGCCAGATCCGCTGGGCGTACTCGCGGATGCTGCGGTCGCTGGAGAAAATGCCCATGCTGAGCGTGTTGAGGACCGCCTTGCGGGCCCATGCCTCGGGCTCGCGATACAGCGCGTCGACGGCGTCCTGCGCGGCGGCATAGGCGGCGAAGTCCGCCAGCACGAAGTACGGCTCTCCGTCGCTCATCAGCCGGTCGACGATCGGCTTGCCGTCGGCGAGGTTGCCGGGCGAGAAGTACCCCGAGTCGATGAGCTCCAGGGTCTTGACGAGGTCCGGGCTCGCCTTGGCGGCCACGGCCGGCGAGTAACCCCTGCGGCGCTGCTCGGTGACCTCGTCGGCGGTGAGCCCGAAGATGAAGATGTTGTCCGGCCCGACCTGCTCGCGGATCTCGATGTTGGCGCCGTCGAGCGTGCCGATGGTGAGCGCGCCGTTGAGCGACAGCTTCATGTTGCCGGTGCCCGAGGCCTCCATGCCGGCGGTCGAGATCTGCTGCGACAGGTCCGCGGCCGGCATGATGCGCTGCGCCAGCGAGACGTCGTAGTCGGGCAGGAACGCCACCTTGAGCTTGCCGCCGATGCTGCGGTCGGCGTTGACCACCTGCCCGACGTTGTTGATCAGCTTGATGATGCCCTTGGCCATCACGTAGCCCGGGGCGGCCTTGCCGGCGAAGATCACCGTGCGCGGCACCAGGTCGAGCGTCGGGTCGGCGCGCAGGCGGTGGTAGCGGGTCACGACATACAGCAGGTTGAGCAGCTGTCGCTTGTACTCGTGGATGCGCTTGACCTGCACGTCGAACAGCGACCCGGGGTCGACCTCGACTCCGATGCGCCGCTGGATCACCTCTGCGAGGCGCTGCTTGTTCATGGACTTGATCGCAGCGAAGCGCTGGCGGAACTCAGGATCGTCGGCGGCCCAGCGCAGCCGCTCGAGCTCCTCGAGGTCGTTCTCCCACGCGTTGCCGAGGCGCTCGGTGAGCAGCGCCGAGAGTCCCGGGTTCGACTGCTTGAGCCAGCGGCGCACCGCGATGCCGTTGGTCACGTTGGTGAAGCGGTCGGGATAGAGCTCGGCGAAGTCGGCGAAGATCGTGCGCTGCATCAGCTCGGAGTGCAGCTTGGCCACGCCGTTGACGGTATGGCTCGTGACGGTCGCGAGCTGCGCCATGCGCACCTGCCGTCCGTGGTCCTCGTCGATCAGCGACATGCGCTGGCGGCGCTCGTGGTCCAGCGGGTGACGCGCGGCAATCTCGTCGAGCAGCGCCCGGTTGATCAGGTAAATGACCTGCAGGTGGCGCGGCAGGATGCGCTCGAAGAACGCCACCGGCCAGACCTCGAGCGCCTCCGGGAGCAGCGTGTGGTTCGTGTAGGAGAACACCCGCCGCGTGATGTCCCAGGCGCGCTCCCACTCCATCTCGTGGTCGTCGACCAGCAGGCGGATCAGCTCCGGGATCGCGAGTGCCGGGTGCGTGTCGTTCAGCTGGATCGCCCAGGCGTCGGGCAACGACTCGAGCGGCCGGTCCTCCGCGAGGTGCTGCGCCAGCATGTCCTGCAGGCTCGCGCTCACGAAGAAGTACTGCTGCTTGAAGCGCAGTTCCTTGCCCTGCGGCGTCGTGTCGTCCGGGTAGAGGATGCGCGAGACGTTCTTCGCCTCGACGTCCGCGGCCGACGCCTCGGCGTGTCGGCCGGCGTTGAACGCCTCGACGTCGAACGGTGCGATCGCCCGCCCCGCCCACAGCCGCAGGTGGTTGACGGTGGGACTGCGGTTGCCGGAGATGAACTGGTCGAAGCCAACCGCGGAGATGTTGCGGGTGTCCACCCAGCGGTAGCGCGTGCGGCCCTGGGCGTCCTGGGAGGCCACGCAGCGCCCGCCGAAGCGGATCACGTAGCGGGCGTCGTCGCGCTGGATCTCCCACGGATTGCGCCGCCGCAGCCAGCTGCTCGCGATCTCGCGCTGCCGTCCGTCCTCGTCGATGGCCTGCGTGAAGATGCCGTAGTCGTAGCGGATCCCGTAGCCCACCGCCGGGTACTGGAGCGTGGCGAGGGAATCGAGGAAGCAGGCGGCGAGCCGGCCGAGGCCGCCGTTGCCGAGACCGGGATCGATCTCCTCCTCGACGACCTTGTCGAGGTCGAAGCCGAGGTCGGCGAGCGCCTCGCGCACCTCGCGCACCAGCTCGCCGTCGAGGCTCGAGAGCCCGTTCACCAGCGAGCGGCCGAGCAGGAACTCGACCGACAGGTAGCAGACGCGCTTTACGCCGGCCTGCGACACGCGCCGCTGGGTGGCGAGCCAGCGCGCCGCGAGCTCCTCGCGGACGGCGAGCGAGAGCGCGTCGTACACATCGCTCTGCGTGGCCGTGTCGGGATGCTTGCCGAGCGAGCGCGTCAGGCGGTCGAGCAGGACCGCGCGCACCGTGCCGGGCGCGAGTCCGATGCTGGCCAACAGGGATGTGTTTCTCACAGGACCTCGATCGTGCGCTCCGAGACGATGCGCCAGCCCGCCGGCTCGCGCACCAGGGTCAGCTCCTTGCGCAGGGCACCGTCGCCGAAGCGTTGCACGAAGGTGACCACGCGACGGTCGGGGCCCGCCGTGGTCACCGTCACATCCTCGAGTTTCGCCTCGGGTGCCCGCCCGGTGGCGACCTGCTCGCGGCGCTGCTCGAGGAAGGCGGCCGAGCCGGCCCCGCCCGGCGCCTGGAAGGCCGAGGAGTAGTTGTCCACGACGGCCTCTGGCTGGCGCGCGGCCCACGCCGAGTTCCAGGCGCGCACGATCTCCTCTGCCGGGTCGGCCACGGCGCCCTTGCGCGCGAAAAAGCGCGGTGGCTGGTCGAGGCAGCGCGGCGGCGGGTCGAGCGCGGTCGGGTTCGGGTCCACCGGCGGGATCGCGAGCGGCTTCATGCGCTCGGTGGGCGTGACCTCCGGCGGCAGCCGCAGCGGCGGGCGCTCGACGGCCGTGAGGTAGTCGGTATCGCCGCCACACGAGGCCTGCGGACCGCTGCTGCAGCCGGCGATGGCCGCGAGGGGCAGGGCGACGAGCAGCAGCCGCAGCGGGGTCGGGCGCATCGATCGGGACCGGGGGGACGTTGCAGGGGCGGGCATTGTACAGACCCGGCGGCGGCGGGGCGGCAGCGACTCAGGCCCGGCGGCTGCGCCGCGGCGGGTCGAGTCGGTCGATGTCCCAGAGGTGGATGGGCGCGTCCCGCCGCACGAACATGCCGGAGCCCGCATTGACGAAATCCCGGGCGAGGTGCCGCCGGTACCAGTCGCCAGGGCGCAGGTGGGCGTTGCCGTCCGTGGCCTTGCGGTCGCAGTTGTGCTCCCAGTCCTCGGTGGTCAGGACGCCGAAGTGCAGCAGGCCGCGGCACAGGCGGCCGAAGTTGCGGATCGCCGCGGCGGCCTCGCGGGCGTCGAGGTACTGCAGCACGTCGTGGCAGATCACGAGGTCGAACGGTCGCGGATTCGCATAGGTGTGCACCGACGCCTGGGTCCAGCCATGGCGCTCGCAGAGGTATTCGCTCACCTCCACGCCCGTGTAGCTCGCCCGCGGGAAGTGCCGCAGCAGGGGGGCGCGCATCAGGCCCAGGCCGCAGCCGAGGTCCAGGATCCGGCGCACCGGGTAGCGCGCCTCCCGCAGGAAGGCCGCGATCAGGTCGGCGCTGCGGCGCAGTTCGCCCGGGCTGACGGCCCGGGTGCGGGGGTTGAGGTAGAAGCGGCGGTAGTAGCGCTCGTCGAAGCGCCCGGGGCTGTAGCTCGGCACCCACGCAGGATAGGGGCTCGGACGGGGGATTGCATCGGGCCTAAGCCGCCCCCACCTCGGGTCGAACGGATCACGAGACGGCGGACCCCCGATGGCACGACGCAACACCGGCCCCTGGATATGGGGCGACACCGTGGACCTGCTCGAGCAGGGCGAGCGGCTGCAGCGCCAGTTCTTCCGGCTGGCCGGCGGAGCGGAGCGGGCCGGCTGGGAGCCGCCCGTGGACGTGTTCGCGGACGGCGAGGAGATCCTCGTCGAGGTCGCGCTTCCCGGCGTGCCCGCCGACCGCATCGAACTGGTCTGCGCGCCCGGCGAGCTGGTCGTGCGCGGCGAGCGCCGGCTGCCGCGCCGGCTCGCCAGCGCGGCGATCCAGCGGCTCGAGATCCCCCACGGGCGCTTCGAACGGCGCCTCGCCCTGCCGCCCGGGCGCTGGGCGCTGGTACGACAGGAATTGGCCGACGGCTGCCTGCAGCTGCTGCTGGCCCGGCGTTGACCGGGCCCGAGGAAACAGGATGAGCACCAACGACACCCCGAACGTTCCCGCCACCGACGAGCCCCGCCCGGCGCCGGGCCTGCCCGAGGACATGCTGATCGTCCTGCCGGTCCGCAACCTCGTCATGTTCCCGGGCGCGATCCTGCCCGTGGCGATGAAGCGCCCCAAGACCGTCGCGGGCGCCCAGGAGGCGGTGCGCACCGAGGCGAGGGTGGGCTTCCTGCTGCAGAAGGACCCCGCGACCGAGGACCCCGGGTTCGACGACCTCTACCGCGTCGGCACCGTCGCGAGCGTCGTACGCTACATCACCGCGCCCGACGGCACGCACCACCTCGTCTGCCAGGGCGAGCGGCGCTTTCGCGTGCTCGACGCCGTGGGCGGGTTCCCGTACCTCGTCGCCCGGGTCGAGTACCTCAACGACAGCGGTGCCGCTCACCCCGAGATCGAGGCCCGCACCGTGCACCTCAAGCAGATGGCGATGGAGGCCATCTCGCTGCTGCCGCAGGCCCCCGCCGAGCTCGGCGGCTCCCTGCAGGCCATCGAGTCGCCGGCGGCGCTCGCCGACACGATCTCGAGCTTCATGGACGTGAAGCCCGCGGAAAAGCAGGCGCTGCTCGAGGTGGTGGACCTGCGGGAACGGCTCGAGCGCGTCGCCTCGATGCTCGCCAAGCGCGTCGAGGTGCTGAAGCTCTCGCGCCAGATCGAGCAGCAGACCAAGGACGCCATCGACGACCGCCAGCGCGAGATCGTGCTGCGCGAGCAGCTGCGCCAGATCCAGAAGGAACTCGGCGACGAGAGCGGCGGCGAGGAGATCGCGGAGCTCGCCGAGGCGATCGCAAAGGCCGGCATGCCGCCGGACATCGAGGAGCACGCCCGCAAGGAGCTGAAGCGTCTCGAGCGCATGAACGAGGCGAGCGGCGAGTACTCGATGGCGCGCACCTACCTCGACACGCTGCTCGCGCTGCCGTGGTCGAAGCTCGACGACGAGTCGATCGACATCGCGCGCGCCCGCGGCATCCTCGACGCCGACCACTACGGCCTCGAGAAGATCAAGAAGCGCATCGTCGAGTACCTCGCGGTGCGCAAGCTCAACCCCGAAGGCCGCAGCCCGATCCTGTGCTTCGTGGGTCCCCCGGGCGTGGGCAAGACTTCGCTCGGGCAGAGCATCGCCCGCTCGCTCGGGCTCAAGTTCCAGCGCACGAGCCTCGGCGGCACGCACGATGAGGCCGAGATCCGTGGCCACCGGCGCACCTACATCGGCGCGCTGCCGGGCAACATCATCCAGGCGCTGCGCAAGGCCGGCACCCGCAACCCGGTGCTGATGCTCGACGAGATCGACAAGCTCGGCCGCGGCATCCAGGGAGATCCTTCATCCGCGCTCCTCGAGGTCCTCGATCCGGAGCAGAACGCGACGTTCCGCGACAACTACCTCGGCGTGCCCTTCGACCTCTCGAAGGTGCTGTTCATCGCCACCGCGAACCAGCTCGACACGATCCCGGGACCGCTGCGCGACCGCATGGAGATCATCGAGCTGACCGGCTACACCGAGGAGGAGAAGGTCGAGATCGCGCGCCGCTACCTCGTGCGGCGGCAGCTCGAGGCGAACGGCCTCCGGCCCGAGCAGGCCTCGATCACCGATGGGGCGCTCAAGCGCATCGCCCGCGACTACACGCGCGAGGCGGGTTGCCGCAACCTCGAGCGCGAGATCGGCGCGGTGCTCCGCAACGTCGCGGTGCGCATCGCCGAGGGCAAGGCGGAGGCCGCCCGCATCGACGAGGCGGAGGTGCGCGAGATCCTCGGCGCGCCGCGCTTCGAGGACGAGGTGGCGATGCGCGTGAGCGTGCCGGGCGTCGCCACCGGTCTGGCGTGGACGCCGGTGGGCGGCGACATCCTGTTCATCGAGGCCACCCGCATCCCCGGGAAGGGCGCGCTGATCCTGACCGGGCAGCTGGGCGACGTGATGAAGGAGAGTGCGCAGGCGGCCATGAGCCTCGTCAAGTCGCAGTCCGAGGCGCTCGGGCTCGACCCGGCGATGTTCGAGAAGAGCGACATCCACGTGCACGTGCCGGCCGGCGCGATTCCGAAGGACGGCCCGAGCGCGGGCGTGGCGATGTACACCGCGCTCGTCTCGCTGCTGACCGGTCGCACCGTGAGCCGCGACGTCGCCATGACCGGCGAGATCAGCCTGCGCGGCCTCGTGCTGCCGGTGGGCGGCATCAAGGAGAAGACTGTGGCGGCGCACCGCGCCGGGATCCGCACCGTGCTGCTGCCGGCGCGCAACCGCAAGGACCTCGAGGACATTCCCGAGAGCGTGCGCGGCGAGCTGGAGTTCGTGTGGCTCGAGCGGGTGGAGGATGCGACGGCGCGGGCGTTCGGCACGCCGACGCAGCGCCCGCCGCTCGAGGCGACCGGCACCTGAGCGCGAGGGCGGAGACCAGGCCGCGGACGCCGGCTGTCCCGCGCCCGCGACCGGCCGTTCACCCGTCGCGCCGTCGCAGGTACAGCCGGTCGTCGAAGCTCATCACCCACGCCGGGCGGTAGACGACCATCATCGCCATCACCATGCCGTTCACGAAGGCCTCGCCGAAGCTCATCAGCGGCAGCACGGCGAAGTACTCGGGGCCGACGTGCGCGGCGTCGAGCGAGCCCGTCGCCGCGAGGATCCCGACGCGCACGAGCCCGGCGAGGTTGTAGGCGAGCGCCGACCCGACGAACACCGTGACGAAGAAATAGACGAAGTAGTTGTGCGGCAGGCGCGCATGCACGAACTCGTGCAGCCATGCCGTCGCGGCGGCCGGTACCACGGCCATGCAGAGCAGGTCGGCGCCGAAGCTCGCCCAGTCGGCCTGCCCCGCGTAGCAGAGCACCGCGAGCGCCATCGCGCTGCCGATCACCGCGAGCTGCCAGCCGTGCATCAGCGTGAGCGCACTCACCAGCAGGAAGCGCAGCGACAGGCCCGGCGTGAAGCCGGCCTTCATGGACCAGAGGCCCACCAGCAGCGCGAGGCTGCCGAGCCACACCCATTGCCGCTCGCGGTCGCCGAGCCACGCCCGCCACGGCGCGCTCATTGCCGCCAGCAGCAGCGCGACACCAGCGAGCGCGCCGGTGACGAGACGCGCACCCGCTCCGAGCAGCTCGGCCTCGATCAGCATCAGCCGGCGGCGACCGGTCCCGACGGCGGTGGCCCGGGCCCGACCGACGCCGCGGGCGACGCCTCCGGCGGACGCTGCATCCCGAGCGCGGCTCGGGCCTCGGGCGAGATGCTGCGCAGGTGAAGGTCGTGCTGCGGGAACGGAATCGCGATGCCGGCCGCCCCCAGCGCCTCGTACACACGCACCGACAGGTCGCTGCGGATCTTCACCCAGTCGCCGAAGTTGTTGGTCCAGGCGCGGATGCCGAAGTCGAGCGAGTTCGCGCCGAAACCGATGAACAGCACGTTGGGCGCGGGCTCCGTCGCGATGCCCTCGCTGGTCCGCGTGACCTCCAGCAGGATCTCGAGGACCTTTCGCGGGTCGCTGCCGTAGGCCACGCCGAGGTTCACGTCGATGCGGCGGTCCATGTCGCTCAGCGTCCAGTTGATCAGCTTCTCGCTGAGCAGCATGCCGTTCGGGACCACCACGTCCGCGCCTTCGAAGGTGCTGAGCGTGGTGGAGCGCATCCCGATCTCGCGCACCTTGCCCGAGGTGCCGCCGATCTCCACCACGTCGCCCGGCTGGATCGGCCGCTCGAACATCAGGATCAGGCCGGAGACGAAGTTGTTCACGACGCCCTGCAGGCCGAGGCCGATGCCGACGCCGAGCGCGCCGATCACGAAGGCGAGCTGGCTCACCTCGAAGCCCGCGGCGGCGAGCGCCACGAACAGGCCGAAGATCACCATCGCGTAGTAGGTGAGCGAGGAGATGCTGTTGCCCACCCCGCGCGGCAGCGACATCTTGGGCAGCACGTCGTCCTGCAGGATCAACCGGACCGTCTTCGCGGCCCAGAAGGCGAGCCAGACCGAGAAGACGAACAGCAGCACGCCGCCCAGCGTCAGGGAAATCTTGCCGAACCTGAGATCGTGGGTCAGCACGCCGACCACTGCGTCGCGGATCGGCCGGTACATGCGGAACTCGTTGAGCAGCACGACCACCCAGGCCAGCAGCGCGCCCAGCTGCAGCAGCCTGGTAATGCCGCGCTGCAGCGGCCCCGCGTGCCGGGTGACGACCTGGAATCGGGACATCGCGCGCCGCGCGAGCAGCAACCGCAGCACCGAGGCGAGCACGGTCACGCCCGCGTACAGCACCAGGCCGACGTAGCCACTGTCGAGGACGCCGATGGTGAGCATCTCGGCCAGCGACACGTTGCCGAACAGGTTCGCGAGCGCGGAAACCAGCAGCGCGGCGATCGCGGCCCAACCCGCGAACCGCGCGATCTTCCGGGCGAGCGACTGCGGCAGCGAGCCGGCAAGGGGCCGCTCGCGCCACAGGACCCACGCGATCAGCACGGCCGTGAGCAGCGTGAGGCCCAGCAGGTAGATGCGGTATAGAACGAGTTCGCCGAGGAGCAGGAAGCCGAGGCGCTGCAGCACGTAGAGGCCGGTGGCGACGTACGGCCACGGGCCCGAGGCCTCGTAACACCGACGGCGGCAGCAGGCGCAGCACCGGGATCAGCGCCAGCAACAGCGCGACCTGGTGACAGGAGCATCGGCGCGTCGGGCTCGAGCAGCACGATGCCCAGCATCGCCAGCACGATCCACGAGGAGATCGGCCGCTGCAGCACGCGCGCCGAGCCTGCATCTCGGGATCTTCGTAGACGATCCTGCGGCTGCGGCAGGCTGAGCCACAGCAGCAGCGGCAGCAGCAGCAACCCGAGTGATGATTCACAGCGACCAGCGTAGCGCGCTGTTCGCGGCGTTGTACTCGTCGAGAAAGCCCTTCTCGACCTCAGCCCGGCCTTCGACCGACCGAGCGGGTCGCCGGCGGCCGCCGGGCTCGCTCCCGGCCTCCACAGCGGCGGCGAGTCGACCCGCGCCAGGCGGCTGTCGTTGTAGTCGATCGCGGCGGCGACGGCCTTCTGGCCGGCGAGGATCGGGGTCTCGACCTGCGTTGGCACGCCGGCCGAGGCGGATCTGCCGGTCGATCGGGCCCCGAGACGGCCTGCTCGGCCAGCGAAATCTGCGCGAGCACGGTCTGCACCCGGTTGGCGAGCGCCGGGGCCATGCCGCCCGGACTCCGCGGATGCCCGCGTGGCCTCCCACACCGCGCGGCGCCTGGCGAGCTCGGCGGCATCCTCGGTGTACTGGCTGCCGGCCTGCGGCGAGATCCCGCCGCCAGGCCGCGAGTTGCTTGCCGAAGAACGCCCAGTGGCGGTCGAGGCTCTCGAGGCGCGCGACGGCCAGCAGCTTGAGCTCGTCGCGCTTGAACCGTTCGGCCTCCTCTGCACGGACGCGGCGAGATCGTCGAGGCGCGGCCCGAGCTTTTCGGTCGGGATCACGACCCTGGCTGCGCTGGATCACTTCGCGGGCAAAGCGCTCGTCGCGCGTCGGCGCGCAATGGCGATGTCGGCGGGGGCAACGGTCTCGGGGCCGGGCTTGGGGGCGGCCGGGGACGGCCGCATCCTGGGCCGCGGTGGCGCATGACCACCACAGGGCCAGCAAGGGCACATGCCGCGGCAATGATTCCGACTCGACGACGCATGGACGCTCCAATCGGCCCGGCGAGGGGACGGTCCGCGGATTGTCGCATCGCGGGACGCGGCCTCGCCACCGTCACGGGGGCCGGAGGGGCGAATCTGGCACAATCGCGCCCCCAGTCCCGGCCCGTCGCCGGGACATCCCCGGCAACCCTCGTCTGCTCATGCGCGAACTGCTGTCCTCGCTGCTCGACTGGTACCTGGCCACGCTGGACCAGGGCGGCTACCTGCTGGTCGCACTGCTCATGGCAATGGAGAGCTCGATCATCCCGCTGCCGAGCGAGTTCGTGATCCCGCCGGCGGCCTACCTCGCGCACGCGCACGGCAAGATGTCGCTCACCGGCATCGTGATTGCCGGCACGCTCGGCTCGTGGGTCGGGGCGAGCGTCATGTACTGGGCGTCGCGGCTGCTCGGGCGACCGCTGCTGATGCGCTACGGGCGCTACGCGACGATCACGCCGGAGAAGATCGAGAAGGCCGAGGCGTGGTCGACCCACTTCGGCACCATGGGCGTATTCGTCTCGCGGCTGCTGCCGGTGATCCGCCACCTGATCGGCATTCCCGCCGGCATCGTGCGCCTGAACTTCCTCTGGTATTCGATTGCGACGCTGGCGGGCTCCGCGCTGTGGTGCACGGTGCTCGCCTGGGTGGGCGTCACCGCCGGGCAGGACCCGGAGCTGATGGCCGGCAGCGTCCACCGCATCTCGCTGTGGGCCGGCGGGCTCGCGGCGTTCCTGGGCGTCCTGTACTACGTCTTCGTCCACCGCCACATGCGGCGCTGAGGCCACGCCGATGGCGGACGCTGCCAACCCGCCCGACGGCGCCGCTGCGGGCGACCGGCGGCCGCTGCCCGCGTGGCGCGCGGACGCCGACGGCCGCCCGCGCATCGACTACCGCGCGATCACCGCGCTCGCGCTGCCGCTGATGGTCAACAGCAGCCTGCAGGCGGTGATCAACCTGACCGACACGTGGTTCGTCGGACACCTCTCCACCACTGCGATGGCCGGCATGGCGGCGATCTTCTGGCTGGTGTTCTTCTTCGTGATGCTGGTGGGCGGCATCGGCCTCGGCGTGCAGACCTTCGTCGCGCAGTACGAGGGCAGCGGCCGACACTGGCGCGCCGGGCACGCGACCTGGGTGGGGCTGTGGGGGGCGGCGGTCACGCTGCCGCTGTTCATGCTGCTCGGGTGGCACGGCGACACGCTGCTCGCACCCTTCGGCCTCGACCCGCAGGTCGAGCGCCTCGCGCTCGAGTACTGGTGGCCGCGGATGATCGGCGCGCCGCTCGGCGTCGCGCTGTGGGCGTTGCTCGGGTTCTTCAACGGCGTCTCGCGGCCGCGCGTCACGGTGATGACCACCGCGATCGTGGGCGTCCTCAACGCGGTGCTGAACCAGGTGTTCATCTTCGAACTCGGCTGGGGCATTGCCGGCGCCGCCTGGGCCACGAACCTCAGCATGCTGATCGGCCTGCTGTTCGCGCTCGGCGCGTTCCTGCGCGCCGACCTGCGCGCCCGCTACCGCACGCACCTCACCTGGCGGCCGGACGCCGCGAACCTCTGGCGCGAGTTCCGGCTCGGACTGCCGATGGGCGCGATGTACGCCGCGGACCTGTTCGGCATGGCGCTGTTCGCGCTGATGCAGGTGCGGCTCGGGCAGGTGGACGGTGCGACCACGCAGATCGTCGTGATGCTCACCTCGATCGCCTACCTGCCCGGCGTCGGCCTCGCGCTCGCGGGCACCACCCTCGTGGGCCAGGCGATCGGCGCCGGCGACCGCGACTGGGCACGGCGGCTGGGCAACGCGGTGATCGCGGTCACCACGGCCTACATGGGCGCCGTCGGCGTACTGCTCGCGGCGCTGGGTCCCTGGGTGATGCCGCTGTTCGTGGCGGCGGCGGACCCCCAGGCCGCGGAGGTCGTGCGCCTCGGCCTCGTGCTGCTCTGGATCGCCGCGGGCTACCAGCTGTTCGACGGGCTGCAGCTCGGCTCGGGCTTCGCGCTGCGCGGCGCGGGCGACGTGCGCGTGCCCGCGATCATCTTCTTCGCGCTGGCGTGGGGCGTGTTCGTGCCGCTCGCGCACTCGCTGTCGTTCGCGCCGGGCCAGGGCTGGTTCGACGTGCTGCCGCAGCTCGGCTACGGCGCGGTGGGCGGCTGGACCGCGCTGCTGGTGTACGTCGTGCTGCTCGCCGTCGCGATGCACCTGCGCTGGCGGTCGCGGAGCTGGCAGCGGATCCGCATCTAGCAGTACGGTCGACCGGCGAGACGCCCGACACAGGTGGGTGGTTCAGGGCGCCGGCCCGGGCCGCGGCCGTGTCACTTCGCGAGTTCCGGGCGCCGCACCGTGACGTTCACCTCGTCGGAGTTGCGGCGCCCCTGGTCGTCGGTGACGGTCAGCCGGTACCGATAGCTGCCGCGCGCCAGTCGTGACAACGACAGGCGCGCCGTATCGTGCCCGCTGGCGCAGCCGGCGGCCGGCCCGTCCACCTGGTCCCATTGAAAGCGCACCACCGCACCGCCAGCCGACGACGAGGCCGAGCCATCGAGCACGGCCGACGTCGCAGGAAACACCACCAGCAGGTCGCGGCCGGCGCGCGCGGTCGGCCCGCCAGCCGGGGGCGCGGCGTCGACCACCGCGACCAGCGCAGTGTCCGCCGCACTCACGCCGCGGTTGTCGGTGACCATCAGCTTGAAGACGTGCAGGCCCGTCTGCAGCCCGCTGACTACCGTCTGGGCACTGCCCGGCGTGATGATGGTCGCGCCCGCCGGTCCCGCGACCAGACTCCAGGCGTACGCGACGAGTGCGCCGTCGGGGTCAAACGAGCCCGAGCCGTCGAGCACCGCCGTCGCAGGCTGCGGCCCCGAGCGTTGCAGCTGCTGGTCGGGGCCGGCATCAGCCACCGGGCCGTCGTTCGGCACGGACTGAACCGTGACGAAAATGGCGTCGCGCGCAGTGGCACCGGCGTTGTCGGTGACGGTGAGCTCGAACTGGTACAGGCCGACCTGGAGGCCGGTGACCAGGGTCTGCACGGCCGTCGGCGACACGATGATGGCCGGCAACGGCCCGGACAGCAGGCTCCACCGGTACGCGACGAGCACGCCATCCGGGTCGTGAGAGGCCGAGCCGTCGAGCAGGACGGTGGTGGACCCCCCGGCGGAAGGCACCTGGATGTCTGGTCCGGCATGGGCGATGGGCATGGCGTGGTGCTCCGCACAGGTGGACGCCCGCCACCCGCCGACCCGGGGGCCGACCATCGGGCAGGCCCGTCGGAGTGTGGCGCCGTGCCCCCGGGTGTCAAGCGAGCGCGACCGCGCTCCTACGCCGTCCGCCACACGACCGCTACGTCCGCCACTCCGTCAGGCCCTCGGCCTCGTACAGCCGCGCCCAGCTCGGCCGCGCACGCATCAGGTCCGCGTACGCCTTCAGCGCGGGCCATTCGGTCGCCGGACGCGGCATGTTGCGCGACCAGCGCATGTACATGAGCGCGAGCAGGTCCACGCCGGAGAACTCCGCGCCGAGCAGGTACGGCCCGTGCGCGGCGAGGTGGCCGTCCACCAGCGACCAGGCGTCCTCGATGGTCCGGCGCAGCGCGTCGCGCACCGCCGGCGGGTGCTCGGGCGAGCCGAGGTCGGCGGGGTAGAACCACAGACGGTAGGCGGGGGCCAGCGTGGTCGCGAGGTAGGCGATCCACTGGTACCAGTCGGTTCGCAGCGGGCTGCCGGGCGGCGGCGCGAGCTTCGCCTCCGGATGGCGCTCGGCGAGGATCATCAGCAGTGCGGCGGATTCGACGCATGGCCTGCCGTCGACCAGCAGCGTCGGCACCTTGCCGCGCGGATTCACGCGCAGGTACTCGGGGCTGTGCTGCTGGTCGCGCTCGAAGTCGACCTTCTCGAGGCGGAACGGCGCGCCGATCTCGAGCAGCGCGAGGTGCACGACCATGCTGGCCGTGCCGGGCGAGTAGTAGAGCGTGTACACGGAACGATTCCTCCCGGGCGTGGGGCTGCGCGAGCATAGCCCACGGGCGCGGCGGGTCGCCCGTGGCTGCCGCCTCAGTGCGACGCGCCCGGCAGGTCGAACACGAGCACCTCGGCGCCCGTCCCGTCCGAGAGCGCGAGCGACGCGGGCTCCTCGAGCTTGAGCGCATCGCCCGCCGCGAGCGGCTCGCCATTGGCCGTCACGCTGCCGCGCGCGACGTGCAGGTACACGCGCCGGCCCCGGGCGACCGCGAGGGTCGCCCGCTCCTCGCCGTCGAAGAGTCCGGCGTAGACCCGGGCGTCCTGGTGGATGCGCACCGAACCGTCGGCACCGTCGGGCGACGCAATGAGCCTGAGGCGTCCGCGCTTCTCGTCCGCGGCGAAGTGCTTCTGCTCATACTCCGGCGCGATGCCGCGCACGTCCGGCTGGATCCAGATCTGCAGGAAGTGCACCGGCTCGGACTGCGAGTGGTTGAACTCGCTGTGCTGCACACCGCGGCCGGCGCTCATGCGCTGCACGTCGCCGGGGCGGATCACGGAACTCGTGCCGGTGGAGTCCTTGTGCGCGAGGGCTCCATCGAGCACGTAGCTGATGATCTCCATGTCGCGATGGCCGTGGGTACCGAAGCCGGCGCCCGGGACGACGCGGTCCTCGTTGATGACCCGCAGCGGCCCGAACTCGACGTGGCTGGGGTCGAAATAGTCGGCGAAGGAGAACGAATGAAAGGAACGGAGCCAGCCGTGGTCGGCGTAGCCGCGATCAACGGCGCGTCGGATCTCGGTCATGCGGCACCTCCTGGCGTTTCGATGGACGCAAGATAAGGCCGACCAGATCGATAGAAAAGGCGAAATTTTTGACCATTTAGATCGATGTGGCCGATGCGAGCCAGACGAACGGCTTTCTGGCCGCCGACAGCCCTGAAGTCCCCGGCTCTCGGGCCGTGCCGGCGCGACCGCCCGAGCGGCCCTAGCGCATGACCCAGCCGCCGCAGACCGGGAACACCTGACCCACGAAGCAGTCGGCCGCCGCGCTGCACAGGTACGCGGCGAACATCGCGTCCTCCTGCGCCGCGACGAGGCGGCCCAGCGGCACGTCGCGCTTGAGCCGGTCCTGGAACGCGGGCAGCGACTGCAGCTCGGGCGGGAAGTAGGTCGGGTTGTCCACGAAGTTCTGCGCGATGGCGTTCACCTGTACGCCGTGCGCCGCGGCCTCGACGCCGACGGTCTGGACGTAGGCGAGCTGGGCGCCGCGCGCCGCGCTGTAGGTGGAGGCGCGCTTCTGCCCGCGCAGCGCCGCGGCGCTGCCCATCAGCAGGATCTTGCCGGCGCGCCGTTCGATCATCTGAGGCAGCACGGCTCGCACGAGGCGCGGCAGGGGGTCCACGAGGTGGCTGAATACGTTGCGCCACTCCTCGTCCGTGGCCTCGACGGCCATCGTGCGCGGCGCCGGCAGCGACAGGTGCGCGAGCAGCACGTCGACCCGGCCGGCCGAGGCCACGAGCGCGGCGGGCCGCGCCGGATCGTCCAGTGGCCCGTCGTCCGCGATCACGGTCGCGCCGAGGCCGGCGAAGGTCTCGCACAGCGCCGGTCCCATGAATTCCTTCGCCTGGGTGACGAGCACGCGCTTGCCGGTCAGGTCGATCATGATTGCTCCTGGCTGCTGCGGGGACCGGGCCCGTGACGCGCGGCGCGCGTGACACGGCGGCGGCGGGCCAGATGATGCGTGCTTTCCGCTAAAATGCCAGCCTCTTCCGTAGCTCCACCCGCCGCACCATGCCCACCTACGACTACCTCTGCCCCGCCAACGGTCGCGTCGTCGAAGTCAGCCACAAGATGGCCGAGCAGGTCGCCACCTGGGGTGCTCTGTGCCGCAAGGCCGGCATCCCGCTCGGCGGCACGCCGGGCAAGGCCAGGGTCGAGCGGCTGATCACCGGCGGCAACGTACTCACCGGTACGCTCGGCAGCAGGCAGGAACGACCGTGCGACACCGGTCCCTGCGGCACGCCCGTGTGCGGCGGCGGCGGCTGCGCATTCAACTGAGCGCGCCGGCGTCCGCCCGTCGCCCGCGCCGCCACCCCGCCGCACGGCAACGCGTGTGACCACCCCACCGAAAATCGGCTTCGTGTCCCTGGGCTGCCCCAAGGCGCTGGTGGACTCCGAGCGCATCCTCACGCGCCTGCGCGCGGAGGGCTACGACGTGGTGGGCAGCTACGAGGACGCGAACCTCGTCGTCGTGAACACCTGCGGGTTCATCGACGACGCCGTGCACGAGTCGCTGGATGCGATCGGGGAGGCGCTGGCCCGCAACGGCCGCGTCATCGTCACGGGCTGCCTCGGCGCGCGGCCCGAGACCATCACCGACCGTCACCCGAGCGTGCTCAAGGTGACGGGGCCGCACGCCTACGAGGAAGTCGTCACCGCGGTGCACGAGCAGTTGCCGCCGCTGCACGACCCGTTCGTGGACCTCGTGCCGCCGCAGGGCATCCGCCTGACGCCGCGGCACTACGCGTATCTGAAGATCTCCGAGGGCTGCAACCACCGCTGCACGTTCTGCATCATCCCCTCGATGCGCGGCGACCTCGCGAGCCGCCCGATCGGCGAGGTGATGCTCGAGGCCGAGCGCCTCGTGAAGGCCGGCGTGAAGGAACTGCTCGTGATCTCGCAGGACACGAGCGCCTACGGCGCGGACCTGAAGTACGCGACCGGCTTCTGGGGCGGCAAGCCGGTGAAGGCGCGCTTCACCGACCTCGCACGAGCGCTGGGCTCGCTCGGCGCCTGGGTGCGCCTGCACTACGTCTATCCGTACCCGCACGTGGACGAGGTGATCCCGCTGATGGCCGAGGGCAAGGTGTTGCCCTACCTCGACATCCCGTTCCAGCACGGCAGCCCGCGCGTGCTCAAGCTGATGAAACGGCCGGCACACGCCGAGAACACGCTCGAGCGAATCGCCCGCTGGCGCGAGGTGTGCCCGGAGCTCACGCTGCGCAGCACGTTCATCGTCGGCTTCCCCGGCGAGACCGAGGGCGACTTCCAACTGCTGCTCGACTGGCTCGCCGAGGCGCGGCTCGACCGCGTCGGCTGCTTCAAGTACTCGCCGGTCGAGGGCGCGGCGGCGAACGCGCTGCCCGACCCCGTGCCCGGCGACGTGATGCAGGATCGCTACGAGCGCTTCATGGAACTCGCCGCGCGCATCAGCGCGGAGAAGCTGGCGGCCAAGGTCGGCCGCCGGATGCGCGTGCTCGTGGACATGGTCGGCGAAGACGGCGCGATCGCGCGCTCGGCGGCGGACGCTCCCGAGATCGACGGCACGGTGAGGATCCTCAAGTCCGGCAAGCTCAAGGCCGGCGACTGGGCCGACGTCGAGATCACGGGCGCCGACGACTACGACCTGAGCGCGAGGATCGTCCGCACCCGATGAGGTGCGCAGCGCGCACCGCGACGGCGCGCGCAAGGAGTCGCCGAAGATGCCTGGCCGCCTGAGTTCCATCGTCCCGATCCTGTGGGCCAGCCTCGCGCTGCTGCTGGCGCCCGCGGGACGAGGCGAGATCGTGCCTGCGACGCCGGCAGCCACGGTGACGCCCTTCGCACCGGCACCGCAGCCCCTGGCGCTCGATCCGCTGGCCGAGGCGATCCGCGAACTGACCGACCACCTGCGCTACGAGTTCGAGCACGACGAGCGCGACCACACCGAGCACGGCCAGCGCATCGTGCTCGGCGAGACGGTGGCACGGTACTACGAGTCGCAGCGGTTCCAGCCGCAGTGGCGCGACGCGGGCCGCCTCGGCCAGCTCGTGGACTCGCTGCTCGACCTCGCCAACGACGGACTCGATCCCGGCGACTACCACGTCGACGCGCTGGATGCGTTTCGCGGCCGGCTGCAACGCGAGAAGACGCTGCCCGACGGCGAGCAGGCCGCGCTCGAGATCCTCGCCACGGACGCGATGATGCTCGGGCTCTACCATCTCTACCTCGGCAAGGTGGACCCGGAGAAGCTGAGCCCGCAGTGGAACTTCGAGTCGCGGCCGGTCTCGGTGGAGCGCGGGTTCGCAGCGCTGTCGAACGCGCTCGCGACGGGCACGATCCACGAGACCTTTCGACGCGCGCGGCCGCAGCACCCGTGGTACCAGCGGGGGCGCGAGCGCCTCAAGGAGTACCGGGCGCTGGCGGCGGTCGGCGGCTGGCCGACCCTGCCCGACGGCCCGGTGCTCAAGCCCGGCATGCAGGACCCGCGCGTCGCCACGCTCTCGCTGCGGCTGCAGACCACGCGCGACCTCGAGCCCGGCACGCCGCCGCCCGCGGGCGACCTCTACGACGCCACGCTCGAGGCCGCCGTGCGCCGTTTCCAGGAGCGCCACGGCCTCACCGCCGACGGCGTGATCGGGCCGGCGACCCGCACCGGCTCTGAACGTGCCGGTCGAACAGCGCGTCGATCAGATCCGCGTCAACCTCGAGCGCGCGCGCTGGGTGATGCACGAACTCAAGGGCGACTTCGTGCTGGTGGACGTGGCGGGCTTCGACGTCTCCTTCTTCCGTAACGACGAACCGATCTGGACCTCGAAGGTGATCGTCGGCCGCCCCTACCGCGAGACGCCGATCTTCAAGTCGCTGATCACCTACGTCGTGATCAACCCGACGTGGACGATCCCACCTACGATCCTCGTCAAGGACAAGCTGCCGATCATCAAACGCGATCCCGGCTACCTGAAGCGCAACAACATCCGCGTCATCGACGCGCGCGGCCGCGACGTGAGCCCGTACTCGGTGAACTGGAGCCGCTACGGCGCGGGCAACCTCCCGCCGTACCAGTTGCGGCAGGATCCGGGCGAGGACAACGCGCTGGGGCTCGTGAAGATCATGTTCCCGAATCGCTACCTGGTGTATCTGCACGACACGCCATCGAAGTCGCTGTTCGACCAGGACCAGCGCACGTTCAGCTCGGGCTGCATCCGCGTGCAGAGAGCCTTCGAGCTCGCCGAGCTGGTGCTCGACGATCCCGTGCAGTGGAACCAGGAGACGCTGGCCGCGGCGGTTGCGACGCGGAGGATGCAGACCGTCAACCTCGCCAGGCCGGTTCCGGTGCTGCTGCTCTACTGGACGGCGCAGCCGCGCGCCGACGGGCAGGTGACGTTCCGCAACGACGTCTACGGCCGCGACCCGCCCACGCTCGCGGCGCTCGACGGACCGTTCGTGCCGCGGCGCTGAGTGAAACCCGGGGGCGCCAACTCCGCACAGTCGCCGCCACACAATTGGCGGCCAAAATAAAAAAACCGGCGGTTGCTTGCGCTGGCCGCCGGTCAGTCTTTCACGCAGGAGGAAAACTGGCGACAGTGTCCGCCACGGGCCCGTACGGGGCATCCGTGGAAGTCTCGGATCGCGCTAGGTAGAACTGCGGAGCCGCCTCGGGCGACTCACCGGCGCTGCGCGCCGGCCGCGGCATCGTCAGTGGTCGTGGTCGCCGTGGTGGTGGTGACCGCCGGGCCCGTGCACGTGGCCGTGCTCGAGTTCCTCCTCGGTCGCGTCGCGCACTTCGGCGATCTCGACCTCGAAGTGCAGGTTCTCGCCGGCAAGCGGGTGGTTGCCGTCCACCGTGACCATGTCGCCGACGACCCGCGTGACGGTCACGACACGCGTGTGGCCCTGCGAGGTCTGGGCGTGGAACTGCATTCCCGGCTGCACGTTCGCGCCGCCGAACTGGCGGCGCGGCACCTGCTGCTGCAGCTTCGCGTCGCGCTCGCCATAGCCTTCGGCCGGATCGACCTTGACGTTCAGCTTGTCGCCGGCCTGCCTGCCTTCGAGCGCTTTCTCGAGGCCCGGGATGATGTTGCCCTGGCCGTGCAGGTAGGCGAGCGCGTCGCCGCCGGAGGAGCTGTCGAGCACCTCGCCCGCGTCGTTCTTCAGCGTGTAGTGGATGAGGACGACTTTGTCCTGGGCGATGAGCATGCGGGGACTCCGGGAGGAAGCGATTCGGTTGACGGACGGCTCGGCGCTAGATCGGCCGGCCATCCTTGAGCGCCAGCCAGCCGCGCACGACCCGGTAGATGACCCAGATGCCGACGACGGCGATGCCGAGCGCCCAGGTGAGGATGCCGAGTCCCAGCGCCAGCACCAGCGGCGCCGAGAACAGGCTGATGATCACGATCCACAGCGCCGCCCACCAGAAGGTGCGCAGCTGCCAGGCGAAGTGGCTGTCGAGCCAGGTGCCGCGCACCTCGCTGCGCTTCACGTAGTTCATGATCACCGCGACGATCGACGGGATGCTGAACACGAACGCCGTCGCGACCGCCGCCGAGGTGAGAATGCCGAGCAGCGCGCCCGCCGCGTGCAGCGCGTACATCCAGTGGGTGTAGCTGATGAGGTTGGGGGCGACGGCGCGGGTCGCGGTAGCGTCGGTCACGGCGGCAGCCTCGTGGGGCCCTCGGCCCCGGGGGCGCGCAGTATCTCAGATCAACCGGGGACGACCAACTGCGGCTGCCCGGCGCCGGATCGACGGGGACGCGGCTGTTTTGCGGCCGTCGCACCGACGCGCGAGCGTCGTCTCAGCGGCGGCCTCCGGACCCGATCCGGGCGGTGACCTCGATCTCGATTCGCATCCGCGGATCGGCGAGACCCGCCGAGATCATCGTCGCGGCCGGCCGGACGTCGCCGAAGTAACGGCGCAGCACCGGCCAGCACAGCGGGAAGTCGTCCGCCCTAGGCAGCAGGTAGGTGACGCGGACCACGTCGGCGAGCGTCGCGCCGGCCTCGGCGAGCGCGGCCTGGATGTTCCGCAGGCACTGGTCCGCCTGCTGCTCGAGGTCGTCGGCGATGGTCATGGTCGAGTAGTCGAACCCGGTCGTGCCGGAAACGAACACCCACTCGCCGTCGACGACCGCACGCGAGTAGCCGATGTCGCGCTCGAAGGTCGAGCCCGAACTGATGAGTCGCCGTGTCATCGTGACCTCCTCTCGGGTGTTCCAGCGTCGCGCGTCACGTGAGCTGCTTGTAGAAATACGACGTGGCGTGCAGTTCGCCATCGGGCGTGGCTGCGTAGCCCGGTATGGAACCCGCGAACTGCCAGCCGAGGTGCCGGTAGACGGCCGCGGCATCGGAGTGCGAGAGCGTGTCGAGCACGAGCAGCGTGTGCCCGTTCGCGCGTGCATGCGCCTCGACGGCCTGCATCAGCCGCGAGGAGATGCCCCGGCCACGATGAGACACCCGCACGAACAGCTTCTGCACCTCGGCACGATGTCGGCCGTTGTCCTTGCCGCAGGGCTCGAGCTGCACCGCGCCCACGATGCGGTCGTCGTCCTCGGCAACCCACAGGACCAGGCCGCCCTCGAGCCGGCCGAGCACCTGCCGCCAGTAGTTCGCGGCCGTGGCGTCCGGCAGCGGTGCCAGGAAACCCACCGACGCGCCGTCGTGCACCACGTCCTGCAACAGCGCGGTGAGCTCGGCGACCGAGGCGGGCTCGGGTTGCACGACGCGGCGGATGCGGATCACGCGAGAGTCCCTACAGTTCGGCGTTGATGATCCGTCGCCGGTACGGACGCACGACCCGGTGGAGCACCGCGAGCCGCGCGAGGTCGTCCTCGTAGGTCGGCATCTGCAGCGTGCGCAGCATGAACGGCGGTCGTCGCGGCTTGCCGCGCGAGACGAGCTCGACGTTCGTGCCAGCAGCGAGCGCCATCCCCGCCTCGATGCAGGTATTGAGGTTGTCGTCGGTGATGTCGGCCAGCACCACGAAGGCGTCGCACACACGCTTGATGATCGCTCCCTGGAGGTTCTCCTCGTGGATCTCGTTGCCCACGATCGTGCTCATGCCGGTGATGCGCTCGATCAGATGGCGGACCGGCGCGCCCGGCTGGGCTACGTCCGAGTCGAGATCCATGGCGCAGAAGACATACTGCGGCGCGGGCGGATCGCGCCACTGCTCCCAGAGGCCGGAGAGCTTCCCGGTGACCGCCGACGGACACTCCGTCGCCGCGGTGTCGACGCGCAGCCAGTCGGCGTCCGGGCCGTCCGAGCGGCGTATCCGCGGGTCGGCGACGATGATCGTCGGCAGGCCGAGCCCGGTTGCCACGTCCAGCTCGCGGAGGAAGTACTTGTAGGGACCGTCGCTGGCGTTCGCGGTCCCGACCTCGCGATACGGGAGGATGCCGACCAGGGCACCGCAGCTCGCAATGATGCGCTCGACGCGCTTTCCCTTGCCGAAGCCCTTCTGGTCGCGGGCGTCGCCGACCAGCCGGAAGCCCTGCTCCACCAGTGCGCCGCACACCGCTCGCGCACTGTCGCTGTCGTCGGATTGCCAGGAGCAGCTCACGTAGACGTCGCGGGCGCTCTGGGGCACCGGGCGCTTCTCGCCCGGGTACAGCGCCCGGATGATCGCCAGCGCGCTGTCCGCGTCGAGGTTCGGGCCCGGCAGGTCGATCCAGGTCGTGCCCTTCATCAGCTCCTTGACGTTCGCATTGGGCATGCGCAGCGCCACGACTCGAAACGCCTCGTCGTTGGCACGCTCGTCCATCGCGGAGTTGTACTCGGCCTTCACCCAGCCGCGCGTCAGCGACTCCTCGGAGGCCACCAGCAGCACCGCCCGGCAGCGCTCGATCGCCGCCTGCAGGTCGGTGGCGAGCAGCGAGCCGCCGGCGAGCTCACGCTGGTCGTACCACACCCTCAGTCCCGCGGCGGTGAGCCAGCGATCGAGCTGGGACACGAACGCCGCGTCGACGTGGGCGTGGCTCAAGAAGACGTCGAAATCACGCTTCTGGATCGGGAGACTCATTGGTCCGCTCCGTTCTCGGGCACTGGCTGCGTGATCGCCACGTCAGGCGCGGATCGTACCGCAGGCCGCCACCGCGCAGTTCGATGCCGCGTCGGCGGGAACCCGCTGGTCCGCGCACCGGGTCACGGGTAGCGGCGACGCGTGTCGGCGACCGACAGCGCCACCAGGCGTTCGAGCACTGCGAGATCGACGTCCGCCAGCCGTCGGAGATACAGGCAGGCCTTGCCTAGCTTGTGCCGGCCGAGCGCGGCGAGCAGGTCCTCGCGGCCCTCGAAGCCGCCCAGCAGGTAGACGCTGATGTCGCCCTTGCGCGGAGAGAAACCGACGACGCAGCTGTCCCCCTCGTGGCCGCTGGCATAGCGGTAGTGGTAGCGGTCGAATCCGACGATGCTCGGGCCCCACATGCACGGCTCGCAGCCCGTCACGCGCTGCATCAGGACCACGAGCTGCTCGCAGTCCCTGCGGCGGGTCTCGTCGGGGATCGCCGCGAGGTAATCCCCGACGCTCCGGGCGGTGGGTTTCGTCTTCGCTTCGCGTGTCATCGCGTCACGGGGTCCTTGCGCAGCGGCGCCCGGATGCGGCGTACGCCGAGGTCCGTCAGTCTACTTTCTCGAAGCTGGCGCTCAGCACGCGGCCGGCGGCCGAGTCCACCATGCACGTGTAACGGAAGTGCTTCTTGGTACCGTCCTTCCTGGTGAAGTGGCCCTTGCCGCTCACCTGCACCTGGGAGGCGCCGCTGCTCGAGGTCAGGGTGTCCTGGTCGCCGAAGTCGATCTTCGCCTTGTCGTGCTCGAGTTGAACCTGCGCCTTGACGGCCTGCTGGCACAGCGTGACGTCCATGCTGGCGGGCTCGTTGGCGAAGGCCGTGGCTGCGATGACCATTGCAAGGGCGGAGGCGGTCAGAATCGTCTTCATGGATGACTCCTGTGGCGTGGAATTCGAGCCGCGGATTTTAGCCTAACCGAACGGATTTCACTAGCCGGGAAGCGAACGGTTCCGGACGACTGCCGGTGGCCGGGACGAGAAGGAAGCGGGCTACCAGCCGGGGCCGGGCGAGTCCGCTACCTTGCGTACGTGCCCAGCAGGTACTCGCGGATCGCCTCCGATTCGAACATCGCGGCGCCCGTGTTGCGATCGACCAGGTAGGGCACCTGCACCTTGCCAGCACGTTCCAGCAGTTCCGTCCGCGTTCGCCCGGCCACCGGCAGCGTCGGGAATAAGGTCGCGCGAATGACCGGCGGTCCCAGGTCCTGCCACCGGGCCTTGCCGGTGCTGCGCAGCAGATAGGGCAGTTCGAGCTCGCAGAGCAGCTCGCGCACGCGCCGCGAATAGGGGCTCGACTCGAAGCTGAACAGCTCCAGCGGTCGCCTCGGCGCCTTCGAGGGACGGGCCCGGCTGCCGGCGCGAAGGCGCGGGATGCCGGCCAGCACGGACGAGGAGATCTCGAGCGGGCGCAGCAGGCGCGCGGGCGCCGGCCGTTTACCGTAGCGCCGGTACAAGTAGTCGATGATGTCGGCGGACTCGTACATCGATTCGCCGCTGTTGGGGTCCGAGAGGTAAGGAAACTGCTGCTTGCCGCCGAGCTTCTCGACCTTCGGCCGGAAGCGCCGGCCGCCGTGAGGCGTCGGGTAGATCAATGCGTCGAGGTCGAGCTCGGTGAGCGCCTCACGGACCAGGCGGCAATAGGGGCAGGCCTCGAATTCGTAGAGCTCGAGGTGCTTCTTCGGCTGCCTGGCGGCGCCGCGCACATTGGTGCCGCGCCAGAAGCGCAGCGTGGAGCTCAGGGTGGAGTTGAGGACGTCGAGGGTCGTGTTCATGGGGCCATTACAGCATCAGGTACGATGCCTGAGCCATGCGACAGATCTCGTCGACCAGCGCTGGGACGGGATGTTGCGTCCTCGCCCTGCGGGTCGGCACGGGAAGGAGTGACGATCATGGACGCCGATCGCGAGAGAAATTCGCAGGTTGACGTGGACGTCGTGGTCGTGGGGGCGGGCTTCGCCGGGCTCTACCTGCTGCATCGCCGCGCGGGGCCATGTCCACGGCTCGCTCACGATGGTGGACCTGGTCAGCTCCGGCGCGACGGGCGCCGTCATCCTACGCCGGTTCGACCCTGGACTTGCGGGTGAGCAGATACAGCAACGGCCCGAACGAGCCGAAGGCCAGCGTTGCTGCGATCCAGGGCCAGACGTTGCGGCCGGTAGCCCTGGCGTCGTGCCACATCCACACCATGACCAGAACCAGTGCGATCACCAGGTCGGCAAGAACCTGGGCTCCACCGAAAGTCTGGAAGTGCAGCGCGAAGATCCCGAAGTAGCCGTGCTGCCAGAGCGCAGCGGCGCTGAGCGCCCCGAACAGGATGAGCGTGATGACCAGCAGGCTGCGGTGCATGCGTCGACCTCCGGAGTCGTGCCGCGGAAAGTATCCGGCGCCCTCGTCATGGCCGCAATGACCTTCGAGGTAATGAGGTTGCATCAGCAGACAGTCTAGGATGCCGGCCATGACCACCCCGTCCTTTGGCGATCACCTGCGTTCGTGGCGTCGACGACGTCACCTGAGCCAGCGAGCGCTCGCGGAGGGCGCCGATCTTTCGACTCGCCACTTGAGCTTCCTCGAGACCGGCAGGGCGTCACCCAGCCGGGCGATGGTCCTGCGACTGGCCGAGCGCCTGGCCGTGCCCCTGCGCGAGCGAAACTCCATGCTGCAGGCGGCCGGGTACGCCCCGATGTACAGGAGCAGCTCGCTGGACGCGCCGGAAATGCAGGCCGCCAGGCGGTCCCTGGACATGGTCCTCGCGAGCCACCGCCCGAACCCATCGTTGGCGTTCGATCGCTTCTACGACGTCGTGGCCGCCAACGAGGCAGTCGGCATGCTGCTGCAAGGCGCCCAGCCGGATCTCCTGCAAGCCCCGGTCAACGTCGTGAAGCTCAGCCTGCATCCCCGCGGCATGGCGGGCCGCATCGTCAATTTCTCGCAATGGCGCAGCCACATCCTGAGTCGCCTCCACGGCCAGCTGGAGCTGACCGGCGACGCCTACCTCAGGTCGCTCATCGACGAGGTGTCCGGCTACCCGCTACCCGATGCCTCCGAACAGCAGGACCTGGCGCATGAACACCTTGGCGTGCTGCTGCCATTGAAACTGCGAACGGACGCGGGAGTCCTGAGCTTCATCAGCACCGTGACCGTCTTCGGCACTCCTCACGACATCACCCTGCAGGAGCTGGCGATCGAGTCGTTCTTTCCGGCCGACGACTTCACCGCAGGGGTGCTCGCCCGGTACGAACATCCGCCGCCAGCCTGAAGCACGCACCCGCGACGCGGGGCACGGTCCCAGCGAACCGTGCCCCGCCGTCCGCCAGCGGTGCCGGCGGATCAGGCGGCGGTCCGGCGCCGCGCGCCGAGCATCGCGCCGATGCCGAACAGGGCGAGACCGAGCGAACCCGGCTCCGGCACCGGGAACTGCACCAGCATGTCCTGGCGACTCTGGTTCACGAGCGCGCTGATGCCCTTGGCGCGAGGGCCGCTGCCATCCACGTTCGCGAGGTAGACGTTCGCGAGGTTGAGAATGGTCGCGTTCGAACCGCTGAACTTGACGTCGCCCGAATACACGTCGTAGCCATTGGCGCCGGCGTTCTCGCGGGTGATCTCCCAGATCGCGATCTGCAGGGCGGCGTAGCCGTTGTTCGTGAGCGTCTGGGTGAAGTCCGGATAGACGGCGCCGAGCAGTTCGCGCAGATCGTCGGCGCGTGCCGCACCGATGCCGCCCATCGAGCTGCCGCCCATCGCGAGCGGCGCCACGTCGAAGGTCACGTTCTGGCCGAAGCTGATGGTCTGGCCGAGCTCGACGCAGAATGCCCAGAACTTCGAGGCCGGGCTGTCAGGCAGCGGCGTCTGCGGGTGGTCGCCGCCGGTACGCGTGAAGTTGAAGCGGCCCGCGGACGTCGAGGTGGTCGTACTCGGGTAGGAGACGGTGACACCGCTCTGCGGCGTCATCGAGTCGAACGTGGCGCTGATCGTGGTCGCCTCGGCACTCAGCGAAAGAGTTGCGAGGACGGCGCCGGCAAGCGCGTGGTTGAGAATGCGGTTCATCGTAATGCTCCAGATGGTTGACTGATCCGATGTCGACGACGGAAGGCCCGCGGCGACCTGATCAGTCACTTGCAAGCTGCATGCCAGAGCGCGGCTCGCTTGATTGCGCTGGATTTTCGCGAATACAAAGTCAAATGCTGTCCGCGCGCTGTAAACGCACGCGACAGCGACGCAGTTCACACTTCGTTCGCAGGTCCGCAGATTTTGTGACGTGCGTCACGCTGCGCCGCGAACGCGCGGGGTTCACGTCTGCCGCGATCGTCCCGCGGCAAGCTTCGGTTAACCGCAGGTCGCTGGGCATGGGTACGCTGACCTAGACTTCTCGGATGACTGTGCGCTGGCCACGAAGCCGCAGAACCCGCCTCTGGGTCACGCTGCTGCTATTGCCCGCTCTGGCGTGCCGCATGCTGGTGCCGCCCGGATTCATGCCGGGCACCAGTGCCGATGACGCGCCCACCATGCAGATGTGTCATGGCGCCGGGCCGCTGCCGCAGGGCGCCCGGTCGCCCTCAGGGGGCGATGGACAGGGGCCGGGCAATCCCGCGCATCACGAGTCACCCTGCGTCTTCGCAGCCGCCGGCACGGTTGCGCCACCGCCGATCGCATTGCCGATTCTCGATGGTCCGGCCGCGCCAGATGCCGTTCCGTCGCAGCCGGAAATCGCCGTTGTCCACCGGACACAGCATCGCGCCCACCCACCAAGGGCGCCTCCCGCCATCGTCAGCCCCGCATAGGGTTCGACCACCCGTTTGAGTTGCGTCGAACGGCGCTCGGCGTCGGGCCGATGGGGCTTGCGCACGGCTCTCACCATCAATCCGGATTTCGGAGTCCCAGGATATGCGCCCGCGTCCGATCACATTTGCAGTCGTCCTTGCTGTCTACGCTGCCCAGGGTATGGCAGCGGACGACGGCTCCCCCCTCGAGGAGATCCTCGTCACCGCCCGCCGGATTCTCGCTCCCGGCCTCGGCGCCACTGTCCTCGACAGCGCCGAGATTGCCCGCAAGCGCGCCCGCACCAGCGACACCGCGAGCCTGCTGGTCGGCATTCCCGGCGTGAACGTCTATGGAGCGGGGGGCGTGTCGAGCCTTCCGGCCATCCGTGGCCTGGCGGACGATCGCCTGCGCATCCAGGTGAACGGCATGGATGTCGTGGCCGCCTGTCCCAATCACATGAATTCACCGCTGTCCTACATCGACCCGACGGCGGTGGCGAACATCGACGTGTACGCCGGGGTGACGCCGGTCAGCGTGGGCGGCGACAGCATCGGGGGCAGCATCGTGGTGCGCTCTCGCGGACCCCGCATTCGCGCAGGCCGGCAATCGCCTGCTGGAGGGCGAAGCCGGCACGTTCTATCGCGGCAACGGCGATGGCTGGGGCGGGAATCTGTCCGGCACGTTTGCCACCGACAGCGTCAGCTTCAACTACACCGGCGCCTTCACCCGGTCCGACAACTACGAGGCCGGTGGCAACTTCAAGAACTACACGTTCACCGGTCGGGCGGGCCACACGCTGCCGACGGACGAAGTAGGATCCACAGCCTTCGAATCCAGCAACCAGACCGTCCGGCTCGCGTGGCACAGCGGCGGTCACCTGCTGGACTTCACCTACGGTTACCAGAACATCCCATACGAGGGTTACGCCAACCAGCGCATGGACATGACGGAGAACACGAGCGACCAGTTCAATCTTGCGTACACCGGCAATCTCGGCTGGGGAACCCTGCGGGCGCGGGCGTACTACCAGCACACGGAGCACGAGATGGACTTCGGCGATGACAAGCGGTTCTGGTACGGCCCGGGGCAGCCGCCGAGCGGCTCAGGCGGGGACACGGCCGTCAACGGCGCGCCCTGCTCGCCGATCTCCGGCTCGATGATGGTGAGCGGCCAGATGGTCGGATGCGCCGCCGGCATGCCGATGAAGACCGACGGCAAGAACACGGGAGTCACCGTCAGCGCGGCGATCCCGCTGGCCGAGCAGAGTCTGCTGCGCGTCGGTGGCGAGTACCAGCAGTATCGACTGGACGACTGGTGGCCGCCCTCCGGCGCGGGCATGTGGCCCTACGACTTCCTGAACCTGAACGACGGGCAGCGTGATCGCTATGCCGCCTACGGGGAATGGGAAACCACCATGAATCGCTGGACTCACATCCTCGGCGTCCACTTCGAAACCGTGGACATGGATGCGGGTCCGGTTCACGGCTACAACGTCGACACCTATCCGACCAGCGGCACCGGCGGGATGGGCAACCAGACGCGGGACGCGGCGCTCTTCAATTCCCAGTCGCGCGACAAGTCGGACGACAACTGGGATCTGTCGTGGATCGGCCGCTTCGTACCGGGCGCCACGCAGTCCTACGAGATCGGTCTGGCGCAGAAGACCCGCTCACCCAACCTGTATGAGCGCTACACGTGGTCCACCTGGCAGATGGCGGCGTTCATGAACAATGTCGTGGGCGACGGCAACGGCTACTTTGGCGACGTCGACCTGAAGCCGGAGGTGGCCCGCACCGTGAGCGTCACCGCCGACTGGCACGATGCCAGCTCGGAGCAATGGAGCGTCAAGGTGACGCCGTACTACACGGACGTGCAGGACTACATCGATGCGGTGCAGTGGAACGCCGCGACGAATGCGCCGCGCACCGTTCCCGTGGTCGGCACCTTCACCGTGCTCAGGTACGTGAACCAGTCCGCCTCGCTCTACGGCGCGGACCTCGCGGCCGACTACCGGCTGACGGGCAGTACCGACTACGGGACGTTCTCCGCCCAACTGGTGGCGAGCTACATCCGAGGCAGGAACGACGATTCGGACGGCAACCTCTACAACATCATGCCGCTGAACGCCCGGCTGGCCTTCACGCAGGGCTGGGGCTCATGGCGCAATACCCTGGAGGGTGAGTTCGTCGCGGCGAAGGATGATGTCTCCGAGGTCCGCAATGAAATGCAGACCGCGGGCTACGGCCTCGCTCACCTGCGCAGCCGCTACGAGCGGGCCACCTGGAGCGTGGAACTCGGCATCGAGAACCTGTTCGACCGCTTCTACGATCTGCCGCTGGGCGGGGCCTATGTCGGCCAGGGAACGACCATGACCATCCCGCCGGTGCCGAACCAGCCGCAATGGGGCACGCCCGTACCCGGTGCGGGGCGTTCAATCTATGCGAGTGTCGGCATGCAGTTCTGACGCCGCTGCTGGCCCTCGACCAGCGAGGGCCGCGCGGTGACAGATTGGCTCGCATGGCGGCTGCCAGGGAATGCGGGCCAACCGATCGTGCCATGCAACGGCAACTCGACGCAGTTACACGCCTGCGTGCAGCGCACGCATGTCCGTACCGCTATCCACGAAACTGCTCCGCATGCTGCTTGCCTGAATCCCCGATCTCGTCCCAGACGGCCTTCGAGCCCACCCAGACGTGGTGGACCACCCTGAGCGCGTCCGCTCCCTGGGTCAGCAGACCTGCCGGCACGAACATCCTTGCAGGATCGTTGCGGCCCGGCACCGCAGAGCCGCAGACCCTGCAGAACCACTTCTCCCACTCTGAGTTCGGCTTGCTCCACATCACGATGGGATCTTCGCCCTGAAGCCACCGGAGCCTGTCGTTCGGAACGATGACCACCGCGATGCCATTGCTCCCGGTGGATCTGCGACAGATCGAGCAGTGGCAGACATAGACATCCGAAAGATCCGCGTCGGGCTCAAACTGAACCGCACCGCAATTGCACTCGCCTTTGGCCATGGGGACTTCCTCCGCGCCAGCGAAGCCGACAGCTCTGAATCCAACCCTGGTGACGTCCCGGGACGGGATCCTTCCGTGACGATACGGCGGCGCCATCATGGGACGGCAGATGGCGATTACGAGCGCAATTGTCGCCACTGATGGTGTTTCTCAGCTGGTACTCATGGATCATGTCGGCGCGGGGCGTGCTCCGCCAACGGGGGATCTGAGCCGCGGCCCTTTCGAATGAAAGCTGTCGAGCGCCAGTCCGATGCTGGAGGAATCAGCCGGATCCGCTCGTGTCGCTTGTCGCACCGACGACGGACGCGGGGAACGCATCTGTTCCTCGTCGCCAACATCTTGCTGCTGGCCGGAGATTCGTGCGCCAGGTGGGTCGAAAAGCCGCTCGCACTGGCGGGCGCGGAAGTGCTGTCGTCGCTTCTCATCCGGCATGGGCTCAAGTCGACCCGAAGCGAGCGACTGCACGAGATGCGACGGCTTACAGACTGCAGCGACTACCGCTGCAACCGGGGCGCATCCAAGCTGGACCGCCTGCTCTCGGCCGATGTGACACGCACCCCGACTGGACGCAGCGGCTGGTGTACCGGGTCCCAGCCACGCGCAGCCCGCTGCACGCGCGCGATCCGCTCCTCGTCGGACGGGTGCGTCGTCAGCAGTGTCGGGGCCGCCTTTTGCCACCCCCCGGCGTCGTCGGCCAGCACCTCGAAGACCGACGCTGTGCCGCCCGCGTGCCCGTACTCCGCAATGACTGCATCGACGGCAACGTCGTCCGCGCGACGCTCGGCTCGGCGCGAATAACCGAGTTGCACCGCTTGCGCGACGTGCGGCACGAGCTGGCCGGCGTCACCCCCGAGCATCACCAGTGCAAGAGCGAGCGTCGCGGACCCGCCAACTGCGCTGATCGGGTCGCGCTTGCGCAAGTGCGCGAGTTCGTGGGCCAGTACCATCGCGAGCGCGTTCTCGCTCGGCATGCGCGTATACAGTCCACGCGTGACGACGACGTGCCCACCGAGCGTCGCAAATGCGTTCGGTGCCGCCGAGTCAGACCAGTGCACGACCGGGTGCATTCCTTCTGGCAGATCCATGTGCCTCGCGAGGTCGTCGGCGAGCCGCTGCAGGTACGGCTCGACCGCCGCAGCGTCGGCGGAATTCCGTGCTTCCTCGACGGGTGCAAGCACGCGGTCTCCGACCCAGCGCTGCTCGGTCGAATACGGGATGAACCGTGCCAGCGCGCCGCCGCTGACGTAGAGCACCGCCGCCACAGCGAGCACCGCCAGCGCGAGGCCGGTTGCCAGCCTCAGAAACTCGACCAGCACGCTCTCCCGCGAGACGTTGACCTCGTGCCGGACCTGCGGGTTCTCGTAACTCACGGCGGCGGCGCAATGGTTGCCGGTCTCAGTCGATCAGCGCGGTGCCATACGCGATGAACTCGGCGGAGAACATCGGCCGGGCGCCGGCATGGGCCTCCGACAGCGACGCGGTCTCGAAGCGCACGTTGAAGACGGACTTTGCGCCGCGGGCCCGGGCCGCCTCCTTCATTCGCAGGATCGCTTCGCGCCGACCGCGGTCCATCAGCGATTCGTAGGCGGTGAGCCGCCCGCCGACGAGCCCTTTCAACGCCGCAGCCATGCGCTTGAAATAGTCCTCGCCGATCACGACTGAGCCGACCACGAGCGTGGCCTCCCGAATGGGGCGATCGGCCGGCGGAGTGCGCTCGTTGAACACCATCAGATCGGCCAGTTCGGCCTCCCGGCGTGCGATGTCACGGTAGTGTCGCTTCTCTGCCATCCGCCCGAACACCACACCGACCAGCAGCAGGAGCCCGATGAATGCCAGCTGGATCAATACTTCCATGCCGCACTCACTCGGCGAACACGGCGGTGCCGTACGCCATGACCTCGGCCGCCCCGGAAGTGATGTTCGAAGTCGAGAAGCGCACGTTGATGACGGCATTCGCGCCGACGCCCCGCGCCTGCGCCACCATGCGTTCGATCGCCTCCTCGCGCGCCTCGATCAGCAGCTCGGTATAGCCCTTGAGTTCCCCACCGACGATGTTCTTGAGTCCCGCCATGATGTCCCTGCCCGCGTGCTTGCTGCGGACAGTCGAGCCCTGCACCAGACCGAGATGGCGCACGACTCGACGGCCGGGAATGACTTCAAGATTCGACAGTTCCATGTTGACCCCTTGGAAGACGGACGACGCACTCCAGCTTGATCTGTGGCGGCACGTGGGACCAGGCCCCGACGGCTGGTCAACGTTAGGACGCGCGCGGACGGTCCCGGTGTCGCTACTCCACCGTCACGCTCTTCGCCAGGTTCCGGGGCTGATCCACGTCCGTCCCCTTCAGGATCGCGCAGTGATACGCGAGCAGCTGCAGCGGCACGGTGTACACGGCCGGCGCCTGGAAGTAGGTCACGTGCCGCGGCATCTCGATGACGTGCACGCCGTCGGAGGGCTCGAAGCCTGACTCGGGGTCCGCGAACACGTACAACTCGCCGCCGCGGGCGCGCACTTCCTGCAGGTTGCTCTTCAGCTTCTCGAGCAGGTCGTTGTTCGGCGCCACCGCGATCACGGGCATGTCCTCGTCGACCAGCGCGAGCGGACCGTGCTTCAGCTCGCCGGCCGGGTAGGCCTCGGCGTGGATGTACGAGATTTCCTTGAGCTTCAGCGCGCCTTCCATGGCGATCGGGTACATCGCGCCGCGGCCGAGGAACAGCGCGTGGTGCTTGTCGGCGAAGCGCTTGGCGAGCTCGCGGATGGTGCCGTCGAGCGCGAGCGTGCTCTCGATCAGCGACGGAATGCCGAGCAGGCGCTGCACGAGGCCGCGCTCGCGCTCCGCATCGGCACTGTGGAACTTGGCCAGCGCCACCACCAGCATGTCGAGCGCGGCGAGCTGGGTGGTGAACGCCTTGGTGGATGCGACGCCGATCTCGGGACCGGCGCGCGTCAGCATCACCAGTTCCGAATCGCGCACCAGCGAGCTTTCCGGCGCGTTGCAGATCGCGAGCTGCGAGAGGTAGCCGCTCTGCTTCGCGAGCCGCAGCGCCGCGAGCGTGTCGGCGGTCTCGCCCGACTGCGACACGCTCACGAACAGCGTGTTCTTCGGCACCACGGGGTTGCGGTAGCGGTACTCGCTCGCGATCTCCACCCAGCAGGGCAGCCGGCAGATCTGCTCGATGAAGTACTTGGCCACCAGCGCCGCGTGGAAGCTGGTACCGCACGCGACGATGCGCACGGCCTCGGTCCTGGCGAACACGGCCTGCGCCGCCGGGCCGAACGCGGCCTCGAGCAGCTTGCCGCCGGCGACGCGTTCCTCGAGCGTCTGCGCCACGGCCCGCGGCTGCTCGTGGATCTCCTTGAGCATGTAGTGGGGAAACTCGCCCTTCTCGGCGGCGTCGGCCGAGAGCTCGCTCTCCTTCACCGCGCGCTGCGCCTGGTTGCCCTCGCGGTCGATGATGCGGACGCTCCTGCGGCGGATCTCGCCCACGTCGCCTTCCTCGAGGAAGATGAAGCGCCGGGTGACGGGCAGCAGCGCCGCCACGTCGGAGGCGACGAAGTTCTCCTGCTCGCCGAGGCCCACCACCACCGGGCAACCCTCGCGGGCGACCACGATGCGGTCGGGCTCGTCCTGCGACACGACCGCGAGCGCGTAGGCGCCCTCGAGCTCGGCGACGGTGGCGCGGACTGCCTTGAAGAGGTCGCCCGTCACCCTGAGGTGGTGGTGGATGCGGTGCGCGATCACCTCGGTGTCGGTCTCGGAGGAGAACTCGTAGCCTTCGCGCTTCGCCTCGGCGCGCAGCTCTTCGTGGTTCTCGATGATGCCGTTGTGGACGATCGCGATGCCGTCCTTGGAGATGTGCGGGTGGGCGTTGCGCTCGCTCGGCACGCCGTGCGTGGCCCAGCGGGTGTGCGCGATGCCTAAGCCGCCGTGCGTCGGGTCGGCGTCGAGCGCGTCCTCGAGCTTGCGCACCTTGCCGACGGTGCGCAGGCGCTTGATGTGGCCCGAGCCGTTCAGCACCGCGACGCCAGCGGAGTCGTAGCCCCGGTACTCGAGGCGACGCAGCCCCTCGATCAGGATCGGGACGATGTCACGATCGGCGACGGCACCGACGATTCCGCACATGGGGCTTACCTTCCTTGAGGGGCAGCGATTCTAACCCGCGGCCACCCCCCGCCCTGCCGGCTGTTTCACAGAATCCGGCCTGGGGGTGGCCACCGAAAATCCGGCTTGGCCCCCTGGCAACAGGAGGCGCCGGCGACGGGGCGGCACCGATACACTTCCCGCCCCGGGTTTGCCCGCGACGGGTCTGCCCATCCCACTTCGAAAGCGAGCCCCCCATGCGTCCTTCTGTCGCCTGCACACTTGCATTGCTGATGCTGCTGAGCGCTGTCGCCACCCCCGCCATCGCGGCCGACGCTCCCCGCCGTCCAATCTCGCACGAGGACGTCTGGCTCATGCAGCGGCCCGGCGCGCTCGCCGCGAGCCCCGACGGCCGCTGGATCGTGGCGGCAGTGGCGGAGCCCTCCTACGACGAGGAGCAGAAGCGCAGCGACCTGTGGATCGCGCCCGCGGACGGCAGTGCCGGCCCGCGCCGACTGACCTCCGGCAAGGGCGCGGAGGGCGACCCTTGCTGGAGCCCCGACTCGACGCGCATCGCGTTCTCCGCGAAGCGCGAGGGCGACGATGCCGCGCAGGTCTACGTGCTGGACCTCGGCGGCGGCGAGGCGCAGCGCGTCACCAACTGGCCGGGCGGCGCGAAGTCGCCGCGCTTCAGTCCCGACGGCCGCTCGCTGCTGTTCACCGGTCCGTCGCACCCGGGCGCGCTCACCGAGGAGGACAACCGCAAGGCCGCCGCCGAGCGCAAGGCGCGCAAGTACAACGCGCGGGCATACGACAGCTTCCCGATCCGGCATTGGGATCGCTGGCTCGACGAGCAGCGGCCGACGCTCGCCGTGCAGCCGCTCGACGGCGCCTCGCCCGCTCGCGACCTGCTCGCGGGCACGTCGCTGCGCCGCGAGCGCGGCTACGGCGGCCGCCTCGGCAACGAGGGCGACGCGCTCGACGCGACCTGGACGCCCGACGGCCGCGGCGTGGTGTTCGCCGCGACCACGAACCGCGACGAAGGCGCCCGCGCCGAGATCCACCTCTCGCTGTGGCTCGTGTCCGTCGAGGGAGGCGAGGCACGGCGGTTGACGCCCGACGAAGGCGACTACTCCTCCCCCGAATTCACGCGCGACGGCTCGACGCTGCTCGCCAAGGTGCAGCCGAACTCGAAGCGCTGGGTGTACGTCGTCCGACCGGCTGGTGCGCTGGTCGTGGCCGTCGCTCGAGGGACGCTCGGTGGTCACCGAGGGCTTCGCGGAAAGCGTGGGCCAGTACGTCGCGTCGCCCGACAACCGCCGCGTGTTCTTCGTCGCCGAGCAGGCGGGGCACGATCGCCTCTTCGACGTGCCGCTCGGCGGTGGCAAGCCGGTGGAACTCGGGCCGCTCGCCGCGGGCACCTACACGCGCATCGCAGTGGGCGGCGGTGCGGACGCGCCCACGCTCGCCGCGATCTGGTCGAGCGCGGTGATTCCGCACGAGATCGGCCGGGTGGACCTCGCCACCGGGCGCTGGTCGCCGCTGTCGTCGTTCAACTCGGCGCGCGCAGCGGCGATCGACTGGCAGCCGGTGGAGGAGTTCTGGTTCACTTCGCGCCGCGGCAAGCGCATCCACAACCTGATCGTGAAGCCGCCAGGCTTCGACCCCGGCAAGAAGTACCCGCTGTTCGTCGTGATCCACGGCGGACCGCACAACATGTGGAAGGACGACTTCGTCGTCCGCTGGAACTACCACCTGCTCGCACAGCCGGGCTACGTGGTGCTGCTCACCAACTACAGCGGCTCCACCGGCTTTGGCGAGGACTTCGCGCGCAGCATCCAGGGCGACCCGCTCGAGGGGCCGGCCAACGAGATCAACCAGGCCGCCGACGAGGCGATCGAGCGCTACCGCTACATCGACGGCAAGCGCCAGGCCGCGGGCGGCGCAAGCTACGGCGGTCATCTCGCCAACTGGCTCGCGGTCTCCACCGACCGCTACAAGGCGCTCGTGAGCCACGCCGGCCTCTACGACCTGCGCACCCAGTGGACGACGAGCGACGTGGTCTACGGCCGCGAGCGCAACATCGGCGGCCCGGCCTGGGACGACATCCCGCTGTGGCGCGAGCAGAGCCCGTTCTACCGCTCGGAGAAGCTCCGGACGCCGATCCTGCTCACCTACGGCGAGAAGGACTTCCGCGTACCGCTCAACAACGGGCTGGAGTTCTGGACCGTGCTGCAGCGACAGGACGTGCCGAGCCGGCTGGTGGTGTTCCCGGACGAGAACCACTGGGTGCTGAAGGGCGAGAACAGCCGCTACTTCTACCAGGAGGTGCAGGCCTGGCTGGCGAAGTACCTCTGAACAGCCAGCGGCGATTCGCCTGTCGTCCGCGATCGGGAACCCGCGCAGGCCGGGTGAGTGTCCCCGGCTGCTTCAGAGCCAGTTGCGCCGGCGAAACACGACGAACAGCAGCGCGCAGAGCACCAGGCACAGCAGCAGGATCACCGCGAAGGTCGCGTTGCCGTGGGCCCCGGGCAGCAGCACGTTCATGCCGTAGAGGCTCGCGACCAGGGTCGGGATCGCGAGCAGGATGGTGACGGAGGTCAGTACCTTCATCACGGCGTTGAGGTTGTTCGAGACGATGGAGGCGAACGCGTCCATCATCTGGCTCAGGATGTTCTCCGAGATGCCCGTCATCTCGATCGCCTGCCTGACCTCGACGCGCACGTCGTCGAGCAGCTCACCTTCCTGGTCGCCGAGTCGCAGCACCGGTGCGCGCTGCAGCCGCTCCAGCACCAGCTCGTTCGCGCCCATGCCGGTGGTGAAGTAGGTCAGGCTCTTCTGGTAGTCGAGCAGGCCGAGCACCTCCTCGTTGCGCAGCGAGCGCTTCAGCTCGTTCTCCAGCCGCTCGACCGACGCGTTGATCTCGCGCACGGCGACCAGGTAGGCGTCGGCGACCTGCCGGAAGACGCGCAGCACGAACTCCGCCGGCCGGCTCGGCGTCAGGCCCGGGACCCTACCGTCGAGCAGCGGCTCGAGGAACGACAGCGCCCGCGGCGCCACGGTCACGACGCCCTGCGGCAGCAGGAACATGCTCAGCGGCGCGGTCACGAATGGCGCGCCGGAGTCGGCACTGCGGCGCAGCGGGCACTGCAGCACCACCAGCACCACCTCGCCGTCATGCTCGACGCGGGGACGCTCGTCGGGATCGTCCACGTGGGAGAGCAACTCCGGCGGCACGCCGAAGCCGCGGATCGCCTCGAGTTCCGCCGCGGTCGGGCCGACGGCGTGCAGCCAGCCGCCCGGCTCAGGCGCGTCGACCCGCTCGAGCCCGGCGGAGGCAGGCCGGCGGACGGTCAGCATTTCTTTTCCGGCCGCTTCCAGCTCTCGATCGTGACCTGCTTGCTGCGTTCGAGCGTGAGCCGGTCGTCGGGCGTGTCCTTCGTGATCGTCGAGCCCGCGCCGATCGTGGCACCCGCGCCGACCTTCACCGGCGCCACCAGCATCGTGCCCGAGCCGATGAAGGCACCCGCCCCGATCTCGGTGCGCCACTTGTTCACGCCGTCGTAGTTGCAGGTGATGGTGCCGGCGCCGACGTTGACCTTCTCGCCGACGGTCGCATCGCCGAGGTAGGTGAGGTGATTGGCCTTCGCTCCGCGCTTCAGCTCCGACTTCTTCACCTCGACGAAGTTGCCGACGTGCACGTCCTCGTGCAGCTTCGCCTCGGGGCGCAGCCGCGCGAACGGACCCACGACGCTGCGCGCGCCGACCACCGCCCGGTCGATCACGCAGTTGGCGTGGATCTCGGCGTCGTCGCCGATCTCGCTGTCGCGGATCAGCACGTTGGGCCCGATGCGCACGCGATGGCCGAGCCTCACCGTGCCTTCGAGCACGACGTTCACGTCGATGAACACGTCGCGGCCGGCGCTCACCGGGCCGCGCGCGTCGAAGCGCGCGGGATCGGCGATGGTCACGCCGTCGACCATCAGCGCCGTGGCGCGCTGGCGGCGGTAGGCGGCCTCGAGCTCGGCGAGCTGCGGCTTGTCGTTCACGCCGAGCACCTCGGTGACGGTGGGCGCCACCACGCCGTGCACCTCGCAGCCCGCCTTCACCGCCATCACGATGATGTCGGTGAGGTAGTACTCGCCCTGGGCGTTGTCGTTGCGAAGCGCGGCGAGCCAGCCCTTGAGCCGACCGGCGGGGACGCACATGAGGCCGGTGTTCGACTCGTGGATGGCGCGCTCCTTGGCGTTGGCATCCTTGTGCTCGACGATGCGCACCACGTTGCCCGCGCCGTCGCGGACGATGCGGCCGTAGCCGGTGGGGTCGGGGAGCATCACCGAGAGCAGGCTCACGGCGTCCGCTCCGGCGGCCGCCACCAGGCGCGCGAGCGTGTCGAGCTGCACCAGCGGCACGTCGCCGTAGAGCACCAGCACGAGGTGGTCGTCGGGGATCTGCGGAGCCGCCTGCGCGACCGCGTGACCGGTGCCGTGCTGCTCGGCCTGCAGCACCCAGTGCACGCCTCGGCCCTCGAAGGCCCCCAGCACCTGCTCGCCGCCGTGGCCGTAGACGACGTAGGTCGCCGCGGCCTCGAGGCCGCGGGCGGTGTCGAGCACGTGGCCGAGCAGCGGACGACCGGCGAGCGGCTGCAGCACCTTCGGCAGGTCGGACTTCATGCGCTTGCCCTGGCCGGCGGCCAGGATCACGACGGACAGTGGCATGGGGGCATCCATTACCGGGGATTGCCCCGCATTCTACCCAACCGCGCGGCCCGCTCTGGCGGGGTTGCCTGCACTCGCTGTCCCGGGCGGCCGCCCGGTTCGCGGTCTCGCGCGGTTCAGCGGCGCGTCTTGCGCAGCTTCTGGATCGCCTGCAGCTGGGCGCTGATCGCCGCGAGCTCGGCCTCCGCGGTGGCGATTTCCTGCTTCTCGCTGCGGGCGCGGATCGCCTCCTCGGCCATGTGCTTCGCCTCCAGCACCTTGGCCTCGTCGAGGTCGGCGGCCCGGATCGCGGTATCGGAGAGGACGTTGATGTGGTTGGGCTGCACCTCGAGGAAGCCGCCCTGCACGTACACCATTTCCTCCTCCTCCTTGCCCGGCACCTTGATGCGCACCGTGCCCGCCTTGATCTGCGTGATCAGCGGGGCATGGCGCGGGTAGATGCCGAGTTCGCCCATGCTGCCCGGCAGCACCACGAACTCCGCGTCGCCGGAGTAGATCGACTCCTCGGCGCTCACGACATCGATGCGGATGGTTGCAGCCATGGTCGCTCCTATCGCCGCAGGGTCACTGCAGCGTCTTGGCCTTCTCCACGGCCTCCTCGATGGCGCCGATCATGTAGAACGCCTGCTCGGGCAGGTGGTCGTACTCGCCGGCGACGATCGCCTTGAAGCCGCGGATCGTGTCCTTCAGCGGCACGAACTTGCCCGGACTGCCGGTGAACACCTCCGCCACGTGGAACGGCTGCGAGAGGAAGCGCTGGATCTTGCGCGCACGCGCCACGATCAGCTTGTCCTCGGGCGACAGCTCGTCCATGCCGAGGATCGCGATGATGTCGCGCAGCTCCTTGTAGCGCTGCAGCACGGCCTGCACCGCGCGCGTGGTCTCGTAGTGCTCCTCGCCGATGACGTTCGGGTCCACCTGACGCGAGGTCGAGTCGAGCGGGTCGACGGCCGGGTAGATGCCGAGCGAGGCGATGTCGCGTGACAGCACGACGGTCGCGTCGAGGTGTCCGAACGTGGTCGCGGGCGACGGGTCGGTGAGATCGTCCGCGGGCACGTACACGGCCTGGATCGACGTGATCGAGCCGACCTTGGTCGAGGTGATGCGCTCCTGCAGGCGGCCCATTTCCTCGGCCAGCGTCGGCTGGTAGCCGACCGCGGAGGGCATGCGCCCGAGCAGCGCCGACACCTCGGTTCCGGCCAGCGTGAAGCGGTAGATGTTGTCCACGAAGAACAGGATGTCGCGGCCCTCGTCGCGGAAGCGCTCGGCCATCGTCAGGCCGGTCAGCGCCACGCGCAGGCGGTTGCCGGGCGGCTCGTTCATCTGCCCGAACACCATCGCCACCTTCGACTGGCTGAGGTCTTCCTGCACGATGACCTTCGCTTCCGACATCTCGTGGTAGAAGTCGTTGCCCTCGCGGGTGCGCTCGCCCACGCCGGCGAACACCGACAGACCCGAGTGCTGCATCGCGATGTTGTTGATCAGCTCGAGCATGTTGACGGTCTTGCCCACGCCGGCGCCGCCGAACAGGCCGATCTTGCCGCCCTTCGCGAACGGGCAGATCAGGTCCATGACCTTGATGCCGGTCTCGAGCAGCTCGACCGAGGGCGCCAGCTCGTCGAACTTCGGCGCGGCCTGGTGGATCGCGCGGCGCTCGTCGGACTTGATCGGGCCGCGCTCGTCGATCGGGCGGCCGAGCACGTCCATCACGCGGCCGAGCACGCCGGGACCGACCGGAACGGAAATCGACGCGCCGGTGTTGCGCACCTTCATGCCGCGCTGCAGTCCGTCGGAGGACCCGAGCGCGATGGTGCGAACCACGCCGTCGCCGAGCTGCTGCTCGACCTCGAAGGTGAGGCCCTTCTCGGCCAGGGCGTTGCCGCTGTCCTCGAGCACGAGTGCGTCGTAGATCTTCGGCATCGCCTCGCGCGGGAACTCGATGTCGATGACCGCGCCGATGGTCTGGACGATGGTGCCGTGAGCTTGTGACATGGTCTTGTCCTGAATCTGTTTGCGTTGTCTGGATGCTTGACTGCGGCTACACGGCCGCTGCGCCGCCCACGATCTCCGAGAGTTCCTTGGTGATCGAGGCCTGGCGGCTCTTGTTGTAGATGAGCTGCAGCTCTTCGATGATGCTCTGCGCGTTGTCGGAGGCGGATTTCATCGCCACCATCCGCGCGGACTGCTCGGAGGCGATGTTGTCGGCGGCCGCCTGGAAGACGAAGGTCTCCAGGTAGCGCACCAGGAGTTCGTCGAGCACGGTCTTGGCGTCGGGCTCGTAGAGGTAGTCCCAGGTTCCGGCGCCGACCTTCTGCTCGTCCACGTCCGTGCCGTCCGGCGTCAGCCATTCCTGCGGGATCGGGATCATGGTGGCGTGGATCGGCTCCTGCTTCATGGTGTTCACGAAGCGGTTGGAGAAGATGTGTACCTCGTCGAGGCGGCCCTCGAGGTAGCCGTCCACGAGCATTTTCACCGGGCCGATCAGCCGTTCGAGCGACGGGCGGTCACCGTAGTTGACGACCTGCGAAACGATCTTCCCGCCCATGCGGTTGATGAAGCCGAAGCCCTTGTTGCCGATCGTGCAGTACTCGACCTCGATGCCCTTCGCCAGCCATTCCTTGTGCTGGTTCAGCACCAGGCGCAGCAGGTTGGTGTTCAGGCCGCCGCAGAGACCCTTGTCGGTGGTGATCACGACCGCGCCGACGCGCTTCACCTCGGCGCGCCGGGTGAGCAGCGGGTGCTTGTACTCGGCGTTGGCCTGCGCGGCGTGCATCGCGATCGAGAGAATGCGCCGCGCGTAGGGGCGGCCGGCGCGCATGCGCTCCTGCGCCTTCTTCATCTTCGACGCAGCGACCATTTCCATCGCCTTGGTGATCTTGCGCGTGTTCTGCACGCTCTTGATCTTGACGCGGATTTCCTTGGTGCCCGGCATGGTGTCGATCCCCTCGAGGCGATCAGTAGGCGCCGTTCTTCTGGAAGTCCTCGAGCGCGGCGACGAGGGCCTTCTCGTCGTCGGCCGAAAGGTCCTTCGTGCTCTCGATGCGGTCGAAGATGGCCTTGTACTTCGCCTTCACGAACTGGCGCATCGCCGACTCGAAGCCGAGCGCGCGCTTGACCTCGACGCCGTCGAAGAAGCCCTTGTTCACCGCGAACAGCGTCAGCGCCTGCTCGGCGACCGAGATCGGCGAGTACTGCGGCTGTTTCATCAGCTCGGTGACGACGCGGCCGCGCTCGAGCTGCTTCAGGGTCGCCTGGTCGAGGTCGGAGGCGAACTGCGCGAACGCCGCGAGCTCGCGGTACTGGGCGAGCGCGAGACGGACGCCGCCGCCGAGCTTCTTGATCACCTTGGTCTGCGCGGCGCCACCCACGCGCGACACGGAGATGCCGGCGTTGATGGCCGGGCGGATGCCGGCGTTGAAGAGGTCGGTCTCGAGGAAGATCTGACCGTCGGTGATCGAGATCACGTTGGTGGGCACGAACGCGGAGACGTCGCCCGCCTGCGTCTCGATGATCGGCAGCGCGGTGAGCGAGCCGGTCTTGCCCTTCACGGCGCCCTTGGTGAACTTCTCGACGTATTCCTCGTTGACGCGCGCGGCGCGCTCGAGCAGGCGGCTGTGCAGGTAGAACACGTCGCCCGGATACGCCTCGCGGCCCGGCGGACGGCGCAGCAGCAGCGACACCTGGCGGTAGGCCCAGGCCTGCTTGGTGAGATCGTCATAGATGATCAGCGCGTCCTGGCCGCGGTCGCGGAAGTACTCGCCCATGGTGCAGCCCGAGTACGGCGCGATGTACTGCATCGCGGCCGACTCGGAGGCCGAGGCGGCCACGACGATGGTGTAGGCCATCGCGCCGGTCTCCTCGAGCTTGCGCACGACGTTCGCGATCGTCGAGGCCTTCTGGCCGATCGCGACGTAGATGCAGATCAGGTCCTTGCCCTTCTGGTTGATGATCGTGTCGACCGCGACTGCGGTCTTGCCCGTCTGGCGGTCGCCGATGATCAGTTCGCGCTGGCCGCGGCCGATCGGCACCATCGCGTCGATCGCCTTGAGGCCGGTCTGCACCGGCTGGCTCACGGACTTGCGGGCGATTACGCCCGGCGCCACCTTCTCGATGACGTCGAATTCCTTGGCCTCGACCGGGCCCTTGCCGTCGATCGGCTGGCCGAGGGCATTCACCACGCGACCGATCAGCTCGTTGCCGACCGGCACCTCGAGGATGCGGCCCGTGCACTTGACCGTGTCGCCCTCGCTGATGTGCTCGTACTCGCCGAGGATCACCGCACCGACCGAGTCGCGCTCGAGGTTGAGCGCGAGGCCGAAGGTGTTCTTCGGGAACTCGAGCATTTCACCCTGGACCGCGTCCTGCAGGCCGTGGATGCGGACGATTCCGTCCGTCACCGTCACCACGGTACCGACGCTGCGCGCCTCGGTGGCGGCGGTGAAGTTCTGGATCCGTGCCTTGATCAGTTCGCTGATCTCGGAAGCCTTGATGGACATTTTGGGGAATCCTCTGCAGGCCGGGGCCGTGGGCGGCCGGGCCGGTTGAATCTCTTCAGCCAGTCAATTCCGTCTCGAGCCGCTCGAGCTTGCCGCGGAGCGAGCCGTCGATGAGCAGGTCGCCGGAGCGCACCACGGCGCCGCCGAGCAGCGCCGGGTCCACCGTGCAGTGCAGCCGCACGTCCCGGCGCAGCCGCGTCTGCATCGCAGCCGCGAGGCGCGCCTGCTGGCGTGCGTCGAGCCCGCTTGCCGAGACCACCTCGACGTCGGCGACGTTGCGGTCATCGGCTTCGAGCTCCTGGAAGCGCTCGGTGATCTCCGGCAGGAAGTCGAGCCGCCCGTTCTCGGTGAGCAGGCGCAGCAACGCCCTGCCCGATGCGTCGATGCCGTCGCCGCAGATGCCGGCCACCAGCTCCTCGAGCTGTGCCGAGGAGACTCCCGGGCTGCGCTCGAGCTTCTGGAACTCCTCGCTCAGGACGACGGCGCGCGCCGTGGCGAGCCAGCCCGACCACTCGGCCAGCCGTCCCTGCTCGCGCGCGTGGGCGAACGCCGCCTTGGCGTAGGGTCTCGCGATGGTGGCTCTCTCGGCCATGATGTTGCTCCGGGTGCCCGGGACGCCGCGGCCCTCAGGCCTTGGCGCCCTCGATCTCGCGGGCCAGCTTCTCGATCAGGTCGGCGTGAGTCTTCGCGTCCACCTCGCGCTCGAGGAGCCGCGACGCCCCGGCCACTGCCAGGTGCGCCACGTCCTTGCGGAGCGCGTCACGGGCACGCGACTGCTCGAGCGCCACTTCCTGGCGCGCGTCGCCCACCAGCCGTTGCCCCTCGGCGATGGCGGTGGTGCGGGCTTCGTCGATGATCTCGGTCGACCGCCGGTTCGCCTGCTCCACGATCTTGAGCGCCTTGTCGCGCGCCTCGCTGACGATGGCCGAAGCCTCGCCGCTCGCCTGGTGCAGCTCCTTCTGGCCACGCTCGGCGGCCGCGAGGCCGTCGGCGATCTTCTTCTGGCGATCCTCGATCGCCTTCAGGAGTGGGGGCCAGATGAACTTGACGCTGAACCAGATCAGGATCAGGAAGACGATGGCCTGGCCGATGATCGTCGCATTGATGTTCATGGCGACGTCCTCGCTTCAGGCGCGCATCAACCCTTGATGACGGACAGCAGCGGGTTCGCGACCGCGAAGAACATCGCGAGCGCGACGCCGATCAGGAACGCCGCGTCGATCAGGCCGGCGAGCAGGAACATGCGGCCCTGCAGCGTGGGGATCAGCTCCGGCTGGCGGGCGGCGGCCTCGAGGAACTTCGAGCCCATGATGCCGATGCCGATGCAGGCGCCGATCGCGCCGAGACCGATGATCAGGCCGATGCCCAGGGCGGTGAAGGCCTGGATCTGGGCGAGGTACTGTGCCGTTTCCATGTGTCGTCTCCAGTCAGTCGTGCGGTTGCTTGAACGGGTGGACGGGTCAGTGGTGCTCGGTGGCCATCGCCACGTAGACGATCGTGAGCACCATGAAGATGAAGGCTTGCAGCGTGATGATCAGGATGTGGAAGATCGCCCAGGCGGAGCCGGCGAGGATCTGCCCGATCATCCCGAGGCTGCTGCCGAAGGTGAAGCCGGCCCAGCCCGCGCCCAGCAGCGCGATCAGCATGAACACCAGCTCGCCCGCGTACATGTTGCCGAACAGTCGCATCGCGAGCGAGACGGGCTTGGCGAGCAGCTCGACCACATTCAGCAGGAAGTTCGGGATCCACAGCAGCGGGTTCGAGCCGAACGGCGCGGTGAACAGCTCGTGCATGTAGCCGCCCGCGCCCTTGACCTTGACCGAGTAGAACAGCACGACCGCGATCACCGAGAGCGACATCGCAAACGTGGTGTTGAGGTCTGCGGTGGGGACCACACGCCAGTAATGGATGCCGAACCAGCCGGCGATCTTGCCCGGCAGGTCGAGCGGCAGCAGGTCCATGGCGTTCATGAAGAACACCCAGAGGAAGATCGTCAGCGCGAGCGGCGCGAGGAAGCGCCGGTCGAGGTGGAAGACTTCCTTCACCTGCGTGTCCACGAACTCGGCGACCATCTCGACGAACGCCTGGCCCTTGCCCGGGACGCCAGAGGTCGCCTTGCGCGCGGCGGCCCAGAACAGCCCCAGCGCCATGACGCCGGTCAGCACCGACATGAAGATCGTATCGATGTGCCAGGTCCAGAAGCCTTCACCGACCGAGAGGTGGGTCAGGTGGTGGGTGATGAATTCGGTGCTGTTCGCGGGACCTGTTGTGGCGGCAGCGTGCTCTGCGGCGGACATAGTCAGTTACCCACTCCGAACGTTTCCTGCGTTTTCTGCCCGCCCCTGCGGGCGGCCCCGATCCCGTATCCGAGGAAGGTCGCCACGTAGGCCGCCAGCAGCGGCGCCGCGTCGACCCCGGGCGACCGGAACGCCACCACCAGCATGACCAGCGTGAAGGCCACCTTCACCAGCCAGCCGGAGAAGAAGCTCCAGGCCACCCGTTGCGCATCCGCTCCCGAGCCGTGTCGCAGCATCGCGAACGCCATCAGCGACGTCGCGGCGATGCCGACCCCGGCCCCGAGCAGCGCGGACGCGCCGGCGCGGGGCCCCCACACGGCGAGGCAGGCGATCGCAACGATCGCCCCGAGCAACCCCTGTCCGAGCACGACCGCCAATGCCTGGCGCCGGCCCTGCTGGATTTCCGCGTTGCTCAAGGCCTCACTCAAAATCGTCCAGGCAACAAAAAAGCCACTGCATGTGCCGGGCGCTTCCGGCCACGGGTGGCTACTCGAACCGTTGCCCGGGTCGGCCATGCTGCACTGCACAGCCGCCGGAAGGCCCGTGATTGTACCCGGTCTTTTTGCAGTGCTTCAATGCGGCAAACCGTCGCGCTGGCAGGCGGGTGCTGCGCGGTCGGCGCGCCTCGGGCTGGCTCGCCGGAACGGCGTTTCCGGGGCGCAAGGTCCGCAATGCCACGAGATTCAGGCGGCTTACCGGCGTGACCGATTATTCAATCCAGTGGATCAAAATGCCTTCTTTTTCGTTCCCAGTTTTCGCTATTAATTATAAATAGCTAATTATCAGCAAAGCTGGCGCGCGCTCCGGGGCAGCCTGTCGTACGGACCGAGCGGTCCCGGTCGAGCCGCGCGCAGGCGCCTCCGGGGCGCGGCCCGCGTGGGGCGCTCACTGGATGTGCGAGAGGATGCCGTCGAGCTCGTCGAGGCTGTTGTAGGCGATGACCAGCCGGCCCCGACCCTTGGCGCCCGTCTGCAACTTCACGCTGGCGCCGAGCTTCTCGGCGAGCTGGCGCTCGAGGCGCGCGACGTCCGGGTCGGGACGCGGCGGCGGGCGATCGCCGTCGCCGTCCTTGCCCGCAGCGAGGCGCCTCACCAGCGCCTCGGTCTCACGCACCGAGAGGCCTTTCTTCGCGACCAGCGCGGCGACCTCCGCCTGCTGTCTGGACGCCGCCAGCCCGAGCAGCGCGCGGGCATGGCCCATCTCGAGCTGGCGCGACTCCACCAGCGCCTTGACCTCGTCCGCCAGCTCCAGCAGGCGCAGCAGGTTGCTCACCGCGGCGCGCGACCGCCCGACGGCGTCCGCCGCCGTCTGGTGGGTCATGTCGAACTCGCGGATCAGCCGGTCGAGCGCACGGGCCTCCTCCAGCGGATTGAGGTTCTCGCGCTGGATGTTCTCGATCAGCGACATCGCCACCGCGGCCTCGTCGGTCACCAGGCGGATGACCGCGGGGATCTCGTGCAGGCCGGCCATCTGGGCGGCGCGCCAGCGGCGTTCGCCGGCGATGATTTCGTAGCGCACCGGCTCGCCGCTGCGCTGCGCCGCGAGCGGCCGCACCACGATCGGCTGGACCACGCCCTGGGCGCGGATCGAGTCGGCGAGCTCCTGCAGGCTCTCCGGGCGCAGGTCGAGGCGCGGCTGGTAGCGCCCGCGCTGGAGCAGGTCCACCGGAATGCGGGCGAGGTCCTCGTCACGCGGCCTCGCGGCGGGCGCGCCGTCGCTGTGGTCCGCCGCGGTCGCCGGTGCCGGCGGAGGCGAGGCCGTGCCGAGCAGCGCTTCGAGGCCTCTGCCGAGGCTGGGTCGCTTGGTTGCCATGCGCGCCAGTCTAGCGGATCGGGTCGGCGGATCGGTCTGGCGGGCGGCGGCTGCGAACCGGACGGGCGCGAGGGTCCGCACGCTCGTCAACGCGGCAAGCGTCCGGCAGACTCCGGCGGTGCTGCGCCGCCGTCGAATCACCGCGATCGTCATCGCCGCGCTGGGCTCGGGCGGCACCTGGGCGGCCCCACCCGACCACGAGATCCGGCCACCGCGAGTGGACCTGTCCGTCGGCACGCTCGGCGCGCTCGATGGCGGCAGCCCGCTGGCGATGGGCCTCGAGTACCGGTGGCAGCCGTTCGGCCGCTGGTCGCTGGTCCCCGGCGCCGGATTCGTCGCCGGCGACGACCGCTCGCGGTTCGCCTACGCAGACCTGAGCCGGAGCTTCGCAGTGGGAGCGCTCTGGAGCGCCACCCTCAGCTTCGGCGCGGGGCACTTCGACGACGGGACGGAGGTGCGGCTCGGCCACCCGCTGGTCTTCAAGAGCGGCATCGAAGTCGGGCGCTGGGTGGACGGCCGCTGGCGCATCGGCCTGGCCTTCGACCACCTCTCGAACGGCGGGCTGTCGGGGCACAACCCCGGGACGGAAATGCTGATGCTGCGGCTGTCGGCGCCGCTCGGCGGTGCCGGGGCTCAGTCGGTGGCGGCAGAAACGTCGGGATTCGAGTCCGGCTCCGAGCCTGCCGCGGCGAGCTGGCGCTCCTCGTCGCGGCGGATCAGCTCCCCGGCCAGCGCCAGGTAGGCGAGCGCGCCGCGTGAGTCCTTGTCGTGGTAGAGCACCGCGCGCCCGAAGCTCGGCGCCTCGGCGAGGCGAACGTTGCGCGGGATCACGGTGCGGAACACCTTGTCACCGAAATGCATGATGAGCTGTGCGGAGACCTCGTTCGCGAGGTTGTTGCGCGGGTCGAACATGGTGCGCAGGATGCCCTCGAGCCCGAGCCGTGGATTCACGGTCGAGCGGATCTGCTCGACCGTGTCCATCAGCGCCGAGAGTCCCTCGAGCGCGTAGTACTCGCACTGCATCGGGACGAGCACGGTGTCGGCCGCCACCAGGGCGTTCAGCGTGAGCACGTTGAGTGCCGGCGGACAGTCGATGACGATCACGTCGTAGAGGTTGCGCAGTGGCGCGAGCGCCTCGCGCAGCTTCGTCTCGCGGCCGGGCTGTGCCATCAGCCGCACCTCGGCGGCGACGAGGTCCTGGTTGCCGGGCAGCAGCGTGAATCCGCCGGGCTCGACCGGCAGCAGCGCGGCGGCGGCATGCGCCTCCCCGAGCAGCACGTCGGTCATCGAGCGGCCGAGCGCGCGCTTGTCCACGCCGCAGCCCATCGTCGCGTTGCCCTGCGGGTCGCAGTCGACGAGCAGCACCTTGCGGCGCGTCGCCGCGAGCGACGCCGCGAGGTTCACGGCGGTGGTCGTCTTGCCGACCCCGCCCTTCTGGTTCGCGACCGCGATGACGCGCTTCATGGGGGCGCAAGCATACCCGCCCGGCGGGCCGGCTATGCCTCCGTCCGCTCGTGCGAACGGACGATCTCGACCAGGTGGCGTTGCTCTTCGAGACCCGGACACGACGAGCCTGTGCACGGCCGCCACCTTCCAGCCGTTGAGCCGGACGGCGAGCTCGTCCTCCGGGTAGCGACCCTTCATGGCGAGCAGCCGCCCGCCGGCGCCGAGCAGCGGCCCGGCATGGCGCACGAGATCCGCGATCGGTCCGACGGCGCGCGCGATCACCGTGTCGAAGCGCAGGTCGGGCCGGTACGACTCGGCACGCGACTGCACGACCTCCACGTTCGCCAGTGCGAGCGCGTCGCGGACGTGCTCGAGGAAGCGGCACTTCTTGCCGGTGGACTCGATCAGCGTGAAGTGGCGCGCGGGCTCGATCACCGCGAGCGGAATGCCTGGAAAGCCCGCACCGCTGCCCACGTCGGCGATGCGCGCGCCGCGCAGGAACGGCCGCACGCTCAGGCTGTCGAGCACGTGCTTGGTGAGCTGCGAGGGGCGGTCGCGGATGGCGGTGAGGTTCATCCGCGCGCCCCACTCGTCGAGCAGGTCGAGGTGGGCGATGAGCGAGCGCAGCTGGGCGTCGTCGAGCTCGACGCCCAGTTCGCGCGCGGCGGCGGCCAGTGTCACGGCTTCACCAGCGCAGCGACGAACTCGTGCACCGGCATCGCCTCGAGCGTCGCGCGGTCCGCGAACAGTGCCTTGATCCGCGCGGCCTGCGACGCCTGGAAGTGCGCGGCGACGCTCGCTTCGAACTTCCTGACCAGCAGCGGGATGCCCTCGGCGCGACGCTTGCGGTGACCGACCGGCACGTCGACCTGCACGCGGTCGGTGTGGGTGCCGTCCGCGAAGAACACCTGCACCGCGTTGCCGATGTGGCGCTTGCCGGCGGCGTAGTACTCCTCGGTGAAGACGGTGTTCTCGAGCACCACCATCTTCGACCGCAACGCATCCACGCGCGGGTCGCTCGCCACGTCGTCCTCGTAGTCGGCCGCGGTGAGGCGCCCGAAGATCAGCGGGATCGCGGTCATGTACTGCAGGCAGTGGTCGCGGTCGGCGGGATTCGCCAGCGGACCGGTCTTGTCGATGATGCGCACGCCCGGCTCCTGCGTCTCGATCACGACGCGCTCCACCGCGTCGAGGCGGTCCCCGACGACCGGGTGCAGCAGCATCGCGCACTCCACGGCCGTCTGCGCGTGGAACTCGGCGGGGAAGGAGACCTTGAACAGCACGTTCTCCATCACGTCGCTGCCATAGCCCTGCGGGAAGCGGAAAGGGCGACCCTCGAACAGCACGTCGTAGAAGCCCCAGGTCCTGGCCGACAGCGCCGAGGGGTAGCCCATCTCGCCGCTCATCGTCATCAGCGCGAGCCGCACCGCGCGGCTGGTGGCGTCGCCCGCCGCCCAGCTCTTGCGTGATCCGGTGTTGGGCGCGTGGCGATAGGCGCGCAGCGCGGCGCCGTCGAGCCACGCGTTCGACAGCGCGTCGATCACCTGCTGCCTGGTGCCGCCGAGCATCGCCGTGACGACCGCGGTCGAGGCGATGCGCACCAGCAGCACGTGGTCGAGGCCGACGCGGTTGAAGCTGTTCTCGAGCCCGATCACGCCCTGGATCTCGTGCGCCTTGATCATCGCCGTGGTGACGTCGCGCACCGCGAGCGGCCTGCGGCCCTCGGCGATGGCCCTGCGCGACAACCAGTCGGCCACCGCGAGGATGCCGCCCAGGTTGTCGGAGGGGTGGCCCCACTCCGCCGCGAGCCAGGTGTCGTTGAAGTCGAGCCAGCGGATCATCGCGCCGATGTCGAAGGCGGCCTGCACCGGGTCCAGCTCGTAGGACGTGCCCGGCACGCGCGCGCCGCCGGCCATCGTGGCCCCCGGCACGACCGGGCCCAGCAGCCGCGTGCAGGCCGGGTAGGCGAGCGCCTGGAAGGCGCAGGCCAGCGAATCCATCAGGCAATGGAACGCGGTCTCGCGGGCCGTCCCGCTGGTGATCTCGTAGTCGGTGGCGTACGCGGCGATGTCGACCAGCACCGGGTCCGGGTCGGGACGCCGGGCGGACCCGGTCTCGTCAGAACGCATCGCCGGGCACGCGAACCCACCCTTCCATCAGCACGCGCGCGCTGCGGCTCATGATCGCGCTGGTGACGGTCCACGCGCCGTCCACCTCGCGGGCCTCGGCGCCCACGCGCAGGGTGCCGGACGGATGGCCGAAGCGCACCGCGGTGCGCGAACCGCCGCCGGCCGCGAGATTCACCAGCGTGCCCGGGATCGCGGCCGCGGTGCCGATGGCGACGGCTGCGGTGCCCATCATCGCGTGATGCAGCTTGCCCATGGACAGCGCCCGCACCAGCAGGTCGACGTCGCGGGCCTCGACCCGCCTGCCGCTGGACGCCACGTAGTCGGCCGGCGGGGCGACGTAGGCGACCTTCGGCGTGTGCTGGCGCTTCGCCGCCTCGTCGATGCTGCGGATGAGTCCCATGCGCAGCGCGCCGTGCGCGCGGATCGCCTCGAACATCGCGAGCGCCTTCGCGTCGCCGTTGATCGCGTCCTGCAGCTCAGTGCCCCTGTAGCCGACGGCGTCCGCGTTCACGAAGATGGTCGGGATCCCGGCGTTGATCAGCGTGGCCTGCAGCGTCCCGACGCCGGGCACCTCGAGGTCGTCGATGAGATTCCCGGTGGGGAACAACGCACCGCCTGCACCGTCCTCCTCGGCCGCCGGATCCAGGAACTCGAGCTGCACCTCCGCCGCGGGGAACGTCACGCCGTCGAGTTCGAAGTCGCCGGTCTCCTGCACGGCGCCGTCGATCACCGGCACGTGCGCGACGATGGTCTTGCCGATGTTCGCCTGCCAGATGCGCACGGTCGCGATGCCGTCCTGCGCAACGCGACCGGCGTCCACCAGCCCGCTGGCGAGCGCGAAGGGTCCCACGGCGGCGGACAGGTTGCCGCAGTTGCCGCTCCAGTCGACGAAGGCCTTGTCGATCGAGACCTGGCCGAACAGGTAGTCGACGTCGTGACCGGGCCGGGTGCTCTTCGAGAGGATGGCAGTCTTGCTGGTGCTCGAGGTCGCCCCGCCCATGCCGTCGATCTGCTTGCCGTAGGGGTCCGGGCTGCCGATCACGCGCAGCAGCAGCGCGTCGCGCGCTGCGCCCGGCACCTGCGCGGCACGGGCAGATCCTGCAGGCGGAAGAACACGCCCTTGCTGGTGCCGCCACGCATGTAGCTGGCGGGGATGCGGACCTGCGGTGCGTGTTTCATTGCGCTCATCCTGTTCCTCTCATGCCGAGCTGGAGTGGGGCCTTGCCAACTCAGGCCGCTGCGGACGATTCGAGGAAGTCACGGGCGAAGCGCTGCAGCACGCCGCCGGCGTCGTAGATCGACACTTCCTCGGCGGTGTCGAGGCGGCAGGTCACCGGCACCTCCACGCGCTCACCGTTGCGGCGGTGGATCACCAGGGTGAGGTCGGTGCGCGGCCTGCGGTCCCCGAGCACGTCGAAGGTCTCGGTGCCGTCGATACCCAGCGTCCGGCGGTTGACGCCCGGCTTGAACTCCAGCGGCAGCACGCCCATCCCCACGAGATTGGTGCGGTGAATGCGCTCGAAGCCTTCGGCGACGATCGCCTCCACGCCCGCGAGGCGCACGCCCTTGGCGGCCCAGTCACGCGAGGAGCCCTGTCCGTAGTCGGCGCCGGCGATGATGATGAGCGGCTGCTTGCGCTCCATGTACGTCTCGATGGCTTCCCACATGCGGGTCACGGTGCCTTCCGGCTCGACGCGCGCCAGCGATCCCGCCTTCACCTTGCCGTCGTCCCGCAGCACCATCTCGTTCCTGAGAGTCGGGTTGGCGAAGGTCGCACGTTGCGCCGTGAGGTGGTCGCCGCGGTGGGTGGCGTAGGAGTTGAAGTCCTCTTCCGGCAGGCCCATTTTCGCCAGGTACTCGCCGGCGGCGCTGTCGAGCAGGATGGCGTTGGATGGCGAGAGGTGATCGGTGGTGATGTTGTCGCCCAGCACCGCCAGCGGACGCATGCCGCGGAGGGTCCGCTCGCCGGCCAGCGCGCCTTCCCAGTACGGCGGGCGACGGATGTAGGTGCTCGTCGGGCGCCAGTCGTACAGCGGGCTCACCTGCCCACCCGCGTCCTCCTGCCGGGCGAACATCGGGATGTACACCCTGCGGAACTGCTCCGGCCTGACGCTCGAGGCGACGATCGCGTCGATCTCCGCGTCCGACGGCCAGATGTCCGCAAGGCGGATCGGCCTGCCGCCGGCATCGGTGCCCAGCACGTCCTTCTCGATGTCGAAGCGGATGGTGCCGGCGATGGCGTAGGCCACGACCAGCGGCGGCGAGCCCAGGAAGGCCTGCTTCGCGTACGGGTGGATGCGGCCGTCGAAGTTGCGGTTGCCGGACAGCACGGCGGTGGCGTAGAGGTCGCGGTCGATGATCTCCTGCTGGATCTTCGGATCCAGCGCGCCGGACATGCCGTTGCACGTCGTGCAGGCGAAGGCCACGACGCCGAAGCCGAGTCGCTCCAGCTCCGGCAGCAGGCCCGCTTCCTCCAGGTACAGCGCCACGGTCCTGGAACCCGGCGCCAGCGAACTCTTCACCCACGGCTTGCGGGTGAGGCCCAGCCGGTTGGCGTTACGCGCCAGCAGGCCGGCGGCGATCATGTTGCGCGGGTTGTTGGTGTTGGTGCAGCTGGTGATGGCGGCGATGATCACGGCGCCATCGGGCATCCGCCCCGGCTCGTTCTCCACTTTGCCGCTGATGCCCCGGGCGGCCAGCTCGGAGGTCGGCACGCGATTGTGCGGATTGCTCGGGCCGGCGATGGTGCGCACCACGGAGGACAGGTCGAACTCCAGCACGCGCTCGTACTCGGCGTTCTTCAGTGCGTCTGCCCAGAGACCGGTCTGCTTCGCGTAGGTTTCCACCAGCGCGACCTGACCGTCGTCGCGGCCGGTGAGCCTGAGGTAGCGGATGGTCTGCTCGTCGATGTAGAACATCGCGGCGGTGGCTCCGAACTCCGGCGCCATGTTGGAGATGGTCGCGCGATCACCGAGCGTCAGGCTGGAGGCTCCGTCGCCGAAGAACTCCAGGTAGGCGGATACCACCTTCTGCCCGCGCAGGAACTCCGTCAGCGCCAGCACGATGTCCGTCGCGGTGATGCCGGGCGCGGCCCTGCCGCTCAGCTTCACGCCGATGATGTCCGGCAGGCGCATCCAGGAGGCGCGGCCCAGCATCACGGTCTCGGCCTCGAGTCCGCCCACGCCGATGGCGATCACGCCCAGTGCATCCACCATCGGCGTGTGGGAGTCGGTGCCGACCAGCGTGTCGGGGAACGCGACGCCGTCGCTCACCTGCACGACCGGGCTCATCCGCTCGAGGTTGATCTGGTGGAGGATGCCGTTGCCCGGCGGGATCACGTCCACGTTGCGGAACGCCTTGCGGGTCCACTCGATGAAGTGGAAGCGGTCCTCGTTGCGACGGTCCTCGATGGCGCGGTTCTTCGCGAACGCGTCCTTGTCGTCGCCGCCGCACTCGACGGCCAGCGAGTGGTCCACGACCAGCTGCGTCGGCACGACCGGGTTGACCATGGCCGGGTCCCCGCCCCGGGCGGCGATGGCGTCGCGCAGCCCGGCGAGGTCCACGAGCGCGGTCTGGCCGAGGATGTCGTGGCACACGACGCGCGCCGGGAACCACGGGAAATCGAGGTCGCGCCTGCGCTCGACGAGCTGCTCGAGGGAGGCGCGCAGCGCCGCGGGATCGCAGCGGCGCACGAGGTTCTCCGCCAGCACGCGCGAGGTGTAGGGCAGCCTGTCGTACGCGCCGGGCCGGATCGCGTCGACGGCGGCACGCGCGTCGAAGTAGTCGAGCCTGGTGCCGGGCAGCGGTTTGCGGTTTGCGGTGTTCATGGTCGGAACGCTGGTCGGAAGTCGGTTGGGTCGCGTCGGGCGGTGGATCGCCGTCCCGACGCACGCTTCGGTCGCGATGCCTCGATCCGGCGGAGGTCGCCGGCGGACGGGCACGCCGCCGGGGATGGCGGGCCGACCCGCCACCCTTGCAGCCGTCAGCCGCGCTTCGCGATCGGCACGAACGCGCGGTCCTCGGGCCCCGTGTAGTTCGCGCTCGGTCGGATGATCTTGCCGTCGAGGCGCTGCTCGATGACGTGCGCGCTCCAGCCGGTGGTGCGCGCCATCACGAACAGCGGCGTGAACATCGCGGTCGGTACGCCCATCACGTTGTAGGCGACGGCCGAGAACCAGTCGAGGTTCGGGAACATCTTCTTCGCGTCCCACATCACCGTCTCGAGCCGCTCGGCGATGCCGAACATCTTCAGGTCGCCCGCCTCCTTCGAGAGTTCGCGCGCGACTTCCTTGATCACCTGGTTGCGCGGGTCGGAGACCGTGTAGACGGGGTGGCCGAAGCCGATCACGACCTCCTTGCTGGCGACGCGCTGGCGGATGTCGGCCTCGGCCTCCTCCGGCGTGCCGTAGCGCTGCTGGATCTCGAAGGCCACTTCGTTGGCGCCGCCGTGCTTCGGCCCGCGCAGCGCGCCGATCGCTCCGGTGATGCAGGAGTAGAGGTCCGAACCCGTGCCCGCGATCACGCGCGCCGTGAAGGTCGAGGCGTTGAACTCGTGCTCCGCATAGAGGTTGAGCGAGGTGTGCATCGCCTTCACCCACGAGGCGGGCGGCGGCGTGCCGTGCAGCAGGTGCAGGAAGTGCCCGCCGATCGAGTCGTCGTCGGTCTCGACGTCGATGCGCTCGCCGGCGTGGCTGAAGCGGTACCAGTAGGTGAGCATCGAGCCCAGGCTGGCGATCAGCCGGTCGGCGATGTCGCGCGCGCCGGCGACGCTGTGATCGTCCTTCTCGGGCAGCGTGCAGCCGAGCACCGAGACGCCGGTGCGCATCACGTCCATCGGGTGGCTGGCCGCGGGCAGCGTCTCGAGCGCGTCGCAGACCGTGGCCGGCAGGCCGCGCAGGCGCTTGAGCTTCGCCTTGTAGCCCCTGAGCTCGGCGGCATTCGGCAGCGTGCCGTGGATCAGCAGATACGCGACTTCCTCGAACTCGCAGTTGCCGGCGAGATCCAGGATGTCGTAGCCGCGGTAGTGCAGGTCGTTGCCGCTGCGACCGACGGTGCACAGCGCCGTGTTGCCGGCGGCCACGCCGGACAGGGCGACGGATTTCTTCGGCTTGAAGCCGGCGACAGTCGTTTCGCTGCTCATGGATCTCTCGCCTCGCGACTGAACAACTCGTCGAGCTTGCGCTCGTAATCGTGGTAGCCGAGCACGTCGTAGAGCTCGGCGCGGGTCTGCATCAGCTCGAGCACGTTCTTCTGCGTGCCCTCGCGGCGCAGCGCGCTGTAGACCGTCTCGGCGGCCTGCGACATGGCGCGGAAGGCCGACAGCGGGTAGAGCACGAGCTGCACGCCGGCGCTCGCGAGCTCGGCGACCGTGAACAGCGGCGTCTTGCCGAACTCGGTGATGTTGGCGAGCACCGGGACCTTCACGTCCGCGGTGAACTGGCGGTACTCCTCGAGGGTGGTGAGCGCCTCGGCGAAGATCATGTCGGCGCCGGCCTCGACGTAGCGCTGCGCGCGCTCGATGGCGGCCTGCTGGCCTTCCACGGCGTGGGCGTCGGTGCGGGCCATGATCACGAAGTTGCCGTCGCTGCGGCCGTCCGCGGCGGCGCGGATCCGGTCCACCATCTCCGCGGCGCTGACCAGCGCCTTGCCCGGCCGGTGGCCGCAGCGCTTGGCCTGCACCTGGTCCTCGAGATGACATCCGGCGGCCCCGGAACGCACCAGGTCGGCGATGGTGCGGGAGATGTTGAAGGCCGCACCCCAGCCGGTGTCGGCGTCCACCAGCAGCGGCAGGTCGCTCGCCGAGGCGATGCGGCGCACGTCCTCGCAGACGTCGTTCAGGCTGGTGATGCCGAGGTCGGGGAGACCGAAGGAGGCGTTCGCCACCCCCGCGCCCGAGAGGTAGATGGCGCGGAAGCCGGCCCGCTCGGCAAGCAGCGCGCTGTAGGCATTGACGGTGCCAACGACCTGCAGCGGGCGTTCCTGGGCGAGGGCGGCTCGGAACCGGGCGCCGGCAGAAGAGGGTACCGTCATGGAGGTGCCTTTTCGCAGTGCAAGAGGCCTCCGCGGATGATAGCGCACCGGCCCCATCCGCGGCCTCAGCAGCACTGCGGACGTGCCCCCGTCAGCCATCCCGACCCGGAGCCGCACGACGGCAACGACGGGGCCACGCGCGGGCCCTTCCGGCGCGCCCCCGCCGGACGGGCCCGGGGGACGCCTACGAGGCCGGCCCGAGCATCCCCGCCGCTGCGCAGCCCGTCGACGATGGCGGTCGCCGAGTCCTCGGGGCTCGTCTTGCCGGTGTCGAGGTAGATCTCCGGGTGCTCCGGCGCCTCGTAGGGCGAGTCGATGCCGGTGAAGTTCTTGAGCTCGCCGCGGCGGGCCTTCTTGTAGAGGCCCTTCACGTCGCGCGACTCGGCCACCTCGAGCGGCGTGTCGACGTGCACCTCGAAGAACTCGCCCTCCCCGAACAGCGAGCGCGCCATGCGGCGCTCGGCGCGGAACGGGGAGATGAACGAGACCATCACGATCAGGCCGGCCTCCGTCATCAGCTTGGCCACCTCCGCGACGCGGCGGATGTTCTCGACGCGGTCGGCGTCGGTGAAGCCGAGGTCGCGGTTCAGGCCGTGGCGGACGTTGTCGCCGTCGAGCAGGTAGGTGTGCCGGCCGAGCGCATGCAGCTGCTTCTCGACGAGGTTGGCGATGGTGGACTTGCCGGCGCCCGAGAGGCCGGTGAACCACAGCACGCAGGGCTTCTGGCCCTTGAGCGCGGCGCGCGAGCCCTTGTTGATGTCGAGCGCCTGCCAGTGGATGTTCTGCGAGCGACGCAGCGCGAAGTGCACCAGCCCGGCGCCGACGGTGGCATTCGTCAGGCGGTCGATCAGGATGAAGCCGCCGGTGTCGCGGTTCTCGGCGTACGGGTCGAAGGCGATCGCATGGTCGAGCGACACGTTGCAGACGCCGATCTCGTTGAGCGCGAGCTTCTTGGCCGCGAGGTGCTCGAGCGTATTGACGTTCACCTTGTACTTGGGCTCGGTGATCGTGGCGCTCACCTGGCGCGTGCCGATCTTCATCCAGTACGGCCGGCCCGGCAGCATGGGCTCGTCGGCCATCCAGATGATCGTGGTCTCGAACTGGTCGGCGACGCCCGGCGGACTGTCGGCGGCCGCGAGCACGTCGCCGCGGCTCACGTCGATCTCGTCCTCGAGCGTGAGCGTGACGGACTGCCCCGCCACCGCGCGCTCGAGGTCGCCGTCCATGGTCACGATGCGCGCCACGCGGCTCTCGCGCCCGGACGGCAGCACCTTCACCTTCTCGCCCGGACTCACCGTGCCGCCGACGATCGTGCCGGTGAAGCCGCGGAAGTCGAGGTTCGGGCGGTTGACCCACTGCACCGGCAGCCGGAACGGCTGGTGCTGCACGCGGTCCTCGATCTCCACGGTCTCGAGGTAACCCATCAGCGTCGGGCCGTGGTACCAGGGCGTGTTGCCGCTCGGCGCGGTGATGTTGTCGCCCTTCAGGCCCGACACCGGGATCGCCACGATGTCGTGCAGGCCGATCTGCGCGGCGAACTTGCGGTAGTCCGCGACGATGGCGTCGAAGGTCTCGTGGGAGTAGTCGACGAGGTCCATCTTGTTGATCGCGAGCACCACCTTGCGGATGCCGATCAGCGAGACGAGGAAGCTGTGGCGGCGCGTCTGAACGAGCACGCCCTTGCGCGCGTCGATCAGGATCACCGCGAGGTCGGCCGTCGAGGCGCCCGTGACCATGTTGCGGGTGTACTGCTCGTGCCCCGGCGTGTCGGCGACGATGAACTTGCGCTTGTCGGTGGAGAAGAAGCGGTAGGCGACGTCGATGGTGATGCCCTGCTCGCGCTCGGCGGCGAGGCCGTCGACGAGCAGCGCGAAGTCGAGGTCGCCGCCCTGGGTGCCCACCTTCTTCGAGTCGGCCTCGAGCGCGGCGAGCTGGTCCTCGAAGATCATCTTCGAGTCGTACAGCAGCCGCCCGATGAGCGTGGACTTGCCGTCGTCCACGCTGCCGCAGGTGATGAAGCGCAGCAGGCTCTTGTGCTCGTGCTGGTGGAGATAGGCCTCGATGTCCTTCTCGATCAGGTCGGAGATATGGGCCATCAGAAGTACCCCTCCTGCTTCTTCTTCTCCATGGACGCCGACTGGTCGTGGTCGATGACGCGGCCCTGGCGCTCGGAGCTGGTCGTGAGCAGCATCTCCTGGATGATCGCGGGCAGCGTGTCGGCCTCGCTCTCGATGGCCCCGGTGAGCGGGTAGCAGCCGAGCGTGCGGAAGCGCACCTTCTTCGTCATGGGCTTCTCGCCGGGCAGCAGCGGCATGCGCTCGTCGTCCACCATGATCAGCGTGCCGTCGCGCTCGACGACCGGCCGCTCGGCCGCGAAGTACAGCGGCACGATCGGGATGTCGCGCAGGTAGATGTACTGCCAGATGTCGAGCTCGGTCCAGTTCGACATCGGGAAGACGCGGATCGACTCGCCCTTGTGCTTGCGCGTGTTGTAGATGCGCCAGAGCTCGGGGCGCTGGTTCTTCGGGTCCCAGCGGTGCTGCGCCGAGCGGAACGAGAAGATGCGTTCCTTGGCGCGGCTCTTCTCCTCGTCGCGGCGCGCGCCGCCGAAGGCCGCGTCGAAGCCGTGGAAGTCGAGCGCCTGCTTGAGGGCCTGCGTCTTCATCACGTCGGTGTGGATCGCAGAGCCGTGCGTGAACGGGTTGATGCCCTGGGCGAGCCCCTCGGGGTTCGTGTAGGCGATCAGGTCGAAGCCGTGCTCGTTCACCATGCGCTCGCGGAACGCGTACATCTCGCGGAACTTCCACTTCGTGTCGACGTGCAGCAGCGGGAACGGCAGCTTCGCGGGGTAGAAGGCCTTGAGCGCCAGGTACAGCATCACCGCGCTGTCCTTGCCGATCGAGTAGAGCATCACCGGCTTCTCGCACTCGGCCACGACCTCGCGCATGACCTGGATGCTCTCGGCCTCCAGCCGTTCGAGGTGGGTGAGCGTGCGCGGGTGCAGCACGGCGTCGGACTTGTCGTTCATGCGATCTTCACCACGGTGCGGCCGGTGACCCGGCCCTTCAGGTAGTCGTCGAACTGCGCCGGCAGTTCCTCGAGGCCCACGATCTTCGTGCAGATGCGCTCGAGGCGGGCCGGCCGCAGGTCGCCGGCGATGCGCGCCCAGACCGCCAGCCGCGTCTGCCGGGGCGTATAGACCGAATTGATGCCGAGCAGGTTCACGCCGCGCAGGATGAACGGCATCACCGTGGTCTCGAGGCCGGGGCCGGCGGCGAGGCCGACGCTGGCGATGTTGCCCCACTGGTCCACGGTCCGCGTGAGCCACGCGAGCAGGTCGCCGCCGAGGTTGTCCACGGCACCGGCCCACAGCGCCTTCTCCATCGGGCGCTTGCCCGGATCGATCTCCTGACGGCGCAGGATGCGTGCCGCGCCGATCCCGCGCAGGTAGGCGTCGGCCTCGGGCTTGCCGCTCACCGCGACCACCTCGTAGCCGCGGCCGGCGAGCATGTCGATGGCGAGACTGCCGACGCCGCCGGTCGCGCCCGTCACGACCACCGGGCCGTTGGCCGGCGCCTGGCCGTTGTGTTCCATGCTGTGGATGGCGAGCGCAGCGGTGAACCCGGCGGTGCCGATGCGCATCGCGTCGAACGTCGTCAGTCCGGCCGGCAACGGAATCACCCAGTCGCCGGCGACCCGGGCGTACTCGGCGTAGCCGCCGTCGTGGGTCTCGCTGAGGCCGCAGCCGGTGACCAGCACGGGCTGACCGGCCGTGTAGCGCGGATCGGACGAACCCACCACCTCGCCGGCAAGGTCGATGCCGCCGACCAGCGGGTAGCGCCGCAGGATGCGGCCGGCGCCGGTGGCGGCGAGCGCGTCCTTGTAGTTGATGCCCGACCAGCGCACGCGCACCACGACCTCACCCGGACCGAGGTCGTCGAGCGTCAGGGTCTCGAGTCGGGCGTCGATGCGGCCGTCGGTCTCGTGGATGCGGAAGGCGCGAAAAGGTGTCATGGGTTCGGTGGCGGATTGGGTTCGGGCGTCGATCGGACTCGGACTGTTGCGGGGCGAGTCGGGCAGCAGGGCTCTGGCGGCGGACCGTCTGTGGGCGGCAGTGTACGGTCGGGGCCCGCGCCCGGACCGTGCACAGTGCACAGCACGCTTCAGCTGCGCTCGAGCCAGACCTCCAGGCCCGCGGCGTTGAGGCGGACGTCGTCGTCGAGAAAGCGGTGCCGCCGGTCGAGGTCGCCTGCGTAGCCGTGCTCGTCGAGCCGGTCGCCCAGGAAACGGAACAGGTCCGCCTCGATCCGGGCGCGACGATCCCCGGCCTGCGCGTGCTGGCGGGCGATGCGCACGAACTCGATCAGCGCGGCGTGCAGGTCGCGGGCGAGCCGCTCGAGGTCGCTGACCGGGCCGAAGTGCGTCTGGAAGACCCGCTGCGGCCGGTAGGACATCAGCCGGTCGACGGTGGCGTGCAGGGCGTCGGGCTCGAACTGCACGGGTGTCGTCGTGGGCAGCATGAACGGGCCACGCGCCGTGTCGAACTCCCGGTAGCAGATGCCGAAGTTGTCGCCGGAGTAAACCTCGCGATGGTCGAGGTCGATCGGGCAGTGGTGGTGCCGCGCGTGGCCCGGGGCGTCGATGAACTCGAAGGTCCGGCGCCCGAGTGCGAGCCGCTGGCCGTCCTCGACGACCAGCACCCGCTCGGCCGGGATGGGAACGAGTTCCCCGTAGAGCTGGCGGTAGAGCGCCTCGCCGTACACCGCAATCGAGCCGGCGACGAGCTTCGCAGGGTCGATCATGTGCGGCGCGCCGCGCGGGTGCAGCACCGCACGCGCGTTCGGCAACTCGCGGATGAGCTGCCCCGCGCCGCCGGCGTGATCGAGATGGACGTGAGTCAGGAACAGGTAGTCCACCTGTTCGCGGGCGATGCCGAGCTCGTCCAGCGCGGCGAGCAGCCTCGGGGCGGCCGGGCCGGGGCCGGTGTCCACGAACGCTGCGCGGCCGTCGTCCACCACGAGGTGGCTCGCCGCCAGCCCGGGGCGCAGGTAGAGCGTATCGATCAGGTGGACGCCGTTGCCGAGGGGCCGCGCCAGCGGCGGCTCCGCAGCAGTGACGTTCGGCGTCGGCGTCAGAGGCCCTTGCACTTGCCGTGCTTGCGGATCTCGTCCGTCGAACACAGGCTCGGACGCTGGCTCGAGTAATAGCGGGCGAGTTCGCGGATGTCCGCGTCCGTCAGGGCCGCGGCCATGCCGGCCATGACCGCGTTCTTGCGCTGGCCGCTGCGGTAGGCCGTGAGTGCGTTGCGGATGTAGTCGGCGTGCTGGCCGGCGAGGTTCGGGTACTCGGGCAGGATGCCGATGCCGTCGGGGCCGTGACAGGCGACGCAGGTCTGCGCGGCCTTCGGCGTCGTGCCGACGGGCTTGCCGGTGGGCTTGAGTTCCTGACCGGCGAGGTACGCGGCGATGTCCTGCATGTTCTGCTCGGACATGCCCACCGCCTGCGAATGCATCGTGGGGTGCGCGCGCTCCCCGCTGGCGTAGCCCTTGAGCGCGACGACCAGGTAGTTGGCGTGCTGGCCGCCGAGCTTCGGCACGCTGTAGATCGGATAGGCGTTCCTGTAGTTCGGGATGCCGTGGCAGCCGTGGCAGGTGTAGGCGAGCTTCTCGCCACGCACCGCGTCAGCGGCTGCAGCCAGCCCCGGCGAAGCGAGGCCCGCGAGGGTCAGGCTCAGGGCGAGCCAGGCCGATCTCGAGGTCATTGCAGACTCCATGCGGAAGAACGGCCTATCCCCGGACGGCCGAAGGGGCGGCATGGTAATCAAAAGCGATTGGCGAGTCGAATGGCCGGACCGGGACCGGAACGCGCCGCTGCCGCGTGGGTCGTACACTCGAGAACTCATCCGCCATCCGGAGTCGACCATGTTCCCGAGACGTCCCTGCCTCGCCGGGCTGATTGCCCTGTCCCTCGCCCCCTGCACCCTGCTGGCCGCCGACGACGCGCGGCCGCGCACCGTCGCGGTCTCCGGCACCGGCGAGGTCGTGGCCGAACCCGACCTGGCCCGCGTGAACCTCGGCATCGAGGCACGCCGCCCCACGCTCGCGGAGGCGCGCGCCGAGGTCAACGCCGGGGTGGACCGGGTGCTCAAGCTCACCCGCGACCTGCGGATCGACCCGAAGCAGGTCAACTCGGCGCGGGTGCAGGTGCAACCCGAGTACAACTGGAACCCGAAGGACCGCAAGCGCGTGCTGCTTGGCTACATCGTGAGCCGCCAGGTGCAGGTCGAGCTGCGCGACCTCGAGCAGCTCGGTCCCTTGCTCGAGCGCGCCGTGGACCTCGGCGTGAACCAGGTGAGCGACCCGATGCTCGACTCGAGCCGCCGCAAGGACCTGGAGCGCGAGGCGATGACGCGGGCGGTCGAGGACGCGCGCCTCAATGCCGAGACGCTCGCCCGCGCAGCCGGCACCCGTCTCGGCCCGGTACGGACGCTGAACGGTGGGGCCTCCGGTCCGCCGATGCCGATGTTCCGCGCGCAGATGGCGATGTCGGACGCCGCGCCGGCTGCGCCGCCTGAGGCGACCTATCAGCCCGGCGAGATGAAGTTCACTGCCAACGTCAGCGCCGAATACGACCTGATCGTCGGGCCCTGACGCGATCATTTAACTATTAGTATATTTTTGTTAATCGATGACACTCTGGATGCTTCAGAGGACTTCCGTGAAGTAATTTCGGATAGTCCTCAAGCCGCCGGACAGCGACGTCAGAGCGCCTCGGCGATGTCGGCCAGCAGGCCCTTGTCCTCTGGCCTGGTGCCGGAGGGATAGCGTGCGAGCAGCCGTCCATCGCGGCCGATCAGGAACTTCTCGAAGTTCCACTGAACGTCGCCGGCGTGCCCGTTCGCGGCCGAGGTGAGCCACGCGTACACCGGGTGGCGGCCGGCGCCGTTCACCTCGAGCTTCGCCGCCAGCGGGAAGCCGACGTCGTAGCGCGTCGAGCAGAACTCGCGGATCTCCGCGTCGGTGCCCGGCTCCTGCGCCCCGAACTGGTTGCAGGGGAAGCCGACCACCTCGAAGCCTTCCGCGGCCAGCTCCTCGCGCAGGCGCTCGAGGCCCAGGTACTGCGGCGTGTACCCGCAGCGACTCGCCACGTTCACGGCCAGCACGACCCGGCCACGCAGCGGCCCGAGCAGGTCGGGCTCGCCCTGGATGCCGGTGACCAGGAAATCGAAGAAGGACGCCATGGCTGGCTCCCGGACGAGCGCGGGTCGCGCTCGCCGGACGGTTCGGTCAGCCGGCGGAGGCGGTTTCCGGGTCAGCCCGGCAGGCGGTCCACGATCAGGACGGCGCCGTCCACCCCAGTGACGCGCACCCGCGTCCCGGCCGGCACGCTCGGGCCGCGCAGCTGCCAGCGCCGCTTGCCGAGCGTGACGCGTCCGCTGCCGTCGCGCAGGCCTTCGGTCAGCGTGATCACCTGGCCGATGTAGCGCTCTCCCGTGCGCAGGGGCGAGGACGCGCTTTCGAGATCCTGCTTCTGGATGCGGTACTCGCGCCAGAAGTACAGGCCGAACACAGTGGCAGCGAAGATCAGGAACCAGACCATCGTTTGGAGAACCGCTGGGGATGCCTGCGGATGTTGGCAGCCGGGTCGCACGCGCTCAACCGCCGGGCCTTATGTCGCACCGGGACTGTGACGCGGTTCCCAGCCGGCCTCAGCCCGGGCCGTCGAGCCGCAGGTTCTTGCTGTAGTGGACGTTCATCACGTTGTCCGACCAGCCCACCACCCAGGGCTTCACGAGGTGCTTGTTGACGTAGAAGTACAAGGGCAGCACCGGGTGGTCGGCGAGCATCAGCCGTTCGGCTTCCTCGAGCAGGGCCCGGCGGCGGGCCGGGTCGGGCGTGCGGGTGGCCTCGGCGAGCAGGGCGTCGTAGCCGGGATTCGCGTAGCCGGTGAGATTGATGCCGAAGCCGCTCTGCAGCAGCTGCAGGAAAGTGTAGGCGTCGTTGTAGTCGCCGACCCAGCTCGAGCGGAACACCTGGGTGTCCTTGCGGGCCCGGATGCTCTCCAGCAGCGCGCGGAACTCCTCGGCATAGAGCCTCGCCTCGACGCCGAGCGACTCCTTCCACATCGCCGCGATGGCGACGGCGAGGCGGCTGTGGACCTCGCCGGTGTTGTAGCGGATCTCCACTTCGAGCGGCTGCGCGGCGGAATAGCCGGCCTCGGCGTACAGCCTGCGCGCCTCGGCGATCCGCTCGGCCGCCGGCATCGATGCGTAGTCGAACTGCTGCGGCGCGTAGTTGGCCACGCCGGGCGGCACCCAGCCCCAGGCCGGCGCCTCGCCCACGCCAGTCACCGCGCGTCGTGAGCCGATCGCGGTCGATCACCATGGACAGCGCCCGTCGCAACCCGGGCTGGTCCTTGAACGGAGGGCGCGTCAGGTTGAAGCCGTAGTAGTAGACGCTCAACTGCGGCGACACGTGCAGCTCGCCCGGCAGGTGCTCGCGGATCCAGGCGTACTGCTGCGGCGGCACCACGTAGCTGAAGTCGAGCTCGCCGGCGCGGTACTGGCGGAACTCGGTGCTCGGGTCGGTGTGATGCACGTAGTGCACGCGCGCGACCCGGGTGCCGGCGGCGTTCCAGTACGACGCGTTGCGTTCGGCCACGACGTGCGAGCCGACCACCCAGTCGCTGAGCACGAAGGCGCCGTTCGACACCATCCGCCCCGGGCGCGCGTACTCGGCGCCATGCTGGGCGAGCGTGGGCCCGTGCACGGGGAAGGTGCCGGGTTGCGCCAGCAGTCCGAGCAGGTAGGGAGCCGGCTGCTGCAGGCGGATCACCACCGTGCGCTCGTCCGGCGCGCTCGCGCCGAGCGTCTGCGGCGGCTGCTCGCCGCGCACGATCGCGGCCGCGTTCACCACCGGCTCGAGCACCTGCGCGTAGGGCGACGCGGTGGCCGGATCCACCAGCCGGCGCATGCCGGCCACGTAGTCGCCGGCGACCAGCGCGTCGCCGTTGGACCAGCGCAGGCCCTCGCGCAGCCGGAACGTGTATTCGAGGCCGTCCTCGCTCACGGTCCAGGACTCGGCCGCCGCCGGCACCGCCGCGCCGTCCGGCCCGACGGCGGTCAGGCCCTCGAACACGTCGCGCAGGATGTTGAAAGACGCGTCGGTGCGGGCGCGCTGGGGATCGAGCGTGTCGGGCTCGGGGCCGTTGCCGCGGCGCAGCGTGTCGCGCACGGCCGCCTTGCCGTCCGCGGTGCCGGCGGCGCCGTTGGGCGAACCGCCGTCGCCCCCACCGCAGGCGACCAGCAAGGCCGCGAGCAGCGCCAGCCGCGCGCGGCCCCACGCAGCGCTCGGCCGTGGCGTGGACACCATCGCCTCAGGCTCCCTGCGCCGCGCGCGGCGGTTCGGTCGCGGCCATCGCGTGGCGCTTCAGGTGCACCAGCAGCAGCGACACCGCCGCCGGGGTGACCCCCGGGATCCGCGCCGCCTGCCCGAGCGTGACGGGACGATGCTCGGCGAGTCGCTGGCGCACTTCGTTCGAAAGCCCGCGCACCGCCGCGTAGTCGAGGTCGTGCGGCAGCGGTGCGTCCTCGTGGCGGCGCTGCCGCTCGATCTCCGCGTGCTGGCGCTCGATGTAGCCGTGGTACTTGGCCTGTACGTCCACCGCGAGCGGCACCTGGATGGCGAGGCGCTCATCGTCGCGCCAGTCGTCGCGCCAGTCGCGGCGAAAGTCGTCGGGCGGAGCCCCGGGCAGGTCGTCGTCGCACAGGTCGTCGCGGGGGTTGCACGCCGGCTCCGCCAGCGCCTCCGCCAGCCACGCGTAGCAGACGTCGGGCCGGCGCAGCAGCTCGAGCGCGCGCTGCTCGCGCGACAGCGGCCCGACGCGCGCCTCGAGCCGTGCGGCGGCCTCCGTGCCCGGCCGCACCCACGCCGCCTGCAGCCGCTGCACCTCCGACTCGACCGCCGCGCGCTTGCGCTCGAAGCAGCGCCAGCGCTCGTCGTCCACGAGGCCCAGCTCGCGGCCCGTGGGCGTGAGCCGCTGGTCGGCGTTGTCCTCGCGCAGCGTCAGGCGGTACTCGGCGCGGCTGGTGAACATCCGGTAGGGCTCGGGCGCGCCGCGCGTGATCAGGTCGTCGATCAGCACGCCGACGTAGGCCTCGCTGCGCCGCGGCCACCACGGCTCGCGGTCCTGCACGGCGAGCGCGGCGTTCACGCCGGCGACGAGCCCCTGCGCGGCCGCCTCCTCGTAGCCGGTCGTGCCGTTGATCTGGCCGGCGAAGAACAGCCCCGGCACGTGCCGCGTCTCGAGCGTGGGCGCAAGGTCGCGCGGGTCGAAGAAGTCGTACTCGATCGCGTAGCCGGGCCGCGTCAGGTGCGCCCGCTCGAAGCCGCGGATGCTGCGCACGAAGGCCTGCTGCACGTCGAACGGCAGGCTCGTCGAGATGCCGTTGGGGTACACCTCGTGGGTGTCGAGGCCCTCCGGCTCGATGAAGATCTGGTGCGAGGCCTTGTCGGCGAAGCGCGCCACCTTGTCCTCCACCGACGGGCAGTAGCGCGGGCCCACGCCCTCGATCGCGCCGGTGAACATCGGCGAGCGGCCGCTCGCGGCGCGGATCAGCTCGTGCGTGCGCTCGTTGGTGGCGGTGATGTGGCAGACCACCTGCCGCGGATGCTCGGCACGGAGCCCGAGGAAGGAGAACACCGGCAGCGGCTCGTCGCCCGGCTGCACCGCGAGCGCCGAGTAGTCGATCGTGCGGCCGTCGATGCGCGGCGGCGTGCCGGTCTTGAGCCGCCCGACGCGAAACGGCAGCGCGCGCAGCGTCTCGGCGAGGCGGTTCGACGGCGGATCGCCCGCGCGGCCGCCCGCGTACTGCTCGAGGCCGACGTGGATGCGCCCGCCGAGGAAGGTGCCAACCGTCAGCACCACGGCACGCGCGGTGAACTCGACGCCGGCCTGGGTCACGACGCCCGCGACGCGGCCGCCCTCGAGCCGCAGGTCGGCCACTTCCTGCTGGAACAGCGCCAGGTTCGGCTGCTGCTCGAGCAGGCTGCGGATCGCGCGCCGGTAGAGCTGGCGGTCGGCCTGCGCACGCGTCGCGCGCACGGCCGGGCCCTTGCTGGCATTGAGGATGCGGAAGTGGATGCCGGCGCGGTCGATCGCGCGCGCCATCGCACCGCCGAGCGCGTCGATCTCCTTGACGAGATGTCCCTTGCCGATGCCGCCGACCGCAGGGTTGCAGCTCATCTGGCCGAGCGCCTCGATGCTCTGCGTCACGAGCAGGGTCCGGCAGCCCATCCGGGCCGCGGCGAGCGCGGCCTCGGTGCCGGCGTGGCCGCCGCCCACCACGATGACGTCGAACGGATCGCTGCAGCGCATGGCCCTGCTCCGGAAACGGGGCGCCATTCTACGGACTTCCGCCGGCGGGCACGCGGCGGGCCCCGGCGGCGCGTCGGACGGCGCCGGGTTCAGTCCGCCTGCCGGCCGAGCAGCGCCCGGAACGCCGGCAGGCGCAGGCGCGCGAAACGCCGCGCCTGGTGCTCGTAGCGGTTGCGCAGGTAGCCGCGGCGCAGCCACTCGGCGAGATAGGACCCGATGCTCATGCGGCCGCGATTCCACTGGCGCAGCACGTGGAAGTACTCGTGCAGCACCAGCTCCGGGTCGGCCAGGAATTCCGCCACGCTGCCAGGCAGCAGGATGCGGTTGCGCCGCGTCGTGGCGCGCGCGCCCAGATGCAGGCGCGCGTAGCGCGAACGCTCGACGAGCTCGACGTCGTCCACCTCGTCGCCGAGCAACTCGACGAGGGCCGAGCGCATCGCCGGCGGCATGACGTCGGCGGTGCGCACGGCTCAGGCCCGGGGCGGTGCAGCGGCCTTGCGGCGCGCGCGCGGACGCCCGCTGGCCGGCTGCGCCGGCTTGGCGCGACGGGCGCGCCTGGGTACCGGAGCCGCCACCACCTCGGAGGCCTGCGGTGCCGGCGCCTTGGCGAGGCGCCGCCGCGGCCCGACGGCCTTCGGCGCCACGGCCTCCTCTGCCGCCTCGGCTGCCCTGGCTGCCGCGGCGTCCTTGAGTTGCGCGAAGCTCTCGCGCAGGCAGTCGGCGAAGAACGCCGGGTCGGGCAGCATGTCGCGGCAGGAGACGGCGCAGATCCACATCGTGCCCGCGTAGCTGAAGCCCGTGACGTTGAGCCCGAGCCCGTCGATCGCGATGCTGATCGGCGAGTAGTTCACGAGCCGTGCGCCCGCCATGTACAGCGGTACGTCCGGCCCGCGCACGTTCGACACGATGAGCCCGATGCCCGGCAGCTTGACGTTGCGGATCAGCGTCTGGGCGAGCGGCGCGGGCAGGTGCTCGAGCAGGTCGCGTGCGAGTTCCTTGCCGACCGCGTCGCTGACGCGCTTGGAGGTCTGTGCGCTGGCGCTGATCGCGCTCAGGCGCTCGAGGGGATCGGCGATCTCGGAGTAGACCGGCATCAGCGTGAAGCCGACCTGGTTGCCGCGATCGCCGCCCTTCTCGGCGCCGCGCAGCGTCATGGGCACCATCGCGACCATCGAGGTGTCGGGCAGCTCGCCTTTGGCGTCGAGGTAGCGATTGAGCGCGCCGCCCACGATGGCGAGGAACACGTCGTTCAACGTCGCGTCGCCGCCCTGGGCGCGGATGGACTTGATGTCCGCGAGCGGGACGCTCGCGGCCTCGAACACGCGGTGCGCCGAGACCATCCCGCTGAAGCGGGTCTGCGGCGGCAGCCGCTCGAGCAGCGGGCTCAGGTCGCCGGAGAGCAGCGTCCTGAGCTGCGGCAGCAGCGCGGAACCACGGCCCGCGAGCGCGCCGAACGCGCCGGCCCCGGCGCCGGCCAGGCGGCGGACCGTTTCGAGCGAGAAGCGCGCGAGCGAAGGCAACCGCTCGAGGCCGTGGACCAGCGCGCGCGTGTACAGCTCGGGCAGCCGCGGTTCGCGGTCCGCCGTGAACCCGCCCAGCGCCTCCTCGCCGTCGTCGACGGACTCCGGCGACAGGGAGTGCAGCGCCTTGAGGATCTCAGTGCCAGACTCGCCGTCGACGATTGCGTGGTGCATCTTGCAGTAGAGCGCGAAGCTGCCGGGAGGAGCGCCGGGCACGTCGTGCAGGCCCTCGATCACGTACGCCTCCCACAACGGCCTGCTGTGGTCCAGCGGTCGGGAGTGCAGGCGCGCCACCTGGATGCAGAGCTGGCGCCAGTCACCCGGGTGCGGCAGCGCGATGTGGCGCACGTGGAACTCGACGTCGAAGCCCGACTCCTCGACCCAGTACGGCCGGTCGAGCGACAGCGGCACCGAGACCAGGCGGCGCCGGAACTGCGGGAACTGCTCGACGCGCGAGGCGAAGAAACGGAGCACATCCTTGAAGCGAACGCCGCCGCCCGGCGCCGTGGACGGGTCGTAGATCGCGAGCGAGGCGACGTGCATGAAATTGTTGCCGTGCTCGAACTGCAGGAACATCGAGTCGGCGCCGGAGAGCTGCTTCATGTGCGGTCCCGCCGCGCTGCAGGCCGCGGCTCGTGTGCGTGAGGGGGCGCCGAGACTACTGGCCGGCAGAGGAGGCGTCCACCGCCCCGCGGCCGCAGGCCGCGCCAGGTGTGGCTACTTGAGCCCGAGTTCGCGCGCAATGGCGGTGGCGCCGTACACCTCGGTGAGCGCCGCCCTGATGATCGCCGGATGCACGGCGACCGCGCGGTTCTGCGCGGCGTCGAACCAGTAGGTGCCCGAGATCGAGTGGATGTTGCCGTCGAACATCAGCCCGACGAGCTCGCCGCGCGCGTTGATCAGCGGGCTGCCCGAGTTGCCGCCGACGATGTCGTTGTTGGTCGAGAGGTTGAACGGCGTCTTCGGGTCGAGCCGCGGCCTCGCCTGCATCCAGCGCTCCGGCAGCTTGAACGGCTCGGCGCCGGTGCTGCGCTCGAAGGCGCGCTCGAGGTCGGTGAACGGCGGCACGGCGGCACCGCCCTCCATCCAGCCCTGCACCGTGCCGTCGTTGACGCGCAGCGTGGACGTCGCGTCCGGATAGACGCTGGTGCCGTAGGCCGCGAATCGGGCGGCTGCGATGCGCTCGGCGGCCGCGTCGACCGGGGACTCGACCTCGTCCTCGTAGCGCTTGCGGACCGCTCGCGCATCGGGATCCACTGCTGCGGCGAGGCGGATCATCGGGTCCTGCGAGGCGGCCACGGCCGCCGCACCGCCTTCCCAGAGCTGCTTGCGGTAGGCCGCGTCGCCGAGGCGCGTGCCCGCCACGGTGCTGGCCGCCAGCGCCTCGGGCGAGGTGGTACGCGTGAGCTTCACGACCAGCGGGTGATCCGGGCCCAGATACTCGCGCAGGCGCATCAGCCCCAGCGACAGCGCGATCGTCTCGCGCTCGGCATAGACGGGCACGTCGGCGAGCAGGCGACGCTCGACCAGCGGCAGCGCGGAATCCGTGTACTCACGCAGCCGCTGGTCGTTCGGCTTGGCGCGCTCGGCGGTGCCCCGCACCAGGGTGCGCGCGTAACCGTAGAGCGCGCTGTAGCCGCTGCCGAAGCCGGCGCGCTGCTCGAGGAACAGGTAGGGAAGGCGGATCGCGTCGTTGATCCGCTCGGCACCTGCGATCTGGTCCCAGGGATCCTGGGGGCCGGCGAGGCCGGCACGGGCGCGCAACGCGGCCTCGTCTTTCGCCTTCTGCTCCATCAACGGACCCTCGAGCAGCGCGTCGAGCTGCTTGCGGCGGACCTTGATGCCGTTCTCGAGACCCTGCAGCTGGTCGGAGACGATGCGGGCGTTCTCGGGACCGCCTTGCGGCGAACTCGATGTAGCGGCCACGCAGCTCGGAACTCCACAGCAGGCTCAGGGGCAGCTGCTGGCGCTGCGCGTCGAGCTGCGCGACGGTGAGCAGGCGCTCGGTCGTGCCGGGGTGGCCCGAGACGAACACGGCCTCGCCCTCGGCCGCGCCCTGCCAGCGGATCGGCAGGTAGTGGGGCCACTGCACCGGCTTGCCGCCGTCGTAGACGCGCAGCAGGCTCATGTCGAGGCACCAGCGCGGGAACTGGAAGTTGTCGGGGTCGCCGCCGAAGGCCGCGATGTCCTCCTCCGGCGCGAACACGAGGCGCACGTCGTCGAAGCGGCGGTACTTGTAGAGGAAGTACTGGCCGCCCTGGTAGAGCTTCACCGACTCGCAGCGCCGCGGATCGGTCTTGCCGGCGGCCTGCTCGCAGGCCTGCTCGAGCTGGGTCAGCGTCTTCTTGCGGATCTCGCCCGCCGACTTGTCGTCCTTGCCGGCCGTCGCGGCAACCACTTTCGCCGTGATGTCCTCGATCTCCATCAGGATGTCGGCGCTCTGCGTGGGGCAGCGCAGTTCCTGCTCGCGGTCGTTGGCGAGGAAACCGTTCTTGTGCAGGTCGCGCTCCTTGCTGGAGAGCTGCGCGAGGCAGCCCTGCACGCAGTGGTGGTTGGTCAGCATCAGGCCGTCCGGCGACACGAACGAGGCCGTGCAGCCCGAGAGCCGGACGGTCGAGAGGCGGACCTTCTCGAGCCACTGCGGGGTGATCTCCACGCCGTGCTTCTGCTTAACCGCCGCGGCGGGGAAGTTGTCCACGGTCCACATGCCTTCGTCGGCGGCGGCGAGGACCGGCGCGGCGGAGAGGAGCACGAGAATCAGGCGTGGCAGCGGACGGTTCATGGTTCGAGGTCCAGTGGACTTAGGTAGAGAGCCGGCATGTAGCCACCACACCGGGCGGCGCGCAAGCCGGCGCGCCGGCCGCCCACTGCAGGGCCGGGAGGGACCGGTTAGGCTGCTCGCTCCCCGGCATGCAAGGACAACTCGATGGGGTTCTGGCTCAGCGGGCTCAAGGCCTGGCTGCTCGGTACGCTGGTCGGTACGGTGGTGGGCTGGTCGGCCATGGCGAGCTCGGCCGGCGGGAGCGCAGCGAACGCTCTAGTGGCAGCCGCTCCGCCCGTCCCGCCCGGGCCGGTGGTTGCCGCGGCCGACCTGCAGGCGGACCTCGCGCTGCTGCGCCGCGCCTACGAGAACCTGCACCCGGGCCTCTACCGCTACCGCAGCAAGGCCGAGATGGACGCGGCGTTCGACGCGCTCGGCCGCGAGTTCGCCCGCGATCGCACGCTCGGCGAGGCCTACCTCGGGCTCGCGCGGCTCACGGCGTACGTGCAGTGCGGCCACACCTACCCCAATTTCTTCAACCAGTCGCCGCAGGTCGTCGCCGCGGTGCTCGAGGCGCCGCGGCTGCCGTTCGAGTTCCGCTGGCTCGGGCGGCGCATGGTCGTCACCCGCGATTACTCCGGCGTGCCGGGGCTGCAGCGCGGCGCCGAGGTGCTCTCGATCGACGGGCGGCCGGTGGGCGAAATCCTCGATGCGCTGCTGCCCTACTCGCGCGCCGACGGCGCCAACGACGCCAAGCGGGTCAGCAACCTCGAGGTGCAGGGCCGCGGGCGCTACGAAGCCTTCGACGTGTACTTCCCGCTGCGCTTCCCGCGCGCGTCCGGCCGGCCGTTCGTGCTCGAGCTGCGCAGCGAGCCCGGGGCCGCCGTGCGCACGGTGGAGGTCGCGGGCATGGCCGCCGCTGCCCGCGTGGTGGTGGACGGCGCCCCGCGCGGCGCGGCCAATCCCTGGGAATTGCGCAGGCTCGAGCCGGGCGTCGCCTACCTCGGCATGCCGACCTGGGCGCTCTACAACTCGACGTTCGACTGGCAGGCGTATCTCGACGGGCTGTTTGCGGGGCTCGTCGCCGACGGCGTGACCGACCTCGTGATCGACCTGCGCCAGAACGAGGGCGGCTCGAACGTCGGCGACCGGCTGCTTGCGCATCTCGTCGAGACCGACCTGCCGGCGCAGCCCATCGTCCGCAAGACGCGCTACCGCAAGGTGCCGGCGGACCTCGTGCCGCATCTCGACACCTGGGACCGCGAGTTCTACGACTGGGGGCCGGCCGCGGTGGATCTCGGCGACGGCTTCTACCGACTGACGCGCGACGACGACGAGGTCGGCGGCAGCGTGGTGAAGGCGCTGGCGCCGCGATTCCCGGGCCGCGTCTGGGTGCTGGTCGGAGCCGTCAACAGCTCGGCGACCTTCGAGTTCGCCTCCGCCGTGAAGCGCCATGGCCTCGCAACGCTGGTCGGCCAGCCGACCGGCGGCAACCAGCGCGGCATCACCGGCGGCGCCTTTTTCTTCCTGCGGCTGCCGAAGAGCGGCCTCGAGGTGGACCTGCCGCTGATCGGGCAGTTCCCGGTCTCGGCAGCGCCGCTGCCCGATGCCGGCATCGAGCCCGACCTCCTCGTGGTGCCGACCATCGAGGACGTGGCGAGCGGCCGGGACGCGGAGCTGGAGGCAGTGCTGGCGCGGATCCGATCGCAGCCGCGGTAGGCGGCGGGGTCGCTACTTCCCGATGCAGAAGCTCGCGAAGATCCTTCCGAGCAGGTCGTCGCTCGACACCTCGCCGGTGATCTCCCCGAGCGCCTTCTGCGCGTCGGTGAGTTCCTGTGCGACGAGCTCGCCGGCGTGGCGCTCGGCGAGCAGCCGGTGGGCCTCCTCGACGTGGGCGCGGGCGCGGCGCAGCGCGTCGAGATGCCGGGTGCGCGCCGACAGCGCGCCCTCGCCCGCCGGGTGGAAACCGACGCTGTCCTTCAGGTGCTGGCGCAACAGGTCGAGCCCGGCGCCGGTTGCGGCACTGAGGTGAATCCGCACCGGCCGGGAAGCATCCCCGGCCCGGACGCCGTCGGGCCCGGCTCCGACCGCGGTCGCCACCGCGGGCCTCGCGCCCGCATCGGCCGTCTCGACGCGCGGCTCGCCGCCGATGGCATCGATCTTGTTGACGAACGATCGTGCGCGGCGCAGCACTCGGCAGCGCCGCGAGGTCGGCCTCGATGCCGGCGACCGCAGCGGCGTCCGACGCATCCACCACGAACAGCACGCGGTCGGCGCGCGCCAGCTCGCGGTGCGCGCGGCGGATGCCCTCGGCCTCGACCTCGTCGGGGGAATCGCGCAGGCCGGCGGTATCGAGCACGTGCAGCGGCAGGCCGTCGATCTCGATGCGCTCGCGCAGCACGTCGCGGGTGGTGCCGGGCACGGCCGTGACGATCGCGGCGTCGTAACCCGCGAGGCGGTTGAGCAGGCTCGACTTGCCGGCGTTCGGGCGCCCGGCGATCACGACGGTGAGCCCGTCGCGCAGCAGCGCGCCTTGCCGGGCGGCCTCGGCGAGCCCGGCAAAGCACCGGCGGATGAACTCGAGCCTGGCGTCGAGCGCGCGGTCGCCGAGGAAGTCCACTTCCTCCTCGGGGAAGTCGATGGCGGCCTCGACCCACATGCGCAGCTCGAGCACCGATTCGGCGAGGTCGTGCACCTGCGAGGAGAACTCGCCCTGCAGCGAGCGCAGCGCGGCGCGCGCCGCCTGCGCCGAGCCGCTGTCGATCAGATCGGCGACGGCCTCGGCCTGGGCGAGGTCGAGCTTGTCGTTGAGGAACGCCCGCCGTGTGAACTCGCCGGGCTCGGCGGCCCGCGCGCCGAGTTCGAGCACGCGCTGCAACAGCAGCTGCATCACCACCGGCCCGCCGTGGCCCTGCAGCTCGAGCACGTCCTCGCCGGTGAACGACGCCGGGCCGGGGAAGTAGAGCGCGAGGCCCTCGTCGATCGGCTCGCCGGCGGCGTCGCAGAACTGGTGCAGCTCGGCCGTGCGCGGCGCGGGCACGCGGCCAAGCAGTGCCGCGGCGATGCGGACGCAGTCGCGGCCGGACACGCGCACGATGCCGATGCCGCCGCGGCCCGGGGCTGTGGCGATCGCGGCGATGGTGTCGCCGGCCGCTGCGACCACGGTTGCGCTCACGCCGCCGGCATCGGCAGCGCGCCGTCCACGGTGAACTGCTCGAGCGGCAGCGTGTGCACGCCGAGCACGCCGCGGGCACGAAAGCTGACGCGCTCGGCCACGGTCTCGCAAAGCCATTCCTCGCGGAAGCTCGGCTTCGGCGCTGCGAATGCCGCCGGCGTGCAGAGCGCGACGTTGAGGCCGCCCTCGGCGTCGCGTGCCGAGCGGTACTCGATGGCGTCGGCACCGGCGCTTGCGCAGCGCGCTGCCGAGCGCCTGCGTGTCGCCGTAGTCGGTCGGGCTCGCGAGGCGCGCCTGGTGCGCGTCGAACGGCGGCCGGTGCAGGCAATAGGCGCGCCGCGCGTGGATCTCGACTCCGAACAACGTGTGCTGGGTGCGCAGCGGTCGCGCCGGCGGGGACTTCATGCCCTGCCAGAAGACGAAGCGGTAGTAGGCCGACTCGGCCAGCAGCGTCGGCCGGCCGCGCGCGGCGTAGAACAGCGACGGCTCGTGCCGCCGTCCGAACCGGGAGCCGTAGCGCAGCGGCGGATAGCGAAACGGCGTGGCCAGCAGGTAGTCGAGGCGATCGGTCGCAGCCGGCCGCGGCGGCTTCGAGCGCTCGAGCAGTGACTCCAGCAGATCCTGGTCGCGGAGATTTGCGACCAGACGCTGGGTGGCGACCTGCTCCTGGCTTTCGACCATCCGCAGCACCTCGCCGGCGAGTTCCACGGGCTCGGCGCGTGGACCGCACTCGGCCCAGAGGTCGCGCATCAGAGCTTGCCGCGGATCGCGTCGAGGTACTCGACCACTCTCATCAGTCCCTGGACGTTGCGGATCTGCTCGGACGGCACGCCCCCGGTGTGCAGGTTCTCGGTCTGGAACCAGTGGCGCATGGCGTCGCGGTCGCCGCCAGTCAGGGCGAACAGCGCCCGGTAGGCTCGAACCATCAGCAGGGCGAGCTCGCCGGATTTGCTGTCGGGATCGAGGCCACCGCGGCTGAGGGCCGTGCGGTCTTTGCCGATCACCTCTCCGAGGGCCTGCTGGGTGAGACCGAGTTCCTTGCCGGCGTTGACCAGCGCGGTCGCCAGGACACGCTTCGCCTCGGGCTGGGCGAGGGCGTTGGAGTTCATATCAGGCGGACCCCATGATGTGCATGCAGCACATTATAGGGCGGATCGTTGCGTTTGCAACGACGCTTAGCTGCGCTGCTTCTTCGCCTCGCCCTCGACCACGCGGTTGATGTTCCACTGCTGCGCGATCGACAGCAGCGTGTTCGTCAGCCAGTAGAGCACCAGGCCGGCCGGGAACCACGCCATCATCACGGTCATGATCACCGGCATGAACGCGAAGACCTTCGCCTGCATCGGGTCGGGCGGCGCCGGATTGAGCTTGAACTGCCCGAACATCGCCACGCCCATCAGGATCGGCAGGATGAAGTAGGGGTCCATGGACGAGAGGTCCTGGATCCAGCCCATGAACGGCGCCTGGCGCATCTCGACGCTCTCGAGCAGCACCCAGTAGAACGCGAGGAACACCGGGATCTGCACCAGGATCGGCAGGCAGCCGGCGAGCGGATTGATCTTCTCCCGCTTGTAGATCTCCATCATCTGGCGCGCGAGCTCCTCGCGGTTGTCCTTGTAGCGCTCCTGGATGCTCTTGATGCGCGGCGCGATGGTGCGCATCTTGGCCATCGAGCGGCCGCTCATCTGGGTCAGCGGGTAGAACGCGAGCTTCAGCAGGATGGTGACGACGATGATCGCCCAGCCCCAGTTGCCGAGGAAGCCGTACACCCACTGCAGCAGGTGGAACAGCGGGTCGGCGAGGATCGTGAGCTTGCCGTAGTCGGCGGTGAGCTCGAGGCGCGGACCGACGGACTTCAGCTGTTCCTGCAGCTTCGGGCCCACGAACAGCTTCTCGCTGAAGTGGCCCGTGCTGCCCGAGGGAATCGCCTTGAGCGGCCCGCGGTAGCTGAGCAGTGCGTGATCGCCCTCGCTGCCCAGCGTGAGGTTGTACTGCTCGCCGGTGGGCGGCACCGCTGCAGTCACGAAGTGGTGCTGCATCGAGGCGATCCAGCCGCCCTTGGCCTCCTGCGCGAAGCGGCCCTCCTCCTCGTCGGTCACGTCGAGCTTGCGGTAACGCTCGCCGTCGTAGATCGCGGGCCCGCGGTAGGCGTAGCTCTCGACGTCGAACATCGAGCGCTTCTGGGAAAAGATGTGCCGCGCGAGCTGCACGTAGGACGCGCCCGTCCACTCCGTGCCCGAGCGGTTGTCCACGTCGTAGATCACATCGACTTCGTAGCGACCGGGCTTGAGGACGTAGGTCTTCGTGACCGTCACGCCCTGGTCGTCAGTCCAGGTGAGCGGCACGCGCAGTTCCGCCGCGCCGGGCGCGAGGCGGTACTCGGTCGCAGCGCTGGCGAAGGTGGCGAGGTGAGTGGGCTCCGGACGGCCGTTCAGCGCGCGCAGGCCGCTGCGGGCGACGTGGTAGTTCGGCTCCTGCGTGTCGAACAGCCGCACCGGCGGGCTGCCCGGGCGCTTGTCGTGCGGGTACTTGAGGAGGTCGGCGCGGACGAGGTCGCCACCCTGGAGGCTGACGTCGAGGTCCAGCACGTCGGTCACGACGCGCACCCGAGGCTGCTCGACCACGATCGGCGCGGCGCCGGTCGCCGGGGCCGCGCCGGCCGCGGTCGTTGCGGCCGCCTGGCCGGCGGAGGGCAGGCTCGGCAGCTGCGACTGGCCGGTGGGCTCCGCGGTGGCCGCCGCCGGCGTCCCGGTCGGGGCGGTCTGGGCGGTCGGGGCCGTCGCGACCGCGGCGGCCCCGTAATCGCGGTTCCACTGGACGACGTTCATCCAGGCGAGCAGGGCGAGCCCGACCCAGAGGTAGATGCGAGGGTTATCCATGAGACGGTCGCTTCAGTGAGGGCGGGGCGGCGTCGGGGACGGGATCGTAGCCGCCGGGGTGCCACGGGTGACAGCGCAGGATGCGGCGCAGGCCGAGCCAGCTGCCACGCACGGCGCCATGGTGGCGGATGGCGTCCTGCGCGTAGCAGGAGCAGGTCGGGTAGAAACGGCAGTTCGGTCCGAGCAACGGGCTCACGAACCACCGGTACAACTGGATCAGGCCGATCAGGAGCGGGCGCATCGCTGGGTCATCCTGGCGAACAGCGCCTCGACGCTGGCGGCGAGCTGGGCGCGCGAGGCCTTTCCGGCGCCGGGCTTTGCGTTGACGACCACGTCCACGGGCGGCAGCTCCTGCTGGCTGTGTCGAAAGCGCTCGCGGACCACACGCTTCACGCGGTTGCGATTCACGGCGCAACCCGCCGCCCGGATCCCGACCGCGAGGCCGAGGCGCGGCCGGTCGAGCCCGTTCGGCTTGGCGATCACGGCGAACAGGCCATCGGACACCCGCATCCCCTCGCGATGGACGAGGTCGAACTGCGGCTTGTCAGTGAGTCGGGCTTCGCGAGGCAGACGACTGTCGGACGGACACAACGCGACGTGCCCGGGCGGGGAACTCAGACGGCGAGGCGCTTGCGGCCCTTCGCGCGGCGGCGGGCCAGCACGAGACGCCCGCCCTTGGTGGCCATGCGCGCACGGAACCCGTGGGTCCGCTTGCGGTGCAGGTTGCTCGGTTGGTAGGTGCGCTTCATGTGCGGCTCCGTTCCTGGCGGAATTCAGACCAGAAACAATCACATGCACTGGTCAACAAAGGGCCGGCAAGAATACGCAGACCGGGGCGGAGCGTCAACCGTCGTGAGGATCGCGTGGCGGGCGATTTTCAGATATCCACAGGTCGGGGGCAGGTATAAACTCCCGCCCCCCTCGCTACTTCCCTCCGCCGCCGACTGGGCCCGAACCCGCAGTGGATACGACTCTCTGGACCCAATGCCTGCGGCGCCTGGAAGCGGAACTGCCCGAACAGCAGTTCAACACGTGGATCCGTCCACTGCAGGCCGTCGAGGAGCCCGACCTGCTCCGCCTGCTTGCCCCCAATCGCTACGTGGTTGACTGGGTGACCCAGAACTGCGCGGCCCGGATCGGGGAGCTCATCGAGGAAGTCGTGCCGCCGCCCGTACCGCAGATCGTGGTGGAGATCGGCACGCGGAGAGCTGTCGAACTCGAGCCCGTTGCAGCAGGGCGCGCGCCGGACCCGCGCGGCCGGCGCCCGGAGCCGCTGCTGCCGATCGGCGGTCGGCTCAATCCCGACTTCACGTTCGCGAGCTTCGTGCAGGGCAAGAGCAACCAGCTCGCTCGCGCAGCGGCCATCCAGGTGGCCGAGAATCCGGGCCGCGCCTACAACCCGCTGTTCATCTACGGGGGCGTCGGACTCGGCAAGACGCACCTGATGCACGCCATCGGCAACCGCATCCGCGGCAGCAACCCCGACGCTCGCATCGCCTACGTGCATTCGGAGCGATTCGTCGGCGACATGGTGCGCGCGCTCCAGCACAACACCATCGACCAGTTCAAGACCGCCTATCGCACGCTCGACGCGCTGCTGATCGACGACATCCAGTTCTTCGCGGGCAAGGAACGCTCGCAGGAAGAGTTCTTTCACACTTTCAACGCGCTGCTCGAGGGACAGCAGCAGGTGATCCTCACCTGCGACCGCTATCCCAAGGAAGTCCACGGGCTCGAGGAGCGCCTCAAGTCGAGGTTTGGCTGGGGTCTTACCGTGGCGATCGAGCCGCCGGAGCTCGAGACCTGCGTCGCCATCCTCATGAGCAAGGCGTCCGTTGCCGGCGTGGAATTGCCGGAGGAAGTCGCGTTCTTCGTCGCGAAGCGCATCCGCTCGAACGTACGCGAGCTCGAGGGCGCGCTGCGCCGCGTGATCGCGAACTCGCAGTTCACGGGGCGGCCCATCACGCTCGACTTCGCGCGCGAGGCGCTCAAGGACCTGCTCGCGCTGCAGGAACGCATGGTCACGATCGAGAATATCCAGAAGACGGTCGCCGAGTACTTCAAGATCCGGGTCGCGGACCTGCTCTCGAAGCGTCGCAGCCGCTCGATCACGCGGCCGCGCCAGGTCGCGATGGCGCTTGCCAAGGAACTGACGAATCACAGCCTGCCGGAGATTGGAGACGCGTTCGGCGGCCGCGATCACACCACGGTGCTGCATGCCTGCCGCGTGATCAAGGGGCTGCGGGAGTCGCAGACGCGGATGAACGAGGATTACCAGAACCTGTTGAGAACGCTCGCGGCATGATGTGCAGAGCCTGTGGACGAAATCGGCAGTGCGAGTAATGCACTTTTCGTCCACAGCCTGCCGACAGGTCCAGGGCGCTTTGCACGCAGAGTTACCGCGTGAGCAAGCCCCGGCGGGCATTGGAGAAAAAGGCGTTCTGCACAGGCTGGGGCTGTGCTAGTAATAACAATTACAGATTAATCAAATAAGAGATTTGTTTCCGGAAGCATCACGATGAAGATCATTGCGAAGCGTGAATCGATCCTGAGCCCGCTGCAGGCTGTCATCGGCGTCGTGGAGCGTCGGCAGACCATGCCGATCCTGGCGAACGTGCTGCTCTCGGCAAAGGGCGGCCGACTCGCCGTTACGGCGACGGATCTCGAGGTCGAACTGGTCGCGACCAGCGAAGTGGACGTCCAGCGCAACGGCGAAATCACCGTGCCCGGGCGGAAGTTGCTCGACATCTGCCGGGCGCTGCCCGAGGGAGCCGAGATCACCCTGACGCTTGACGGCGAGCGGATGTCGGTGCGAGCCCGCAAGAGCCGTTTCACGCTCTCGACCCTGCCGGCCAGCGAGTTTCCGACGGTTGACGAGATCAACGCCCAGCAGACGCTCCGGGTCCCGCAGAAGGACTTCAGGCAACTGCTGGAGAAGACGTATTTTTCAATGGCCCAGCAGGACGTTCGGTACTATCTGAACGGCCTTCTTCTGGAAACTTCTGCGAAAACACTTCGTTCTGTCGCGACTGACGGCCATCGCCTCGCATTGTGCGATGTCGACCTGCCGGACGGTGCGAAACCCGGGCAGCAGGTCATCGTTCCGCGCAAGGGCGTGCTCGAACTGCAGCGGATCCTGGGGAACGAGGACCAGATTCTGGAATTGGCGATCGGTCTCAATCACGTTCGGCTGCAGATGGGCGATATTCGCTTCACATCGAAGCTTATCGATGGTCGATTCCCGGAGTACAGTCGCGTGATTCCGGCCAGTCCTCCGCGGTTGCTGACGGCGGTACGCGAGGATCTCCGCCAGGCGCTGCAGCGTGCGGCCATTCTCTCCAACGAGAAATACCGAGGCATCCGCTTCGCCGTGAAGCCGAATCTGCTCACGATCCAGTCGCACAACCCGGAGCAGGAAGAGGCCGAGGAAGAGGTCGAGGTCACCTATGAGGGAGAGGAGATCGAGATCGGCTTCAACGTGAACTACCTGCTCGATGCGCTCGCGGCCGTCGAAGGACCAGAGGTCCAGATCGGTCTGACCGATGGCAACAGCAGTTGCCTGATTCGGTCCGGAGCTGACAGCGGCGCACGGTTCGTTGTCATGCCGATGAGGCTTTGAGGCGACCTGCGGGGGAATGACGCTCGAAAGCCTGACGGTCGAGGACTTCCGCTGCGTTGAACGGGCCGAGCTGGCGCTGCATTCGCGCTGCAATCTGATTACGGGTGAGAACGCCTCGGGCAAGACGACGCTGCTCGAGGCCGTCTATGTCCTTGGACGAGGACGTTCTTTCCGCACAGCGCAGACCGAGACGCTGATCCAGGCGTCGAAAAGTTCGTTTCAGCTGGTGGCGAGGGTCCACGCCCACGACGGGGCGGGCCGACCGCTTGGCATGCGTTTTCAGAGCAGCGGTACGGAGATTCGCTATTCGGGCAAGGCGGTGGGCAGCCTTGCCGAACTGGCGAGTGTGCTCCCGGTGCAGGCGATCGACCCTGAGGTTCATCGGCTGATCGAGGGAGGGCCACAGGAGCGGCGCCGATACATCGACTGGGGCGTGTTCCACGTGGAACCGAGCTTCATCGGCCAGTGGCGGCGATACCAGCGGGCGCTGCGGCAGCGGAATGCCGCCCTCAAGGCGTCACAGCCCGATGCGCTGGTTCGGATCTGGGACAAAGACCTCATCGAGGCCGGCGGTGAACTGGCCGCGCTGCGGACCCGATACGTGGAAGCGCTTCGGCCGCACATCGCCGCAGTATCGGAACGGCTGCTCGGATCACCGATCGAGCTGATTCTCATGCGTGGCTGGTCGGCGGAGCGGTCTCTGGAAGACGCGCTCGCGGCTTCGTGGCCACGCGACCGTGCCCGGGGACTTACCCACAGTGGTCCGCACCGCGCGGACCTCGTCGTTCGTTTTGAACGCGTCACGGCCCGGGATCGGGTATCCCGCGGGCAGCAGAAGCTCGCGGCAGCCGCGCTCCTTCTAGGGCAGCTATATTGCGACGCGGAGCTGGGATCGGACGTCGCAGCGCTGCTTGTGGATGATCCGGCGGCGGAACTGGACGAGCGCCACCTGCGCAAGCTCCTCGCCGAGGTGGCCGGGCTGCCGGCGCAGCTCGTCCTGACCGCGCTCGACCCTCGCAACGTCGCTCTGCAGGACCTCCCGGACGGACATCGGTTCCACGTGGAACATGGCTCGGTGACCCGTCTGATATAATCCGATGTCTTTTGGAACCGGGTTTCCCATGAGCGGCGCCGACGTCTACGACTCGAGCAAAATCAAGGTCTTAAAGGGCCTCGACGCGGTCCGAAAGCGGCCCGGAATGTACATCGGAGACACCGACGACGGTACGGGCCTGCACCACATGGTGTTTGAGGTCCTCGACAACTCGATCGACGAGGCATTGGCCGGTCACTGCACCGACATGACGGTCACGATCCACGCTGACCAGTCCGTCACCGTCGAGGACAACGGCCGTGGAATTCCTGTGGATATCCACCCGGAGGAGGGCCGCTCGGCGGCAGAGGTCATCCTCACGGTGCTTCATGCAGGTGGCAAGTTCGACGACTCGTCGTACAAGGTCTCGGGCGGACTGCACGGTGTGGGCGTGTCGGTGGTCAATGCGCTGTCGGAGACCCTCAACGTCACGATCTACCGCGACGGAAAGGAATACCGCCAGGAGTACCACCTCGGCGAGCCCGTCGCCCCGCTGGCCGTCTTCGGGAACAGCGACCGCCGCGGCACGACCATCCGGTTCAAGCCCAGCGATACGATCTTCACCAACATCGAATTCGAGTACGAAGTGCTCCAGAAGCGGCTGCGCGAGCTGTCGTTCCTGAATTCCGGCGTGAAGATCGAGCTCATCGACGAGCGCGACGACAAGCGGGAGACCTTTCACTACGACGGCGGCATTCGTGAGTTCGTGCGCTTCCTCAACCGCAGCAAGACCGCGGTCCACGACGGGATCTTCTGGTTCCGTGGGGATCGCGACGGCGTCGGCGTAGAACTCGCGCTGCAGTGGAACGACTCCTACGCCGAGACGATGTACTGCTTCACGAACAACATTCCGCAGAAGGACGGCGGTACCCATCTGGCTGGCTTCCGCGCAGCGCTGACCCGCACGCTCAACGACTACATCGAGAAGGAACTCGCCGCCAAGAAGGACCGTGTGCCCACGACCGGCGACGACTCCCGCGAGGGCCTGACCGCGGTGCTGTCGGTCAAGTTACCCGACCCGAAATTCTCCTCGCAGACCAAGGACAAGCTCGTCTCGTCCGAGGTGAAGGGCACGGTCGAGTCCCTGGTTGCTGACAAGCTCGGCGAATTCCTGCTCGAGAACCCGGCCCAGGCCAAGGCGATCGTCAACAAGATCATCGACGCCGCGCGCGCCCGCGAGGCTGCTCGCAGGGCACGCGAACTCACCCGCCGCAAGGGCGCCCTCGACATCGCGGGCCTTCCTGGAAAGCTCGCCGACTGCCAGGAGAAGGATCCTGCGCTCTGCGAGATTTTCATCGTCGAGGGCGACTCGGCCGGTGGCTCCGCCAAGCAGGGTCGCGACCGCCGCACCCAGGCAATCCTGCCGCTGAAGGGCAAGATCCTGAACGTCGAGCGCGCACGCTTCGACAAGATGATTTCCTCGGCCGAGGTCGGCACCTTGATCACCGCGCTCGGGTGCGGCATCGGCAAGGACGAGTTCGACATCGCCAAGCTGCGCTATCACCGGATCATCATCATGACGGACGCAGATGTGGATGGATCCCACATCCGTACGCTCCTTTTGACATTCTTCTACAGGCAAATCCCACTTCTCATCGAGAGAGGCCATATCTATATCGCTCAACCTCCACTCTATAAGGTGAAGAAGGGTAAGAGCGAGACCTACGTGAAGGACGATATCGAGCTGAACCAGCTCCTGCTCAGGTCTGCGCTCGAGGACGCCGAGTTGCACGTCTCGGGCGAGAGCGAGGCCATGCCGGCGACCGCGCTCGACACGCTCGCGCGCCGCTACATGGAGTTCCAGGCGGCCGCGCGTCGGGCCGCGCGCCGCTATGACCAGCACGTGCTCGAGCAAATGCTGCTGCTGCCAGAACTGTCCGCCGCTGAACGGGAGGACGAGCAGCGCCTCAAGCAATGGGGCGGGCAGCTCGAAGCGCTGGTGAATGCGGGCCAGCCGGCCGGGCGCGTGTATCGCGTCGCTCTGCAGCCCGGCACGCCGCCGCACCTCGTCGTGTCGCGCAGCGAGCATGGCGTGTCGGTCGAGAAGCACCTGCACCGTGAGTTCTTCAGCTCGAGTGAATACCGCCGAATTGCCGAGCTCTCGCGCACGCTCGCGGGTCTCTTCGGCCCCGGCGCCTATGTGAAGCGCGGTGAGGCGCGACAGGACGTCGCGGACTTCCGCGAAGCCATGCAATGGATGCTCGACCAGGCGCGCAAGGGGCAGTCCATCCAGCGTTACAAGGGCCTCGGCGAGATGAACCCTGAGCAGTTGTGGGACACGACCATCAATCCCGCGTCACGCCGGCTCGTGCAGGTGAGGATCGAGGACGCGCTCGGCGCCGACGAGATCTTCTCGACGCTGATGGGGGATCAGGTCGAGCCGAGGCGCGAGTTCATCGAGAGAAATGCGCTGTCGGCGACGAATTTGGACGTGTAGACGATGTAGGGTGCAGGCTGATCCGCTTGCGCCGACGCACTCTCATGCGAACCTGGAGTCCCTCCAGCATGTAGAGCCGATGCACCCGGTTGCGACCGACGCGCCAACCCTCCCGAACGAGCAGGATGTGCAAGCGCTCGTAGCCGAAGCGCGGCCGAGCCGTCGCCAGTTCCCGGAGCCGCTGTCGCAGAGCGCTGCTGTCGCGCGCTTGCGAGCGGTAGTACCAGGTGGCGTTCCTGAGACGAATCAGCGAGCACGATCGGCGGACGCTGAGCTGGAAGCAATCCCGTATCCATCGAGCGATGTTCCGACGCTTGGATGTGGTCAGATCTTTTTTTTGACGACTTCCTGGAGGATGCGCCGATCGAGCGTCAGATCGGCCACCAACCGCTTCAGTCGGGCGTTCTCGTCCCGCAGCTGCCAGAGCGCGCGGATCTCGAGAAGCTCCAGGTTGCCTCAGCGCTTCTTCCAGACGTAGAACGTCGCCTCGCTGATCCCCATTTGCCGGCAGACGTCCGCCACCGGCTGTCCCGCGGCGACTTGCTTGAGGGCAAACAGCATCTGCTCCTCGGTGAACCTCGATGCTATCGCTTCCTCTCCTTGCCAGGCAAGGACCTCGGAAGCACCTTACTCCAGTTCTAAACGACTACGAAAAATTGGGGTGACGTCACCACCCCGCCTGGCTCACCATCCGCCTCAACCTGAACTGACCACCACTGCCAAACTGGATGGGTGCGCGATCAGTGATCGCGCGAGCAACCGCAGGGCGCGTCTCCGCCGTCGCACCGACTGGCTCAAGCGAGCGGCCTGGCCGTTCATTGGATCTGGACGTCTTGCACCAGCATGAACTCGCACGCACCCGCGCCCGAATCGGTGCGAGTCAGCGACGTGCGGATCTTCATACCGTCGTCGCGTGCGCCATCAACCAGCAGACCAGTCAGGTGGACCACCTGTCCCCCCAGGCGCAGCCGGGCGAGTTTCGAGGCGACGGAGGCATTGGCCGGAATGACGTGCGTGTTGGCGCTGTATCTGGTCACCTCGCCCGGTTCAATCGGCAGTGACTCAGTGACGGGTCGCCATGAATAGAAGCGTGCGCCCTGCGATATCTTGAATGCCTTCAACACGCGATTGTCCGACATGGGGCCCCAGCCGAGCGCGAGATCCAGCGGGGCCAGATCCGAGATGGGATCGAAGCGATAATCTTCGCGGCTGAGGATGCGCGCCGTAATGTCGTAGGCTGCTCGTGGCGTGAGCGTCCAGCGCCCAAGCACAAGAGCTGGCGCACCGTTCGCATCGGTTTGCAGTGGTTCATCCGGCGCGATGGCTCCATCAGCCGGATGAATGGCCCGATGTTCCCACTGTCCGCACGCTTTCCACAGCACGGCGATGAAGAGCGCAATCCACACGGCACGTCGCCAATTCATGGCGATATGTTGGTGCCGGCACCTGTGGACGGGTGTGACTGTTCTCCCGTTTCGCGTTCCCGCTGGCAACAACCTCAGCGGCCGCTCAGCCCGCGTACGAAACAACCTCCGCGTGCAACCGGGTCCGCCGCCGCCGGATCGATCGCCGCACGACGGATCAGCGCCAGCGCGCCGGCCTGCTGCTCATGGGTGGCGGACGCCTGCCCGTGCACTGCAACGGCGTACTCGCTCAGGTCCTGCACGAACACGCCGAACATCCGGTCGACGTGGCTCTCGTCGAGACCGGCGCAGGCGGCAGTGGTTCCGGCGCGTGTTCCGCCCGGGGCGCCGTCGATGGCGAGCGCGGCGGCTTCTGCAACCAGTTGCGCGTAGACGATCTCGGTGAAGATCTGCCCGATATTGAGCAGGAAATCGAGGTCCTTGGCCTGTTCCCCGCGCGGCGCAGCCGTGGCCATCAGCTGTCCGAAGGCCTGCACCTGGCCGATGAAGGTCGCGACGTTCGGCAGCTGCGCGAAGCGCGCGAAGGCGCCGCGCCAGTCCGGGAAGCCGATGCGCGACAGGCCGCTCGCCGGCCCCTGTTCGAACAGGAAGGCATCGTCGGCAGGGTCGAGCCGCACCGGCACCGGTGCGTACTTCACGCCCTGTCCGGCCCCGGCCGCGGCAAAGGCCGGCAGGAACTTCAGCACCAGCGCGAGATTGACGTGGACGGTCCCCTCCAGTTTCGGCAGCGTGCGGATGTGACGGGTCGCCTGCTCGAAGTACGTGTCCTTCTCGAAGCCCTTCGCCGCGATCACTTCCCAGAGCAGATCGACCACCCGCTCGCCCTCGCTGGTGACCTTCATCTTGGCGATCGGGTTGTAGAGCAGGAAGCGGCGGTCGTCGGCTGAGGCGCTGCGCTCGTAATCCGAGCACCGCGCGCTGTAGAGCTTCATCGCCACCAGCCGGACGTACGCGTCGGCCAGCAGTCGCCGCACGTGCGGAAAATCAGTGACGCGCGTGCCGTAGAGCACCCGGCGGTGGGCGTGCCCGATCGCCTCGACGAATGCGTGCTCGGCGATGCCGATGCTGGCCCAGGCGAGCTGCACCTTGCCGACATTCACGGTGGCGAGCGCCGCGTCCCACGCGGCCTTGCCGGTGTGCAGCACGTCGGCCGGGGTCACCGGGTAATCCGCGAGCCGGAATTCCGACACATACATCTGGCCGTGCACGACATTCTGCACCAGCGTGTACGCGGGGTGCTTCGGGTCGGCGAGGAAGAACAGGTAATCATCGGCAGGATTGGCCGACGGTCCCTCCGGGCGCTGCACGCGGCCGAACACCGACACGCGCGCGGCGCAGTTCCCATTGCCGATGTAGTACTTCTCTCCACTGGCCCGCCAGCCGCTGCCATCCGGGGTCAGCACCATGTCGGTGGAGTAGATGTCCGCCCCGTGTTCCCGCTCCGAGAGTCCGAACGCAAACACGCCGCCCTGCGCGAGCAACTGGCCGACCAGGCGCTTGGCGTCCTCATTCCCGCTCGTCCACACCGGCCCCAGGCCCAGCACGGTGACCTGCCACGCGTACCAGTGCTCGAGCGAATACCAGGCAAGCAACTGGCTGAGGTCGTTGTTGCGGGCGGTGTCCCAGCGGGCAGTCGTCGCGTCGCTTCCGCCGGTCAACGTTCCGACCGCGGCCGGCGTGCCGAACAGTGCAAACACACCCTCGCGGGCGATCATCGCCAGGAAATCGTCATACCAGGTTGCGCCGTGGCTTTCCGCCTTCAGCACTGCATGACCCTTGGCCTCGAAGAAGCGGCGTACGGCCAGCAGTGCCCGACGAGTCGGCTCGTCGTAATGAGCACCGTCGTAGGCGGAGGGGTTGAACAGCAGCATGATGCAGTGACTCCCGGCGGCGGCAGGGGCGGTTGCACCTGCTTCGACGACGCCGAGTCTACGCCGCACACGCGCTGTGATTTGCAGCGAACGGTATGTTACTGAGTTGGCGCCACCCCTGGCGGAGGTCCAGCAGCTCCCAGATCCCTCCGGCGACCCCAGGATCGCGAGCCACCCCGCCTGGCTCCGGATCCGCCTCGACCTCAACTGAGGTCACCCTGCAGGAAGGCCGCGCTTCAGCGCGGCTCCAAAGCGCGAACAGCATTCGCGCGAGCGGGCCAGGCCCGCGTCTGCCCTGAATCCGGCGTTCCCGGCGCCGGCTCACCGAGTCTCGTGCGTGGCCACCTTCTCGATCCTGCGGTCCGGGATCAGCCAGATCAGCGCGACCGCGACGTAGATGACGAGCGACAGCCAGCCGAATCGTAGCGCAGCCACGATCCCGACGGTGTACAGGCCGAGCGACAGTTTGCCCTTCCAGTCGGCGCGGACCGCGCGCGCCAGCGCTGAGTCGGGCCCTTCGGCGCGGATGATCATGGTCTGCAGCGCGGTGTACGACAGCGCGGCCATGAGCAGCACGACGCCGTACAGCGCGGTCGGCCAGGCCGCGAAGTGGTTCTCGCCCATCCAGCCCGTCGCAAACGGCACCAGCGACAGCCAGAAGAGCAGCGCCAGGTTTGTCCACAGGATTGAGCCGGTCACCCGACTGCACAGGTGCAGCATGTGGTGATGATTGTTCCAGTAGATGCCGAGGTAGACGAAGCTCAGCACGTAGGTGAGGAACACGGGGACGAGCGGTGTCAGCGCGGTGAGCTCGGTGCCGTGCGGTACCTTGAGCTCGAGCACCATGATCGTAATGAGGATGGCCAGTACGCCGTCGCTGAATGCTTCGAGCCGATGTTTGCCCACGCGTCCGCCCTCGTCCGATAGGATCTCTTCGAGTCGCGTCCGTCAGGCCGCGGTCTTCAATCCTACCGGGATGCCGGCCTTGGCACACAGGCCCCCCAGGTAATCGAGCGACAGTAATTCGACCTTGCCACGCGTCCGCCCTCGAGCCAGGACAGGGAGGCGGGGCCGAGCAAATCGAGCAACTCCCGGACTTGAGCGGCTACCTGAAGTTCGCAAGCCATCCCGCGTGGTTACGAGTGAGGCTCCAGCAGCCGTAAACGCAGCGCACATCAAGCACCTGTCCTCTCGGTAAACCAGCCGCCGACCGACGGCGGCCTCAGAGGACGCGCCCAGCACGGGCCGCGTCGAGATCGCGAAGCGATCGTCCCCCAACTTCTTCCGTCCTTCCTTGCCGCGCGATCGTGACTTCCACCCTCGCATCGGCAGCGCATTTCCCCGGATAGGGACCAACCGCGCCCGGCGAGAGAATGTCCGTCAGGAGGCCGCCATGGACACGCGAACGTCTCTCCGCCGCCACCGTGCCGCGCTTGGCCTGTTCATGGTTCTCGGACTCGTCGGTTGCGACTCCGTCTACACAATTCACAGCATCTATGAGCCGAGCGCCGAACCGTCGACCGTTCCCGACGTGTCCGGGCTGTGGGCGCCAAGCGGGCCCGACTCAAAGACCATGGTGTTGCGCATTGCCGCCGAGGACTACGACATCGGCCACTGTCGGAATGCCGACATCCGTTTGCTGGGTACCACGACCGAAGACGAGGAGACGTTCGGCGACCAGATCTGCTTCGTCCCTGTGGCGGGTCACCTGGTCGCACAGGTGCGCACTACGGGACAGGTTCAGCTCTACCATCAATATCTGTTCAAGTTCGACCAGCAATCAATGTCCTTTTGCGACGCGATCTGGGCAGATCTGCTGGAGTGGTCCGACGAGCATCCACAGGCGTCCGCAGCTCACGGTCTCGAGTTCGCGCGCCGCGGTTGGGATTCCGGTACGCAGTTGTTCGTCACGTCGTCATCGGACGCGCTTCGCAGCTACCTCGAGGCCAGGCTCCTGAAGCTGGCAAAAGCCTGCGACGACGACAACGACGAGGGTCCCCGGTGGGGCACGTACACGCGCCTGACACCGTCCCGGCAACCGGACGCCGCTGACAACTCGCTGCCACCACAACGTTGATCTTTGCGGGGGCGTCATCTGAGGCTTCCGAAGTCGGATCCAGGTGTTGAGGCCGGAAGTCCGCGGGATTCCCGCCTTGAACCACCGCACCGTGGCGCGGGTCAGGGGCTCAACGGCGGCGAGCGAGCTAGCCATGCCAGCGTCCGCCCTACGTTCCGGTTACCCGCGAATCGATCACCCACTCACGCGCGAGATGCCCCACCACCCGCCGCGAGTGCGACCCCGCGCGGTGCTCGAACAGATAAATCCCCTGCCAGGTCCCGAGCGCCGGGCGACCGTCCATCACCGGGATCGACAGCGACACCGCGGTCAGCGCCGCCTTGATGTGCGCCGGCATGTCGTCGGGCCCCTCGGCGGTATGCGTGAGCCAGCCCATTGACGGATCGTCGGAGGAGGGCACGAGCCGGCGGAAGAATTCCTGAAGATCACGCCGCACATCCGGATCCGCATTCTCCTGCACCAGCAGCGAACACGAGGTGTGCGGCACGAACAGCGTCAGCAGTCCCTCCTGGAGGCCGCTGTCCCGGACGAAGCGCGCGACGTCCTCGGTGAACTCCTGCAGCCCCGGGCTCGTGGTTCGGATGCTGAACACCGTCTGCATCAGTCCTCATGCCGCCCGGACCGTCCGTGGGACCCAGGCATCAGCGCTGTGCCTTGAGCCGTGCTTTGACCCGCGCCCCCTTCGCCTCGAGCATCGGCCGCAGCAGCTCCTGCAATGCAGGGAAGGCCCGCGACAGCTTCGCGAGCAGCAGCGTCGAGCGTGGCATCGCCCGTTCACGCCGTCGATCGATGGCGCAGGCCACCACCGCCTCCGCGACCTGCTCGGCCGTCAGGATCGGCTGCGAGAACACCAGGTCCGGTACGTGATCGAGGTCGTCGAGCACGAACGGCGTGGCGATCGGTCCGGGCGAGACGACGCACAGCGCGACTCCTGCGTCGCGCAGTTCCTCGCGGACCGCAAACGTAAATCCGCGCAGCCCCCACTTGGACGCGCAGTACGGGCCCTCGTGTGGCAGGGGCACGTGACCGGCGATCGATGCGACGTTCACCACCACGCCCCGCGACTGACGCAGGTGGGGGAGGGCGAGGCGGGTGAGCAGCAGCGGTGCCGTCAGGTTGGTGTTGATCACGGCCACGATCGCCGCCGGGTCCAGCGTATCGAACGTGCCGCGCGCATTCGCGGCGGCGTTGTTCACCAGCACGTCGATGTGCCCGTGCACAGCGAGCGTCCGCTCGACGAGCGTCGCGAGATCCTTGAGCCGGGTGACGTCGGTAGGCACCGCAACTGCGTCGAGTTCGCGGGCGAGCGCCTCGATCTTGTCCGCACTGCGGGCTGCCAGCACCACCCGGGCGCCGGCCCGCGCAAAGGCGCGCGCCGCCGCGGCACCGACGCCGGACGAGGCACCGGTCACGATCACGACTTTGCCTGCGAGTGGCTGGGTCATCGATCTCTCCTGGAGGGTAGCTCCGGGTTTGCAGCAGCCGACTCTACGCCGGGCAAGGCAGTTCGTGGCCGTGTCGCGTGGCTGTCTCGAGGCTCAGGTCTGTGCGCCAAACGCCGGGTGAAACGTCACCACCGCCGACGGGACCGACTGCCCGAACGGCAGCACCAGAAACACTCTCCGCCGGCACGTCCGGGTAGGCGAGGGCGGTGTGTGAGCGAAACTTGAAACGCTGGTAGAAGCGCGGATCACCGACCAGCACGCAGCCCGCCGCCCCCGAGTCCCGCAGTCGCTGCAGGACCTCGCGCATCAGCCGCGACCCGATGCCCCGTCCCTGGTGCTCCGGCAGCACCGAGATCGGCCCGAGCCCGAACCAGCCCACGGACCCGTCGGAGAGCATCACCGGCGACACCGCCACGTGACCGACGATCTCGCCACCGCACTCAGCCACGAGTGAGAAGCTCAGCGCCCCGGCCCGTCGCAAGGCCGCGACGATGAACTGCTCCGTGTGCGCGGCGTGCGGCGCCGTCGCAAACGCCGCCACCGTCACCGCCTCGATTGCCGCCGCATCGGCCGAAGATTCCGGTCGAATCGTGATACCCAGCATGTCCCGATCCTATACGCCGCCGCCGCCGGCGTGTCGATGTGACGCAGGCCACTTCGAGAGGGAATGAAGTCCCTACGGCGTCGCGCGTCGCACCCGACCTTCGGCACGTCTCAAGCCGTGCAAGGGAAACGGTGGGTGTCTCGGTCGTCGTACCCCGATCAGCCCGGGAACGTCCGCGATGCGTCATCGGCAAGCTCTCGAATCGACCCGCAGCAGAAGTTCGTCGCGCTACAAGGCAGACGCTCAACACCTGACCTAGGCCGAGGCGCGAAGCGGCTTCGGCTCCGACGAACTGTTAGGCAGCGTCTGGTTCAAGCCCTCAATCGATGCCAAGGACCATCTTGGAAAAAACCAGCGGTACCAACAGGGCGAAGGGCATCGCGGATGCCGTTAGGGCAACGACTGGGAAGAGGCTGCGCCGTAGGCCGAGGTGACTGATACCCGAGCGGAGACAAGTTGCACTAAGGACAAGCAGGCAGAGCGCAAGAAGCAGTAATCCTGGGACCGATACGAATTGCCACACTCGGGAGATGGCGCCGAGCTTATGGGAGCCAGCGGCCCACACTGCAAGTGTCGGGCCAAGACTGGCGACACTCAGTACGACGCTACCGAGTAAGTGTGGCCTGGCAAATGGTGCCACGTGGGTCGGGCTAGCGGGGCCCATACCGTGCTTTATCGAGATACAAGTTCAATCTAACCGGAGCCGGGTCCCGAGTTATCCAAGTCAGCGCGAGGGGCCGCTCATGGCCGATCTTACGCCTACACCTCCGTCCGCTTCCCCTCCGCCCGACCTCTCCCGCTCCGAACCTCGACCCGGCCTCATCAACTTGCAGGCTGCCGAGAGCCCGAAAGCAGACGGTCAACGGGAAGAAACGACCGAGGCTGTGTGAAAACGCTGCACGCGCTGTCGACCGCGCTTTTGCGCTGCACTTCTGGAGCCCGTGCATTCTATTCCGCACAACTTTCGTCGTTGAAATTTGCAGAATCGAACGTACGCGAAACCGTACGCGTCTTTTCACACAGTCTCGACCCGAAGCGGACGTCGTACTCACGAAACTTGGTCACGGGAGATGGTGTGCCAAGCGTGCTTCTCGACGATTCTGGTGCGTCACGAATTGGGTGACGCGGTATCATCAGTCGGGCTTTCGCGCAGCTTGCCGGAGGAACGGAACTGCCTGCCAAATGGCGTGCAAACGAAGCATTGACTTGAGGGCCCCGTCGATGTCGTGCACCAAGGCAACGCGGCTGGCGGTAGCCATAGTGTCCGTCGCGTCGCTACTTGCCGGCTGTACCGTCCCGAGTCATTTTGATTACCCGCAAGATTGGCGCGGGACCCCAACAGCAACTCTACCGAACGGTTGTCCGGACCTGTCTGGAACCTACGACACGCGCCCAGCTGATGCCTACCCCGCAGATGTGGGAAGTCGTCCGCTGTTAGACGAGATCCTCGGTCCGCGCGGGCTCCGCGAAGGCGAGTTGCGAGACATCCGGTGGCCCGCATTGCCGGGCGCCACCACAGCCACGTTCACGACAAGCGGAGATTGGTTGTACGTTCGGTTTGGCGACGGTGCCGGGGGCGAAGCGACCCTGAGTTTCAAGCGAAGGGGCTGGTGGGGCGGTGCGTTCGACGGCTCACAGGCCACGTATCACTGCCTTTCGGAATTCGAATTGGGCCCGACGCTGGCATTCGACGGCTCCCGCACCCCGGTCTTTGCCGTCCCTTACGACAGCAATTCGGCAGATTTCAATTTTTGGCTTCTGACCAAGGGGCGGGACGACGCCCTGATCGTCAACTACCGGACTGAAAGCGCCAATTTCGACAAGACCGCCATGTTCGGTATCTGGTTGCACTCGCTCGGCAGCATTTGGTGGCGCTACCCTGCCGTCACCCCGAACCGATAGCTGCCACCGGAGCTGAGCAGACCTATCGGCGTGTGAAGGCGAACACGTTTCCCGACCCAGAGCGGACGGTCCACGCGAACAAACGACCCGAAGCGGGCGTTGCACAAAGCAGCCATTGGAGATGACTTTTGGTCAATGCACCCAAGGTTGCTAGATCGCAGGTCCTTCCGCGCAATCGACCCCTAGCCTTTACGACTTGTTCTCGGGATCTTGCGAAGCGATCAGCGCTTCGAGGTAGGTCGCGAAGGTCAAGGGTGAGCCGTCAGCCGCGAGCAGAACCTTCACGTCGCGCGATTCATCATCGTCCGGCAAAGGATAGGACGTCCAAACGCTAATTTCTGTCAGCGGAGGGCACGAGCGCGCGTGCGTTGGTTGCGCTCGGGAAGCGAGCGTGGCCTGTGTTGAGCTCGGTCTGGCCGGTGGGCAGCGGCTTGGTGAGGCGATAGCGGACGGGCTGATCGGAGCCGTCCCAGGAGAGTCGTTCACTGGCGAAGGCGGGACGGGCGCAGTAGCGCAGCAGCCGTTCGAGGCCGGGGCGGTCCACGGCGTCGATCAAGACGGCGGCGTGCAGTGAGAACCCGCCGCCGTGGCCCCAGCGGGCGAGGTCGGCGGCGACCTCGGGAGTGAGGGCGCCGTGGCGGACGGCGAGACGCAGCACGCTGCGTCGCACCCGGCCGAGCAGCACCGGGTCACGATGCAGGAAGAACCGCAGCCGCTTGGGAAAGGTCACCACCCATTGACGTACCGGCACCTGCGGGAGCACATGCTCGACGAGGTGGGCGGCGGTCTTGGGCCTCTGCGCCGGGTGGTGCAGGACGGGCACAGGCCGCGGCCCTTGCAGGAGAAGGCGACCAGGAAGTCGTGGCCACAAGTGTCGCAGTACGCGCGGGCGAAGCCACAGGCGAGGATCCCGCACTCGAGGTAGCCACGCAGCTCGCGCTCGACGTGACGGGGGATCGGTACACCGTCGGGGTCGGCTTCGCGCCTCGCCGCCAGCCAGGACTCGAGATGCTGCTGCACCATTCGGTAGAGCACTGTGCGCTCGGGGCGGCGACGGCGGTAGACGAGCGTCGTGCAGGAGCCGTGCGCGGGACGGACTGGCGAGAGGCGGGCCGACATCCCTGTCTGGCCATGTGCAGCGGATCGACGGACGATAGTCGTCGTCGGGCCAGACGCGGCGGCGCAAATCGAGCCCGATCACGCGAAAACGGGATCGGGGCGGAGCATCACCGGCCGTTGGAGACTTTGGTTTCGCGGGGAGCGACGAACCGACAACCCGGCGCTGTAGGCCGGTGCCACGGCACATGAGACAGATGTAGGCCAGTGCCACGTTAACTGAGACTGGCCGGCCCAGCCGTCTCACTTGTCGCGCCTAACCCCTTGAATTACGGTATGCCTTGAGACACCCCGACTGATTCCCTACAGTCTCGGTGTGTGTAGCAGGTTTGCTGCCACCCTGGCCATTGCAGCCGCGGTGGTGGCGGCCGGTAGCGGGTCGCGGATGATCTGGGCGACGGCAACCTGGGTCGCCAGTGTCAGCGGCGAGGGCGAGAGGGGCGGAGCGGTTCCCGCTACCTGAATGGCCCGCCTGCCGGCCCTTTCCAGTAACACGAGGAGTAGCATGACCCGCGTGATGTCCGCAAAGTCACGATCTCTAGTCGGCCTCGGCGCGGCGGTGTTGATCGCCTGCGTCCTGCCCCGCGCTGCGCTCGCGCAGGCGGAAGGGGGTCTCTACATAGCCGGCTACAGGTTCAGTTTCGAGCGGGCGGCCGAACAGGGCCTTGCGCGGAATCCCCGGGGCCAGCGCTTCTTCGTGCTCGCGCTGCCGCCGAACACCGCCGCGCTGACGACGACGGCGGCGACGTCGGCCGCCGCGGTGCGCGCGCAGGTCGTTGCTGCCGGCGGAGTGCTCTTCGTCTGCCAGCGCGACATCGACAACGGCTCGATCGACGCCGCGACGCTGGTCCCTGGAGTCGTCGCGGTGCGCGGCTTCCCGCCGCGAGGCAGCGACGCCCTCCCTCGCGGCGAGCGCTACTTCCCCGGCGAGAACCGCGCGAACCTGCCCAGGAACAACAGGACGCTCAAGCGACTTCGATCCACCTGCTCCTGACGGGCACGGTCACTAGATCAGCGAGTCTTTTTTCAGGGTATCGACGATCAGGCGCGCGAACCCCTCGATCAGATTCGGCACGTTGCCCCGGCTGGTCACTGTCGTCGTCGCCACCGACCACACGACCTCCGACGATGCGACGTCGAACAGGCGCGTGTCCCCGTGCAGGTTCTGCGTCGTGCGCACTTCGGGCGGGATCGATCGCGACCAGGCCGAGTTGTAGTAGGCGCTCATGCCGCCCCAGGCCGGTCCCATGGTGGCCCTGCTCCGCCCCGGTCCCCAGCCCGGTCCGCTCACCATCCCCGGGGTCACCCGGACATCGGTCGTCATGCCGGAAATGCTGCTGATCAGCACGTGCGAGGCGCTCGCACCTGCCACCGCTTCACGCAGCTGGGCCTCGGATACCTGGGCACTGTCCGCCAGGAATCGGTGCGACGGCGCGGCCTTGACGCCCGCCGCACCCAGCGCCTCGACCATGCGGTCCTCGAGCATCCGGCGCTGCGTCGAGTCGCGCAGGGCAGCGATCACGAGCACGTTCTGCACCCTGTCCCGGCTGGCGATCGCCGGACTCGCCCACTGTGCGTCGATCGACGTGGGGCTCGTGGCGCAGCCGACGGCCATCAAAGCGGTGGCGACGGAGACGAGGCAAGCGTAGATGCGTGCAATCATGGACAGCCCTCCCGGACCTGTTCGTGGCCTTCACCCTGTTCGGTCGATCGTAAACGTGAAGCGGGCGGCCGTCCAAGTCCAGAGCGCACGGCACGGTCGGCCCACTCGCGCGATGGCCCCGGCAGATCGGCTTCTCTCGCGGCGTCAGGGATCTTGTCTTGGCGCCTTTGTGTATCGACCCTGTTGTTTCAAGCGAGTCCGGCGTAGAAGCGGGCGACGGCGCCGCCGACCTGCGGGAGGGTATCTGGAAACTCGGTCGCGAGGTCGCGGAACGGCGCGAACATCGATTCCACGGCGCGGATGTCGACCTCGCGCTCGATCGTGTTCAAGTTCCGGCGCACCCGGTCCGACAGTTTCTGACGGATGGTGCGCAGCTGCGCGAGCGTGACGACGCGATTCTTGATCGCTTCATCCTTGTTCTCCAGATCCATGTTGTGCGCGACGAAGGCCTCCTGGAAGGCGGTGAGGTCGGCGTGCAGAGCCGTCTTCCAGGCGGCCTCGCCGGCGGCCAGGGCCGGCGCGGACTCCGCCAGTTGCGCGAGCGTCTTCGCCACGCGCAAGCATTGCTCGCTTTCGATTCCCTCGATCTCCCGCTTCGCCAGATCAGCGAGAAGCGCTGGCAGCAGATCGCTTCGCAACCGATTGATGCCCCAGATGGCTGTGCCGCGCGTGGCATCGACCGGCTTGTCCGCTATGGGCATTGCTCGCTCCCCTTAGATGGTTGCCGGCTTCGGATGTGGCGATTCTGCCTGGGTTTCGTCGGGCGTGGGTCCGACGGAGAGTAAATCCAAACGGCCGTTTCCGTTCAGCGCAGTGTGCGCGTTGCCTGAGGGCGCGGCGGCTCACATCTTGTTGCGGATCGGCAGGTCGCTGAAGAACCAGTCCTCGAGGCGCTGCAATGGCGATTCGGCCGGCTGCTGGTTCAGCACCTGGTCGTCGCCCACCCACTTCACGCTCCCGCGCGGCGCCTCCTCCAGGTGCCACGCGTTGCGCGTGTCGAAGTCGATGCCGAGCGCGTCGCGCAGCTGACGGCTGAGTTCCCGGCTGCGCACCAGCAGTCCCATCTCGGTGTTGATGTTCAGGGATCGCGGATCCAGGTTCGCGCTCCCGACGAAGCTCAGGTCGTCATCGAAGAGCACCGCCTTCGCGTGCAGACCAAGGTGCTTCTCGTCGACCGGCAGCGCCATGTACAGCCAGCGGTCCTTCGCCAGGGCACGCACTTCGTGCAGGTCGACGCCGTGGCTCAGCAATCCGCGAATGAAGCCCCGGTACGCACTGTGGGCGGCGGTATGGTTGTTGGAGCGCAACGAGTTGGTCAGGATGCGTACCTGCACTCCGCGCCCTTCCGCGCGGCGGATGGCCTCTGCCAGCTCCGGCGTCGGCACGAGGTAGGCGGAGACGAGGACCAGTTCCGAGTCGGCCTGGTCGATCTGCTCGATCAGCGAGCGGGCGAGCTGGTTCGGCGTCTCGCGGGCCGGATCGACCTGCGCCGGCTCGTCCGCCAGCACCGTGGCGCCGCCCGGGATAGCGCTTGTTGCGAGAGCCGTCCAGGCAGCGAGACGCGCGTCCGTCGACTCCGCCGGGCTGACCTGCACGCGTTCGGCCAGCTGGGTCTGCAGGCGATCCAGGCCCTTGCCGGCCGCCGGCGCCCCCAGCACGTCATTGGCGGGAATCGCCCAGGGACTGCGCCAGTACCGATCGAACAGCTGCGACAGCTCTCCCACGATCGGGCCGAGCGCCAGCAGTTCCAGGTCGCGGAAGTTGGCGGTCGGGTGCAGGCCGAAGTATTCGTCCGCGAGGTTGCGACCGCCGACGATCGCAGCCCGCGCGTCCGCGATCATCACCTTGTTGTGCATGCGGTGGTCGATGCGGGCGAAGTCCCCCAGGTTGGCGACCTGTCGCAGCGCCAGGCTGTCGGGCCGCTGTGCAAAGGGGTTGTAGATCCGGAACTCGATGTTCGGGTGCCGCGCGATTGCGCCGATGGCGTCGCCTTCGCCGACCGTGAAGGAGTCGTCGAGCAGGATGCGGACGCGCACGCCGCGGTCGGCGGCCGCGAGCACCCTGGACATGATCGCGAGCCCGGCCGTGTCCGGCTTCCAGAGGAACGTCTGCAGGTCGATGGAGGCGGTCGCGGTGTCAATGGCACGCAGCCGCCAGGCGAGCGCCTCGTCGCCGCGGTTCAGGACATGGAACCGGTCACCCGGCGCCGCGGCCTCGAGCGACATCCACAGCCGATCCTGCGATGGTGGCAGCGCCGCTTGCCCAGGCTGCGGGAGCGCGCGCGTGGCCGGGCATCCGGCGAACAGGGCCGAGGCCGTGAGCGCGAAAAGTAGATGGAGTACCCGCATCCGGACCTCACACTTCCGGCGTGATCGTGACCGAACGATAGCGCAGCCGCCCGGCGCGCAGCGACGCACTGCTCGCTACCGGCTGCGCCGGCGCACAACGGACCAGGTACTTCTCGCCGGTCACGCTGCTGGCAGTGTAAACGGGCGGCGAGCGTCTACCAGATTTCAAGCGGAACCGGCGTTGAGGTTGCCCAGGCGATGCGGCCGAGAGGCGCGGAGAATCAGCCGTGTTACGTCATGCCGAGGTGGTCAGCCTTGGGTGCCGCTGCAACTGAGACAAATGCAGGCCAGTGTCACGCCGGTTGAGGCGGCCGGAACCGCTCCTCTCATTTGCCGCAACCAGCCTGTTGATCGACGGCACCGCCTGGGACACGCCGACTGCCTCCCTACACTGCTTGCAAGGAATCACCAGCCGTCCGGGTGACCATGGCTGCCGGCCGTCGCGCGTCAGTTCTCCCAGCGCGCCCGCTCGCCGTCTCGATAGCCGTCCTTGTAATCCTGCGGGTGCTTGTAGGAATCGAACTCGCGGCCGTGGCGGCCATCGCTGAAGCCGCGCTTGTATTCGCTGCTGCCGCCACGATTGCCGTTGTAGTCGTAGCCCGAGTAGTCCGAATGTCCCGGATAGCCCGCGCTGACGTACGAGTAGCGGCCGTCGTAGATCTGGCCGCCGCGGTCGAAGTTGCACGTGTAGCGCAGCTCGCGGCTGCCGCCGTTACGGAAGTAGACCTCCCCGGTGCCCGACATGACGCGGTCGTGCACATAGGGCGCCTGCAGGTCGATGCTGGCGACCTTGCCGTGATCGCGATCGATGTGCGCGCGGACTTCCTCTGAACATTCGCGCTTCAGGTAATTGCGGTCGTCGAAAGCGTAGTTGTTGCCTTTGTAATATGAGTCGCGATTCTTGCGGTGGTTCTCGTCGTCTTCGTGCTTGACGATGGCGGCCACGGCGGCCAGCCCGATGAGGCCCGCGCCCACGGCGGCCGCTTTCTGGTTGGACTCGGCGACCGACGAGTCGGTCACGTTGTAGCTCACGACTTCTCCATACTCGTAGCGGCACGTGTAGCGGTGGTCGCGATTCCTCTCGTCCTGGACCAGGCCGGTGACCTTGAAGACGCCCTTGCTGACCTGATGGGCGTTCGCGTCCCGCGCGCCGTTGAAGCGGGAATCGTTCTGCACCGCGGCCTGACATTCGGCCACGGCCATCGAGGAATTGGCGTAAGCGGAGGATGAAGCGGCTGTGTCGTCAAGAACGGGGCGGGTGACTCGAGGGCTGGGTGCCTGGTCCAGAAAGGACGCCCCGAGGACGGGACACCTGGCTGGGGGAGGCCATGGCCCATCGCGCAGAAATGTCAAAGACTCTTTACATTCGCGAGCCCGGATGTTAAACATGCTTTACATCGGCAAGCGAGGCGAACGATGTCGCAGCACGAACAGACAGCGTGGTGGGGCCTGGGATCGGGACTCCTGATCTGGCTGTTCCTGCTGATGCGGTTCACGGAGGGCGGCAGGATCGTCGATCTGCCCGCGGGCTACGCCCTCGAGACGTACGTCCAGATGATCGTGCTGTGGATCGTCGCGTCGGTTGTACCGGCCGTGCTCGCGGCGCGGCATCCGGAGGGGACGGACAAGGACGAACGCGACCGCGCCATCGACGCGCTCGGCGACCGCTGGGAAGGCTACGTCGTCGTCATTGCGATCAATGTGCTGATCGTCCACACGCTCGCCCGCGCCCTGTACACGGACCGCACTCCGAGCGTGCCGGTCCCCGATTTCAGCTCGACGACCGCGCTGATCTTCGCGTTGCTGACGACGCTGTTCCTTGCCGATGCGGTGAAGCAGGCCGTCGTGCTCTGGCAGTACCGCCGGTGACGGTCGGCCGCGGGCGCGTGTCCAATCACGTCCGACGCCTGCGCGAGGCGGCGGCGATCACACAGGCGGAACTTGGAGCGCGCGTGGGCGCCACGCGCCAGACGATCATCGCGATCGAGGCGGAGAAGTACGCGCCGTCGCTGGAACTGGCGTTCAAGCTGGCGCGCGCATTCGAGCGTCCGGTCGACGAGGTGTTCCAGTTCCACGCGCAGGGCTGATCAGCCCGCGCCAGCTGGCGCCACCGTCAGAGCGTCGCGCGCGCTGCGTTGATCGCGAGCAGCAGCAGTGCCAGCGTCGACAGGCTGAACAACGTAAACCGCACCACCACGCGGTTCCACGTCGCCTGCACGATGCTGTGCAGGATGCGCAGGATCACGTAGGCCCACGCAAGTTGCAGGTTGAGCCCCTCGCCTGCACCGACCAGCCCGAGAACCACCACGGTGACGTAGAACAGCGTCGGCTGCTCCATGAGGTGCGCGTAGTTGTGCGCCTTCCAGTTCACGTGGTCGGGGATTACCCCTTCGAGATTGGCGCCGCGCGAGCCAACGATGGCCGTCAGCGAAATGCCGGCTCTGGCCATGGCCGGCAGGCGCGTCATCGCGAGCCAGGCCAGCATGAAGAGCGACCACAGCACCAGCACGATGGCCGGCGCGAAGATCGGGCTTTCGATAGTCATCCCTTCCTCCAAACGCGTAACGCGTACGGGCCGCAGCGCTGCGCGGCCACCAAGTGCAACGACAACCGCTCGCGCCTCCGGTCGAATCCCCCTGGGAAGCAGCGAGCGAACGGCTCAGGACTTGCGGGTCCTGCGCGATGACTTGCTCTTCGCAGCCTGCAGCCGAACCTCGGGTCTGAAGAACTCCATCGCGGCGCGGGTCTTAGTCTGCTGGTTTCCGGTCAGCTCGATGCCGGCGCCCGCGAGGTACGTCTTGAGCTCTGCCGTGACCTGGAAGGCCTCGGACGGCGCGGCCTTGGTCGAGATTTCCAGGTTGCGGGATCCGTCCGGAAACAGCCAAAGCTCGACCACGAGCCGGCGATCGAGCTCCTTCACCCACACGCGCACCTTGAGCACGAACGTCGGGCCGAAGTTCGCAAGCGAACGCAACCCGATTCCCTTGGGCGCATGCGCCCTGTAGAAAGCCCGTTGCTCCTTCGAGAACAGCTGGTCCAGCGGCATCTTGCCAGCGACCGCGTCCCGTACCTCCTGGGCCGTGCAGCGTCCCTTGAACGATCCGGAGCAGACGTACCCGCCAGGAACCACGTCGACTTCCGTCTTGAAGCTTTCCGAGCGCCGCAGCTCCTTGCTGATCGCCGCCGGGTCGACCGGTCGCAGCTTGACGACCGTATCGCCCGCGCCACCGGCAACGCGCCTGGCACGCACGACCACGCCCGCCTTGTTCAGGTCGAGGTCGGGGGTGTCGAAGAAATAGACCTGTCGCACTTCCGCCTCGATCGGGTCGAGACCGAGCTTGCCGATGGTCGCGCGGTGCGTATCCGCCGGCGCGACGAGCTTAAGCTCTACGCTGTCGACGTCCCTGAGGATCGTCATGACCTCTCCGATCTGCTCGCGCGAGAGCTCCGCGGCGACGGTCTTTCTGGCGGTCTTCCTCGGCGGCCATCGTCTTCCTGGCGGTCTTCCTGGCAGGTACGGTCTTGCCGGTGGTCTTCCTCGCGGCCATCGTCTTGCTCCTGTTCACGATCCAAAGCGCTCCGCCATCACGCCGTGGCGCAGCCCGCGGTCGCTGACGGTCAGCGTCGTCTTCCCCAGTTTCTCCATTACGGTCCCGACGATGCACGCGCCGGCCAGGATGACTTCCGCCCGCTTGGGCTGCAGGCCGACGATCCCCCGGCGGGCGCCGGCGTCCATCGACCTGTAGAGCTCGATTTGCCGGTCGATCTCCACTCGATCGAGCACCGTGCCCTGCACGACGTCCGGATCGTACCGTTCGAGCCCGTGGCTGACCGCGGCGATGTTCGTCGTGGCACCGCCCATCGCCACCAGCGCATCGGGTGCCGCGCGGCCGTCGAGCCGCGACAAGTCGCGCGAAATCGCTGCGCGAGCGTCGTCCAGCACATCGGATGACACGGCCCGGTCCAGGCCGAATCTCTCCGTGTAGCGCACGGCCCCCACGTCGACGCTGAAGCGTTCCACCACGTCGGAGTCGCGGCCGAACGTGAACTGGCTGCTGCCCCCGCCGGTGTCGAATACCACCAGCGAGCCGCTGGCGAGCCCGAGGCCCGACTTGGCCGCGACGTACGCAAGCCGCGCTTCCTCCTCGCCGGAGATCACCTCGATGCGTATCCCGGTGCGCGATTCGATCTCCTCGACGACGCGATCCGCGTTCGCGGCAATGCGCAGGCCCGCCGTGCCGACGGCCACGATCGCCAGCACGCCGTGCTTGCGCGCCTCGGCCACCATGCCCGCAATGGCTGTGGCCGCCCGTTCCAGCGCTGGGCCGGAAATCCGATGCGTGTCGTCGAGTCCTTCACCGAGTCGGGTGATCTCCGCCCGATCCGCGATCGTGTGCCAGGCGCCGCCCGACGACCTTTCCGCGACATGGAACTTGATCGAGTTCGTGCCGACGTCGATGACGGCGTAGCGCGACGGCGTGCCGTCGATCAGGGCAGCCAGGCCAACCGGGTAGCTCGTGTTCGCGTAGCCGCCCAGTCCCAGGCTGCGCACGGCGGCGACGACTGCAGCGGCGTCCTCCGACTCGACCGCAATGGTGCGAATGGCCTTGCCGTCGACAACGACCTCGGAGAGCTCCGACATGCATCCGCCGATCGTGTAGCGGGTCCGACGCTTCTGCACACTGATCGCGCGGATGCGACCACTCGGTACGGCGAGTTCGTCGATGAACTGCCCGAGATCGTAGCGCTCCCTGCGCAGCGGCGGCGCATCGAGCCTCAGCGCCGCGAACACTTTCGCCACCTCCGCCGCCGGCAGCGGGAAACCGGCCTTCATGACCGGGATCCACTGCTCGAGGCCACTGGCGTCGACTTCGCGCAGGACCTTGATGTCCATCAGCGCGTCGCGCACCTTCACGTTGTCGCCGGCACCGGAGAGCAGATAGGTTTCGCTGCTCACCTGGACGCCGCCCGGAGTCAGGGCGGCGAGGCGCGCCTCCGCCGGCCCGAAGCGGTGCCCGAACCACCGCCACTCCCACCGCGGAACGATCTCAGGCATGAGTGATCTCTCGGCGAGGCTCTCAAGGCAGACTCGCACGCCAGGCGGCACCGTACAAGCCGGGTTCCCGCGCTGCAGCGACCAACCTCCCCGGTGTGGTTTGACATGCTGCATTGCTCCATGGAATAAGTTGCGTCGAACGCCCGCGCTTCGTACAGGGCGAACCAGATCAAGGGAAGGGAGTGTTATGTCACATGCGCTCAAGGTGCTGGCCATTGCCGCTTGGCTTGGCGTTGCAGGGTCCGCCAATGCCGCACAGATCAATCTGTTCGAAACCGGAATCAACCGGGACGGAGACCTTCCGACGCCGGGCGGCGTCACCTACGACCTCGACGCGTCCGGTCTGGGTGCGGTCCGCGTTCTGGTCGCGGGTGCCGGTGAGCACTCCGTGATCGGCTATTTCGACTTCGACATCGGCAATGTCTCCGACGACGAGTTCGGGGGCACGGGCGGAGCGCCCGGCGCGGGTGAGAACTGGGAGGTCGACGAGCCCGGCTTCGTGTTCGGAGACATCTACGCCAACTTCGTGGCCGGCGCCCTCGACAATTCCAATGGAGTTCCCGCAGGCACGGCGAACGACCTGGCGATGGCGCTCGGCTGGAACTTCAGCCTCGCCTCGGGCGCTGTCGAGGTCGTCTTCTACACGAGCCTGCTGCAGCCGGATGCGCCGTTCTATCTCTGGCAGTCCGATGCGAATTCCGAGCAGACGATCTATCTGTGGTCGGCGATCTCCTCGAGTGGCGTGCCCGAGCCCGGCACGCTCGCGCTGTTCGGCATCGGCCTCGCGGGCCTCGGCATGGGCCGGCGGCGCAATGCCTAGCCGACACGCGCGGCATCTTCCGTGACAAGACGCGAACAACAGATTCGGGAAGGGAGAATCATGAAGCGAACCATCACGCTGGCCGTCATCGCAGTCCTCAGTGCAGCGACCGCGCACGGCGACGCACCCACGAACCAGTCGATCACGCTGCCGCAGCTCGAGCAGCGCGCGCGCGCCCACCGCGACAGCGACGGTGTCTGGCACGTGTATGCCTACAGCGAGCGCGACGCGCTGTTCCTGCAGGGTTGGCTCCAGGCGCAGGACCGGCTGTTCCAGATCGACGTGCAGCGGCGCACGGCGAGCGGGACGCTGGCCGAGCTGGTCGGTCCGAACGCACTCGCGAGCGACGTGCAGTTGCGCACCATCGGGCTGCGCCGCGCCGCCCAGCGCTCACTCGACGCCTACGCACCCGACGTGCTCGAGGGGCTGCAGGCCTACGCCGAAGGCGTGAACGCGTGGGTCGCCGCCAATCCGCTGCCGGCGCAGTACGCGGCGCTCAAGGTGGCGAAGTTCGAGCCCTGGACCGCGCTCGACTCGGCCGTGATCGGCAAGGCGCTCGGCTTCCAGCTGTCGTTCGATCTCGACATCGATCCGACCCTCGACTACCTCGAGTACCAGAAGAAGCTCGCCGGGGTGAATCCCCAGTTGCCCGACGCGCTGTATTTCCTCGACGTGTTCCGCTCGGCGCCGTTCGACAAGGCCGCGACCGTGCCCGACGCGACCGGCAAGCCGCCGTTCCTCGGCCCGCTGGGAGCGCCCGCCTCCAGCCTCGCGGCCGCGGCAGAGTCCGCGGTTGGCGCGTCGCCTGCGTCGGCCAGCGTGCCGGAGTCCTCCCTCAGCGTGGACGCGGCCACCGAGAAGCTGCTGAGGCGCATCGACAAGAAGTTCCGCGCCGTGCCTTTCCTGCGCAACACGCTCACGCGCACGGAGCAGCAGATCGGCAGCAACGAGTGGGCGGTGGCGGGCTCGAAGTCGGTCGACGGCCGGCCGCTGGTGGCGAACGACCCGCACCTGAGCCTCGACCTGCCGCCGAACTTCTACCAGATCCACCTCGTCACCAAGGACGGCCTCGACGTCCTCGGCAGCAGCATCGCCGGCACCCCGTGGGTCGTGCTCGGCCAGAACGCCAACGTCACCTGGGGCGAGACCACCACGGGCTTCGACGTCACCGACACGTACCAGGAGAAGATCCAGGCGTTGCCCACCGGCCCGAACGAGCTGCCCAAGTTCGTGACGTTCTACCAGGGCCAGCCGGAGCCCGTGACGGTGATCCCGGTCACCTTCAAGGCCAACGTGAATGGCAACGTCGTCCCGATTGCGCCGACGCCGCAAAACGGCATCCCGCCGGTCGTGCTGACCGTTCCGCGCCGCAACAACGGGCCGATCGTGGACCTCGACATCGACCCGAACACGGGCGCCGGCACGGCGATCAGCGTGCAGTACACCGGCTTCTCGGGCACGCGCGAGCTGCAGACCTTTGCGCGGCTCAACCGGGCCAGCAACCTCGAAGAGTTCGTCGAGGGGCTGCAGTACTTCGACGTGGGCTCCCAGAACTTCATCTACGGCGATGTCGACGGGAACATCGGCTACTTCTCCACCGCCGAAGTGCCGCTGCGGGAGGACCTGCAGGCCAACACGGTTGCCGGCGCGCCGCCCTGGTTCATCCGCAACGGCCAGGGCGGCAACGAGTGGCTGAAGGACCCGAACCCGGATGCGTTCAACGGCACCGGATACCTGTCGCTGCCGTTCGCGGAACTGCCGCAGACGGTCAACCCGGTGAACGGTTTCGTCGTGAACGCCAACAACGATCCGGCGGGCGTCACGCTCAACAACAACCCGGTGGACCAGCTGCGACCGGGCGGCCAGGGCATCTACTACCTCGGCTACACCTTCGACTTCGGTACGCGCGCCGGGCGCATCACGCAGGCCCTCAAGCAGGAGCTCGCCAAGGGGCCGGTCGACAAGTCCGACATGAAGGCGATCCAGGCCGACGTGAAGCTGCTCGACGCCGAGGTGCTGACGCCGTACATCACGGGTGCATTCCAGCGCGCCGCGAAGCCCGGCGCGAATCCGGCGCTCGCCGCGCTCGCCGGCGACGCGAAAGTCGCCGAGGCCGTGGGCCGGCTGCGCTCGTGGAACTACACCACCCCGACGGGCGTGGCGACGGGCTACGACGCGAGCGACAAGGACGGCAACCTCAAGCCGCCGACTGCGTCGGAGGTCAAGCGCAGCATCGCAGCGACCATCTACTCCGTCTGGCGCAGCAAGGCGATCGCCAACGGCGTGGACCTCACGCTCCAGGGCCTCGGTGTGCCGACGCCGGGCTCCGGCGAGGCGATCAAGGCCCTGCGCCACCTGATGGAGCGCAGCGGCGTCGGGCTTTCGACCGTGGACTTCTTCGGGTGGGCACCGCTGCCGACCGCTGCCGAAAGGCGCGACTTCGTTGCGCTCAAGAGCCTCAAGGACGCGCTCGATGCGCTCGCAGGCCCCGACTTCCAGGCCGCCTTCAAGGGATCCACGAATCAGGAAGACTACAAGTGGGGCCGCCTGCACCGCATCGTGTTCGACGGTGTGATCGTGGGCGGGCCGTTCAGCATTCCCGGCGCGACTCCGGGCCTGCCGCCGTCGTTCCCGGACCTGAGCGGGCTGGCCACCGACGGCGGCTTCGGCGTGGTGGACGCCTCTTCGCACAGCGCGCGCGCCGCCAATTCGAACGCCTTCATGTTCGGCAGCGGACCGAACCGACGCTACGTCGGCAGCCCGGGCACGGCCCCGGGATCGATCGGCGCGGAGACGAGTCTGCCGGGTGGCATCAGCGGGACGCTGGGCAGCCCGTTCTACGCCAATCTGCTGAAGATCTGGCTGACGAACGACACGTTCCCGCTGCGCCAGTCGCTGCCGGACGTGCTGCAGAACCTCGACGGCACCATCGTCTTCAATCCGTGACGGCGCGGTGACCCAGCGGGACCGTGCGCGAGCCGCGCACGGTTCCCTGGGCCTCACCGGATCTCTCGACCCTCGGGCAGCGAACCGCACTTCACGGACCGCGAGCGGTGGCGCGCCCGCGCAGCGTGGCCCAGACGCCAGGGCGGTCTGCTCGAGTCCGCCACGAGCGTGTCCACCGGCCGAGTCCGGCGCCACGGGTTCCGCCAGTCAATCGGAGCGTTGAACATGCCCACTGGCACCGTCCGGCTTCATCGAGTGCTCCGCGCGACGCCAGAGAAGATCTACCGCGCATTCCTGGACGCCGGTGCGATGGCGAAGTGGATACCGCCCTATGGCTTCACCTGCACCGTGCATCACATGGACCCTCGGGTCGCGGGCACCTTCCGGATGTCGTTTCACAACTTCTCGACCGGCAGCGGGCACTCCTTCGGCGGCGAATACAAGGAACTGATTCCGGGACAGTTGATCAGGTACACGGACCGGTTCGACGATCCGAACCTGCCCGGCGAGATGGAGGTCTCCATCTCCCTGAAGCAGGTCTCGTGCGGCACGGAGATCGAAATCACCCAGGCAGGAATCCCTGAGAGCATCCCGGTGGAGATGTGCTACCTGGGCTGGCAGGAGTCGCTGGCACAGTTGGCCAATCTCGTGGAGCCCGAGATTCCAGGCTAGCCGCGGTGACCGCGAGTCACTACGCCTGGCTGGTGGTCGCGGCGCACCTCGCGCTGCAGGTCCTGTTCATCGGGCGAGCCCTGCTCTGGCCGCACCGCGAGCCTTCGGCGAGGCTCGCCTGGGTGGTCGTGATCCTCGCCGCTCCCGTGGTCGGAATGGTGGCCTACGTGCTCTTCGGCGAGACCAACCTCGGCCGCGGTCGCATCGATCGCCTGCGTGACGCCATCGCACGCCTGCCCGCGTTCCCCGAACTCGCTGCGGAGCAGCGTGCCCGCGCAGCGCAGATTCCGTCCCACGTCGCGCAGCTGTTCCGCGTCGGGGAATCCATCGGCGGAATATCCTCCGGTCGGCGGCAACCGCGGCGAGCTGCTGCCCGATTCCGACGCGACGATCGACGCGCTAGTCGCCGACATGGACGCGGCACGGGACCACGTGCACCTGCTGTTCTACATCTGGCTGGCAGACGGCAACGGGCTGAAGGTGGCGGAGGCCGCCATGCGGGCCGCCCGCCGCGGCGTCGCGGTACGCGTCATGGTGGACGATCTCGGATCGCGCCTGTTCCTCGGCTCGCCGCACTGGGCGGCCCTGGCGGCCGCGGGCGTGCGCACGGCGCGGGCGCTGCCGATCGGCAACCCGTTGCGGCCGTCGTCGATGGGTCGCATCGACATGCGCAATCACCGCAAGATCGTCGTCATCGACGATCGCATCACCTATTGCGGCAGCCAGAACTGCGCGGACCCGGCGTTCTCGATCAAGGCGAAGTACGCACCGTGGGTGGATGCGGTGATCCGCTTCGAGGGCCCGATCGCACGCCAGAACCAGAGTCTGTTCGCCAGCGACTGGATGGCGCACACGGGTGAGGACCTCGGTGCGCTCGTCGCTGCGCCGCTCGAGTCGTTCGGCGCCGGCTTCACGGCGCAGGTCGTCGGCACGGGTGCCGCGGTGCGCTACTCGGCCATGCCGGAGATGTTCGCGTCGCTGATGTATGCCGCGCGTCGCGAGCTCGTCATCACGACGCCTTACTACGTCCCGGACGAAGCGCTGCAGGCCGCGATCTGCGCCAGCGCCCGGCGGGGCGTGGACACGCGCATCGTCTTTCCGGCTCGCAACGACAGCTGGATCGTCGCCGCCGCCAGCCGCAGCCAGTACGCACAGCTGCTCGAGGCCGGCGTGAAGATCTACGAGTACACGCCGGGCCTGCTGCACTCCAAGACACTGACCGTGGACGGCGAGATCACCCTGATCGGCTCGGCGAACATGGATCGGCGCAGCTTCGAGCTGAACTTCGAGAACAACATCCTGCTGCAGGACGCGGCGCTGACAGCAGCCGTGCGCGCGCGGCAGGACCGCTACATCGCCGATTCCGTGCCGGTCGGCGCCGCGGATGTGCGGCGCTGGAGCCTGACCCGGCGGCTCTGGAACAACGCAGTCGCGATGGTCGGGCCGGTGCTCTGACTACGCCGATGCCCGCGGCGGCCAGGCCATCCAGGCGGGAGCGTGACACCGCAGGCAGCTGATGCGGCAGGGAACGGTCCCGGCAGACGAGCCGGAGGCTGTCAGCGTACCTGGAGGCTCAATCCCAGCGACGAGGCCTTCTGTCTGACGGCACTCTCCGTGCGCTTCAGTTCCCGGGCGATCCTCGCCGCAGATTCGCGGTGGGCCATCTTGCGGAGAGTCTTCAGGTCCGCGGGGGTCCAGGGATTGCGGGTCGGCTTCTTGCGGCGGGGCATAAGGAACTCCGGTGAAGGGAACCGCAAGTGTACTCGTTTGCGGCGACACGCAGGCCGGCAACAGCGTGGTCGCGCGATGCTAGAGTCCGCGAGATCGCCCATCGCACGGCCGGGGAGATCGCCATGATGCTGATCGGCATGTTCGATTCGCCGTATGTGAGGCGCGTGGCCGTCTCGCTGAAGTGCCTTGAGATCCCTTTCGAGCACGCGAACTGGTCCGTCGGCGAGCATTTCGAGCGGATCCGGGCAGTGAGTCCGCTCGGCCGCGTGCCGGTGCTGGTGCTGGACGACGGCGAATCTCTGACCGAGTCGGCAGCGATTCTCGACGCGCTCGATGACCTGGTCGGTCCGGCGCGCGCCCTGCTGCCACGCACGGGGACCGTGCGCCGCGAAGCCCTGCAGACCATCGCCCTCGCCATCGGCGCCGCCGAGAAGGCGCGGGACCAGATCTACGAGCGCATCGCGCGGCCCTGCGGAGAAATATCACGAACCGTGGGTGTCCCGATGCCGCACCCAGATGCACGGCGCACTGGGGCTGCTCGAGGAGCGTTGCCGCACGCGAGCCCCGGATGGCTGGCTGCTGGGCGAGCGGCTCACGCAGGCGGACATCACGGTGGCTTGCATCTTCTCGTTTCTCAAGGACGCGATGAACCTGGCGCACGCATCGCCGCAGTACCCGGCCCTCGCGGCACTGACCGAGCGGTGCGAGGAACTGGCGGAGTTCTGCGCAACCCGCGCGCCCTGGTTTGCGGCCAGGGTCGAGTCGTAGCCGCCGCGCTGTCGCCGCGGCCCACGCAGCATGCCGGCACGCCGCCGCAGCGTCTGCAGGAGCACGCCGTGGCAACATCTGTTCGAGACCACCAGGGGGAAGCGACATGGCCGAGGAACGGGAGCCGGAGAGCCTCGCATCGAAACGCGACCGGCAGGTCCAGCTCGGGCTGACGCTGACGGCGATCTGGCTCGGCGCGGGTGTGCTGTACGTCGCCACCTCGCTGGGCTGGAGTGCCTTCTCCCGGATGCCGCTCGGCGACCTGGGAGACTTCCTGGACGGCGCGTTCGCACCGCTGGCCTTTCTCTGGCTGGTCCTCGGCCTGTTTCTCCAGCAGCGCGAACTCGCGGCGAACAATCTCGCCATCCAGCGCCAGTTCGAGATCATGCAGCGCACGGCGGAGCACGCCGAAGTCCAGACGCGGGCCATTGCCGCCAACGAGCTGCACGCGCGGCAGGACACCTTCATCGACGTGGCCCAGATGGTGATGAGCCAGCTCGAGGTGGTCGCGGGGATGCTGTTCATCTCCAGCCAGGGCTCGGTCGGTGATGGCGTGGTGTCGGATGACGACATCGACCTGATGTTTGCACGGCTGAGCACTGGCGAATCCTCGGTCTTCAGCCGGCGCATGATCATGTTGCGACTGCGACAGGACGACCCCCGGGATGCCTGGGCGCTGTTCTGGGGCACGCCGATCCGCCAGCAGCACAGTGAGAACTACACCAGGAGCTTCGACAGGCTGCTGCGCAGTGCCACCGCCTGCGATCCGGAAGGCATGATTGTCGATGCCCTGCACGGCAACGCGCAGGGCCGGCTGTATCGGGTCATCTGCGAGCTGCGGGATTCGCCACCAGCCGGCGACCCGGCCCCTCGAGGCGCTCGATCCGGCGCGGCGGACCTGGACCAGCGGGCCGATTGAAAAGTCCCGCTCGGGACGTCCAACCCGATGTGCGCCGCCCAGTCTGCGGTCGCGACGGTGCCCGGGGTCGCCGGGCGACCGCCGGCCCCCGCGGCCACGCAGAGTTCGATTCATGTCGCCGGGAACGGGAGCCAGTGATGAACAACACGAACGAGAACGCCGCCAAATCCAGCTTGCGACTGCGCCCGCCGAGGGGCCGGAGCGCGCTGCTCGTCGCTGGGGCTCGCCGCGCTCTGGACCGTCCCGGGTGCCCAGGCGCTGTCGCTCGACATCCGTCCGATCGACTTCGGCAACGGCCTCACGGCCACCGGCACGATCACCACCGCCGGCAACACGTCGAGCATCGTCGACTGGCAGCTCACGGTGTCGAGTTTCGAGCGGCTGGCCCACTACACCAAGGGCAACACGCCGCTCGCGATCGTCGCGGACGTCAGCGTCAGCGGCGACGGCCAGGCCATGAACGTCGCCACCTCGCCCGACGGCGCGGAGGACGGCGGCGCGCTCGGCTTCCGTGCCAAGAACCCTTCCGTGAACTGGGGGGTCTCGGTCGCGGATTTTTCGAGCAACTTCCAGAGCGGCGGCGAGGCGTTCTACATCGCCGGCGGCGCTTTCGAGTTCCTGCCGCTGAATCAGCCGAACGGTGCAGCCTACCTGGCGGCCACGGCGAACCCGGGCGGCGGCAACCTGTTCGACCTCGTCCCGCTCACGTTTTCCAACGGCGTGACGATGTACGGCTCGATCCTCACCAACGGCCAGACCGGTCCGCTCGGCCCGAACAGCATCCTCGCCTGGGACATCTTCGTGGACATGGTCACCGAGGACGTCTTCGACAAGACGAACAGCAAGCTGTCGGCGAGCCTGCTCGGCCTGAGCCCCGACGGCGAACTTACGGTGGACAATCCCGACGGCCGGCTGGCGTTCGTGAAGGGGATCGTCGGCGGTCACCTCTACGGGCTGGTCCTCGCCGACTTCACGGACAGCCCGCATGGCACGGCTGGCTACTACCAGGGCGCTTTCTCGATCACCACGGTCGGACTCGGCGCGCCCAAGGGCCCGTGGGAAGTGACCGGCGACGAGCCGATCGCGGTGGTGCCGGAACCGGGCTCGTTCGCGCTGTTCGTGCTCGGGGCGCTGGGCATCGCGCTGCCCCGCCTGCGGCGACCCGCCCGGCCGCGGCTCGCTGTCGCCCGGGGGTAGGCCCCGGGCTGGGAAGTACCGCTGTCAGTCGACTCGTGCGAGGAAGTCCTCGATCGCCCGGACGCTGTCGGGCTCATCGAGCATCGGCGGATGACCTCGGCCTGCGACCGTGACCCGGACGAGATCCGGCTTCTCGCGCGCCATGCGGTCGAACGTCTCCTGCGACAGGATGTCCGAGATGGCTCCGCGCAGCGCCAGCGTCGGGATCGGCTTGAGCGCGCCGAACACAGGCCAGAGATCCGGCGCGGCGCCGGCCGGCGCGGCACGCACTGCCTCGCCGATCATCGGGTCCATCGCAAGCCGTGGCACGCCATCCACCTCGGTGTAGCTGCGCCTGGCGAATGCCAGCCAGTCTGCGTCCGTGGCGTCCGGCCACGCGAGGCCGTAGGTGGCGCGTGCCTGCGCCGCGGCGTCGGCCCAGTTGCCGACTGGTCCGCTCTTGCCGACGTAGCTTGAGATGCGCTTCAGTCCCTCGGCGGCAACCTCCGGCCCGACGTCGTTCAGGATCGCTCCGGCCAGCAGTTGCGGCGCGGTCACGGCGATGAGCATGGCGAGGATTCCGCCGAGCGAGGTGCCGAGGATGACGACCTTCGAGACACCGGCATCCTCGAGCAGAGCAGCGACGTCGCCGACGTAGGTCCCGGGGTGATAATTCTTCCAGTTCGGGTCGTGCTGCGAGAGGCCTCGGCCACGCAGGTCGGCGCACAGCACGCGGCGTGACCGCCGGAGGCGGGGCGCAATCGATTCGAAGTCGCGCGAGTTCCGCGTCAGGCCCGGCAGGCACAGCACCGGGACGCGGCCCGCCACCTCGGCGGGATAATCACGGTAGTACAGCCGGAGTCCATCGGCCGACGCGAAATACCGATCCTGCCACTCGGTGCCGCCCACCTGTCACTCCTCCGGCACCGCAGGGGTGCGCGTCAGCTCCGCGCGCAGTTCGCGCTTGAGGATCTTGCCATTCGGATTGCGCGGCAGCGAGTCGCGCCACGCGACCCCGCTGATGCGCTGCTGCCTCCCGACGCGTTCATTGGTCCAGGCGGTGAGTGCCGCCGCATCCGGCTCGGCATCGGCCCGTGGCACGACTACCGCGAGCGGCGTCTCGCCCCAGCGCTCGCTCGGCACGCCGATCACCGCGACCTCGGCGACGTCCGGATGCCCCTGCATCACCATCTCGATGTCCGCCGGGTAGATGTTCTGCCCGCCCGAGAGGATCAGGTCCTTCTTGCGGTCGACGATGTAGAGGAAGCCCTCCTCGTCCAGCCGGCCGATGTCCCCGGTGCGCAGCCAGCGGCGGCCGATTTCGTCGACGAACGTCGCCTCGGCGTTCGCGTCGGGCCGCGCGTGATACCCCGCCATGACGATCCGGCCGCGCCCGACGATCTCGCCGGACTCTCCCGGCGCGACGTCACGGTCATCCGTGCCGAGGATGCGCAGATCCGTGCCGGGCAACGGCTTGCCCACGGAGGCGAGCTTGCGCTCCACGTCCTCGGGCGCAAGCGTGGTGATGAGTCCCTCCGTAAGGCCGTACAGCTCGATCAGCTCGCAACGCATGCGCCGCACCACCTCGGCCTTGAGCGGGCCCGCGAGTGGCGATCCGCAGCACATGAGGCTCCTGAGCGAACTCACGTCGAAGCGGTCGAAGTCGGGCCGCTCCAGGATGCGCTGGAACTGCACCGGCACCATCGCGCCGTGCGTGATGCGCTCGCGCTGGACCGTCTCGAGCAGCGCACGCGGTTCGAACGCCCGCATCACGACGACCGTGCCGCCGGCGAGCAGCGTGCAGAGGAAGCCGGCCCAGCTGATGTTCGAGTAGAGGCCGAGCGAGCAGAGCGTACGCGCGCCACAGTGATAGCGGAGCGCGATCGAGAGGTCGTAGGCCCAGTCGAGGCGACGCCGGTGCGTGTGCACGATGCCCTTCGGCAGGCCCGTCGTGCCGGAGCTGTAGATGATGTTGCACTCGTCGTCGTCGTCGAGCGCGACGTCGGGCACGTCCGCCGGATGGGCGTCCCGCCAGTCGCGATAGTCGTGCCAGCCCGCCACCGGTTCGGAGGCATCGCAGGCGATGCAGCCGCGGGCCAGCGGGCCGGGAAGACCTGGCCTCAGCGCCGCGACGCGCCCGCACTGCTCGTCCGACGCAATCACCGCGACGGCCGCGGAGTCGCTGAGCATCGCTGCGACGGCCGCGTCGGTGATCGAGAGGTTGAGCGGCACCACGACGCCACCGGCCTTCAGGATGCCCCAGATCGCCTCGAGCATCTCGAGACTGTTGTGCATCAGCACCGCGACCCGCTCGCCGCGCTGCACGCCGAGCGCGCGCAGCCCGTTCGCCACGCGATTGGTGCGCTGGTCGAAGTCGCGCCACGAAAGGACACGATCGCCATCCACGACCGCAGGCTTCGCGCCCTGCCACCTGCCGTGGAGCGCGATGATTTCGGGAAAGAGCGGTGATTCCGCCGTGAACCAGCTCATGGGTGCTCTGCAGTGCGCTCGCGGTCGCCAGGCCGGATCGGGCCTCATCTGCCCGCCGCGACCGGCTCTTGGCGAATCGGGGCGGGGCCGGAGCGTCCGGCCCCGCCGCCTGGCTTCAGAACCGGTAGCCCAGGATGAACTGCCAGGTCTGCGGATCGCCGTAGTAGGCGGTCTGGATGTTGCCCACGCTGGAGAATTCCTGTGCGTCCACCTTGTAGACCTCGTCGGTCAGGTTCTTGATGCCCGCGGACGCATACCACGCGTTCGACGGCGACGCCCAGCTCAGCAGCACGTTCATCAGCGCATAGCTGTCCTGCGTCAGGACGTCGCGGTTGTCGACCGAGAGCCACTGCTTGTCGCGGTAGAGCACGTCGGTGGAGAACGTCAGCCCGCCCTTCTCCGCGAGCGCGAACGTGTAGGCGACGCCGATGCGTGCGGTCCACTCCGGCGCAAACGGCGGGTTCTCCTTGGACCGGTCGATCTCGACCGGTTTGCCGCCGATCACCGTCGAGGCCGTGAATTCGCTGTAATCGGCGTTCAGGTAGCCGATCTGCGCCTGAAGGCTGAGGGCGTCGATCGGGATCCAGGTCATCTCGAGCTCGGCGCCGTAGATGTCGAGCGCGCCTGCATTCAGCACCGGAAAACTGAAGTTCGGCACCGGCGCATCCGGGTCGATGACCTCCGAGACCCGCGCCTGGAAGTCGGTGTAGTCGCTGTAGAACACGTCTGCATTCAGGCGCAGCCTGCCGTCGGCGAGCGTGTTCTTCGCGCCGACCTCATACGTCCAGACGTACTCGGGATCGAACGAGCCGGTCTCGCCCGGCGTGTTCGCGCGGCCGTTGAAGCCGCCGCTCTTGAATCCCTCCGCCGCACTCACGTAAAGCAGCGTCTCGTCGGAGAGCCTGTAGTCGAGCGCGAAGGACGGCGTCCACGCCGACCAGCTGTCGTCGTCCTCGTACTCGAACGTCGAGCCCGCCGCCTGCAGCGGCGCGCCGAAGAAGGTCGTCGTCGTGCGGAAGTAGTCCTTGCTCTCGTCGGTGTAGCGCAGGCCGACCGTTCCGGAGAGCCGGTCGGTGAACTTCCACGTTGCCTGCCCGAAGGCCGCGTAGCTGTCCGTGTTCAGGTCGTCCGCGACGGTGCGCTTGAAGGTGATCGGGATCGCGCCGAGGGCCAGGAAGCTGTCCGCCCAGGCCGTCTGGTCGGACGCGATGTCCTCGGCGAAGTAGTAGAGGCCGAACACCGCCTCGAGCCGGTCGCCCGAGTACAGGAGCTGGAACTCCTGCGAGGTCTGGTTCTGGTCGACGCCGACGAACACGTCGCCGAGCTCGTAGATGCTGGCGTCGATGTCGATGTAGTTGTCGGGCTCGAGACTGCGGTAGGCCGTGATCGACTTCAGCAGCCACGCGTCGCTCAACTCCCAGCCGATCGTGAGGGCCGTGCCCCAGTTGTCCAGCTGCTGGCCTTCGTTGCCGGTGAACGACGTGGCGACCTTGAAGTCCCACGGAGTCTTCGGCGCGGGCTGCAGCACCTTCGGCGGCACGCCCGGCAAGAGGTTCACCTGGATGAGTGCAGCCTCGGGGCGCCCCAGGTTGAGCGCGTTGCGACTGCGCGTGTAGTCCGCCGCGAGATTGACGTTCAGGTTCTCGGTCGGGTCCCACTCGAGGATGACCCGGCCTGCCGCCGTATCGAGATCGTTGTAGTCGCGTCCGGTCGAGGGATCCTCGGTCACGCCGCTGCGGGTGACGTAGACGCCCGCGAGGCTGGCGCCGAAGTTCTCCGTGACGGGGCCACCGAGGTAGCCCTTCGCCGAGAAGTAGTCGTAGTCGCCGTAGCCGAGCTCGGCCTGCCCGGCCAGCTCTTCCGGCGGCCTCCTCGAGATGAGCCGGATCGCGCCGGCGATCGTGTTCTTGCCGTAGAGGGTGCCCTGCGGCCCGCGCAGCACCTCGACACGTTCCACGTCGTAGAGGTTGAAGAGCGCGCCCTGGATGCGCGCGACGTAGACGTCGTCGATGTAGACGCCGACGCCCGGGTCGAACGTCTGCAGTGCGTCCGGCTGGCCGATGCCGCGAATGAAGATGTTGGCGCTGTTCGCCGAGCCGCGGCCCTGCACCAGGTTCAGGTTCGGCACGCTGCCCTGCAGGCCGGCGAGGTCCTCGGCCTGCAGCAGTCGCAGTTCCTCTGCGGAGAACGCCGACACGGCGATCGGTACGTCCTGCAGGCTTTCCTCGCGGCGACGCGCGGTGACGAGCACCTCCTCGAGAGAGCCGGAGGCGGCGGGTGCCATGACGGGCGGGGCCTGCTGCGCCTGCGCGGTCGGAATCGACAACAGTGCCGCAGCGGCCGCGAGGCCGCACCGCACCGAATGTGCAATCAGCGTGTTCATGTGGTTCCCCTGAATGACGCCTCAAGGGCGCCTGAATTCAACGACCGTCGAAATCTAGTTGAACGCTCGTTGAGATTCAACAGTCGTTGCAGACACGCCTGCGCTTGGACAGAATCGGGCCGCCGGTTCCACTCCGGAGCCGGCTCTCTCACTGCGGTGCAGCACGACATGCCGACAGCCAGCCTTCGACGCAGCGCGCCCGCGGCAGGACGGCGCGGGGGCACGCAGCGATCGCGGCCGACTCGCGACCGCATCCTCGATGCAGCGGAGGCGCTCTTCGCGCAACGCGGCTTCCACGGAGTGTCGGTCCGCCAGATCACCGGTGCTGCCGGAGTCGACGTGGCGCTCGCCAACTACCACTTCGGCAGCAAGCAGGGCCTGCTCGAGGCCGTGTTCCTGCGGCGGGCCGCCGACCTGAACACGGAGCGGCTCGCGCGCCTCGATGCGGTACTCGCCAGCCGCGGCCGGAGGGCGCCGTCACTCGAGGACATCATCGACGCGTTCACGCATCCGCTGCTCGACCGGTCTGCACGTGGCGGTCCCGGCTGGAAGAGCTACTTCGCGTTGATTGCCGAGGTGAACAACTCGCGCGAATTCGGCGGCGTGCTCATGTCCAGGCACTTCGACCCGGTGGTGCAACGGTTCATCGAGGCCATGCGCCTCGCGCTGCCCGATTGCAGCGATCGCGACCTCTATTGGGCATACCACTTCCTGTCGGGAGCGCTCACGCTCACCTTCGCGGAGACCGGGCGCATCGACAGGCTCTCCGGCGGCGTCTGCCGCGCGAACGACCTCGACGCCGTGCACCAGCGGCTCGTCCCCTACTGCGCGGCCGGATTTCGCGCGCTCTGCTCGAGTGCCAAGGTCCGGAAGAAGGCGCGGCGCGCGACGGGGACGCCCCGTTGAGCCGGCCATCCGAAGCGCTGCGGGTTCTCGTCACGGGCGCCGGCAGCGGCATCGGCCTCGGCATTGCGGGATACCTCGCCGGACGCGGACATGCCGTGTGCCTGACCGACCTCGACGGCGGTGCGGCGGCACGGGCCGCAACGGAGCTGCTGGCCCGCGGCTTCGTGGCAACCTCACGTGCTCTCGACGTCACATCGCAGTCGAGCATCGACGACACGCTCGCCGCGCTGGAGCCGGATGGACCGGACCTGCTGGTGAACAACGCCGGCCTGCAACACGTGTCGCCACTCGAGGAATTTCCGCGCGAGCGCTGGGAAACCCTGATCGCCGTGATGCTGACGGGGAGTGCGATGATGACGCGGGCCGTCCTGCCGGGCATGCGGCGGCGGAGCTTCGGCCGCGTCGTGAACCTGGGATCGATTCACTCGCTGGTCGCCTCGCCGTTCAAGAGCGCTTACGTGGCGGCCAAGCACGGCCTGATCGGGTTTGCGAAGACGGTTGCGCTGGAGACGGCGGACCAGGACATCACGATCAACACGATCTGCCCGAGCTACGTCCGCACGCCGCTGGTGGACGCCCAGATCGCCGCGCAGGCACGTGCCCACGGGATTGCGGAGCAGCGTGTCGTGGACGAGATCATGCTGAAGCCGATGCCGAAGCGGGCTTTCGTCACGATCGAGGAACTGGGCGGCATCGTCGAGTTCCTGGCGAGCGATGTCGCACGCAACGTCACCGGCCAGTGGATCGCCGTCGATGGCGGCTGGACGGCACAATGAGCAGGGTCATGAGGAGAGCGATCAGTGACTAGCGCTTCGCGGCTCGTCGGAGGAAGGTCGCCGTCCGGTACGTCGCCCGGAGTCGCGCTGGTGGGGGCCTGCGTGATGCTGGTGGCCTGTGGCACGCCCGCGGAGGACGCGAACCGGCTGGCGGCGCTGCCGATCGACCCCGGTTCGGTCACGGTCTCGGGGCTATCCGCGGGCGCCAGCATGGCCACGCAGTTCCACGTCGCGCATTCCGGCCTCGTCAACGGCGCGGCGCTGATCGCCGGATCGCCGTACGACTGCTCGGCTGGCTCGATCAGCAACTCGCTCGGGCGCTGCATGAAAGGCGACCCGGCGATACCGACCGCCGAGCTCGAGGCCCTCACGCGGCAGCGCGCGCTGGACGGCGCGATCGATCCGGTCGCCGGTCTCGCGAACGACCGCGTGTGGATCTTCCACGGCGCGCGGGATCCCTATGTGCTCACGCCGGTCGCGGACGCCGTGGAAGCCTACTACCGGGCGCTGGTCAATCCGGCGAACGTCGCGCGGGTCGAACTCGATCGCGCCGGGCATACGTTTCCGAGCGCACGCGCCGACGCGACGCCTTGCGACGCGACTGAGCCGCCGTTCGTCGGGAAGTGCGACTTCGACGGAGCCGGCGCGTTGCTCGGCCACCTGTACGGGCCGCTCGCCGCCGGCCGCGCACCCGCGGCAGGCGAACTGCAAGACTTCGACCAGAGGCCCTACGCCGATGCGTCCGGCAGCTCCGGCCTCGCCGCACAGGGCCTGCTGTTCGTGCCCGAGGCCTGTACGGGCGGCGACCGGCCGCGCTGCCGCCTGCACGTGGTGTTCCACGGCTGCAAGCAGGGTGCATCGATGGTCGGTCGTGAGTTCGTGCTGAAGTCCGGCTATCTCGAGGCGGCGGCGGGGAACGACATCGTGCTGCTGTTCCCGCAGATCGAGGCGAGCTACCGGCCGCTGAACCCGATGGGTTGCTGGGACTGGTGGGGATACGAAGGCGAGAACTACGCGGTCAAGGACGGCCCGCAGGTCAAGGCGATCAGGATGATGATCGGCGACCTGCTCGGCGAGCAGCGCAACCGATAGGGACTGCGCACGAGCGCGCTGCGTGTCCTGGTGGAATCGGCGGCATTGCACTCGACTCGTCTCCGGGCAGTCCTCGGCGGGCTCGCCGCAGCGACGCTCCTGACGCTCGCCGCCTGCAAGACGGCGCCACCCCCGAAGCCGCCTCCGCCGCCGGCAGTCACGCCGCCGCCGGGGGCGAGCGTGCTGCGCGAGCGCTCCCGCTGGGTGCCCGTCACGTGGCAGGAGTTGCCGGGCTGGAACTCGGACACGCCGCAGGCCGCCTGGCCCGCGCTGCTGCAGAGCTGCCAGCGTTCGCCGCCGGCCTGGACGGCGCTGTGCGACTCCGCGCAGCGGGATCCGCCGCGCAGCGATGGGCAGCTGCGCGACTGGCTGACGCGCAATCTCCAGCCGTACCGGGTCGAGTCGCTCGACGGTGCGCCCGGCGGCCTCATCACCGGCTACTACGAGCCGCTGTTCGATGCGCGTCGCGAGCCGGGCGGACCGTTCCGCGTGGCGCTCTACTCGCCGCCGGCCGATCTCGCGACGCGTCGTCCCTACTGGACGCGCGAGCAGCTCGACACGTCGCCTGCAGCGCAGGCTGCGCTGCGCGGACGCGAGATCGCCTACGTCGCCAATCCGCTCGACGCGCTGGTGCTGCAGATCCAGGGTTCTGGCCGGCTGCGCATCACCGAGCCCGACGGACGCGTACGCCTGGTGCGGCTCGCCTACGCCGGCCACAACGACCACCCGTACCGCTCGGTCGGGCGCTGGCTGATCGATCAGGGCGAGCTGCAGGCCGGCCAGGCGTCGTGGCCCGCGATCAAGTCCTGGTCGCAGCGCAACCCGGCCCGCCTCGAGGAATTGCTCTGGGCCAACCCGCGCTACGTGTTCTTTCGCGAGGAGCCACTGCCGGATCCCGCGGTCGGGCCGCGCGGCGCGCAGGGCGTGCCGCTCACCCCGGGTCGCTCGATCGCAGTGGATCCCAGGAGCGTGCCCTACGGCACGCCGGTCTGGATCGACACCACGGAGCCGCTGTCGAGCTCGCCGCTGCGGCGTCTGGTGCTGGCGCAGGACACGGGCAGCGCGATCGTCGGCGCCGTGCGCGCCGACTACTTCTGGGGTTGGGGCGATGAGGCAGCCGAGCAGGCCGGCCGCATGCGCCAGCCGCTGCGCATGTGGGTGCTGTGGCCGCGCGAGCCCCGCGACTGACGGCCGTTGGCGATCCCGAGAGATCCGTTGCGACTCGCAACCGCATGGCCGGCCACTGCGGCCCGTGCTTGTGCTGCTGCTCGAGCACCAAGCGAACCGACCGTCCCCGAACCTCTGCTGAATGCGTCCTCTTTCTTCCCGTTGCTCCATCCTCTTAAGGAATGAAGGTTCCGGGAACGCCGAGGCGGTTCATTGCCTGCAGCCCGGTGCCAATCATGGCATGCCATCCGCCGGCGCTTCGTCAGGCCTCGTCCAGATCACCCGGCCTCAACCGGTAGCCGATGCCCGCTTCAGTCACCAGGTACTGCGGGCGCCGCGGGTCAGGCTCGAGCTTGTCACGCAGCGCCTTGATGCACACACGCAGCGCGCCGGAGTCGCCGACACGGTCCGGACCCCAGACCTCGCGCAGCAACTGTCGCGAAGTGACGATCATCCCGCTCTGACGCGCGAGGCAGTCGAGGAGGCGGTACTCCAGCGGGGTCAGGTGGATCGTGCCGGCCGGTCCGATCGCTGCGCGACGGTTCAAATCGATCTGCGTCCGACCGACCGAGAGCGCCGGAAGGGCATCCGCGCCGCGAGACGATCTGCGCAGGCCCGCACGAACGCGTGCCAGCAGTTCGGCAGCGCTGAATGGCTTCGTGACGTAGTCGTCGGCGCCCGCGTCCAGCGCCGCGACCTTCTGGGATTCCATCGTGCGCGCCGACAGTACGACGATCGGCACGGGTGACCAGGCCCGGACGCGACGAATCAGTACCAGCCCGTCTTCATCCGGCAGTCCAAGATCGACCAGCAGCAGGTCGGGCTTGTGCGTGCGCGCCTCGATCTCGCCGCGTTCCGCACTTCCTGCCTCGATGACCCGGTAGCGCTCCGCCTCGAGCAGGACGCGCAAGACCGTGCGGATGCCGGGCTCATCGTCGATGACCAGGATCAGGTGCATCGCCTGCGTCATGACTCGGCTTCGGCGACGGGCAATGTGAACTCGAACCGGGCGCCGCCGTGCGTGCCGGGACCTGCCGTGATCTCGCCGCCATGGGCGCTGACGATGGCACTGCAGATGGCGAGACCCAGGCCGGCGCCGACGACCGGGCTTTCCTCACGTCCGCGCTGGAATTTCTCGAACAGCAACCGTGGATCGCCAGGTGGCAATCCGGGGCCGTCGTCCTCGACCACGACGCGCACCATCGGGGCGTCGGCCACCGCGGTGATGCGGATACGCGTGCCCGGCGGCGTGTACTTCGCCGCATTGTCGAGCAAATTCGCCAACACCTGTGACACGAGCACCGGATCCACGCTCACGCTCGGCAAATCGTCGGGAAGATCGATCGCAACCGGATGACCCTGCAGCCGCGGCTCCAGGCGATGGAGGGCGGTTCCCACGAGGTCTTCGACGGAATGCGTGTCACACCGCAACTCGACACGACCAGACTCGAGACGCATCAGGTCCAGCACGTTCGAGATCAGATTGGACATCTCGTGCGCCTGTTCTTCGATCGACAGCGCAAGGGACCGCTGGGCAGATGGCTCTAGTGCCGAGCCGTGGCGCGCCAGCGTGCTCGCCGCGCCGGCAATCACCGCCAGCGGGTTGCGCAGGTCGTGCGAGATCGAGGCGAGCAGTGTGTTGCGGAGGCTCTCGCTCGCTGCCGCGATGCGCGAGTTGGCCGCCTCTTCACCGAGGGCGGCCCTTTCCCAGGCCAGCGCAATCTGTCCGGCGAACGTCTCGAGCAGGTGCCGTTGCTCGGGCAACAGGATGCGACGTCGGTTGGTCGGCCGCACGCCGAGCACGCCGAGCGATCGCTGGGTACCGCCCAGGGGCAGGTAAACGGCAGGCGCGGCCGGCAACGTGTCGGTCCCGAGACCAGCGCGTTGGCCATGGTCGAAGACCCACTGCGCTACCGAAAGATCAGCGCCCCGGAACGAGTTCTCGAGGGGGCTGCCGCCCGGATACTCCAGGCGCCCGCGAGAATCGGGCGTGAGCACGACGGCGCTCGAGTCGAAGACTTCGGCGATGTGCCGGACCGCCACGCGCGCCATGTTGTCGCTGCCGCGCGTTCCAGCCAGTTCGCGGCTCATCGCGTACAGCAGTGCAGTGCGCCGCTCACGGGCGCCGGCGACGCGGTTCTGCTGTCGCACGTTGGCCATCAGGTTGCCGATGGTGAGCGTCACGGCGAGCATGACGAGAAACGTGATCAGGTATTCGGCATCGCTCACCTGGAACGTCAGCCGTGGCGGCACGAAGAAGAAATCGAAGGCCGCAACGCTGGCGATGGCGGTGAGGGCCCCGGGTCCGCGGCCGAGCCTGAGACCCGCGATCGTCGCGCCCAGCACGTAGATCATCGCGACGTTGGTCTCGGAGAACGTCGGATCCATCAGGAAGGCAACGGCAGTGCAGGCCGCGGTGATCGCCGCGGCCCAGCCGTAGCGCGACCAGGGCACTTCACGCGACAGGTCCAGCCTGGGCTTCGCGCGCCCGGTCGTCTCCTCTCCTTGCCGTGCGACCACCAGCACGTCGAAGCCCTTCGCGCGCTTGACGAGTTCCGTCGCCGTCGAGGGCCGCAACAGCGCTTGCCAGCCGCGCCGCTTCGGCTCGCCGACCAGCACGCGCGTTGCGCCACGAGTGCGCGCGTATTCCATCAGCGCCGTGGCGGCCGTCGTGCCGTCCAGCGTCACGGTGCCTGCACCCAGGGATTCAGCCATGCGCAGGATGTCGACGCGTCGGTCGCGCTCCGCGGCCGAGAGGCGCTGCAGCGCGGGCGTCTCCACGTAGACGGCCGTCCACTCGGCGTCGAGCGCGTCAGCGATCCGCTTGCCGGTGCGCACCAGTTGTTCCGCCTGCGCGTCGGGACCGATGGCGACCAGCAGCCGGTCGCGGGCCAGGTAGGCGCGCGATGGCGATCCCGCCAGATCCTGCGCGCGTGCCGCCGCATCGACACGATCCGCCGTCCTGCGCAGTGCGAGTTCGCGCAGTGCCATCAGGTTCGGCTTGCGGAAGAAGCGCTCGACCGCCGTGCCGACCTGGTCGGACAGGTAGACCTTGCCCTGTTGCAGTCGCTGCAGCAGGTCGTCCGGGGGCAGGTCGATCAGCTCGATCTCGTCGGCCTCGTCGAGCACGTGGTCCGGGATGGTCTCGCGCTGGCGTACGCCGGTGATCTGCGCGATCAGGTCGTTGAGGCTCTCGAGGTGCTGGACGTTGAGCGTCGTCCAGACATTGATGCCGGCGTCACGGAGTTCCGCAATGTCCTGCCAGCGCTTGGCGTGCCTGGGCGGTGGCACGCCGTCGACCAGGTTCGAGTGCGCCAGTTCGTCGACCAACAGGATCCCGGGATGACGCTGCAGCGCGGCGTCCAGGTTGAATTCCTGGCGCACCACGCCGCGATAGCGGACCGCCTGCAGCGGCAGGGCCTCCAGCGTCTCGAGCATGCGCTCGGTTTCGCGGCGGCCGTGAGGCTCGACGTAGCCGACCACGACGTCGGTCCCGGCCGCCTTGGCCGCGAGCGCCGCCTCGAGCATCGCATAGGTCTTGCCGACTCCAGCCGCGGCACCGAAGAAGACACGCAGTCGCCCGCGGCGCGCCCGCGCCTCCTCGGCCTGCACCTGTGCGAGCAGTTGGTCCGGGTTCGGACGTTCGTCGGCCATGCCTCGATTATCGTCCTGCGTCGAGCGCGAGGTTCAGTTCGAGCACGTTGACCCGCGGCTCACCCAGGACGCCCAGCGTTCGTCCCTCGGTGGCGGCCCGGACCACGCTCGAGCACTTGGGCCTCGGGCAGGCCGCGCTCGCGAGCCACACGCGGCACCTGGAATTCAGCCGCGGCAACGGAGATCTGCGGGTCAAGGCCGCTGCCTGAAGCCGTCACGAGATCCACCGGCACGGGCCGCGTGTTACCCGGATCGGCCGCGCGCAGTGCGGCGACACGTGCCTCGACAGCCGTCACCAGCGCCGGGTTGAGGGGCCCCTGGTTCGAGCCGGACGACACGGCGCCGTTGTTCGGCACCGGACCCGTGGCCGACGGCCGGCCCCAGAAGTACCGCGGTGACGAGAACGACTGCCCGATCAGGCGCGAGCCGACGAGCTTGCCATCCACCCGGACGAGGCTGCCGCTGGCCTGCGCCGGAAACGCCACCGCCGCGACCAGCGTCACGAGCCCTGGATAGACGACGCCCGTCACGACCGTCAGCAGCAGGAACACGACGATTGCAGTGCGGAGTTCACGGATCATTGTGTTGTCCTCATACCCAACCGGTGGCTGCCAGCAGCACGTCGATCAGCTTGATGCCGATGAACGGCACCACGAGACCGCCGAGCCCGAAGACCAGCAGGTTGCGGCGCAACAGGTGCGCGGCGGAGGCTGCGCGGGTCTTCACGCCGCGCAGTGCGAGCGGGACCAGCACCACGATGATGAGCGCATTGAAGATCACGGCCGCGAGAATCGCGCTCTCCGGACTCGCCAGGCGCATCAGGTTGAGCGCGTCGAGTTGCGGATACGTGGTCGCAAAGGCGGCCGGAATGATGGCGAAGTACTTGGCCACGTCGTTCGCGATCGAGAACGTCGTGAGCGCGCCGCGGGTCACCAGCAACTGCTTGCCGACATCCACCACCTCGATCAGCTTGGTCGGATTCGAGTCGAGGTCCACCATGTTGCCGGCTTCCTTCGCCGCCTGCGTGCCCGTGTTCATGGCCACCGCGACGTCTGCCTGTGCCAGAGCCGGCGCATCGTTGGTGCCGTCGCCGCACATCGCGACCAGGTGACCCTCGCTCTGGTAACGCCGGATCAGGGCGAGCTTGGTCTCCGGGGTCGCCTCGGCGAGAAAGTCGTCGACGCCCGCCTCTGCAGCGATCGCGGCCGCGGTCAGCCGATTGTCACCGGTGACCATGACGGTCTTGATGCCCATCTGCCGCAGTTCTGCGAACCGCTCGCGAATCCCGCCCTTGACGATGTCGCGCAGTTCGATCACGCCGAGCACGCGCTTGCCGTCTGCGACCACGAGCGGCGTCGCGCCGCCGCGCGCCACGGATTCGACCTGCTGCGTCACCGCGACCGGCCATGCACCGCCTTCCGCCTCGACGAACTTGCGCACGGCATCGGCCGCGCCCTTGCGCAGCCTGCGCCCTTCCAGATCCACGCCGCTCATGCGGGTCTGTGCCGAGAACTTGTGGAATTCATGCATCGTGCCGGCCAGGTCGCGCCCGCGGAGCTGGAACCGTTGCTTGGCCAGCACGACGATGGAACGGCCCTCTGGCGTCTCGTCCGCGAGCGAGGCGAGTTGCGCCGCGTCGGCCAGGTCCTGTTCCTTCACTCCCGGCGCTGCATGAAAGGCAGATGCCTGCCGATCCCCGAGCGTGATCGTGCCGGTCTTGTCGAGCAGCAGCACGTCGACGTCGCCCGCCGCCTCCACCGCACGGCCGGAAGTTGCAATCACGTTGGAGCGCACCATGCGGTCCATGCCCGCAATGCCGATCGCGGACAGCAGGCCGCCGATCGTGGTGGGGATCAGGCAGACCAGCAGCGCCACGAGTACCACCGCGGTGACGGCGGTGCCGACGCCCGAGCTCGCCACCGCAAACCTGGAAAATGGCGCCAGGGTGACGGTGGCAAGCAGGAACACCAGCGTCAGGAACGAGAGCAGGATCGACAACGCGATTTCATTCGGCGTCTTGCCGCGCCTGGCGCCCTCCACCATCGCGATCATGCGGTCGAGGAATGCCTCGCCCGGGTTGCTGGTGACACGCACCACCAGCCAGTCGGACAGCACGCGCGTGCCGCCGGTCACCGAGCAGAAATCCCCGCCCGACTCACGCAGCACGGGCGCCGATTCGCCGGTGATGGCGCTTTCGTCCACCGACGCCACGCCATCGATGACCTCGCCGTCCGCGGGAATGACGTCCAGGGTTTCGACCAGCACGACGTCGTCACGGCGCAGCGTGGAGGCCTGGACCAGGGTGTGGCCGTCCTCCAGGCGCCGACCCTTGAGTTTCTTCGCCTGCACTTCCTTGCGCGTGGAACGCAGGGCTGCGGCCTGGGCCTTGCCGCGACCTTCGGCCACCGCCTCGGCAAAGTTCGCAAACAGCACGGTCAGCCATAACCACGCAGAGATCGTCAGCACGAACGCGGGACGACCGGCGTCTGGCGCGATCCCGAGCGCCGCAGCGACGCCGAGCGCGGTGGTGAAGAGGCTGCCAACGAAAACCACGAACATCACCGGGTTGCGCACCTGCACACGCGGGTCGAGCTTGGCGAAGGAATCGCGGATCCCCTGCAGGATGATGGGTCCGCTGAGGGCGGTGGTGCCGGCAGTTGTCGCAGTCATCTCAGTGGCTCCCGTAGAGCTGGAGGTGTTCCACGATCGGCCCGAGCGCGAGCGCGGGCAGGAACGTGAGCGCGCCGACCAGCAGCACAGTGGTCACCAGCAAAGTGACGAAAAGAGGCGTGTGTGTGGGCAAGGTGCCCGCCGTGATCGCCGTCGCGCGTTTGGCGGCCAGGCTGCCGGCGATCGCCAGCACCGGGATCATCAGCCAGTAGCGCGAAACCCAAATCGCGATGCCAAGTGCGAAATTGTAGAAGGGCGTGTTGGCCGAGAGCCCCGCGAAGGCGCTGCCGTTGTTGTTGCCGGCGGATGAGAATGCATACAGGATTTCCGAGAACCCGTGCACGCCGGGATTGGCGACGCTCGCGGTGGCCGCCGGGGTCATAACCGCCACCGCGGTGCCCAGCAGGACTGCCAGGCACGGCACGAGCAGCACGATCGCCGCCATCTTCACCTCGTAGGCCTCGATCTTCTTCCCGAGATATTCGGGCGTGCGCCCGACCATCAGCCCGGCGATGAACACCGCGATGACGGCGAACATCAGCATGCCGTAGAGCCCGCTGCCGACGCCGCCGAAGACGACTTCACCGAGCTGCATCAGCCACATCGGCACCAGCCCGCCAAGCGGCGTGAACGAATCGTGCATCGCATTGACTGACCCGTTCGAGGCGGCGGTCGTGGCTGTCGCCCAAAGCGCGGAGTTGGCGATGCCGAATCGTGTCTCCTTGCCCTCCATGTTGCCGCCGGGCTGTGGCGTGGATGCCGCCTGGTCGACACCGAGTGCATCGAAGCGAGGATTCCCGGCCTGCTCGGCCGCAAACGCGCCGACCAGCAAGGGCAGGAAGATCGCCAGCATCGCCGCCAGCAACGCCCAGCCCTGCCGCTTGTCGTTGACCATGCTGCCGAACGTGTAGCAGAGCGCGGCCGGAATCAGCAGGATGGCCAGCACCTCGAGAAAATTCGACAGCGGTGTCGGGTTTTCGAAAGGGTGTGCCGAGTTGACGTTGAAGAACCCGCCACCGTTCGTGCCGAGCTGCTTGATCGCCACCTGGCTCGCGGCCGGACCGAGCGGCAGCGTCTGCTCGGTGACGGTCTGGTCCGTCATGACCGCCGCTCCAGACGCATCCAGCTGTGGCGTGCCGTCGGCGTTGGTCGCCGGCACCTGGATGACCACTGGTTCGACCAGGGTCGCCTGCTGGTACGGCGCGAACGACTGCACGACGCCCTGCGCCGCGAGCACGACGGCCAGGATGAAGGACAGGGGCAGAAGCACGTACAAGGTGCTGCGCGTGAAGTCGACCCAGAAGTTGCCGATCTGGCCCGCCTCGCGACGGGTGAAGCCGCGGGTCAGCGCGATCAGCACGGCGATGCCGGAAGCTGCCGACAGGAAATTCTGCACGGCGAGCCCGAGCATCTGCGTCAGGTAGCTCATGGTCGCTTCGCCGGCGTAACCCTGCCAGTTGGTGTTGGTCGCAAAGCTGACGGCCGTGTTGAACGAAGAATCGGGCGAGACGGCGGCCAGCCCCTGCGGGTTCAACGGCAGGAAGCCTTGCAGGCGCTGCAGCGCGTACACGGCGAGGACACCCAGCAGGTTCACCAGCAGGACGCTGAACGCGTAGCGTTTCCAGTCCGATTCGCGCGCTGGATCCACACCGGAGATGCGGTAGATCAACCGCTCGACGGGCCCAAGCAGCGGCGACATGAAGGTGCGCTCGCCCTGGAAGACAGCAGCCATATAGGCGCCGAGCGGCTTCACGAGCAGCACGAGCGCCACGACATACAACGCCAGCTGCAGCAGTCCCTGGCCGGTCATTGGAATTTCTCCGGGTACAGGAGCGCGACCACGAGATAGACGAAAAGTCCGACGGCCAGCAGCAGGCCAATCAGGTCCACGGCAGTCACGACTGGCCCCTCAGCCGGTCGCACAGCCGGAACAAGGCCCAGGTGGCGCCGCACAGCGCCAATGTCACCAGCAGAACGAGGATTTCCATGCCTTGACCTCCAGTTACGGAGGCAAGCGTAGGCAGTCGGGTGTTAGGGCGGCGTTAGAAAATCAGGCGGCAGGCGGCCTGGCCCGGATCGAGCAAGGGATGAGAGCCTCACCCAACCGTAGAGCCGACGTGAACCCAATCGATCACCGAATCCCGGCCGCTTGAGAAGTACGCGAAGATCCGCTGACCTGCAGCACCCGAGGAGCATCTGCACAGTTCAGGAGCAGTTCGAGGTCGTGGGTCAAGACTGGACGCCCGTCGACGGGCGTTGCCTATGGCCGGCCCTCGATGCCGCGCCGCAGGAACTCGTCCCCGTCCTGAAACCGTCGCGCCGCGAGCCACAGCCGCAGCAGGTGGCGCTTCTCCTCGGGGTCGTCCCAGTCCTGGTAGTCCGATCGCGCATGCAGGATCACGCTGTTCTTGAGGAACTGCATGTCGCCCGGCTGAAACGCCATGTCGAGTGCCATGCCGTCCTCGAGCGGGATGGTCTCGAGCAGGTCGAGCAATCGGAGCTGCGCATCGGAGAGCCGCGCGACGTCGGGGAAGTCCTCGGCCGCGTGGCGCACGTACCACGGCAACAGGAACATGCGGAACGCGTCGCCGTCGATCGTGACGATGCGGTACGGGAACGTCCTCGGTCCGTTGGGTCCGAACTGGCCGTGCGCATGGTGCTGCCAGGTCTCGAACAGCAGCGGTGCGAGGTCCGGCCGGCGACGGATGACCTCGTGGTAGACGCGGACCGACGAGCAGATGCGGCTCACGCCCCCGGACTTCGCGGTGCGCAGGCACAGCAGCCCGATGATGTCGGCGCCGTCGGTGTGGAAGCTCAGCCCGGCGCGCGTGCGGTAGAGCCGCGTGTCGTGGCTTGCGGCGTCGGCGCCGGTGTCGCGCACGTCCACCAGCAGCTCGCCCGCCGTGTTCTGCGGCACCGCATCGCCGAGATGCCGCCCGAGGATCCAGTACGCCGTGGCGGCGTCCTCGCGGCTCCACTCGCGCACCGGCAGGCCGCGCACCAGCACGAAGCCGAGTCCGCGCTCGAGCCGCTCGAGCCAGTCCGCCACAGTGGGCGCGAGCACCCCGAGTGGGGCGTCCTGTGCGGTGACCTCCCGCAGTTCCCGGCCCGAGGCACGCACTCTGGCGACCAGCCCCGCGAGCTCGGCGATCTCCGCGTCGGTGAGACGATGCATCCAGAGGTCGGCGCGATCCTGCAGGTCGGCGCCGTGCCAGTCGGCCGGTGAATCATGGCGCCGCATCAGCCGGCGGGCGGTGTCAGCAGCGTCGCACCGAGCTGCCCCACCTTCACGTAGATCAGCGCTCCCTCCGTGCCGGTGAACGGTGCGTGACGGCTCCAGCGCGGGTTGCGCAGCCAGGTCCCGGCCGGATACTCGCCATGCTCGTCGCGAAACAGCCCCTCGAGCACGAGGATCTCCTCCCCGCCCGGATGCGCGTGCGGGTGGAAGCGCGTATCGGGCGCCCAGCGGACCAGCGCCGTGCTGACGCCGTCGAACTCGTGCAGCGGCATCACCGCGAGGCCCGGCACGAGGCCGGGATGCCACGGCTGCCCGCGCGTCGCGATGCGCACGGACTGCGAGTCGCCCGGCCCGAACTGCCACAGCTTCACGAACAAGGTGCAGCCCTCGCGCGAGTATGGCGCGTGCGAGCTGCCGGGCGGATTGCGCACATAGGTGCCGGCCGGGTAGTCGCCCTGCTCGTCGGAGAACGTGCCCTCGAGCACCAGGAATTCCTCGCCGCCGCCGTGCACGTGGCGATCGAAGCGCGAGCCGGGCGCGTAGCGCACGATGCTGGTGGCGCGCGCCACCTCGCCGCCGACCCGATCGAGCAGGTGGCGGTGTACGCCCGGCAGCGGCGAGGGCACCCAGCTGCCAGGGTGCGGCGCGGCGACGACGGCGCGCTGGTCGAAGTCGGCGTTGAACTCAGTGACAGCCATTCAGGGTCCGCGACGGGGGCGTGCGGCGAGCGACGCTCAGTTGCGCATCGCGGCCCCGCGCGCAGTCCCGTCCGCCGCAGGCTCCGCCGCGACCGATCCCGGGGCGCCAGGCCTCGTGCGGTCGGGGGACACGTTCATGCTGAGCGGCCAGCGGGCGCGCTTCTGCTGGTACATGAGCCGGTCGGCTTCCTCCCAGGCGCGCCCGAGGCCGTGGGTCGGATCGCGCAGTGCGATGCCCACCGACGCCCGCACGCCGCGCCGGTCGAGCGCGTCGCGTGTCCGCCCGAGCAGCTGCTCGGCTCCGATGGCGTCGCACTCGACGGCGATGATCCCGAACTCGTCGCCGCCGAGTCGCGCGACCACGTCGGTGTCGCGGACGGCTTCGCGCAGCGCGTCCGCAGCGGCCACCAGCAGCGCGTCGCCGGCGGCATGTCCGCACGCGTCGTTCACTTCCTTGAGGTCATCGAGGTCCGCCATGAACAGGGCCGCCGGATGGCCGTAGCGCCGGCAGCGCTCTTCCTCGCGCGCGAGCAGTTCGTTCCACGCCCGGCGGTTCGAGAGCCGCGTGAGGGGATCGACGAGGGCCTCCATCTCGAGGCGTTCGCGACCCCTGGCCTCCTCGGCAACTTTCAATTCTGAATGCAGAATCGAGCTCAGCATGGATGCCAGAAGCTCGATTAGATGCTGTTCATTGACAATACTGTCGGGCTGCCGGGCCGGGTCGATGGCGCACAGCGTACCGAACAGGCTGCCGTCGCGATGCGTGAGCGGCACCCCGACATAGGCGCGGATCGGCACCTGCCGGGCGATCGGGGCCGACGCAAAAGTCGGCACGAGGTCCGTGTCCGGAGCGACCCTGGGTCCGAGGCCCTCGACCATCCGGAAGCAGAAGGAATCCGTCCAGCGGAACACCCGGCCGGCACTGACGCCGTAACCGTGGTCCTCCGCCTGGAGCACGATCCAGTCGTCTCCCTCGACCCGGGTGATCATCCACAAGCCGAAGCCGAAGCGGCGGTGCAGGAACTCGAGGACGGCGCGTCCTGCGTGTTCGAAATCCGGCGGTAGCGGTCCCGTCATGCTCGGCCCTCGCGGCGAGGCCAGATTTCCACTGGCGCTTTCCGAATCGCTGTCATGCGCCGGCCGGGCGGCCGGTCGCGCGAGGCGCTATCTTGCAGCAAGTCGCGCAATCGCGCCGTCCGCTTCGAAGGAGACCGCCCCATGGATGCCGAGGAACTGGAGTACGTCGGCTTCTGGCCGAGGGTCGGGGCGTCGCTGATCGATTCGCTGCTGGTCGTGGCGATCACCGCACCGCTGGTCACGTCGATCTACGGCCGGCAGTACTGGATGTCCGAGAAGTTCCTCCACGGACCGGCGGACTTCCTGATCACCTGGGTGCTGCCGGCGGTCGCCGTGATCCTGTTCTGGATGTACCGCCAGGCGACGCCGGGGAAGATGGCGATCTCCGCACGCGTCGTCGACGCCGCGACCGGCGGCCCACCCAGCACGAAGCAGCTGGTAATCCGCTACCTCGGCTACTACGTCTCGACCATCCCGCTGCTGCTCGGCCTGCTGTGGGTCGCCTTCGACCCGCGCAAGCAGGGCTGGCACGACAAGCTTGCCGGCACCGTGGTCGTCCGCCCGAGGCACCGCGGGCCTGCCGCGGTGAGCTTCCACGGCAGCGAGCGCTGAAGTCGCCGCGCTGTCCGCGATTCCGACGGCGGGAAGCCGCCTCTGCCCGGCGCAGTTCGAGCGCGATTTTTTCGCGACGGCGTTCACGTTTCGAACGAAAGGCCGGTTCGTCGCGCGCCTCGCGTCGGTGGCGGCACCGGTTGCGAGCGCGCCAGGCGACGGATCCGGCCGATTTTCGTCGGAACTCTTTACGGTCCGACGCGGCGCCGTGGTTCGGCACCGCCGGCCACGCGCGTTTGACCGAATGCGCGCGCAACCCCTGATTTCGCCCGGTTTCCCTCGCGTCGTTTGACAGTGCGCGGCTGGCGACCCCGTGCCGCGAAGCTCCGGTGCGCGCGAAGCTGAGACCTGCGTCACGAAGCCCTGTGTCGGTGTTCCTTGCACCCGCAGGAGCCGCGGTCGCGCCGCACCAGCAGATCCGCGCTGGCACGGTTGCTGCACTGCTCGTGAGGTCTTCAACACACGAGCATTCGTCCGATGAAAAAGTCCCTTCTCGTTTCCGCGATCGCCCTCGGTCTCGGCTGTGCGGCCAGCGCGCACGCCGCTCTGCAGGTCAGCGCCAGCGTCGGCGGCGCGCCCACCGGCGTGAGCTACTACAACTTCGACACCGATCCTCCGAACGGCCTGGTCTCGAGCATCAGCTTCACCGGCAATGCAGGCTTCGTGACGGGTGCCGCCGCGGGGGTCTACGCGCCACCGTTCGTCTCCAACGGCAACGGCGCGCCTTTCGGCAATGCCAACGGTCCCGACGCGAGCCGCTACGTGACCTCGGGCAAGAACAGCACGGCCGAGATCGGGTTCTCCTCGCTGCTGCAGTACGTCGGCCTGCTCTGGGGTTCGGTCGACAACTACAACTCGCTCGACTTCTACAACGGCGCCGCGCTGGTCGGCACCGTGGTCGGCAACGACATCACGGGCAGCCCGACGGGCGACCAGGGCGTGAACGGGACGTTCTACGTGAACATCGTCTCGACGCTGCCCTTCGACCGGCTGGTGGCGCGCAGCAGCGAATATGCGTTCGAGTTCGACAATCTCGCCTACAACCCGACCGATCCCAATGACGTGCCCGAGCCGGCGAGCCTGGCGCTGTTCGGCCTGGGACTGGCGGGAGTCTTCGCAGCCCGGCGGCGCCGGGCCGGCTGAGCGCCGGGGGTTTTCCCCGGTCAGGGACGGGCCGGGGCCGGCCGACGTGGCCGGTCCCGGCCCTGGGCAGGCTCGGGGCAATCGCGCCCCGGGATCAGGCCGGCTTGCCGCCCGGCCGCTGCACGATCTCCGCGATCGTCGCCTCGATCCACTGCTGCGCGCGCCGGTTGATCTCGCGCGCGTCGAGGCCGCGGGGGTCGATGGGTTTGCCGATCACGACGTAGATCGTACCGGGGTGCTTGAGCAGGCTGCGCCGCGGCCACAAGTGACCGGAATTGTGCGCGATCGGCACCACCGGCGCGCCGGTGTCGATTGCGAGCAGCGCGCCGCTCACGCCATATTTGCGGGTCTGGCCCGGAGCGACACGCGTGCCTTCCGGATAGACGATCACGCCCATGCCGGCGGCAAGGCGCTCGCGTCCCTGCTTCACCACCTGGTTCACCGCCGAGTGACCCGCGCTGCGATTGATGGCGATCGGCTTGTAGGTGCTCACGGCCCAGCCGACGACGGGAATCCACAGCACCTCGCGCTTCAGCGACCATGAGGCCGGCGGCACGACGAACATCTGCGCCATGGTTTCCCACGCCGTGGAGTGCTTCCACAGCGAGATGAACGGCTCCTTCGGCAGATTCTCCCGGCCCTCCACCACGTAGTGGATGCCGCACACCACCTTCGCGAGCCAGGTCTCGAACAGGCCCCAGTAGCGCGGGATGACGTAGCGTTGCTCGATCGTGAGCGGCAGCAGCGCGCTCGCGAGCACGACCACGCCGAACGCCATCGTCGTCACGAACAGCAGCGTCGTGAAGAGGATCGACCGGATCCACTGCATGGGCGGCGCCTACCCCGGCAGTCGCGACAGGTCGGCCGCGCGCATGAACAGTCCCTGCATCCGCTTCAGCAACGCGAGACGGTTGGCACGCAGCGCGGGGTCGTCCGCCATCACCATGACGGAGTCGAAGAACGCGTCGACGGCGTTGCGCAGCACGGCCAGCGACTTGAGCGCACCGGTGTAGTCGCGCGCGGCGAATTTCGGTTCCACCTGCCGCGCGATGGCGTCCACCTGTTCGCCGAGGATCTGCTCGGCGGGATCCACGAGCCGCCCGGCATCCACGCGCTCGCCGACGGGCTCGCCGGCCTTGCGCAGGATGTTGGCGATGCGCTTGTTGGCGGCGGCCAGCGCCTGCGCCTCCGGCAGCCCGAGGAATTCCACCAGCGCGCGCAGCCGGGCGTCGAAGTCGAGCGGCGAGGCGGGACGTGTGGCGAGCACCGCGTCGAACATCTCGGTAGTCACTGCAAACGCAGCGTCTCCCTCGACGTAGTAGGCGCGCAGCCGCTCGATCACGTAGTCGTATACCTCGCGCGCGCAGTCCGCAGGTGCGGCGAACGGCAGCGCGGCGAGCGCCTGCGCGATCAGCGCCTGCAGATCGAGGTCGAGCCGCTGCTCGATCGAGGTCCGGAGCAGGCCGAGCGCGGCGCGGCGCAGGCCGAAGGGATCGCGGGTGCCGGTGGGCTTCTGGCCGGTCGCGTAGATGCCGGCGATGGTGTCGAGCTTGTCGGCGATCGCGACCGCCATGCCGGTCTTCGTCGCCGGCAACGCGTCGCCCGCGTAGCGCGGCAGGTACTGCTCGCGCAGCGCCTCGCAGACCTCGGCGTGCTCACCGTCGAGCTGCGCGTAGTAGCGGCCCATCAAACCCTGCAGCTCGGGGAACTCGCCCACCATCGAGCTGATGAGATCGCACTTGGCGAGCTCGGCGGCCCGATCGGCGAGGCGCGGGTCGCCGCCGATCGCGGTGGCGATCGATCTGGCCAGCGCACGCACGCGTTCGGTCTTGTCGTGCAGCGAGCCGAGCTGCGTCTGGAAGGTGACGCGCTTCAGTCCGTCGCAGCGGGCGTCGAGTCGCTGTTTGCGGTCGGTGGCCCAGAAGAATGCGGCATCCGAGAGGCGCGGGCGCACCACGCGCTCGTTGCCGGCGATCACCTGCCGCGGGTCCGTGCTCTCGAGGTTGGCCACGGCGAGGAACCACGGCATCAGTGCGCCGCCGGCGTCGCGCACCGGGAAGTAGCGCTGGTGGTCCTGCATGGTGGCGATCGGCACCTCGGCCGGCAGCTCGAGGAAGCGTTCGTCGAAGCGGCCGGCGAGCGGCACGGGCCATTCCACCAGCGCCGTGACTTCATCGAGCAGGGCGTCGGAAATCACCGCCACTCCGCCGAGGCGCGCCGCCTCCGCCGTCACGCCCTGGCGGATGGTCTCGCGCCGCTCGTGGATGTCGGCGAGCACCTTGCCGCGCCTGTGCAGCGTCGTGACGTACGCGGCGGGCGACGAGATGCGCAGCGGCTTCGGCGCCATGAAGCGATGGCCGAGGGTCAGGTTCGACGAGGCGACGCCCAGGATCTCGCAGGGCACCACGTCCTTGCCGAACAGCATCAGCACCCAGTGGACCGGGCGCACGAACTGCGCCTCGCCGGCGCCCCAGCGCATGCGCCGGGCGATCGGCAGAGCGTCGAGCGAGGCCTGCACGATGCCCGGCAGCAGGCTTGCGGTCGGCGCGCCCATCTCGGTGCCGCGATGCACCAGCCACGCGCCCTTCGGCGTCTCGAGGCGCTCGAGCGCCCCGACCTCGACGCCGCATCCCTTCGCGAAGGCGAGGGCGGCCTGCGTCGGCGCGCCCTGTGCATCGAAGGCCGCCTTCACCGGTGGGCCGCGGCGCTCCACCGCGCGATCGGGCTGCCGCTCCGCGAGCCGGCGCACGCGCACCGCGAGCCGCCGCGGTGTGGCGAAGCGCTCGACGGCACGGTGCTCGAGCCCGGCTTCGTGGAGTCCCTTGGCGATTCCGTCGGCGAACGCTGCCGCCAGCGCCAGCAGCGACTTCGGCGGCAGCTCCTCGGTGCCGATCTCGACCAGGAAATCGCGGTGGCCGGCGCTCATCGCGTCACCGCCGCAGTCGGGACAGTCTCTGCTTCTGCCGGGCCGGACGCGGAGCACGCGTCCTTCAGCATCGGGAATCCGAGCGCCTCGCGGCTGGCGTGGTAGGCCTCCGCGACGCCGCGCGCCAGCGCGCGCACCCGCAGGATGAAGCGCTGACGCTCGGTCACGGAGATCGCCTTGCGCGCGTCGAGCAGGTTGAAGGTGTGCGAGGCCTTGAGCATGCGCTCGTAGGCCGGCAGCGACAGCTGCGCCTCGAGCAGCCGCTGGCACTCGCGCTCGAAGGCGTCGAACTGCCGGAACAGTTCCTCCACGTCGGCGTGCTCGAAGTTGTATTTCGACTGTTCGACTTCGTTCTGGTGATAGACGTCGCCGTAGGTCACGCGGCCGAGCGGGCCGTCGGTCCAGACCAGGTCGAACACGCTCTCGACGCCCTGCAGGTACATCGCGAGGCGCTCGAGGCCGTAGGTGATCTCGCCCATCACCGGCCGGCAGTCGAGGCCGCCCACCTGCTGGAAGTAGGTGAACTGCGTGACCTCCATGCCGTTCAGCCAGATCTCCCAGCCGAGGCCCCAGGCGCCGAGCGTGGGCGACTCCCAGTTGTCCTCGACCAGTCGGACGTCGTGCACGAGCGGGTCGATGCCCACCGCGCGCAAAGAGTCGAGGTACAGGTCGATGATGTCCGGCGGCGACGGCTTGATGACCACCTGGTACTGGTAATAGTGCTGCAGGCGGAACGGGTTGTCGCCGTAGCGGCCGTCGGTCGGCCGCCGCGACGGCTGCACGTACGCCGCGCTCCACGGCTCGGGCCCCAGCGCGCGCAGGAAGGTCGCGGTGTGGAAGGTTCCCGCGCCCATCTCCATGTCGTAGGGCTGCAGGATCACGCAGCCGCGCTCCGCCCAGTAGCGCTGCAGCGTCAGGATCAGGTCCTGGAACGTGCGCGGGGGCTTCGCCACCGTCTTGGGCATCGGGTCTCCGCCGGGCTTGCTCGAAGGCGGCGCAGTATAGCGAACGGGCTGCGGGTACCCGCGGATCGGCATTGCCGCCCGGATCGTCCACAATCCGACGTCCAGACGACTCCCGCCCGGAAGATCCCCCCATGCACGACCCCGACGAGGCGATCGCCCGGTTCCTGGCTTCACCCGCCTATGGCGTGGCAGGCGCCTCCTCCCGCCGCCACAAATACGGCAACAAGGTGCTGCGCTGCTACCAGCAGGCGGGTCGGCACGCGATCCCGGTCAACCCGCACGAGACCGAGATCGAGGGCGTGGCTTGCGTGGCCAGCGTGCTCGAACTGCCCGATGACGTGAAGAGCCTGTCGGTCATCACGCCGCCCGCGGTGACGGAGCGCGTCGTCGAGCAGGCGATCGCGAAGGGCATCGAGCACGTCTGGATGCAACCCGGTGCCGAGAGCGCGCGGGCCGTGGCCGCCTGCGAGGCGGCCGGGATCAACGTCATCGCCGACGGCAGCTGCGTGCTGGTGGTGCTCGGCTACCGCGAGCGCTGACCGCCCCGCCGCGGCGGGCACAGGGTTGGCGACGGTCATCTCGAGCGCGAGATCGGGCGCGGCGATGAGCACTCGCGGGAACACGGCCAAGGCGACGATGCAGGGACGAAGGAACGGATCCATCCGCGATCGAGGGTGTCCATGAGTCCTCCTTGCGACACCAGCAGTGAGGACCTCCGACCTGCGCCGGGATCCCTGGCAGCAGCCCCCTTCTAGTCAAAATTACTGAACAAACCAACTGCTCAGATCACTCCTGTGACGGTATTGTTCAATGAAGCAGTTCAATCGCAGCACTGCGATCGGCGCACCCGGAGCGCCGCCTGGGATCCTTGACCGGGCGCCGGCCGCGGAGCCTCGTCGCCGGGCAGTCGCGGGTCGCTGCAGGCCCGGGCACCCACCGGGTCGGAGACCACAGCCAAAGCTATCTGCGGTAACCTGCGCCCATCGACGGAGGTGCGGGCCCTGGTTCGATCACTGAATCGACCGATTGCCATGCTGGCCCTGGTTGCGCTGCTCGTGGCGCAGCTCGCGGGCGGCTGGCATGCGCTCAAGCACTATGGCGCCCAGGGCGACGCGGCAGGACTGCCCGGCCCGCACGCGCCGCTCTGCCTGGAGTGCGCCTCTTTCGCCCCGTTGTCTGGAGCGCACGGCGGGGCCGCCAGCCATTTCGAGGTCGCCTTCATCGCCGCCGGCGGAGTCATGCCGCTGGTCGAAGTCGCGACCGGCAGTCATCGACTCCACGCTCCGTTCCAGGCCCGCGCGCCCCCTCGCTGATCGTCCGTCTGCTGCCAAGCCGTTCCGGTCGCTCCGTGCGCCGGACTGTCGACGATCATCGAGGAGATTCCCCATGGGAAAGGTTCCCTTCCATCTGTCCGTGGCCGCCTGTGCGGCGGCCTTCCTGCCATCGGTCGGACTCGCCGCAAGCGATGCCGAGGTTGCTGCCCTGCGCGCCGAGATCGCCCGGGTCAAGGCAGAGTACGCCGAGCGCATCTCGAAGCTCGAGGCGCTGGCCGACCAGCTACAGACCACCGGTGACACCGGCGCGACGGCCGCGGTCGACGAGTCGCTTGCTGCTGCGGCACCTGTCGCGGTTGAGTCGGCCGGCGCGCCGGCCGTGGAGCCGCCCCCGCAGGCCCCGCTCAGCGCATCGACGTTCAACCCGGCTATCTCGCTGATCCTCGCCGGCAACTACGCGAACCTGTCGCAGGACCCGGAGGACTACGCCATCCAGGGTTTCGTCCCGGCGGGCGACGAGATCGGACCGGGCGAGCGCAGCTTCAACCTCGGCGAATCCGAGCTCACCATCGCCGCCAGCATCGATCCCTATTTCATGGGCAGCCTGACGGTCGCGATCACCGGCGAGAACGAGATCGAGGTGGAGGAAGCCTACTTCCGGACCCTGGCGCTGCCGGCGGGCTTCACGCTCAAGGGCGGGCAGTTCTTCTCGAGCCTGGGTTACCTCAACGAGGTCCACGCGCACAACTGGGACTTCATCGACCAGCCGCTCGCCTACCAGGCGTTCTTCGGCGGCCAGATGGCCGTGCAGGGTCTGCAGCTCAAGTGGATCGCGCCGCTCGACTTCCTGGTCGAGCTCGGCGTCGAGACCGGCAACGGCGACTATTTCCCGGGCACCCGTGAGAACCGCAACGGTGCGAACGGCGTCGTGCTGTATGGCCACGTCGGCGGCGACCTCGGCGATTCGGTCGCGTGGCGCACCGGCGTGTCGTGGATCGACCTCGATGCCGAGGACCGCGAGTTCGAGGACCTGAATGCCGCGGGAGAGGACGCGCTGAACGCGTTCACGGGATCGTCGCAGACCTGGGTCGTGGATGGCGAGCTCAGGTGGACGCTGGCGGGCGACCCGAAGCGTCGCTACCTGAAGCTGCAGGGCGAATACATGCAGCGGACGGAGGACGGCGACCTGAGCTACACGGCCGGTGCGCCGACGCTGGACGGCAGCTACGAGAGCGACCAGTCCGGCTGGTATGTGCAGGGCGTGTACAAGTTCCTGCCGCGCTGGCGGTTCGGGGCGCGCTACGATTCGCTCGACTCGGGCGACACGAAGATCGGTCTCGTTCGGGACGGGATCCTGTCCCCCGACGACTTTCCGCTGCTCCTGCCGGGAACGCCGACGCGCACCAGCCTGATGCTCGACTGGAGCCCGAGCGAGTTCTCGCGACTGCGTGCGCAGTACGCGTGGGACGACGCGAGCGAAGGGCCGACCGACGAGCAGTTCTTCCTGCAGTACATCTACGCGATCGGCGCCCATGGCGCCCACAAGTTCTAGGAGCCTCCCCATGCTGCGCAAACTCGTTTCGATCGGAGCCCTGGTGCTGCTGGCTGCGGCGGCGCCTGCACACGCGGCGCTCAAGGTGCTCGCGACAACCGCCGACTGGGGCGCACTCGCGACCGAACTCGGCGGCGACAAGCTCGACGTGTACACCGCGACCAACGCGCTGCAGGACGTCCACCAGGTCAACGCCAAGCCGAGCCTCGTGGCACGCGCCCGCACCGCCGATCTGGTCGTCGCCAACGGCGCCGAGCTGGAGATGGGCTGGCTGCCGGTGCTGCTGCAGGAGTCCGGCAACCCGAAAATCAGGCCCGGCACGCCGGGCTACTTCGAAGCGGCCTCGGCCGTCCGCCTGATCGACGTTCCCACGACCGTCGACCGCTCGATGGGCGACATCCACGCCCAGGGCAATCCGCACATCCAGCTCGACCCGCGCAACATCGCCGCGGTCGCCAAGGCGCTCACCGCGCGGCTTGCGGCCATCGATGCGGCGAACGCGCCGTACTACCAGGCGCGGGGTGCGGACTTCCTGGCGCGCTGGAGCGTGGCGATGGCGAAATGGGACGCGCAAAGTGCGCCGCTCAAGGGCACGCAGGTCGTGGTGATCCACAGGGATCAGGCCTATCTCAGCCGCTGGCTCGGCCTGCAGCAGGTCGCGGCCATCGAGCCGAAGCCGGGCGTGCCGCCGAGCGCAGGCTATCTTTCGGAACTCGTGGCGAAGCTCTCGGCGAGCCCGCCCCGAATGATCCTGCGCAACGCCTACAATGACCCCAAGGCCGCGGGCTGGCTCTCTCAGCGCATCAACGTGCCCGTCGTGACGCTGCCGTTCTCGGTGGGAGGTACGCCCGAGGCGACCGACCTGTTCGGCCTGTTCGACGACACACTGAAGCGTCTGCTGGCGGCGACGAAATGACCGATTTCGGTACCAGCTTCAGCATCCTGTGGCCGGCGCTCGTCGCCGGCGTCCTCGTGGCGGTGTCGCACGTGCCGCTCGGCCAGCAGGTGCTCCGCCGCGGCATCGTGTTCATCGATCTGGCGATCGCACAGGTGGCGGCGCTCGGCGTGATCGCGGCCAGCGCCGCCGGCTTCGAGCTGCAGGGCTGGATGACGCAGATCGCGGCGGTCGCCGCGGCGCTGCTCGGCGCGATGCTGCTCACCTGGACGGAACGCAGGCGCCCCGAGGTGCAGGAGGCGCTGATCGGCGTGCTGTTCGTGCTCGCCTCCACCGCGCAGATCCTGCTGCTGGCGAACGACCCGCACGGCGGCGAGCAGCTGAAGGACCTGCTGGCCGGGCAGATCCTCTGGGTGTCCACGGAGCAGCTCGTGCGTGCGGCGATCCTGACGGCGGTCTTCGTCGTCGTCTGGTTCCGCTGGCGCACGCGCTTCGGCCACACCGGCTTCTACGTGCTGTTCGCGGTGATGGTGACGATGTCCGTGCAGCTCGTCGGCGTGTACCTCGTGTTCACGACGCTTGATCGTGCCGGCACTCGCGACCTACCGGCACGCAGCGAACCGGCAGCTCGCGCTCGGCTACGGACTCGCGGTGGCGAGCTACCTGGCCGGCCTCGCCGTGTCGGTCGTGACCGACCTGCCGTCGAGCGCGGTGATCGTCTGGGCGATGGCGGTGCTCGCGATCCTGCTGCACCTGACGGCACGGGCCGGGGCGCCGGTTGCGCTGGCGAAGGACTGAGCTGCAGCGGCCCTTCGGTGCAAATGGAGTCGAAGACAGAAGCCCAGTGATCGTCTGGGTCGAAGCGATTTCGGAAGCCGGAGAGCTTCGGCGAAGTCGAAGTCAAGAGACGGCTCTGCGGGTCCGTTGGGCTTCCGGCGAACAGCTTGATTCGGAAACAGCGCGGCTCGGCAGTGCAAACTTTCGCTTCGCGTACGATTTCGCGCTCGTGTTAGACGAAGGCTAGAACGGCGCGCGCAAATAGATAGCCGCCGAGAGTCGGGACGGCTACGTAGGTCAAGACATATAGGAACAGCCCTAGACGGGGATCTCGGCTGAGTCCCCCACCTGAGTGAATGAGGTGCAGCGCAACCACTTGAAGAAGAGCGACAAAGGCGACCCCAATGACAAGTATGAACGCTGAAACCCTTAATGCTGTAAGGATGAGCGCGAGAACGAACGCCGCTGCTGCAACGGATATGTTCAGCCGATGCAAGCTCCAAATGGCGTCCGACTTGGCGTTTACGTCGAGGGCACCGCCAAGCAATCGGCGCTTGTACTTCCTCACTGAACTCGGGGGTCCGACTACTTCACGCCAGTCAGTGTTGGCGGTTCTTATGACGTTGCGAAGCTCTTCAACATTGCCTCGTGCAAGCTTGAGCACATGAATTCTGAGATCTTCCAGGTCGTACTCGTCGGAGTCTCTGCAATTCGGAAGATTGTTTCCGCACTGCTAAATCAACAAGCTGCGAACCTCGCCCCTGGTTCGCTCGCCAAATAGTCTGTCCACCGCCCTGGACGTATTCGGACTTAGCGGAAGCATCATGATCCCCTTGACTGTTGTTCAGCGCACCGCAACACCACAAAGTTATGCGTCAGGTACAACGCCTACGACCGTGTTGCGGCCTACCGTTCGAACAAGGCGGCCGTAAACGGCTTGGCCTGCGGTGTGGATGATGAGCTGCACCGCATCGCGGTCCTGGTCGTCAGATTTCCGCGCGAGTGATGTGCTAGGTGGCGCTGCCAAAGAGTGCCCCAACGAGGACTTGTAGTGCAACGTACATCACCATCAAGCCGCTTGCCGCGAGCAGGGGCGTCTTCCACGGACGGCGGTTGTAGTCGTTCCCGAAGCGCTCCTTTACATACCTCATGTGCGGACGAGCGGAGCCCAGGTACCAGGTAACCAAGTAAACAAGCGGCAGCAAACGAAGAAGCGGCGAGCCAGCAATTGCGTAGAGAAGCAACATGCCCAGGCTGGCATAGAACCACCTCTTGGAAATTTCGGCCAGTTCGCTCTCGCCCAATGACTGCCAGTTCAGCATCTGCAACCAAGCACCAAATGCTGGAGTGAAGAGGATGCTCCAGTTAACGGTAGCGGTTGGATTCCAGATTGCAGCCGGTGCCTCGAGTTTTGGAACTATTTCGGCATTCTTGCTCACGGCGATTGCCTCTGAGGTGGCGTTGATAGATGTTCAGTCAAATGGGGCGATTCAGGATTGACGCTCTTCACGGGTCGTGAGGCTCAACGTAACGATCGAGCTAACCGACGCTCAACGGACCACACGGACTGCGAAGTTGGCACGGCCGAACTCCAGTAGGAGTGTTCCGCAGGGATGGTAGAGAGCGACGACCGCATGGACGCTGGTGGCGAGTGCAAGCAAGCCGAGTCATCAGCCCCGAATGTGGCGCAGCAGCCCGGGCAGTACGACGAACAGAAGGGCGCTTTCGGTCCAATCCGCAGACATCGAGCGGGTGACCAAACATGGGGTTGATCTCGTAGGAGCCGTGAGCGAAGGCATGTTACGTGGCGATGTGGTCGATCACGTTCGCGACAACAAGCACCAGCCATGTCACTGCCGCAAGGAAGAGACCGCGAAGGCTGGGTCGCGTTGGTTCGGAGCCGATGAGGAATTCAGTTGCCACTGAGAGCGACGGCGCGCTGTCTGCGACGCCTAAGAGCGATTAACTTGGAACGATTAGCTGCTGCTCTACGGCAATAGGTCCCGGCGTTAGAGCGCATCTGTGCGTCATAAGGACGCCGACTCCCTGGCAACTTGTTGATAGGACTACATCATCGACCCATGAAGCGGTCAATCGTGGATTGGTGAATTAGCCGTGTCGGCAAGGCGTGACTGCAAACAACGACCGCCGCTGGGGCCGCCGATGCGTGCGCCGACACTACCGATCAATGACTGCCATCGGCACGCGCCTCGTACGGCTGCTCCGGGCCGACTCCGCGCCTGCGCGGCCGTCCGCTCTCTCGCAAGCGGCGGATGACGGCGTACAGGCGCCGGCTGCAGTTCAGGGCTGGACGCTCGTCAACAGGCAGGGTGCAGTTCGTCGACCGCTACTCCCGGACCAGGGAGCTTTCGACTGTCATCTTTACGACCAGTTCTTGCCGGGAACAGCGGCGCGGTGTCAACGCAGCTCGACGTCGTCGAATTCGAGGGCGAGCGTTTCGATCACCACCGACGGCTCGCTCGCGTGCAGCGGCGAGTAGCCGAGGCTGACGGGCCGCGCGCCGGCGAAGGTCCAGGTCGCGGCGACCGTCGCGCAGTCCTCCGCGAGCAGGCGCACGGTGATCGTGCGCGGCTTGGGGGCCTTGCTGCGGCGTGTGTCGTTCCACCAGCTGCGCAGGTCCGCGGTGCCGTCGAAGCCACGACGCAGCACCAGCTGCCGGCCGGGCACGTCCGGCCCGGCGACGGCCGTCTTGTCCGGCTTGCGGACCGGCAGGTCCGGCAGGATCACCTCGGAAAAGCCGATGGACTGGCTGCGCGAATCGCCCGTGCCCAAATCCACGGAGAAGTTCGTGTTCAGGAAGGGCCGGCTGCGGGTCGCGGCCACGGCGCGGGTTGCACGGGGACGTGGGCGGGTCGCCATGGCTCGCGGGCCCCTACTCGATCTCGAGGCGTTCCGCCGCCAGCACGATTTCCTCCATCGCGATCTCGCTGCCCTTGGCGTTCATCGGGCCGGAGGTGTGCTTCGTGATGCGCGCGCGCAGCAGCTTCCAGCTCATCACGACCTGGCTGCGGTCCTCGTTGAGCAGCTGGATCGTGACGGTCCGCAGCGCCGCCTGGTCGCCGTTGCGGATCTGGTTCAGCCAGGCGTAGAGGTCCGCGGAGCCGATGATGCCGCGCCGGAGCGTGACGTCCCCGACCTTGCTGAGTCCCGTCAGCTTGATGGGATTGTTTTCCTTGGCGTTGCCGTTGCGGTACTCGACGACCGTCACTTCCATGCCGAGCCCGGTGACCTCCTGGAAGCCGGCCTGTGGTCCGTCGGTCTTGCCCGTCCCGAGGTCGACGAGGAAGTTGAAGCCGGTGTAGGGACGATCGCGCAGGATCGGCATGGCGATGCTCCGGAGGCGGGTTTCGCCGCAGCGTACTGCGGGTACCGGGTGGCCGCAACGCGCCCCGGGCGGCCCAGGGCGCCGGCGGTTGCGCGGAGTGGCCGGCCGGCGCTCAGGGGCTGGCCGGCGGATCCGCCGTGACGACCGTCATGTCGACACCGGTGGTGGCGCCGGAGGACGCGAGCTGCGTCACCACGAGCGTCGTCCCCGGGGCGACCACTCCCGCCAGGCCGCTCAGGAACTCCGCCGGCACCCGCACGCCCGACAGCAGCTGGTCCGTGGAGAAGGTGGTTTCCGCACGCTCGCCGGTGACCGCCATCCAGCGCGGCACCGCGCTGCGGCTCGCGAACGCCGCGTTCGGATCGAAGGGCGGTTCCTCGAGCAAGGTGAACACGTGGAACGGCACTCGCCGCGACGGGTCGGCAACCGAGTAGATCGACCAGCCGATCTGCGCCCCGTTACGGAACACGCGCACGAGGCGGTCCTCGCCCGTGACCAGGATCGTGACCGGCCCTTCGGTGGCCACCGCCGGATCCCAGGCGTAGTCCCCCATGCGCTCGGGCGTGGTGGCAACCTTGCCCTTCACGTCCACCGGAGTGAAAAGGCCCGGGTGGGCCACGTTGCTCGGGAACTGCTTCTCGTCCGAGACCACGACCGTGATCCCGGTCGCGGACTCGGCATACAGCAGCCGCGCGAATTCGTAGGGCATGCGCACGCAGCCGTGCGAGGCCGGGTAGCCCGGCAGGCGGCCGGCGTGCAGCGCGACGCCCGACCACGTGAGCCGCTGCATGTAGGGCATCGGCGCGGAGTCGTAGATGCTCGAGTAGTGGTCGGCGTGCTTCTGCAGGATCGTGAACACGCCGGTCGGTGTCTCGTGGCCTTTCTTGCCCGTCGAAACCGTCGCGACGCCGATGACCACGCCGTTGCGGTAGACGTAGGCGAGCTGCTCCGGCAGCGACACGATCATGACCACCGGTCCGTCGGGTGCGACCTCCGGATGCCAGATGAACTGGCCCGGCTTGAGTTGCGACGGCGGCGTGTCCACCGCGACGCCGATGGTAGACGTGTGCTTCGGCGGCGTCTTCGCCGGCGGGGCAGCGTGCGCCAGGCCGAGCAGGGCACAGCAGGCGATGGAGGCGAGGGAGAGGCGCTTGGGCATGGTGGTTGGCGGACTGGTCGATGGGTGGCGGCAGGGGCGGGAATTGTAGCGGGACCGCGACCGGCGGCGCCGTGCCCCGGCGCCCGTCACGCGTCGCTGCGCACCGGCGGCGGAGCCCGCCCCTCGTCGCCCGGAGGCCCGAAGGCCGTTCGGAACGTGAAGGCCGCGGGTGATGCCCCGGCCGTACGCAGCAGTTCGAGCCTCGCGACGGCCTCCTCGACCGTCGGACGGTGCCCGAGCGGGACCCACCACAGCACGACGAACGCCTCGCCCATGCGCTCGAACCACTCCTTGCGGCGCCGCATGATCTCGGCGTGGCCCGACCGGTACACGAATTGATTGAGGGATTCGAGGTCGCGCCAGACCGACAGGTTGACCAGCGTGAGTTCGCCGAGCGGACGGACCGAGGTGGCGTCGCCGTCGTCCGACTGCAGCCGCCAGACGAAGCCGGGCGACCGATCGGCGAGCGCGTTGATGCGCTCCAGGTTGTCGACGAACCCCGCCATCGCGGGCGATTCGAGCGGCTCCTTCATCAGCGCGATGTTCAGCTGCGCGAGTTCGTGAGCAGACACGGGTCTCTCCTGCGCGGAAAGGCCGAACCTTACCGCAGCGAGCGGACGGACTGCGACGCCAGCTCCGGTCAGACGTAGGCGCGATATTTCTCGAGGTAGCGTACCGGCTTCGACAGCGCGTCGCGGCGGAACGGGTCGCCGAGTTCCTGCGTGACCATCATCTCGAGCACGGTGCAGGTGCCGGCGGCCTGCGCCTGCACCGACGCGCGCAGCGCGGGTCCGACGTCGGCGAGGCGGTCCACCGTCACGCCTTCGCATCCGAAGGCCCTGGCCACCGCAGCCCAGCTCGGGTTCGCGAGATTCACGCCCTGGAAGCGCCGCGCGTAGAAGTCCACGTGGTTCTTCTTCTCGGCGCCCCACTGGCCGTTGTTGAACACGACCACCGTCACGCCGATCTTCTCGCGCGCGCAGGTCAGCAATTCGTTCAGGCTGATGCCCCACGCGCCGTCGCCCACGTAGGCGATCGCGGGACGAGCGGGCGACGCCACCTTCGCGCCGCAGATCACCGGGAAGGCGTACCCGCAGTTGCCGAAGCTCATCGCCGCGAACATCGAGCGCGGCTCCTCGAAACGCAGGTACGAGTTCGACACCGAGCAGATGTTGCCGATGTCGGTGGACACCATCGCGTGCGCCGGCATCGCCTTCTCGAGCTCGCGCAGCATCTGGCGCGGGTGCATGTGCGTCGAGTCGCGCGCGACCTCGAGGGAGAACGGGTCGCGCTCGTGGGTCCACGAGCCGAGCTCCTGCTCCCAGGCGGCCTTCTCGGCTGCGATCCGTGCCTTGCGGTCCGCGAGATTCGCGTGACCGGCCAGTTCGCGCCCGGCGAGCCGCTGCAGCAGCGACGCGGCCGCCGCGCGCGCATCGCCGCAGATCCCGACGCTGACCGGCTTCACCAGCCCGAGCACGCGCGGGTCGGCGTCCACCTGCACGATCTGCGCGCTCGCTGGCCAGTACTCCATGCCGTACTGCGGCAGCGTGCCGAACGGCCCGAGCCGCGTGCCGAGCGCGAGCACCACGTCGGCCTGCGCGATCAGCTTCATCGCGGCCTTCGAGCCCTGGTAGCCGAGCGGGCCGCACCACAGCGGATGCGACGCGGGGAAGGAGTCGTTGTGCAGGTAGCTGTTGCACACGGGCGCGTGCAGGCGTTCCGCCAGCGCGCGGCTTCGGCCATGGCGCCGGACAGGATGACGCCGCCGCCCGCGAGGATCACCGGGAACTTCGCCGCAGCGAGCAGCGTGGCGGCGTCGTCGAGCGCCGCCGCGTCGCCCGGCGCCGCGACCGATGCGCATCGGCGGGGAGATCGTCGCCTGGATGCTCGCCGTAGAAATAGTCGCGCGGGATGTTGAGCTGGCAGGGGCCCATCTCGAGCATCGCACGGTCGAAGCAGCGGGCCGCGATCTCGGCCATGCGCTTCGGATTGTTCACGTGGCCCTGGTACTTCGTGATCTTCGAGAAGATCGGCAGCTGCTCCGTTTCCTGGAAGCCGCCGAGCCCCAGGGACATCGAACCGGTCTCCGGCGTGATGAACACCACCGGCGAGTGCGCCCAGTAGGCCGCTGCGATCGCGGTGACGAAGTTGGTGATGCCGGGCCCGTTCTGCGCGATGCACACGCCGTGTCGGCCCGACGCGCGCGCGTAGCCGTCGGCCATGTGCGCCGCGCCCTGCTCGTGCGCCACCGGGATGAAGCGGATGCCAGCGGCCGGGAAGATGTCGAGGGCATCCATGTAGGCCGAGCCCACGATGCCGAACACCTCCGTCACGCCGTTGGCGGCCAGGGTCTCGACCAGGGCTTCGGACGGGGTCATGCGCTGGGGTGTGGGGGCGGTCACGTTGCGCTCCTCGGGGGATGCCGGTGATGGCCGGCCGGGTCGGACGGCTGCGTGCGGTCGGGGCCCGCGGATTCTGCGCCTCCCTGCGCGGCCTGCGATCTAGGGGAATTGCGGAGGGACGCCCGTGCTGCGACTACAATCCGGCCGTCGGTCCGCTCCGGGCCGACGCTGCGGGAGACGATCATGCCCAAGGCCTTCTCCGTCGCCTCGTGGAACGTCGAGCACTTCAGCGACGACCCCGAGCGCGTGAATCGCGTGGTCGAGTTCCTCAAGGCCCAGAAGCCCGACGTGTTCGGGCTCTACGAAGTCGAGGGCAGCACGGTCTTCGACGCACTGCGCACGAAGATGCCGAACTACGTGTTCCAGATCACCGAGGGGCCGCAGACCCAGGAGATTCTCGTCGGCGTGCGCAACACGATCTCCGCCTTCATCACGCAGAAAATCGAGTTCCGCGCGGGGACGACGCACATGCGCCCCGGCCAGCTCGTCACGGTCACGAAGCGCAACGTCACCTACATGCTGCTGTTCCTGCACCTGTCATCCGGCACCAATCCGCGCGGCATGGGGCTGCGCGACGACATGCTCGAGCGCGCCTTCGAGTTCCGCAAGGTGCTCGACAAGGCCTCGGGCGGCACGGGCAAGGCCCGCTACCTGTTCCTCGGCGACCTGAACACCATGGGACTCGAGTACCCGTTCGACCGCGACATCGACCCCACGCTGGAACTCAGGAAGTGGGACCGCTACGGCGTCCGCAAGTCGATCGGCATGCGCCGTCTCGAGAAGACGCACCCCGCGAGCTGGTTCAACGGCAGCAAGTCGTCGCTCCCGCCGTCGAACCTCGACCACGTGTACGCGACCGACAATCTGAAGTTCCGCAGCTTCCGCCGCACCGACGGAGACGCGGCCGAGGTGTCCGTGCGCGGCTGGGTGGACCAGCCGACCGACGCCGCCAAGGACGACTGGATCGGCCGTTACTCCGACCACTCGCTGCTGTACTTCGAAGTGCAGGACTGAGGCGGCGCCTTCGTACTGCGCGGCGCAGCACCGGGCGGGCGCGTTCAGGTGGTCCGCGGCCCGAGCGACAGCAGCTGCAGCAACTCGCCCTGCGAATGCACGTCGCACTTGCGGAACACGTGCTGCAGATGGGTCTTGGCGGTATTGAGCGAGATGTGCAGTCGCCGCGAGGCGGCCTCGAGCGACTCGCCCTCGAACAGGCACACGACGAGGTCGGCCTCGGCGTCGCTCATTCCGTAGAGCTCCTGGAGAATCCGCTTGGGGACGTGCCGTCCCGCGTGCGGTTCGTAAATCATCAGCACGTATTGCGGTTCCCGGTGTCCGGCGATGCGATCGGACGGCAGGACCAGCGGACTCAGCAGGATACGCAACGGCGCGCGTCCGTCGGCCGTGTCGACGCGCATCGCCACCGGCGATTGTTCCTCGCCACCGCCGGCACGTTCGCGGCCGCGCAGCAGGAATGCCCCGAACCGCGCCTGCAGGGCAGGATCGCGGAGAGAGAGTCGGCCGTCGGCGATGGCGAATGCGGCAGTGTCGCGCAGGATACGCAGCCCGGCGTCGTTCACGAACCGTACGCGGGCTTCGGCGTCGAAGATCACGACCCCGCGATTGAGCTTGTCGAGGACGGCTTCCGCCGCGTGGGCGTCGTGCGGCCGCGACTGCAGCGCACTGCCGATGATCGACGGCGTGGGCGGGATGCCGCTGGCAGGCCGTCTATGGCCCGTCTCCACGGGCGCCGCCGTCCCTGTCCCCGCATCCGCAGACGGGTCTTCGCCGCCCATGGCCTGTCTCCCTGCATGCGATCTGGACGCGTCGCCGGTTGCCCGGCGACGCATCCGTCCATTTAACGATAATCGGCCGTTCCCGGCCCGTCTATCGCATGCAGTCGGAACACATGCTCCCGATCAGGCCGCGGGCGCGTCCTCCGTGTCCGGCGCGATCGCGATCCAGGAACTGTCCGGGTCGAAGCTCTGGATGGCTTCGACAGCGGTCGCAGTGTCCTCGCCGAGGTCTTTCTGGAAGACCACGCCGTCGGAGTTGACGATGAAGGTCATGCACCCCGCTCGAGCCGTAGTCCGCGGGCCACGCGACCAGCGCGAAGCCTTCGGTCAGCAGGCCGTCCTTGAAGTAGTCGCGTGCGCCGCCGTTGGCGTTCGGCCCCTGCGCGTAGAGCATGCGGTAGTAGTAGCCGTGGTACGGCCGGCGCTCGCCCTCGACGCGGCGATAGCCCTCGGACGCCGCCGCGGCGACGAACGGGCCGGCCGGGCTCTGGGCCTCGCCTTCGCCGGTCTCCCAGTAGAGGCCGTTGTGCAGGCCGGGGTCGCTGACGAGCTTGAGCGCGTAGATGCCGGCCGCGTCGCCGTCGCGTCCCTCGGAGGCATACTCGATCTGCGCATCGACGAAGCCGCGGGAGACGGCAATCGCGCCGAGTTCGTTGGCACCCACCCGGCGGTAGATCAGCTCGTCCACGCCTGCCGCACCGTCGAGGCGCCAGCCGCCGTCCGCCTTCACGAGCGGGATCGGCATCTGCCAGTCGTTCTCGCCGACGACGAGGATCTTGCGGTCGGCGCCCTCGTCGGCGAACGAGTGCCGGGTCTTGTAGGCCGCGAGGAATTCGGCGCGGTCGCCGGCGTCCTGAACGGCGTCGCCCGAGACGAACAGCTCTTCGCTGTCCGGTCCGAGCAGCGCCGTCAGGCCCGCGATGTCATTCTGCTCGAGCTTGGCGACGAAGGCAGCCACGGCCTCCTCCGGCGTGTTGAAGACACCGGTCGCTTCGGGCGCCTTCTGTTTCGCGCAACCGGTCACGATCGCGAGGCCGAGGAGCAGGGCGGCAGCGCGCAGACGCGGCGCGCGCAGGGTCTTGAGTGTGTTCATGTGACGTGTCTCCCGGCGCTCAGCGCTGCTTCTTCTTGCCACCACCACCACCGCCGCCCTTGCTGCGGGCGCCCTGCGGCATGCTCTGCTTGCCGCGCTGGCTCGCAGCCTTCTGCGACTTGCCGGAGTTCGAACCCGACATGGCCGTGCCGCGATTGCCGCTCGAGGGCGTCGGACGCGACGTGGGCATCGGCTTCGCATTGGCGGGCTTCGGACGGTCGACCTGCTGCGGCCGTGCGGCCGGCTTCGCGTTCGCGGGCGACTTGTCGTAGCCGCGGTCGACCTGGCCCGAGCTCGGACGCTGCACGTTCTTGGTCGTCGGCGTCGGACGCGACGTGGGCATCGGCTTCGCATTGGCCGGCTTCGCGTTCGCCTTCGGCAGTTCGCGGCTTCCCGGCTTGCCGGCGTTCGCCGTCTGGGGGCGATCGGGCTTGGCGCCGGCGTAGCTGCCCTGCACCTTCGGCTGCGCCTTCGGCAGCTCGCGCGAGCCGGCCTTCCCCGTGGCCGGCTTTGCGACCGGCTTTGAGTAACCCGGCTGCGCATTCGCGATGCGCTCCTGCGAACTCATCTTGTCGCGGTCCTTCGCACCGGCGTAGCCGCTCTGGCCCTTCCAATTCGTGGCATTGGCGTCCGCCGAGGGGCGCTTCACGTCGGCCGGCATCGGGCGCGCCTGGCGCTTGTTGAGGTCGTTGAGCTCGGGACGGTTCGGCTTGGCGGCGGAGATCGGGCTCTTGACCGCGTTCGGACGCTGGTAGTCGCCGCGGCCGGGCTTGCTGTCGTAGCGGTCCCAGTAGCCGTCGCCCGGGCGGTTGTTGCCGCCGGGGTTGGTGACGATGATGTTGCCGTTGTTGACGAACCCGCTGTTGTAGCCGGGCGGGCGGTTGTAGCCGTTGCTCGGGTAGTACCCGCCGCCGTAGGAGGGCCGGTACGGATACGGCGGGTAGTAGGGCATGCCGCCGTAGCCGTAGTTCGGGTAGTAGTAGTCGTTCTTGTGGTGATGGTCGTCGTCGTCGAACAGCTCGTTGACGAGGATGCCGGCGCCGAAGGCGAGCACGCCCGTGGTCACCATCGCGCCTGTCGAGTAGCCCGACTTCTGCTCGACCGTCGTGGTCGTCGTCGTGGCGGGCGTGGTGGCTGCGACCGGCGCCGCGGCAAGGTCGGCGGCCGGCGGTGGCGCATATGCCGCGACCGGGTCGTACTGTGGCACGTAGACCACTTCGGGCTTCGCCGGCTTCAGCACGACGACCTCCTGGCCCTCCTGCTTCTGGGTCTCGACCTTCATCTGCGCCGAGCTCTGCAGGTTTCCGACCTCCATGGCCTGCCGGCGCAGGCGCTGCACGGCGCCGAGCACGCCGGCCTGGTCGGCGACGAAGGCTTCGCCCAGCTCGGTGGTCCAGCCGAGCTCGAGGCACATCATGTCCACGGTCTCAGGGAACTGCACCAGCGCCCGGATCGGCGGCGTGAAGCCCGCCTGCGCCGCGCCGTCGTCGAGCGCCTTGCCCTTCAGCCCCGGGTTCGCGATCAGCCAGTTGCCGGCGTCGAGCACCTCCTGGGGGTTGGTCGAGGCGATCAGGAGCTGCGACAGCACCGGATCCGGGTAGAGCGCGATGGGCGCGAGCAGCTCCTCGAGCGCCTCGGGCGTCCAGCTGCGGGTCACCTCGGCCGCGGTGACCGGCGCGACCGTGTCGAGCGGCGCCGCCATATCGGCAGTGGCTGGCGGCGGTGCCGGAGTCGGGGCGGGCGGGGCCGCCGGCGGCTCCTTCGAACCGCATCCCGCCAGGGTGGCAAGGGCGCCGAGCACGGCGCAGAACGCGAGGGGTCTGAGACCCGCGGCGTGGACCTTCATTCGTGAGCTCCCCCCGCGCGTGGCACGGGACATCAGTCGACGACGGACGTGCCGGCTCCGTGCACGACCTGGGCTCGGCACGAACCGATCACTGCTTCCCAACCCCGGGCGGAAATCTAGCACGACGGACCACCGTGGGCGACGCGACGCCGGGGGAGGGGGGCAACGGTATACAGGAGGGGGGCAACGGCACAGACCATGCGGACTGCGGGTATTCGAGGCGTCCGGCGAATGCGCGATTCGAGGGTCTTGCTCCAGATCGGGGCGCGCGCCTCGCGCCATGCGCCAAAACAGGGCGTCGACGGAAGCAAGTCGATCCTTCGGCAGCAGTGCTTCCGCGTCTTTGCGCCAATCCAGTGCGCTGGCATACTACGTGCATTCCGTTGGATCCCAGTCCACTGCCTTCCGGGTCGTCGCGGCGAGCGCCCCGGGGCACCCGATTTCGCTGCACAGCAAGGAGATCCCATGACGACCGCTGCCGACGTTCTGAAGCTGATCACGGAGAAGGAGGTCAAGTTCGTGGACCTCCGCTTCACCGACACCAAGGGCAAGGAACAGCACGTGACCGTGCCGACCCGCGTCGTGGACGATGCCTTCTTCGAGGACGGCAAGGGCTTCGACGGCTCCTCCATCGCCGGGTGGAAGGGCATCCAGGAGTCCGACATGATCCTGATGCCGGACCCCTCGACCGCGATCATCGACCCGTTCTTCGAGGAGACCACCCTCAACCTGCGCTGCGACATCGTCGAGCCCTCGACGATGCAGGGCTATGAGCGCGACCCGCGCTCGCTCGCGAAGCGCGCCGAGGCCTACCTCAAGTCCACCGGCATCGCCGACGCCTCCATCTGGGGCCCGGAGAACGAGTTCTTCATGTTCGACAACGTCCGCCACGGCAGCTCGATGAACGGCTGCTTCTACGAGGTGGACTCCATGCAGGGCGCGTGGAACACCGGCCGCACGATGGACGGCGGCAACCTCGGCCACCGCCCCGGCATCAAGGGCGGCTACTTCCCGGTGCCGCCGGTGGACGCCTACCAGGACCTGCGCACCGCAATGTGCCTCGCGATGGAGGAGATGGGCCTCAAGGTCGAAGTGCACCACAGCGAGGTCGCCACCGGCGGCCAGGCCGAGATCAACGTCTCGGCCAACACGCTGGTGAAGAAGGCCGACGAGGTGCAGATCCTCAAGTACGCGATCCACAACGTGGCGGCGAGCTATGGCAAGTCGGCGACCTTCATGCCGAAGCCGCTGGTGGGCGACAACGGCAACGGCATGCACGTCAACCAGTCGTTGTCGAAGGACGGCAAGAACATCTTCGGCGGCGACAAGTACGGCGGCCTCTCCGAGATCGCCATCTACTACATCGGCGGCATCATCAAGCACGCCAAGGCGCTGAACGCGATCTGCAACGCGAGCACCAACAGCTACAAGCGGCTGGTGCCGGGCTTCGAGGCGCCGGTCATGCTCGCCTACTCGGCGCGCAACCGCTCGGCGTCGATCCGCATCCCGCACGTCATGAACCCGAAGGGCCGCCGCATCGAGGTGCGCTTCCCCGATTCCACGGCGAACCCGTACCTGTGCTTCGCCGCGATGCTGATGGCGGGCCTCGACGGCGTCCGCAACAAGATCCACCCGGGCGACCCGGCCGACAAGGACCTCTACGACCTCGAGCCCGAGGAAGCGAAGAACATCCCGACCGTCTGCCACTCGCTCGACATGGCGCTCGACGCGCTCGACAAGGATCGCGGCTTCCTCAAGGAAGGCGGCGTGTTCACCGACGACGTGATCGATGCCTACATCGGCCTGAAGATGCAGGAGGTCACGCGCCTGCGCATGTCGACGCACCCGGTCGAGCTCGAGCTCTACTACAGCGTCTGACGCCCCCGGGCGGGGCGACCCACGGTGCCGGGCGGAGCGGATCCGCCCGGCACCGTCCCCGCCCGTCTCTTGACGCACTTCGCGGAACGGGAACAGTGTCTTTGTCAGCCGCCGACCCCGAGACTATGCTTCGAGCCCATGAAGATCCGAGCTGTGCTGCTGGTCGGCGTCCTCTGCACCCTGTCCGTCGCGGTGCAGGGATCGACGCGCGAACTGTGGACCTGGACCGACGCGAACGGCGTCACCCACTTCTCCGACATGCCGGTCCAGGGCGCGAAGAAGATCCAGCTCACCGGCTTCGGCGCGCCGGCGCCCGCGGCGAGCGGGCAGCCCGCGCCCGCTGCTGCCGCCACGGGCCGCAGCGACGTTGCGGCAAATTACCGCTCGATCGAGATCCAGCAGCCCGCGGAGAGCGACTCGTTCTTCGGCGCGGATGCGATGGTGAACATCGCGGTCGAGACCGATCCGGCGCTCGCGTCCGATCACCGCATCGCGGTCTTCCTCAATGGCAGGCCGGTGCAGAGCCCCAGCAACTCGCTCCAGTACACGCTGAGCGGCCTGCCACGCGGCACGCACACACTCTCGGCGGTGATCCAGGACGCGCAGGGCACCGAGCTGCTGCGCAGCGCGACCCGCACTTTCTACGTGCAGCAGCCCAGCGTGAACCCTCCGGCGGCCGTCGGTCCCGGGGTGAGGCCCAGGCCCACGCCGCTGCCGGCAACGCGCCCGAACGCGCCCGGCGGCTGACCGCCTCTCGCCCGCCGCGGCGCCACCGGGTGGCGTGACGTGGCGGCCGATCCCCGCAGCGTCGATCGTCCCGGCGGCGCCGAACTGGCACCGCTGCTCGACGGTCTCGCGACCTGCGTGATCTGGCTCGACGCCGACGGCGTCGTGCTGCATCTGAACGAGCCCGCCGAGGACCTGCTCGAGGCGAGCCGCAACCAGGCGGTGGGCCGCGGCATCCGCGACCTGCTGCGCGGCAATGCCGAGCTCGACGCCGTGATCGGCCGGGCACGCGCCGCCGGTGCGCAGTACTCGCGGCGCGAGCTGCCGTTCGAGACCGGACCCGCGGCGCCCCCGCGGTTCGTGGATCTCACCGTCACTCCATACGACGCGCCTGGCCGCCCCGGCGGCGTGGTCGTCGAGATCGCCGACGTCACGCAGCACCAGCGCATCCTGCGCGAGAACGCACTGCTCACGCAGCTCGGCGGCAGCCGCGCGATGGTCCGGCAGCTCGCCCACGAGATCAAGAATCCGCTGGGCGGCCTTCGCGGAGCAGCGCAGCTGCTCGAGCGGCAGCTCCGGGATCCGGCGCTGCACGAGTACACCAGCGTGATCATCGCGGAGGCCGACCGCCTCGCCGCGCTGGTCGATGCACTGCTCGGTCCCGGCCAGCCGCCGCGCAAGGAGCCGGCGAACATCCACGAGCTGGTGCAGCACGTCGGGCACCTGCTCGCCGCCGAGGCGCCGACCGGCGTCGTGATCGAGCGCGACTACGACCCGAGCCTCCCGCGCCTGCGGCTCGACCGCAACCAGATCATCCAGGCGCTGCTCAACCTCGGCCGCAATGCGATCCAGGCCGTGGGCACGCGCGGGCGCATCGTGCTGCGCACCCGGGCGCTCACCAACGCCAGCATCGGCAGCCGCCGCTACCGCGTCGTCGCCTGCATCCAGGTCGAGGACGACGGGCCCGGCGTGCCCGCCGAACTGAAGGACACCGTCTTCTATCCGCTGGTCACGGGACGCCAGGGCGGCACGGGGCTCGGCCTCGCCGTCGCGCAGGACCTGATCGGCCGCCACGACGGCCTGATCGAGTTCGACAGCCGTCCGGGACGCACTGTGTTCACCCTGCTGCTTCCGTTCGACAATCATGAGCTCAGCGAAAACGCTTGACGTCTGGGTCGTCGACGACGACGCCTCGATCCGCTGGGTGCTCGAGCGGGCGCTGCGGCAGGCCGGCGTGGAGACGAAATCCTTCGACAACGCCGACGCCGCGCTCGCCGCGCTGCGCCAGGGCGCGGCGCCCGACGTGCTCGTCACCGACATCCGCATGCCGGGCCGCAGCGGCCTGGAGATGCTCGAGGAGATCCGCGCCAAGCGGCCGCGACTGCCGGTGATCGTGATGACCGCGCACTCCGACCTCGAGAGCGCGGTCGCCGCCTACCAGGGCGGCGCCTTCGAGTACCTGCCGAAGCCTTTCGACATCGACCAGGCGGTGGAACTGGTGCGACGCGCCGCCCTGCAGGGCCAGCGTTCGGAGACCACCGCGACCGAGTCGAGGCGCATCCCCGAGATGCTCGGCCACGCCCCGTCGATGCAGGAGATGTTCCGCGCCATCGGGCGGCTGTCGCGCTCGAGCATGACCGTGCTGATCACCGGCGAGTCGGGCACCGGCAAGGAGCTCGTGGCACGCGCGCTGCACCGCCACAGTCCGCGCGCCGCGAAGCCGTTCATCGCCCTCAACACCTCGGCGTTCACCGCGGACCTGCTCGAGTCGGAACTGTTCGGCCACGAGAAGGGTGCGTTCACCGGCGCTGCCGAGCTGCGCCGCGGCCGCTTCGAGCAGGCCGACGGCGGCACGCTGTTCCTCGACGAGATCGGCGACATGTCGCCGGCGCTGCAGACGCGGTTGCTGCGCGTGCTCGCCGAGGGCGAGTTCTACCGCGTCGGTGGCCAGTTGCCGGTGAAGGTGGACGTGCGCGTGATCGCCGCCACGCACCAGGATCTCGAGGCGCGGGTGAAGGACGGTCTGTTCCGCGAAGACCTGCTGCACCGCCTGAACGTGATCCGCATCGAGGTGCCGCCGCTGCGCAATCGCCGCGAGGACATCCCCGAGTTGCTGCGCCACTATCTCGACGTCGCGGCGATCGAGCTCGGCGTCGCGCCCAAGGTGCTCGCACCCGAGGCCGAGGCGGCGCTCGTGGGCTTCCAGTGGCCGGGCAACGTGCGCCAGCTCGTCAATGCCTGCCGGCGCCTGACGGTACTGGCCGCGGGCCGCGAGATCACCCGCGGCGACATCCCGGCGGACCTCGGCGGCACGACGTCCCCGGGCCCCGGTGGCCCCGACTGGGCGCAGGCGCTCGCGAGCTGGGCGCAGGCCCGCTTCGCCGCAGGAGGTGCGCCGCTGCTCGACGACGCGATGCCCGAGTTCGAGCGCACCGTGATCCGCGAGGCGCTCAAGGCCACCCACGGCGGACGGCAGGAGGCGGCGAAGCTGCTCGGCTGGGGGCGCAACACCCTGACGCGCAAGCTCAAGGAACTCGGGATCGACGACGCCTGAGGCCGGGCGGCGCCTCGCGGGTCGAACCGCCCCCGCCGAGTCCGGGCGATCGGGCAGGCCCTCACTCCACCGTGACGACGACCTTGCCGCGCGCGCGGCCTGCCTCGAGATAGCGGATCGCCTCGGACGCCTGTTCCAGCGGGTAGCGACGGTCGATCACCGGCGTGACGGCGCCCGAGCGCATCAGCTCGCCCAGGCGCTGCAGGTCCTCGCCCGAGAGGTTCGCGAGGAACATCCCCATCGTGCTGGCTCACGAACGGCGAGAGCACCAGCGCCTGCAGCGGCTTCACGAACGGACCGATCCAGTGGCCGTCGTCCGGCCCGCCGCCGCCGATCAGCACGTAGCGGCCGTCGGGCTTGAGCACGCGGCGGTTCTCCGCCAGCGAGCGGTTGCCGACGTTGTCGAGGATCACGTCGTAGCGCTCCGCGCCGGCGGTGTAGTCCTGCTTCGTGTAGTCGACGACGTGATCGGCGCCGAGCGAGCGCACCAGCTCGAGGTTGCGCGTGCTGCTGACGCCCGTGACCTCCGCGCCCATCGATTTCGCGATCTGCACGGCGAAGGTCCCGACGCCGCCCGAGGCGCCGTTGATCAGCACCTTCTGTCCGGGCTGCAACGCGCCCGCGTCGCGCAGGCCCTGCAGCGCGGTGGTGCCGGCGATGCCGACGACGCCCGCCTGCTCGAAGCTCACGTTGGCGGGCTTGAGCGCGACCGCGCGGTCCTGCCGGACGACCACGAACTGAGCGAGCGCGCCGGAGCGGCCGCCGAAGACCTCATCGCCGGGCTTGAAGCGCGTGACGTTGCGGCCCACCGCCTCGACCGTGCCCGCGTAGTCCACGCCGACGCGCGTGTCCTTCGGCTTGCGCAGCCCGCTGCCGAGGCGCATCACGTAGGGCGTGCCGCGCATGTAGTGCCAGTCGAGCGGGTTGATCCCCGCCGCGTGCACCCGGACCAGGAGTTCGTCGTCACCGGGCACGGGCGTCTCGACGTCCTCGAGCCGCAGCACGTCCGCGGTGCCGTAGTCGCAGTAGACGATCGCCTTCATCGGGTTCGCGGGGGCCGCGGCGGCCTTGCCGCAGTCGTTGTCCGAGAGCCAGTAGCCGACGAAGAGCGCCAGCACCGCCGCGAGCGGAATCGCCAGGGCGGTCCAGCCGATCACGCGTCGCAGTTTCATCGTCGAACCTCCGGGAATGGGGACAGGCCGCGCCTTCGCGACTGCCGTGACGCGGGCACCACGCAGCCCCGCAGGAATGAGGAGAGGAAGGCCCCCTGCCGTTTCAGCAGGCGCAGGCCGCGAGCGTCTTCTTCGGCGCGTCGAGCGTGCCGACCAGCTCGTGCACGGAACTCATGCCGTTCGCCGCGAGATACCCGGCGATGCCCGAATTGATCTTGCGGCACACCAGCGGGTCGTAGAACAGCGAGGTGCCGACGCCCACCGTCGTGGCGCCGGCGATGATGAACTCGAGCGCGTCGTCGGCGGTGTGGATGCCGCCCTGGCCGATGATCGGCACGCCGAGCGGACGGGCCACCTCGGCCACCTGCATCACCTTGAGCAGCGCGATCGGCTTGATCGCGGGGCCCGACAGCCCGCCCTGGATGTTGCCGATGACGGGGCGGCGCGTCTTCACGTCGATTGCCATGCCCATGATCGTGTTGATCACCGCGAGCCCGTCGCTGCCTGCCTCGATGCAGCGACGCGCGTTCTCCCGGATGTCGGTCTGGTTGGGCGAGAGCTTGGTGATCAGCGGCTTGCTGGTCACCGCGCGGCAGGCCGCCACCACGCGCGCCGACATCTCCGGCACGTTGCCGAACTGCACGCCGCCTTCCTTGATGTTGGGACACGAGATGTTGATCTCGATCGCGTCGATGGGCGAGTCGTCGAAGCGCCGCGTGGTCTCGACATAGTCGTCGATGGTCGAGCCGCAGACATTGGCGAAGAAGCGCGTCTCGCCAAAGTCGAGCGAAGGGAGGATCTCGTCGACGACCTTGTCCACGCCCGGGTTCTGCAGCCCGATGGCGTTCAGCATGCCCATCGGTGTCTCGCAGACCCGGTGCGGCGGGTTGCCGAGCCGCGGCTCGCGTGTCGTGCCCTTGAGCACGATCGCGCCCACGTCGGTGTTCGAGAACCCCTCGACCCGCGTGTACTCCTCGCCGAATCCGACGCAGCCCGACAGCAGCACGATCGGCGAGGCGAGCTTCAGGCCGCAGAAGTCGACGGCCAGGCAGGGCGGCAGGGGGGCGGGGGCGGCGGACATGGGCCGGATTGTAAGGGAACCGTGTCCTCGCTCGCACTGCAACGACTCCGCACTCGCCGGCAAGCGACGCGGCCGGCAACGTCGTCACCCAGGTGGCGTATAACCTGCGCGGCATGCGCACCCAGCGTACGATCAAGGCCGACGCGACCTACAAGTACGAGTACGCGTACAACAACCTCGGGGAGCTGCACACGCTCACCTGGCCGGTGAGCACCAGCGGGGTGCGGGTGAAGGCGAAGTACCTCTACACCAACGGCCGGCTCACGCAGATCCGCCAGTTCACCGGCGATGTCGACGGCCCCAACCTGTGGTTGCTGAACCTGCTCGACGCGCGCGGCTCGGCGGTGAGCGAGGCCTACGGCAACGGGCTGTGGCTGCAGAGCGCGTTCGACCCGCTCACCGGGTCGCTGACCCAGCGCCGTTCGGGCACGGGCGGCGCGGAGAGCCAACGTGCAGCAGCTCGCCTGCAGCTGGGACGAGGCGGGCAACCTCGCCAGCCGCCAGGACCTGAACCAGGGGCTCAGCGAGACGTTTGGCTACGATGCCAACGGCAACCTCACCAAGCGCAACGGCAAGTCGCTCACCTGGCGCAGCTACAACCTGCCCTCGCTGATCAACGTGACCGGGTACTCGGCCTCCTTCAGCTACACGCCGGACCGGCAGCGCTGGCGGCAGCAGAGCGGGTATGCGAGCGGCAACGAGACGACGATCTACGTGGGCGGGCAGCTCGAGAAGCTCAGCACACCGGTGCGCACGTCGTGGAAGCACCGCATCCCGACACCCTCGGGGGAGGTGCAGGTGATCCGCCGCTCGGACGGGACGAGCGAGACGCTCTACCTTGCGAGTGATCACCTCGGCAGCGTCGATGCGGTGCTCGACGGCGCGGGCGCGCTGTTGGCGCGGCCGAGCTTCACGGCGTGGGGCGCGCGGCGCAGCAGCAGCTGGCAGGGCGCGCCGAGCCAGTCGGAGTGGCAGGCGATCGCGAACCACACCCGGCGCGGGTACACGGGCCACGAGCAGCTCGACAACGTGCTGCTGGTGCACATGAACGGGCGGGTGTACGAGCCGGCGGTGGGGCGGTTCCTGAGCGCGGATCCGTTCATCGACGGTGAGAGCGATCCGCAGGGGTGGAACCGCTACGGGTACGTGCAGAACCAGCCGCTGAGCAACACGGTGACCCAAAGTGTCCGGCTCGGCGCGCCGCAGGCGGCTCAACCTGTGCCGGTGGCGATGAGGGCGAGTGCCTCGCGTGCGGCGAGAATGCGGACGTCGCGGAAGCTGCCGAGGTCGAGCAGATCGCGGTCGCGGGTGACGATCAGGGTAGCGCTGGCGCCGAGGGCGCAGGCGAGCACGTGATCGTCGTCGGGGTCGCGGGCCGTGGGTTCGATCACGGCGGGCCGCACCGTCGTAACCAGCGCGCGATAGCCGGTGAGCAGTTGCGGCACGGAGCTGCCGACTTGGGCGATCCGGGCGGCGAACTTCGCGCGCGAGAGGACCTCTTCGAGTTCGGCAAGGAGCGCGGCGCTGGTGAGCAGCGTGATGCGCCCTTCACGCGTGGCGGCGAGTACCGCGGCGGGTAGTCCGCCCCAGAGAAAGGCCGAGACGACGGTGTTGGTGTCAGCGACGACGCGCACGGTCGGCGCGGGCGGCGTCGATCTCGGCGTCGATCTCGGCCTCGGTCAGTGCGGGTTCGAGTTTTGCGAGCTGGCCCATGGTGTCAAAGAGCTGATCGACCTGGCGCTTGCGCATCGCGTCGCGCAGCAGCGCTGCGATCGCCTCATCGTGCAGCAGGCCCGCGGACTTGGCCTGCCGGGCGAGATCATCGGGCAATGACACGGTGATATTGGTCAAGACGGTCTCCTTCAGGTGCGCTTGGCCCACGCCGAAGCCGCCGGGGGCTTCTCCTGCAATCCGTTTGGGCATGGGCGCCGATCCTGCCTCGGGGGTCGATGCCGTGCAGTGCAGGGTCGGATCTGCGGGCGTCATGGGCGGTGGGTTGACCATCCATAAACGGAGTGAATCATACAGCGAACGAAAATGAGGGCCATACATCGCGCAGGATCGCTCTTGACAGCGACTGGAGACACCCCGATGGCGCGTCTCCCGGATGATGAGCTGGAACGCCTGAGGCGCGAGGTGAGCCCAGGCGCGCCGGATCGAGGCGGCGCAGGGGCTGACCCTCACGAGTCAGGGGAAAGGATCTGGCCTGCCGCTGTCCGTGGCACGAGGGACTACTGCCACCGAAGCGGACAACAAGGGCAAGGTGTGGCGGGTCGATGGGCGCTTCAACGTGACCGGTTACTCGGCCTCCTTCAGCGACACGCCGGACCGGCAGCGCTGGCGGCAGCAGAGCGGGTGTGCGAAGTGCAGGTGATCCGCCGCTCGGACGGCCTACCCCGCGATGAACTTCTCCAGCTGCTCGATCGTCTCGCGCTGCTCCTCGATCACCGCGCGGACGAGGTCGCCGATGGACACCATGCCGACCATCGTGCCGCTCGCGTCCACCACCGGCAGGTGACGGATGCGCTTCTCGGTCATCAGCTCCATGCAGCGGTGCACGCGGTCCTCGGTCCCGACGGTGACCACCGGCGCGCTCATGATCTGCGCCACGGGCGTGTCGGCCGAGGCGCGTCCCATCAGGATCACCTTGCGGGCGTAGTCGCGCTCGGAAACGATGCCGGCGAGCTTGCCGTCGCGCATCACGGGTAGCGCGCCCACGCCGTGCTCGGCCATCATCCGGATTGCCGTGAGCACCGGCTCCGCAGAGTCCACCGACCAGATCTCCGGGCCCTTGCGGCCGAGCAGGTGCTTGACGAGCAGCATCGCGACTCTCCCTCGATCGGCACGCGCCGGGCCGGACGCCACGATTCTATGCCACTGAACGTCGTCCTGTTCCAGCCCGAGATTCCGCCGAACACCGGCAACGTCATCCGGCTGTGCGCCAACACCGGGGCGCGGCTGCACCTCGTGCGGCCGCTGGGCTTCCGGCTGGACGCGAAGGCGGTGCGGCGCGCCGGGCTCGACTACCGCGAGCTCGCCGACGTCCGCGAGCACGCGTGCCTCGAGGACTGCCTCGCGAGCCTCGGGTCGCCGCGCTGGTTCGCGTACTCGACCCGCGGCCAGGTCCGGTACGACGAGGCGCGGTACGCGGACGGCGACGCCCTGGTCTTCGGCCCGGAAACCCGCGGCCTGCCCGGCGAGGTGCTGGAGCGGTGCCCGCCCGGAAACCGGCTGCGCATCCCGATGCAAGCGGGCGCGCGCAGCCTCAATCTCTCGAACGCGGTGGCGGTGGCGGTCTACGAAGCTTGGCGGCAACTCCGTTTCGGCGCGGCGTCTGGTGTCCAGCCGGGCGCGCCCGGCGGGCCGCCGGGGGTCTAGTCCGTCTCGGTCTTCACCGTGCGGCCCATCAGCGCCGACACGGCCTGCCTGGCCGGGGCGCCCTCGTAGAGCACGCGGTAGACCTGCTCGGCGATCGGCATCTCGACGCCGTGGCGCTTCGCCACGTCGTGGACAGCGCGCGCCGCGAGCACACCCTCGACCACCTGCCCGATCTCGGCCTGCGCCTGCGCCGGCGTCTTGCCCGCCGCGAGCGCGAGGCCGCAGCGGCGGTTGCGCGACTGGTCGTCGGTGCAGGTGAGCACGAGGTCGCCGAGGCCCGCGAGCCCCATGAACGTCTCGCGCTCGGCGCCGAGCGCCACCCCGAGCCGCATCATCTCGGCGAGTCCGCGCGTGATCAGCGCGACGCGGGTGTTGGCGCCGAAGCCGAGGCCGTCGGAGATGCCCGCGCCGATGGCGAGCACGTTCTTGACCGCGCCGCCGACCTCGACGCCGGCCATGTCGCCGGATGCGTAGGCACGAAAGCGCTCGCCTGAAATGCCGCGCGCGAGTGCGAGGGCGTAGTCCTCGTCGCGCGAGGCCACCGTCATCGCGCTCGGCAGGCCCGCGCCAACTTCCTTCGCGAACGTGGGCCCCGAGAGCACCGCGGTCGGTACGCCCGGGCCGAGCACCTCGTCCGCGACCTCATGCGGCAGCTTGCCGGTGGCAAGTTCGAAGCCCTTGGTGGCCCAGGCGATCCGCTGGCCGGGCCGCAGCAGCGGCTTCGCCCGTTCCAGGACCTCGCGGAACGCGTGGCTGGGGACGACCACCAGCAGCTGCCCCGCCTGCCCGACGGCGCGGGCGAAGTCGTGCTCGATCTCGAGGCCGGCGGGCAGCGTCACGCCGGGCAGGTAGCGCCGGTTGACCCGGGCGCGGGCCATCTCGGTGAGCTCGTCGGTCTCGATGCCCCAGAGGATCGTGCGGTGCCCGGTGCGCGCGAGGTGCACGGCGAGCGCGGTGCCCCAGGAGCCCGATCCCAGCACGGCGACGCACGGCTTCGGGCCGGCATCGCTCGCCGATCGGCTCGCCGGGTTCCCCGACGCGGACACGGCCGTCACCCCGTCAGTTGACCGTGCCGCCGGCGGCCTGCGCCGCTGCCTGCTGCTGCTGCGCGTGGGCGTGCAGCGCCTCGAAGGTCACCAGCGGCAGCAGGAACGGCGGGAAGCCGCCCTTGCTCACCAGCTCGGCGACGGTGGCGCGCGCAAAGGCGAGCAGGTAGTTCGGAGCCATGATCGAGAGCACCTGCCCGAGGTCGTTCGCCGAGAGGTTGCGGATCATGAAGGCGCCGGCCTGCTGCAGCTCGAGCAGCCACACCACCTTGTCGCCCGCCTTGGCCTCGAGGTTCACCTGGACGATCACCTCGTGCAGGTCCTGGCCGATCGCCGCAGCGCGCGTGCCGATGTTGAGGTTGACGCTGGGCTGGCCCTGCAGGCCGCTCACGAACGGGCCGCTGGGGGCCTCGAACGAGCAGTCCTTGATGTAGATCGCCTGCGGATTGACCACCGGCGCGTTCGGGTCTGCAGCCGCCGGGATCGGGGGGGTCTGTTCGGTCATGGCGTCCTCGTACTCGGATGGATGTTGGGGGTCGGCCGCGCGTCGGCGGCGCTCAGGCGCGGCCCGTCAGCGCGTCGAGCTCGCCCGACCTGTCGAGGGCGTAGAGCTCGTCGAAGCCGCCGACGTGGCGCTCGCCGATGAAGATCTGCGGCACGGTGCGCCGGCCGCCGCTGCGTGCCAGCATCGTGTCGCGCGCGGAGGGGTCCTCGTCGACCTTGATCTCGCGGAGCGCGAGGCCCTTGCGCTCCAGCAGCGCGCGCGCCCGCACGCAGTACGGGCACCAGCCGGTCGAATACATGACGATCTCGGGGGTCTGCGCGCTCACGGCACCGGCCTCACTTGCCCTTGTCGCCGGACTTCACGAGCGGCAGGTTCTCGGCGCGCCAGGCCTGCAGCCCGCCGCGCAGGTTCACCACCTTGGCGAATCCCTGGTCGCGCAAGGCGCGCGCGGCCGCGCCGGAGCGCATGCCGCTCTCGCAGCAGGCGACCACGACCTTGTCCTTGTACTTCTTGAGCGTCTCGCCGGCACCGGCGAGCTGGTCCTGCGGCACGTGGCGCGCGTCGCGGATGTGCCCGGCGTCGAACTCGCCCTGCGAACGGACATCGAGCAGCAGCGCGCCCTGGTTCATGAGGCGCACGGCGTCCATCGGCCCGACCGACTCGCCGCTGCTGCGGGCCCGGCTCGCCTCGTAGGCGAGCGCCGCCAGCGCCAGCGCAACCGTGCCCCCGGTCAGGAACGGATGGCGAGTGATGTATTCGAGCAGGCGCTCCATGGGACTCAGGCGAGGCGGACTCGCGGTGCAAAAAGGGCGTGGAGTATAGCAGCCCCGCCGACGCGCTAAACTCACCGGTTTGTCGCACCGCCCCAGGCCCGACCGAGGCCCGACCGACGCATGCCCAGACCGACCGCGCGGCCCGATCCCCGGGGGCCGTCCGCCCGCCGTGGCGGGCGGCTCGCCGTGACGCTGCTGCTCGCGCTGGCGATCGCCGGCGGCGCGCCGGCGGTGCATGCGCAGTCGCAGCGCCCATCGAACGCGTCGCAGAAGCAGAGCCAGAAGCAGAAGGAGGCCGAGCTCAAGCGTGTCAACGCCCGCATCGAGCAGGTGCGCAAGTCGGTCAACGCCGACGTCGAGAAGCGCGACCGCCTCGGCGCGCAACTGCGCGACGCCGAACAGGGCGTGCGCGGCGCCCGCCGCACGCTCGAGGAGCTGCGCGTCCAGCGGATCGCCAGCGAGGCACGTCTGAAGGACCTCGAGCGCGAACAGGCACGGCGCGAGGCGGATCTCGCCTCCGAGCGCGGCGCGCTGACGGGCGAGCTGCGCGCGGCGTACGTCAACGGCCGCGAGGAGCAGTTGAAGCTGCTGCTGAACCAGCAGGACCCGGCGACCGCTGGCCGGATGCTCGCCTACTACGGGTACTTCGGCCGCGCGCGCGCCGAGCGCATCTCGAGCATCCGCGACCAGCTCGAGCACCTCGCGCTGGTGCGCGAGAAGATCGCGGCGGAGGGCCGGCGGCTGGCGGAGCTCGAGACGCGGCAGGAGCAGGAACTCGCGGCGCTGCGCGGCGCGCAGGACAAACGCGTCAAGGCCGTTGCGGCGATCGATTCGCAGATCAAGTCGCAGGGCGGCGAGTTGAAGCGCCTCCAGTCGCAGGCGCGCGGGCTCGAGAACCTGATCGCGCAGCTGCGCAAGGCGCTGGCGAGCGCGCCGGTCGCGAAGCAGGCGCCGTTCGAGCCGCTGAAGGGCAAGCTGCCGTGGCCCGTGCAGCAGGGCAAGGTGCTCGCCCGCTTCGGCCAGCCGCGCGCCGGCGGGTCGCTGCGCTGGCAGGGCATGCTGATCGGCACGGCCCGCGGCGCCCGCGTGCGCGCGCCGTACGCGGGTCGCGTCGCCTACGCGGACTGGCTGCCGGGCATGGGTCTGATGATCGTGCTCGATCACGGCGGCGGCTACCTGAGCCTCTATGGCCACAACGACGAGCTGTTCCGCAAGGTGGGCGAGCCCGTCTCCGCGGGCGACGCGATCGGCGCCGTGGGCGACTCCGGCGGCAATGACCAGGCCGCACTCTACTTCGAGGTGCGCCGCGGGCGTGTGCCCGTCGATCCCGAGATCTGGCTGCAGAAGCGCTGAGCGCGACCTTATGTCCAATGCCGCCCGGCGCGGGCGCGCCGGGCCGCGGCGGCGCGATCGGCAGACTGTGGCGCGTGTCGAGGAATGCTGCGCAACCGATCGGAGAAGATCGTGCCCTCACGGGAGTGGCCCCGAGTGGGTCCGAGTGGCACATGGATCGGCGGATGCAGCTCGCTGAAGTGGTCGACGACGCCCCGACGCCGGTCGGTTCGACGTCGCTCGATCCGTACGGCCAGATCGTCAAGATGCTGCTGCCGCGCGCCCAGTCCATTGCGATCTACGACCGCATGGGCCTGCCGATCTGGCTGAACGAGGGCCAGGACGCCCCCGAGCTGCATCGCCTGCTGCAGCAGGCGCTCACCGACGAACTGCGTGCCGGCGCGCAAGGCGACGGCCTCTCCGAGGCGGTCGATCGCGAGCACACGGCGTACGTGTTCCTGCTGCGGGACAGCGGGCAGCAGCTGATCGGCGCGGTCGGCATCGTGCTGCGGGAGGCCGTGCGCGCCGACGGCGCCCGCCCGTTTGCGCTGGTCGAGAGCCTGCTGCGGCCGGTGCTCGAGTGCCTGCACCGCGAGCTGCTCGCGCAGTACAGCATCGACGACCTGCAGCGCAGTCTGAACCTGCGCGATCGTGACCTCGAACTGCTGCTCGGTGCGACGCCGGACGGGGCGACGAACGGCGACTCTGCCGACGAACTGGCGCAGCTGGTGCAGGGTTGCGTGGATCACCTCGGCTGCGCCGTGGGCGCGCTGCTGATCCCCGACAAGAACATCGCCGTGTGCCGCACCGGACAGGGCACGTCGCCACGCGACGGTGCGACGGTGCTCACGCGCGCGCACCGTTCGCTGCTGGCCTGGACGCAGCTGCACCGCCAGACGCTGACCTCGAACCGACCGGCGACGACCGGTCCGCTCGCGGGCGTGCCCTACAAGGTGCTGTCGTGCCCGGTGCTGCACGGCGGGCAGCGCGTGCTCGGCCTGCTCGCGCTGTTCAAGCCCGTGACCGCGCCGGACTTCGACCTGCGGCAGGTGCGCATCGTCGAGCTGCTGGTGCGCCGCGTCGCCTACATCCTGCTGAACGCCTACGACCCAGCGACCGGACTGCTGACGCGGACCGCCTTCGAGCTGCGTGCGCGCGGCCCGCTTGAGCAGGCGCCGTCGGGCAGCCACTGCATCATCTACGCCGACATCGACCGACTGCACGTGCTCAACGAGAACCTCGGCATGCACGTGGGCGACGAGGTGATCGTGCGCGTCGCGGAGGTGATCCGCCGCGGACTCGGACCGCGCATGCTCGCCGCGCGCATCTCCGGCGACCGCTTCGCGGTGTTCCTGCCCGAGTGTTCGGTGGAGGACGCCGAGCGGGTGGCCGAGCACATGCGCGAAGGTCTCGCGAGGCTCGGGTACGCCGCGGGCAGCCGGGCCGTCGAGGTCTCGGCAAGCTTCGGGGTGGCACGGGCAGCCGAAGGCAAGCACCCGCTCGCGCATGCGCTCGCGGCCGCGGAGATCGCCTGCAAGGCGGCGAAGGATCGCGGTCGCAACCGCGTCGAGACCTACCTCGACGCCGACCAGAGCATCGTGCGTCGCTACACGGACGTGACGATGGTCGGCACGTTGCGCCATGCACTCGCCGCCGACAGCTTCCGCCTCGAGGCGCAGGCCGTCGTGCCGCTCCATGCGCCCGAGGGGCCGCCCGACGCCGGGACGCCGGGCCCGAGGTTCGAGCTGCTGCTGCGCATGACCGACGAGGCCGGCCAGAGCGTCGCGCCCGACCGCTTCTTCTCCGCCGCGGAACGCTACCAGCTGGCGCCCGCCATCGACCGCTGGGTGGTGCGGCACGTGCTCGCGACGCTCGGCGCCCGCGCTGCCGAACTGTGCGCCCGGCGCGCCTGCTTCGCGATCAACATCTCCGGGCAGTCGCTCGGCGATCCGGAGTTCTGCACCTTCCTCGAGAACGCGCTGCGCGAGAGCCGCCTGCCCCCGGCGCTGCTCGCCTTCGAACTCACCGAGACGGCCGCCGTGGCGAACATCGTGCGCGCCGAGACGCTGATGCGCCGGCTGCGCGATCTCGGCCACGAGGTCGCGCTGGATGACTTCGGCCGCGGTCTGAGTTCGCTCGGGTACCTCAAGGCGCTGCCGGTCACCTGCCTGAAGATCGACGGCAGCCTGGTGCGCGACGTGGTCGGCGACGAGCGCTCGCAGGCGATGCTGAGCGCCATCGTGGGCCTCGCCGGCGCGATGCGGCTCGCCACGGTCGCCGAGTGCGTCGAAAGCGAGGAGATCCGCCAGATCACCTGCAATCTCGGCGTGCAGTTCGGGCAGGGATTCGCCCTCGGTCGCCCCGCTCCGATGGATAAGGTGCTCGGCGGCCTGCTCGGCGCTAGTATCTGAACCCCTTCCGACCGTCGGGGCCACCCGTGTCCAGGGCCGTTCGAACCGTTCTCGCCGTCGCCGCCGGCGCCCTGCTCGGGGCCGGGTTGATGCTCGTGCGCGGCGCGTCCGGCCACCGGGTCGCGCAGCCACCGCCGCCAGCGCCCGTCGCCGCACCGCCGGCGACGCTGCTCGAGGAGGTGGCGGAACACCTGCGCCGCGACTACGTCGACGGCCTGCAGCCCGGCGACCTCGACCGCGCTGCCGTGGACGGCATGGTCGCGCGCCTCGACCCGCATTCCGCGTTCCTCGACGTCGCCGCCTACGAGGCGATGCGGGTCAGCACCACCGGGCAGTACTCGGGCGTCGGCCTCGAGGTGGCGGACCGGGACGGCCGGATCGTCGTGGTGAGCCCGATCGCGGCCTCGCCGGCGGAGCGCGCCGGGGTCCGCGCCGGCGACGTCCTGCTCGCGATCGACGACGAGGCGGTTGCGCCGGGCGGACTGCTGGCCGCCATCGAGCGCATGCGCGGCCGGACCGGGTCGACGGTGCGTCTGGTCGTGGCGCGCGCGGGCGCGCCCGAGCCGCTGCGGTTCGAGCTCGAGCGCTCCGAGGTGCACCTGCACACGGTGAGCGCCGCGCGGCTGGCCGGGGCAGTACGGCTATCTGCGCGTCACCCACTTCAACGACGAGACGCCGCGCGACCTGCGCCGCGAACTGGCGAGCCTGCAGGCCGACGGACCGCTGCGTGGGCTGGTGCTCGACCTGCGGGGCAACCCCGGCGGCGTGCTCGAGTCGGCCGTGAGCGTGGCGGACGACTTCCTCGAGGACGGACTCATCGTTCGCGCCGAGGGCCGTGCCGCCGGCGCCCGCTTCGAGATGCGCGCCACCGACGGCGACCTGCTCGGCCACGCGCCGCTCGTCGTGCTGGTGGACCGCAGTTCCGCCTCGGGCTCCGAGATCGTCGCCGGCGCACTGCGCGATCACCGGCGCGCGACGCTGATGGGCGAGCGCACTTTCGGCAAGGGCTCGGTGCAGACCGTCATCCCGCTGCGCGGCGGCCAGGCGCTGAAGCTCACCACGTCACGCTACTTCACGCCCTCCGGGCGTGTCGCTCCACGAGCGTGGCCTCGAGCCGGACGTGCTGCTCGGCGACGAGTTGCGTGCCGCCGCCGCGGCCGGCGCCGAGCCCGCTGCCGACCCGGCGGTGCAGACCGCGCTGCAGTACCTGCGCGATCGGGGGCTCGGCACCCAGGTCGCGCTCGCCGGCGGCGGCTGAGAGCCGCGCGCGGAGGGATCCGTCATGTCGAAGGTGCTCGTGCCGCTCGCGGAGGGCTTCGAGGAGATCGAGGCCGTCGTGGTCGTGGACCTGCTGCGGCGCGCCGGCATCGAGGTGCGCACCGCGGCACTCGGCCGGCGCGAGGTCACCGGTTCGCACGGCATCACGCTGGTCGCCGACATTGCCATCGACGCGGCCGGTGCGGACCAGTACGACATGATCGTGCTGCCCGGGGGCATGCCGGGCGCGGCCCATCTGAAGTCCGACGCTCGTGTGATCGCGCTGCTGCGCGAGTTCGCCGCGACGGGCCGCTACACGGCGGCCATCTGCGCCGCGCCCGCCGTGCTCGCCCACGCGGGCCTGCTTACCGATCGCGCCGCGACCAGCTACCCGGGGTTCCTCGAGGCCGACTCGGCGCCGGGCCTCCGCCTGCGCGAGGACCCGGTCGTCATCGACGGCAAGGTCGTCACATCGCGCGGCCCGGGCACGGCCGTGCCGTTCGCGCTGTCGCTGATCGAACTGCTCGAGGGCGCACCGGCACGCCGCGCGGTGCAGGAACGGCTGCAGCTGCCGGCCGCCTAGGGGCCGGCGGCGGCGACGCACGGTCGTCGAGGCGCCGCGGCGCGTCTCAGAAGAACTGCCGGGCGGCGCCCCACAGCGCCCCGATCAGCAGCACACCGATCGGCAGCACGCTGAGGCCGAAGCCGATCTCGCGCTTCGCCGGATCCTTCACGTAGCTGAGCAGGTAGAGGGCCCGCCCCACGACGAACACGAGGCCGAGCAGCGCGGCCCAGGTCGGGCTCACGTAGGTGCCGAACAGCCACATCGCCGGCACGAACGCCACCAGCAGCTCGAGCGTGTTGTAGTGCACACGGAAATAGCGTTCGAAAACTTCGTGGCCGCTGGTGGCCGGCGCCTTCACGCCGTACCTGCCGCGGGCGCGGCCGACGAGCGCGCCGAAGACGACGTACTCGAGCAGCGCGATCACGATGACGATGGCGACGGGTTCCATGCGGCGGCCTCGGGCAAATTGGTGTGGCGGGCAGATTCCTTTACCATCCCGCCCACGTCAACGGCCGCACACGGCCCCGGGAGTACGAGTCATGGTGGGATTCCTGCTGCGTGCCGCGATCAGCGCGCTCGGACTGTGGCTGGCGAGCGAGTTGCTGAAAGGCCTCACGTTCGACTCGACGGCCAAGCTGATCGTTGCGGCCATCGTGCTCGGCCTCGTCAACGCCATCGTGCGGCCGCTCGCCTTCATCCTCACGTTGCCGATCACGGTCGTCACGCTCGGCCTGTTCCTGCTGGTGCTCAACGCCGGCATGGTGGCGCTGGTGGCGTGGCTCGTCCCCGGGTTCCAGGTCGCGGGGTTCTGGACCGCGGTCGGCGCCGCGCTGATCGTGAGCCTGGTGTCGTGGGCGGCCTCGAGCGTGATCGGCTCGAAGGGCGAGGTGGAGATGTTCCGGCCGAAGCGCTGAGCGCGGCTCAGGCGAGCCGGCCCGGCAGCGTCACCAGCGCGACGCCGAGCAGCACCACGATCATGCCCGCCACCTGCAGCGGGCCGAGCGACTCGCCGAGCACCGCCCAGCCGAGCACGGTTGCCACCGCGGGGTTCACGTAGGCGAACGTGCCGACGCGGTCCGCGGGGACGCGCTTCAGCAGCCACGAGTACGCCGTGTAGGCGACGGCCGAGCCGAACACGGCGAGGTAGGCCATCGCGGCGAGCCCGCCGGGGCGCCACTCCCAGCGCGGCAGCTCGCCGGTCGCGACGCCCGCGAGCAGCAGCCACGTCCCCCCCAGCAGCATCATCACGGCGTTGAAGGCCACCGGCCCGACGGCGAGTGCGGCGTCCCGATACAGGATCGAGCCGATCGCCCACGACAAGCTGCCGATCAGCACCAGCGACTGCCACGCGACGTGGCCGGACGGCACGGCGCCGCGCGGCCAGACGATCAGCGCCACGCCGAGGAACCCGAGCAGCAGGCCGATGGAGCCGCGCACGGTGAGGGCGTGGCCTCTCGGTCCCAGCGCACCGAGTGCGGCGATCCACAGTGCCGAACTGGTCGCGAGCAGCGCGGCCTGGTTCGAGGCGAGGTGCTGCAGCGCGTAGGTGCTCACGCCGTTGCTGAAGGTGATCATCAGCAGCGAGAACAGCAGCATCGGGCGCCACTCGCGCAGGCCGCGCGGAAATCGCTCGCGCAGCACCAGCGCCACCAGTGCGAGCAGGCTGCCGGCCACCAGGAACCGCCCGCCCGCGAACAGGAACGGCGGCAACTCGCGCACGCCCAGCCGGATGACGAGGAACGTCGAGCCCCACACGAGGTAGATCGCCGCGAAGGCGACGACGATCTTGAGCCGGAGTCGCGGGTCGTCCGGCGTCGGCGCGCCGCTCACGTTCGCCGCGTGCCCACCCGGTAGAGCATCAGCGCCAGCCAGCCCACGATCGCGAGGCCGAGCCAGCCGCCGAACTGCAGGCCGGCGGGCAGTGCGAGCACGTCGGCGCGCCCGGAGGTCACGATCGGGATGGCGATGAAGATGCCCATCAGTGCCTCGCCGGTGATCAGGCCCGCGGCGAACAGCATGCCGTTGCGCTTGGCGCGCTCCGCCTCGGGCGTCTCGCCGTGCACGCCGAGCTTCTTCTCGACCAGCCAGGCGAGCAGGCCGCCGAGGAAGATCGGCACGGCGAGCTCGAGCGGCAGGTAGATGCCGACCGCCACCGCGAGCACCGGCGCGCGGAACTCCGAGCCCCGCTTCTTGAGCCACAGGTCCCAGGCGATCACGGCCACGCCGATCGCGGCGCCGATCGCGATCATGTCCCAGGGCAGGTAGCCGCCGAACATGCCCTTGGCGACCGACGCCATCAGCGTCGCCTGCGGCGCGATCAGCGGCGAGGGGTGCTCGGCCGTCGGCACGCCGATGCCGTAGGCCTTGAGCAGCAGGTTCAGTACCGGCGCCATCACGAGCGCGCTCGAGGCGGCGCCGATCGCGAGCATCACCTGCTGCTTCCACGGTGTGGCGCCGACGATGATAGCCGCACTTGAGGTCCTGCAGGTTGTCGCCGCCGATGCAGGCCGCGCAGCAGACCACCGCGCCGATCATGATCGCCGCGACCGGGCCGAGCGCGGCGCCCTTGCCCATCAGCAGCATCAGCACCAGCGAGGCGAACAGGATCGTGCAGATGGTGATGCCGGAGACGGGGTTGTTCGAGGAGCCCACCAGGCCCGCCATGTAGGCCGAGACCGACACGAACAGGAACCCCGCCACGATCATGATGATCGTCATCGGCAGGCTCACGGCGACGCTGCCGACGATCGTCTGGTACAGCGCGAACAGCGGCAGCGTGAACAGCAGCGTGCCGATCAGCATCGCCTTCATCGGCAGGTCCCGCTCGGTGTGCGCGACCACGCGGTCGGCGCCGGCCCGTGCCGCGGCGAGCCCGCTGCGGATGCCCGAGAGCAGCGACTGGCGGATGGAAATCAGCGCCCAGACGCCGCCCACCAGCATCGCGCCGACGCCGAGGTAACGGATCTGCGCCGACCAGATGGCGAACGCGGCGTCCTCGGCGCTGCCTGCCGCGACGCGCGCGGCGAGCTCCGGGTTGCCGTCGAGGAAGAACGCCGCGTAGACCGGGATCGCGACGTTCCAGGAGATCATGCCGCCGATCAGCACGAGGATGCCGACGTTGAGGCCGACGATGTAGCCCACGCCGAGCAGCGCCGGGGAGAGATTCGTGCCGTAGTAGCCGAGCCACTTGCCGAGCCAGCCGGAGATCGAGGCGGTGTCCGGGAAGAGCCGCAGGCCGCTGGCCGCGGCGAGCTTGGCGAAGCCGCCGCCGAGCGCCGCGAACCCGAGGATCTTGACGCCCTCGGCCGGATTCTCGCCGGTCTTGAGCACCTCGGCCGCGGCCTTGCCCTCGGGGAAGGCGAGGCCCTGGTCGACGATCAGCGCGCGGCGCAGCGGCACCGAGAAGAACACGCCGAGGATGCCGCCCAGGCCCGCGATGGCAAGCACCCACAGGTACTTGAAGTCCACCCAGTGGCCGAGGATCACCAGCGCCGGGATCGTGAAGATCACGCCCGAGGCGATCGAGGAGCCGGCCGAGGCGCCGGTCTGGACGATGTTGTTCTCGAGGATGGTGCTGCCGCCGAGCACGCGCAGTACCGCCATGGACACCACCGCCGCCGGGATCGCGGACGCGATCGTCATGCCGGCGAACAGGCCGAGGTAGGTGTTGGCCGCGGCGAGGATCATCGCGAGCACGATCGCGAGCACCACCGCACGCGTGGTCAGCTGCGGCGGCGAGACGGAACTCGGGTTCATCGTCGGCGGGTCCCCAAGGGTCGTTGTGTGGGCGCGAGCGTAGCAGGAAGCCTGCCGAAAAATCCGGGTGATCGGAGATTCAAACAGCCTCACCAGCAGCCTGCCAGGCGCGAGTGCTCCTCGACGCGCCCAGCCAGGTCGGCGGCGGTGGTGTCCGTCCGATGCGTGAGCGCTACTTCAGGCAGACGACGAGGCGGGCCGAGTGGCTGCGCCAGTTGACGGGGATCACGATCGGCTGACCGCCCTCTGGCAGCTGCGGCTTTTCGCCGCTGCCCGCCAGTACCGTCGGCACGGAGATGACGAACTGGTTGCCGAAGTCGCGGCGTGCATTGCCGGCGATCGTATTGGCCACCTCGCCGACGACGTCGCACATGTTCTCGTGCGATACGTCGCTCTCGTTCATGCTCATCAGCAGTACCGTGAGCATGCCGCGTGGCGCCGTGAGATAGACGACCCCATCGCGACGTCCGGACACAGAGATCACACCGGTGTATTCGTGCATTTCCGGTGCGCCGGGACTCATCAGGTAGGGCGATCCGACGAATGCCGGCTGCCGCGTGGCGACCTCGAAGTAGTGGGTCGTTCCGTGCAGAAAGGTGCGGATGACCTGTTCGTCGAGCATCGCGCTCAGGCTCCGCCCAGCAACTCTTCGAGTGCCTCGTTGAGCTGGCGATCGGTGAACGGCTTGTTCAGGAAGCCGTTGGCGCCTTTCTCCATGGCCTCCACCGCGGTCGCCTTGTCGGCCAGTGCCGACACAATGAGGATCAGTACGCCGGGCTTCATCTGTACCAGTCTTTCCACGCACTCGATGCCATTCATGTGGGGCATCGTGATGTCCATCGTGACGACGTCGGGGTCTGTCGCGATGAACCGCTCGACCGCCTCGCGGCCGTCACGTGCAGTGCCGACGACCTGCAGCCGGGGCAGTCGCTGGGAGCGCTCGATGCGTCGACGGATGATGTTCGAGTCGTCGACGATCAGCAGGCGCAGCGGCTGCACCACGTCGAGTGCCTCTGAGATCATCGAGCTCATGATCCGCCGATCGCGCCTACGCGACGGCGTCGCGGCGCTCGTCCTGCGCCGGGAGCAGGACGCGGAACCGGGTCAACCTGCCAGGTACCGTCGCGACGACAATCTTGCCGCCCAGCGCACGGACGGATTTCAGCACCAGGTCGAGGCCGACCCCGCGTCCGGCGTCGCGATCATCGCCTTCATGCGTCGAGAACCCTGCCTTGAAGATCAGGCCGAGCGCCGATTTTTCGTCGAGCGTCTCGGCATGCGCACGATCGACGATGCCTAGCGCGATCGCTCTCTCCCGCACCAGGTCGACGCGTATGCCAGCCCCGTCGTCCTGGAACATGAGCTCGAATCCCTGCTCGCGAGATTTGAACTCCACCTGCAGCAGACCCGCCGGGTCCTTGCCGGCACCGTTGCGCAGCGCAGCATCCTCGATGCCGTGCACCACCGCATTGCGGACGAACTGAATCGCGACGGTCTGCACTTCGCGGAGGTAGTCGCCGGGGACCTGCTCGAGACCGTTCGTGACGAGGCGCACCTGCTTGCCATGATCGGAGGCGATGCGCGCTGCCAGTGATTCGAGCATATCGGCCAGGCTGCGTGCGGGTCCCGGGGCCGGCATCGGCGCGCGTGCGGATGCGGCCGCTGCCGGCGCCGCCCCGAGCAGCGAAGCCGCCCGCAGGCTGTCGAGCCGACTGAGCAGCTCCTGGATCGTCTTGAGATGCGCAAACATGTCGTCGAGGCGCACGACGAGCGGCAGGAAATCGTTCCCGGACAGGTCCGTGCGCTCACGAAGTTCCTTGAGCGAGTCCTCGAACGACTGGGCGCGGCTCTCGACGGTCGCGATACCCAGTGTCGCGGCATCGCCCTTGATCTTGTGCATCTCGCGGAACAGCGAGTCCACCTTCTTGCGGAAATCCGCGTCTCCTCGCGCCGGCACCTTCATGATGCTGTTGACCATCCGCAGCGCGGCATTGCAGTCCGACAGGAACGCCTCGAACTGACCGGGTTCAACCTGCAGTGTCGCGAGCAGCAGATCCGTCTGCGCATCGGCGGAGGCCTGCGACTGCTTGACCTCCCGGGCCAGCAGGACGCGTGAGGTCACGTCACTGACGGACACCAGGATCTGTCGCACGCCGCCGTCCTGCTTGACCCGGTGGAAGTCGAACTCGAGGTAGCGCGTGTCCCGACCGCCGTGGCCGTGCTCGAAAGCCACCTCGACCTCGGCCAGCGGGTTGATACTCTTGATCAGGTTCTCGTTTGCCCTGTCGCCCCAGAGCAGCTTCACGTACTTGGATGCGGTCTCGAGCGTCGCCTCCGAAACGACCCCGCGCAGCAGGTCCTCGAAGGTCAGGCCGTCGAACGAGTCGCGCCTGAAGAGCGCCGCCAACGCGGCGGAATGCGTGGTCCCGATGCGGAAATCCCTGTCGATCAGGCAGAGGCCTTCCTTGACGGTGCCCAGGATGTCGCGTGTCTGCTTCCGCGCGTCCTGCGCCGCCCGCTCCTCGCGGACCTTCAGCCACTGGAAACGCGCCACCAGTGCCAGCAGGAACCCCGCGAAGACCATGCCGGCGATCATCAGGCGGCGAAGCGTCGCGGCACCGGCCACGGACTCGCTCTCCAGTCGCGTGCCAATGGCCGTCAGATCGCCGGTCATGCGTGCCGCATTCTGCCGTCCATACTCCAGCGCCTTGCGGGTGTCGGCCATCAGGCGCTCGCCGCCGGCATTCAGTTGCGTTCCGGAACGGTCGGAGTCGACATAGGGCACGCCGCTGAAGACGGTTACCGGCTCGAGCAACGCGCGGTACTCCTTCCAGGCCTTCTCGGTTCGCTGCAGTTCCGCCGAGCCTGGTGTCCCTGTCTGGCGGAGCTGGACGAGCGCCAGGTCGTACTCGCGTCCCGAGGCGGCCAGTTCGGTGATCGAGTCGCCGACGTAGCTGCCGGACCTGAGGCGGTCCCTTATGGCGGCCAGCGAACGTACCATCGCCTCCGGCTGGCTGCGCTGCTCGCTGACGAGCTTCAACGCCGCCGTGCTTTCAGACAGCTGGCTCGCGAGTCGATAGCCCGGCAGCAGCACCGTGGCGATGAAGGCTGCCAGCAGCGCCAGGAATCCTGCCGCCGTGGCGGTGCCCTTGAATCGAACAAAGAGGTCGCTCGTCAAGGTTCGTCCTGTCTTGCGCGGTGCCGCGATCGGATTCATCTTCGTGCGACGTCCGTGGGTTTGAATACGACGGAAGTGATCGTGCTTGCGTCGACGGCCCCGGCAGCCGCCGGCGGGGGCTTGAAGCGCCAGCGGCTGACGGCCGTCAGGACCGACTGGTCGAACACTCCGGCCGGAGTCGACGACACGATTGCGGCGCCCTTGACGCGTCCTTGCGCATCGACGCTGATGCGAACCTGGACCTGGCCGCTGACCTGATTCTCGAGAGCCTTCTTCGGATAGACCGGTGCCACGTAGTACGTGCGCTCGAGCGCGGCAGACGGCACGGGCGCGGGCGGCAGGGTCGGCGGCTGGCGCGCCCCGGCCACTCGCTGTTCGAGCGCGTCGATCCGGGCGGGGTCGAGTCCGAGCTGGCGCGCCGCCGCCAGGAGCCGCTGGGCTGTCTCCAGGTCACCGGCCGCCAGCGCTTTACTGCTCCTGTCGACCAGTTGCGACGCAAGCGCGCGGGCCTGTTCTGCAGTCGCCGCGCCGGTCGGGTCCGCCGCGCGCAGCGCGCCGTAGTAGAAGACAGCGCTGTCCTGCGTCGGGTCCAGCAGATGTCCTTCGCTGATCCGCTGCTGAACAAGCTGGGTGAGGCGTTCCGTCGCAGAAGGCTCCGGCGGAGGCGAGTTCGTGTCGGTCGGTGCCGACGCCACCGACGCTGCGGCGAGGTCGGCGACTGGCGTCACTCCAACGGCGCGCGCCTCCTCCAGCCAGCGTTCTGCGTCGGCGGTCTGCCGCTGCGCACTTGCGGCCTGCGCGCGCTGCAGGAATGCCTGCCCGAGCTTGCGGCTCGCCGCAGCCTGCGCGCGTGTGTTGGGCGTCAACCTGGTCAGTTGCGCGAGATAATCTCTGGCGCTGTCGCCTGCGGGTTCGACCAGCTTTCCTTCCGAGATGCGCGTAGACACCAGGGCCGCAAGCTGGTTGACCTGCGTGCTGCTCTGCCGACGGCCTATTTCCTCGCGCCAATACGTCGCGCGAGCCGTGGGCAACGTGCCCGCCAGCGTCGCCTGCTGCAGCAGCTGGCTCGCGCGATCGATCCTGGCGGCGTCGAGTGCCGCGGCGATCTGGCCTTCGACGATACGAGTTGCGGTTGCCTCCGATCCGGGGTCGGCCGGCCGCATGAGCGCGAGCTGCGCCAATGCAGTCGCCGCGTCGTCGAACCGACGTTCCGCGAGCGCCGACTGCAGCCGCTGGTCCACTATCGCGGCTACACGCTGCATGCCCTCCCGCGCCTCGCCGTTGTCCGGCGCTTGCGCAAGGACGGATTGGTAGTACAGCAATGCGCTGTCGGAGGCTGGCTCCACGTAGCGGCGCTCGCGAAATGCGGCGCCGGCCTTGTCGAGCAGTTCTTCGATCGATCCCTGCTCGACGCGCGTCGTCGAGGCACTTGCTGCGACCGGTGCAGTCTCCGGAGCGATCTCGACATCCTGCGATGCCGGCTTTGTGTCCCGTCCCGCGAGGTCGACGAGAAGCCAGGTGACCGCGATGCCGAGCACGACCAGCGCGGCTCCGGCCGGTATGAGCCACCCGGGGGTTCTCGGCTTGGCGGGCGGCGCGATCGCCGCCGGGGCAGTCGCAGGCGTTGGCAGCGCGGGGGTGGGCTGCGGCGCGACGACTTGAGTGGCAATCGGAGGTGGAACGGGCTGCGGCGCGGAGACTTGAGTGGAAATCGGAGGTGGAACGGGCTGCGGCGCGACGATTTGAGTGGCATTCGGAGTTGGAACGGGCTGCGGTGCGGTCAGGATGGCCCGCGACAACGCCTCCTCCCGGGCTCCCTCGAGCACAGCCGAGGTCTTGCCGGGCTCGATCGGTATGGGCAGCACGGCAAAGACCGCCGACCGCCTGATCGTGTCCGCGACGTTCGATGCCTCGGAGTCCGGCGCCAGGACGACGACGACGCAGGAATCGGAAAGCGACTGCAGCCGGTCTACGGCACCGCCCGGATCCGGATACTCGCGCACGTCGAGCAGGAGGACCTGGGCACAGGCGGCGTCCACGTGCTCGGCCACCGCGTCGACGGAATCCGCCAGCCGGATGCCCGTTTCGCCGTCGAGCGCCAGGCCGACCTGCTCGAGCAGTGCATCGTCGCGGGTGACCGCGATGACGTCGACGCGAGTCGTCGGAGCCGGTCGACTACCTGGGGCGAGCGCGGGCGCCGGCTGTGCACGAGCAGTAACCAGCGTCACGGCCACGGGACACTCCTCCTTGCGACCGGGATCGGCGAACGGCGTCCGCCGCATCCGGTCACTAGCGGAGTGTAGATATCGTTCGCTGTGAGAAGCTGCGCTGCGTCACGTATTGAGACTCGATACGGCAAAGGTCAGCCTGCCGATCGTGTCCGCAACGCGTTATGTCAGAAGCAGGGCGCGGTTCACGGGGTCCCCCTGTTTGGGGTTTCCCCGTCTTGCTGCCGATTCTGCCGGCAGGATCTGCAGTCTCTAAGCAGGGCGACATCGTCAACGTTCCGTTCCCCCATACGGATCTTTCGACGCGCCCGCCTCCGGAAGCGTATGCACCAATGTCAGCGAGTCCAGCTCAGCCGACCGGCCAAGCGGCCGCGAGCCGGACGAAAACTACTGCGCCAGCGTGCGCAGGCGCATGGTGCGGCTCGAGGCGTCGCTGTTCGCGAGCCGGTTGAGCAGCTCTTCGGCCTCCGTCGCGGGCAGCGGGCGGCTGAGCAGGAAGCCCTGCACCTCGTTGCAGTGCTCGTCCTGCAGCTGCAGCAGCTGCTGGAAGTTCTCCACGCCCTCGGCGACCACGTCGAGGCCGAGCGCGCGCGCCATCGAGACCATCGCGGTGACGATCGCGGTGCTGCGTCCGAGGTTCTCGACGCCCTCCACCAGCGAGCGGTCGATCTTCAGCCGGCTCACCGAGAACTCGCTGAGCCTGCGCAGATTCGAGTAGCCGACCCCGAAGTCGTCGATCGCGATCGACACGCCGAGCGCCCGCAGCTCGGCGAGCAGCTGCTTGGTCCACTCCTCGTCGCGCATCATCAGCGACTCGGTGATCTCCAGCTCGAGCAGCGCGGGCTCGAGTCCGGTCTCGCGCAGGATCTGCGCGACCATGCGGCGGAAGTCGTGCTGGGAGAACTGCACCGGCGAGACGTTGACCGCGACGCGACCGGTGGCCAGCCCGCGGTCCTGCCATTCCTTCAGCTGGCGGCAGGCGGTGCGCATGACCCACTCGCCGATCGGCAGGATCAGCCCGGTCTCCTCGGCGACCGGCACGAACTCTGCCGGCGAGACGGAGCCGAGTTCCGGATTCGACCAGCGCAACAGCGCCTCCATGCCGGCGATGCGGCCGGTGCCGAGGTCGAACTGCGGCTGGTAGTGCAGCGAGAACTCGCCGCGCTCCAGCGCGCCCTGCAGCCGGTTCTCGAGACTGAAGCGCGCCTGCGCGCCGGTCGTCAGCGTCGGGTCGTAGCTGGCGAACTCGCCGCGCCCGCGTCGCTTCGCCCAGTACATGGCGATGCTCGCCTGGCGGAACAGCGCCTCGTCGTCCGTCGCGTGCGCGGGACACAGCGCGATGCCGACGCTGGCGGTGACGGTGATCGGCGACGGCGCGATGCCCGGCTCCGTGACCAGCGGCCGGGTGAGGCGCGCCGCGACGGCCTCGGCGTCGGCCTGCGAGCGGATCCGTCGCAGCAGGACGGCGAACTGGTCGCCGCCGGTGCGCGCGATCTCGTCGCTGGCGACCGCCTGCAGGTCCACGCGCGCGAGGACGTCGTCGTGGCGCAGGATTTCGCGCAGCCGCTCCGCGGTGCGGCGGATCAGCTCGTCGCCCGCGGCATGGCCGAGCGCCTCGTTGATGCGGCGGAAGTTGTCGAGGTCGACGCACAGCAGCGCGAACGTCTCGCCGGACTGCGCGACGGTCTGCGCCACCTGGCGCAGGTGGCGCAGGAACAGCCCGCGGCTTGCCAGCCCGGTGAGCCGGTCGAAGTCCTCCGACTCGTTGCGACGGCGCTCGGCGCCGTCGCGCTTCTCGCCGAGCGCGGTCGCGAGCTGGCGAACCTCGTGCGGATGGAACGGCTTCTGCAGGTAGAACAACTGGTCCGGGGGCATCACGCGGCGGCCGATCTCCGCGGGGTCCACGTCGGAGAAGGCCGTGCAGATCACGATGTCGACGCGTGGGTCGATCTCGCGGATGCGCTCGGCGGCCCAGGCGCCGTCGGGGCCCGGCGGCATGCGCATGTCGAGGAATACGACGGAGAACGGCCGGCCGGCGGCCTGTGCCTTGCGCACCGCGGCGACGGCGGTCTCGGCGCCGTTGCAGTACTCGGCGTCGAAGCTCTTGGTGACGCGCGGCCGGGTGGCCGCCACGGCGGGGGCGCCGCCGTCCAGGAACAGCCGCGCGCGCAGGTCGTCGATCTCGCCGCGTGCGGCGCTCGGGCCCGCGTCGCCGAGCACCTTGCGATAGGCCTCGATCACCGCCGGCTCGTCGTCCACGACCAGCACCCGGACGGCGTTCGGCTGCGCGGCGTCTCTCGACGTCTGCATCAGGCGGCCTGCGGGACCGCGCCCGCGCCATCGCTGGCGCCCGGCAACGGCAGCGTCACCTGCAGCGTCGCGCCGCGCCCTGGACCGGGACTCTCGGCGAGCATGCTGCCGCCGACGGCGCCGACGGCGTTCGCGCACCAATGCAGGCCGATGCCGAAATTGTTGCCGCGCGGCTTCGTCGAGTAGCCCTTCTCGAACACGCGCGCCAGCGCGTCGTGCTCGATGCCGCCGCCGTCGTCGGTGAAGCGCAGCACCAGCGTCCGGCCGGCGGCCGCCGGTACGATCTGCGCCGAGATGCGCAGCGTGCCGCGCGTGCGGCCGGCGTCGCGGACGGATTCCGCAGCGTTCAGCACGAGGTTCTGCACCACCTGCTGGAGCAGCGTGCGCGGCACGGGCAGCGGGCCCGGGGATCGCAGCGACTCATCGAGCTCGATCTGCAGCTGGCGCTGCATCGCCGGTGCGATCATCTGCACGCCACGTTCCACGACAGCATCGAGCGTGGTCGTCTCGATCACCGGCCCGGCGCCCGGGGGGCGCAGCTGGTGGGCGAGGATCCGCTGGATCGTTTCGGCATGGCCCGCGACTGCCTCGGCGTCCTCGCCGGCACGCGCCACCGTCGCGGTGAGCTCGCGGCTCGCGAGCCTCAGCAGCTGCTCGAGGTCGGCGCGCCGCGCCGGGTCCGCAACGCCGCGCTCGAGTTCGCCAAGGGCCAGTTCAACCTCTCCCGCCGGCGCCTCGCGCAGCCGCTTCTGCAGGCTCGCGACCGACACGCCGAGCGGCGTCATGGCGTTGCCGACGTTGTGCAGCAGGCCGCTCGCGACCTCGGTGGCGCCCGCCTCGAAGGACTGGTCGACGAGGCGGCGGCGGGTATCCGCGAGCTGCTCCACCATCCGGTCGAACTCGCGGGCGAGGATGCCGAGCTCGTCGCTGCGACGGACGCCCATGCGCTGCGCGAGGTCCCCGCCCTCGGCGATCGCGACCGCGTGGCGCGTCATGCGGCTGACCGGTCCGAGCACCATGAAGCGCAGCGCCAGCAGCAGCGCCGCGAGCGTGATCGCCGCCGCCAGCAGCAGCGACAGCATCGCGAAGCCGACCGCATCGCGGCCGCGCGCGCTCACCGAGCGCGGCACCTCGATGTGCAGCTGCACCGCGGGCCGGCCGTAGAGGTCGTCGAGCCGGCGGAAGACCTCGTTGAGGTTCTCGTGCCGGACCAGCCGCGTGCCCTGCCAGGAGGCCGGTTCGTCGCGAGGCGTGAGCGCGGTGACCTCGAGTTGCACCTGCGCCTGCTCGGCGAGGCGCGCGGCCACGTCCTCGGTGATGACGCGCATCAGCATGACGGCGCCGCGGTGCGGGCCGTTGCCGGCTCCGTCGAGCACGGGTGCGACCATCAGCATCGCGGGACCGTGTTCCGTGAGCACGAGGCCGCTCGCCTGCTCGCCCGCCGCGATGGCGCGCCGCAAGGGGTGGCCGGGGTCCAGGCCCTGTCCGTCGAGCATCGCCCAGCGCCGTTCGGCGTGCGTGGCGGGGTCGTAGCCCTGCCGCCAGACGAAGCGCGACTGCGCGTCGAGCAGCGCCACGGCGTCGAGGCGTGCGGCCTCGATCGTCGACGGCGTCATGTTGTCGGCGATGAAGGCGGGGTTCTCCCCGGCCATGTAGCGGTAGGTCTCGAGCCAGTTGCCCCAGTCGGCGCCGAACAGCAGCAGCTGGCCGAGCTCGTCGTCGAGCGCGCGATTGACGCGCTCCATGTCGGTGCGGGCAAGGTCTTCCTCGAGCGATTCGAAGCTCGGCAGGATGACCGTGCGCTGCACGGTGTAGTCGATCGCGGCATAGGCCGCGAACACCGCGCAGAGCAGCAGGATGACTTTGGCGTAGAGGCGCATCTCGTGGCGGCAGGGGCCCCGGCGTTTTCCCTCGGGGCATCCTACGCACGACGCTGCGGGCGGACGGCGAACCCGCTCACGTTCCCGCGGGCCGGCGGATCGCCGCCGGCGCCGGAAGCGTGACGGGCTCGACGGTTCAGGCCGGCCGGCTCACCACCCGCACTGCTGGCCCTCGTTCTGCTCCGCGAGCCAGCCGCGCAGCGGCGCGAAGTACTCGAGGATCGCCGAGCCGTCCATCTCGCGCGTGCCGGTGAGCTCGTAGAGCGTGTCCTGCCACGGCTGGCTCGCGCCCTTCGCGAGCATCGCGCCGAGTTTCCGACCGGCGACCTCGTTGCCGTCGATCGAGCACTCGTAGAGCGGCCCCTTGAAGCCGGCCGCCTCGCACAGCGCCTTCTGGAACTGGAACTGGATGATGAACGAGAGGAAGTAGCGCGTGTACGGCACGTTGCCCGGCACGTGGTACTTGGCGCCCGGGTCGAAGTCGGCCTCGCTGCGCGCGATCGGCGCGGCGACGCCCTGGTACTGCTCCCGCAGCGCCCACCACGCGGCGTTGTAGTTCGCGGGCGTGACCTCGCCCGAGAACACCTTCCAGCGCCACTCGTCGATCAGCTTGCCGAAGGGCAGGAAGGCGATCTTCTCGAGCGCCATCTTCAGCTGCTGGTTGATGAGCGCCTCCTGGCTCGGCTTCGTGGCGGGCACGAGGCCGATCTTCGCGAGGTAGGCGGGCGTCATCGAGAGGTTGACCGTGTCGCCCACGGCCTCGTGGAAGCCGTCGTGGGCACCGTTCTTGAACAGGAACGGCTGGTCCTTGTACCAGAGGTAGTAATAGACGTGCCCCAGCTCGTGGTAGATGGTGCGCAGCTCCTCGTAGGTCGGGCGGATGCACATCTTGATGCGCACGTCGTCCTTGCCGTCCATCTCCCAGGCGCTCGCATGGCACTGCACGTCGCGATCGCGCGGCTGGGTGAGCATCGAGCGCTCCCAGAACTTCTGCGGGAGCGCCGGGAAGCCGATCGACTGGTAGAAGGCCTCGGCGGACTTCGTCATCTTCACGGCGTCGTAGCCCTGGGCGACCAGTGCGGCGTCCACGTCGAGGTCGCTCACGCCGGGATAGGGCTCGAGCAGGTCGTAGATGGCGTCCCACTGCTGCGCCCACATGTTGCCGAGCAGGTGCGCGGGAATCGGCTTGCCTGCCGGCACCTTGTCGGCGCCGTACTTCTTCGCGAGCCGGCCGCGCGCGTAGCAGTGCAGCTCCTTGTAGAGCGGCTCGACCTGCGCGAAGAGCCGCGCGGCTTCCTTCGTGAACGCGTCGGCCGGCATGTCGTAGCCCGAGCGCCACATGGCGCCGAGGTCGCGGAAGCCCAGCGTGCCGGCGCCCTCGTTGGCGAGCGTCACGTAGCGCTCGTAGTCGGGGCGCAGCGGGCGCGCGGCGTCGTGCCAGCCCTTCCAGGCGGCGAGCAGCTCGTCGTAGTCGCGGCTCTTCTCGAGCACGGACTTGAGCTGCACCTCGTCGCGGCAGGACGCAGGCCCCTGCGGACAGTCCTTCGCCGAGCCGTACTTCGCCTCCATGCCGGCGAGCAGCGTGGCGAGCTCGGCGCGCTTGGCCGGGTCGTCCGGGGCCGGCGCGGCGACGCCGAGCTTCATCAGATCGAGCGCGCGCTTCGTGGCGGGGGTGGTCGTCTGGCCGTCGAAGGCGCGCGCCTGCTGCACCGAGTCGCCGAACAGGCCGAGCCAGCGCTCGGTGGCGCGCGCGTTGAGCAGTTGCGTGTCGGGGGTGATGTAGGTGGCCTGCGCCCAGCCCGCGGCGTTCCATTCGAGCGCGAGGTCGGCAAGCTGGCGGTTCACGCGCGCGACGAACTCGTCGGCGGTCTCGGCGGAAGCGACCGTGGGCATCGCGACCAGGGCAGCGAGGGCTGCGGCGGCGCAGGCACGGCGGACAGTGGGTCGGATCATGGGAACTCCAGAGGCAATGGGCGGCGCCGCGTTGTCCGGCGCCGCAGACCACACATTCAGGCGCGCTTCAGGTCCTCCGCCCCGTGCATCCAGCGCACGAGCGTGCCCGACAGCATCCACAGGATCACCGCGAACGCGAACAGCGTGATCGCCAGTCCGCCGAAGATCGCAAGCTCGCCGAGGCTCTCGGCGTACGAGCCGATGATGCCGGCCAGCCAGTTGGCCACGAAGTTGATCATGAACCACACGCCCATCATCAGCGAGGCGAGCCGCAGCGGCGCGAGCTTGGTGACCATCGACAGGCCCACCGGAGAGATGCAGAGCTCGCCCATGGTGTGGAAGAAATAGGCGATCACGAGCCACATCATGCTGGCCTTGGCGCCGCCCGCCGACTCGAGCGCCGCGAAGACCATGGCGAGGAAGCCGATGCCGGTGAGGACCAGGCCGAGCACCATCTTGCGCGGCGTCGCCGGGTTCCTGCCCACGGCGCCGAGCCGGCCCCAGATCGTCGAGAAGATCGGCGCGAGCAGCACGATGAACAGCGGGTTCAGCGACTGGAACCAGCCGGCCGGCACTTCGAAGGCGCCGACCATGCGGTCGGTCTTGTCGTTGGCGTAGATGTTCATCAGGCCGCCGGCCTGCTCGAACGCGGCCCAGAACAACACGACGAACACGAACAGCATGAAGATGACGCGCAGCCGGTCCAGCTCGTCGGAGGTGAGCGGCGCGTGCTTCCCGCCCGACTGCGCGAGCGAGCGCTGCGCCGCGGGCACGGTGCCGATCTCCCCGAGGTAGCGCCGGGCGAACAGCAGCTGGATGATCACCGAGAGGATCATGCCGACGCCCGCGGCGAAGTAGCCCGCGCGCCAGCCGTGCGCGGGGTCCTCGCCCAGCGTCGAGCAGACCAGCGGCGCGAGGAAGGCGCCGGCGTTGATGCCCATGTAGAAGATCGTGAACGCGCCGTCGCGGCGCGCGTCGCCCTCGGCGTAGAGGTCGCCGACCATGGTGGAGATGTTCGGCTTGAAGAAGCCGTTGCCCAGCACCAGGATCACGAGGCCGACGTAGAAGAGATTCAGGTTGCCGGGGATCGCCGTGGCGAGCGTGAACTGGCCGATGGCCATCAGCACGCCGCCGATGATCACGGACTTGCGCTGGCCGAGGTAGTTGTCGGCGAGCCAGCCGCCGATCAGCGGCGTGAAGTACACGAAGCCGGTGAACAGGCCGTAGAGCTTGAGTGCCTCCGACTGCGACCAGCCGAAGCCCGGGTTCGCGGTCTCCACGCCCGCGATCAGGGACAGCACCAGCAGCGCGCGCATGCCGTAGTAGCTGAAGCGCTCCCACATCTCGGTGGCGAACAGCAGGAACAGGCCTTTCGGGTGGCCGAGCCAGGTCTCCCGCGTGACGGCGGGCAAGGCGGTGCTGGACATGTGTTTTTGCTTCTGCGTCAGATGTTTGCGCGGTTGCGCGCGAGGGGCGCAAGTCTCCGCGATATTGCGGTGCCAGCGCAAGAAATTAGAGCGTGTGTCGCCCTCTCCAGTGGCAGCGGTGCTGCGTCGATCGGGACGGCGCGTCAGTCGCCGGACGGCGTCGCCGGCTCCTGCGCGCGGTCCCGCTCCCGCTGGCGGCCGAGGAACACGGCGAGCAGGATGCCGAGTTCGTAGAGCACGTACATCGGCACGGCCATGAAGGTCTGCGAGATCGCGTCGGGCGGCGTCAGGAAGGCCGCGACGATGAAGATGCCGAGCAGCACGTAGCCGCGGTTCTTGCGCAGCTTCTCGACCGGGACGAGGCCGGTGGCCACCAGCAGCACGGTCGCCACCGGCATCTCGAAGGCGATCCCGAAGGCGAAGAACAGCAGCAGCGCGAAATCGAGGTAATTCGCCATGTCGGTCATCATGCGCACGCCCTCGGGCGCGGTCGCCGTGAGGAACGCGAACATCAGCGGGAACACGACGAAATACGCGAAGGCCACGCCTACGTAGAACAGCACGACGCTGGTGAGGAACAGCGGCAGCGCGAAGCGCTTCTCGTGCCGATAGAGGCCTGGGGCGACGAAGGCCCACACCTGATAGAGCACGACGGGCATGGCCACGAACAGCGCCGCGACCAGCGACAGCTTCAGCGGCGTCATGAACGGCGACACCACGCTGGTCGCGATCAGCGACGTGCCCTCGGGGAGCTTGTCGATCAGGGGCCGCGCGATCAGCGTGAACAGCTGGTTCGAGAAGAACACGAGCGGGACGAACGCGACGGTCACCGCGATCACGGCCCGCAGCAGTCGGGTCCGCAACTCCAGCAGATGCGAGATCAGGGTGCCTTCGGCGAGGGGCTCGGGGTCACCCGGACTTTGACGCATCGGCCTCATCCGGCGCGGCGGCATCCGTCGCGGACGCGGCGGGAGGCGGCGACGGCGACGGGCTCTCGGGGTGCGGGGGCTTCGGCGTCTCGCGCAGGGGGTCGTAGTTCGCTTCCTGCTCGAGCTGCGTCTTGAGCTGTCGGGCCATGGAGCGGGCCCGGCCGGCCCAGCGACCGACGTCGGCGGCCAGCTTCGGCAGCCGTTCGGGACCCAGCACCAGCAGTGCGATCCCGAGGATCAGCACGATCTCGGTGAAGCCGACCTCGAACATCGCGGCTCAGGCGGCGGGCTTGCTGTCCGACTTGGTCGAGCCGGAACGCTCCTCGAAGTCAGCGTCCTTGGCCGACAGGTCGGTCAGCTTGCGGCTCTGTTCGTCGTCGCCCTCGTTGACGGCCTTCTTGAAGCCGCGGACGGCCGAGCCGAGGTCCGAGCCCACGTTACGGAGCTTCTTGGCGCCGAACAGGACGAGCGCGATCACCAGGATGATGAGCAGTTCTCGAAAGCCGATACCCATGGCTGGCTCCGGGACCGTTGGAGAGGCGGGCATGATACGCGAATCGTCGCAGCTAACTCGTGACGTGGTCCGCGCTCACCCGCAGCCAGAGCGTCACCGGGCCGTCGTTCGTCAGCGACACCTGCATGTGTGCCCCGAAACGGCCCTCGGCGACGCGCTCGCCGATGCGGTCGCGGGCAACGGCCACGGCGGCGTCGAACAGGCGGCGTCCGAGCTCGGGCGGGGCGGCGCCGGTGAAGCTCGGACGGAGCCCGCGGGTCGTGTCCGCCGCCAGCGTGAACTGCGGGACGAGCAGCAGGCCACCGCCCGTATCGAGCAGGCTACGGTTCATGCGCCCTTCGGCGTCCTCGAACACCCGGTAGCGAAGCAGGCGGTCGACCAGTCGCTCGGCCTCGGCCGGCGTGTCGGCGGGCTCGACCGCCAGCAGGACCAGCAGTCCCGGCCCGATCGCGCCGACCGTTTCATCCCCCACCACGACTCTTGCCGTGGAGACGCGCTGCAACAACCCTATCACGGTAAAAAACCTCTTGATCAGCTCGCCGGAATCCCACAAGGGCGAGAAGAACGCCGGAAAGAATCGATCGAGGATGCCACAGACACTGAAAGGCCGGGCCGCTTCGTCACTCCATTCCGACCAAACCCGAGAATAGCCGCGACGGTGGAGGCCGGAAACACGAAAATGCCGATGACGATGCTATTTGTGGACTACGAGCTAGGAAATCGAGGGCCCGGTGGGCGCCGAGGTGGTTTGCTGCGAAGCGACGTCTTGGAAACGACGTTCGGCTGGTCCTGCCTGAACGGTTCGAGGCCACCGGGCGGCAATGTCTCGGCCAGCGCATCGCCCGACTCGTCGCGCGTGCAGTGGGAAAGCGGCCGCGGAGGGGCAGTCGCGCGATTCTGGGCCAGGCCGGGCCGGGCGGCGGCGCCGGTCATTGGTGCCGACCCGTCAGCGAGGCGTGGCCGCCCGGGCCTTGTCCATCGCCTCGGCGGCCTCCGAGTTGCGGCCACGAGCCCGCAGCGACTGGGCGATCAGTTCCCAGGCCGCGGACTGCGTGCTGTCGTCGCCTACCGACATCGACAGCGCCTTGCGCCCCATGTTCTCCGCCTGGGCGTAGTTGCGCTGGTCCATGCGCAGCCGACCCATCTCGATCCACAGCAGGGGGTTGCTGGGCTCGATCCGCAATGCGCGGTCCATCGTCACCGCGGCGCCCGGCAGGTCACCCTTCTTGCGCTGTGCCTCCGCCTGGCCCACCAGCGCGCGGCTGGCGGGCGACAGTGTCGCCGGCGGTCGCTTCGGCCGCGGCCGCGGCGCCGGTTCGACGATGGCTGGTGGCGGCGGCTCGATGACGCGTTCCGGCGCAGGCTGGAACACGGCTTCATCGGTCGGCGTCTTGAGCACTGGGCCGGAGCCGGCCGTTGCGGGCTTGGAGCCTTGGGCTGGCGTCGAGCCGGCGGGCGCCTCGTGCTTGAACGGGGCGACCGAGCAGGCCGAAAGCACGAGCAGCGATGCCAGTACGACGGGACGGAGCACCCGGTAAGCCTACCCCGCCGCGGCGGGTCAGGGAATCTCCGGCTCCGCGACCGGCGGCTCCTCGGCGGCGGGTTCCTCGGCGGGAGTCTCGCCCGGGAGCAGGTCGAGGCCTTCGTCGAACACCGGCGGCCTGGCGGTTCCCGGCGGGCAGGCCTCGCTCGCGGCGAGCGGCGTGCCGGGCGCGAACGCCATGTTGACCGCCGAGCCGTTGCAGTAGGGCGAGGTCTCCCGGCCCGAGTAGTAGTCGATCCAGCGCAGGTCCACTGAGTCGGGCTGCATCGGCTCGTACGACGAGGTGGGAATGGACGACATGAGGCGCGACCACACCGCGAGACCGCCGGTCGTTCCCGTGAGGCCCGTCGGCCGGTTGTCGTCGTGGCCCACCCACACCACGATCAGGTGGGCACCCGAGAAACCCGCGAACCAGCTGTCGCGGTAGTCGTTCGAGGTGCCGGTCTTGCCGGCCACCACCAGTCCCTCGGGCAGCAGGTTCTTCGCCGTCCTGCCGGTGCCGCGCTCCATCACCTCGATCATCATGCGGTCGAGCGCGTAGACGGCCTCCGGCGACACGGCCTCCGAGACCTCGAGTTCCGGCGACTTGAGCGGCTTGCCGTCCTCGCCCACGACCGCGCGCACCGCGCGCAGCGGCGCGCGGAAGCCGCCGTTGGCGATCGTGTTGTACATCTGGGCGACGTCGATCGGCGCGAGGTTGGTGGCGCCGAGCAGCATCGACGGCAGCTCGGGAGGCGCCTCGGGGAGCCCGAGCTGCTCGAAGGCCTTCGCCACGCGGCCGAGACCGACGTCGAGGCCGAGGTTCACGGTCGCGAGGTTCAGCGACTGGGTAAGCGCGCGCACCATCGGCACCTGGCCGCGTTCCTTCTTGTCGAAGTTCGCGGGCTTCCAGCGGTCGCCGTTGGGCAGCTTCAGGTCCACGGGCTCGTCCGCAACCAGCGAGGCGGGCGTGTAGCGGTCGGTCTCGAGCGCGGCGAGGTAGACCATCGGCTTGGCCAGCGAACCGATCGGGCGTTTGGCGTCGAGCGCCCGGTTGAAGCCGTCGAAGCCGGAGCGCCGGCCGCCCACCAGCGCCACGACCTCGCCGGTCTGGGGCGCGGTCACGATGACGACGCCCTCGAGTCCGTGCGCGTCCTTGCGCTTGGACTCATCGAGGCGGTCGAGCTCCCCGGCGAGCGCCGACTCCGCCGCCCGCTGCAGCAGCGGATCGAGCGTGCTGAACACGACCAGGCCCGATTCGGTGAGGTCCGCCTCCTCGTAGTCCCGCCGCAGCTGCCGTCGCACGAGGTCGAGGAACGCCGGGTAGTAGCCGCCAGTACGGCCGCCCGCCTCGGACACGCCGAGCGGCGCCTTCGCGGCACGCTCGGCATCCTCGGCGCTCACCACCCCCTGCTCGGCGAGCACGCGCAGCACCAGGTTGCGCCGCTCGAGCGTGCGCTCGGGGTGGCGGCGCGGGTCGTAGTAGGACGGGCCGCGCACCACGGCGACGAGCAGCGCGATCTCGGGCAGGTCGAGCTCCGCGAGCGGCTTGCCGAAGTAGAACTGGCTCGCGAGTCCGAAGCCGTGCACGGCGCGGTTGCCGTCCTGCCCCAGGTAAATCTCGTTGATGTAGGCGTTCATGATGTCCGCCTTCTCGAAGCGCGCGTCGAGAATGACGGCCATCACCGCTTCCTCGGCCTTGCGGCGCAGCGTGCGGCGGCTGTCGAGGAAGTAGCTCTTGACGAGCTGCTGCGTGAGCGTGCTGCCGCCCTGCTCGATCTGCCCGGCGCGGACATTCACGAACAGCGCGCGCAGGATCGCCAGCGGATTGACGCCGTGGTGCGAGTCGAACTTGCGGTCCTCGACCGCCTTGAGCGCCTCGGGCAGCAGCGGCGGCACCTCCGCCGGCGCCACGACGATGCGGTCCTCGCCGTGGATCGGGAAGATGCTGCCGATCAGCAGCGGGTCGAGCCGGACGACCGCGACCTCCGCGCCGGAGGCGTCCCGGATGCCCGCGATCACGTCGCCGGCGAACGACAGCCGCAGTTCGCGCGCCGCCTGCAACTCGTCGGGGAAGCGGAACTCGCGCACCTGCACGCGCAGGTCGTCGCCCTTGCGGCGATAGGTGCCCGGCCGGTCGGGGCTCGGGACGCGGAGGTAGCCCAGCCGGTCGAGTTCCTCGGCAAGCCGCGCGGCCGAGAGCTGCTGGCCGACGTAGAGGTCGATCGGCTGCGCGTACACCCGTGCGGGCAGCGTCCACCGCCGGCCTTCGAACTGCGAAGTGACGCGGTGGTTGAGCACCAGCAGCATCACGAGCGCCGCCAGCACGAGCAGCAGGCCGAGCACGACGAAGCCGCGCTGCAGGCGCCTGCGCGTGCCGGCCGACAGCTTGCTGCGTGCCATGTTCGTTCCGTGAGCCCCGGGGAAACCCGAAGTCTAGCTGCTCCGCCCGCGTCCTGCCCGTCCCGCCGACGCCGCGATCATGCGTTCACTTGCGCCAGAAGGCCGGCGTCAGCAGCACCAGGAAGCTGAAGATCTCGAGGCGTCCGAGCAGCATCGCGAGGGAGCACACCCAGGTCTGGAAGTCCGTGAGGATCTGGTAGTTGCTCGCCGGGCCGACCACTCCCAGGCCGGGACCGGCGTTGTTGATGCAGGCGATGACGGCGGAGAAGGCGCTGAGGAAGTCGAGGCCGCTTGCGAGCAGGGCGAAGGTCAGCACGACCACGGTGCCGAAATACAGCACCACGAACGCCAGCACCGCGAACACGATCTGGTTCTGCACGACCTGGGCGCCGATCCGCACCGGCGTCACGGCCTGGGGATGCACCAGCAACAGGAGCTCGCGGAGCGCCTGCCGGAACAGCACCAGGGTGCGGAACATCTTGATGCCGCCACCCGTCGAGCCGGTGTTCGCACAGTAGCAGGACAGCATCAGGATCCACATCGGAGCGAATGGCGGCCACACGGCGTAGTCCTGGCTCACGAATCCGCAGTCGGTTGCGATCGATACCAGGTTGAACGCAACGTGCCGCAGGGACGTGGCGAAGTCCGGATAGACGCCGTGCGCCCAGACGTACAGCGCAAGGCCCAGCGTGCTCAGGCCGATCACCCACAGCATCACCTTCGCCTCGACGTCGGTCAGGTACGTGCGCAGGCTCTTCTGCTGCCAGGCGATGAAATGCCGGGAGAAGTTCATCGCGGCGATGAGCATGAAGACCATCAGCACCGCCTCGATCGCGACCGAATCGAAGTGGCCGACGCTGGCGTCGTAGGTCGAGAACCCGCCCAGCGCCAGCGCCGCGAACGCGTGGCACACGGCATCGAACCAGTTCATCCCCGCCAGCTTCAGCGACACGATGCAGGCGACGGTGATCAGGAAGTACACGAACCACAGCGCCTTGGCCGTCTGCGTGATGCGCGGCGTCAGCTTGTCGTTCTTCATCGGGACCTGGGGTCTCGGCCTTGTAGAGTTGCATGCCGCCGACGCCCAGCATCGGCAGGATCGCCACCACCAGCACGATGATGCCCATGCCGCCGTACCAGTTGAGGGCATGGCGCCAGAGATTGACGGAAGGTGGCAGGTGGTCGAGTCCGACCAGGACCGTGGCGCCGGTCGTGCTCAGCCCCGACATCGTCTCGAAGAACGCGTCGGTGAACGTGAGCCCCGGGATCGCGATCAGCAGCGGCACCGTGGCGATCGCCGACATCAGCACCCAGGCGAGGCTCACCAGCAGGAAGCCGTCGCGGGAGCGCAGTTCGCGCTTGTGGCGGCGCGTCGTCCCGTGGAGCAGCGCGCCTGCGGCGAGGCTCGCCAGCGCCGCGATCACGAAGTCGATCGCCAGCCCGTCGCGGTAGATCAGCGAGGTGACGACCGGCAGCAGGTAGGTGACGCTGAACAGCATCAGCATCGACCCGAGCACGTGGACGACCGCAAGCATCGTTGATTCGGCGTCGTACCGGTCCCGTGCTCAGGACTGGAACAGGCGCTCCACCTGCTCGACGTGGCGCTTGTCGGCCACGAACAGGATCACGTGGTCGTCGGCCTCGATGACGGTGTCGTGGTGGGCCATGATCACCTCGCCCCTGCGCACCACGGTGATGATCGAGGCTCCCTCCGGCAGGCGGATGTCCTCCACGGCGCGTCCGACCACGCGTCCGCCGCGCGTGCCGTGGGCGATGGTCTCCATCGCTTCGGCCGTGCCGCCGCGCAGCGAATGCACCTGCACGACGTCGCCGCGGCGCACGTAGGCGAGCAGCGAACCGATCGTGACCGTCTGCGGCGAGATCGCGACGTCGATCGGGCCGGACTGCATCAGCTCGCCGTAGGCCGGCCGCGTGATGAGCGCCATGACGCGGTGGGCGCCGAGGCGCTTGGCGAGCATCGCCGAGAGGATGTTGGCCTCCTCGGAGTTCGTCAGCGCGCAGAACACGTCGGCGCTGTCGATGTTTTCCTCGACCAGCAGTTCCTCGTCCGCCGCGTCGCCGTTCAGCACGATGGAGCCGCGCAGCTGCTCCGAGATGCGCCGCGCCCGAGCGGCGTCGCGCTCGATCACCTTGACCTGGTGGTTGTCCTCCTCGAGCTTCTGCGCGAGGCGCAGGCCGATGTTGCCGCCGCCCGCGATCACGACGCGCTTGACCGTGTCCTCGGCCTTGCGCATCTCGCTCATTACGGTGCGGATGTCGTCGGTCGCGGCGATGAAGAACACCTCGTCGCCGTGCTCGATGACCGTGTCGCCCTCGGGGTCGATGCTGTGCCCGCCGCGGTAGATCGCGGCGACGCGGGCGTCGACCTTCGGGATGTGCCTGCGCAGCTCGCGGATCGGCTGGCCGACGAGCAGTCCGCCCTTCACGGCGCGCAGGCCCACGAGGCGCACGCGGCTGTCGGCGAAGTCGACGACCTGCAGCGCGCCGGGATAGCGGATCAGCCGCTCGATGTAGGCGGTGACCGACTCCTCCGGACTCACGTACATGTCCACGGCGAACCCGGCGAGCTGTGCGGGCACCTCGCCCTCGGTGGACACGAACAGGCCCGGGTGGTGCGTGTAGGACTGGGAGCGGATGCGGGCGATCTTGGTCTTGGTGGCGAACAGCGACCAGGCCACGTGGCAGGCGACCATGTTGACCTCGTCGCTGTTGGTGAGCGCGACGATCATGTCCGCGGCCCCGGCGCCGGCCATCTCCAGCGTACTCGGGCTCGCGGCGTTGCCCTGCACGGTGCGGATGTCGATGCGGTCCTGGAGGTCGCGCAGCAGGTCGTCGTCCCTGTCCACGACGGTGACGTCGTTCGCCTCCTCCCGCGCCAGGTGGTAAGCGGCCGTCCGGCCGACCTGGCCGGCCCCGAGGATGATGATTTTCACCTGCGTCGCCCCGTGGGACCTTCGCGCGTTGGGCCCTTGTGCCGGGCAGGCCCGTTCTGCCGCGCGGCGGTCATTGTACGCCTCAGACGACCTCGAGGTTGGCGTAGCCCATCATCAGCCACTTGGTGCCCTGGCGCTCGAAGTTCACCTGTACGCGGGCGTTCGACCCCTGGCCCTCGACGTTCAGCACCACGCCGTCGCCGAATTTCTGGTGACGCACCCGCTGGCCGAGCTTCAGGCTGCCCGGCCCGTCGTCGAGAAATCGCGGGCCGCGCGCGGGCAGGCCGGGTGCGCGCTGGGCCGGCACGTGGGACGGCCGCGACACCTGCACACGCGGGCGGACCTCCTCGACCAGCTGCGCAGGGATCTCGGCGATGAACCGCGACGGCGCCCCGTAGCTGTCCACGCCGTGCATGCGGCGCTGCTCGGCGTAGGTGAGATAGAGCTGGCGCATGGCGCGGGTCGTGCCCACGTAGCACAGCCGCCGCTCCTCCTCGAGACCCTGCACGTCGGCGACCGAGCGCTGGTGCGGGAACAGCCCGTCCTCGAGGCCGCAGAGGAACACCACCGGGAACTCGAGTCCCTTGGCCGAATGCAGCGTCATCATCTGCACGCAGTCCTCCCACTCCGCGGCCTGGCCCTCGCCCGACTCGAGCACGGCGTGGGACAGGAACGACATCAGCGGCGGCAGGTCACCGTCCTCGGGCTCGTAGCCCCGCGCGGCGCTCACGAGCTCCTCGAGGTTCTCGAGCCGCGCCTCCCCCTTGTCGGCCTTCTCCCTGCGGTAGTGGCCGGCGAGCCCGCTCGCCTCGATGACGTGGTCCACCTGCTCGTGCAGCGGCAGCCCCTGCGTGTCGGCGTCGAGCGTGTCGACCAGCGCGAGGAAGGCCTGCAGGCAGCCCGCGGCGCGCGCGCCGAGTTCCCCGGCGCAGGGCGCCGACGACTGCCACAGCGAAACGGAGTGCTGCTTCGCATGGGCGCGCAGCACCTCGAGGGTGCGCGCGCCGATGCCGCGGGTCGGCAGGTTCACGACGCGCTCGAAGGACGCATCGTCGTCGCGGTTCGCGATCAGGCGCAGGTAGGCGAGCGCGTCCTTGATTTCCTGCCGCTCGAAGAACCGCAGGCCGCCGTAGACGCGGTAGGGGATGCGCGAGGCGAGCAGGTATTCCTCGAACACGCGCGACTGGGCGTTCGAGCGATACAGGATCGCCGTGTCGCGACGGTTGCCGCCGCGCGCGGCCCAGTCGCGGATGCGGTTCACCACGAACTCGGCCTCGTCGCGCTCGTTCCAGGCGCGGTAGAGGCGGATCGGCTCGCCCCTGCCGTCCTCGGTCCACAGCTTCTTGCCGATGCGGCCGCCGTTGTTGGCGATGATGGCGTTCGCGGCGGCGAGGATGTTGCCGGTGGAACGGTAGTTCTGCTCGAGCTTGAAGACCTGCACGCCCGGGAAGTCGCGGCGGAACTGCTGCAGGTTCTCGACGCGGGCGCCACGCCAGCGGTAGATGGACTGGTCGTCGTCGCCCACGACGTAGGGGATGCTGGTGGCGCCGGCGAGCACCTTCATCCACGCGTACTGGATCGTGTTGGTGTCCTGGAACTCGTCCACCAGCAGGTGGCCGAAGCGCGCGCGATAGTGCTCGACGAGCCCCGGCGCATCGCGCCACAGCTCGTAGCTCCTGAGCAGCAGCTCCGCGAAGTCCACCACGCCGTTGCGGCGGCAGGCGTCCTCGTAGGCCTCGTACAGCTTGATCATCTGCCGGCGCGTCGGGTCGCCGTCGTCCTTGAGGTGCTTCGGGCGCAGGCCCTCGTCCTTCTGAGCGTTGATGAACCAGGTCACCTCGCGCGGGACCCAGCGCGCCTCGTCCAGGCTTAGCGCCCGGATGAGTCGCTTGACGAGGCGTTGCTGGTCCTCGGCGTCGAGGATCGAGAAGCCCTGCGGCAGTCCCGCTTCGCGCCAGTGCAGGCGCAGCAGCCGGTGCGCGATGCCGTGGAAGGTGCCGATCCACAGCGGTGCGGACGGCAGGCCGAGCTGCGCCTCGATGCGCGCGCGCATCTCGCCGGCCGCCTTGTTGGTGAAGGTGACGGCGAGGATGCCGTGCGGGGAGACGCCCTCCACCTGCACCAGCCACGCGACGCGGTGCGTGAGCACGCGGGTCTTGCCGCTGCCGGCGCCGGCGAGCACCAGCGTCGGGGCGAGCGGCGCGGTGACCGCCTGCCGCTGCGCGTCGTTCAGCGGATCGAGGAGGTGGGAGACGTCCATGGGAGGGGCGCGAGGATAGCGGAAAACCGGCGACCGTCCGCTATTTCCGCGGCATCCAGCGGACGACCACGACGGCGGCGACGATCGCGATCAGCAGGTCCGCCCAGCCGTATGCCGGCGCCGCGGCGCCGGCGTGCAGCAAGGCGAGCGCCAGTACCAGCAGCACCGTGAACCCGGCCGCGACGTGCGGGTACAGGCCGGCGCTCGCCAGCAGCCACGCAAGCGCGACGTAGCTGAAGGCCTTGCCCGCGAGCTGCGCCGGTGGCGGCGCGTCGCGCGCGAACAGCTCCCGCAGCGACGGCAGATCGAGCGCGGCGCGGGCGGCGCCGTCGAGCATCGGAGAGAGCGCCACGCCCGCGAGCCAGGCGACGAGCACCAGCGCCACGACGGCCGAACGGGTGCGGTCCTCGAGGCGGCTCAGGAGCACCAGCGCCGGCAGCAGCAGGGCCAGTGCCACCAGTTCCGCGAACTCCAGTGTGGTGCCCGCCGTGAAGGTACGGCCGACCAGCACCACTGCGATCGCGACCAGCAGCGCGTCGCTGCTGCGGTCGCGCCGTGCGAAGTGCAGCACGGCCTGCGCGACCACCAGCCAGCCGACGAAGAAGGCCACGAGTTCCGTCCACGCGAGCTGCGGTGTCAGCAGCGGCCGCACCGCGCGCTTCAGCTGCCGCAGGCTTGCGTCCGGCACCATCGGCCACAGCCGTGCGATCAACCACAGGACGAATACCGCGAACGCGACGGCGGCGGAATGGCTGCGCGGGTTGGCGCGTGGCGTCATGCGCGCGCCGAGCGCGTGCCAGGCCGAGCCTGCCGCCGCCCCGGCCAGCGAGCCGGTCGCGTTGAGCGACAGGTCCGTGAGGCTCGGCACGCGGATCGCGATCGAAGCCTGCGCGATTTCCATGGCGAGCGAGAGCATCCCGCCCACGACCACGGCCGCGACCAGCGCCACGGCACGGCCGAAGCGCGGTTCGACCAGCAGCGCCAGGCAGAACCCCAGCGGCAGGTAGAGCAGCAGGTTGTTGAACATGTCGCCGCGCGAGGCCCGCGCCCAGTCGAGCTGGCGCAGCGTCTCGAGTGCGGGGGGCGCGTCGGCGCCGAAACGGAACGGGTACAGCGACACGTAGAGGATCAGCGCGATGAACACCGCCAGCAGCAGCGGTGCGGCGACGTGCGAGTGGCGCGCCATCGCCATCACCCGGCGCCCGGCGACCGGCGCCGGGCGCACGCTGGATCCCGGGGGTGCTTCTGCACGCGGCGGGTCAAGGCCGGACGAGCAGGTAGTGATCGACCAGCAGCGCCGCGAACAGCAGCATCAGGTAGTTGATCGAGTAGCGGAACACCTTCATCGGCAGCTGCGGCGGTGCGTCCCCGCGCCGCAGCGCCACCGCGAGGCGGATGAACTGCACGCCGAGCACCATCGCCGTGGCGAGGTAGATCAGTCCGGTCATGCCGGTGAGGTAGGGCAGCAGGGTCACGATCACCAGCAGGATCGTGTAGAGCAGGATGTGCAGCCGGGTGAACTCGACGCCGTAGGCGACGGGCAGCATCGGGATGCCGGCGCGCGCGTAGTCGTCGCGCCGCGCGATGGCGAGCGCCCAGAAGTGCGGCGGGGTCCAGGCGAAGATGATCAGGAACAGCAGCAGTGCGTGCGGCTCGACGCTGCCGGTCACCGCCGTCCAGCCGAGCACGGGCGGCGCGGCCCCGGCGGCGCCGCCGATCACGATGTTCTGCGGCGTGACGTGCTTGAGCCACACCGTGTAGAGCACCGCATAGCCGATCAGCGAGGCGAAGGTGAGCACCGCCGTGAGCGGGTTTACGAGGTTCCAGAGCAGCAGCATCGAGGCGACGCCGAGCGCCGCGGCATAGGCGAGCGCCTGGCCGGTCGTCACCGTGCCCGAGGGGATCGGGCGGCCCATGGTGCGCGCCATCTGCTCATCGAAGCGGCGGTCCACCACGTGGTTGATGGCCGCCGCGCTCGAGGCCGCGAGCCCGATGCCGAGCGTCCCGAAGACCAACGCCGCCAGCGGCGGCAGGGCCGGCACGGCGAGGAACATGCCCACGACCGCCGTGAACACGATCAGGGCCACGACCTTCGGCTTGCCGAGTTCGAAGTAGTCCCGCCAGGTCGCGGACCCGGGTGCGGCGAGCGGTGAGTCCGTGGCGGCCATGGAGCCTCGCAATTGTACAGGGCCGGTTCCGGGCATGCCCCGCACCTCAGCGCAGCGTCTTCGGCGTCCAGAGGCACCGCAACAGTGCCACGACCGCCAGCACCAGCAGCGCCGCCACTCCGTTGTGGGCGGTGGCGAGTTCGAGCGGCAGCGCCTTCATCACCATCAGCGGGCCGACCGTGAGCTGCACGACGAGCAGCGCGGCGAGCACCCCGCCGGCCGTGCGCACCGCACGCGACTGCCCGGTGCGCAGCGCGCGCCAGGCGACCCACCCGAGCACCGCCGCCGTCACCACGGCCCACAGCCGGTGCACGACGTGGATCGCCACCCGTGCCGGGTGGTCGAGTACGCCGCCTTCATAGTCGATGCCCAGACCGCGCCAGAGGACGAACGCGTCCCTGAAGTCCATCTCGGGCCAGAACGAGCGCTGGCAGGTCGGGAAGTCCGGGCAGGCGAGCGCGGCGTAGTTGGTGCTCACCCAGCCGCCGAGCATGATCTGCAGCACCAGCACGCAGAGCCCGAGCACGGCGAGCCTGCGCAGCCCGCGCTCGCCCGCCGGGCGGGTCGTGCGCTGCACGCGCAGTCCCATCCACCACAGCAGCGCCATCGTGGAGAGCCCGCCGATCAGGTGCGCGCTCACCACCAGCGGCTTGAGCAGCAGCGTGACCGTCCACATGCCAAGGATCCCCTGGAACACGACCAGCAGCACCAGGAATCCGGGCAGCCGCAGCGGCTGCGCAGGGTCGCGGCGGTTCGCGTACGCCACGCCCGCGATGACCAGGATCAGCAGCCCGAGCGTCGCCGCGAGATAGCGGTGGATCATCTCCTTGAGCGCCTTGTCGGCCTCGAGCGGCCGCTCCGGGAAGGCGGCATTGGCGTGCGCGGCGTTCTCGAGCGCCTGCCCGACCGTCAGATGGCCGTAGCAGCCCGGCCAGTCGGGGCAGCCGAGCCCGGCGTGGCTCAGGCGCACCCAGGCGCCGAGCACGATCACGCAGAGCGCGACCAGCGTCGCGAGCAGGCACAGGCGGCGGAACAGCGTGAGTTTCATGGTCGGGCCTTCAGCCGATGTGCGACAGGCGCAGCAGCTTCTTGACGTCCGTGAGCAGCGCCTTGTCCGGGGCGTCGGGCGCATAGCTCATCAGCAGGTTGCCGTGCGGGTCCACGAGGTAGATGCGTCCGGCCGCAGCGACCGGCACGCCGTCGTAGGTGGGGAACGGGGCCAGCAGCTCGGCCGTGGCCGTGTCCTCGACGCGCGCGACGACCAGGTCGGGGTGTTCGCGCGACAGGAATTCACGGTCGCAACAGCGGTCCGTGACGAGGAACACGCGCTGCACGCGGTCCATGTCCTTGTTGAGCGCGAGGCGCGACTGGCGCGTGAGGTACAGCGCTTTGCGGCAGCGGTCGTCGCAGAGGCCGTCGCCCACGTAGAGCAGGGTCCACTTGCCCTGCAGGAGGCCGGGGTCGGTCGGCGGGCCATCCATGGTCGGCAACGCGAGCTGCGCCAGCGGGCGCGCCGGGTCGAGCAGGTCGCCCTTGCTGGTGTCCCCCGCCGGGCGCCAGCCGGTGGGGCCGTAGTACATCCAGAAGGCCAGTGCGAGCGGCACGAAGAACAGTCCGGCGAGCGCCAGCAGCCGGCGGCGCCCGCGGCGCACGGCGGAGGGATCGGTATCGGTCATCGGGAGCCTCGTTCCTCGTCGGGCGGCTGCGGCCGCAGGTTGAGCGCGATGAACAGCACGATGGCCACGATCGCGAACGCGAACCACTGCAGGGCGTAGCCCAGGTGCCGTTCGGGTCCGAAGCCGAGCGAGGGCCGCCACTGGCGCTCATAGCCGTCGGGCAGCGCCGGCGTCGAGCAGCACGATGCGCGGTTCGACGTCGCGGCCCAGCGCGGATTCGACGTCGGCCTCGGTGGGGAAGAGCAGTACGCGCGGCCAGCCGGTGTCCCCCGGGGCCGCGGCCGGCCCGACTCGCAGGCCTGGCTCAGGCAGCGCGTCGAGCACGCCGCTCACCTCGCGTTCGCCCGCCCCGACCGCGATCTCGGGCAGTGCCTCGCGCGTGGGTCCGAGCGGGACCCAGCCGCGGTCCACCAGCACCCAGCCGCGGCCGTCGGCGCGCGCGAGCGGCGTCAGCACCCGGTAGCCCGGGCGGCCGCTCGCCGATGGCATGTTGTCGAGCAGGATCTGGGGCTGCGGGTCGTAGCTGCCGCGCAGGCGCACGTGCTGGTAGCGGGCGAGGCCGTCGAATCCGAGCCCGGTCGCATCCCGCGTCTCGCGTCCACCGGCCGCGAAGTCCGCGAGCAGCGCCTGCTTCTCGCGCGCCCGCCCGAGCTGCCACGTGCCGAGCGTCGCGAAGGCCGCGATCGCGGCGCCCGTGAGCAGCACGGCCCACACCGGCGGGGCGAACAGGCGCTGACCGATGCGCACGCTCATTTATACTGCCGCCTCCTTCGGGCGCCCGGCACCGGCATGATCAAGTTCCTCATCGTCGCGACCCTGGCCGCCATCGTCGTGAGCCTCGGCACGGGCCTCTTTCATCTCGTGAAGGACGAGGGCCAGTCGAAGCGCATGGTCAATGCGCTCACCGTGCGCATCGCGCTGTCCGTGCTGCTGTTCGTCCTGCTGTTCATCGCCTGGAAGGGCGGCATGATCCAGCCCCACGGCGTCGGGCCGTAGAAGCGAACGGCCGCCCCGGGGCGGCCGCGCTCGGCTGTCTGGATCCCGGCCGCGGCCCGCCGGTCGTCGTCCTGCCTGCCGGCGTCTGTCGGCTCAGAGCCAGTAGACGAAGATGAACAGACCCAGCCAGACCACGTCCACGAAGTGCCAGTACCACGCCACGCCCTCGAAGGCGAAGTGGTGGGTCGGCGTGAAGTGGCCCTTCATCACCCGCAGCCAGATGACCAGCAGCATGATCGCGCCGATGGTCACGTGCAGGCCGTGGAACCCGGTGAGCATGAAGAACGTGGAACCGTACACGCCCGAGCCGAGCGTCAGGTTCAGCTCCCGGTAGGCGTGGATGTACTCCTCGGCCTGCAGGCCCACGAAGGCGAAGCCCAGCAGGAAGGTGAGCGCCAGGAAGATCTTGAGGACGCCGCGGTTGCCGGCCTTCAAGGCGTGGTGCGCGATCGTGATCGTAACGCCCGAGGTGAGCAGAATGGCGGTATTGATCGCCGGCAGCCCGAACGCGGGGATGGTCTCGAACTCGCCACCGACGGCTCCCGGGCCGTTGGTCGGCCAGCCGGCCTCGAAGCCCTCCCACAGGAACAGGTTGGTCATGTACTTCGCGCCTTCGCCGCCGAGCCACGGCACGGACAGCTGCCGCGCGTAGAACAGGGCGCCGAAGAACGCCGCGAAGAACATCACCTCGGAGAAGATGAACCACATCATGCCCATGCGGAACGAGCGGTCCACGCCGGCGTTGTAGAGCCCGCGCTGGCTCTCGTCGATCACGGTGCCGAACCAGCCGAAGAACATGTAGGCGACCCCGGCGAGCCCGAGGTAGGCGACCCACGGTCCGAAGCTCCAGCCGTTGAGCACGGCGGCCACGCCAAGCATGGTGATGAACAGCGTGACGGCCCCGATGGCCGGCCAACTGCTGCCGTGAGGGATGTAGTACTTGTCGCTGCCGTGCGCGGCGTGTGCTTGGGCCATGGCTCGAGCGTTCCTCTCTTTCTGCTGCAATCGCCGGCCGCCCGCGGCGGTCGACCCCCGTTCCAGCTCAACGCGCCGCGAGCTTCTGCTCCGGCAGCGTGTACATCGAATAGGCGAGCGTCATGCGGTCGACCTGCGGAGGCAGCTCCGGGTCGAGGATGAATCGCACCGTGAACTCGCGCTCCTGCGCCGGGCCGAAATGCTGCGGCGTGAAGCAGAAGCACTCCGTCTTCTGCAGGTACCGCGCCGTGTAGGACGGTGCCACGCTCGGCACCGCCTGCGCCGTCACCGGCACCGAGGCGCGGCTGCGGATCCGGAACTTCGCCTCGTGCAACCTGCCCGGCTGCACGACCAGCTCCTTCGCTTCCGGCACGAGTTCCCACTCGCCGCCGGGCGCGAGCATGGACATGAACTCGAGCGTCACCCGGCGGTCGGTCGCCGCACTCTCGGCGATCCGCGACGGCGCGTCGTTGACGCGGATGCCCGCCGCCTCGCAGATCACGTCGTACAGCGGCACCAGCGCGAACCCGAATGCGAAGCTTCCCGCCACCATCACGAGCAGGTGACGGGTGAGCGAGGCATTCTGGCGGCGCGTGGCCGGCTCGAGCTTCATCCGCGCAGGCCGAGCACGCCCGAGGCGATGAAGGTCGCGTAGATGGCCAGCGCCACCAGCGCGAGCACGATCGCGTTGCGCCGGATGCGCCGGCGCTGCTGCTCGCCGGACCCTGCGGTGGAGTGCTGCTCGCTCACTTGACGACAGGAGCCTCGTCGAAGGTGTGGTACGGGGCCGGCGAGGGCACCGTCCACTCGAGGCCGTGCACCTGCGCGTCGTCCCAGACCTCGGCCGAGGCCTTGGCGCCGCCGCGCGCGCACTTCCAGATGACGTAGACGAACAGCAGCTGCGACAGGCCGAAGCCGAACGCGCCGATCGAGGAGACCATGTTCCAGTCGGCGAACTGCGTCGAGTAGTCGGGGATGCGCCGCGGCATGCCGGCGAGGCCGAGGAAGTGCTGCGGGAAGAACAGCACGTTCACGAAGATCGCCGACGACCAGAAGTGCCAGTTGGCGAGCTTCGTGTCGTACATGTGTCCGGTCCACTTCGGCAGCCAGTAGTACACGCCGGCCATGATCGCGAACACCGCGCCCGGCACCAGCACGTAGTGGAAGTGCGCCACGATGAAGTAGGTGTCGTGGTACTGGAAGTCGACCGGGGCGATGGCCATCATCAGGCCCGAGAAGCCGCCGATCGTGAACAGGAACAGGAAGGCGAGCGCGAACAGCATCGGCGTCTCGAAGCTGAGCGAGCCGCGCCACATCGTGGCCGTCCAGTTGAACACCTTCACGCCCGTGGGCACGGCGATCAGCATGGTGCTGAGCATGAAGAACATCACGCCCGCCAGCGGCATGCCCACCGTGAACATGTGGTGGGCCCAGACGATGAACGACAGGAACGCGATCGAGGCCGTCGCGTAGACCATCGCGTCGTAGCCGAACAGCGGCTTGCGCGAGAACGTCGGGATGATCTCCGAGACGATCCCGAACGCCGGCAGGATCATGATGTAGACCTCGGGGTGCCCGAAGAACCAGAAGATGTGCTGGTAGAGCACCGGGTCGCCGCCGCCGGCCGCCGCGAAGAACGTCGTGCCGAAGAAGTGGTCGGTGAGCAGCATCGTCACCGCGCCCGCGAACACCGGCATCACCGCGATCAGCAGGTAGGCGGTGATCAGCCAGGTCCACACGAACAGCGGCATCTTGAGCAGCGTCATGCCCGGCGCGCGCAGGTTCATGATCGTGACGATGATGTTGATCGCGCCCATGATCGAGGAGGCGCCGGCGAGGTGGATGGCGAAGATCGCGAGCGGCAGCGCGTCGCCGGTCTGCAGCACCAGCGGCGGGTAGAGCGTCCAGCCCGCAGCCGGGCCGCCGCCCGGCATGAACAGCGACAGGATCAGCAGCGAGAACGCGGCCACCAGCAGCCAGAAGCTGAAGTTGTTCATGCGCGGCAGCGCCATGTCGGGCGCGCCGATCTGCAGCGGAATCATCCAGTTGGCGAGGCCCACGGTCGCGGGCATCACGGCGCCGAACACCATGATCAGCGCGTGCACCGTCGTCATCGTGTTGAAGAAGCCCGGGTCGACGAGCTGCATGCCGGGCATGAACAGCTCGGCGCGGATCACGAGCGCCATCGCGCCGCCGGTGAGGAACATCACCAGGCTGAACACCAGGTACATCGTGCCGATGTCCTTGTGGTTCGTGGTGGTGAGCCAGCGCTTGAAGCCCTTGGCCGGGCCGTGGTCGTCGTGGTGGTCGTGGGCGTGCCCGTGGGCGTGGCCGTGCGTGTGCGTCGTGCTCATCTCGATTACTCCGCGTTCGCGACCCGCAGGGCCGCCGCCTTCTCAACCGGTGTCCCAGCGGGAGCCGCCTGCGCCGCCTGCGCTGCTGGGGCCGCCGCGGCCTGCCGCGTTGCCTTCTGCGCCTCGAGCCACGCGTCGAACTCGGCCTGCGTCTTCACCTCGACCACCACCGGCATGAAGCCGTGGTCGCGGCCGCAGAGCTCCGCGCACTGGCCGCGGTAGGTGCCGGGCTTGTCCGCCCGGAACCACAACTCGTTGATGTAGCCCGGGATCGCGTCCTTCTTCATGCCGAAGTCCGGCACCCACCAGGCGTGGATCACGTCGGTGGCGGTGATCAGCATGCGGACCTTCCTGCCCACCGGCACCACCAGCGGGTTGTCCACCTCGAGCAGGTAGTTCGCGACGCTCTGCGGCGCGATGCCGGAGTCGAGCTGGCGGGCCTCGTCGCTGCTGCGGGCGAGCGTCGAGTAGAAGGACACGCCGTGGTCCACGTACTCGTACTGCCACTTCCACTGGTAGCCCGTCGCCTTCACGGTGAGCTCGGACCCGCGCATGTCGTCGATCTTGACCAGCGTCCGCGCCGCAGGGATCGCCATGCCCACGAGGATCAGCACCGGGATCACCGTCCAGATGACCTCGGCCTTGGTGTTGTGGTCGAAGGTGGCGGGCACCGCGCCCTTCGATTTCCGGAAGGTCGCGATCGAGTAGATCATCACGGCGAATACCGCCACGGCGATGGCCACGCAGATCCACAGGATCAGCATGTGCAGGCCGTAGATCTCACGGCTCAACTCGGTCACGCCGACCCGCAGGTTCACATCGGACCACGCGGCCATTGCGGGGCTGGTCCCTCCAGCCAAGGCCACGCCGGCCGCGAACGCACGCTTCACCATGTTCATGGGCTGGAAAACTCCCGTTACGTTGACCGGCGACGGCCTCCCCCGGCCGCCACCAGACCCGCGCCGCGCCCTCATGGCGCGAGCGCGGGGGACTCGCTCGTCTTTCCGACCAGCCGCTCGAGCCGCGCCGCAAGCCGCAGCCGCTCGTCGTCGGTGAGGAACCGGCCGACTTCGCAGGCGCGCCCGTGGGACTCGATCGTGAGCCGGCTCAGGTGCTGCGCCCGCAAAGGGCCGCGCAGTGTAACCCTCGCCCAATGGCGAGGAAATACCGTGCGGCGTGAACCGCTTGGACCGCGACGCTCGACCACCACTTCCGCGTCGGAGACGAGGATGACCTCGCGCTCGGCGCCGCGCCGCAGGCTCGCCCGCACGGCCCAGGCCAGCAGGCCGATCTCGAGACCGGCGAACGGCAGGATGGGCCAGAGGCCCTGGGCGGCAAAGAAGATCGCGATGCCGAAGGTCACGGCGGCGAGGCCGCCGACGAACAGCCGGGCACCCTGGGGCGTGAGCGAGCAGTTCGGTGCAAGCTCGATGCGTTGCATGGGGGCCGGCTCGGCCTGGGTGTCGGTGGACATCGTGACCATGCGGGGCGGGCGATGATCGGGGCGCGAACCGGGCACTGGACTCTACCGGCGCACGGCTTCCCTGACAACGCGCAAGCCCCTGTACATCAATGAATTTTGCTTGACGATCGGCGGCTGCCCTGTGTCCTGGCCCGGCGTATGCCACCGCACGGCGGGTTCAGGGCGCGGCGACCAGTCGCTGCAGCAGCCGCGGTCCCTCGAGGAGCGCGGCAACCACGCCGGGCGACGGATCCTCGAGACGCGGCAGGACGGCCAGCGGCGGCTCTCCGAGCAGGCGCTCCAGCGAGCCGAGGTTCTGCTCGAGCCGGGCCAGGGCCGGGTCGACCAGGTTGCCGATCCAGCCGACGAACCGACAGCGGCCGGAGTGCTCGATGGCCTCGAACGTCAGCCGGGCGTGATTGAGGCAGCCGAGCCGCAGTCCCACGACCATGATCACTCCGAGCTCGAGCCGCTCGGGCAGGTCGCTCAGGAAGCCCTCCGGGTGCAGCGGCACGCGCCAGCCGCCCGCCCCCTCGACGACCGCGACCTCCACATTGGCCGACGCCCGCCCGTACCAGCGGGTCAGCTCGTCTGCCGTCAGCCCGACGCCAGCCTCGGCCGCGGCCAGGTGCGGCGCGATGGACGGCTCGAAGCAGTACGGGTTGGTCAGCCCGTAGGGCAGGGCCACGGTGCCCGCAGCCGCCAGGGCCAGCGCGTCGGCGTTGCGCAGTCCCGCCGGGGTGCGTTCGGCGCCCGACGCAACCGGTTTGAGCCCCACCACACGGCGGCCCTGAACCGCCAGCAGGTGGACGAGACCGGCGGCGACCACCGTCTTGCCGACCCCGGTGTCCGTCCCCGTGATGAAGATCCCGTATGTCACGAATGACAACCCGGGATTTCTAATAGCAAGACTAATGATCCTGAGACAGCCATCTCCATTAAATAAATCCGAAAAATCATCCAGGCCCCGGACGGCGCCGTCCAATCTGGTCGACCGCCACCGTCACCTCGCCGGGCGTGACTCTGTCGCGTGGCGGCCCGACCGGGCACCACGCCTGCCCGTAAACCACCTCGTAGGTCGCTGGCAGCCGGCCGTCGCGCCGGAACTGCTCGTACCCAGCCGTCATGCGCGCAAGCGCCCCCTTGCCGGTCAGCCCCCGCGGCCGCCCGGCATTGGCGTTGTGCGCGCCGATGGCCTTCAGGTCGCCCATCAGGTCGCGCACCGACTCATAGGTGAGCGTGTAGCGCTCGACGTCCAGCACCGGCTCGGCGAGACCTGAGCGCACCAGCGCGTCGCCGAGGTCGTGCATGTCGATGAACCGGTTGACGTGTGTGTGGCCGTCGACCGCGCCCCAGGCCCGGCGCAGCTCGACCAGCGTGTCGGGGCCGAAGGTCGCGAAGCTCAGCAGCCCGCCGGGCCGCAGCACGCGGCGGCACTCGCGGAACACGACGTCCGGTTCGTTGCACCACTGCAGCATCAGGTTGCTCAGCACGAGGTCCGCGCTCGCCGCGCGCAACGGCAGCGCAGCGGCGTCGGCGCAGACGCGGCGGAAGCGTCGCAGCAGGGTCTGGCGGCGGGTCGCCTGTCGCAGCATGCCGAGGGCGAGATCGAGGGCCACGACCTCGCTCCGGCGGTAGCGGCGCTTGAGCGCCAGCGACGCGTGGCCGGTGCCGGCGCCGAGGTCCAGCACCACGGCGGGTTCGAGGCGCACGACGTCGAGCCTGCCGAGCAGTTCGTCGCGGACCCGCGTCTGCAGCACCGCGGCGGCGTCGTAGCCGGCGGCGGCGCGACCGAACGAGCGGCGCACCCGGCTGCCGTCGATGCGAAACGGGTCGGTCACGCCGCCGCCTCGCCCGGGTGCCGCGCGAGGAAGCCACGGACCTCCGCGAGCACCTCGTCGGCGTGCGACAGGAACGGCGCGTGGCCGCTGCGCTCCACGAGCCGCAGCCGCGCGGCGGGCAGCGCGGTCGCGAGCGCGCGACCCGCCTCCGGCGGCGTGAGCCGGTCGTGCTGTCCGGCGATCACGAGCGCCGGCAGCGCGATCTTCGGCAGGGCGTCGCGCAGGTCGGCGTCGCGCAGCACGCCGAGGCCCGCGGCGAGGGCGCGCGGATCGGGCTCGCCGTGCGCGGCGAGGCGGCTGCGGAGCAGGCGCAGCGTCTCGAGCGCGCGCTCGTCGCCGCGCGTCTGCAGCGCGAGAAAGTTCTGCACGGTGCGACGGTAGTCGGCGGCGAGGCCGCGCGTGAACTCCTCGAGCACCTCGGCTGCATCCCGTGCTCCCAGTCCGGACCGGCAAGGAATCTCGGCGTCGTCGCCACGAGCACCAGCGCGCGACAGTGCCGCGGATGCCGGCGCACCAGCTCGAGCGCGAGCATGCCGCCGAGCGACCAGCCGAGCAGCGCCGCCCCGCGCGGCACGTGCGGGAACACTGCCCGGGCAAGTCCGGCGAGGTCGCGCGCCTGCGCCGTCCACCCGCTGCGACCGTGACCCGGCAGGTCGAGCACGTGCAGGCGCGCGACCTGCGCGAGGCCGTCGAGCCACGGACCCCAGATCCCGCCGTGCAGCGCCCAGCCGTGCAGCAGCACGAGATCGGGACCGTCGCCGCGGATCTCGACGTGCAGCGTCATGGCGCGCGCGCTCCGGCCGGCGTCGCGGCGAGTCCAGCCAGCGCGTCGAGCAACTGGTCCACGTCGGAGTCCGTGTGTGCTGCAGACAGCGTGATGCGCAGGCGCGAGCTGTCGGCCGGCACGGTAGGCGGTCGGATCGCGGGCACCCAGAGACGCTTTGACCGCAACGCGTCGCTCGCGGCGAGCGCGGCAGCTTCGCTGCCGAGCAACACCGGCTGGATCGGCGTGTGCGAGTCCAGGAGCGCGAGACCGAGGCCGGCCGCGCCGCCCCGGAAGCGCTCCACGTGTGCCCGCACCCGTTCGCGTCGCCAGGGTTCCTCCTGCGCCACGCGCAGCGCGGCCCGCGTGGCCGCGGCGACGGCCGGCGGCAGCGCCGTCGTGTAGACGTAGGTTCGCGCGCGCTGCAGCAGCGTCTCGATCAGCGCGTGCGAGCCCGCGACGAACGCCCCGCAGGTGCCGAAGGCCTTGCCGAGCGTGCCGACGAGGATCGGCACGTCGGCCGGAGCGAGCCCCGCGGCCTCGACTGCGCCGCCGCCGTGGGCGCCGAGCACGCCCACGCCGTGCGCGTCGTCCACGAACAGCCAGGCGCCCCGCGCGCGGCAGAGCGCAGCGAGTTCCGGCAGCGGCGCGACGTCGCCGTCCATGCTGAACACGCCGTCGGTGACGACCATCGTGCGGCCCGCGCCCGCGCGCTCCATGCGCGCCGCGAGCGCTGTCACCTCGCCGTGCGGGTAGCGCGCGAAGCGGGCGCCGCTGGCAAGGCCCGCATCCAGCAGCGAGGCGTGATTGAGGCGGTCCATGTACACGCGGTCGCCGCGACCGAGCAGCGTGGTCACGACGGCGAGGTTCGCCATGTAGCCCGTCGAGAACAGCAGCGCGCGCTCCCGTCGCGTGAACGCGGCGAGTTCCTCTTCGAGCGCGTGGTGCTCGCGGCAGTGGCCGCTGACGAGGTGCGAGGCGCCGCTGCCGACGCCCCACTCGCGCGCCGCAGCGGTGAAGGCCTCGACCACACGCGGGTGGTCGGCGAGGCCGAGGTAGTCGTTGCTGCAGAAGGCGAGCAGGTCCTCGCCGTCGACGCGGACGCGGGTCGTCGCGGCGGCGCGCGACTCGACCGTGCGCCGCCGGCGCAGCCGTCCGGCCGCGGCGAGCTGTGCGAGACCCGCCTCGAGCGATGGCGCGAGCGGATCCATCGCGCGCCGGGGCGGGCTCAGGCCGGGGCGCGGGCGGCGGGACGGGCGGCGCCTGGCGCCGGGTCGTCCGCGCCGGCGTCCGCCCCGGTCGCAGCGCCTCGTTCCGCGGCGAGCCCGAGCCGTGCGAACAGTTCCTCGTCCTTCGAGCGGCCCGGGTTCGGCGTGGTGAGCAGTCGCTCGCCGTAGAAGATCGAGTTGGCGCCGGCGAGGAAGCACAGCGCCTGCACCGCGTCGCTCATGTCGGTGCGCCCCGCGGAGAGCCGCAGATACGACTTCGGCATCAGCAGCCGCGCCGTGGCGATGGTGCGCACGAGGTCGAGTGGATCGAGCGGCGGCCGCCCGTGCAGCGGCGTGCCTTCGACCTGCACCAGCTGGTTGATCGGCACGCTCTCGGGGTGCTGCGGCAGGGTCGCCAGCGTGTGCAGCAGTTGCACGCGGTCGAGGTCCGTCTCGCCCATGCCGAGGATGCCGCCGCAACACACGGCGAGGCCGGCGTCGCGCACGGCAGCGAGCGTGTCGAGGCGGTCCTGATAGGTGCGGGTGGTGATGATCTCGCCGTAGAACGCCTCGGAGGTGTCGAGGTTGTGGTTGTAGTAGTCGAGCCCGGCGTCCTTGAGCTCGCGCGCCTGCTCGGGCGTGAGCATGCCGAGCGTGGCGCAGGTCTCGAGACCGAGGGCGCGCACCGCGCTCACCATGGCCTTGATCTGCACGAGCTGCGTTGGTTTCGGACTGCGGTAGGCCGCGCCCATGCAGAAGCGGGTCGCGCCATTGCGCCTCGCCGCCTCGGCCGCCTCGATCACCTCCCCGAGGTCGAGCAGGTCCTCGCGGCCCACGCCCGTCTCGTAGCGCACGCTCTGCGGGCAATAGGCGCAGTCCTCCGGGCAGGCGCCGGTCTTGATCGACAGCAGTGTGCTCACCTGCACCGTGTTCGGGTCGAACGCCAGCCGGTGGACGCGCTGGGCGTGGTACAGCAGGTCGTTGAAGGGCAGCCCGAACAGCGCGCGCGCTTCCTCGAGCGTCCAGTCGCTGCGCACGGTACCCAGGCGGTCGACGTCGGGTGCGGTCATCGTGAATCCTGCGATTTGCGCCTGAAATGGCGGCGGCGGACACGGGCGGTCGGGCGGATGCTGCACCCCAAGGTGCCAGCGCGATGTTCCGAGGCGACCCGCTGACTGTCAACCAATCATGCGGTATCCGGTAGACAGCCGGCTCGACTGGCTGAGCGGTCTGCTGTTGCCGCCACGCTGTGTGCTGTGCGGCGCGCGCGGTCAGCGGCCGTGCCTCGACCTGTGCTGCGAGTGCGAGCGGTCGCTGGCTGCGGCCGGCGAGCCGTTGCAGGCCGGGCCCGCGCCGCTGCGAACCTGCTTCGCGCCGTTCGAGTACGCCAGCCCGCTCGACCACCTCGTCCACGCGCTCAAGTACCGCGGCCAGCTCGCGCTCGGTCGGGTACTCGGGACGCTGCTCGCCGAGCGCATCGCGGCGCGCGACCTGCACCAGTCGGTGGACGTGGTCGTCCCGGTGCCGCTGCACCCCGGGCGCCACGCCGACCGCGGCTTCAACCAGTCCGCCGAGATCGCCCGCTGGATCGCGCGGCGGCTGGGCTGTCGGCTCGAACCGCGGCTCGCGGCGCGCCGTCGCGACACGCCGCCGCAGGTCGGGCTCACGCTCGCGCAGCGGCGCGACAACCTCGCCGACGCCTTCGTCGTCGCGGACGTGCGGGGGCGGAACATCGCCCTCGTGGACGACGTGACGACCACCGGCAGCACCGTGCGCGCGCTGGCAACGGCCCTGCGCGAAGCCGGCGCCGAGGCGGTGGACGCATGGTGCGTCGCGCGCGCGGACCGCCGTGGAATCCACCCCGAGCCTCCGGCCGAAGCGCAGGCGTCGAGGGGGCGGATGCGCTAGGCTTGCGGGCCGCTTTTCGACGTCGATCAACCGCCGAACCGTCGCGCATGCTGCTCCCGCTGATCGTCCTCATCCCGCTCGCGCTCGCGTGGCTGCCGGCCGTACTCAGCCGCGCCTTCGGCGTCGCCCCGGCGCGTACGACGGCCGCGCTGGTCGCAGTCCCGCTGGCCATGGTGCTGTCGCAGGCACCCGAGGTGCTCCGCGGCGGCACGCTGGTGGAGAGCTGGCCCTGGATGCCGGCGCTGGGACTGAACGCCTCGTTCCGCCTCGACGGGTTCGGACTGCTGTTCGCGCTGCTGATCCTGGGGATCGGCCTGCTGGTCGTCCTGTACGCGCGCTACTACCTCTCCCCCGGGGACTCGAAGGAGCGCTTCTACGGGCTGCTGCTGCTCTTCATGGGCGCGATGCTCGGCATCGTCCTGTCGGAGAACCTGCTGCTGCTCGTGACGTTCTGGGAACTCACGAGCCTCAGCTCCTTCCTGCTGATCGGGTTCTGGCGCCACGAGCCCGACGCCCGCCGCGGCGCCCGGCTGGCGCTGATGATCACCGGCGCCGGGGGGCTCGCGCTGCTCGCCGGCGTGCTGCTCATCGGGCACGTCGTGGGCAGCTACGAGCTGACCGAGGTGCTCGCCGCCGGGGATCTCGTCAAGGCGCACCCGCTGTACGAGACGATCCTGGTGCTCGTGCTGCTCGGCGCCTTCACCAAGTCGGCGCAGTTCCCGTTCCACTTCTGGCTGCCGCACGCCATGGCGGCGCCCACGCCCGTGAGCGCCTACCTGCACTCGGCGACCATGGTGAAGGCCGGGATCTTCCTGCTCGGAAGGCTGTTCCCCGTGCTGGCCGGCACCGAGATCTGGTTCTTCGTCGTCACCGGGGTCGGGCTCGCCACGCAGCTGTTCGCCTCCTACGTCGCGCTGTTCCGCCACGACCTCAAGGGCCTGCTCGCCTACTCGACGGTGAGCCACCTCGGCCTGATCACGCTGCTGTTCGGCATGGGCACGCCGCTCGGCGAGATCGCCGCGGTGTTCCACATCATCAACCACGCGGTGTTCAAGGCCTCGCTGTTCATGGCGGCGGGCATCATCGACCACGAGACCGGCACGCGCGACATGCGGCGCCTGAGCGGGCTGGCCCGGTACATGCCGTGGACCGCGGCCCTTGCCACGATCGCCGCGAGCGCAATGGCCGGCGTGCCGCTGCTCAACGGGTTCCTCAGCAAGGAGATGTACTTCGCCGAGACCTTCCACGTGCAGTGGCTCGGCGGCTGGTACTGGGTGCTGCCGCTGTTCGCGACGCTGGCCGGGGTCTTCACCGTCGCCTACTCGACGCGCTTCGTGCACGACGTGTTCTTCGGCGACCCGCCGCGCGACCTGCCGAAGACGCCCCATGAACCGCCGCGCTGGATGAAGGTGCCGGTCGAGGTGCTGGTCGCGCTGTGCCTGCTCGTCGGGCTGGCGCCCGCGTTCACGATCGATCCACTGCTGCGCGCCGCCGCGGGTGCGGTGCTGCAGGCGCCGCTGCCGGAGTTCTCGCTCAGGCTCTGGCACGGCTTCAACCTGCCGCTGCTGATGAGCGTGCTCGCGCTGTCGGGGGGCGCGGCGCTCTACTTCGCGCGCCGCTACTACTTCGACCTGCACGGCTACCTGCAGCGCCCGCTGGACGGACGGGAGATCAGCGAGCGGGCGGTCGGGGCCGCCGTGCACGGCGCGCGGCGGCTGGTGGATTCGGTCGCGAACGACTCGCTGCAGCGCTACGTGCTGCTGACCGTGCTTGCGGCGCTGGCGCTGGGCTTCGCCGGTGCGCGCGGCCTCGCGCCGACCGGCAGCGGTGCGACGACCCCGGCCGATCCGCTCGCGATCCTGATGGCCGCGGCGCTCGCGGTCACGGCGCTCGCGGTGAGCGTGCTGCACGCGCGGCGTCTGCTCGCGGTGGTGCTGATCGGTCTGGTCGGGCTCGTGGTCTCGCTCGCGTTCGTACGCCTCTCGGCGCCCGACCTCGCGCTCACGCAGCTGCTGGTGGAGATCGTCACCGTGCTGCTGCTGCTGCTCGCGATGTACTTCCTGCCGGCGGAGAGCCCGGCGGAGAGCTCGGGGCCGCGCCGCCTGCGGGACGCGGCCGTCGCGACCGCGGCGGGCGGCGCCGCCGGGACGCTCGCGTGGGCGCTGATGACCCGGCCGCTCGAGACGATCTCGTGGTACTACCTCGAGAACTCCAAGCCCGAGGGCGGCGGCCACAACGTGGTCAACGTGATGCTGGTGGACTTCCGCGGGTTCGACACGCTCGGGGAGATCACGGTGCTCGGTATCGCGGCCGTGGGCATCGTGGCGCTGCTCAACGCCCTGCGGCTCGACGCCCCGGTCCGCGACTGGGAGGGACGGCCCTGGGCGGCGGAGCGCTATCCGCTGATGCTGCGCGTGCTGTCGCGGCCGCTGCTGCCGCTCGCGCTGCTGGTGTCGGTGTACCTTTTCCTGCGCGGCCACAACGCACCCGGCGGCGGGTTCATCGCCGGCCTGGTGACCGGAACCGCGATCCTGCTGCAGTACGTGGCTTACGGCGGCGACTGGGCCCGCGAGCGTCTGCCGTGGAGCTACACGAACGTGATCGCGGCGGGGCTGCTGGTCGCGACGGCCACCGGGCTCGCGAGCTGGGCCTTCGGCGTGCCGTTCCTGACCTCGACCTTCGGCTACGTCACCTGGCCCGTGGTCGGCAAGTTCGAGCTCGCGAGCGCCATGGCCTTCGACCTCGGCATCTACCTCGCCGTGGTCGGCGTGGTGATGGTGATCATCGCGCGGCTCGGCGGCCTGTCGGCGCCCGGCGCGGGCACGGGGCGCTGAGATGGAAGCGCTGCTCGCGATCATGATCGGCGTGCTGACGGCAACCGGCGTCTACCTGACGCTGCGCGCGCGCACCTTCGCCGTGCTGCTCGGGCTCACGCTGCTCTCCTACGCCGTGAACCTGTTTCTGGTCGCCTCCGGTCGGCTGGTCGTGGCGAGCGCGCCGCTCACCGACCAGGGCCTCGACACCTATCCCGATCCGCTGCCGCAGGCGCTGGTGCTCACGGCGATCGTGATCGGCTTCGGCATGACGGCGCTGCTCGTCGTGCTGGCGCTGCGGGCGCTGCGCGAGACGGGCGACGACCACGTCGACGGCCACGTCGACGGCGAGCGGCGCGGCGGGCCGCCTGAGGGCGGCGCGTGAACCACCTGCCGATGCTGCCGATCCTGCTGCCGCTGCTCGCCGGCAGCCTGCTGCTGCTCGCGACGCGCATGGCCGAGGGTCTGCGCCGCTCGATTGGACTTGCAGCCACGCTCGCGCTGCTGCCGATCGCGGTCGCGCTGCTGCTGCGCGTCGCCGACGGCACGCATCTGGTGTACGCGCTCGGTGACTGGCCGCCACCCTTCGGCATCGTGCTGGTCGTGGACCGCCTGGCTGCGTTCATGCTGCTGCTCACCGCGGTCGTGGCGCTGGCGAGCCACGTGTACGCGGGCAGCGGCGAGGACATGGCCGGGCCGCAGTTCCAGCCGCTGTTCCAGTTCCAGCTGATGGGCATCAACGGCGCTTTCCTCACCGGCGACCTGTTCAACCTGTTCGTGTTCTTCGAGGTGCTGCTGATCGCGTTCTACGCCCTGCTGCTGCATGGGCTCGGGCCGCGGCGCGTCGGGGCCGCGATCCACGTGGTCGTGCTGAACCTGATCGGCTCCACGCTGTTCCTGTTCGCGGTGGGCACGCTCTACGGGGTCACGGGCACGCTCAACTTCGCGGACCTGGCGCGCGTGCTGCCCACGCTGGGTCCGGACGAGGCGGCGCTCGCCCGCAGCGGCGCGCTGCTGCTGCTCGGCGTGTTCGCGCTCAAGGCCGCGCTGCTGCCGCTCGGCTTCTGGCTGCCGCGCGCCTACGGCGCGGCGCTCGCGGCCCCGGCCGCGCTGTTCGCCGTGCTCACCAAGGTCGGCGTGTACGCGATCATCCGGGTCTGCGCGCTGTGCTTCGGGCCGGACGCCGGGCCGCTCGCGGACGTGGCCCAGCCGTGGGTACTGCCCGCGGCGCTCGCGACGCTGGCCTTCGGCGCGCTCGGGGCGCTGGGCGCCCGCGGCCTGCGGGAGGCGGCGGGCTGGCTGGTCGTGTACTCGGTCGGCACGCTGCTGGTCGCCGTGGGGGTGTTCAGCGAGGCGGGCTATGCGGCGGCCGTCTACTACACGGCGCACTCGACGCTCGCCGGCGCGGCGCTGTTCCTGGTCGTCGACCTGGTCGCGCGCCACCGCGCTGCGGCCGGCGACCGGCTCGACGCCACCAGCGCCATGCCGCACGCCGGGTTGCTCGGCACGCTGTTCTTCCTGGTGGCAGTCGCGATCGCCGGCCTGCCGCCGCTGAGCGGCTTCGCCGGCAAGATCATGGTACTGGAGGCGGTCCGGGCCGCCGGATCCGCCGCCGTCCCGTGGAGCGTGCTGCTGGCGTCGACGCTGCTCGTGGTCGTGGCGCTGTCGCGCGCGGGCAGTGCGGTCTTCTGGCGCACCGCGGGGAATGACGGTGGCCCGGCGCCACGCCTGCCGCGTCTGCCGCGCCGCGGCCTGGCGGCGGCCGGTGCGCTGCTCGCAGCCGTCGTGGGCCTGGTCGCCTGGGGCGGCACCGTCACCGCGTTCGCGCAGGCGACCGGTCGGCAGCTCGCACAGCCCTCCGCATACACCGACGCCGTGCTCGGGCCCGGCGCGCCCGACCCCGCCACGCACCGGAGCCTGCGATGAGCGCGACCCCGCCGCGGCCGCGCCGCCTGCTGCCGCACCCGCTGCTGAGCGCGCTGCTGCTCGTCTGCTGGCTGTGGCTCAACAATTCCATCGAGCCGGGCCACCTCGTGCTCGGTGCGCTGCTGGCGGTTGGCATCCCGTTGTTCACCCGACGCTTCTGGCCCGATCCCATCGCGGTCCGGCACCCGCTGCGGGTGCTCGAGTACGCGGCGGTGCTGCTCTACGACATCGTCGTCGCCAATCTCGAGGTGGCCGCGCTGATCCTCGGGCCGCGCTCGCGGCTCGCGCCCGCCTTCGTGCGCGTGCCGCTCGACCTGCGCAGCGACGTCGCGATCACCGTGCTCGCCTCGACCGTCACCCTGACGCCGGGCACGGTGTCGGTCGAGATCGAGGACGGCCCGCACGGCCGGGTGCTGGTCGTGCACGCGCTGCGCTGCCTCGATGCCGGCGCCATGGCCGGCACCATCAAGGACCGCTACGAGCGGCGACTCCGGGAGATCCTCGAATGATCGGCACTGCCATCCAGCTCGCGCTCGGCCTGCTCGCCGTCTCCTTCGCGCTCGCCTTCGTGCGGTTGCTGCGCGGCCCGGACGTCGCCGACCGCATCCTGGCGCTCGATACGCTCTACGTGAATGCCGCCGCGATGCTCGTGCTGTACGGCCTGCAGCTCGGCGTCGGCCGCTACTACGAGGCGGCGCTGCTGATCGCGATGCTCGGCTTCATCACCACCGTCGTGCTGTCGAAGTTCCTGACGCGCGGCGACGTCATCGAATAGGGGCGACCATGGACGCATCGCAGGTGGTCGAGGCACTGGTGTCGGCGCTCGTGGTCGCCGGCGCGGGATTCTCGCTGATCGGCTCGCTGGGGCTGCTGCGCATGCCCGACTTCTTCACGCGCCTGCACGGCCCTTCGAAGGCCACCACGATCGGCATCGGCAGCCTGCTGGTTGCCTCGGCGATCTACATGAGCCTGCGCGGCCCGGGGGTCTCGCTGCACGAGTTCATGATCCCGCTGTTCATTGCGATCACCACCCCGGTCAGCTCGCACCTGCTCGCCAAGGCGGCGCGCCACCGCCGGCTGCCGGGCGGGGAGGGCTGGTCGGAGCCGGATCAGCCGCGGAACAGGTAGTCGAGCGCGATCCCGGCGAACACCGCAAGCCCGAACAGGTTGTTGTTCAGGAAGGCGCGGAAGCAGGCCGCGGGTTCGCGGTCGCGGATCAGGAACTGCTGGTGGACGGCGAGCACTGCTGCGGCGGCCAGGCCCGCCCAGTACCAGCGCCCCAGCCCGATCATCCAGCCCACCAGTGCGAGGCCGCCGAGCGCCCCGAGCTGCAGCCCCGCGACGATCATCCGGTCGGCGCGACCGAACAGGATCGCCGACGAGCGGATTCCGATCACGAGGTCGTCCTCGCGGTCCACCATCGCGTACATCGTGTCGTAGGCCGTGGTCCACAGCACGACCGCGAGGAACAACGCCCAAGCCTCGGGCGGCACCGAGCCTGAGTGCGCCGCGAACGCCATCGGCACCGACCAGCCGAAGGCGGCGCCGAGATAGGCCTGCGGCAGCGAGAAGAAGCGCTTCAGGAACGGGTAGGTCACCGCGAGTACGCCGCCGATCAGCGCCAGCACCTGGGTCGGGCGGTTGAGCGGGATCACCAGCGCGAGCGCGATCAGCGCCAGCACCGCGAACAGGCCGATCGCCTCGGCCGGCGACACCGACTGCTTCGCGAGCGGGCGGTCGGCGGTGCGCCGCACGTGCGGGTCGAACTCGCGGTCGGCGAAGTCGTTCATGACGCAGCCCGCCGAGCGCATCACGAAGGTGCCGATCACGAAGATCACGAACAGCCGCTCGTCGGGGTGGCCGCCGGAGGAAATCCACAGCGCCCACAGCACCGGCCAAAGCAGCAGCCAGATGCCGATCGGGCGATCGAGCCGCATGAGGCGCGCGTACTCGCGCAACCGCGACGGCGGACGCGCCTCGTGTGATTCCCGGTCGACGTGTGTGGCGTTGCGCATGGAGTCGGAGGGCCGCCGTCAAACCTTGCCGAAGCGCTCGCCTTCCCCCACCCAGCGGCGCAGCAGCGCGACTATGTTCGCCTGCGGGCCGCCCAGCATCAAATCGGCCGCGCGCTGGACCCCAGGGAGCAGCTCGGCATCGCGGACCAGGTCGGCGACCTTGAGCTGCATCAGGCCCGTCTGGCGCGTCCCGAGCAGCTCGCCGGGGCCGCGCAGTTCGAGGTCGCGCCGCGCCACCTCGAAGCCGTCGTTGGTGTCGCGCAGCACCGCGAGCCGTTCGCGCGCGATGGGCGTGAGCGGCGGCGCGTAGAGCAGCACGCAGGTGCTTTCGACCGGGCCGCGTCCCACGCGCCCGCGCAGCTGGTGCAGCTGTGCCAGCCCCATGCGCTCGGCGTTCTCGATCACCATCAGGCTCGCGTTCGGCACGTCGACGCCCACCTCGATCACGGTGGTCGCGACGAGCAGGTCGAGGCGGCCGTCCTTGAACGCGGCCATCACGGCTTCCTTGCGCGCGCCGGGCATGCGGCCGTGGACGAGGCCGATGCGCACGCCCGGCAGGGCGACGGCGAGCGCTGCGGCGGTGTCCTCCGCGGCCTGGTGGCGCACGGCCTCCGACTCCTCGATCAGCGGGCACACCCAGTAGGCCTGGCGCCCGGCGCGGCAGGCGGCGTCGATGCGTGCCACCACCTCGTCGCGCCGGGCGTCGGGCAGCACCACGGTGCGCACGGGAGTGCGGCCGGGCGGCAGCTCGTCGATCACCGACACGTCGAGGTCGGCGTAGGCGGTCATGGCCAGCGTGCGCGGGATCGGGGTCGCGGTCATCACGAGCTGGTGCGGGTAGCGGCCGTCGCTGCGGCCTTTCTCGCGCAGCGCGACGCGCTGGTGCACGCCGAAGCGGTGCTGCTCGTCGACGATCACCAGCGCGAGGCCGTCGAACTCGACACCCGCCTGGAACAGCGCGTGCGTGCCGACCGCCACCTGCACGGCGCCGCTCGCGAGATCCTGCGTGAGCGCGGCGCGTGCACGCCCGGTGAGCCGCCCGGTGAGCCGGCCCACGCGCACGCCGAGCGGCTCGAGCCAGCCGAGGAAGCTGCGCGCGTGCTGTTCGGCGAGCAGCTCGGTCGGGGCCATCACCGCCGCCTGCCTGCCGTGCTCGACGGCACGCAGCGCCGCGAGCGCCGCGACGACCGTCTTGCCCGAGCCCACGTCGCCCTGCACCAGCCGCATCATCGGGTGCGCGCGGTCGAGGTCGCGTTCGATCTCGACCCAGGCACGGCGCTGCGCGCCGGTGAGGCTGAACGGCAGCCGCGCGAGGCAGCGCTCGACCAGTTCGCCGCGTGCGGGCAGCGGCCAGGCGTCGTCGCGGTCCGCGGCCTGGCGCAGCAGCCGCAGGCTCACCTGGTGGGCAAGCAGTTCCTCGAAGGCGAGGCGCCGCTGCGCCGGGTGGCGGCCGGCGTTCAGCATCTCGAGATCGGCGTCCGGTGGCGGGCGGTGCACGTAGCGCACCGCCGACTCGAGCGACGGCAGGCCCGACCCGCCCAGCACCTCCGGCGCCAGCCAGTCGCGCAGGCCGCCGCCGGCGAGCTGCGCGAGCGCGAGCCCGGTGAGCATGCGCATCCGTCCCTGCTGCACGCCCTCGGTCGTGGGGTAGACCGGCGTCAGGCTCTCGTCCGCTGGTCCGGCTCCACCGGGGACCAACGTCCGGTACTCGGGGTGGACGATCTCGAGCCCGCCGGGCCCCGGTCGCACCTCGCCGAAGCAGCGCAGGCGCGTGCCGCGGACCAGCGCCTCCTGCTGCGCGGCAGAGAAGTGAAAGAAGCGCAGCGTCAGGAATCCGGAGCCGTCGGCGATGCGGCACAGCAGCGCCCGACGCCGGCGGATCACCACCTCGGCGAGCTGCACCTCTCCCTCGATCACGGCGCGCTCACCGGGGCGCAGCGTGCCGATGGGTACGACGCGGGTGCGATCCTCGTAGCGCAGCGGCAGGTGGAACAGCACGTCCTGCACGGTGCGCAAGCCGAGCCGCTCGAGCGTGGTCGCGAGCGCGGGCCCCACGCCGCGCAGGCTCGTGACGGGCCGCTCCTCGAGCGGCGGCGCCTGGATCACGGCGTGATCACGGGCCGGTCAGAAGACCAGGACGCCGTCCATCTCGACGGCGGCCCCGCGCGGGAGCGCGGCGACGCCCACTGCCGCCCGCGCCGGGTAGGGCTGTGCGAAGTACTCGGCCATCACGCGGTTGACGAGCGCGAAGTGGCCGAGGTCCGTGAGGTAGACGTTCAGCTTCACGACCTGCGCGAGGTCGCCGCCCGCGGCTTCGCACACCGCCTTGAGGTTGTCGAACACGCGCCGTACCTGGGCTTCCATGTCGCCGGCCACCAGCGCGCCTGTGGCCGGGTCGAGCGGGATCTGTCCCGACAGGTACACCGTGTCGCCGGCGCGGACCGCCTGCGAGTAGGTGCCGATGGCCTCGGGCGCGTGCGGCGTGTGGATGGGAGTGCGTGGCATGGGGGGTTCCTCGTCAGGTGAGCGTGCGCGTGACCTTCAGCACCTCGGGCATGCCGCGAATGGCCCGGATCACGCGCGCCAGATGCCGGCGGTCGTTCACGAGCAGCTCGAAGGTGAGCGTCGAGGTGTCGCTGTCGCGCTCCACGACGGAGACCCGGTCGATGTTGGTCTGGGTGGCCGCGATCGCCGAGGCGACGCTGGCGAGGACGCCCATGCGGTTGGTGACCTCGGCCTTGATCTCGACGTGGAAGAACCGGTCCGTGGCCGCCTGCCATGCGACCGAGACCCACTTCTCCGGCTGCTTGCGGAACGAGGCGAGGTTGCCGCAGGCCTCGCGATGGATCACCACGCCGCGACCGCTCGAGAGGTTCGCGAGGATCGGGTCGTTCGGGATCGGGAAGCAGCAGCGGGCATAGCTCACGACGAGGCCCTCGGTGCCGGCGATCGCGAGCGGGCCCGCAGCGCCGTCGGTCGGGGCGCCGGTTTCCGGCGGCAGCAGGCGGCGGGCGATGAACGGCGCGACGCGCTCGCCGAGGCCGACCTTCTCGTAGAGTTCCTCCTCGTTGCGCATGCCGAGATCGCGCACGACCTCGTCCACGGCCTCGGCAGAGATCCTGCGCAGGTTGAGCGAGAACTCCTCCAGCGCCTGGTTGAGCAGCCGGCGGCCCAGGTCCACGGCCTCGGAGCGCTTCAGGTTCTTCAGGTACTGGCGGATCGCCGCGCGCGCCTTGGCGGTGACCACGAAATTCACCCAGGACGGATTCGGCGTGGCGCCCTTGGCGGTGATGACCTCGACCGTCTGGCCGTTGCGCAGCGGCGTGCGCAGCGGGACGAGGCGCCGGTCCACCTTGGCGGCGACGCAACGGTTGCCGACGTCGGTGTGCACGTCGTAGGCGAAGTCCACGCAGGTCGAGCCGCGCGGCAGGCGGCGGATGTCGCCCTTCGGCGTGAACACGTACACCTTGTCCGGGAACAGGTCGACCTTGACGCTCTCGAGGAACTCCTCGGAGTTGCCGCCCTGCTGGATCTCGACGAGCTGCTGCAGCCACTCGCGGGCGCGGTCGCCGTGGGAGCGGTCGGAGGCGTCGCCCTCCTTGTACTGCCAGTGCGCGGCGATGCCGGACTCGGCGACCTGGTGCATTTCCCCGGTGCGGATCTGCACCTCGATCGGCATGCCGTTGGGCCCGAACAGCGTCGTGTGCAGCGACTGGTAGCCGTTGGCGCGCGGGATCGCGATGTAGTCCTTGAAGCGGCCGGGCATCGGCCGGTACGCGCCGTGGACGACGCCGAGCGTGCGGTAGCAGGTGTCGGCGTCGTCGACGATGATGCGGAAGCCGAAGACGTCCACGATCTCGCCGAGGGACACCTTCTTGCGGCGCATCTTCTGGTAGATGCTGTGAACGTCCTTCTCGCGGCCCTCGATCCGCGCCGGGATCGCGGCCCGCTCCAGCGCGGCCTCGAGCGCCTCGCTGATGCGGGCCACGAACTGCTTCTGGTTGCCCTTGGCCTTGCGCACCGCGGTCTCGATGACCCGGTAGCGGCGTGGATAGAGCGAGCGGAAGCCGAGGTCCTCGAGCTCGACCTTGATCGCGTGCATGCCGAGGCGGTTGGCGATCGGGGCGTAGATCTCGAGCGTCTCGCGCGCGATGTTGCGGCGCTTGGCGGGCGGCATCGCGCCGAGCGTGCGCATGTTGTGGGTGCGGTCGGCGAGCTTGACCATGATCACGCGGATGTCACGCACCATGGCGAGCAGCATCTTGCGGAAGCTCTCGGCCTGCGCCTCGGCCCGGCTCTTGAACTGGATCTGGTCGAGCTTGCTCACCCCGTCGACCAGCTCCGCGACCTCGGTGCCGAAGCGCGTCGTGATCTCTTCCTTGACGGTCGGGGTGTCCTCCATGACGTCGTGGAGGATGGCCGCGATCAGGGTCTCGGCGTCGAGCCGCAGGTCGGCGAGCAGGTCGGCGACCGCCACCGGGTGGGTGATGTAGGGCTCGCCTGAGCGGCGTCGCTGGCCTTCGTGGGCCTGGAACGCGAAGTCGTAGGCAGCCTGGACCTGCTCGACCTTCTCCGGCGGGAGGTAGCTCTCGAGCTTGTCGATCAGCTGGTTGATGCCGATGGAGCGTCTTCCGTAGGGCAGCAGGCTGCGCAGGGAAGACCGGACGTCCATCGGGGCGCCTCGGGGCGGAGGGGCGGGGGGTCAGTCTCCCAGGCCGAGGTGGGGCGCGCGCAGCTCGCCCATGAACTCAGGCTCGGGTATGAATTCCTGCGGCGGGCGGTCGGGCTCCTCGAGGATCTCGAGGCCGACGTGGCCGGCGGCCACCTCCCGCAGCGCCAGCACCGTGGGCTTGTCGTTGGCCCACTCCAGCGTGGGCTCCGCCCCATTCGCGAGCTTGCGGGCGCGCCGGGAGGCGACCAGCACCAGCTGGAACAGGTTCGGGACGTTCTGGAGGCAATCCTCGACGGTAATTCGGGCCATGGCGGGTGTGCGGACCGGGTGTTCGGAAACGGGTCGGGCAGAATAGCACAAGCCTCGGCCGGGGCGGCGAGGCTCCTGGGGGGGGCGGGCCGTGCGGGTGGGTCCGCAACGGGGCGTTCCCGTGCTATGTTCAAAGCGAAGGGACTGCTTCGATACCCCTCGGCGGTGCAATGGATACCGGCGGCACAAGCGGCCGCGGCTCCGGGCCGACCGGCGCGCGTGGCTTTACACTCATGGAACTGATGATCGCGGTGGCGATCGTCGCCATACTGCTATCGATCGCCGTGCCGAGCTATCGGGAGTACGTCCGGCGCGGAGCCGTGGCCGCGGCCATCGAGGCGCTCGCGGGCGGCCGCGTGGTGGCCGAGCAGTATTTCCTCGACAACCGCACGTACCTTGGGATGCCTTGCCCGGACTCGACCCAGTCCTTCGACGTCGTCTGCGACGAACCTGCCGCACCCGACGCCACGAGCTACACCATCACGGTGACGGGCACGGCCGACGGACCGATCGACGGCTTCGTCTTCACGATCGACGAGGCCAACCAGCGGACCACGGCCGGACCGTGGGGCGACCACGCCTGCTGGGTCGCACGCAAGGGAGACGACTGCTGATGCGCGACGCGCGCGGATTCACCGTCGTCGAGCTGATGATCACCATCGCCGTGATGGGGATCCTGCTGGTCGCGGGCGTCCCCGCCATGCGCGGCGTGATCGAGAACAGCCGCATCCGCGCGGGCGGCGAGGCCCTGAAGTACGGGCTCACGCTCGCGCGCAACGAGGCCGTGCGCCGCAATGCGCAGGTGGAATTCGCCGTGGTCGACACGGGCTGGGAGGTGCGCACCGTGATCGGCGGGGAAGTGCTGCACCAGGGCTCCGGCCAGGAAGGCGCCAATGGCCTGCAGATGACCCTCGCGCCTGACGGAGCCGACACGGTGACCTTCGACCCGTTCGGGCGCGTCATGAACCCGAACCCGGACGGCCTCGAGCCGTTTACGCAGATCGACGTCGCGGCGGCCAATCCGCCCGGCGTCCCCGGCTATCGACCGCTGCGCATCCAGGTGCTCGACAGCGGCGTCGCACGGCTGTGCGATCCAGCGGCCGGCGACGACGACCCGCAGGCCTGCCTGTGAACGCCCGGTCAGGCACCGCCCGCCGCCGGACGCGCGGCTCCGCGCTGGTCGAGGTGCTGGTCTCGGTGCTGCTGTTCTCGATCGGCATCATTGCGCTGGTGCGGCTGCTCGGCACCGCGGTGAAGGACACCGGCGAGATCGAGTACCGCGCGCAGGCCGCCGCGCTTGCCGACGAGCAGGTCGGCCGCATGTGGGTGGACCTCGGCAACCTGCCGGGCTACGCGAAAGGCGTGGAGCCCTGCCCGAGCTGCCGGGCGGCACCCGTACGATCGAGGTCGATGACGACGTGGTGACCGTCACCATCGGCTGGCAGGCGCCGGGCGGCCCGCCCCGCAACCACGTCGTCGTCGCGACGCTCGCGGGCAACTGAGCCATGCGCGCGCGCAGCCGGGGCGTCTCGTTGATCGAGCTGATGGTGGCGGTGACGCTCGCGCTCGTCACGATCATCGTCGTGATGCAGGTGCTCAGCGTGTACGAGGCGCGCAAGCGCACCACGACCGCGGCGAATGACGCCGAGATCGGCGCCTCGGTCGGGCTCTACATGCTCGAGCGCGAAGCGCGCATGGCCGGTGCCGGCCTGACGCTGCCCGCGGGCTTCGTCTGCGCCGAGGGCGTCAACATCGCCCACGGCGGCGTGACCGTCTCCGACGGCGCGCCGCGCGCCCCGCTCGCCATCGTCGACGGCGGCGCCGGACCCGATCGCATCGAGGTGCTGCGCAGCGACTCTGGCGTCGGCGCGGCGCCGGCGACCCTCGTCCAGAACATGGCGGGACCCGGCGACGAGCTCACGGTCAACAGCAACCTCGGCCTCGTCGCCGGCGATCTCGCGCTGGTGGGCGGTGCCGACGGCGCGAAGCTCTGCACGCTGATGCAGCTCAGCGACGATCCCGACCCCCAGGGCAACGGTTGGGAACTGTCCCACGCCTTCGGCGCCGCCACGCCCTACAACCCAGCCGCGCCGGGAGCCGCCTTCGCCGACTCGCCCGCCTACGAGGTGGGCGACGTGGTGGTGAATCTCGGCCGCCTCGGCCTGCGCGCCTATGGCGTGATCTGCAGCGACGGCGGCGTGCCGGCCGCCGACAACTCCTGCGACCTCGCCTCGTGGGACGCCATCGCCGGGCCCGACGACCCCGCGCTCGCGCAGGTGGACTCGCTGACGCCCCAGGTCGTCAACCTGCAGGCCCAGTATGGCGTGGCGCCCGCCAACAGCCAGACGGTGAACGAGTGGGTGGACGCGACAGGCCCGACCTGGGCCGCGCCATCGGCGGCGAACCTGGCGCGCATCAAGGCCGTGCGGGTCGCGATCGTCACGCGCGGCAACCTGGAGCGCGAGGCCGTGAGTCCCGCGGAACTCGTGCTGTGGGACGACCCTGACGAAGTCGATGCTGACGGAAATGTTGTTGGTGGAAAGGCGACGATGCAGCTCGGCGATGAAGAGCGTCGCTACCGCTACACCGTGCTGCGCACCGTGATCCCGCTGATCAACGTCATCTGGGCGGGCGTATGAGCGCGTCTCTCCATCCGGCGGGCGATCGCGGCCAGCAGGGCATCTCGCTCATGGTGGTGCTGGTCGCGCTGGTGATCATCGGCTTCGCGGCCATCGCGCTGCTGCGCTCGAGCGATACCGGCACGCTGATCGTGGGCAACATCGGCTTCCAGAAGACCGCGCTCGCGGCGGGCGACGCGGCGACCGAGTCGGCCATCGAGTGGCTGGTCGACAATTCCGCTGGAGCGGACCTGTTCGACGATGACGCGGCGCTGGGCTACTTCGCCACGACCGCGGACAACTGCGACCTGACCGGCGCGCGCACGCCGGATGTGGCTGGCGACGACGTGCAGTGGAGCGGTGGCGACCCCGGCAATGGCTGCGACATGGTCGCTCGTACCGTGGCCCCGGCCGGAGTCGCGCCGGGCTTCACCGTGCGCTACGTGATCAATCGCGTCTGCAATGCCGCGGGCGACCCCAGTGCGATCACCGCGGCCGACGGCGTCACGCCGATGTCCTGCTCGCGACTGAGCGGCGCGGGCGGCGAGGGCAGCACGCGCGGCGGCGCCTCCTACGGCAACGTGCCGCTGGTCGCCGGAGCGCAGACGTATTACCGCATCACCACCCGCATCGACGGACCGCGCAACACGGTGCGCTACGTCCAGGCGCTGGTCGTGATCTGAAGGGGATGGGGACGCCATGAAATGGAAGATCGCTGCTGCCCGTCGCGGCACTCACCGTTGCCGCCGGCCTCGGCCCGATGCCCTCGACCAGCGCGGACGCCGAGAACGAGTGAACTCGCCGTGGATCTCGCGGACGTGCCCCTGGTCTCCGGGCTCACGAAATCCGTGCCGCCCAACGTGTATTTCATCCTCGACGACTCGACCAGCATGAACTGGGAGTTCATGCCGGATGCCGCCTGGGCCGAGGGCGAATCCGACTGCTTCAAGAACCACGGCTTCAACACCGTCTACTACAACCCGGCGGTGAAGTACGTGCCGCCGAAGAAGGCGGATGGTACGGACTATCCGGATGCGAACTACTTCGCCGCACCGAACGACGGTTTCGACGCGCTGAAAGGAACCACGAACCTCGACGAGGAATTCGTGCCGTACGTGCTCGGCGACAACCGCAACCTTGCACTTCCGCCGCCGCCGATCCCGGACCCCGTGCCGATCGGGTGGGTGCCGCCGCCGTGGGGGCCGCAGGAGGTCGCGCCGGAACCGGCGTACTACTTCCGCCACATCGGCAGTCCCGACAGCCCTCCGGCCACGTGCGAAGCCAACGGCCAGTATGCCAAGGTGGTGGTCGGGGCCGACGAGCGCCAGAACTTCGCCAACTGGTACAGCTATTACCGCACCCGGATGCTGACGATGAAGTCGGCGGCCGGGCGCGCCTTCGCGGGCCTCGACGGCTCGATGCGCGTGGGCTTCGTGACCATCAACGAGCCGGACCCGAAGGTCGGATCGTCCAAGTTCCTGAAGCTCGACGGCTTCGACGGCCAGCACCGGGCCGACTGGTACGCGAAGCTCTACGGCGCCGGTTGCCCGACGGTCCCGCCCGACGGGTTCGGCGGCTGCGGCACGCCGCTGCGCGGCGCGCTGTCGAAAGCCGGGCAGCTGTTTGCCGGCAAGGTGCTCGCCGGCGACGACGACCCGGTGCAGTACTCCTGCCAGCAGAACTTCAGCATCCTCACGACCGACGGTTACTGGAACGCGGCGTTCGAGACGCCCGCGTTCGGTCCGAAGCAGATCGACAACGCGACCGACGTCGGCGACCAGGACGGCATCGCCGAGACGCCGACGCCGTTCTTCGATGCCGTCAAGGCGCTCAATTCGCTCGCCGACATCGCGCTGTACTACTACGCGACCGACCTGCGACCGCCGGGCTCCACCGGCGGCCTGGTCAACGGCAAGACGCTCGACGTGTCGGAGGACAACGTGCCGCCGGCGGGCGCCGATTCTGCAAAGTGGCAGCACATGACCACCTTCACGCTGGGCCTCGGAGTGAGCGGCGTGCTCGACTACAAGGAGAATTACCTGTCCGGCGGCTCGGCCGACTACAACGCCATCGTTCAGGGCGCCAAGAACTGGCCCGATCCGCACACCGATCCGCTGGACCCGCTGTACCTGTCCACCACCGTCACCGAGCGCGTGGACGATCTCTGGCACGCCGCCGTCAACGGCCGCGGTCAGTATCTCAGCGCCGGAAATCCCGACGCACTGGTGAGCGCGCTCACGAAGGCACTCGCCGCGATCGCCGCGAGCAATGCCGGCGCCTCGGCCGCGGGCACCAGCAGCCTCGAGCCGGTGGCGGGCGACAACCAGGCCTACATCGCGCAGTACACGACCGGCCGCTGGGACGGCGACATCAAGGCGCGCGACATCGACCTCGAGACGGGCGAACTGTCGGAGGAGCCCACCTGGTCGGCGGCCACACAGCTGCAGAAGAAGGTCGGCAAGGATGCGGACAACCGCAAGATCTACACCTTCGACGACGCCGAGGCGGGCAACCTCAAGTCGTTCGACGCCGCGAGTCTCGCGGCCGAGAAGGCGGCCGGCTATTTCAACTCCGCGCCGCTGACCCAGTTCAATACCTGGAACGACGCGCAGAAGGCCGCCGCCACCCCCGATGCGATGATCGCCTTCCTGCGCGGGCAGTCCGGGTTCGAGGACGAGGCGGACAACGAGTTCCGGCTGTTCCGCGATCGCACCGTCGCGCTCGGCGACATCGTCAACGCCTCGCCGGTCTACGTCGGCAAGCCGGGCTTCAAGTACGGCGACGCGGACTACACGGCGTTCGCGACGGCGAACGCGGCACGCCCCGGCGTGGTCTACGCGGGCGCCAACGACGGCATGCTGCACGCCTTCGACGCCGCCACCGGCGCCGAGCGCTGGGCCTACGTGCCCAAGGCGGTGATCCCGCGGCTGCACAAGCTCGCCGACGCCGGCTACGCGAACCACCACCGCGCCTACGTGGACGGGCCGATCACGGTCGGCGACGCCTACGACCCAGACGACGCGGAATGGAAGACCCTGCTCATCGGCGGCCTCGGCCGCGGCGGGCGCGCCTATTACGCCCTCGACGTCACCGATCCGGACAACCCCAAGGCGCTGTGGGAGTTCGGCACGGGCGAGGACGAGGACCTCGGCTACACCTACGGCCCTCCCATCCTCACCAAGAATGCCGCGGGCCAATGGATCGTGGTGTTCGCCTCGGGCTACAGCAACGTCGAACCGGGCGACGGCAAGGGCCGCCTGTTCGTGGTGGATGCGTTCACCGGCGAGGAGCTCGACGAGATCGTGACCGACGACGCCAACGACGATCCGGACGAGAGCGGCATCGCGAAGGTCAACAACTACGTGGCGAACTCGCTGGTGGACAACACCACGCAGTACGTCTACGGGGGCGACCTCGCCGGCAACCTGTGGCGCTTCGACCTCGTCGCGGGCGAGTCGCAGCGGCTGGGCCGGACGGCCGTGAAGGCGGGCGACCAGCCGATCACCGTGCGGCCCGAACTTGGGCGCGTGAAGGACGCGCTCGGCACCTATCACCGCGTCGTGTTCTTCGGCACCGGCCGCTTCCTGGGCGAAAGCGATCTCGACGACGACGCGCCGTCGAACACGGTCGCGCAGGCGATCTACGCGGTGAAGGACTCGGGCGAGGATCTCGGCATCCTCACCGGGCAGGACGCGAACCTCGTCGCGCAGACGCTGGATGCGACCGTCACGCCGCGCAAGATCCCGAACCCGCTGCCGGTGAACTGGGCGCAGCAAAACGGCTGGTATCTCGAGACGCCGGTCGGCGAGCGATTCAACGTGGATCCGCGCCTGCAGCTCGGCACCCTCGCGGTGCTGTCCAACGAGGTCGACGACGACGAGTGCCAGGTCGGCGGCCGCAGCTGGTTGTACGCACTCGACTACAAGTCCGGCACCGCGGTGAAGTCCCAGCAGGACCTCGAGGTCGGCCAGTGGGTCGGCGCCTCGATCGGCACCGGCCTGTCGCTGATCCGCCTGCCCTCGAAGAAGCTGGTCGCGGTGGTCGGGCTCGGCGACGCGACGGTCCGCGCGATGAACGTGCCGGTGGCGCCGGGTGCGGCGTCCGAGGTGCGGCGCGTCGGCTGGCGGGAGCTGTACTGAAGCGGAGTCGCCCGGCCGCCGCGGTGACCCATCGCGGCGGAAGGCGGCCACGGCCACGGCATCGTTCAGCCGTGGCCGGCTGCAGTGGTCGTCAGTGTCGCTGCCAGCTCCGCGAGGCCGGCACGGCCGCGGCGCGAGGCCTCGCCCCGCCCGGCCACGATGGCGCGCAGTTCCTCGAGCGCGCGGTCGAAATCGTCGTTGACGACGACGTAGTCGAACTCGTCCCAGTGCGTCATGTCGGAGGCTGCATCGCGCAGCCGGCGCAGGATGACCTCCTCGGAGTCGGTGCCGCGCCCGCGCAGCCGGCGCTCGAGCTCCACGCGCGACGGCGGCAGGATGAAGATCGGCACGACACTCGGGCAGCGCGGCGCGCACCTGGCGGGCGCCCTGCCAGTCGATCTCCAGGATCAGGTCCTGCCCGGCTGCGAGCGACTCCTCGACCACGCGGCGCGACGTACCGTAGCGGTTGTCGAACACACGCGCGTGCTCCAGGAACTCGCCCGCCGCGGCCATGCGCTCGAATTCCCCTTGGTCCACGAAAAAATAGTCGCGGCCGTGCGTCTCGGTGGGGCGCTGCGGGCGGGTCGTGTAGGAGACCGAGAAGCGCAGCCCCGGCTCGCGCTCCATGAGCGCACGCACCAGCGAGGTCTTGCCGGCACCGGAGGGCGCCGCGACCACGAACAGCCGTCCGCGGCGGCCGGCAGTGCGCTCACTCAACGTTCTGCACCTGCTCGCGCATCTGCTCGATCAGGACCTTCATGTCCACCGCCGCGCGAGTCGTCTCGGTGTCCTGCGACTTCGAGGAGAGCGTGTTGGCCTCGCGGTTGAATTCCTGCATCAGGAAATCGAGGCGACGGCCGGTCGGTTCCTTCGACTCGAGCACCTGCAGCGTCTCGGTGATGTGGCTGCCGAGCCGGTCGAGCTCTTCCTCGACGTCCATCTTGTAGGCAATGAGCGCGATTTCCTGCTCGAGGCGCTCCGGGTCCACGGTGGTGCCGAGCTGCGCCACGCGCTCGACGACCCGCGCACGGATGCGCGCGGCCACCTCGGGCAGCCGTGCCCGCACCGTGGCGACCGAGTCGCGCAGCGCCTCGCAGCGCTGCACCAGCATGTCGCGCAGGCGTGCGCCCTCGCGTTCCCGTGCGTCGTTGAGGTCGGTGGCGGTTTCGTGCAGCAGTTCCATGGCCGCAGCGGCGATCGACTCCACGTCGCGCTCGGCCTCGCGCATCACCCCGGGCCAGCGCAGCAGCTCGAGCGGATCGAGCGGCCCGGCGGCCGCGCCCGCCAGCGCGCGCACCCCGGCAGCACCTGCCAGCAACTGCTCGAGAAGCGGGCGGTTGATCTCCGGAGCCACCACGGCCGCCGTTCCGCCGCGCAGGTACAGGCCGGCGTCGACCTTGCCGCGGCGCAGGCTGCCCGAGAGCAGCTGGCGCGCGTCGCTCTCGAGGCCGCGCAGGTCGTCCGGCAGGCGCAGCGACAGTTCGAGGTAGCGGTGATTGACCGAGCGCAGCTCGCAGATGAGCGTGCCCCACGGGCCCTGGCGCTCGCGGCGCGCGAAGCCTGTCATGCTGCGGATCATTCGGTGATTACCCGGCGAGGAGCTGCGAGTGACGCGGCGCGCCACTTACGCGGCGTCGGCGCGGAGTGCTATAAAGCCGCCCGAAGTTTACCTTAGATCCGGCGTGCGGGAGCGGCCGTTGCAGATCGAGCACGCTGAACTGAGCCTCCTCGGCAATCGCGAAGAGAACCAGGACCGAGTCGCCGTCGTCGCCGACAACGGCGAGGCGCTGTGCGCGGTCGTCGACGGCATGGGCGGTCACGCCGACGGCGCGCGCGCCGCGGAAGCCGCGGTGCGTGCCATGCGCGAGGAGTTCGGTGCCTCCAGCCGGCCACTGTTCGATCCCGACGGGCTCCTGCACCTGACACTCGGCCGCGCGCACGACGCGGTGGTCGCGCTCGGCCTCGCGCTGCCGGCCGAAGTCAGGCCGCGCGCGACCTGCGCCGTCTGCCTCGTTCAGGGCCAGAGCGCATTCTGGGCACACATCGGCGACAGCCGCGTCTATCTGCTGCGCGGCGGCCGCGTGCTCGAGCGCACCCGCGACCACACCCACGTCGAGCAGCTGCTGCGCGCCGGCCGCATCACCGAGGGGCAGGCGCAGGAGCACCCGATGCGCAACTTCGTCGAGAGCTGCCTCGGCGGAGACCCGGCGCTGCCCGAGATGACCCTCGGCGGGCGGCGCACGCTCAAGCCCGGAGACGTGCTGCTGCTGTGCTCGGACGGTCTCTGGTCCGGCGTCACCGACGCCGACATCGTCGCCCTCTGCGGCTCTCGCGAGCGCAGTCTCGCCGAGGGCCTCGCCGAACTCGGCGCGCGCGCCGTGCAGGCAAACGCGCCGTTCGCCGACAACACCTCGGCCGCCGCGTTGCGCTGGCTCGGCGCCTGAGCGCCGGCCGCGGGAGACCAGAATGAGAGCGAGCGGCCGGACCCCGGACGAACTGCGACCGATTCGCATCACGCGCGGCTTCACCCGCCACGCCGAGGGCTCCGTGCTGGTCGAGTTCGGCGACACCCGCGTGCTCGTGACCGCGAGCGTCGACGACGGCGTGCCGTCGTTCCTGCGCGGCAAGGGCGAAGGCTGGGTCACGGCCGAGTACGGCATGCTGCCGCGCGCGACGCACTCGCGCTCGGCGCGCGAGGCGGCGCGCGGCAAGCAGAGCGGCCGGACGCTCGAGATCCAGCGGCTCATCGGCCGCTCGCTGCGTGCGGTGGTGGACCTGCGCGCGCTCGGCGAACGCACCGTCACGCTCGACTGCGACGTGCTGCAGGCCGACGGCGGCACCCGCACGGCTTCGATCACCGGCGCCTACGTGGCGCTCGCCGATGCGATGGACACCCTCGTGCGCCGTCGCTCGATCGCCGCGAGCCCGCTGCACGGGCAGGTCGCCGCGGTGTCGGTCGGCATCGTCGACGGCGCGCCGGTCGTGGACCTCGACTACGTCGAGGATTCCTCCGCCGAGACCGACATGAACGTCGTGATGAACAACGGCGGCGGCTTCATCGAGGTGCAGGGGACCGCCGAGGGCCACGCGTTCCGTCGCCACGAGCTCGACGAGCTGCTGAACCTCGCGGCCGCGGCCTGCCAGCGGCTGTTCGCCGCGCAGTCCGAGGCGCTCGCCGGTCCGCTGCCGCAGCAGGTTTCGCGGCCGCGACGATGATCGTGCGCGCTGACGGCCTGCCGCCGCGGCTCGTGCTCGCCACCGGCAATGCGGGCAAGCTGCGCGAGATGCGGGCGATCCTGGCGCCGTGGCGCGTGGAGGTGCGGCCGCTGTCGGAGTTCACGGCCGACGCCGCCGAGGAGACCGGCCTCACCTTCGTCGAGAACGCCATCCTGAAGGCCCGCCACGCCGCGCAGGCCGCCGCTTTGCCCGCGATTGCCGACGACTCGGGGATCGAGGTGGACGCGCTCGGAGGCGCTCCGGGCGTGTACTCGGCGCGCTTCGCGGGCCCGCGCGCGGACGACGCCGCCAACAACGCGCGGCTGCTCGCGGAACTCGAGACCGTGGCCGACGTCGATCGCGGCGCGCGCTACCGCTGCGCCATGGTCTACCTGCGCGGACCGCTCGATGCTTCCCCGGTGGTGTGCCAGGCGAGCTGGGAGGGGCGGATCGCACGGTTGCCGCGCGGCGGCGGCGGCTTCGGCTACGACCCGCTGTTCCTGGTGGGCGACGGAACCGCCACCGCCGCCGAGCTCGATCCCGAGCGCAAGAACCGCGTCAGTCACCGGGGCCAGGCGTTGCGCGCGCTGGTGGCTGCGCTCACCGCCACCGCTCCACACGCGTGAAGCCCGCGGCGCTGCCGCTCGCGCTGTACGTGCACCTGCCGTGGTGCGTGCGCAAGTGCCCGTACTGCGACTTCAACTCCCACGCCGTGCCAGCGGCAGGCCTGCCCGAGCGCGCGTATCTCGCGGCACTGCTCGACGACCTCGAGTACGCGGCGCGCGACTGCGCGGGCCGCGAGCTCGTGTCGGTGTTCTTCGGCGGCGGTACGCCGAGCCTGTTCGCGGCCGAGTCCATCGGTCGCGTGCTCGAGCGGGCGCAGCGGCTGTTCGGCGTCGCGCCGGACTTCGAGGTGACGCTCGAAGCGAACCCTGGCACCGTCGAGCGCGGCCGCTTCGCCGACTACCGCGGGGCCGGCGTGAACCGCGTGTCGCTCGGCGCACAGAGCTTCGACGACGCGCGGCTGGCGGTGCTCGGCCGCATCCACGCGAGCCGCGACACCATCGCCGCGGTGGAGGAACTGCGCGCGGCCGGACTCGACAACTTCAACCTCGACCTGATGTACGCGCTGCCGCAGCAGGTGCCGGGCGGCGCCCTCGCCGACCTCGAGCAGGCGCTCGCGCTCGGGCCGGCGCACGTGTCGCACTACCAGCTGACGCTGGAGCCCGGCACCGCCTTCGAGCGGCGCCCTCCGCCGCTGCCCGACGAGGAGACCGCCTACGCGATGCAGCTTGCCTGCCAGGCGCGGCTTGCGGAGGCGGGGTACCGGCAGTACGAAGTCTCGGCCTATGCCGCTGCCGGCCGCGAGTGCCGGCACAACCTCAATTACTGGCGCTTCGGCGACTATCTCGGCATCGGGGCGGGCGCTCACGGCAAGGTCACGGTCGCGGCCCCTGGGCGCGTGCTGCGTACCGCGCGCGTGCGCCAGCCCGGGCGCTATCTTGCGGCCGCCGAGCCCGCCGGAAGACTCGAGGAGGCGCGCGTCGTCCCGATGGCCGACCTGCCGTTCGAGTTCTTCCTCAATGCGCTGCGCCTGGATGGACGGATTCGGGGTCTTGGAGTTCGAGTCGCGCACGGGGCTCGACTGGACGTCGGTCGCGACGCGGGTCGAGTTGGCGGAGGCGAAGGGACTGATGTGCGCCGCTCCCGGGGGGCGCTGGGCGCCGACGCCGCTCGGGCTGGCGGTTCCTCAACGATCTCCAGGCACTGTTCCTGCCCGACACGGCCAAGGAAGCCGGGACGAGTGACTTCCAGAGCCTTGCATCGCCGGGATGAATCGGCTAGGCGCGAGACAGTTATTCACACGCCAGGCGTTGGGACGCAGATTCGACATGTTACGGGCTGTAGTCGAAGTGACATGTTAGGCGCGACTCATAACCACTTGTTTTTAAAAGCCAAATATACGTGGTCAAAAACTGACCAGTGCGATATTCGTTCGGTGCGGCCACGGCAGCAGGCCCACACGGAGGTGTTGATCCACAGAGTTTTCCACAGCTTTTGTGGATAAGCGGCCCGGCCCCCGCGAGCGGCGGGAAGCCGGCCTTGTCAGGGGTGCAGTCCGCTCCTATACTTCGCGCCCTTTTTCCCATGTTTGCCCAAGGGCCGCGATCATGAAGAGCGGAATCCATCCCGACTACAAGGCCATCACGGTTACCTGCAGCTGCGGGAACACCTTCGAGACCAGTTCGACGCTCGGGCAGGACCTGCAGATCGAAGTCTGCTCGAACTGCCACCCGTTCTACACGGGCAAGCAGAAGATCATGGACACGGGTGGCCGCGTGGACCGCTTCCGCAAGAAGTACGCGCGCAGCTGAGCAGGATTGCTCGCAGCGGTCGCTGGACGGGGCGCTTCGGCGCCCCGTTTCTTTTCCGGGGGGATCGATTGCGGCCCCCGGCGCGTCCGCCGGCCCCTCGACCCTCGGAACTTCCGGCCACCAGCAGCGGCCTCTAGACTGCAGAGCCCCGTCCGAGATAGATCTGGATCGCCATGAACGCCCGACGCACGCTGCTTGCCGCCACGCTCGCCACCGGGCTGGCGCTCGTCGCCGGCTGCGCCACGAACCCGGTGACCGGCCGCCCCGACGTCGTGACCATGTCGGCCGCGCAGGAGATCGAGATCGGGCGGAAGATGCACCCGCAGATCCTCCAGCAGTACGGGCGCTACTCTGACGAGGAACTGCAGGCCTACGTGAGCGACATCGGTCGGCGGATCGTGGCGATCAGCCAGCGACCGGATCTCGAGTTCACCTTCACCGTGCTCGACAGCGAGGATGTGAACGCGTTCGCGCTGCCGGGGTACGTCTACATCACCCGCGGCATCATGGCCTACCTCAACAACGAGGCCGAGCTGGTCGCGGTGCTCGGGCACGAAGTCGGGCACGTGACCGCCCGCCACGCCGTGCGCCAGCAGACGGGCGCCACGGCTGCGGGCGTCGGCGCCACGCTGATCGGCATCCTCACCGGCAGCGGCGACCTCGCGAACCTCGCCAACATGGCGGGCACGGCGCTGGTGCGGGGCTACGGCCGCGACATGGAGCTCGAGGCCGACTCGATCGGCGCGGAGTACCTCGAGCGGCTCGGGTACTCGCCCGACGCCATGATCGACGTGGTGCGACTCCTGAAGAACCAGGAGCTCCTGGAGGTGCAGATCGCCCGCCAGGAGGGTCGCGAGCCACGCATCTACCACGGCGTGTTCTCGACCCACCCCGACAACGACGCCCGGCTCAAGGAAGTCGTGGCGGCCGCCGGGAAGGCGGGCGATGGCACGGTCCGCCCGGACGGCCGGGACGCCTACCTGCGTCGCATCGACGGGCTGCCGCTCGGGCCGAGCCGCGAGCAGGGCGTGGTGCGCGGCAGCCGCTTCTACCACGGCAGCCTCGGCGTCACGGTCGCGTTCCCGTCGGGCTGGGCGGTGCAGAACCTGCCGCGCGAGGTGGTGGCGACCAACCCCCGGAAGGACGCCGTCCTGCAGTTGCGTGCCGTGCCGCCGCCGCCGGACGTGAAGCCGCGCGAGCTGCTGTCGCGCAGCCTCGCCGGCGTGCCGCTGGCGGAGGGCGAACCGCTGGTGGTCAACGGGCTCGAGGGCTACACGGCAGTTGCCCGGGACGTGGCGCTGCCCTGGGGCAACCGCGGCCCGGCGCGCTTTGCAGTCGTCTACTACAACGGCCTCGCCTACCTGTTCATGGGGGCGACCCGGCTCACCTCGGCGCTGCCTTCCAGCGACCCGGTGTTCCTCTCCAGCATCAAGACGTTCCGCCGCCTGCGTGACAACGAGTTCCAGCTCGCCGAGCCGAACCGGATCGCGCTGATCAAGGCCACGCCCCTGACGCGGATCGAGTCGCTTGCGGCCAAGTCGCCCATCGAGAAGTACCCGACCGAGCGCCTGCGCCTGCTGAACGACCTCTACCCGGACCGGGAGCCGGTGCCCGGCCAGTGGCTCAAGGTTGTGGATTAGCCACGGCTTGATCGCGTCCGTGGGCCGTGCAAGGCTGCCATGCTGCCCCCGTCATCCGCGGGCAGGTCACATCAGGTACGCGAAAGATGAGCACCAAGAAATACGAACTGGTCGACCTCGCCACGGGCAAGAAATCCGCGATGGAGGCCCACGGCGGGACCCTCGGTCCGGATTGCCTGAACGTCGCCAACTTGCTGAAAGAGCAGGGAATATTTACGTTCGATCCGGGCTTCATGGCAACCGCATCCTGCGAGAGCCGGATCACCTACATCGATGGTGACAACGGTGTGCTGCTCTACCGCGGCTACCCGATCGAGCAGATCGCGACGAAGTCGAGCTTCATCGAGGTCGCCTACCTGCTGATCCACGGCGAGCTGCCGACGGCGCAGCAGCTCGAGGACTTCGACGGCGCGATCCGCTATCACACGATGATCAACGAGTCGCTGCTGCGATTCTTCAACGGCTTCCACTACGACGCGCACCCCATGGCGATGGTGTCCGCGGTCGTCTCGTCCATGGCGGCCTTCTACCACGACTCCATGGACATCCATAACCCGCGGCACCGCGAGATCTTCGCCCACCGCATCCTCGCCAAGATCCCGACGATCTCGGCGGCGGCCTACAAGCACATGCTTGGCCAGCCGTTCGTCTACCCGCGCAACGACATGGACTACTGCGCGAACATGCTGCGCATGTTCTTCGCCGTCCCGGCGTCGGACTACGAGGTGGACCCGGTCACCGCGCAGGCCCTCGATCTGCTGCTGATCCTGCACGCGGACCACGAGCAGAACGCCAGCACCTCCACCGTGCGCCTCGCCGGCAGCACCGGCACCAACCCGTACGCGGCGATCTCCGCGGGCGTCTCGGCTCTGTGGGGCCCGGCCCACGGTGGCGCCAACGAGGCCGTGCTCGCCATGCTCGAGGACATCGGCACGGTCGACAACATCGGCAAGTTCCTCGACAGCGTGAAGGGCAAGGACGGCAACAAGCGACTGATGGGCTTCGGCCACCGCGTGTACAAGAACTTCGACCCACGCGCGAAGATCATCCGCGAGATGTGCCACAAGGTGCTCGCGCGCCTCGGCCAGACCGACAACCCGCTGTTCGAGCTGGCGCTGCGCCTCGAGGAGATCGCGCTCAAGGACGAGTACTTCATCGCCCGCAAGCTCTACCCGAACGTGGACTTCTACTCCGGCGTGATCTACAGCGCGCTCGGCATCCCCCGCTCGATGTTCACGGTGATGTTCGCGATCGCGCGCACTGCGGGCTGGGTGGCCCACTGGCAGGAGATGATCGCGGATCCGGCCATGAAGATCGGCCGCCCGCGACAGCTCTACACCGGGCCCGTGCAGCGCGACTACGTGGACGTCGAGAAGCGCTGACTCAGAGCAGCGCCTCGACCTCCGCCGCGCTGGCGCGGCGCATCGGCCTGCCGTCCACCGGACTCGACGGCGCCTGGCGGATGCCGTCGAGCGGGAACACCACCGCATCCACGCTCTGGCGTCCGGCGACGAAGCGCAGTGCCGGATAGTTCGCCGTGCGGTCGCGCTCGAAGCGCAGCCGCCGCTCCAGCACCTCGTGCGGCACGCCGCGCTCCTCGAGCCTGAGCGACACGGCCTCCGGGCTCTCGGTGAACAGGTGCAGGTTGATCTCCGAGTGCGCCGAGGCCGTGCCTGTGAGCACGGGTCCCACGAGCCGCGGGTGGAAGTCCGACATCAGGCGCATCGCCTCGAGTGCGGCGCGCCGCAGCGTCGCGAGGTCGTCGGCATGACGACCGGCGCCGAAGAGCCGCTGGTGCGCGAGCAGTGCCGCCTCGATCTCGGTGTTGCGCGGCAGGATCGATGCGTCGGTGACGCCGAGCCGGTCGGCTGCCTTGCGCTTGGCGAGCAGGAAGTCGGCCACGCCCTGCTCCCGCATGACGCGCGCCGCCTCCTCCGCCACCGCCTGGCGCAGCAGGTCCGCCCTCGGGTTGGGTCTGCGGCTCACGGTGCGATCCTCTAGAAGAGCGAATCGTCGCCCGCCGACGGGTCGACGCTCTCGCCGTCGAGGTCCACGCTCGCTGCTGGAGCCCCGGCCTCGGGCACGCGGCCCTCGAGGAAGGTCTCGAACACGGCGCCCGGCGCGCCGGCCGAGGTGGGCTGGCCGGAGGAGCGGCTGACCCACATGCGCACCACGCCCGGCGGCTCGGGCGAGCGGTGCTCGGGGCGGTCGCGCAGCGCCTCCGCCATGAAGTCGATCCACATCGGCAGCGCGGTGTGGCCACCTTCCTCGCTCTCGCCGAGCGACCGCTCCTGGTCGAAGCCGATCCACACCGCCGTCGCGACGTCGGCGTTGTAGCCGACGAACCACGCGTCGCGCCGGTCACTGGTCGTGCCGGTCTTGCCGGCGAGGTCCTTGCGGCCGAGCGACAGCGCGCGCTGCGCGGTGCCGCGCTGGATGACGTCGGTCATGATGTCCGTCATCACGTAGGCGTTGGCCGGCGAGATCGCCTGCGGCGCGGCAGGCGTGCCGGGGCAGTCGCCGCAGGCGACCGGCGCGTCGGTGCGGAACACCTCGCGGTCCTCACTGTCCGTGACGCGCTCGATGACGTGGGGCGTGACGAGGAAGCCGCCGTTCGCGAACACCGCGAAGCCGCGCGCCATCTCGAGCGGCGTCACCTGTCCGCTGCCGAGCGCGATGGTGAGGTTGTACGGCGTTGCCGCGGGCGTGAAGCCGAACGCCGCGATGTGGCGGATGGCGGGACCGAGGCCCGTCGCGCGCAGCAGCCGCACTGAGACGAGGTTGCGGGAACGCACCAGCGCCTCGCGCATCGGCGTGGGGCCGTAGAAGCGCTTGTTGATGTTCTGCGGCCGCCACTCCTCCGTGCCGGCCCCTCCGGGCAGCACGATCGGCGCGTCGTTGATGAGGCTCGCCGGCGTGAAGCCGCGCTCGAGCGCGGCCGAGTAGACGAACGGCTTGAACGCCGAGCCAGGCTGGCGCTGCGCCTGCACCGCGCGGTTGTACTTGCTCGCGCCGAAGTCGAATCCGCCGACCAGCGCGACGATGGCGCCGTCGCGCGGCTCGAGCGCGACGAGCGCGCCGGCGACCGCGGGCAGCTGTGCGAGGCGAAGCCGTCCGTCGCCGTAGGGCTCGAGATAAACGACGTCGCCGGCACGAACGACGTCACCGGCCCCGCGCGGCGTGGGACCCAGTCCGTCGTCCGGCAGAGCGGGTCGCGCCCACGAGAGGTCGTCCCAGTCGAGATCCGCCGCGACGCCGCTGCGCAGGCGTACCACCGCACCGCGCTCGCGGACCGCCTCGACGACGCCCGTCACGAGGCTGCCGCGGTCGGGGTGGCGGCGGAACGCCTCGTCGAGCGCGGCCGGGCCGGCGAGCGCGGCGGGCTCGAGCCGCTCGAGCGGTCCGCGGTAGCCGTGGCGGCGCTCGTACTCGAGCATGGTGCGTCGCGCCGCGGCGTCGGCCGCGGCCTGCAGCCGGCTGTCCACCGTGGTGGCGACGCGGTAGCCTCCGGTCAGGGCGCGCTCGCCGAAGCGCTGCAACATCTCGAGCCGCGCCATCTCAGCCACAAAAGGTGCATCGAGCTCGATCACCGGCCCGTAGAGGTGCGCGACGATCGGTTCCGCGGCAGCGCGGTCGCGCGCCGCGGCGTCGATCTTGCCGGTCTCGTTCATGCGGCGCAGGACGTAGGCGCGACGGTCCCGGGCTCGCTCGATGCTCGCAACGGGATTGTCGAGCGACGGCGAACGCGGCAAGCCGGCGATCAGCGCAGCCTCCGCCAGCGTGAGCTCGCTTGGCTTCTTGTCGAAATAGACCTGCGCGGCGGCGCCCACCCCGTAGGCGCGCTGGCCGAGGAAGATCCTGTTGAGGTAGAGCGTCAGGATCTCCTGCTTGGAGAACTCGCGTTCGAGCCGCAGCGCGAGGAACGCTTCCTTCAACTTGCGCCGCAGCGTGCGCTCGGAGGTGAGCACGGTATTGCGCGCGAGCTGCATGGTGATGGTGCCGCCGCCCTCGCGCACGGCGCCTGCGGAGACGTTGCTGGCCGCCGCGCGCACCAGGCTCTGCCAGTCCACGCCCGGGTGCTCGAAGAAGCGGTCGTCCTCGGCCGCGAGGAACGCGTCGACGAGCAGCGGCGGGATCTCCTCCCAGGTCACCGGCGTGCGCCGCTGCTCGCCGATCTGGGCAATCAGCCTGCCGTCGCGCGAGTAGACCAGCAGCGGCAGCTGCACGCGCACGTCGCGCAGTTCAGCGGCCGCGGGGATCTCGGGCTCGAGGAACTGCTGCGCACCGGCGAACCCGAGCACGACGGCGCCGACCATCACGAGTGCGACCGTGAGCGCGGTCACGAGCAGTCCGGCCGACAGTTTTCGCATGCTCAAATCTGGGACCCAGTCCTTGATGCCCCCGCGGGCGGTGTGCATAGTAGCCTGCGATTCAAGGGCAAACTCATCGAAAGGTGAGGACGCAAAGCCACCGGTCCCGGGCCTGCCCAGGACAGCGGGGTTGCCGGTCCGGACGCGGTCGCGAAGCCATCCTGCTCGCGGCGCCAGTGCAACGGGCCGTCACGCAACCGCACCGCTCGCGGGTCCGTCCGACCGCGCGGTTCCAGCGCCGGTCCCGAGAGTCGACAGGGTTCAACATGCCCCGGAGGGCGTGCGCCGATGTTCGAAACTGCCGGGTCCCGCACAATTCTTTTTGCCAGAACGCTGTTATATAGTGCCCCGGGGCCTCGGAAGTCACTCCACGATCGCTGCGTAACCCCCTGAACTAGAAGGACTCACTCGTGTTGTTTCAGCGCAGGTCGCGTGCCGTCATCGGACTCGACATCACCACCTCCTCGATCAAGCTCATCGAGCTCTCGCGGAGCGGTGACGGGTACCGCGTCGAGTCCTACGCGGCCGAACCCTCGCCGCCCAATTCCATCAACGAGAAGGCGATCGTCGACGCGCAGGCCGTCGGCGAGGCCGTACGCCGCGCCGTGAAGCGCGCCGGCGCCCGCAGCCGCGAGTGTGCAGTGGCGATCAGCGGCGACGCGGCGATCACCAAGGTCATCCAGATGCCGCGCAACCTGCGCGAGGCGGACCTCGAATCGCAGGTCGAGATGCAGGCAGACCAGTACATCCCCTTCCCGATGGAAGAGGTGAGCTTCGATTTCGAGGTGGTCGGGCCGTCCGAGAAGGACCCCGAGATGCTCGACGTGCTGCTCGTGGCGACCCGCTCGGAGAACGTCGAGCAGCGCCAGGCGGCGGTGCAGGCCGCCGGGCTCACGGCGCGCATCGTCGACGTCGAGGCCTTCGCGCTCGAGAACGCCTGCCGGCTGCTGACGCACCAGATGCCCGACGGCGGCATGGAGCGCGGCATCGCCGTGATGGACTTCGGCGCCAGCAGCACGACGTTTTCGATGCTGCGCGACCTCAAGGTCAGCTACACGCGCGACTTCGCCTTCGGCGGGCAGCAGCTGACCGAGGAAATCATGCGCACCTACGGCCTGAGCATGGAGGAGGCCGGTCGCTCCAAGAAGGAGGGCGGCCTGCCCGCGAACTTCCAGTCCGAGGTGCTCGACCCGTTCATCGACGACATGTGCCAGCAGGTGAGCCGCTCGCTGCAGTTCTACCTGGCCTCGGGCAGCGGGCGCGAGCAGCCGGACCAGATCCTGATCTGCGGCGGTTGCGCCAACATCCCGGGCGTGGCCGACGTCATTGCCAGCCGCGTCGGCATTCCCGCCGAGCGCGGCGACCCGCTCGGCCAGATGAAGATCTCCACGCGCGCACTCGCGCAGGGCGTGAAGAAGGACGCCACCGCGCTGCTCACGGCCTGCGGACTCGCGCTGAGGAGCTTCGACTGACATGCCAAGAATCAACCTGCTCCCGTGGCGCGAGGCAGAGCGCAAGCGCAAGCGCCAGGAGTTCCTGCTCTCCATCGGCGCTGCCATCGCGACCGCGGCGCTCGTCACCCTGGTCGGACGTTGGCAGATGAGTTCCGCCATCGACCACCAGGACGGCCGCAACCAGGTCCTGAGCGACGAAATCGCCGAACTCGACCAGCAGATCAAGGAGATCGAGGGTCTCGAGAACCAGAAGGGCCGGCTGCTGGCGCGCATGGAGATCATCGAGACGCTGCAGCGCAGCCGCCCCGAGATCGTCCACATCTTCGACGAGCTCGTCCGGGTGCTGCCGGAGGGTGTGTACCTGACCTACCTCAAGCAGACCGGCACCAGCTTCGAGATACGCGGCGTGGCCCAGTCGAGCACGCGCGTCTCGGCACTGATGCGTAACATCGACTCCTCCGAGTGGCTGGCCGATCCTGCGCTGCGCATCGTCGAGACCAAGGATCGCGACGGCGGCAAGGGCGCCGACTTCACGCTGTTTGCGAGCCAGCGCAGCCGGGCGACGCCCGAGGACGGCGAGGGGGCGGACGGGAAGGTGGCCGCCAAATGAACAAGCTCAAAGCGTTCCTCGAGCAGCTGCGCGCCCTCGATCCGAACGACCCGGGTCGCTGGCCGCTGGCCGTGCGCGTCGGCACCGTTGCGCTGCTGTTTGCGCTGGCCGCGGCGGCCGGCTACTGGTACTTCGTCTGGAAGGCGAAGCGCCCCGAGCTGCTGGAGGCCCGTGCCAAGGAGACCGAGCTGTGGAACACGCTCGAGAACAAGGCGCGCAAGGCGGCGAACCTGCAGGCCTACAAGGACCAGCTCGCCGAGATGGAGAAGTCCTTCGGCGCGATGCTGCGGCAGCTGCCGAACAAGACCGAGGTTCCGAACCTGCTGGTGGACATCTCCCAGACCGGCCTCGCCGCGGGTCTGGAGGAGAAGCTGTTCCAGCCCCAGGGCGAGGTGCGCAAGGACTTCTACGCGGAGCTGCCGATCACCATCCGCCTCACCGGCAACTACCACCAGATGGGCAATTTCGCCGGCGGTATCGCGGCGCTGCCGCGCATCGTGACGTTGCACGACATCGAGATCGTGCCCGCCGGCGGCAAGGACGCGCGCGGCACGGGCGCGGTGCCCGGTGACCTGACGCTCAACGTCACCGCCAAGACCTACCGCTATCTCGACGACGAGGAGCAGGAAGCGGAGACCGACGCCGCAGCGAAGGGCGACAAGAAGAGCGACAAGAAAGGCTCCCGCAAGGCCGACAAGGCCGACAAGACCGACAAGAAGGGCAAGAAGCCCGCTGGAGAGGACTGAACGAGCCATGGCCATGGTCCCGACCCATCAGACTGGCAGGGGGCGCCTCGCCCTGGCGATTGCAGCCGTCGCGGCGCTCGCGGGCTGCTCCAATGACACCAGCGAGCTGCGCGCGCGCATCGAGGAGATCAAGAGCCGACCCGGCGGGCGCATCGAGCCGCTGCCCGAGGTGAAGCCCTACGAGACCTTCGCCTACGCCGCGACCGACCAGCGCTCGCCGTTCGAGCCAGGCGTGGTTGCATCGACGAACGTGCCGAGCGCGCTGCGTCCCGACGCCAGCCGACCGCGCGAGTTCCTCGAGCAGTTCTCGCTCGACACGCTGCGCATGGTCGGCACGCTGCGACTGGACGGGCGCAACTACGGGCTTGTCCAGACCAAGGACGGCCTCGTGCACCGGGTACTGCCCGGCAACTATCTCGGACAGGCCGACGGGCGGATCACCGCCGTCGAGGAAGGGCAGATCTCGCTGACCGAGATCGTCCAGGACGGCATGGGCGGGTTCATCCAGCGTCCCGCCTCGCTCGCCCTGACTGACTGATTCCAAGGAGACCCGAGCATGACCGCTGCTTCGTCGTACACCATCAACCGCCGCGAGGGCCCGCGCTCGGCGGGACGGCCGCGATCCCGGGCCGCATTCGCGGCACTGGCCGCGCTCGCGGGCCTCGCCTGGCAGACAGCGTTGGGCCAGGCCGGCACGCGGCTCGAGAAGGTCGAACTGCAGCCCCAGCCGGGCGAGCAGCTCGAGGTCCGGCTGGTGCTCGACGGCCCCGCCCCGCAGCCCCTGACCTTCACCATCGACAACCCCGCGCGCCTCGCCGTGGACCTGCCCGGGACCACGCTCGGGCTCGACTCGAGGCGCATCGATGTCAAGGCCGGCGGCGTGGACACGATCGTCGCGGCGGAGGCTTCGGGCCGCACGCGCCTGGTCTTCAACCTCGACCAGCTGCAGCCATACCAGACGCGGGTCTCCGGCAACATGGTGATCGTGACGCTCGGCCGCGGCTCGTCGGCCGGTGCATCGGCCCCGGTGGCCGCCGGCGTTGCGTCGCCGGTCGCCGCGCCTGCCGGCCTCGCCATCGAGAAGGTGGACTTCCGCCGCGGTGCCGACGGCGCCGGGCGCATCGTCGTGCGGACCAGCGATGCGCACGTGCAGGCGAGCCTCAAGCAGGAAGGCGGGCGCATCGTCGTCGAGTTCCCCCGCACCAGCGTCGCGCCGGGCCAGGCCCGCCGCTACGACGTGATGGACTTCGCCACGCCGGTGAGTTCATTCGACCTGTCGGGCACCGCCTCGGGCGCGCGCATCGTCGTCGCGGCCACCGGCGACTACGAGCAGCTCGCCTACCAGAGCGACCGCGATTACGTGCTCGAGCTGCGACCGCGCGCGAAGGCGGCCGTCACCGCCGACCCCGGCAAGAGGGAATACAAGGGCGAGCGCCTCACGCTCAACTTCCAGGACATCGAGACGCGCGCGGTGCTGCAGCTGCTCGCCGAGACCAGCGGCCAGAACATCGTGGTGAGCGACTCGGTGCAGGGCAACGTCACGCTGCGCCTGCAGAACGTTCCCTGGGACCAGGCGCTCGACATCGTGCTGCGCACCAAGGGCCTCGACAAGCGCCAGGAGGGCAACGTCGTGTACGTCGCGCCGTCGGAGGAACTGGCGGCCCGCGAACGCCAGCTGCTCGAGTCGCAGAAGGCGCTCGTGGAGCTTGCGCCGCTGCGCAGCGAGTACCTGCAGGTCAACTACGCGAAGGCCTCGGACCTCGCGGGCCTGATCCGCACGCAGGGCAAGTCCTCGCTGCTGTCCGATCGCGGCAGCGTGTCGGTGGACGACCGCACCAACACCCTGCTGCTGCAGGACACCGCCGACCGGCTCGCGGACATCCGCCGGCTGGTCTCGACGCTCGACATTCCGGTCAGGCAGGTGCTGATCGAGGCGCGCATCGTCATCGTCAACGACGACTTCAGCCGCCAGCTCGGCGTGCGCTTCGGTGGTGCCTTCGTCGGCAACTACGGCAGCAACGACGGCCTGATGTGGCTCGGCTCGCAGGGTCTCAACTCGACCGACGGCGACCGCGGGCCCATCATCAGCCCGAACGGCCCGGGTGGCGTCGGCATCGACGGCAACCAGGTCGCGACCTCACCGGTGCCCGACCGCTACCTCGTGAACCTGCCGATCGTCAACCCGGCCATGCGCCTGGCGATGACGCTGCTCGACAGCGACTACGTCGTGGACCTCGAGATCACGGCGGCCCAGAACGAGGGCCGCGGCGAGGTGGTCTCGGCGCCGCGCGTCATCACGGCCAACGGCAAGGAGGCGATCATCGAGCAGGGCCAGGAGATTCCGTACCAGGAGTCGGCCTCGAGCGGTGCGACCACCACGCAGTTCAAGAAGGCGGTGCTGTCGCTCAAGGTCACGCCGCAGATCACGCCGGACGACCGCATCCTGCTCGACCTGACGGTCAACAAGGACAGCGTCGGGCAAGAACGTGCCGAGCGCCACCGGCGGCTTCGTGCCGAGCATCGACACCCGCGAGATCACCACCCAGGTCCTCGTCAACGACGGCCAGACCGTCGTGCTCGGCGGCATCCTCGAGACCGAGCGCCGCGAGACGGTCAACAAGGTGCCGTTCCTCGGCGACATCCCGGGCCTCGGTGTCCTGTTCCGCAGCAAGTCCAAGACCGACAACAAGGACGAGCTGCTGATCTTCGTGACCCCGAAGATCCTGCGCGAGGGCGCCGAGATCTACTGACGTCCCGCCGCGCGGGTGCGAGAATCGACGGCCGCAGCGACCCTGCGGCCGTTTTCTTTTCACCCTGGAATGCTGGACGCCGGCAACATCTTCCTCGTCGGGCCGATGGGTTCGGGCAAGAGCGCGGTGGGGCGCCGGCTCGCCGGGCGGCTGGGCCTCGAGTTCGTCGACAGCGATGCCGAGATCGAGTCGCGCACGGGCGTGGACATCCCCTATATCTTCGAGCGCGAGGGCGAGACGGGCTTCCGCGAGCGCGAGCGCGAGGTGCTCGAGGCGCTGACGCAGCGCGAGGGCGTGCTGGTCGCGACCGGCGGCGGCGCGATCCTCGATCCGGACAACCGCCAGTGGCTGCGCAGCCGCGGCTGCGTCGTGTACCTTCGGGCCTCGGTGGGGCAGCAGCTCGCCCGCACGCGGCGCGGCGACCAGCGGCCGCTGCTGCGCAATCCCGATCCGCGCGGCACGCTCGAGCGCCTGATGGAGCAGCGCGCGCCACTGTACGAGGAGGTGGCCGACCTGACGGTGGAAACGGACGGCCGGCGCGTCGCGGCGGTGGTCGAGGAGATCGCCGGGCGGCTGGCGGCGGCGAGAGGAGCATGATGGAGCGCCTGCACATCGAACTCGGCGAGCGGAGCTACCCGATCCTGATCGGCCCGGGCCTGCTCGACGACGCCGCGCTGCTCGACGAGGCGGTCGCGGCGCGCGACGTGCTGGTCGTGACCAACGCGACCGTGGCGCCGCTGTACCTCGAGCGGCTGGTGCGCGCGCTGGCCGGTCGCCGCGCGGCTTCCCTCGTGCTGCCGGACGGCGAGCGCTACAAGACGCTCGACACCGTGGCCCACGTGCTCGACGCGCTGGTCGAGCGGCGCATGAACCGCGACGCCTGCGTCGTCGCGCTCGGCGGCGGCGTGATCGGCGATCTCGCCGGCTTCGCCGCGGCCTGCTACCAGCGCGGCGTCGACTTCGTGCAGGTGCCGACCACGCTGCTCGCACAGGTGGATTCCTCGGTCGGCGGCAAGACCGGCGTCAACCATCCAGGCGGCAAGAACCTGATCGGCGCCTTCCACCAGCCGCGCGCGGTGGTGTCCGACACCGGCACGCTCGCCACGCTGCCGCGGCGCGAGCTGCGCGCGGGTCTTGCCGAGGTGATCAAGTACGGTCTGGTCGCCGACCGCGAATTCCTCGACTGGATCGAGGCCCATCTCGAGGCGTTGCTCGCCCTCGATGCAGCCGCGCTCGCCCACGCGATCCGCCGCTGCTGCGAGATCAAGGCAGAGATCGTCGCGGAGGACGAGCGCGAGCATGGCCGGCGTGCGTTGCTGAACCTCGGCCACACGTTCGGCCACGCGATCGAAGCTGCAACGGGTTACGGCGAGTGGCTGCACGGCGAGGCGGTCGGCGCGGGCATGCTGATGGCCGCGGACCTTTCGCGCCGGCTGGGCTGGCTCGACGCCGCGGACCTCGTGCGCGTGCGCACGCTGCTCGCGCGTGCCGGGCTGCCGGTCGAGGCGCCGCCGATCGGCGCCGTGCGTGCGCTCGAGCTCATGGCGATGGACAAGAAGGTGCTCGCGGGGCGCATCCGCCTGGTGCTGATGCGCCGGCTCGGCGAGGGCGTGGTGAGCGGCGACTACCCGTCCGACGCGCTCGCCGGCACGCTGGCGGCGCACTTCGGGAGCGCGGCATGAACGCCACGCCGGGCCTCGCGCCCCATGCGCAGCACGACTCGGCCTCGCGCGGCCGCCGCTTCCCGGAGCCCCCGCCGCGCCACCGCACCGAGTACCAGCGCGATCGCGACCGCATCGTGCACTCCACCGCCTTCCGCCGCCTGGTCTACAAGACCCAGGTGTTCGTGAACCACGAGGGCGACCTCTACCGGACGCGGCTCACGCACTCCCTGGAGGTGGCGCAGATCGCGCGCAGCGTGGCGCGCGCGCTCGACCTCAACGAGCCGCTCGCCGAGGCGATCTGCCTCGCCCACGACCTCGGCCACACGCCGTTCGGGCACGCCGGGCAGGACGCGCTCAACGAGTGCATGCGCGAGTTCGGCGGCTTCGAGCACAACCTGCAGTCGCTGCGGGTCGTCGACGAGCTCGAGGAACGCTACGCCGACTTTCCCGGTCTGAACCTCACCTTCGAGACGCGCGAGGGGATCCTCAAGCACTGCTCGGCGGCGAACGCCCGCCAGCTCGGCGAGCTGGGACTGCGGTTCCTCGAGCGCCGCCAGCCCGCGCTCGAGGCGCAGCTCGCGAACCTCGCCGACGCGATCGCCTACAACAACCATGACGTCGACGACGGCATCCGCGCCGGGCTGATTACCGTCGAGGAACTGCGCAGCCTCGCGATCTTCCGCCGCCAGCACGACCTCGTGACCACACGCTACCCCGGCCTCGGCGCGCGGCGCCTCGTGCACGAGGTGGTGCGGCGCATGATCGACTACCTCGTGAACGACCTCGTGAACGCCTCCGCCGCGGCGATCGCCGCCGCGGCCCCGGCGAGCGCCGAGGAGGTGCGGGCGCGGTCGGCACCGCTGCTCACCTTCAGCGCCGAGGTGCTGGCCGAGCACCTCGAGCTCAAGCGCTACCTTCGCGACGGACTGTACCGCCACTATCGAGTGCTGCGCATGACCACCAAGGCGCGGCGCGTGGTCCGCGAGCTGTTCGGTGCCCTGCTCGAGGACGTCGAGCTGCTGCCGACCGAGCACCAGGAGGCGGCGCGACGGCTCGAGGCCGAGGCGGGACGCACCGGCCGGGCCCGCGCGGTCGCCGACTACATCGCCGGCATGACCGACCGCTACGCGATCCTCGAGTACCAGCGCCTGTTCGACCCGTCCGAGCGGACCTGATCGGCGCCGGAAATCCGTCCCCCGGGGCCGCCCTCGGGACGCCTCCCGTCCGCGGCCGGGCGGCGCTCCTCGGGTATCATTGCGCGCCGCCTACCCCGCCGAGCCGAACCCATGCCCGTCATTCCGAAGCCGATTCCCGCCCGCGAGCGCCTGATCTTCGCGCTGGACGTGTCCGACACCAGTGAGGCGCGCCGCCTCACCGACCGGCTCGGCGACTCCGTGCAGTTCTACAAGCTCGGCCTCGAGCTCTGCATGACCGGCGGCTACTTCGAGCTGCTCGACTGGATGGTGGGCCGCGGCAAGAAGGTGTTCGTGGACCTCAAGTTCTTCGACGTGCCCGCGACGGTCGGCTCGGCCGTCAAGCAGCTGCGCAATCGCGGCGTGACCTTCACGACCGTGCACGGCAACCAGGCGATCATGGAAGCCGCCGCCGCCGCCAAGGGCGACGTGAAGGTGCTGGCGGTCACCGTCCTCACGAGCCTGGACCGCGGCGACCTCGACGACCTCGGCTTCGCCTGCGACGTCGAGCAGCTGGTGCTCTCGCGCGCGCGCCGCGCGCTCGAGGCGGGCTGCGACGGCGTCGTCTCCTCCGGCCTCGAGGCGCCGAAGCTGCGCGAGTTCATCGACCACCGGCTGCTGGTGGTGACGCCGGGCATCCGCCCGGTCGAGAACAAGCCCGTGGACGACCAGAAGCGCACCGTGGACGTGGCGCAGGCGTTCGCCAACGGCGCCGACTACATCGTGGTCGGACGGCCGATCCGCGCCGCCGCCGATCCACGCGCTGCGGCCGAGGCGATCCAGCAGACGATCGCGGGCATCTTCGCGACGGAGGGCGCCGCTTGAGCGCGCCGCTCGCGAACGACCTGCTGCTGCGCGCGCTGCTGCGCCAGCCCGTGCCGCGCACGCCGCTGTGGATGATGCGCCAGGCGGGCCGCTACCTGCCCGAGTACCGCGCCACGCGCGCGAAGGCCGGCAGCTTCCTGAAGCTCTGCATGAACCCCGAACTGGCCTGCGAGGTCACGCTGCAGCCGCTCGAGCGCTACCGTCTCGACGCGGCGATCCTGTTCTCCGACATCCTCACGATTCCCCACGCCATGAACGTCGGCCTCGAGTTCGAGGCAGGCGAGGGTCCGAAGATCGCGCGCCCGGTGCGCACGCCGGCCGACATCGACCGCCTGCCGGTCCCCGACCCCGAGGGCGAGCTGCGCTACGTCATGGACGCCGTGCGGCTGATCCGCCGCGAACTCCGGGGCCGCGTACCGCTGATCGGCTTCGCCGGCAGTCCCTGGACCGTGGGCACGTACATGGTCGAGGGCGGCGGCAGCAAGAACTTCCAGCACATCAAGGGCATGCTCTACGGCGCGCCGAGCGAGCTGCACCGGCTGCTCGAGGTCATCACACGCGCCACGCTCGCCTATCTCAACGCGCAGGTCGCCGCGGGCGCGCAGGCCGTGATGGTGTTCGACACCTGGGGCGGCGCGCTGACGCCGGCGGACTACCGCGAGTTCTCGCTGCGCTACATGCAGCAGATCGTCGACGGCGTGACACGCGAGAGCGAGGGGCGCCGCGTGCCGGTGATCCTGTTCACCAAGGGCGGCGGGCAGTGGCTCGCCGACATGGCCGCGACCGGCTGCGACGCGCTCGGCGTGGACTGGACCACCGACCTCGCCGACGCGCGCCGCGCGGTCGGCGACCGCGTCGCGCTGCAGGGCAACCTCGACCCGAGCGTGCTCTACGCGCCGCCCGCGGAGATCCGGGCGCAGGTGGCCAAGGTGCTCGCGAGCTACGGCCGCGGCCACGGCCACGTCTTCAACCTCGGCCACGGCATCCATCCCGACGTGCCGCCGGAGCACGCGCTGGCGATGGTCGAGGCCGTGCACGAACTCTCCCCCCAGTACCACGGGTAGCCACCATGGACATCGGCAAGATCGGCATCGGCGAGGACCCGCCGCGCGACGTGAACGTCCTGATCGAGATCCCGCAGGGCGGCGTGCCCGTGAAGTACGAGCTCGACAAGGAGTCGGGCGCGCTGCGCGTGGACCGGTTCCTGAACACCGCGATGTTCTATCCCGGCAACTACGGCTTCATCCCGCACACGCTGTCGGGCGACGGTGACCCGGTCGACGTCATCGTCGTCGTGCCGAGCCCGGTGGTGGCGGGCGCCATCGTGCGCGTCCGCCCGGTGGGCGCGCTGCTGATGAAGGACGAGGCCGGCGACGACGAGAAGGTGATCGCCGTCCCGGTGGACAAGCTGCACCCGTTCTACGAGGGCGTGAAGTCCTACAAGGATCTGCCGGTGACGCTCACCGAGCAGATCGCGCACTTCTTCCAGCACTACAAGGACCTGGAGAAGGGCAAGTGGGTGACGATCGTCAACTGGGTCGGCACCGAGCGCGCGGAGAAGATGATCGTCGAAGGGATCCGTCGCGCGGCCCGCGCCGGCGACGACGTCGCAGCCCACCACGTGGCTGGCGGCGCGCTGAAGGGCCGCGGCCGGAAGTAGCGTCTACTTCGCCTTCAGCTGGTCCTTGAGCTCGCGGCGCAGGATCTTGCCGACGTTGGTCTTCGGCAGCTCGTCGCGGAAGTGGACGCGCTTCGGCACCTTGTAGCCGGTCAGTTCCTTGCGGCAATGCTCGATCACCGCGTCCTCGGTCAGCGTCGGGTCCTTCCTCACCACGAACAGCGCCACCACCTCGCCGGCCCGTTCATCGGGTTGCGCGACGGCCGCCGCCTCGAGCACGCCGGGGTGCGTCACGGCCACGCCCTCGACCTCGTTCGGGTACACGTTGAAGCCCGACACCAGGATCATGTCCTTCTTGCGATCCTCGATGAACACGTAGCCGTTTTCGTCCATGTAGCCGATGTCGCCGGTGCGCAGCACGTGCCCCTCGAGCATCACCTTCTCGGTCTCGTCGGGGCGGTTCCAGTAGCCGCGCATCACCTGCGGGCCCTCGACGCAGATCTCGCCCGACTGCCGGATCGGCAGCACCTTGCCGTCGTCGTCGCGGATCGTGACCACGGTCGAGGAGATCGGCAGGCCGATCGAGCCGGTGAACTCCGGCTCGTCGAAGCGGTTGATGCACGCCGCAGGCGAGGTCTCGGTGAGGCCCCAGGCCTGGGTGAGCGTGTTGCCGGTCGCCTGCTTCCAGCGCTCGGCCACCGCGCGCTGCACGGCCATGCCGCCGCCCAGGCTCACCTTGAGCGCGCTGAAGTCGAGCCTGTCGAACCCCGGCGTGTTGAGCAGCGCGTTGAACAGCGTGTTGACGCCGCTGAAGAACGTGAAGCGGTACTTCGAGAGCTCCTTGACGAAGCCCTGGAAGTCGCGCGGGTTGGCGATCAGCACGTTCTGTGCGCCGAGCCTCATGAACAGCAGGCAGTTCGCCGTGAGCGAGAAGATGTGATACAGGGGCAGCGCGGTGATCAGCACCATCTGGCCGCTCGCCTCGCGCAGCGACGGCCCCATCCAGGCTTCCGACTGCAGCACGTTCGAGACCATGTTGCGGTGGGTGAGCACCGCGCCCTTCGAGACGCCGGTGGTGCCGCCCGTGTACTGCAGAAAGGCGATGTCCTCGTGGCCGAGCGAGACGGGCTCGAGGTTCTCGTACTTGCCCTTGCTCATCGCCTCCGCGAAGCTCACCGACTCCGGCAGCGAGTACGCAGGCACCTGCTTCTTCACGTGCCGCAGCACGAAATTCACCAGCAGCGACTTCGGGAACGCGAGCAGGTCGCCGACGCCGGTGACGATCACCGTCTCCACGCCGGTGTCCTCGAGCACCTGCTCGAGCGTGGGCGCGAAGTTCTCGAGGATCAGGATCGCCTTCGCGCCGGAGTCCTTGAGCTGGTGCTCGAGCTCGCGCGGCGTGTAGAGCGGGTTGGTGTTCACCACGGTGAGGCCGGCGCGGAAGGCCGCGGCGATCGCTACCGGGTACTGCAGGATGTTCGGCAGCATGATGGCGATGCGATCGCCCTTCCTGAGGCCCGCCACTTGCTGCAGGTAGGCCGCGAACTGGCGGCTCAGGCGGTCGAGGTCGCCGTAGGTGAGCGACCGATCCATCATCGTGTAGGCCGGCCGGTCGGCGAACTTCTCGAAGCTGCGCGCGATCAGCGCCTGCAGCGAGGCGATCTCGTCGGGATTGATTTCGGCCGGCACGCCAGCCGGGTAGTTCCTGAGCCAGATCCTGTCCATTGCGAGCGACCCCCGGTCACCCGGGCGTCGCGGGAAGGTCCGCGGCGTGTCCCCGGGTGAACCCGACATGTATAGCAGTGGCGCGGCCGCTTTTCACCGTTCCAGCAGCGGCTGGAGCCTGGGCCACACCATCTCGAGCAGTTTCGGCTGCGCCGCGGCGTTCGGGTGGAGCCCGTCGTCCTGCATCAGCGAATCGTCGAGCGCGATGCCGTCGAGGAAGAACGGCACCAGCGGCAGCCGGTGCACGCGGGCGAGGTCGGCGTAGAGTTTCTCGAACGCCCCGGCGTAGGCAGGGCCGTAGTTCGGCGGGATGCGCATGCCGACCAGCAGCACCTTCGCCCCGGCCGCGCGCGACAGCCGGATCAGCGACTCGAAGTTCGCGCGCACGTCGGCGATCGGCAGCCCGCGCAGGCCGTCGTTGCCGCCGAGCTCGATGATCACCACCGCGGGCCGGTGCCGCTCGAGCGCACGCGGCAGGCGCGCCAGCGCGCCGCCGGTGGTTTCGCCGCTCGAACTGGCGTTGACCACCCGCTGTCCGTACCCTTCCGCCTTCAGGCGGCCCTGCAGCAGGGACACCCAGCCCTGCTCGACGCGGATCCCGTAGGCCGCGCTCAGGCTGTCGCCCAGCACCAGGATCGCCGGAGACTCCACGGGCGCCGCCCGCGCGAATAGCGCTGGGCACAGCAGCAGGACTGCGAGGAAGACGAAGCGGATGGACACAGTGCTCGAGGCGGCCGGGGTGGGCAAGCAGGTTAGCAGCCCCGAGGGAACGCTCGCCATTCTCTCGGACGTGTCGTTCGCGATCGCCCGCGGCGAGACCGTGGCCGTGATGGGCGCCTCCGGCGCCGGCAAATCCACGCTGCTGGCGCTGCTCGCCGGCCTCGACGAGCCGACGTCGGGGACCATGCGGCTCGCCGGCAGCGAGCTCACCACGCTCGACGAGGACGGCCGCGCCGCGCTGCGGGCGCGCCACGTCGGCTTCGTATTCCAGTCGTTCCACCTCATCCCGTCGCTCACCGCGCTCGAGAACGTGATGCTGCCGCTCGAGCTCGCGGGTCGCCGCGACGCACGCGGCGCCGCGCTCGAGGTGCTCGGCCGCGTCGGCCTCGCCAGCCGCGTCGGGCACTATCCGCGCCAGCTCTCCGGCGGCGAGCAACAGCGCGTCGCGATTGCGCGGGCTTTCGTCACGCGGCCCGACGTGCTGTTCGCCGACGAACCCACGGGCAACCTCGACGCCGCGACGGGCGAACGGATCATGGACCTGCTGTTCGGTCTGAATGCCGAGACCGGCGCCACGCTGGTGCTGGTCACCCACGACCGCTCGCTCGCCGCGCGCTGCGGCCGCGTGATCCGCCTGGACGCGGGTCGCATCGTCGAGTCCTGAGCATGGCCAGCCTGCCGTTCGTGCTGCGCAGCCTGCTGCGTGACCTCAAGTCCGGCGAACTGGCGGTGCTGCTGCTCGCGCTGCTCGTCGCCGTGGCGTCGCTCACGGCGGTCGGCTTCTTCACCAGCCGCATCGGTCGCGCGGTCAACCAGCAGGCCGGCGAGGTGCTCGCGGCCGACCTGCGCCTGGAGTCGGCGCGCGAGATCCCGCAGGCGTACGACGCGGAGGCCGCGCGCCTCGGCCTCCAGGTGGCGCGGATACTGTCCATGCCGAGCGTGGTGTTCCACGGCGAGGACTCCTCGCTCGTGGCGCTGCGCGCGGTGGGCGAGGGCTATCCGCTGCGCGGACGCCTCAAGATCGCCGACGAGCCCTTCGGCCCGCCGCGGCCGACCGACGGGATCCCGGGGCCCGGCGAGGCCTGGGCCGACTCGAGGCTGCTGGCGCGGCTGGACGTGCCGGTGGGCGCGCGCCTCGCGGTCGGCTCGCACGAAGTCAGGGTCACGCAGGTGCTCGACTACCGCCCCGACCAGGGCGCGGGCTTCGGCGACCTCTCGGCCACGCTGATGATCAACCTCGCCGACGTCCCGGCGACGGGCCTCATCCAGCCCGGCAGCCGCGTGAGTCGCGCCGTGCTGTTCGCGGGGGATCCGCAGGACATCGCGGCATTCCGCGACGGACTCAAGGCCCGCAAGCAGCCCGGCGAGCGCCTGCAGGCGATCGAGGACGCGAGCCCGCAGATCCGCGCGTCCTCCGACCGCGCCGGACGGTTCCTGTCGCTCGCGAGCCTCGTGAGCGTGCTGCTCTCGGCCGTGGCCGTGGCGATGGCCGCGCGCCGCTATGCCGCGCGGCACCTCGACAGCGTCGCGCTCATGAAGTGCATGGGCGCCTCGCAGGGCTTCGTGCTGCGCCAGACGGTGCTGCAGCTCGTGGCGATCGCGGTGCTGGTGACGATCGCGGGCACCGCGGTGGGCTATCTCGCCCAGGCCGGACTCGCGTGGCTGCTGCGCGACCTGATCCGCGCCGACCTGCCGCCGCCTGCCGCGACCACGGTCTGGCTCGGGTTCGTCACCTCGGTGACCATCCTGGTCGGCTTCGCGCTGCCGCCGCTGCTGCAACTGAAGCGCGTGCCGCCGGCGCGGGTGCTCCGCCGCAACCTCGAGCCGCCGCCGCTGCGCTACGCGGCCGTGTACCTGTTCGCGATCGGTGCGGTGCTGGCGCTGCTGTACTGGCTGGTGCGCGACGCACGGCTGGTCACCGTCGTGGCGGCGGGCATCGGCGGCACGTTCCTCGCGCTCGCGCTCGCCGGCTGGCTGCTGGTGAAGGCCCTCGCGCCGTTGCGCAGCGGCGTGGGCGTCGCCTGGCGCTACGGGCTCGCCAACATCGCGCGCCGCGGCCGCGACAGCGTCGTGCAGATCGTCGCTTTCGGCCTCGGCATCATGGTGCTGCTGCTGCTCGCGCTGGTGCGCGACGACCTGCTCGAGGATTGGCGGGCCAGCCTGCCCGCGGGCGCCCCGAACTACTTCATGATCAACATCCGTCCCGACGAGGGCGAGGCCATCCGCGCCTTCTTCGCCGAGCGCGGGCTGCCGCCCACCGAACTCGTGCCGATGGTGCGGGCACGGCTCACGGCGATCAACGAGGTGCCGGTGAGCGAGATCAAGTTCGTCGGCGACCGCGCGCAGGACTTCGTCGAGCGCGAGGCGAACCTCACCTGGGCGCCGGTCGCTGCGCGACGACAACCGGCTGGTCTCGGGCACGTGGTGGCGCGACGGCGACGGCGGCGGGCCGCGCGTGTCCGTGGAGCAGGACTACGCCGAGCGCCTGGGGCTCAAGCTCGGCGACACCGTCACCTACGACGTTGCGGGCGAGTCCGTCGCGGCCACGATCACCAGCCTGCGCGAGGTGCGCTGGGACTCCTTCCAGCCGAACTTCTTCATGGTGTTCTCGCCCGGCGTGCTCGAGGAGGTCACGGGTACCCTGATCACCAGCGTGCACGTGCGGACTGAGCAGCGTCCGGCGCTGGTGGACCTCGTGCGGAAGTTCCCCGAGGTGACCGTCATCGATCTCGACGCGCTGCTCTCGCAGGTGCGCGACGTGATGGACAAGGCCGCGCTCGCCGTGCAGTACGTGTTCCTGTTCACGCTCGCTGCTGGGCTCATGGTGCTGCTCGCGGCGGTGCAGGCCACGCGCGACGAGCGCCGCTACGAGAGCGCCATGCTGCGCACCCTCGGCGCCAGCCGCCGCGTGGTGTTCCAGGGCGTGGCGGCGGAGTTCACCGCGCTCGGGCTGCTCGCGGGCCTGCTCGCCGCAGCGGGCGCGACCGTCGCGGGCTACTTTCTCGCGCACGAGGTATTCAACCTCAAATACGCGCCGGATCCGTGGGTGTGGCTGTACGGCATCGCCGGCGGGGCGCTGCTCGTGGGCGTCACAGGGGTGCTGGCGGCGCGCTCGGTGGTGACGCAGCCGCCGGCGACGACGCTCAGGCAGGCGCAGTAGCCGTTGCGGGTTGGTGGCGGGCGGGCTGGACGGGTCCGTCCCGCCTCGCGAAGAGGACATGCTCGGCTGGACCGACCCGGACCGCACGCCCACCCGCCGACGAAGTGTCGAGCCGCCGTCGCCTCGGGTCCTACCTGAGCGCCGCCCGACTCGCGAACTCGAACGGATCCGCCACGCCCTCGAACACCCGCTCCATCGCCCGCCACTCGCGCTCGCGCAGCATGGCGAGGAACTCGTCGGCACCCTTCATGCCCTCGAACGCGTCGAGCCCGTGCTCGAGGAACTCCTGCAGAGAGCCGAACCCGGCCGCATGGGCCGGTCCGCGCGAGAGGTGCACCAACCCGCGGATGATGGGCTTCTTCACCACCCGGTCGAGGTAGCTGCCGATGACGCCGAGCAGTTCGATCTGGCGTTCGCGGTCGGCGCGCCGTCCAGCGCGACGGTAGCCCGCGGCGTAGCCCTCCACCGTGATCGGGCCGGCCGGCAGTCCCGTCGCCACCTCGGCGTCGAGTTCCTGCGAGAGGATCTCGAGCTCGATCGCGAGCATCAGCGCGCGCAGCGCTTCCCCGGGCAGCAGCCGCTCCATCACGTGATGCACGCGCTGCAGGTCGCGATCGCGCGCGTGCGGATCGCCGCCGCCGTAGAGCTCGTTGAAGAAGAACTCGACGGCAGCGCGGTAGCGCGGATTCGCGCGCAGGTCGGCATGACTCCTCAGCAGCCGCTGCGACTGCCAGCGCTGCAGTTCCGCGAGGCGCTCGCGGGCCGCCGGGTCGTCGGCAAACACCCTGCGCAGCGCCGCGTTGCGCTCGAGCAGCCGGCCGAGTCCGCCGGGCTCGCCGCGGCTGCGGCGTTGGTCGCCGAGCTCGACGCCGAGGATCTTCACGGGTTCAGCGCAGCGACTGCAGCGACGACTCGAGCCGGTCGAGCGTCTGGTGCAGCGTGCCCGTGACGGGCTGCGCGCGCCGGCTGCGCTCGCCAACCGCCGCGGCGAACGTGCGCGAGCGGTCCTCGAGCAGGTCGCGCCGCAGCCTGATGCCGTGCCGGGCGAGGATCGACTCGAGCCCGTCGGCCTGTGCGAGCAGGTCGCGCCGCGTACGCTGGTAGGCGTGCTCGGCGAGCCGCTTGCGGTCGGCGTAGCGGAACACATTCTTGAAGAACAGTTCGTCATCGCCACGGTCGGGCTCGAACAGCAGCACGTCGGTGTTGGGATAGCTCTGCTTGTAGGTGCGCATGCCCACCAGCATGCGCGACTGGATCATCGCGCGGAACGTCTGGCTCAGCACCACGGGCAGCCCGCCATGCGTGAGGTCGAGGTCCTTGCGCGAACCGTTGGCGCGCGGCGGCACGCTCGAGGCGTCGAAGGCCACCAGCGGGTTGATGCAGATGACGAAGTCCGCGCCCTCGTCGAGCAGCAGCGACGCGTTCATGGTGCGCATCAGCGCGCCGTCGACGTAGGTGTGGCCCTCGATCGGCACCGGCGGATACAGCCCCGGCAGTGCGGTACTGGCCTGGATCGCGCGCGAGATCGGCACGTGGTCGAAGCCCGGCTCGCCGAAGCGCACCGAGTAGCCGCTGTTCAGTTCCGTGGCGACGATGTAGAGGCTGCGCGGCAGCTTGCGGAAATCGTTGGTGCGGCCGTCGCCGGTGAACAGTCCTGCGAGGAAGCGTTCGAAGGGGCGGTTGTCGCACAGCCCCGTGGGCAGCAGCCGCCCGATCGGGTCGATCGCCTCGGCCCAATCCTTGCCGGGATCGCGCAGGTATTGCGTAACGATGTCCGCGGCAAGCTCCGGGATCGCCGCGATGCGCCCGGCGAACTCGCGGAACGCGGGCCGCAGGAACAGGCCCGGGCGCACCGGGTGCTCCGTGGACACGTTGTGGATGAACACCCGGCCCATGTCCGTGGTGTCGTAGCCGTTGACGAGCCCGGCCGCGATCATCGCGCCAGAGCTGACGCCGACGTACATGTCGAAGGCCGTGAGGTCGATGCCCTCGAAGGCCTCGCCGATGGCGTGCAGCGTGCCGACCTCGTAGAACGCTCCCAGGGGTCCGCCGCCGGCGAGCGCGAGCCCGAAGCGACGGTGGCTCGGCGGGGATCGCCGTGCGGCAGGCTGGAGGTCGAGCATGTCGCGTTCCCTCGTGGTGGGTCAGCGGCTGCGCGCGGCGGCGGCACGCTTCTTCGCCGGCGCCTTGCGAACCGCACGTTTCGCAGCGGCGCGCTTCGCGCGCACCTGCTTCGCCGACAGCGACTGAACGCTCGCGTTCAGCTCGGCGACGCGGCGGGTCAGGATCCGGATCTCGTCGGCGCTCGGCACGCCCATCTGGTTCAGTGCCTTCTGCACGCGGTTCTGGAACAGCCCCTCGAGGTTGTCCCAGGTCTCGGTGGCCTGCTCGCGGGCCGATCCGAAGCGCGTCTGCATGGTTTCCTGCGCCGTCTCGAACGCGTCGCGGATCACCTGCTCGGCGTTCGAGCGCGAACGCGACAGCAATTCGAAGCCCTCGGCGACCGCGTCTGTGAACGCGCCCGGGCCTTCCTTCTGCGCCTTGGCGATCGCCCCCATGCCGGCCAGCCAGATCTGCTGGACGTTCTCGATCAGAGCGGCCTGCGCGCCGGAGGCCCGGGATCGCGCCGTACGAGCTCGTGACCGGGCCTTGGTCTGTTTCCTGCGCGCCGCCATGGATTGCCCCTTCGCGGTCGGTGCCGCCAGTGGATTGCCAGCCTATTTTCGCCGATTTCGCCGTCGTTGCTGCACTGTGTCAATCCGAGGGTTAGGTACTTGCCGCAGGGCCAGCGCGCCCACCGTCGTCGCGAGCAGCAGGTTCTCGAACTCGCGGCTGAAGCGCTCGACGATCCGCGCCGGCGATTCGACCAGCGCCCGGTCCGAGATCACGCCGAAGTGCAGGTGACCGGCGTAGGAGAGCAGGCTCACGCCGAGCCCGATGGATCCCGACTGCGGCACCCAGAAGTACATCTCCGAGATGCGCTCCCCGCACATCGACAGCGTCGCCTGCGGGCCGGGCACGTTCGAGACCACGGCCGTGGCCTTGCGGCTGAAGGTTTCCACCGCCGCGGCCTGCAGCGCCGCCGGCAGCATTCCCATCGCGGCGAGCGACACGAGCGACATCGACGGCTGCAGCGATCCCTTGAGCGCCGCCATCGCGTCGTGCATGGCGCCGAGGCGCTCCAGCGGATTCGCGATCCCGGGCATGAGATCCACGAACACCAGTCCGAAGCGGTTGCCGAGCGTGAGCGGCTCGTCGGTGGCGCGCAGGTTCACGGGCATCGAGGCGCGCAGTCGCAGATCGCGCGTGTCGAAGCCCAGCTCGCGCAGGTAGCCGCCGAGGGCACCGGCCACGGTGCACATCAGCACGTCGTTGATCGTGCAGCCGAGCGCCCGGCCGATCGCGTGCACCTCCTGCAACGGGATCGCCGGTCCCCACGCGACGGCCTTCTCGCCGCTCAGCGATCCGCGCAGGGGTGTGCCGGGATCGTCCGGCAGCGCGAGCACCTTCAGGAACTCGCCTGCCATGCCCCCGGCCTCCAGCACGAGCGCGGCTGTCTGGGCCGGATGGAAGGCGCGATGCACGCCCTGCTCGAGCAGCCGCGCGCCCTCGGCGAGCGCGTGCTCGAGGATGTCGCCCGCCGGCCGCGTGACGTGTCGCAGCCAGGCGGGCGCCGGCACCGCGCCCGATCGCGCTGCGGCGCGCCCCGCCCTGGCCCGCGCGCCGTCGGGAGCGAGCGCCGGCCCCGGGTCCTGTTCGGTCATCGACAGCAGCACGTGCATCATCGCCATGCCGTCCGCGTAGCAGTGGTGCACGCGCGTGATCCAGGCGCTGCCGCCCCCGTAGCGCTCGATCAGGTGGATCTGCCAGAGAGGACGCTGCGGATCGAGCGGGCTGCCCGCCAGTCGTCCGGCGAGCGCCTGCAGCTCGAGCTTGCCGGCGGGCGCGGGCAGCGCCTCGTGCGCGAGGTGGGCGTCGAGGTCGAACGCCTCGTCCTCGACCCACGAAGCGCCGAACGGGTCGGCAACGACCTTGTGGCGAAAGCGCGGGAAGCACAGCAGCCGCTGCTCGATCATCCGGCGGAAGGCGTCCGGCCGGATCGGCGTCTCGGTGGCCGACACGCCGACGATCATCATGCTGTTGCACGGGCCGTCCATGCGCAGCCAGGCCGTGTCCACGCTCGACATGCGCTCGTGCCCGGCCGTGCTCATGCGGTACTCCCCAGCGGCCCGCGCCGTCGCGCGTTCCCGATCATATTCCCGTCGCCGCCCGGCGCCACGTTGACCTGCACCGGCCCGGCCCCTAAGGTAGCCGCAAAAACCGGCGCCGCGGGACGTCCCGCCGCCGATCACTGCTGGGGAGAGTTCCATGACCTATTTCGTGACCGGCGCGACCGGTTTCATCGGCCGGTTCCTCGTCAAGGCGCTGCTCGAGCGCGGCAAGGGCACGGTGTACGTGCTGGTGCGGCCGAAGTCCGTCGGCAAGCTCGACGAACTGCGCGAGTTCTGGGGCAGCGACAGCGTCAAGCGCGTCGTCGCCATCAAGGGCGATCTCTCGCAGCCGAAGCTCGGCGTTTCCCGCGGCGATCTCGCCAGGCTCAAGGGCAAGGTCAAGCACTTCTTCCACCTGGGCGCCGTGTACGACCTCGAGGCGAGCGCCGAGTCGATGCACGAGGCCAACATCGTCGGCACGCAGACCGCGCTCGCCTTCGCCGAGGCGGTGAACGCGGGCTGCTTCCACCTCGTGAGTTCGATCGCCGCGGCGGGGCTCTACCGCGGCACGTTCACCGAGGACATGTTCGAGGAGGCCGAGGACCTCGACCATCCCTACTACCGCACCAAGCACGACTCCGAGGGGCTGGTGCGCGCAAACGGCCGCCTGCCGTTCCGCATCTACCGGCCGGCCGTGGTCGTCGGCCACTCCAAGACCGGCTTCATCGACAAGATCGACGGGCCGTACTACTTCTTCAAGGCGCTGCAGAGGCTGCGCGAGTCGTGGCCGCGCTGGATTCCGCTGGTGGGCATCGAGGGCGGCTATGTCAACGTCGTGCCGGTCGACTACGTCGTCGACGCGATGGTGCATCTCGCGCACCAGCCGAAGCTCGACGGCCGCTGCTTCCACCTCACCGATCCGAAGCCGCGCCGGATCGGCGAGATGCTGAACGTGTTCGCACGCGCCGCGCACGCGCCGGAGATGGCCTTCCGCGTAGACACCAAGGTGTTCGCGATGGTGCCCGACAGCGTCACCAAGTCGGTGGAGCGCAGCCGGCCGCTGCAGAACGTCTGGAACCAGGTGCTGCGCGACCTGCAGATCCCGAAGTCGGTGCTGCAGTTCATCAACTACCCGACCCGCTTCGACTCGAGCGACACGCAGAAGCTGCTCGAGAAGGCCAAGATCCGCCTGCCGGTGCTCGAGGACTACGCGTGGCGGCTGTGGGACTACTGGGAACGTCACCTCGACCCCGACCTCTCGATCGACCGCAGCCTGCGCGGCGCGGTGAAGGGCAAGGTCGTGGTGATCACCGGCGGATCCTCGGGCATCGGCGAGGCGGCGGCGGTGCGCATTGCGGAGGCCGGCGGCAAGGTCGTGATCGTGGCGCGCGACGAGGAGAAGCTCGCCGAGGTCCGCAAGCGCATCGTCGCGATGGGCGGCTCCGTGAAGACGTATTCCTGCGACATCACCGACTACGCCGCCAATGACAAGCTCGCGAAGGACATCCTCAGGGACTTCGGCCACGTCGACGTGCTGGTGAACAACGCCGGCCGCTCGATCCGCCGCTCGCTCGCGCTCTCCTACGACCGCTTCCACGACTTCGAGCGCACGATGCAGCTGAACTACTTCGCCTGCGTGCGCCTGACCATGAACCTGCTGCCCTCGATGACGGCGCGCCACAGCGGCCACGTGATCAACGTGTCCTCGATCGGCGTGCTGTCGAACGCGCCGCGGTTCTCGGCGTACGTGGCCTCGAAGGCCGCGCTCGAGTCGTTCGCGCGCTGCGCGGCCTCCGAGTTCCACGACGAGGGCGTGCACTTCACGATCATCAACATGCCGCTGGTGCGCACGCCGATGATCGCGCCCACCAAGCTCTACGAGGAGATGCCCACCATCATCTCGCCCGAGGAGGCGGCCGACATGATCGCCGACGCCATCATCCGCAAGCCCCAGCGCATCGCGACGCGGCTCGGCGTGATGTCGGAGATCATGCACCTCGTCATGCCGAAGATGTCCGAGGTGGTGATGAACTCGGCGTACCGGATGTTCCCGGACTCGGCGGCGGCGCAGGGCACGAAGGACGGCGGGGCGCAACGGGCGCCGACCAAGGAAGCGATGATCTTCGCGTCGTTGATGCGCGGCATTCACTGGTAGCCGCCGCGCGTTTCGGCGACGAATCGCCAGATTTCCGGCTGTCGACGCGCGTGCCGCGCGTGTGAGGATCCCCACCCGGCCGGGCGTCGGCCGGGACGGCGCAGCTCGGCGCCGCCGCGGGTCAGGGAAGGGGAACAGGGACGTGAACGCATACATCCTCGCGGGCGTGGCGCTGCTCGTGGCGTGGGGCGCGATCGCGGCGGCGCGCAGGCGGGCGGCCCGGCGGGCCGCCGAGGCCGAGGCCCGTGCCCGGGCGCGCCGACGCCGGCTTCCGGTCGTGTCGGCGAACCTGCGCGCGCAGTCCGACGGATCCCGCGACCTCTGGCAGGAAGACGCCGCGGTCGCCAGGCGCCGGGAGTCGGCCGCGCCGGTCGCGTCGCCCGGGCCGGATCGCTAGTCGCGCGAGAGGTGCGCGAGGGCGGCCGCCGACGACTCCCAGTTGCGACCGTCGAACGGTACGACCTCCAGGGCCTCGACGGTGGCGGGCTCGAGGCAGCGCGCGTTCACGCTGTAGCCGTCGGGGTTCGAGCGCGGCACGTAGAACGACTTGATCCCGCAGTGCCGGCAGAAGAGGTGCCGCGCCGTGCCGGTGTTGAACGCGTAGGCCGCGAGTTCCCCGGCGCCGCGCAGCAGCCGGAAGCGGCTCGCCGGCACGATCAGGTGCAGGTAGCCGGTCATCGAGCAGATCGAGCAGTTGCACTCCTGCACGGCGAGCCGCGCGGGCGCGTCGACCTCGAAGGCCACTGCGCCGCAGTGGCAGCCGCCGCGATGGGTGACCAGCGCCGTCATGCCGTGTTCCTCCCGTGATGCCGCGCGAGTATCGGTGCGTCCCGGCCGCGGCGGCAACCGCGGCGCCGGGGCCCGTCGGCCGATCGGGTAGCATTCCGCCACCATGCGCGAACAGACCCTGCGTTCGGTACTGCTCGTGGAGGCGATCGAGGCGACGGATCACGCCGGCTCGATCCTGCCGCCCGGCGATCGCGCGCAGGCGACGCGCGAGGCGCTGCGGTCGGTCGGCGTCGCGGCAGAGGTTCGGCCCGACGGCGAGTCGCCGGGCGTCGACGACGCGCGGCTCGCCCGCGCGCTGGGCGATCGCGCGGAGCGGCTGGTCGGGCCGCTCGCGGCGCGCTACCCGATCGTCGCCGAGGTGCTCGGGCGCACCCTCACGCCGGCGTGGATCCTCGCGGCGCTGCTCGCGCTGGCCTTCGCCACGGGCATCGCGCTGTCGGCGCTCGACGGCTCGCGGCGCATCAACATCCTCGCGTTCCCGTTCATCGGCCTGATCGCCTGGAACCTCGCCACCTACGCGGCGCTCGCCGCGGCGTGGCTCAGGCGCCGCGCGGCGCCGTCGAAGCCCGCGGCCCGCCCGTGGCGCTGGGCGCAGGCCGCGTTCCGGCGGCGCATCGCGCCGCTGGTGCAGAGCACGGCCCGCGTGCACGCGGTGCTCGGGCAGGCGATCGGCCGCTACGCCGAGCGCTGGGTCGAGGTGGGCGGCACGTTCATCGCGCAGCACGCGCGGCGCTGGCTGCACCTCGCCGCGGCGGCGGTGGCGCTCGGCCTGGTCGCGGGCCTGTACCTGCGCGGCACCGTGCTGCGCTACGAGGCGGGCTGGGAGAGCACGTTCCTCGGCCCGTCGCAGGTGAGGGCGATGCTCGGGCTACTGTATGGACCGGCCTCCAGCGTGTCCGGCGTGCCTCTGCCGCAGAGCGCGGAGGATGTCGCGGCGCTGCGCTGGAGCGCCACCAGCGGCGGCGGCGACGCGGCGCCATGGATCCACCTGATCGCGACGAGCCTGCTCGGCTTCGTCGTGGTCCCGCGACTGCTGCTCGCCGGACTCGCGACCGCCGCGCTCGCGTGGCTCGGGCGGGCGAGTGCACTGCCCGACGGACTGCGTTCGTACGCGGTCGCCGCGTTCCGCGGTAGCGGCCTCGTGCGCAGCGGCGGCGTCACGAGCGTGACGCCCTATGCCTACGAGCCCTCGGATGCCGCGCTCGCCGGCCTCGGGCGCTGGCTCGCGGGCGTGACGCCGGACGAGGTCCGCCTCGAGCGGCGCCCGACGCTGCGCTACGGCGAGGAGGACATGGCCGCACCGGGCTTCGCCTCGGGCGCGCACCGAACCGCCGAGCGGCACGTGGTGCTGATGAACCTCGCGGCGACGCCGGAGGCGGAGAACCACGGCGTCGTGATCGCAGCGGCGCGCGACGCCGCGCACCGCGCGCGACCGCCGGCGGCAGTCCGCGTGGTGGTCGACGAGTCGGCATACGCCGCGCGCTTTGCGGGCGACGCGTCGCTCGCCCCGCGCCTCGACGAGCGCCGTCGGCTGTGGCGCGGGTTCGTCGCCGGATTCGGCCTCGAGGTGGACCTCGTCGACCTCGAACAGGCCGGTGACGGTCGGTCCGTCGTCGATGCAACGGCGTCCTCGCCGACCGGCCCGTGATCGCGACGATGGAACGCGTTGCCGCTGGTCCGATTGCGCTGAGCCTGATCTCGCACACCAACGTCGGCAAGACGACGCTGGCGCGCACGCTGCTGCGGCGTGAGGTCGGCGAAGTGCGCGACGCGGCGCACGTCACCGAGACCGCCGATGCCTACGTACTGATGACGACGCCGCAGGGCGACGCGCTCACGCTGTGGGACACGCCCGGCTTCGGCGACAGCGCGCGGCTGCTGAAGCGCCTGGGGCAGAGCGGCAACCCGGTCGGCTGGTTCCTCACGCAGGTCTGGGACCGCTACGTGGACCGGCCCTTCTTCAGCAGTCAGCAGGCGATGCGCAACGTGCGCGACGAGGCCGACGTCGTGCTCTACCTCGTCAACGCCGGCGAGGATCCCGCGGCGGCGGGCTACGTGGACGCCGAGATGCAGATCCTCGGGTGGATCGCGCGCCCGGTGATCGTGCTGCTGAACCAGCTCGGTCCGCCGCGGCCCGCGGACGCCGAGGCGGCCGACGTGTCGCGCTGGGCCGCGCACCTCGCGCGCTACGCCTGGGTGCGCGACACGATCGCTTTCGACGCATTCGCGCGCTGCTGGGTGCAGGAGCACGTGCTGCTCGAGCGCATCGGCGCGGTGCTGCCGTCGGGGCGGCAGGACTCCTGGCGCCGGCTCGCCGACGCCTGGAAGGCGCGCAACCGCGAGGTGTTCGGGCAGTCCATGCAGGTGCTGGCCCGGCAACTGGCGACGACCGCGACCGACGTCGCCGTCGTGCCGCCAGCAGGTGCGGCAATCGCAGTGCGCAACTGGCTGGGCGGGCTGCTGCGTCCTCCGGGAGAGCTGCGCGGCGACGGCGCGAGCACCGCGGCCACCGCCGCCAGCGACGCGCTGGCGCAGCGCCTCGACGCCGAGGTACGGCGCGCCACGGACGAACTGCTTGCGCTGCATGGCCTGTCGGGCCGGGCGGCGGCCGAGGTGCTGCAGCGCATGGGCGCGCAGGTCGCGGTGGACAGGGCAGCCGATCCAGCCAAGGCGAGCGTGCTCGGTGCGGCGGTCACCGGCGCGCTCGGCGGACTCGCTGCGGACCTCGCGGCGGGTGGACTTACCTTCGGTGCGGGCGCACTGATCGGCGGGCTGCTCGGCGCGGCCGGCGCGCGCGGGCTCGCGAGCGCCTACAACCTCGCGCGCGGCAGCGACGCGACGACGGTGCGGTGGTCGGGCGAGTTCATGACCGGGCGCGCGACGGGGGCGGTGCTGCGTTACCTCGCGGTGGCGCATTTCGGCCGCGGACGCGGAGATTTCGTCGCCAGCGAGTACCCGGCGCACTGGCGGCCGCGGGTGGACGCCGCCGTGGCCTCGCGGCGCCCGCAGCTCGACGCGAGCTGGTCGGCCGCGGAGCACGGCGACCCGGCGGCGGTACTGGAGTCACGGCTGCGGCCGCTGCTCGAGGCGATCGCGTCCGAGGTGCTCGAGTCGTTGTATCCGGCGGGCGTCTAGACGTGCTGGTTGGTCACTTCCTCGACCAACCAGAGCAGTACGGAACTGAACAGCACGACAGCGGCGATTTCCATGATCCGGTCCTCCTCACGCGCGGTGGGTGCGCGTCCAGGCTCGCCGGACATGATGATTGCTGCGCCGCGGAAATTCGTTGACGGGAGTATGAGTTCCGGCAGGTCGCTGCCGGCACCGCCGGGCCCGCGCAGGTCGGTCGTGCGCTGGATCACGGTCCGGCGGTCGACAGGGTTGCGCGCTGCCCGCTAGCCCGCGTGGTTCGCCGGCGCGCCGCCCGTGACCACCGTCAGGGCCGCCGGCAATACGCTGAACTCGGCCGGGGTCCGCCCGACCAGCTGGCCGTCGGCCTGGACGATCGCGGGCGGGTCGGTCTCGATGCGCACCCGCGCGACGCGCAGGTGGCGCACCGCGGGGTCGCCGAGGAGGCTCCCGCCATAGAGCTTCGCCAGCTTCGGCAGCGCCCGCAGCAGCGACAGGTCCTGCACCGCGACGACGTCGAGCAGGCCGTCGTCCACGCGGGCGGTCGGCGCCACGTGCATGCGATTGCCGCAGTAGCGGCCGTTGGCGACGAAGGCGAGCAGCAGGCGGCCCTCGATGGTCTGGCCGTCGGCGGTGATGCGGAACTCGGGCGCGCGGTAGGTGGCGAGCCCGTCGAGCGCGAGGCGCAGGTAGGTGAAGGCCGACGGCACGGGACGCGGCACGCGGGCCGTGACGTGGGCGTCGTAGCCGGCGCCCGCGACGTTGATGAACCAGCGGCGCGGATTGCCGACGGCGGCAGGGAAGTCGATCGCACCGACGTCATGCCGCAGCGTGTGCCCGGCGGCGATCACCCGTGCGATGTCGCGGGGATCCAGCGGCAGCCCCAGCGAGCGGGCCCAGTCGTTGCCGGTGCCGTGCGGTGCCAGCGCCAGCGTCAGCTCGCCCGTGTCGGCGAGGCCCGCGTCCATGACGCCCTGCAGCACCTCGTTCACCGAACCGTCGCCGCCGACGACCAGCAGCCGGCGCCGACCCGCGACTGCTGCCTGTCGCGCCAGTGCGGTGGCATGCCCGGCCTGCTGCGTTCGGACGGCGTCGAAGGGCACGCCGGCCTCGTGCAGCGCGCGCTCGATGGCGCGCCAGCGGGCGCCAGCGTCGGGGCGGCCCGCCTCGGGATTGACGATCGCCAGCCAGGGCGCGGCGTCAGTTGCCACGATCGCGGGACCCGGTCATGGCGGCACTGTACCGCCGGCCAGGATCAGCGCACAGGCGGCGTGCAGTGCTCGTCGACGAAGTCCTGCTGGGTGCGGAGCTGGTCGCGCGGCGTGGCCGCATCGGGCGCCATCATGCCGGCGAGCCGGTCGCGCGCCTGCGCGCAGGACGGGCTGTTCGCCATGCGCAGCTGCATGGCCAGCTCCTCCTGCTCGCGCCGCCGTGCCGGATCCGCACTGCAGTTGAGCTCGGCCGTCTGCTTGAGCCGCCGGATCTCGGCGGCGCTGGTAGGTTCGCTGCCGCCGGTCTTGCGCTCCAGCGCCTCGAGGGCGATCACGCATTCGCGATTTCTCAGCCTGCCGAGCAGGGCTTCGCGCTCGGCGACCTGGGCAGGCGGGGTCGATCTCGCGGCACCCCCCGACGCGGCGGTCTTCGTCGACGTTGGTCGGGCGCCCGAACTCGTGGAGGACCTCTTGCCGGTGCCGGCCATGTCGAGACGCTCCGCCTTCACGCCGGCGGGCGGCTTCTCGCTGGAGAGATGGATGACCCCGTCCGCGTCGACCCAGCGGTAGATCTGCGCGAACGCGTCCGCCGGCGCGAGCGCAGCGGCCACCAGCAGGCAGGCGCCGAGCCGCGCGAGGCCCGACGCCGACGGGCGGCGGTGGAGGCGGATCCAGGTGAGCCGGAAACCCATGCCCGGCATCATAGCGGCCGCGACGCCGGCCGAACGGGACGAAGCTCAAGGTCCCGACGGCGCGGCCCCGACCGGACGCCACTCAGGCGTAGCGCTTGAGGAGCTTCGCCAGCCCGTCGGAGCCCGGGTGCAGCTTCTCGTAGTCCACCTGGTTCAGCGGCACCTCGGTCGTGCCGGCCATGTCGTGCATGTCCTGGGTACTCTCGGCGACGAAGATCAGCCCCGTCACGTGCTCGCCCTCGCGCAGGCGCGTGCGCAGGTACTCGAAGGCCTTGCCGCGGTGCGTGGGGTCATAGTCACGATCCAGCTTGCGCAGCAGCATGCGGCTGCCGTCGTGCATCTGCACGGGCAGCACCTCGCCCTCGGCGTAGGACACGCTGATCTCCTGCCGCGGCGGGACGTAGTCGGCGTGCACCGCCTCGTGGTAGTGCTCGCGCGTGAAGGCGTAGCTCTTGGTCGATCCGACGTGGTCGTTGAAGGTCACGCAGGGCGAGATGATGTCGATCATCGCGAAGCCCTTGTGCATCAGGCCCGCCTGGATCAACGGCACGAGCTGCTCGCGGTCGCCGGAGAAGCTGCGCGCGATGAACGTCCCGCCGAGGGAGAGCGCCGCGAGGCACGGGTCGACCGGCGCCTGCTGGTTCTCCTCGCCCTTCTTCGACTTCGTGCCGATGTCGGCCGAGGCCGAGAACTGGCCCTTGGTGAGGCCGTACACGCCGTTGTTCTCGCAGAGATAGAGCATGTTCACGTTGCGCCGGATGGCGTGCGCGAACTGGCCGAAGCCGATCGACAGCGAGTCGCCGTCGCCCGAGACGCCGATGTAGTGGAGGTTCCTGTTGGCGGCGTTGGCGCCCGAGGCCACCGACGGCATGCGGCCGTGCACGCCGTTGAACCCGTGCGAGCCGCTCGCGAAGTAGGCGGTGGTCTTCGACGAGCAGCCGATGCCCGAGAACTTCACGAGCTGCTCGGGGCGGATGGCGAGTCCCCAGATCGCCTCGATGATCGATGCCGTGATCGAGTCGTGACCGCAGCCCGCGCACAGCGTGGACATCGCGCCTTCGTAGTCGCGGCGCGTGAGGCCGAGGGAGTTCCGCGGCAGGTCGGGGTGGCGGACCTTGGGCTTGTTGATGAACGACATGACGGGCTCCTCAGGCGCTGATCGCGCCGCGTCGCGCGTCGCCCAGCTCGGCGGCCACCGCCTCGACGATCTTCTGCGACGTCATCGGCAGGCCGTTGTAGTGCAGGATGGAGTGCAGTTTCGACTTCGGCACGTCCGTCTCGAGCGTGAGCAGCGACCTGAGCTGCGCGTCGCGGTTCTGCTCGATCACGAAGATCTTCTCGTGGGACGCCATGAAGGCCTCCACCTCCTTCGTGAACGGGAACGCCTTGATGCGCATGTAGTCGATCGGGATGCCGCGCCTGGCGAGGATGTCGCGGGCCTCGTTCACGGCGCCGCGGCTGCTGCCGATGGCGACCAGCCCGATGTCGCTCGTACCGGTCGCCTCGATGACGGGCGGCGGCACCAGCGTCTTCGCGCGCTTGAACTTGCGCACCAGCCGGTCGAGAACCACCTGGTACTCCGTGGAGTCCTCGGTGTAGCCGCCGTACTGGTTGTGCCCCGAGCCGCGCGTGAAGTACGCGCCCTTCGCGGACACCCCCGGCAGCGTGCGGTAGGGAATGCCGTCGTCGTCCTTGTCGAGGTAGCGGTGGAACTTCGCCAGCGCCTCGATCTCCTCCTTCGCCAGCACCTTGCCGCGGTCGGGCCGGTAGCCGTCGTCCCACTTGAGCTCCGGGCACATCCAGTCGTTCATGCCGATGTCGAGGTCCGACATCACGAACACGGGCGTCTGCAGGCGTTCGGCGAGGTCGAAGGCCTGCACCGCCATGTAGAAGCACTCTTCGGGATTGGACGGAAACAGCAGCACGTGCCTGGTGTCGCCGTGGGAGGCGTAGGCGCAGAGCATCAGGTCGCACTGCTGCGTGCGCGTCGGCATGCCCGTCGAGGGGCCCACGCGCTGGACGTCGAAGAGCACTGCGGGGATCTCCGCGTAGTAGGCCAGGCCGATGAACTCGCTCATCAGCGAGATGCCCGGCCCGCTGGTGGGCGTGAAGGCGCGCGCGCCGTTCCACATCGCCCCGAGCACCATGCCGATCGCCGAGAGCTCGTCCTCGGCCTGGATCACCGCGAAGTTGTTCCGGCCGGTCTCGGGGTCGACGCGCAGCCTGGCGCAGAAGCCCTTGAACGCGTCCATCAGCGAGGTGGACGGGGTGATCGGGTACCAGGCGCCGACCGTGGCGCCGGCGTACAGGCAGCCGAGCGCCGCCGCCGTGTTGCCGTCGATCATCACGTGGCCGCTCGTCTTGTCCATGCGCTCGACGCGCAGCGGCAGCGGGCAGGGCAGGTTGGCCCTGGCCCAGTCCCAGCCGAGCTGTACGGCCTTCATGTTGGCGTCCACCAGCGCGGGCTTCTTCGCGTAGCTCTCGGTGAGGAGCCCGCGGATCACCTCGACGTCGATCTCGAGCAGCGCGGCGAGCACACCCGCGTACATGATGTTCTTCATCAGGATGCGGTTGCGCACGCCGACGAAGTTCTCGTTGCACAGCTTCGCCAGCGGCACGCCGAGGATCGTGATGTCCTCGCGCTTGAGCACCGTGGCGCGCGGCCAGGTCGAGTCGAAGATCAGGTAGCCGCCCGGCGAGACCTCGCGCACGTCCTTGTGGTAGGTCTCGGCGTTCATCGCCACCATGAGGTCCACCCGGCCGGAACGCGCGACGTAGCCGTCCTTGGTCACGCGGATCTCGTACCACGTCGGCAGGCCCTGGATGTTCGAGGGGAAGTAGTTCTTCCCCATCACCGGGATGCCCATCCGGAAGATGGCCTTCATCAGCAGCGTGTTGGCACTGGCCGAGCCGGTGCCGTTCACGTTGGCGAGCTTGATGACGAAGTCGTTGACGCGGTCTTTCAAGCGGTCTGGCGCTTTTGCGGGCTGGGCCATGTGTGGTCGGTCGCGTGGGGCAGGTGGATGGTGGACTTCTGCATGTCCCAGGCCGCCGTCGGGCAGCGCTCGGCGCAGAGTCCGCAGTGCACGCAGAGGTCCTCGTCCTTCACCATGACGCGGCCAGTCTGCTTCAGGGGCTCGGAGACGTAGAGCGGCTCGTGCGGCGTCTTGCGCGGCGCCTTGAGGCGCGCAGAGAGCTCCGCTTCCTCGCCGTTTCGGGTGATGGTGAGGCAGTCCGTCGGGCAGATGTCGATGCAGGCGTCGCACTCGATGCAGAGCTTCGCGTCGAACACCGTCTGGATGTCGCAGTTGAGGCAGCGCTGCACCTCGGCGGCAGTCTGCTCGGGGTCGAAGCCGAGCTCGACCTCGATGTCGAGCTGCTTGAACCGCTCCTTGAGACCGACGTGGGGCACGAGCCGCCGCTCGACGGGGTTGTAGTCATTCTTGTAGGACCACTCGTGCAGGCCCATCTTGCGGCTCGACAGGTTCAGCGTCGGCGGCAGGCGGCTCGTCACCGGCTGGCCCATGCAGAAGCCGTGGATCGAGATCGCCGCCTGGTGGCCGTGCTCCACGGCCCAGATGATGTTCTTCGGGCCGAACGCGGCGTCGCCGCCGAAGAACACGTCCGGGCGCGTGGACTGGAAGGTGGTCTCGTCCACCACCGGCACGTGCCACTTGTCGAACTGGATGCCGAGGTCGTCCTCGATCCACGGGAAGGCGTTCTCCTGGCCGATGGCGAGGATCACGTCGTCGGCGGGGAAGAACGTCTCGCCCACGGTGCGCTCGCCGACGATGCGGCCACGCGCGTCGAAGTCGTATTCCATCCGGTCGAACAGCATGCCGGTGAGGCGGCCGTCCTCCACGACGAAGGCCTTCGGCGAGTGGTTCACCACGATCTCGACGTTCTCGGCCTCGGCGTCCTCGAGTTCCCACTCCGAGGCCTTGAAGAACTGGCGCGGCTTGCGCGCCATCACCTTGACGTCCTTCGCGCCGAGGCGCAGCGAGGAGCGGCAGCAGTCCATGGCGGTGTTGCCCACGCCGATGATCAGCACGCGCTCGCCGATCTTCTCGAGGTGCTTGAAGGCGACCGACTCCAGCCACTGGATGCCGATGTGGATGTTCGTGTCGCCCTCGGTGCGACCCGGGAGATCGAGCTCCTTGCCCTTGGGCGCGCCCGAGCCCACGAACACCGCATCGAAGCCCCCGGTCGCAAGCAGCTTCTTCAGGCTTTCGACGCGCGAGTTGTAGCGGATCTCGGCGCCCATGCCGGCGATGTAGCCGATCTCCTCGTCGATTACCGTCTCCGGCAGGCGGAACGCCGGGATGTTGGTGCGCATCAGGCCGCCCGGCATGTCCCACTGCTCGAGGATCACGACCTCGTAGCCCAGCGGCAGCAGGTCGTTCGCCACCGTGAGCGAGGCCGGGCCCGCGCCGATGCAGGCGACGCGCTTGCCGTTCTTCTGCGCCGGAATCACCGGCAGCCGCTCGACGATCCCGTCCTTGTGGTCGGCCGCGACGCGCTTGAGGCGGCAGATCGCGACCGGCTTGTCCTCGACGCGCCCGCGGCGGCAGGCCGGCTCGCAGGGCCGGTCGCAGACGCGGCCGAGGATGCCCGGGAACACGTTCGACTCCCGGTTCACCATGTAGGCGTCGGAGAAGCGACCGAGCGCGATCAGGCGGATGTACTCGGGAACGTCCGTGTGCGCCGGGCAGGCCCACTGGCAGTCCACGACGCGGTGGAAGTAGTCCGGATTCGACGTGTCGGTCGGCTGCACGATCTGTCCTGCCGGTGTTCGTAAGCTCGCGGCAGCTTAGCCGTTCCCCCGGGCCGTGCAACCCGCGATCCGGCAAGCCGTTGCGGCCTCTCAGCGCTGCCTGCGGGCCGGCAACTCGATGCGCGACTGGCCGCGCACGCCCACCTGGACCTTGAACCGGGCTTCCGGCGGGACGATCCAGGCGAGCGGCAGGTTATCGGGCACGACGCTCAGGACGTGGTCGCCGGCGACGACCGCGGGAAACGAGAAGCGGCCTTGCGTATCGGTCCGGGCCGCGAACCGCCCGTTGAGCAGCACCGCGACATTCGCGGCGCCGGCCTCGCCGGCATCCAGCCGGCCGTTGTCGTTCTCGTCGAGAAACAGGATCCCGGCGATGCTGCCGGAGCCGTTGCCCGGGACTCCGCCGAGCGGTGCGGACGGCGAGCCGGCACGCCAGTCGTACCGCACGCTGAGGTAGAGACCGGAGTCGTTGGAGCTCAGCTGCTCGTAGGGCTGCTCGACCGTGACCGGTGAGGTGACCGTGAGCGGGAGACGGCCCGAACTGTGGTTCTGGTAGTAGTTCGCGCTCGCGGTCCAGCCGCGCGCGAAGCCCCAGTTCAGCGCCACGTTCGCCAGCAGGTCGTCGGAGCTCGCCTCGCCGAAGATCCTGTTCCAGCTCGCGTTCGCGTCGATCGACAGGTTGCGGCGCAGGTCGCCGCCGCCGTGGAGGGCAACGCCCGCCGAGTTCTCGCTCCGGGACTCCAGATTCGTCCGGCCGAATACCAGCGCGGTGCTCAGCCGTTGTCCGACCTGGGTGTTCCAGGTCTGGTCCAGGGTGATCTGTGCGCCGTCCTGGCGGTCGTCTCGCGCGTAGTTCAGCTGGCCCCGTCCGATGCCCCAGCGGTTGGTCGCGTCGAGGAAGCCGAATGCCGACCAGGCGTCCGACCCGTCCGCACGGACCTCGGCCTGGTCTCCGGGAACGCTCGCCGGGCGGGTGAAGGCCCTGTTCTGCCGGATGTTCGCACCGCCGCCGAAGCCCAGCCTGGACGAGTACTGGTAGCGGGCGTACCCGGTGCCGTAGGCCACGTCGCCGCTGACTCCGGACACGGAGGCGACGTAGTCGACGCCGCCGTCGAGAGTCCAGCGCCGGCTCTGGTACGCGGCACGGTAATAGACCCCCTCGCTGTCGCTGGCCAGTTGCTGGTTGCCCCAGACGAGCTCCGGCTCCAGGTGGAAGGCACCGAAGGAATGCCACGTGCGGCCGGAGCGGAGCGCGGCGTCCAGCCAGTACCCGAGGCGATTTTCGCCGCCCTCGGTCGTGCTGTCCGCGACGTTGAGCTGCGCCCGGGCGTCCGGAGTCGCCCATGCGATCGCACTGAACCACGACTGCGCGGAGATCCGTTCCGACGATTCGTCGAGGCCGGTGCGCACGCTCTGGACGTCGACCGTCTGCGCCGCCACGGACCAGTGATCCGCGAAGTTCCACTGGAGCCCACCGCTGGCCTGCCGTCCCCCGAGGCTCTCGACCGTCGGGATGTAGACGCCGGTGAAGATCGAGGGCTCCCCGTAGGAGGCGAACACCTGCAGCTCGTTCCCCCGGCGCCACTCCATCGCGGTGCCGCTCATCTGGATCGTGGGGACGAAGAAGCGGTTCTGGCGGCGCGCCAGGTCCCCCATCGGGGTGAAGGTGACGCCGACGCTGTTGTTCAGGTACCAGTCCGAGCTGACGGGCAGTCCGCGCTGCACCAGCGTGATCATGTTGCCGGAGCCGCTGCCCTCGCTCCCCATGAAGCGGACCGTGGCGTCGAGCGTGAACGCACCGTACTGCGGCGTGTCGATCATGCCGCCGAAGCGCGCGCCGGCCTCGTTCAGGTCGGAGCCGCCGCGGCTCAGGCGGCTGGCGACGGCCTCGGCGAACAGTGCGCGCGGCCAGCCGGACGCGTCGTGGCCGCCGAACTGCTCCGAGTCGACCTCGACGGGGAGGTTGCCGCCGTCGATGAGCCGGTCCTGGTAGCCGGCCGGGGCCGCTGGCGCAGCGGGCACGAGCTCGGCGCTGCCCGACGCGATCGGCGCGCCGAGCAGGACCAGACACAGCGCATGTGACGGCCGGGCATTCACCGCATGAACGGCTGGTTGATCTCGATGCGCTGTCCGTCGCCCCACTCGATCGCGCCCGCGACCCGGACCGGATAGGCGAGGTCGTTGACCGAGTTCGAGCCGTCCGACGCCGACAGCGGGATCGTGCGGGTCTCGCCCGGGAGGATGGGCAGCGTGGACGGCGCGAACTCGAGCCTGCGGCCCCTGGCATCGGTGCCCGACAGGAAGCCGTCGAGTCGTGCGTGGGCGTTGCCGGTATTGCGCACCGTCAGCACCGGCTGGGTGCCGCCCGCCGTGTCGGCGACGCTCGCCTCGACGACCTGCAGCACCGGCGCGGCGGATCCGACCACGACGTAGACGATCACGCCGATGCGGCCGCTGACGGGCACCGGCAGCCCGCTCTCGGTCTTCACCGTCTGCGGATCGCCTTCGATCATCAGCCCGAATCGGCACTCGCCGGCCGCCGCGTCGGGAGGCGGCTGCACCTCGAAGCGGTACCGGTAGCGGCCGCCGCCGGGCACCTCGATCTGGTGTCGCTCGATCGCGACCCAGTCGCGGCAACTGCCTGGCGCCAGTTCCTCGGCGAAGGTCACGCCGCCGGCGGCGTCCAGCGTCCAGTCCGCGGTGCTCAGGTGGTAGCGCGAGGGGCCGTGGCCGGCGTTGGTGATCTCCACGACCTGCCGGATCCGCTCGCCGGGTTGGGCGCGGATCTCGAAGCGCGGCGGGGAGACGACGGCCGCGAAGTCCTGTGCCGCGGCCGGGAGGGCGCTTGCGACGCAGACGGCGACGATCGGGACGAGGCTGCGAAGGTGAGACATACGATTCATTCCGTGTCGATTTCGAAGTGGAACTGGAGGCGTTGCATGCCCGGCAGCCGGGCACCGTCGGCCTCGATGCGCAGGGTCAGTGTTTCTTCCAGGAACGGGCTCGAGATCGGGCCCTGGTAGACCATCACGCGGCCGCCCGGCGCGATCTCGCCCGGCAGCAGGCGTCCCTGGGTCGTCCAGCGCACGCGGACCGCAGCCGTGCCCTGCTCGGGGAAGACGAGGTACAGGCGCCCGTTGCGGTCGAGCCAGGGTGCGAGATTCAGCCGCACGGCCACGGCCGTCGCGCCCTCGAGTGTGTCGTCGCGAGCGAGCGAGGGCGCCGCCTGGCGCCAGCGCAGCAGCGCCGTGGACTCCACCGGCAGCGTGGCGCTGTCGTCGACGCGATAGGTCGCGGATTCGGCCGGCGGCGAGTACGAGGCGCCCGAGGCCAGCAGCGCGAGGGCGACGATGGCAAGGGCCTTCATGGCGTGCTCAGCGTGTAGGTGACACGCCCCGTGTAGGTGCCCGAGGCGACGAAGCCTGCGTTTGCGTAGCGGAACGTGTGGCAGCTCTCGGCCCACTGGTTGCGGTTGATCGTGCCGATGGTCTGCGTTCCGCCGACGAACGTGCCGGCCGGGAAGGGTTGTGCGCCGCTGTCGCCGTTGCCGCTGCTGGTCCAGCTGATCTGGGTGAACGGGATGCGATCGCCTGCAACGGTCACGAGGTTGGCGGGCGACGTGGCGCGCAGCGACGCCGCGCCGGTGTTGGCGGTGCTGCGGTAGAAGCCGCCGACGTAGAGCTGGGCCGGCGCGTTGCAGAACACGTAGTTGTCGTAGAAGCTCGACGAGGCGGTGCTGTTGGTGGTCATCGTCTGCGCCGTGCCGTTGCCGACCTGGGCGGCGGGCACGGTCACCGAGACGACGTTCACCGTCGGGTTGTTCGCGGGCGTCCCGTTGCTGGTGTAGATGCCCGAGAACGAGCCCACCCCGACCTGCAGGTAGATCATCCGTGGATTCGCCGCGCCGATGTTCACGGTGAACGCGACGGACGCCGCCGGGTACGCTCCCATGGCGATCATCGACGCCGCGGCCGCGACGGCGTGTGACGTTATGTTGATTGCGCGCACGTGGTTTTTCTCTGCGCCCCTTCCCCAGGTGTCCCCTGTCGAAGTGCCCGGCGCCCCCTTCGGCGCCGGGCACGGGTCGTGGGCTAGGGCAGCGCGGCCGTGTAGGTCACGCGACCGTTGTTGACGTTGAGGCCGCCGTAGGTGCCGGCGGCGACCGGGGCACTGTTGGCGTACGTGTACGTCCAGCGCGCGTCCTGGTTCACGATCTTGCCTGCCACCGGCGCAATGGGAATGGCGGCGCTGTTGCCGTTCACCAGCACCGGCGCCGGCAGCACGTTCGCGGTGTTGAGCGCGGCGGCCGTGGTGGTGATCTGCGCCCAGCCGATCGAGTCGCCGGCTCCGTTGCCGATTGCGCCCGGGGTGGTGGCCGACAGCGTGACGTTGCCGCCGTTGCCCCGGACCATCGCCGTGACGGTGCCGTTGCCGAGATCGCCGCTGCCAGCCGTGGCGTTCACCGCGACGCCGTTGCCGACATCCGCCGCCGGCACGTCGAACGTGATCATGTCGACGGCGCCGTTGTTCGCGAACAGGGCGCCCGTGCCGACCTGCAGGAACAGCACTTTCGGAATGATGATCGTGAAATCGACCTTGGCGGTCGCGTTGAGCGCGCCGGCGCCGGTCTGGAAGTTGGATTCGGCATTGGCGGCGAAGGGCGCGGCGACCACGGCGGCCAGCGCAATCCCCTTGAGCGCGCGCGAGAGGGTACGGTTCATAAGACTCTTGCTCCTGCAACGATGTGTGGACGTGTCGGTTCGTGCGGGACTTGCGTTGCCATCCGGCCGCGAGGCCTCGTGAGCCGACGCCAGTCTTCGCGCAGGCGCAATTGTTCCGGGCGGTGCCAGCCGTGGGACGTGACAGGCGTCGCGAATCGGCACCACTTGCAGCGCGTCGGGACGACGCGTGCGGCTGGACTGTGAACGGCGTGGCGATTCCGGCCTGGCCGGGCCGAGTGAATTGCCGCGCGCAGGCGTGACGCGCGGCGGCCCGTCGCGAGCGTGCCTAGGGCTTCGGGGCGTCCGCTCCGGCCGGCCGCACGACGACCGTGACGCTGCGCTCGCCGGCGCTTGCGAATCGCAGCGCGAGGGGGAATGACTCCCCGGCCACCAGTGGCGCGACGAGGCCCATCAGCATGATGTGCGTGCCGTTCGGCGCCAGCACGACGCGCCTGCCGGCCGGCACTGCGACGCCGTCGACGGCACGCATCCTCGCCACGCCGGACGATTCCTCGACCGTGTGCAGGTGAACCATCGCGGCGCGCGCGGTGCTGGCGGAGACGAGTGTGTCGTCCCTGGCGCCGCCCTCGATCGTGAGGTAGACCGCGCCGACGTCGATGCCCGGCGCCGTGGCACGCGCCCAGGCCTGCGACACGACCGGCGCATCCGCAGCCCCCGCAGTCGCGGACCCGACCAGCACGATCAACGCCGCGAAACCACTGAAGACTCGACGATTCACGGCTTGACCTCGTGCTTCATGGCGGCCCGGATCACGTCGACGATTGCCTCGACCGCCTTGCCGCGGGTCGTGGACTTGCGCCACACGGCGCCGATGGTGCGCGAGGGCGCGGGCCTGGCGAAGGGCTTGATGCGCAGGCCGCGGGCGGCGCCCACGGGCGCGGCGGCGGCGAGTTCGGGCAGCAGCGTCACGCCGTGCCCGGCGGCGACCATCTGCCGCAGCGTCTCGAGGCTGGTGGCGCGGTAGTCCTCTTCCTCGCCCACGCGGATGTGACTGCAGACCTCGAGCGCCTGGTCGCGCAGGCAGTGGCCGTCCTCGAGCAGCAGCAGCGTCTCGCCCTCGAGATCCGCGAGCCTGACCCGCTCGCGCGCTGCGAGCCGGTGGCCCGCGGGCACGGCCAGCGTGAACGGCTCCTCGTACAGTTCTGCGGTCGCGAGCCCTTCGGAGGCGACCGGCAACGCGAGGATGCCGAGGTCGAGTTCGCCATCGCGCAGCTTCTCGAGCAGCGGCCCGGTCTGGTGTTCGTAGAGCAGCAGCTTGAGCCGCGGCAGGGCGCGGCGCAGCGGGCGCGCGACGTGCGGCAGCAGGTAGGGGCCGACCGTCGGGATCAGCGCGAGGCGCAGCGCCCCGGCGAGCGGGTCGCGGTCGGTCTTCGCGACCTCGACGATCGCATCTGCCTCGAGCAGTGCGCGCCGTGCGCGCTGGACGATCTTCTCGCCGGTCTCGGTGAGCGTGACCCGTTTCGGTTGCCGCTCGACCAGCGTGACGCCGAGGTATTCCTCGAGCTTGCGGATCTGCGCCGAGAGCGTCGGCTGGCTGACGTGGCAGCGTTCCGCCGCGCGGCCGAAGTGCCGCTCGTCGGCCAGCGCCACGAGGTAACGGAGGTCGCGCAGGTTCATGCGTGCATCATAGCCGCGCTGTATCGCCGGACGCTTCACCTATACTCGCCGGATGAACCCGCGATCCACGCGCCTCTCCGCCGGCGTCGTCGTGGTGCGACAGACCGGGGAGGGCTGGCGCTTCCTGCTGCTGCGTGCCTTCAACCACTGGGATTTTCCCAAGGGCATGGTCGAGCCCGGCGAGCAGCCGCTGGAGGCCGCCGTGCGCGAGGTGCGCGAGGAGTCGGCGATCGAGGATCTCGAGTTCGCCTGGGGCCATGGCTCGACCCGCACCGGGCCATACAGCCACGGCAAGGTCGCCTGCTATTACATCGCCCGGACGCCCACCGAGGCGGTGGCCCTGCCGGTCAACCCGGAACTCGGCCGCCCCGAACACAGCGAGTTCCGCTGGGTGGATTTCGAAGAGGCCATGGGCCTCGTCACGCCGCGCGTGCGGCCCGTGCTGCGCTGGGCGGCCCAGGCCATGGACCTCGCGGGCGAGCGTCGGGCGTCCACGGACGGCTGATCCGGCCGCCTCCGCTCAGACAACCCGGCCGCGCCGTCCGCCGCGGCGGAAGTCCTCCACGTTGGCCGCCATCTCGTCGAGGCAGCGCTGTCGTGCCTCGCGCGCCGCCCACGCGACGTGCGGCGTGACGATCAGGTTCGGGACGTCGCCTGCGAGCAGCGGGTTGCCGTCGACGGGCGGCTCCTGCGCCAGCACGTCGATGCCCGCGCCGCCGAGACGGCCCGCGCGCAGCGCATCGACGAGCGCAGCGGCATCCACCAGCGCGCCGCGCGCGGTGTTGATCAGCACCGCGTCTGGCTTCATGCGGGCGAGCCGCGCCGCGCCGATCAGGCCCTCGGTGTGCGGCGTGAGCGGGCAGTGCAGGCTCAGCACGTCCGCCTGCGGCAGCAGCTCGTCGAGGTCGAGGCGATCCGGCGCACGCCCGCCGCCCGGACGGTTCGCCACCAGCACCTCCATGCCGAAGGCCCGCGCCGCGTGCGCCACGCCCCTGCCGAGCGTGCCGAAGCCCACGATCCCGAGCCGGCGACCGGCCAGTTCGCGGATCGGGAAATCGAGCAGGCAGAACTGCTCGCCGCGCTGCCAGGCGCCGGCGCGTACCAGCGCGTCGTACTCGCGCAGCCGCTGGGTGAGCGCGAGCAGCAGCCCGAACACGTGCTGCACGACCGAGGCCGTGCAGTAGTCGCGCAGGTTGCAGACGGCGACACCGCGCTCGCGCGCCGCCTCGAGGTCCACGTTGTTGGTTCCGGTGGCCGCCAGCGCCACGAGCCGCAGCCCGGGCGCGCACTCCAGGGTCTCACGCGTGAGGCGCAGCTTGTTCACGAGGACCGCCTCGGCACCTGCGATCGCATCGGCTACTTCCGCCTGGGCGGTGTGCTCGCGCAGCTCGATACCCGGCAGCGCGCGCACGCAGGGCCGCGGGATCGAGGTCGCCGCGGAAGCTCACGGTCGCGTAGTCGAGGAAGATCGCGCGCATGCAGGCACCCGGCGGTCGATGGGGTTGGCGGATGGTGGGAGACAGCACGCACCACGCGCAAGCGACGCGACCGGTGCCGCGCCGGCGCGTACAGGCGCTGTCCAGCGACACGGTGGCCTGATCTCGCGGGGCCGCAGTCCGCGGGGGTTTTCCGGGATTGTGGCGGATGTACACTGTCGGCACCCTTGCGCCGGCCGCAGTGGGCGGCCGCCAGACATCCACACGTGAGACACCACACTCCGGAGACGGCCGCCATCGAGGCCGCCGTGCAACACGCCGTGCAGGCCTGGGGCAGCGAGTCCACCTCGCTGCTGCAGGTGCTGCGGATGACGCAGGAGCCGCTCGGCTACCTGCCGCCGGCCGCGCTCGAGCGCGTGTCGGCGGCGCTCGCCGTGCCCATCGCGCGCGTGCGCGGCGTGGCGGCCTTCTACTCCTTCCTCTACACCGAGCCGCGGGGCGAGTACCGCGTGCTGTTCTCGGACGACGTCACCGACCGCATGCGCGGCTCGGAGGACCGGCTGCGCGAGATGGGCGAGAGGCTGTGGGTGGAGCCCGGCAAGGTCTCCGAGGACGGCCTCGTGAGCCTCGATCGAACCTCCTCGATCGGGCTCAACGACCACGCTCCGGCGCTGCTGGTCAACGGCCGGCCGGTGCCCGACGTGGACGCCGCTCGCGCCACGCTGATCGGCGACCTGATCCTCGCGCGCGCGCCGCTCTCGGAGTGGCCGGCAGAACTCTTCAGGGTCGAGGACCAGGTGCGCCGCGCCGACGCGATGCTCACCGATCCGATGCGGCCCGGCGAGGCGATCCGCGCGGCGCTCGAGCGGGGGGATGTGGCCGGCAACGGACCGCAGGCGACGCTCGAGGAGATCAAGCGCGCGCAGCTGCTCGGCCGCGGCGGCGCCGGGTTCACCACCGGCGTGAAGTGGGAGAGCTGCAGCCGCCAGCCCGTCACGCCGCGCGTCGTGGTCTGCAACGCCGACGAGGGCGAGCCCGGCACCTTCAAGGATCGCCTGCTGCTCGGCCGCCACGCCGACATGATCTTCGAGGGGATGACCGTCGCGGCCTGGGGCATCGGGGCCAGCCAGGGCTTCGTCTACCTGCGCGGCGAGTACCGCTATCTCCTCGACGCGCTCGAGGAGACGCTCGAACGCCGCCGCCGCGACGGGCTGCTCGGGACCTCGATCTGCGGCCGCGCCGGCTTCGACTTCGACGTGCGGATCCACGTGGGCGCTGGCTCCTACGTCTGCGGCGAGGCCTCGGCGCTCGTGGAATCGCTCGAAGGCAAGCGCGGCATCCCGCGCAACCGTCCGCCGCGGCTCGCCGAGAAGGGCTACCTGGGTCGGCCGACCATCGTGAACAACGTCGAGAGCTACTGCACCGCGGCGTTGATCCTGCTGCACGGCGCCGACTGGTTCCGCAGCCGCGGCACGGAGCGTTCCGCGGGCACGAAGCTGCTGTCGGTGTCGGGCGACTGCACGCGGCCTGGCGTCTACGAGTACCCGCTCGGCGTCACCGTCAGGCAGGTGCTCGAGGACTGCGGCGCGCACGCCACGATTGCGGTGCAGGCCGGCGGGCCCTCGGGCGTGTGCATCGGCCAGGACGAGTTCGACCGGCGCATCGCCTTCGAGGACATCGAGACCGGCGGCGCCCTCGTGGTCTTCGACAGCAGCCGCGACGTGTTCGAGATCGCGCGCCACTACGCGCACTTCTTCGCCCACGAGAGCTGCGGCTTCTGCACGCCCTGTCGCGTCGGCACCTCGCTGCTGCGCAACCTGATGGACAAGATCCGCGACGGCAAGGGCTCGCAGCACGATCTGCACACCATCGAGGAAATCGCGAGCCTGCTGCACAACGCGAGCCACTGCGGGCTCGGCGAGTCGGCGGGCCGCCCGCTGCTCGGCACGCTGCAGCGCTTCCGTCCGGCCTACGAGCGACGGCTCGGGTCGACGGCTGGCGAGCCGGCCTTCGACCTGGATGGCGCGCTGGCGCGGGCGCGGCGCATGACCGGCCGGGACGATCCCGGCGCGCATCTCGGGGAATCGCCATGAGCGAGTCGCAGCCGACGTTCCTGCTCGACGGCACGGAGTGCCCGTTCACCCCGGGACAGACGGTGCTGCAGGCGGCGCTCGCGGCCGGGCGTCACATTCCGCACCTCTGCTATCACCCGGAGTTCAAGCCGCACGGCAGCTGCAAGCTCTGCACGGTGAAGGTCGGTGGCTGGCACGCGACCTCGTGCACGCTGCCGGCGAAGGAGGGACTCAAGGTCGAGAGCGAGACGCCGGAGGTCAACGCCGAGCGGCGCATGATGGTCCAGCTGCTGTTCGTCGAAGGCAACCACTTCTGCCCCTCGTGCGAGAAGAGCGGCCACTGCAAGCTGCAGGCCGTGGCCTACGACCTCGGCATGACCTCGCCGCGCTTCGACCATTTCTTCCCCGACCGGCCGGTGGATGCTTCGCACCCGGAGCTGCTGCTCGACTTCAACCGCTGCATCCTCTGCGAACTGTGTGTGCGCGCCTCGGCGGAGGTGGACGGCAAGCAGGTGTTCGCGCTCGCTGGCCGCGGCATGGGCAAGCATCTGGTCGTGAACTCGGCGTCCGGACTGCTGCGCGACAGCGACATCGCCGCGACCGACAAGGCGGCCGAGGTCTGCCCCGTGGGCGTGATCCTGCGCAAGCGCGTCGGCTTCGCCACGCCCGTCGGACGGCGGCGCTTCGACGAGCGGCCGATCAGCGCTCAGGCAAGCGAGTACGCACCGCGGCCCCCGGCGCCGCGCAAGGACTGACGTGAAGCGCGGCATCGCTCGGGGTTTTCCGTGATAGTGAGCGCTGCTCCCGATGGCGCAGTCTGGCCGAGCCGGGCGGGGGGTCCGTCCGGGGGGTATCCTGTGGCCGCCATGTCCGACACCGTCGCCGACGCCATTGCCGACCTCGAGCCGCGCGTGCGTCGCATCGTCTCCCGCTGGGGCCACGACCCGAGCGGCCTCGTGCAGGTGCTGCGCGAGGTGCAGGAGGATTGCGGTCACCTGCCGGCGCCCGCGCTCGGCATGATCGCGCACTTTCTGCGCATCCCGTACTCGCGGGTCAAGGGCGTGGCGAGCTTCTATTCGTTCCTCGCCGTCGAGTCCCGCGGCGTCTACCGCGTGCTGTTCTCCGACAACATCACCGACCGCATGGCGGGCAGCGAGCGCCTGATGGACGCGATGTGCCACCGCCTCTGGGTGGAGCCCGGCAAGCTGTCGGAGGACGGGCTCGTCAGCGTGGGCCGCACCTCGTGCACCGGCATGTGCGACCAGGGGCCCGCGCTGCTGGTGAACGGCCACGCGATTGCGGCGCTGGACGACGGACGCGTCGAGCGCATCTGCGACCTGATCCTCGCGCGCACCCCGCTTGCGGAGTGGCCGGCGGAGTTCTTCGCGGTGCAGGACAGCGTGCGGCGCGCGGACATCCTGCTCGGGCACGGCCTCAAGCCTGGCGACGCCATCCGTGCGGCGCTGCAGCGCGGCGCCCAGGGTTGGTCCGAGCGTGCGGCGAACGAGCGGTCCTGGCGCGAGGCATACGTCGGCGCGGCGCAGGGCCCCGTGGCCATGCTCGAGGAGATCAAGCGCTCGAACCTGCGTGGCCGCGGTGGCGCCGGCTTCACCACCGGCATCAAGTGGGAGGCCTGCCGGCACGCCACCGGCCTCGCCCGCTACGTGGTCTGCAACGCCGACGAGGGCGAACCGGGCACCTTCAAGGACCGGGTGCTGCTTGCGAGCCATGCCGACCTCGTGTTCGACGGCATGACCGTGGCGGCCTACGCGATCGGGGCGAGCCACGGCTTCCTCTACCTGCGCGGCGAGTACCGCTACCAGCTCGAGCGCCTCGAGGCCGTGCTCGAGCGGCGGCGCGCGGCGAACCTGCTCGGCAACGGCATCTGCGGGCAGGCCGGCTTCGATTTCGACATCCGCATCCACGTCGGCGCAGGCTCCTACGTCTGCGGCGAGGAGTCCGCACTCATCGAGTCGCTCGAGGGCAAGCGCGGCGTGCCGCGCAACCGCCCGCCGTACCCGGTCACCAATGGCTACAAGCAGCAGCCCACGATCGTCAACAACGTCGAGACGTTGTGCGCGGCAGCGCTGATCGCGGTGCACGGCGGCGACTGGTACCGCGCGCTCGGGACGCTCAAGTCTTCCGGCACGAAGATCCTGTCGGTGGCGGGCGACGTCGCGCGCCCCGGGCTCTACGAGTACCCGTTCGGTGTGACGATCCGGCAGGTGCTCGAGGACTGCGGCGCGGTGAATACGCAAGCGGTGCAGATCAGCGGGCCGTCCGGCATCTGCATCGACGCCACCGAGTTCGGCCGGCGCATCGCCTTCGAGGACCTGCCGACCGCGGGCGCCTTCACGGTGTTCGACGCGAGCCGCGACATGTTCGAGGTGGCGCGCAACTTCGCGCAGTTTTTCGCGCATGAGAGCTGCGGGTTCTGCACGCCCTGCCGCGTCGGCACTTCGATGCTGCTGGCCGCCATGGACAAGATCCACCGCGGCAGCGGCACGCAGCACGAGCTGCGCGAAATGGCCCGCCTCAACAAGGTGCTGATGATGTCTGCGCACTGCGGGCTGGGCCACACGGCCTGCAACCCCATCCTCGACACCCTGAAGCGCTTCCGACCCGCCTACGAGCGCAAGCTGCGTTCGCTCGACTTCTCGCCGGCCTTCGACCTCGACGGCGCGCTGGAGCGTGCCCGCCAGATGACCGGCCGCGACGATCCCGACGCGCACCTGGAGACGCAGCCGTGAATCAGCGCCCCACCTTCCTGCTCGACGGCGAGGAAGTCCCGTTCGAGCCGGGGCAGACGGTGCTGCAGGCGGCGCTCTGCGCGGACCGCTACATTCCCCACCTCTGCTACCACCCCGAGTTCACCCCGCACGGCAGCTGCAAGGTCTGCACGGCCAAGGTGAACGGGCGGATGATGGCCGCCTGCACGACGCCGGCCGAGTCCGCGACCGAGGTCGAGAGCAATACGGAGGAACTCAACGAGTTGCGCCGCACGCTCGTGCAGATGCTGTTCGCCGAGGGCAACCACTTCTGTCCGTCCTGCGAGAAGAGCGGCAACTGCGGCCTGCAGGCACTCGGCTACGATCTCGGGGTGATGACCGCGGGCTTCCGGCACCTGTTTCCGGACCGGCCCGTGGACGCCTCCCACCCCGAGATCCTGCTCGACTTCAACCGCTGCGTCCTCTGCGAGCTGTGCGTGCGGGCGGCGCGCGAGGTGGACGGCAAGCACGTCTTCTCGCTGGCCGGGCGCGGGCTCGACAAGCACCTGATCGTGAACGCCGAGAGCGGTCGCCTCGTCGACACCGACGTGAAGGTGACCGACAAGGCGATCGAGGTCTGCCCGGTGGGCGTGATCGTGCGCAAGCGCGTCGGGTTCGCGACGCCGATCGGCGAGCGACGCTACGATGGCTCGCCGATCAGCGCCCAGGCCCTCGCCGACGCGCCGCGACCGCTGGAGAGACACCATGACTGACGTCACCCGGCGCAAGCTCAAGGTCGCGACGACCTCGCTGGCCGGCTGCTTCGGCTGCCACATGTCCTTCCTCGACATCGACGAGCGGCTGTTCCCGCTGCTCGAGCGGATCGAGTTCGACCGCTCGCCGCTCACCGACATCAAGCACTGCGGACCCTGCGACATCGGCATCATCGAGGGCGGCATCTGCAACGCGGAGAACGTGCACGTGCTGCGCGAGTTCCGCGCCAACTGCAAGATCCTGGTTGCGATGGGCGCCTGCGCCGTCACCGGCGGCCTGCCCGCGCAGCGCAACCACCTCGACCTCGGCCAGTGCCTGCAGGAGGTGTACCTCACGGAGCCGAGCATCGGGCACGGCCTGATCCCGAACGACCCGGAGCTGCCGCTGCCGCTCGACAAGGTGCACCCGCTGCACGAGGTCGTGAAGGTCGACTACTTCATCCCCGGCTGCCCGCCTTCCGGCGACGCGATCTGGAAGTTCCTCACCGACCTGATCGAGGGCCGCACGCCGAAGCTCGGCCACGGCCTGATCCACTACGACTGAACGGAATCGCACGCCCATGAGCAATTTCCCGCTGGAGACCGCCGCCCATCCCGAACAGCTGCGCCGCGTGGTGATCGAGCCCGTGTCGCGCGTCGAGGGCCACGGCAAGGTCACGCTGCTGATGGACGAGGATGACCATGTCCAGCAGGCACGGCTGCACATCGTCGAGTTCCGCGCCTTCGAGAAATTCATCCAGGGCCGGCCGTACTGGGAAGTGCCGGTGATGGTGCAGCGGCTGTGCGGCATCTGCCCGGTGAGCCACCACCTCGCGGCCTGCAAGGCGCTCGACCAGGTGGTCGGCGCAACGCAGCTCACGCCCACGGCGGAGAAGATCCGCCGGCTGATGCACTACGGGCAGATCCTGCAGTCGCACGCGCTGCACTTCTTCCACCTGTCGTCGCCCGACCTGCTGTTCGGATTCGACTCCGACGTCGCGCGCCGCAACATCGTCGGCGTCGCCGCCGAGTACCCGGAGGTGGCCCGCCAGGGCGTGCTGCTGCGCAAGTACGGCCAGGAGGTCATCCGCCACACCGCGGGCAAGCGCATCCACGGCACGGGCGCGGTGCCGGGCGGCGTGAACAAGAGCCTGACCGCCGCCGAGCGCGACGAGCTGCAGAAGGACGTCTACCAGATGATCAGCTGGAGCCGCGAGGCGGTGCGGCTGGTCAAGCGGCTGTTCGAGCAGGATCTCGAGAACTACCGCGGCTTCGGTTCGTTCGAGGCGCGCACGCTGAGCCTGGTGCGTGCCGACGGCGCGATGGACCTCTACCACGGCGGGCTGCGCGCGCAGCACGCCGACGGCCGCACGATCTTCGACCACGTCGACTACGACCACTACTGGGAGCAGATCTCGGAGGAAGTGAAGGCCTGGTCGTACATGAAGTTCCCGTACCTCACGGCGCTCGGCCACGAGGACGGCTGGTACCGGGTGGGGCCGCTCACGCGCGTCACGCGCTGCGACTTCATCCCGACGCCGCTCGCCGACCGCGAACGCCGCGAGTTCATGGCCTTTGACGAGGGCCGCGCCGCGCGCTCGACGCTCGGCTTCCACTGGGCGCGCATGATCGAGATGCTGCACTCGGCAGAGGCGATCAAGGACCTGCTGCACGACGGCGACCTGCTGGGCACCGACCTCATGGCCGGCGGCGAGCGTCAGGCGCGCGGCGTGGGCGTCATCGAGGCGCCGCGCGGCACGCTGATCCACCACTACCGGGTGGACGAGAACGACCAGGTGGCGCGTGCCAACCTGATCGTCTCGACGACCCACAACAACCACGCCATGAACATCGCGATCCGCGAGGTGGCGAAGAAGTACCTCGACGGTCGCAAGCTGACCGAGGGCCTGCTGAACCACATCGAGGTGGCGGTGCGCGCGTTCGACCCGTGCCTCTCCTGCGCCACGCACGCGATCGGCAAGATGCCGCTCGAGGTGCAACTCGTCGACGCGGAGGGGAGCGTGGTGGATACGCTGGTGCGCAACTCGAAGTGAGTGCGTCGTCGGGCGGCCGCGCGCCGGTGCTGGTGCTCGCGGTCGGCAACCCGAGCCGCGGCGACGATGCGATCGGCCCGGAGCTCGCCGCGCGGCTCGAGGCCGAGCGGCTCCCGGGCGTCGAGGTGATCAGCGAGTTCCAGCTGCAGGTCGAGAACGCGCTCGATCTGCTCGGGCGCGAGCGCGTGATCTTCGTGGACGCAGGCACCGGCACGCCCGAGCCCTTCGAACTGCGGCGCATCGCGCCGGCGCCGGAGTTCCTGCACACCTCGCATGCGCTGGCGCCCGAAGCGGTCCTTGCCACCTACGCGCGGGTGCAGGGTGGGGAGGTGCCCGACGCGTGGGTGCTTTGCGTCCCGGGGGAGTCGTTCGAACTCGGCGGGACGCTGAGTGCCGTGGCCGTGACACGCATCGACGCCGCCTGGCCGCGCCTCGTCGAACTGTGCGCAGTTGGGCGCGCACGCGGCGATTCCTGATCCGCAGCGGGCCGCGGGCGATGTCCCGGCGACGAACTGCCGTGGCCGGGCCGATCGAACTCGTGTCACATTGACGCGGATCCGATCCGGCAACCGAGGCGACCCGTGACCAACGCACCGACCGTGCCGTTCATCCCGGCGGCAAACTGCACCGACGAGGAATTGCTGCGCCGCGCTCGGGAGTTCCGCGACCTCGTGAGCCGTCGCCGCACGGTGCGCGACTTCACCCGCGGCCGGTGCCGCGCGGGGTCATCGAGGCCTGCATCGCCGCGGCGGGCACGGCCCCGAGCGGCGCGAACCAGCAGCCGTGGCACTTCGTGGCGATCTCCGACCCGGCGGTGAAGCGCCGCATCCGCGAGGCCGCCGAGGCCGAGGAACGCGAGTTCTACGAGCACCGGGCGCCCGAGGAGTGGCTCGAGGCGCTGCGGCCGATCGGCACGGACTGGCGCAAGCCGTTCCTCGAGACGGCGCCCTGGTTGATCGCGATTTTCGTGAAGAAGTGGGGGCGGGACGCCGACGGCGGCAAGCTCAAGCACTACTACCCGGCCGAGTCGGTCGGCATCGCCACCGGCCTGCTCATCACCGCGCTGCACACGGCCGGGCTCGCGACACTCACCCACACCCCGAGCCCGATGGGATTCCTCAACGAGATCCTCGGGCGTCCCGCCGACTCCGACCGGCCGTTCCTGCTGCTGGTGGCCGGGCATCCGGCACCGCAAGCGCGCGTGCCGGCCATCGAGCGCCGGCCGCTCGGGGCGATCTGCACCTGGTATTGAGACGCGGCTTCCGTTCCGGCACCGTCGGGGCAGGGAATCGAGCGGGGGCGGCCCGGTCCCGGTACACTTGACAATCATTTGCCCCAAGTTCCCCAAGGGCAGGCTGCTCATGAAAAACGACGCTCCCGCCGGCGCTGAGTCCGCGCCGATCAACTGGCTGACCACCATCCTGTTCACGGCCACGCCGCTCGCCGCGCTCGTGCTCGTGCCCTGGTATGGCATCGCCCACGGCTACGGCGCCGCCGCGTGGCTGAGCCTGGTGTTCTTCCTCTGGGCCTGCGGCATCTCGATCACGGCGGGCTACCACCGCCTCTGGTCCCACCGCACCTACCAGGGGCACTGGTCGATCCGGCTGTTCTTCATGCTGTTCGGCGCCATGGCGCTGCAGAACAGCATCCTCATCTGGTCGTCGCAGCACCGCACCCATCACCGTTTCGTGGACGACGTGGACAAGGACCCCTACAGCGCGAAGCGGGGTTTCTGGTTCTCCCACATGGGCTGGATCCTGCGCAACTACCCGAGCGGGCGGAACGACTTCACCAACGCGAAGGATCTCGAGCGCGACCCGATCGTGATGTTCCAGCACCGCTGGTACGTGCCGCTCACGATCACGATGAACGTGGCGCTGCCGCTCGGGCTCGGCTGGGCGCTCGGCGACCCGTGGGGCGTGTTCCTGCTGGGCGGCCTGCTGCGTCTCGTGCTGAACCACCATTTCACGTGGTTCATCAACTCGCTGGCCCACATGTGGGGCTCGCAGCCCTACACCGACGAGAACACTGCGCGCGACAACCCCGCGCTCGCGTTCCTCACCTACGGCGAGGGCTATCACAATTTCCACCACATCTTCCAGAACGACTACCGCAATGGCGTGAAGTGGTATCAGTTCGATCCCACCAAATGGCTGATCGCGACGCTTGCCTGGCTCGGACTCGCCAGCGGCCTCAAGCGCGTGCCCGACCTCTGGATCCAGCGAGCGCAGATCGCGATGCAGTTCAAGCGCATGGAGGCCGCGCTCGAGCGGCGCAGCGGGCGTTTCGGCGACGAGCAGGTCGAGCGCCTGCGGGCACGCGTCACCGAGGAATACGCCGCGTTCCGCCGGTCGCTCGAGGACTGGGCGAAGGTGCGCGACCAGTGGGTCGCGGACCGCAGACAGAACCTGCTCCAGAAATGGGAGGAGACGAGCTTCCGCCTCCGGCTGCGTCAGATCGAGCAGGGCCTGCGGATCCAGCGGCGCCGCCTGCGCGTCATGTCGCGCGCCTACGCCTAGAACCCGATCGAGAATCCGCCCTGCACCAGCCGCGGCATGCCGGGCACGAGGCCGCGGCTCATGTCCACGACGTAGAGCTCGTCGGTCAGGTTCTTCACGGTCAGGAACAGGTTGACGTTCCACGCGTCCAGCGGGAGGTTCGCGCTCAGGTTCCAGATCGTGTAGCCCGGCATCTCGCCGCGCTGGCCGTTCGGTGTGATCTCGACGGTGTTAAGGTCGTCCGTGTACGCCGAGCTCGTGTACACGCCCTCGAGTTGCACTGACAGCCCGAACGGCGCACGCACTCCGATCGTGCCCGAGAAGAGCTGCTCCGGCGTGTAAGGCAGGCGGTTACCGGTCACCTGCACACTCGTGGATCCCGGCACGCTGCTGTAGCGCCGTCCCTCGAACTCCGCGGTTGGGAGCCAGGTCCACGACAGGCGCCCGAACACCTCGACCGGCCAGTCCACGAAGCCCGTGCTGTCGGCATTCCCGGCCAGCTCGAAGCCCTGCTGCAGCGTCTGCCCGGCGCTCGTCAGCGCCGCGCCCGAGCCGCCCGCGACGCTCGCCGGGACGATCTGGTTCTCGAAGTCGAGGCGGAACAGCGTGGCCTCCGCATACAGCCCGTCGCGGAGATCGCTGCGCACGCCGAGCTCGTAATTCCACGAGTACTCGGGATCCAGGTTCACGCTGCCGCCGGCGGGCGTGATGATGTCCGCGACGCCGGGCGGCGAGAATCCGCGGTGCACGCCGGCGAAGACGGTTGTCCCTCGGATGGGCTCGAAGGTGGCGCCGATGCCCGGGATCCATTCGTCCACGCTCGCCGTGCCGCGCGTCCCGAGCAGGTGGTCCACCCGCACGTAGTCCACGTGCTCGTAGCGCAGCCCCGGGGTGAGGGTCCAGCGGCCGAAGTCGAATCGGTTCTGCAGGAAGCCTGACCACGCGGTGACGTCCCGGTCGCTGTCTTCCCTGATGCCGGCGTTGCGGCCGGTGCCGGGCTCCCGGGCGTGCGGCGTGTCGCCGTTCGCCTGCACGCGGTACTGGTGCTCCTGGTGATAGCGGATGCCGGCGTCGGCAAGGTTCTCGACGCCGAAGAGCGCGTGGTTGAAGTTCACGCGCGGCTCGAGGCCCGCGGTCCAGTACTGGCGCAGCCGGCCCTCGTTGCCGCAGGTCGTGTCGAGGTTCGCCATGCCGCCGCAGGCGGGGTCGCTCGCGTCGTTCGGGCGCTGGCCCGAGTTGCTCGCCTGCCGCCACCAGTCGCGGTCGTACTCGGTGTAGTAGGCGTTGGTGAGGAACGTCGTGTCGTCGTCCAGTTCGAAGCGGTGCGTCGCCGAGGTGCCCCAACGGCTCGCGTACATGTGGTCGTTCCTGAACGGATTGCCACGCGGGTCGTCCTGCCACTCGGCCAGCGTGAGGCCGGTGTAGGTCACCTGCGAGTCCTCGTCGTAGTAGCTGCCGCGCAGCGTGAGCGCCTGCCGGTCGGTGAGTTGCTGCACGACCTTGAGGTTCAGGTCGCCGACTTCGAAGTGCATGTTCTCGCGGGTGCCGTCGGACTCTTTCCAGGTGCCGTTCAGCAGGTAGCCGGTGCGGCCGACGGTGTCGCCGAGCTGGCCGTGGAACTCGCGGTAGTCCTCGCTGCCGACGGTCGCGTCCATGCGGCCCGCCAGGTCCCCGGGGACGGCCGGAGTGATGTAGTTGACGAGGCCGCCGAGCGTCTGCGGACCGAACAGGATCTGCGAAGAGCCCTTCAGCACCTCGATGCGCTCGAAGCGGTTCACCGGCGGGTGGTAGTAGCTCGCGTTGTCGCCATAGGGGGCGAAGGCCAGCGGAATCCCGTCCTCGAGCATCAACAGCTTGCTGGAGCGCGTGGGATTGAGGCCGCGGATACCGAGGTTGGGCCGCAGCCCGAAGCCTTCCTCGTCGCGCGCGAACACGCCCGGCACCTTGCGCATCGCCTCGTTGACCGTGAACACGTGCGACTCCGCGAGCAGGGCCTGGTCGAGGACCATGCCGGAACCGGGGATGGTCTCGAGGTTGCTCTTCCTGCCGATCACGACGATCACCGGCTCGAGCTCGGTGTCGGCTTCGGTACTGGGGGTGGGGGTACCGAGCGTTGGCTGCCCGGCAGCCGCGGCGGCGAGCAGCGTGGAGACGGCAGCGAACAGGGCCGCGCTGGCGGCCGGTCGGATTCCGGAAGGCATGGAGTGATTCTTGTTGCGTCGCGAGTGATGACCCGGACGCGACTCTAGGCATCGAGGGCCTAGTCGTCAATGCAAATCATTCTCATTCGTATCCGTATTTACCGAGAGGCGCAGGTGGCGCTACAGGATCAGTCGGTGCTGCACGCCGTGGCGCAATCCTAGGCCGGGGCTGGAAAGCGAACCCGGTCTCAGTCGCGGAAGTTCGTGTACTGCAGCGGCAGCTCGAACCCGCCATTGCGCACCAGCGCGATCACCGCCTGCAGGTCGTCCCGGCTCTTGCCGGTGACCCGCACCTGCTGGTCCTGCAGCGCCGCCTGCACCTTGAGCTTCGAATCCTTCACGAGCCGCTGGATCTTCTTGCCGAGTTCGGTATCCACACCCTGGCGCAGCGTGGCCAGCTGTCGGGCCGTCTGGCCCGTCGTCACCGGTTCGTCGACCTTCAGGCAGGCGACGTCGATGCCGCGCTTGGAGAGCTTGAGCTTCAGCACGTCCAGCATCTGTTTGAGTTGAAAATCCGCCGGTGCCGTGAGCGTTATGACGGCTTCTTTCAACTCGAACTTGGCATTCGTGCCCTTGAAGTCGAACCGTTGGCCGACCTCGCGGTTGGCCTGGTCGACCGCATTGGCGACCTCATGGAGGTTGATCTCGGAGACGATGTCGAAGGACGGCATGGCGACTCGGCGGGCGGGGCGCGGGACTGCGCGAGCGGCATGATGCGGACCCGGCCGCCGTTCGGGAAGGGGGTGGCTACAGCCGCGCGCGCAGCCGCCAGAGCGTGAGGCCGTTGATTGCGAGGCAGGCGGCCAGCCCGAGCAGATAGGCGGTCAACGGCCCCAGCCGCTCCATGCCCACCGCTACCACGTAGAAGAATGCCGCGAAGGCATACATCCCGACCAGGAACCCTCGCAGCACCCGCGTCGCCGCGGCCCGCCCGAGCTGGTGGTGCGCGAACGCCGTGAGCAGGATCACGACGATCGGGAACGGCGTGACGAGCCCGCTCAGCTGCGGTCCGAGCCAGCCGGCGATCCCGGTCTGCACGAGCACGAACGCCGCGGCGATGCCGAGCCGCGCCGGCATGTCCCAGCGTGGCGGGGACGCGGCGGCCGGCGCGACCGAGGGCGGGCGGAGAGTCGCGAGGCACAGCGCGGCACAAACGAACACACCGAGCAGTGCGACCCACGGTGGCAGCCAGACGCCCTCGAGCATCGCGGTTGCCGCGACGAACGCTGCGACCGCTGCCAGCGACGCTGCTGCCCACCCGCGAGCGGCCAGCGCATCGTAGGCGAGGCAGAACGCGCAGGACGACCACATGCCGAGCAACGTCGCGCCCGCGGCGTGCTGGGCGAATCCAGGTCCCTGCTCGATGCACACGAACACCGACACTGGCCCCGCCAGCAGCGGCAGTCCGGTAAGCCAGCCGCTCACGCCTGGGCCCCAGCGCCGGCCCGCGGCGCTGGCCAGGAACATGATCAACGGCGTGAGCGTGAGCTTGGCGAGGAACAGGATCACGGGGCAGCCAGCGCCCCGGCGGACGCGTCGCCCGCTGCATCGGCCGAGGCATCACCCGTGAGCGCGTCGGCGAGCAGGCGACGGTCGCCGGTCGGCCTGTGGACAGTGCCTGTCACGCGCACGCGGCGCGGCGCTAGATCTTGAGCGCCTTGCGCATCTTGTCGACGAGGTTCTCGCCGCCGTGGTGGGCTACGTAGTCGATCACGATCGGCCCGAATTTCTTCGCTGTGTCGATGTCCACGCCGAGCTCCGTGAAGGACGCGGCGAGACCCGCCCACCGCCCGACGCTGCTGCGGCCACCGAACAGCGAACCGATCCCGCCGGCGAGCGAACTCAGCGTGCTCGGCGGCGGCGCCTTGGCGAGCAGCTTGTCGGCGCCCGGGACGTCTGCCACGAACTGCTCGAAGTCCCGCCGCGCCATGTTCTGCTCGCCGGCTCGCAGCAGTGCCACGAGCCCGCCCTCAGCCTGCTTCCTGGTGACGCCGAGTTCCTTGGTGAGGCGCTTGACGAGATCATCCATCGCGGGGGGCCCTCCGGGGCGCCGATTCTACGTCATGGTCGCCAGACGATCGCCAGCTCGTCCACCGCAAGGTCGGCCTTGCGCGGCTTCACCGGGAGCCGCTCGAGCTGGATCGACTGCGGGTCGAGTCCGGACTCGAGCTGCGCGGTCTCGGTCTCGAGTTCCATCTCGAGTGCCGCGAGCTGCTCGCGCAGCGCTCGCTCGTCGGCCTCGGCGTGCGCCACGTCGGCGCGCTCCTTGCCGACGCGGCCCACGGTGCGCGCGGCGGTGGAGGCCTTGCTTATCGAGCTGCCGCGGCGCCCGCCGCCGAACAGCGCGCCGAGCAGGCTCCCGCCCACCGACAGCGCCGAGGACAGCGTCTGGCTGCTCGCCTGCGCCTTTTCTCGCTCGACCTTCTGGGCGGCGCGGCGCGCCCGATCCTCGAGGGTGCCGAGCCGCGATGCATACTTCTTCCTCAGCGCGTCCACCTCGGCGTCGCGCTTCTCACGCAGCGTGAGCGCGAGGCGGGCGCGGAACTCGCCCTCGCTCATGCCGGGAGCGGCCGTGGTCTTGAGCGCCTGGCACCGGAGCAACTCGAGCGCGTCGCTGCGGTAGACGTGGTCCTCGAGCGCGGCGGCCCAGCGCTTGTATTCGCGAGCGGAGAGCGCGGCTGCGGGCGCGTCGCCGAAGGTCGCGCCCGCGGCCGGTTCGGAAACGAACTGCGGGCCGGGCTCGGCGACGATCTCCGCCTGCGACCAGTCCGGGCCATCGGCCGTGAGCGGCGCCAGGTACCAGCGCGTCTGCCAGGTGTCGAGGCCCGCCTTCGAGTCCACGTAATGGGCGCGGACCCGAGCGCCCAGGCGCGCCACGTAGTGCGGCGGCGTGGAGGCGTTGCTCGATACCAGGAAGCGCTCGGCGACCCCGTGCTGGACGACGGGTCGGGTGCCCGTCGTCGGGCCAGGTGCACGGGCGGAGGTCGACGCGGACTGGCGCGTGGACTCGGAGTCGGCGGCCGGCGCCGCGCCAATTGCCGTCGAGAGGACGGTGGCGGGGCCCGGCCTGTCCGTCGCCGGTGTCAGCCGCCCGATCTCCGCGAGCGTCAGCGGTCCGCGCAGGTAGGAGAGCGCCCAGCGCGTGCGGAACAGCACCGGCGCGTCGTCGTGCACGTTGCGCATCAGGAAGGTGCGCTGCGTGAGGTTCGACATCAGCGACTCGAAGCCGGCGCGGTCGAGTCCGCCGGCGACCGCACTGCCCATCAGCCCATCGATCACGCGCGCCTGGTCGCGCTCGGTCTGCAGCCGGCCGATGAACCACGTGCCGGCGTTGCCGAGGCCCTTGTAGTCGAGGTCCACCGGGTTCTGCGTGGCGAGCACCACGCCGACGCCGAAGGCGCGCGCCTGCTTCATGAGTGTCAGCAGCGGCAGCTTCGACGGCGGCATCGCCGAGGGCGGGAAGAACCCGAACACCTCGTCCATGTAGAGCAGCGCGCGCAGGCTCGTCGTGCCCGGCTGGCGGCGCATCCACGCGACCACCTCGTTCGCGATCAGCGTGACGACGAACATGCGCTCGGCGTCGTTCAGGTGCGCGATGGAGATGATCGCGATGCGCGGCTTGCCTTCGGCCGTGTAGAGCAGCCGCTGCACGTCGAGCGGCTCGCCCGCGAGCCAGGCCTCGAAGCCCGGGGCCGCGAGCAGTCCGTTGATGCGCAGCGCGAGCTCGGTGCGGTCTTTCGCCGGGTAGAAGCTCTCGAGGTCGAACACGCCGACCTTGTCGAACGGCGGCTTCTGCACGGCCTGGATGATGGCGGCGAGGTCCGGACTCTGGCCCTTGCGCCATGCCGCATCGAGGATGGCCGAGAGCAGGATGTGCTCGCGGCTCCGGATCGGGTCGGCCTCGATGCCGAGCAGCGCGAGCAGGCCCGCCACCGAGGACCCGATGCGTTCCTTGAGCGCGGTCGCGTCGGCGAGCGTCTCGGCGGCAGGCGCGGCAAACGAGCGCAGCACCGACAGCGGCCGCCCCGCCTCCGAGCCCGGCGTGTAGATGGCGACCTCGGCGGCGGCGCGCAGGCGGGCGATGCGCTCGCCGTCCTGGTTCCACTCGGCGAGGCCCTTGCGCCACGACTCCGCGGTGTCCGCCGCGAACTCGTCGGGCGACCGGCCCTTGCGCGCGGCCTCGCCCTCGTCCACCCACGGACGGAAGTCCGCGGGCTTCAGGTCGGGAAACGTGAGCAGCAGGTTGCCGATGTCGCCCTTCGGGTCGATCGCGATCGCCGGCACGCCGTCGATGGCGGCTTCCTCCAGCAGTGACAGGCACAGGCCCGTCTTGCCGCTGCCGGTCATGCCGATGCAGACCGCGTGGGTGGTGAGGTCGCGCGAGTCGTAGAGCAGCTCGTCGCCGAGCCGATCGGACTTCGGGTCGTACTCGCGGCCAAGGTAGAAGACGCCGAGGCGTTCGTAGGAAGGAAGGGTCATGGGTGGATCGGCTGGCGTGCCCGGTGAGTCGACAACGACGTCAGGATAGCGGAACTCGGCCTCCGCCGACGGCGTGCCGGGCGACGCTCCCGCACGCCTCGACGGGCTCGCGAGGTATCATCGCGAGGCCCTGACGGCCGCCCTGTCGCCCGACAGTCGTCCGATGAATGGGCCGCGCCAAACCTCTCTGTCGGAGCGCATGACGATGCTGATGAACGACGTTGTGGATCGATTCGCGCTCATGCTGATGGTCGCCATGTCCCTTTCGGCATGCGGCCAGAAGGCAGCGCCACCGTCCGGCGGCACGACGCAGGCCGAGGTGCAGGCCGGGGCAGCCGCCGACGCGACCGCTGCGGACGCGGCCAGGGAGCAGGAAGCGCTCGAGGCCGGCGTCGAAGCGGTCGCCTACGGTCTACCGCTGGTCATCATGGACGCCACCCGCAAGAAGATCTCCAACGTGGCGATCGCCGGACCCTCAGCGGCCCCCATCAACCAGTTCGCGAACATGCCGCAGTTCCCGGACGCATCGTTCAGGGACGTGGTGCGCGCCAACGTCGACACGCTCTACTCGTCGGCGTGGCTCGACCTGTCCAGCGAACCGATCGTGCTGTCGGTGCCCGACACCAAGGGCCGCTATTACCTGATGCCGATGCTCGATGCGTGGACCAACATCTTCGCCTCGCCCGGCAAGCGCACGACCGGCACCAAGGCGGGACACTTTGCCGTCACCGGCCCGGGCTGGACCGGCACCCTGCCCGACGGCGTGCAACAGCTGAAGTCGCCCACCAACATGGTCTGGATCATCGGGCGCACCCAGACCAACGGCCCCGACGACTACGCCGCCGTCCAGGCGATCCAGAAGCAGTACCGGCTGACGCCGCTGTCCGCGTTCGGCAAGCCCTACACGCCGCCCGCAGGGGTGGTGGACCCGGCCGTCGACATGACTCTGGCGCCGGTGAAAGCGGTGGCCGGGATGAGTACCGCGACGTTCTTCACGACGCTGGCTGCGCTGATGAAGGACAACCCGCCGCCCGCCGCGGACGCGCCAATGCTGGCCAAGCTTGCGAAGATCGGCATCGTGCCGGGCGAGCCGTTCGACCCGGCCAGGCTCGACCCGGCCGTGGTGAAAGGATTGGAGAAGGCGCTGCCGGTCGCAATGGAAAAGCTGACGGCTGCCTCGAAGGAGACCGGTGCACCGGTCAACGGCTGGCGGGTGCCGTCGATGAAGCTCGGCGATTTCGGCACGGACTACGGCACGCGGGCGGTCGTCGCGCTGGTGGGTCTCGGCGCGAATCTGGCCGCGGACGCCGTCTATCCGTCGGCCTTCGTCGACGGCGAAGGCACGACGTTGAACGGCGCCAATCGCTACGTCCTGCATTTCGAAAAGGGCCAGGAGCCGCCGGTCCAGGCGTTCTGGTCGGTGACGATGTACGACCCCGACTCCTTCTTCGTGGCCAACCCGATCAACCGATACGCCGTGAGCAGCTGGATGCCGTTCAAGCGCAATGCCGACGGCTCGCTCGACCTCTACATCCAGAACGCCTCGCCCGGCACCGACAAGGAGGCGAACTGGCTTCCCGCGCCCGCCGGCGAGTTCAACGTGACGATGCGCATGTACTGGCCGACCGAGACGCCTCCGTCGATCGTCGATGGGACGTGGAAGCCGCCTGCGCTCAGGAAAGTCCCTTGAGGCCAGCAGCGGCGTGACGGTCGGCTACCCGAGCAGCCGTTCCCGCAGCCGCTCGACCCGCGCCGCATCCAGACCCGCGGCCACTTCGAGATACCGCCCGATCGACCCGCAGTCCTGCCGCGCGGCCGCGAGGGCCGCATCGAGATACACCTCCCGCACGTCGAGCACCGTGTCCACCGCGAGTGGCAGCTCCGGCAGCGGGATGAAGCGCCCGAGCCGTGCCTCGAGCGTCGGTCGATGCGACGCCGCGCCCGGCCAGTGCCGTGAGCGCAGGTAGTCCTCGCGGATCAAGTCCTCCGGCACGTCGAGCGCATGGAGCAGCATCGCCACCACGAAGCCGGTGCGATCCTTGCCGGCGGAACAATGCACGAGCATCGGCGCGCCGCCGGCCAGCAGACGATCGACGACCCTGGTGAGCGTCATGCCCATGTAGCTCGGGAAGCGGCGGTAGATCTCGATCATCACACGCTCTGCGCCGCGTGCGGTCGGATCCTCGAGCATCAGGCGCGCAAGCGCGGGGTCGGCACGCAGGTCGTTGTTCACCTCGCAATTGAGCTGGTGGGCACCGAATCCGTGGGGCACCCGGTTCGGATGCTCGACGCGCTCCGCCTCGCTGCGCAGGTCGCAGATGGTCGCGAGGCCGGCACGCGCAAGCTCGTCCCAGTCCCGTTCGCTCAGTCCGGCCAGGCGGTCAGCACGCATCAGCGCGTGAGCGCGGATCCGGCGGCCGTCGGCCGCGGGCAGTCCGCCGAGGCTGCGGAAGTTGGTGGCGCCCGAGAGCGCGAGCGAAGGGTCGGCTTCGTCCTGCATGATTCTCCGGAATCCGGCGGGATCTGCGTGCGCGGTTCGCAGGTCCCGCGATATCACCGAAATGTCACCGGGCCGCGACTGACCCGGCGACCGGCCGCGCCTAGGATGCCAGTATCCACGGATCGAAGTCGCCCGGAACATGTCGATCACACTCGACCAGGTGACGAAGCGGTACCAGTCGGTGCCGGTCGTCAACGACGTCTCCCTCAGCATCCCGACGGGCGAATTCCTCGTCCTGCTGGGCCCGAGCGGCAGCGGCAAGAGCACGCTGCTGCGCGCCATCGCGGGGCTCACCGAGATCGACCACGGCCGTGTCTCGCTGCACGGCCGCGACGTCACCGGCGTCTCGGCGCGCGACCGCGAGGTCGGCTTCGTGTTCCAGCACTATGCGCTCTTCAAGCACATGAGCGTGGCGGGCAACATCGAGTTCGCGCTGCAGGTGCGCGGCGTGCGTGCGGCCGAGCGTCGTGCACGCCGCAAGGAACTGCTCAGGCTCGTGGCACTCGAGGGCATGGACGAGCGCCTCCCGGCCGAACTCTCGGGCGGCCAGCAGCAGCGCGTCGCGGTGGCGCGCGCGCTCGCGCATCGGCCGCAGGTACTGCTCATGGACGAGCCTTTCGGCGCGCTCGACGCCAAGATCCGCGAGGAGCTGCGCCGCACGATCCGCCAGATCCAGCGCGAGCTCGGCATCGCGACCATCCTCGTGACGCACGACCAGGAGGAGGCGTTCGCGCTCGGCGACCGCATCGGCGTGATGCACCAGGGCCGCCTGCTCGAGTGCGCCGCGCCCGACGAACTCTACACGCGCCCGGCGACGCGCTTCGTCGCCACCTTCCTCGGCGCCGCCAACCTGCTGCTCGGCTACCGCACGCCGGAGGGCGTCCGCTTCGCGCCCCCGACGCGGCGCGAGACCCCGCCGCGCGAGGTCGTGTCGGTGCTGCGGCCCGAGGAGGTCGAGCTCGCGGCGGGTGCCACGGACGTGAAGTCGAACTTCCTGGGCTACGGCACGATCGAGGAGTTGCTGTTCGGCGGCTCGATCGAGCGCCTGCGGGTGCGCATGCCGCAGGACGGGCCGGTCCCGGTGGCACCCGGCCGCGACGATGCCGGCGGCGCCCTCCTCGAGGTGTCTCGCACGCTGCCCGAGCAGCGCGCATTCCCGGCAGGCGTGGGCCAGCGCGTGGCACTCGGTGCGCGCCGGATCCACGTGCTGCCGACGCCGATTTCGAGCTTCACGGTCGTCGCCGCCGACGAGCACCGTGCCGCGGCATTGCGCGACGCGCCGCTGCTCGCGACGCTCGCGGCGCGCATGCAGACGCGCGTCGCCACACGGCTCGACCGCGGCGACACCGCGCCGCCCGGCATGCCGGTCGTCGAGACGGGCCCGGGCAGCGCCGAGAACGTCGCGTGGTTGCTGCGCCACGGTGCCGTGCAGATCCTCTGCCTGCCGCCGGCGGCAGCGGTGCCCGGCCACGTCGTCATCCACACGCCCGACGCGGAGGCACGCGACGGAACCTTTGCGGTGGCCGCGAGCCTGCTGCGCCACGTGCCGGCCGAGTCGCTGTATCTCGCGATCCATTCGCCCGGGATGCCGGAGAGCGAGCGCGGCTCGCAGCTGCGCGACCTGCTCGATGCGCGCTCCGCCGCCCTGACCCGGCACGGCCTCGACTTGCGCACCGAGGCGCGCTACGGGGAGGTCAACGGCGAGCTGCTGCGCGAACTCACGGCCCACGAGCCGGCGATGCTGGTGCTCGGCGTCGGTGAGCCCGGGACGTTCGAGGGCGTCCGCCTGACCGAGCTGCTGGAGGGCAATGTGCAGCGTCCGGTGCTGATCGTGCGGCCCGCCGACGCGGACGGCGACGGGAGCCGCTGACGTGGCCGGATGGTTCCGCAAGCCGAGCGTGCTACCGGGCTTCGGGCTGACGCTCGGCTTCACCACGTTCTTTCTGAGCACGCTCGTGCTGCTGCCGCTCGCCGCGCTCGTGTTCAAGGCCTCGTCGCTCAGCTGGCAGGATCTGGTCCGGATCCTGCTCGACGAGCGCGCGGTCGCCTCCTACCGGCTCAGTTTCGGTGCCGCGTTCATCGCGGCGCTCGTCAATGCGGTGTTCGGATTCATCGTCGCGTGGTCGCTGGTGCGCTACGAGTTTCCCGGCCGCAAGCTGGTCGACGCCGTCATCGACCTGCCGTTCGCGATGCCCACCGCGGTGTCGGGCATCGCGCTCGCGACGGTGTTCTCGCCGACCGGGTGGCTCGGACAAAAGCTCGAGATCGCCGGGGTGCAGGTGGCCTACACCTGGCTCGGCGTCGTCGTCGCGCTGATCCTGATCGGCCTGCCGTTCGTGGTGCGCTCGGTGCAGCCGGCGCTGGTCGAGGTGCAGCGCGACCTCGAGGACGCCGCCGAGACGCTGGGCGCGAACGCATGGCAGATCTTCCGCCGCATCGTGCTGCCGGCCGTGATGCCCGCGCTCGTCACCGGCTTCACCATGGCTTTCGCCCGCGGCATCGGCGAGTACGGCTCCGTGGTGTTCATCTCGGGCAACCTCCCGTACCGGACCGAGATCACGCCGCTGCTGATCGTGATCAAGCTCGAGCAGTACGAGTACGACGCCGCGGCGGCGCTCGGCTTCTTCATGCTGGTAATGTCATTCGTGATGCTGTTCGCGATCAACCTCGTGCAGGCGTGGGGGCGGCGGCGGCAGGCCGCCGTGGGACGCTGATGGCCGGCGCGGCGCCCCGGATCGAGGCGCGGCCGCTCACGCGCGGCGCCAGGATCATGCGCGCGACGCTGATCGGCGTGTCGCTCGCCTTCCTCGGCCTGCTGCTCGCGGCGCCGCTCGGGGCAGTGCTGGCGCAGGCGCTCGAGAAGGGCTGGCAGGCCTACCTGCAGAGCTTCGGGGACCCCGACACGCTCGCCGCGATCCGGCTGACACTGCTCGTCGCGGCGATCGTCGTTCCCGTGAACACGATCTTCGGCATCTGCGCCGCCTGGGCGATCGCCAAGTTCGAGTTCAAGGGCAAGAGCCTGCTGATCACGCTCATCGACCTGCCGTTCGCGGTCTCGCCGGTGATCGCGGGCCTGGTGTTCGTGCTGCTGTTCGGCGCGCACGGCTGGTTCGGCGAGTGGCTGCAGGAGCGCGACATCCAGGTGATCTTCGCCGTCCCGGGCATCGTGCTCGCGACCCTGTTCATTACCTTTCCCTACGTGGCGCGCGAACTGATCCCGCTGATGCAGCAGCAGGGCAGCGAGGAGGAGGAGGCCGCGATCACCCTGGGCGCGAGCGCCTGGGTGAGCTTCCTGCGCGTGACGCTGCCCAAGATCCGCTGGGGCCTGCTCTATGGGATCATCCTGTGCAACGCCCGCGCGATGGGCGAATTCGGTGCCGTGTCGGTGGTGTCCGGCCACATCCGCGGCCTCACCAACACCATGCCGCTGCAGGTCGAGATCCTCTACAACGAGTACAACTTCGTGGCCGCGTTCGCGGTGGCCTCGCTGCTCGCGCTGCTCGCGATCCTGACCCTCGTCATCAAGACGCTCGTCGAGTGGCGCGCCGAGCGGCGGAGGGCCTGAGCGGTGGCCATGGAGGCTCACGGCCGCACACCGGGAATCCGCGCCGTCCCCTCGGGCTCGGTGTCGCTCGCCCGTACGCTGGCGCTCACGCTGGGCGGACTGCTGCTGCTTTCTCTGCTCGCGCTGGCGCTCGGCGGGGTGGGGCTGCTGCGCGAGCAGGCCGAGGAGCAGGCGCTCTCGCGCGTGCAGCTGGCCGGCGTCGGAGCGCGCGACGAGATCCGCCGCTACAGCGAGGCCGCGCTCACTTCGGCGCGCCTGCTCGCCAGCCGGCCGACGCTCGCACGCCTGCTGCGCGACGGCGACCCGGGCCCGATCGAGTTCTTCGTGCGCCGCTACTGCGAGACGGCAGGCTTCGACACCTGCGCAGTGCTCGAGGGGGACCGCGTGATCGCCGCGGCGCCCGCCCGCCTGCGCTGGGACGAGCTTTCGGGCCCCGTCGAGGAACAGGGCGAGCGGTTCCTGGTCGCGACGCCGTCGGTACCCGACGGGCTGCTGGGCGCCACGGCCGACGTGCAGGCCGTGCCCGGCGCGCGCGTCGTCGTGCTGCGGACCTTCGATCGCCGCATGGCGAGCGGGCTGGCCGAGCAGGTGGGCATGGAGGTGCGGCTGCTGCGCTTCTCTGACTGGCTGCAGACCATCGAACCGGACCTCAAGCTGCTGCACAGCACCGCGCTCACCGAAGGCAAGACCGTCGCCCAGCGCATCGACGCGCAGCGGATCTTTGCCTCGAGCACGCCGATCGTGGCCGTGACCGGCGAGGGCGTGGCACTGATCGAGGCACGCCTGCCGACCGCCACGGTCGAGGCCGTCGTGGACCGCTTCGGCAAGCGCCTGGCGTGGACCGCCGCACTCCTCGCGGCCATCGCGCTGCTCGCCACGGTCGTGCTGGTGCGGCGCATCGGCCACCCGCTGCAGAGCCTCGCGGAATCGGCGGCCCGGCTCGGTCGCGGCGACTTCTCCACGGCCATCCCGGTGCGCGGCACGCCCGAGGTCGCGACGCTGGCGCGCACCATGGAGGACATGCGCGGCAACCTGGTCGACCTCACCGCGACACTGCGCCGGCGCGAGGCCGAGGCGCAGGCGCTGTTGCTGGGCGTGGTCGAGGGCGTGTACGCCGTGGACGAGGATCGCAAGGTCCGCTACGTGAACCCGCAGGCGGCGCGCATGCTCGGGGTCGAGCCCGAGGCCGCGATCGGCCGCTTCTGCGGCGACGTGCTGCGACCCTGCCTCAAGGACGGCGTGCGGCCCTGCGAGGCCAGCTGCCCGATCGTGGCGGCGCGCGACGGAGGCAAGGCGCAGGCCACCGAGATCATCGACAATCCCGACGGGATGCGCCGTGTGGTGGTGATCACCAGCGCCCGGGCCGTGGAGGGCATGCAGGTGCAGGTGATGCGCGACGAGACGGAGATCGAGGCCGTGCGCCGCGCCCGCGACTCCATTCTCGCCAACATCTCCCACGAGTTCCGGACGCCGCTCGCCGCGCAGCAGGCCTCCATCGAACTGCTGCGCGACGGGCTCGCCGAGATGCCGCGCGAGCAGCTCGAGGAGCTGGTGAACTCGCTGCAGCGGGGAACGCTGCGGCTCACGCGGCTGATCGACAACCTGCTCGAAAGCGTGCGCATCGAGTCGGGTCAGCTCTCGATCCGGCGCCAGGAGGTGGATCTCGCGCAGGTCGTCGAGGACGCGCAGGAACTGGTGGAGGGCCTGCTGTTGCAGCGTGGACAGTCGCTGCGCGTCGAGCTGCCGGCGGACCTGCCGGTGATCCACGGCGATGCGCAGCGTCTCGTGCAGGTGGTCACGAACCTGCTCGCCAACGCCAACAAGTTCGCTCCCGAGGGCAGCGAGATCCGCATCGGCGGTGCGGCCGGCGGCGGGGAGGTGAGCCTGTGGGTCGAGGACGAAGGCCCGGGCGTACCCGATTCCGCGGGCGGTTCGATCTTCGAGCGCTTCTACCGCTCGGCGGAGCAGGAGCCGGAGCCCCGCGGGCTCGGTCTCGGGCTGTGGATCGTGAAGTCCATCGTCGAGCGCCACGGCGGACACGTGCGCGCCGAGCGCACGGCATGGGGACGCACGCGCTTCACGGTGACCTTGCCGGCCGACGCCGAGGCCGCGTGAAAATCCTCACCGTCGACGACGATGCGGACCTGCTCGCGCTGGTGGGTTTCGCGCTGACCCAGGCCGGCTACGCAGTCGTCAAGGCCGCGGACGCACCCGAGGCGCTGCGCGTATTCGACGCCGAGGCGCCCGACCTCGTGATCCTCGACATCAACCTGCCCTCGGGCAGCGGCTTCGACGTCTGTCGTGCCATCCGCCAGCGCGCGCGCACGCCGGTGATGATGCTCACCGTCCGGGGCGAGGAGACGGACCTCGTCAAGGCGCTCGAGCTCGGCGCGGACGACTACCTGACCAAGCCCTTCAGCCCGCGCACGCTGCTCGCGCGCGTGAAGGCGCTGCTGCGCCGCGCCGGCATGGAGGCCGGCGGACCGATGACCGCCGGCGCGCTCAGCCTCGACCTCGAGGGCCTGGCGCTGCGCATCGGCGATGTGCAGCCACTGCGGCTGACCAAGCTCGAGGCGCGGCTGCTGCAGATCCTGATGGCCAACGCCGGGCACGTCGTAGGCACCGAGCGCCTGCTCGTGCACGTGTGGGGCCGGCGCGGCAGCGGCGACCGCCAGCTGCTGAAGCAGCTCGTGCATCGGCTGCGGCACAAGATCGAGCAGGACCCTGCAAACCCCCGCTACCTTACGACGGAGTCGGGCGCCGGCTACCGCCTCGTCGCGGAGTGAAAGGACCGTGGTTCGCACCATCGCCGTCGTGGGCGGCGGGTTCAGCGGCACCGTGCTGGCCTCCCGCCTGCTGCGGCTTCGCCCGGCGCAGCCGATGCGCATCGTGCTCATCGAACGCGGTGCGCGCCTCGGCCGCGGCGTTGCCTACGCGGCGCGGGAGCACCCCTACCTCCTCAACGTGCCCGCCGGGCGCATGTCGGCCAACGCCGCCGATCCGCAGGAATTCCTGCGCTACGCGCAGCGCCGCCAGCCCGGCTGCGCGGCCGCGGACTTCGTGCCGCGGGAGTGGTACGGGGACTACCTGGAGGAGTCGTTGCGCGCGGCGCAGTTGGAGGCGTCGTCGCGCGTGCGTCTCGACGTCATCCGTGCCCGCGCGGTCGGGGTCCGTCGGTCCGACCACGGCGCCCCCCTGGTGCTCGAGCTGGAGGATGGCGAGCAGATCGTGGCCGACGAGGTCATCCTCGCGACGGGAAATCCGCCACCGGCACACCTCGCGGCGACGCAGCCACTGGACGGACACCCGGCCTACGTTCACGACCCCTGGGCCGCGCCGCTCCGGTTCCGAGCGGGCGAGCGACTGCTGCTGATCGGCACCGGCCTCACCGCCATCGACGTGACACTCGCCGCCGCTGCGGCCGGCGACCGGCCGTCCGTGTTGCATCTGCTCTCGAGGCGCGGATTCATCCCGCCGCAGCAGACCAGCTTCCGGCCGGACGCCTTCCGAGGCGACGGCGCAGAGGTACTGCTCGGAGCGGCGCCGTCGGTGCATCGTATCGTGCGGGCGGTACGCGTCCTCGCCGCCGAGGCCGAGCGAGCCGGCGGCGACTGGCGCGAGGTGATCACCTTCGTGCGCAACATGGCGCCGGACCTCTGGCAGCGTCTCCCGGCGGCGGAACGGCGGCGATTCCTCAGGCACGTGCGTGTGTACTGGGACGTTCACAGGCACCGGCTGCCGGAGTTCACGGTCGGACAGGTCGAGCAGCACCGGCGGTCGGGCTGGATGCAGGTGCACGCTGGTCGCATCGAGCGCATCGAGCCGTGCGGGAAGGTGCTGAGCGTGGAGTTCCGGGCGCGGGGCAGCAGCGAGCCGCGCGCACTCGAGGTGGACCGCGTCGTGAACTGCACCGGGCCGGACTACGCGCCGCAACGCTCGGCCGATCCGCTGGTCCGCGGGCTGCTGAGAGATGGGCTCGCGGTCCCCGACCCGCTTGGGCTCGGGCTGCGAACCGGCCCGAATGGCGCCTTGGTCGATGCCGACGGCCGGTCGGGTCCGCGTCTCTACTACCTCGGTCCCATGTTGCGAGCGGACCATTGGGAGACCACCGCGGCCCATGAACTGCGCAGCCACGCCGACCGCCTCGCGGCGCACCTCGCCGGCAGCGAGTGAATTTCAGCGATAGCCCTTCGCCTGCAGCGAAAAGAGATGGGCGTAGAGCCCGTCGAGGTTCATCAGCGCCTCGTGGTCGCCGCGCTCGAGGATGCGCCCGCCCTGGATCACGAGGATCTGGTCGGCCATGCGCACCGTCGAGAAGCGGTGCGAGATCAGGATCACCATCCGCTCGCGCGCGAGATCGCGGAACTGCTCGAACACCTGCGCTTCGGCACGCGCGTCCATCGCCGCGGTGGGTTCGTCGAGCACGAGGATGTCCGCGCCCTCGCGGATGAAGGCGCGCGCCAGCGCGATCTTCTGCCACTGGCCGCCGGAGAGTTCACGGCCGTCCCTGAACCACTTGCCGAGCTGCGTCTGGTAACCCTCGGGCAGCTCCTCGACGAAGGGCGATGCGGTGGCGAGTTCGGCGGCCTCGCGCCAGCGCGCCTCGTCTGCGAAGTGCTCGACGTCGCCCACGCCGATGTTCTCGCCGACCTTGAGCTGGTAGCGGGCGAAGTCCTGGAAGATCACGGCGACCCGGCGGCGCAGCGCCGCGGGGCTCCACTGCGCGAGGTCGAGACCGTCGAGCGTGATGCGCCCGGCGGAGGGCACGTACAGGCGCGTCAGCAGCTTGATGAGCGTGGTCTTCCCGGAACCGTTCTCGCCCACCAGCGCGAGGCTGTAGCCCGGCTGCAGGTGGAAGCTCACGTCGTTCACGGCAGGTTCGCTGGCGCCGGGATAGGTGAAGCTCACGGCGTCGAAGCGCACGCCGTCGCCGGGAGCGGGCCCGACGATCGCGGTGCCCGACGGCGCGTCCACCGGCGTATCGAGGTATTCGTACAGCGTCGACAGGTAGAGATTGTCCTCGTACATGCCGCTGATCGCGGCGAGGCTCGCCGACACCGCGGCCTGTCCCTGGCGGAACAGCAGCACGTACATCGTCATCTGGCCCAGCGTGATCTGGCCGCGCACCGCGCTCACCGCGATCCATGCGTAGGCCGAATAGAACGCAGCCGTGCTCACGAGCCCGAGGAAGAAGCCCCAGGTGTCGCGGCGGATGGTGAGGGCGCGGTCCTCCCTGAAGACCTTGCGGAAGATCGCCCGGTAGCGGTCGAGCAGCAGCGGCCCGAGCCCGAACAGCTGTACCTCCTTGGCGTGGTCCTCGCGGGCGAGCACCGTCTCCAGGTACATCTGCATGCGCGTCTCGGGCGAGCGCCAGCGGAACAGCCGGAAGGCCTCGCCCGAGAACTTCGCCTCCGCGACGAAGGACGGCAGACCTGCGATGACCAGCACCAGCACGGCCCAGGGCGAGAACTGCCACAGCAGCGTGCCGTAGCTCACGAGCGCGATGCCGTTCTGCACCAGCCCGAAGCTGCGCATCACCAGCGACAGCGGGCGCGTCGAGGCCTCGCGGCGCGCGCGCGTGAGCTTGTCGTAGAACTCCGAGTCCTCGAAGTGGCGAAGCTCGAGCGTCAGCGCCTTCTCGAGGATCATCTCGTTGACGCGCTGGCCGAGCTGCGCACGCAGCAGCGACTGGCAGGTGGACAGCCCGCGCTGGGTGGCCGCGAGGGCCGCGACCAGCAGGCCCTCGAGCATCACGTAGGTGAGCACCGTCGAGAGATCGACCGTGCCGCTCGTGCCGTGGGCGGCGATTGCGGCGACCACCGCGTCCACGATCAGCGCGCCGACCCAGGCGATGGCCGCGGGCAGCACGCCGGCCACGAGCGTCAGCCCGGCGAGCGCGACCGTGAGCGGGCGGCTCGTGGCCCAGCACAGTTCGAGCGCGTGGCGTGTGTACTGGAACACCTCGGGCAGCGCGCGCAGCGTGGCGAAGCTGCCCTCGCCGGACGGCGGCACCGCGCCCGCGGGCGTGCCGTGTGGAGTCAGTCTGCGGCCGGCGACCATCGCGCCAGCTTGCCACAGGTGCCCGCCGGCGACCCGTCCCTGGGCCGCCGGGAGCGATCCCGCGGGTCAGCGCGCGTAGATCTTGTCGAACACGCCGCCGTCGGCGAAGTGCTTCTTCTGCGCCGCGGCCCAGCCGCCGAAGTCGGCGATGGTGACGAGGTTCACCTTGGGAAACACGCTTGCGTACTTCGCGGCAACCTCTGGATCGCGCGGCCGGTAGTAGTGCTTCGCGATGATTTCCTGGCCCTCCTTCGAGTACAGGTACTCGAGGTAGGCGCGCGCGACGTCGGCCGTGCCCCTGCGGAGCGCGACCTTGTCCACCACGGCCACCGGCGGTTCGGCGAGGATGCTGATCGAGGGGACGACGATCTCGAACTTGTCCTTGCCGATCTCCTTGACCGCGAGGAAGGCCTCGTTCTCCCAGGAGACGAACACGTCGCCGATGCCGCGCTGCGCAAACGTGGTGAGCGAGCCCGCGCGCCCCGGTGTCGAGCACGGGCACGTTCTGGAACAGCTTGCGCACATACTCGGTCGCCGTGGCCTCGCTGCCGCCCGGCTGCTTCAGCGCCCAGGCCCAGCCGGCGAGGTAGTTCCAGCGCGCGCCGCCCGAGGTCTTGGGGTTCGGCGTGATCACCTTCACGCCGGGCTTCACGAGGTCGCCCCAGTCCTTGATGCCCTTGGGGTTGCCCTTGCGCACCACGAACACGATCGTCGAGGTGTAGGGCGCGCTGTTGTGCGGCAGCCGGCCCTGCCAGTTGGCGGGCAGCAGCTTCCCCTGCGTGGCGAGTGCGTCGATGTCGCCGGCGAGCGCCAGCGTGACGACATCGGCGGCGAGGCCGTCGATCACCGTACGCGCCTGCTTGCCGGAGCCGCCGTGCGACTGGCGGATCGTGACCTCCTGGCCGCTCTTCGCCTGCCAGTGCTTCGCGAAGGCCTTGTTGTAGTCGTCGTACAACTCGCGCGTGGGGTCGTAGGACACGTTGAGCAGCGTCACGTCCTTCGCGGTCGCCGGCGGAGCGTGGCCGGCGGCCAGTGTCGCGAACACGGCCAGCGCCGCGGCGTGGAACAGGCGTCGGGTGAGGGTCATGAGAGGTCTCCGCATTCGTAATCTGCGTGGTGATGCGTGCAGGTCGCGTCGTCTCGTGCCGGCGGTCAGAAGCCGAGGGCCACGCGCGTCAGCAGGGCCTGCTCGGTCGGGCGATCCTCGCCGCCGGCGGCGCCGCCGTCAAAGCTCGTGTGCTCGTAGTCGAGCACCCACTTCACATTCTGGTTCAGGTACCAGTTGAGGCCAAGCGTGTAGCCGCTCGCCTTGCGCGCGGCGACGGCGGGATCGGCGAAGGAGGCGGCGCCGCCGGCGAACGCGTCGTCGCTCACGCGCAGCTCCTGGTAGCGGCCGACCAGCTCGAATGCACCCCAGGTACCCTTGTCCCAGTCGAATACCGAGCCCGGCTTGAAGCCGCGGAACGACTCCTCCTCGCCGGTCAGGAACCAGTGTGCCGCGAGCTGCCAGGCGGTGCTGTCCACCGTGCCCTCGGTCGTGCCAGCCGCCGTGGTCCGCGCGACGTCCTGCGATACCTCAGTGTATTCGCCGAGCAGCCCGAAGCTGCCGACCGAGTAGTAGAACTGCGGTGCGAAGCGCGTGCGCTCGCCCCAGGCGAGCGTGGGGGTCGTGCCGGTGCGATAGCGGAAGAACGTCGCCTGGGCCGGGGTGCGGTAGGTCGGCAGCAACGGCTGTGCGGCCGTACCGTCCTGGTCGGTGTAGGTGCCGGCGATGCCGATGCCGAGCCCGCGCAGCGCGAAGTTGTCGGACTCCGCGAACGGCTGGACGAACACGCGTCCGGCGAATTCCTTGTCGTCGTTCAGGTCCACGTCGCCGAAAGTTTCGCTGCTCGAGCCGTCGTTGCTGCCATTGGCGAACGCGATGGCGTAGTTGATCCGGTCGGCCAGGAGGTTGCCTCCGACCTGGATGCCGAGGTCGCGGTTCGGCGCGAGGCTGGTCGGAAAGCCGCGCGAGACGAAGCGGATGTCGGTCGCGGACTGCAGACGCTCGAGGCCGACCGGCATCTTGAACTTGCCTGCGGTGAGCTGGAACTCGGGGCGGAAGCGCCCGGTGACGAAGGCGTCCTGGATCACCGTGCGGCCCTGCCCGAAGTCCGGCGTGAAGCGGAAGTCGTAGATGCCGCCCACGGTGCCCTCGACGATCGGGCGGATGCGGGTCGCCTGCCACTGGTCGGTGAGGTCGGTGTCGTCCTCGAGCATGTAGCGGCCGTCGAAGTGCAGCACGCCCCGGAGCTTGATCTGGTTCTGGCCATCGGCCGACTGCAGCGAGAAGCCGCGCTCGCTCGCCTTGACGACGGCGGCCGACTTGATGGCGGTTGCGTCGGCCTCCTCCTTGATCTCGAGCCTGCGCTCGAGCACCAGGATCTTCTGCTCCTGTTCCTCGATGCGTTGCAGGAGGTCCGTGATGGTCGGCTCGGCGACGGCGGGGATCGCGGGCATCAGGCTCGCGGCCGCCACTGCGGCGGTGCGCCAGCGAAGGGTCGGGTCGGTCATGGATCTCGCTCCGGACGATGGTGTCGGGAGCATCAGATGCTAGTCAGGCCGGGTGACGGGGTCAGTCGAGTCGGGGTTCCAATGCGGTGACGCGGTGCGCCACCGGGCAGGTCGCCGCGACTCGCGGTGAGTGCCTCAGCCCGCGAGCCGCTCGCCAGCGGCGGACTCGCCGTCCTCGTCCACTTCGTCGCCGAGGAAGCCGCCGCTCTGGTGCGCCCACAGGCGGGCATACAGACCGTCCCTGGCAATCAGCGTCTGGTGGTCGCCTGCCTCGACGATGCGGCCCCTGTCCATGACGATCAGGCGGTCCATCGCGGCGATGGTCGAGAGTCGGTGCGCGATGGCGACCACGGTCTTGCCTTCCATCAGCCGGTAGAGGCTCTGCTGGATGGCGGCCTCGACCTCGCTGTCGAGGGCGCTCGTGGCCTCGTCGAGCAGCAGGATCGGCGCGTCCTTCAGCATCACGCGCGCGATCGCGATGCGCTGGCGCTGACCGCCGGAGAGCTTCACGCCGCGCTCGCCGACGTGCGCGTCGTAGGCGCGGCGGCCCTTGGCGTCGGAGAGGCCCTGCACGAACTCGTGCGCCTCGGCGCGCACGGCCGCGGCAATCATCTGCTCGTCGGTGGCGGAGGGGCGGCCGTAGACGATGTTGTCGCGCACCGAGCGGTGCAGCAGCGAGGTGTCCTGCGTGACCATGCCGACCTGCGAGCGCAGGCTGTCCTGGCGCACGGCGGCGATGTCCTGACCGTCGACCAGGATGCGGCCGCCTTCCACGTCGTAGAAGCGCAGCAGCAGGTTCACGATCGTGCTCTTGCCCGCGCCGGAGCGGCCCACCAGCCCGATCTTCTCGCCCGGCCGGATGTGCAGCGAGAGGTCCTCGATCACGCGGCGGCGGCCGCCGTAGTGGAACTGCACGTGCTCGAAGCGGATCTCGCCGCGCGTCACCTCGAGCGCCGGGGCGCCGGGCTGGTCCACTACCGCGTGCCTGCGCGACAGCGTACGGATGCCGTCCTGCACCGTGCCGACGTTCTCGAACAGGCCTGCCAGCTCCCACATGATCCAGTGGGAGATGCCATTGAGGCGCAGCGCCATCGCGGTGGCCGCGGCGACCGCGCCGACGCCCACCTGGCCCTTGGTCCAGAGCCACAGCGCCAGGCCCGCCGTGCCGGCGACGAGCGCCATGCTGAGCAGGTGGTTCACGATCTCGAAGGCGCTCACGAGGCGCATCTGGCCGTGCGCCGTCGTCATGAACTCCTGCATCGCGTCGCGCGCGAAGCCGGCTTCGCGGTTGGCGTGCGAGAAGAGCTTCACCGTGGCGATGTTGGTGTAGGCGTCGGTGACGCGGCCCGTCATCAGCGAGCGGGCGTCGGCCTGCGCCGCACCGATGCGCGCGAGCCGCGGCACGAACCACGCCACCGCGATGCCGTACAGCGCGACCCAGCCGAGAAACGGTACCAGCAGCCAGAAGTCGAAGTGGCCGACCACCGCAACCATCGTCACGAAATAGATGACGGTGAACACGAGGATGTCGGCCACCGTGAACCACGTGTCGCGCACGGCGAGCGCCGTCTGCATCACCTTGGTGGCGACGCGGCCGGCGAACTCGTCCTGGTAGAAGCTCATGCTCTGCCCGAGCAGCAGGCGGTGGAAGTTCCACCGCAGTCGCATCGGGAAGTTGGCGGCGAGTGCCTGGTGCTTGAGGATGGTCTGCAGCGCCACCAGGATCGGGCTGGCGGCGAGGATGCCGCCGAGCAGCAGCAGGGCGCCCTTGTGCTCGACCCACAGCCGGGCAGGCTCGACCGCGGCGAGCCAGTCCACGATGCGTCCGAGCATGGCGAACAGCAGCGCCTCGAAGGCGCCGATCACCGCCGTGCAGAGCGTCATGCCGAGCAGGTACGGGCGCAGGCCCTCGGAGCAGGCCCACAGGAATGCAAAGAAGCCCGTCGGCGGCGCTTCGGGCGGCGTCTCCGGGTAGGGCGTGACGAGCGATTCGAACCAGCGGAACAGGTGGCAGACCCGGGGCGTGGCGGGGCCGCCATCCTACGCGGACGGGCTACTCGCCTCCTAGCTGCCGGCAGCCACCCGAGGCCGTGCTACTGGCTCATCCGGACCGAGGACACCGGCGCGAATTCGAACGTTCGGGTCTTGCCGTTCCAGACGATCGGGCGGTCGCAGAAGGTCTCGCTGGCGAAGTCGGCGGCGGGCTTCTTGCCGCACTGTGCGCCCGAAACCGTCAGCCACAGCCTGGCCCCCGTGCCCGTGCCCTCGAGCTTCGCGTCGTACGCGGAATCGGTAAAGGCGCTGGTCGCACCGCCCGCTGCATCGCCGACATAGACGTACACGCCCTTCTCGCGGTCGCCATAGATGCTGGCGGCGCCATCGCAGTTGACCCACCCGAGGTACAGGACGAAATCCTGGTGGCCATCGCCGTTGAGATCGGCGGGCCGGACGGCATCGTCGGTCATCGCCTTGCCGCCCACCCCGGAGCACTCCGCCGCGACCGCCTTCACGGCGGCGACGACGGTCGCAGGCAGCTTCGGCGGTGCCGCCTGCGCAGCCGGGCAGAGGATGGCGGCTCCGATTGCAGCCGCAATGACGGTCGCAGTGCGCATGGTCGTTCCCCCCGTGACGGACGGCCGACGCTACGCCCGGGTCCTGGGTTGGTCAATCGATCGCGGCCGACGGCTGCGCCGGCCGCTGTCGGTCCCGCGGCTTACGTCCGCCTGCGGATCGGGCGCTTCGCGCGCAACCGGGAGGCGTAGTAGTCGAGCGCCCAGTGCGTCTTGGCCTGTTGTGCGACGTCGCGCTCGGCGCCCACCTCGGCGAGGAACGCCATGAATCCCGCCATCACCGCCGCGGCCTGCACCGCCGGGGCCTTGACCGACACCTCCATCAGCGTCGCGCCGTCGGCGCGTCGCCAGAGTTCCCCCGTGATCGGCCAGGGGCAGGCCGGGTCCTCGAAGTCCCAGCGCTGGGCCTCGAGCGGCCCGAGCACGGCGAGCTTCGCAAACTCGGGCGTACGGCCGCCCGACATCTCCGCGAGGAACGCCTCCTGCTCCTCGGTGAACAGCGACGCGATGCCCTTGTCGCCGGCCACGACGCGCTTGATCAGGCCCTTGGCCACCGGCATCGTGAGCGATGCCGACTTCACGATGCCCTTCTCGCTCGCGTCCGCCTCGATCTTGAAGTCGCGGAACTTCCGCCAGCGCTTGCCGACCTTCTCGGGGTTCACGGGCCGGAACTTGATGGTGCTGTCGTGCTCGTCGCCCACGACGCGGCGTGCGCGGGCGATGATGCCGGCGGCCAGCAGCTCGAGCTTCGGCGTGTCGAAGAAATAGATGAAGCGCTGCTCGTCGTTGCTGGCGGTCAGCTTGTAGTGCGCGAGCGCTCCCGCCACCTGCTTCGGCGGAATCGTGGCCTTGATTTCGATGGCCTCGGCGCCTTCCATCAGGCGCGCGTACCGGCCGTGTGTCATCGCTCCGCGTTGCATGTCCTCTCCCCGCAATCGTCTGGTGGGATTGCGATCCTACGTGGAACGGTGGCCCGGGCTCCACACGCGCACCGGCGGCGATGCCCGGCGCGTGTGCGGGGCCACGCGATCACGGATCGTGGTCATCGCCTCAGCGAGGTCCCGGGCGCGGACCCGGGCCACGCTTCGCAGTCGCCAGCGAGGGTCTCAGTTCGTGGAGGTTCTGCCGCAGGTACTCGACGGCGACGCGGCGCTTCTCGTAGCCGCGCGCCGCGGCCCCCGGGCGCCGCGCCTGCGGCTCCAGGATCCCGAGCACCGGGGAGAGACGCCGGTAAATGGAGCGCCAGTTCGAACGGACTGTTTCGCCCGACAGGCCCAGGGACTCCGCGATCGAGCGGTCGGAGGCTCCGTCCAGCGCCCGCAGCGCCACGCGCTGCTCGGCGAGCGTGAGGCCGAGCCGGGGCGGTGGCGGATTGAAAATCTGCGAAACCATGCTCATGGCCGCGGGCGGCAAGTCGGCGCACGTGAGCCGCAGCATGCACGGCCGGCAGTCGCGGGTCAGGATGCCCGTGCCGGCCTGCGCCGAGTAGTCGTGCAGCCGGCGGTAGCCGGCCGCCTCGATGTATGCGGCAACCTCGTCGGTGAACACCTCGTAGTAGATCGCGCGCAGGCGGTAGCCGCCGATGCTGCGCAGGAGGGCCTGCGGCGCGAGGCGGCGCAACTCGACGAGCTGCGGGTCGTCCCAGTTCATGCGGCCCAGCGGGATCGGGAACAGCACGAGTTGGAGGCCGTCGCCGGAGTTGGCGTGGCGGATCTCGTCGAGCGTGAGCAGCGGACTGCCCCCGTCGAGCACGCTGGCGAGGATCGATGCCACGAGCCGCGGCTCAGGCGCCGCGAGGTAGGCCTCGATCACGGCGTCGCGCACCAGCAGCCCCGCGGCGAACGAAACGACCTGTGGGCCTTGCCAGTCCTCGTCTTCGAACACGGTGAACGTGCAGGCCGGGCTCGACAGGAGCTGGCGCAGCAGGGCAGGCAGCGCCTGACGCAGGCGCGACTCCAGCGGCAATGCGTTGCGACCGTCGAAAGTCTCGACGATGGCGGGAATGTCGGAGGCGTTGGCGTCGCGGAATCGCAAGCGGTCAGGGCGCGCGTGCCCATGCGTGAAGGTGTGTCAAATCTACCGACTCACCAATTAATGGGGTAGCCGTTTCCGAGTTGGACGAGGAAGCTCCATGGCGCACCAACAGGCCGTCACGGCCAGGGGAGAACAACATGAACAACGCCGAGACCCTTTCGCGTCGCGCAGGCTGGATTGCCGGAGCGGTTGCCGCGCTGCTGACCGCGCCTGCGCTCGCGGCGAACATCGGCTTCGAGGGTTCGGGCGAGGTGTCGCCCACTGGCGCGCCGGATGCGTCGGGCAACCTGCCATTGCTTGCGGTCGGTGCCTATGCCTTCGACGGGCAGGCCGGCTGGTCGCTCAGTTCGCCGTTCGTCTTCAACGTCGGCCTCGGGACGGGCGCGGGGACGTTCAGCTTCACGCGCGCCGCCGATTCGCTGTTCGGCACGCTGACCACCCTCGGGGCCCCGGGCGGTTTCGCGCTCACCTACACGATCACCGGCGGCACGGGTACGTACGCCGGCGCACGAGGCTACGGTCAGTCGACGGTCACCCTGCTTGGGGACCCGAACGTGCCGCCCACGCCCTTCATAGAGTCCGGTGAGTTCACGGTGCCCGAGCCCGGCTCGCTCGCGCTGCTGGCGTTCGGTCTGGCGGGGCTCGGCGCCGGACGGCGCCGCCGGGGCACTTGAGACGTCGCAGCACCAACCCCATATGGCGATTGACCGGCACAGGGACGTGCCGCCTGCGCAGCCGCGCGCAGGCACCGTCGCTCACCAGCCGCCGAGGACGAACTGCTCGTAGAAGGTGAGGCCGTTGCTCCAGGTGAACAGGAGCAGCCCCATGGCGAGGTGGACTCGCCGGCGAGTGCTGAGCAGCCCGATGACCGCGCACGCCGTCACCACCAGCCAGTACCACGTGTAACTCTGCCGGATACCCCATTCCCAGCCCTTCATGAACGTGTCGACCAGGTCGAGCACGTTGAGCGCGAGCAGGCCGCCGAAGAACCACGGGCGGATCGACAGGAAGTACTCCCAGGAATCGTCGACCACTGCCAGGTGATGCGGTACCAGGATGACCGCGACCATGAACACCGCGACCGCGTAGAGGACCAGGAAGCTGTAGAGGCGAAAATCGATATCCGAGTCCAGCGTGGTCCACTTGAACTCCCACCACCAGAACTGGACCAGCCAGGCGAAGATGAAGCCGATCCAGACCAGGTAGTTGAGTTCGAGCCGCAGCGGCCTGCCGTAGCCGCGCAAACGGTGCACGGCGCTGCCGAGGCTCGAGAGGATGTGGGTGATCCCGAGACCGATGATGATCGAGATCAGCACCATCGCGTATTCGAATGCGCTCACGGACCCTCCCCGCAGCAGGGTCGACGCGCCTGCGGCCGCTGCGCGGCCGATGGTAGTCCTTTGCCGACCCGGTCGCGCGGGCCACTGCGGCGTCGCCGCTACCTCTCCGGCAGCTCCAGCCCCTTCACCACCTCGTCCACCTCGGCCTGGGTCGATGCCCCGGACGCCTTCTCGATCGTGCGCCGCGTGAGGTGCGGCGCGAAGCGCTGCAGGAAGTCGAGCTGGTACTTGCGCAGCAGGCCGCCGCGGCGGAAGCCGATCCACGTCGTGTGGGCGGGGAAGAGGTGCGAGGTGTCGATCTGCACGAGGTCGGCGTCTTCCTTCGGGTCGATCGCCATGCTGGCGACGATGCCGATGCCGAGCCCGAGGCGCACGTAGGTCTTGATGACGTCGGCGTCGCGGGCGGTGAGCACCACGTCCGGCACGAGGCCCTCGGCGGCGAAGATCTCGAGCAGCGACGAGGGGCCCGTGAAGCCGAACACGTAGGTGACGATCGGGTGCGCCGCGAGCTGCTTGAGCGTGGGCGACTTGTGCCTCGCGAGCGGGTGGCCCTTCGGCACCACGACGTGGCGGTGCCAGCGGTAGCAGGGCAGCAGCGCGTAGCCCTCGAACAGCGACTGCGAGCCGGTGGCGATCACGAAGTCCACGCGGTCGAGCGCAGCGAGCTCGCCCAACTGCTCGGACGTGCCCTGGTGCAGGTGCAGGCGCACCTCCGGGTACTGCTCGCGGAACTCCTTGATCACGGCGGGCAGCACGTAGCGCGCCTGCGTGTGCGTGGTGGCGATCGAGAGCGCGCCGCGGGCCTCGTCCTTGAAGTCGTCGGAGAGGCGCTTGATGTTCTGCACCTCGCGCAGGATGCGCACCGCGCGGTCGATCACCTGCTGGCCGGCCGGCGTGACGCGCGCGAGGTTGCGGCCGTCGCGGACGAAGATCTGGAAGCCGAGCTCGTCCTCGAGCAGCTTGACCTGCTTCGAGACGCCCGGCTGGGAGGTGTGCAGCTTCTCGGCGGCCGCGGTGATGTTGAGGCCGTTCTGGGCGATGGCGGCGAGGTAGCGCAGCTGGTGCAGTTTCATCGTGGGGGCATTCTAGCGAAAGACTTTCCGGGGCTTTCCGGCAGTTTGGCGCGTTGATCGGCGGACTGCGTCGGCCCGCATGCTCACGCCATCCAGATCGCAGGGGGTGGCCCATGAGTTTCGCGACCGTCCTGAGCCGCAGCCAGCAGGGACTCGAGGCGGCGCTGGTCCGGGTCGAGGTGTACGTGGGACCGGGCCTGCCCGCGTTCTCGATCGTGGGACTGCCCGAAACCGTCGTGAAGGAGAGCAAGGACCGCGTGCGCGCCGCGCTCGCGAACTGCGGGTTCGAGCTGCCGGCCGGCCACATCACGGTCAACCTCGCGCCGGCGGACCTGCCGAAGGAGGGCGGCCGCTTCGACCTGCCGATCGCGATCGGCATCCTCGTCGCCTCGGCGCAGCTGCCGCCGGGCCCCTTCGACGCCACGGAGCTGTACGGCGAACTCTCGCTCGGTGGCGAGCTGCACCCGATCCGCGGCGTGTTGCCCACGGCACTGCAGGGCCTGCGTGCTGGACACACGATGATCTTCCCCGCCGGCAACCTCGGTGAGGCCGCGCTCGCGCGCGGCGCCCGCGTGCTGGGCGCGGCGCACCTGCAGGACGTGTGCAGTCACGCCCGCGGCATGCGCCCGCTGCTGGCCGTCGGAGCGCCGCTCGAGACCTGCCGGGAGTTCAGTGGGCCCGACCTCGCCGAGGTGCGGGGTCAGGCGCGCGCGCGACGCGCGCTCGAGGTCGCTGCCGCGGGCGGACACAGCCTGCTGATGATCGGTCCGCCCGGTTCCGGCAAGAGCATGCTCGCGCAGCGACTGCCTGGAATCCTGCCCGCGATGACTGAGGACGAGGCGCTCGAGACTGCCGCCGTCCGTTCGCTCGCCGGGCGTGGGTTCTGCGTCGAGGAGTGGCGGCGGCGACCGTTCCGCAGCCCGCACCACACCGCCTCGGCGATGGCGCTGGTCGGTGGCGGCGCGCGGCCACGACCCGGCGAGATCTCCCTTGCGCACAACGGCGTGCTGTTCCTCGACGAACTGCCGGAGTTCGACCGCGGCGTGCTCGAAGTGCTGCGCGAGCCGCTCGAGTCGGGGCACATCGTGATCTCGCGCGCGACCCGCCAGTCGGAGTTCCCCGCGCGCTTCCAGCTCGTCGCCGCCATGAATCCCTGCCCCTGCGGCCATCTCGGCGATGCCGCCGCGAACTGCCGCTGCACTCCCGACCGCGTCGCCGCCTACCGCGGGCGGATCTCGGGCCCGCTGCTCGATCGCATCGACCTGCACGTCGAGGTGCCGCGGGTGACGCACGATGAGCTCGCCGGTTCGGCCGCGGCGGAGCCGTCCGTCGTCGCGGCCGGACGCGTGACTGCGGCACGCGTCCGGCAGGTGGAGAGGCAGGGCTGCGCGAACCATCGCCTCGAGGGTGCGGCAGTGCTCGAGTGCGTGCGCGCGGACGCTCCCTCGCTCCAGCTGCTGGGCACGGCGATGCAGCGGCTCGCGCTGTCGGCCCGCGCCTACCATCGTGTGCTGCGCGTCGCCCGCACCATCGCCGATATCGCGGCCAGCGACGCGGTGCACGTCGTGCACGTGGCGGAGGCGATCACGTTCCGGCAGCTCGACCGTCGCGCGGGCGGTGCGGCGTCGCCGGCCATTTCGGTCTGAACGCGCAAATTTGTGCAGCAGTGGCTCGTGGCAGCCGCGTGTATCAATGGCAACCGCGAAGCCCGCAACGGGCAAGCCATTTCCACGGAAGGAAGTCGCCATGCATCAGAGCACGGACGCCGCGAGCGATGCGGCTCGACAGGTCACAGCGGACAGGAGTCGCTCGGTGCGGGCTTCGCGCCATTGGGAGGCCGCCTGGGGGCTGGTTCTCCTGTTCACCGCAATCGGCGTCACGCTGGCCGCGACCACCAGCTATGAATACGACGCCCTCGGGCGGCTCACGCACGTCGCGTCCTCCGATGGCAAGCGGGTGATCTACGGGCTCGACGCAGCGGGCAACCGCACCCAGGTCGTCAGCGGCACGTTGGCTGGCGTGCCCTCCTCGATCGGCGTCCCGTCGAGCAGCACGTCGGGCTCGTACACGATCAGCTGGGGCCCGGCGACCGGCACGGTCACCGCCTACAACCTCTACGAGGCGACCAATTCGGCCTTCTCGGGGCAGCTGCTGGTCTACACCGGCACGGCGCTCAGCACCGCGCTCGCAGGCCGGGGCAACGGGACCTACTACTACCGTGTGCGAGCCTGCTTCGACAACGACTGCAGCGGCTACCGGACCGGATCGAACGGGGTGACGGTGACCATTGCCGGCCCGCCGCCCATCCAGGTGCTGAACCCGTCGATCCAGGTGGGAGCGACCGGTCAGTTCACCCAGATCACGACGCTCGCGAACCTCAATGGCCACGCGGCCACGATCGACAGCTTCTCCGAGACCTGCACGAAGGCGAGCGTCACCATCCAGAGCGGCGCGCAGGCCGTCCAATGGACCAACAGCAACGTTCCTCCGAAAGTCTGCGACTTTGCCGATAACGAGCATTGCAGCGCGACCTACCAGATTCGTAACACCGGTACTGGGCAGACCTATCCGGGCACCGCGTCGATCACCGTCATCGGGCAATACCGGAGCCCGCCACCCGGGACCCAGTGTCCGTGACGATTGCAGGGAGCTAATCATGACAACAGAAATGCTTCGCACGGCACACGCCCGAATGCTTCGCGCCCTCGTCCTCAGGGGCCTGCTGGCATCGGCCGCGCTGTTCGGTGCGTCCGCTGCCGTGGCGCAGGAAGAAGTCCCGATCGTGATCTCGCCGCTTCGGATCGAGAGCGATCCGAACGGCGTCAACCTCGTCAGCGGCAAGATCGAAATGCCGCCGCCCGTGCTCTCGGTGCCGGCCGCGCCAAACCTTCGATTCGAACGCGTCCAGAATGCCGCGCCCTACGTCAGTGGGTCGCAATCCGGCGGGGCGGCCGAGATCCCCCAGGCGAACTATTCGGTGCATACGAAGGAAGGAATGTCGGAATCCTTCCGCTGCCCGGATTTCGAGTGCACGAGCATCACCGGCACGGGATCGTCGTTCATTCCGGGCGCGAACACCTACACCCGCGGTGGGACCGGCGAAACGTACGTCTTTGATCGACTGTCGTCCCAGATCACCAACGGGACCACGGTGGCGACGAAGTATTACGCGTCCTCGATCGGCTACCGGAACGGCGAGCTCATCACGTACACGTATGACACGGCGGTGCTCCCGAGTAATCCGCAGCTGACCTACTATCGACCGACCAAGGTCTCCAGCAGTCTCGGGTTCTACATCACGATCTCCTACCACTCCAGCATAGTGGGTACCAGCGGCTGGGGCGCGCCTGCGGAAGCGGCGATCTACAACGCCTCCGCGCCCTCGACACCGCTCGGCCGACTGATTTACAGCGCCGATGGCACCACCATCACGGACATAGGCGGGCGGGTCTACACCTGCACGGCTTGCGGAAACGCCATGGGGACCGGCATTGAAGCGCACTCCGGGTCGCTCAAGCTCCCGGGAGAATCGTCCGTCGCCGAGCAGGTCACACCGCACCCCGGCCAAGCAGTCGTCGGTTCGGTCACGCGTGACGGTGTCCAGTGGAACTACAGCTATACGAACCTGCGCTACGACGCGCTCACCTCGGGCTACTGGTTCGACCGGATCACCGTTACCGGGCCGAACGACTACAACGTGGCCTACGACATGACCGTTGCGGGTCGGCGCAACGTCATGACCTCCTTTACCGACTCGCTGGGGCGCGAGACCAAGGTAGAGTTCGATTCTGCGTACCGCCCGACCCGCATCGTCTATCCAGAGGGCAACGAGGTCACTGTCGACTATGACCAGCTCGGCAATGCCATCTCGAAGACGACGAAGCCGAAGCCGGGTTCGGGCCTGGCGCAGGTCAGCGAGACCGCAGGGTATCCAACGACCGGATGCTCCGGCTCGGTCGACGACATCAAGTGTTTCCGGCCGAAATGGTTCCGGGACGGACTGGGGAGACAGACCGATTTTGCCTACAACACCAAGGGCCAGCTGACCCAGCGGACCGACCCGGCCGACGCCGACGGCGTGCGTCGCAGGACCTATATCACGTACATGACGAGCGCGGGCTTAAGCCGCCCGCGCCTGACCCGGATCTGCGGCGTCGGCACGACCTGCGGCACGACCGACGAGGTCCGGACCGAGTACTCCTACTGGGCCAAGACGTTTCTGCCCTCGTCGGTACGCCGGATCGACCAGGCGCGCGGAGAGACCCGCGAGACCCTGTACTCCTACGACCTGGCAGGTCGGGTGCTGAGCGAGGACGGGCCGCTGCCGGGGAACGCTGACGCGACGTTCCATCGCTACGACGCGTACGGGAGGAAGACGTGGGAGATCGGGGCCGCCGATGTCAACGGCGTCCGCCGGGCCAAGAAGTACACGTATCGCGACGCGGATGACAAGGTACGAGCGGTGGAGGAAGGCACGGTGCCCGACCAGGCGAGCACCGTACTGACGGTTTACTACCGCACGGACCACACGTACGACAGCCGGCGAAATCCGATGCTCGAGGAGATTTCCTCGGGCGGCACGACCTACACCGTTACCCAGCGCACGTTCGACGAGCGGGACCGGCTCCAGTGCGAGACTCGCCGCATGAATCCCGCGGCGTTCACGGCGCTACCCTCGAGTGCCTGTACGCTGGGGACACAAGGGGCGCTCGGCGCGGACCGCATCACTCACAATGTCTACGACGCTGCGGGTCAGCTTCTCCAGGTTCAGCGCGCCTACGGCACGTCCGTTCAACAGAACTATGCGACCTATACCTACACGCCGAATGGCCAGCGTCAGACAGTCAGGGACGCAAATGACAACCTGACCACGCTCGAGTATGACGGGTTCGACCGCTTGGCGAAGATGCGCTTTCCGGTGGCGAAGACCGGTGCCAACCAGTCGAGCACGACGGATTACGAGCAGTACGGGTACGACGAGGTCGGCAACCGCACGTCACTCCGGAAGCGCGACGGCCGCACCATCGCCTTCAAATACGACGCGCTCAACAGGGTGTGGGTCAAGACCGCGCCGGCCTCCGCGAGCGGCGCGCCAGGCTACAGCGTGCATTACGGCTACGACGTGCGCGGCCTGCAGCTCTACGCGCGATTCGGCTCCGTCTCAGGCGCCGGCATCACTAACACGTACGACGGTTTTGGGCAGCTGCGAGCGTCGACCGTCAATCTCGGCGGCCTCACTCGCAATGTCGTCTCAGACTACGATGCGCACGGCAACCGTACCCGCATCACGCACCCGGACGGCGCGTTCTTCGAGTACGCGTACGACGCGGCCGACCGCCTCCTGCACGTGTCCGAGAACGGGCCGTCTAGCACGCTGGCGTCTGTCCTATACGACGGGCTGGGTCGCCGCTCCCAGATTGCGCGTGACACGCTCGGGACAACGACGTCGTTCGCCTACGACCCCTTCTCGCGGCTCCAGACCCTCGTCCACGACTTGGACGGAACCGCGACTGGCAACGACGTCGCGACAGGCTTTGCCTACAACCCGGCGAGCCAGATCGCCACTCGATCGATGTCGAACAACGCGTACGAGTTCCCGGTCGCGAGTTCGAATCGTTCGTACGCGGTGAACGGTCTTAATCAGTACACGCAGGTGACCGGGGATGCGCCCGCGACGTTGAACTGGGACGCCAACGGCAATCTCACCTCCGACGGGTCGACTACGTTCCGCTATGACACCGAGAATCGTCTGGTCAGCTGCAAGCGGCGCGAAGAACGCGTCGCTGACCTACGACCCGCTCGGCCGGTTGTACGAGGTCTCCAGTTCCTCGGGAACGACCCGCTTTGTCTACGACGGCGACAGACTGATCGCCGAGTACGACCCGAGCGGCGCGCTGCTGCGCCGCTACGTGCACGGAGCGGCGGTCGACGAGCCGCTCGTCTGGTACGAGGGCGCGTCTGTCTCGCCCTCGAGCCGCCGCTACCTTCATGCGGATCACCTGGGCTCGATCATTGCGCTGACAGGAGCCTCGGGTGCCACGCTGCAGGTCAACTCGTACGACGCTTACGGCGTGACGACGCCTGCGAACACCGGGCGCTTCCAGTACACCGGCCAGGCGGCAATCCCGCAGCTCGGTCTCTATTACTACAAGGCGCGGTTCTACAACCCCGGCCTCGGGCGGTTCATGCAGACGGATCCGATCGGGTACGACGATGACCTAAATCTGTATGCGTACGTGGAAATGATCCGCTGAATCAGAGCGGATCCGACTGGAGCGGTGATGAGGCTCGTGGGTTGTCGCGAACTAGGCGAGGATGTCGTGATCTCGCGAGCTAATGTCGCTTCTGGGAATATTGGTGGCGCGGCTGCTAGATGACTCGGAAGCGCTATGATGCGATCATGACAGTATGTGCTAGGCTGCCCCTGGTGCGGGTAGTCAGAGTCTGGACGTAGCGTGCATAGTACGCGACTTCTAGCTGCTCGAAAAGTGTGCAGGGTGCCAAGGCAGAAGGGCGATCCGAGTTGCCGATGGCGACAAGGCTGCGAGGTCGCGCGTTCCTGAATTCTACACTGGAGAGAGTCCGATGTCGTCCAAAAGTAAGACGGTCGACAAGTTAAAAGCTCGGAAACTCCGGCAATCGAGTCATGGCGGCAAAAGGACGTGAAGGCCGATCGTACGAATGCAGGCTGAGAAGAATACGAGACGGGCGAACGCAGAGAGGCTAGCCTTACGCGTGGGCAGCCAATATAGATGAAGTGCCTTCGACGGTTACGAGATGCCCGTGAGCCCGACTGAGCGGATGCGACGCTTGGCGTTCAACCAGGCAGGTGCTTGTCGAGGATACTATGAGCGCTTTCGTGGCCAGAAGCTGGGCATGAACCCGGTATATAGGCGCAATGGAGTCTTGCTCGATGGCCACTGGCGTAACGAGATCCCATTGAAGCTGGTCATATCTCCGCCACCGGAACTGACTTGGAGCTAGACGGAATCCCTGTTTCGGCACCGCGTAATGCGTCGAATAGTCTGGATCGTTGGAAATCCGGAGGCGCCTATTCGAGAAATATAGCCACGAGCTGGACTATGTCGCATACGGACGAACGCGACCGATGGAGGCGTTCGATCACGTCGTTAGCGTTGTCAGGTGGAAGCAACTCTTTGATGAGACTCGTACGTCGACGGTTGATGCTGCTTGCAAGTCAGATCAGGAACTAAGCATCGCTGCCGCTAGCACCAGTGAATTCGCAGAGACATCCTGAGCCTACCAAGGGGAGCGAGCAATTCTGTATCTGAGTGGTTTCGTGAGTATCCAGATGAGCGACTCTGTGCGAGGAAGTTATTGACGCGGCTTAGGCCATCGCACGTACGAGGTTTCGCGGTGCCAATCTTGAGGTTCCGCTGCGCGAGGGCCGAATAGACATTGACGACCCTCGATGGCGACGATTGAGTGCCTGATCGAGTAGCGGCTCATTAGCCAGCTTTGATCGTGCCTATTCGGCACTGAAAAAGTTGCCGCTCCATGCCACGCTGAACTCCCAGTCACGCCTGCCTTCCGCGGACGTCAGCAACCATGCCCATCCGCCAATCCCTCTCCGACGCCATCGGCCACACTCCCCTCATCCGTCTGAATTCCTTCAGCGACGAGACGGGCTGCGAGATCCTCGGCAAGGCCGAGTTCCTGAACCCGGGCGGCTCGGTCAAGGACCGCGCCGCTCGCGGCATCCTCGACGACGCCGAGCACACGGGGCAGTTGCAAGCCCGGCGGCACGCTGGTCGAGGGCACGGCCGGCAACACCGGCATCGGCTTCGCGCACCTCTGCAACGCGCGCGGCTACCGCTGCGTGATCGTCATGCCCGACAACCAGTCGCCCGAGAAGGCGGCGCTGCTGCGCACGCTGGGCGCGCAGGTGCAGGTGGTGAAGGCTGTCCCCTACAGCGACCCGAACCACTACCAGCGCGTCGCGGCGCGCGTGGCGCTCGAGATCGAGGGCGCCGTCTGGGGCAACCAGTTCGACAACACCGCCAACCGCGACGCCCACTACGCCAGCACCGGCCCCGAGATCTGGCACGAGACCGGCGGCCGGATCGACGCCTTCACCTGCGCCACGGGCACGGGCGGTACGCTGGGCGGCGTCTCGCGCTACCTCAAGGAGCAGAAGCCCCGCTGCCGCATCGTGCTTGCCGACCCGATGGGCAGCGCGCTCTACAACTGGGTGAAGAGCGGCGATCTCAAGTCCGAGGGCTCGAGCGCGGTGACCGAGGGCATCGGCATCGGCCGCGTCACCGCGAACCTCGAGGGCGCGCCGATCGACGACGCCGTGCGCATCGAGGACCCGGAGATCGTCCGCACCACGTACCAGCTGCTGCACCGCGACGGCCTGTTCCTCGCCGGCACCAGCGGCGCCAACGTCGCGGCGGCCGTGCGCGTGGCGCGCGAGCTCGGACCCGGCAACACGGTGGTCACCATCCTCTGCGACACGGGGCACAAGTACGTCTCGCGCTTCTGGAGCCGCGAGTGGCTCGAGCAGAAGGGGCTCGCCGCGTTCGCGGAGGCCGCACGGCTGCAGTCCCGGGCATGAGTCCTCTGCGCCGTCTCGCGGCCGCCCTGCGCGGCGAGCGCTGGTGGCAGGTGGCGCTTGAACTCGCGCTGCTGGTGGGCGGCATCCTGATCGCACTCGCCGTGGACGGCTGGATGGACGACCGGCGCGACGCCCGGCTGGAACGTACCTACCTGGAGCGTCTCGAGCGCGACCTCGCCCAGAGCCAGGACACCATGGAGGGGTTCGTGACCTTCGAGCGGCAGCAGACCGCCGACGGCGTGCTCGCCTACCGCGGACTGCGTGGCGTGCCGGAGATCGGGCGCGAACCGGTGGCCGAGGCGCTGAGCCACCTCGCGAACCGCCGCACCTTGCGGCTGCAGGCCGCCACCTACCGGGACCTGCTCAGCACCGGCAACCTGCGGCTGATCCGCAACCCTGAGCTTCGTGAAGCCATCGTCCGGCTGTACGAGGAAGCGGATCGGACCACGACCGTCGTCGACCGCAACAACCAGGTGCTGGTCGACCAGGCCTACGGCCTGCCGCTCCTCGATCGGGCCTGGTCGCGCCGCGCTTCTCGACCAACATACCGGGGATCGCCGGGCAGTTGCGGTCGCTGCAGGCGAGCATTGGCTTGCCGCCCGACCCGACCGCCGACCGCCTGTGGCAGTTGCCGGCCGACGCACCGGAGCGCACCCTGCTGGCCAGTCGGGTTCTGCGCCGCACCATCGTCAGTACCACCACGCTGTCGCAGGTCGAGACGTTGCAGGGGCAATCCGGACCGTGCGCGAGGCGGTGGCCGCCGAGCTTGCCCGCCGCTGGCCGGGTGGCCCGGGCCGCTGAGTCCGGGCCGCCGGCCGGCGATGCAGTCGACCGCCTCCGCCGTCAGGCTCGTGGTCGACTGCCTTTGCCCGCGAGGTGCCTGTCCCTGAAGAGCTCGCGAAGCACCGCTTGCGCCATCCACTGGCTGACCGCGAGCGCCTGGCCGTCCGTGAGGCCGCGGATGTCGCGCAGCACGAGCAGGGCCTCGATGCCTGTGATCAGCGAAAGGGCCGACACTAGTCTTTCGTAGGCCGCGCGGGAAAGTTCAGCCCGCGCCGGTTCCAGGGCCTGGGCGATCCATTCCTGCCGACGGACGCCCCGGCGGGGACGATCGGAGGACCTGGGCTCGAGCACGGTCAGGTGAACGAGCGTCCGCAGCAGCGATTCGTGCGTGATGGTCAGCCGCTGCATGGAGCGCACCAGTGCATCGACTCGTTCCTGAAGGTCGCTCTCGGACCGACCGCTCGGTGTCTTCGCCATCGCCTCGGCCATCGCCGGGCGTACGCCGTCGAGCGCCGCCTCGATCAGCAGCTGCGCCTGGGTCGGGAAATAGCGGTAGGCGGTGCGCCGGGACACCTGGGCGGCATCCGCGACCTCGGCGACGGTAGGCCAGAGCCCGGTGCCCACCAGGCGGATTGCGGTATCCAGCAGTTCGCGGCGGGTGCGGTACTTCTGCCGCGCGCGACCGCTGGTCGGATGCGCCGTCGGCGCGGGTCGAGGTGATCTGATCGGCATGGGGCGAATGTTAGCAGCAGGCAAATTTGACACTGTAGTGTCATAAAGGCACCCTGATGCCGCGACTGAAAGAACTGACCGGACTCAGGCCCGGCGCTCCTGCCGCGAATCGCGGCGGTTCCCATGGTCAACACGCAGGGGGTCACATGAACTCGAACTTCCGTTGCTCCGCACTGATGCTCGCCGGCCTGTCGGCAGCCATCGCGCCACAGCAGCTCGCGGCACAGACCGTCGCGGTGGTCGCCACCGGGCTCGTCAACCCGCGCGGCATCGCGCAGGCGCCGAACGGCTGGCTCGTACGTCGCCGAGTCCGGCAACGCGGACGGCGCCAACTGCGACCCGGCCAAGCCGCCATTCCCTGGCCCGGGCCCGCTGACGGAGCCCTGCCTCGGTTCGAGCGGTGCAATCACTTGGGTCGATCCGACAGGTGTTCTGCCCGCGCGGAAGATCGTCACCGGACTGCCGTCGGTCACGACGCGTGCGCTGGCCGACGCGGCGGGTCCGTACGACATCTCCTTCAACGGCACCGGGCACGCGATCGTCACGGTCGGCCTCGGCGGCAGCGCGGCCGGCCGCAGCAGTCTCGGGCCGACGGCCGCGGTCCTCGGCAATCTGCTGAAGGTCACGCCGAGCGGGCAATGGAAGATGGTCGGCGACGTGGCGGCGCACGAAGACTCCGACCCGGACGGCGCCGGCCCGGACAGCAACGGCTTCGGCGTGCTGGCCCTGCCGTCGCGCTCGATCGTCGCCGACGCGGGAGGTAACTCGCTGGTCGAGGTGCGGGCCAACAAGCGGACTCGAACGCTAGCGGTGTTCCCGAATCAGTTCGCACCGTTGCCGGGTCCGCCGCCGCAGCCGGTCATTCCGGTGCAGTCCGTGCCGACCTCGGTCGCGCTCGGGCCCGACGGCTGGCTCTATGTCGGCGAACTCACCGGGTTCCCGTTCCCGCAGGGCGCCGCGCGTGTCTGGAGGGTTCCCGCGGACGGCGGCACCCCGGAGGTCTGCGCGACCGGCTTCACGGCGATCGTCGACGTCACCTTCGACCCGTGGGGCAACCTGTACGTGCTGGAGTTCGCTTCCGGGCTCGGCTTCCCGCCCAACACGGGCCGCCTGTCGAGGCTCGGGAGCGACGATATCTGTCGCGCTCGCCAGGACAGTGACCGTGTGAACGTCGTGCTGTCGCGGCCATCCGGAGTCGTGATCGGACTCGACGGCGCCGCCTACGTCACGAACAACACGTTCGCGCCGTTCGGCACCGGCGAGGTGCTGCGCGTATCGCTCGATTGAGCTGACCTCGCCGCACCGCGCAGGCACGCGCTGCGTCTGCGGATGCCGCCGATCCTCAGGGCGGCGGCATCTCCGCGACCGCCGTCAACGGCATCGCCTCGACCTCCGCCTCGGCCAGCTTCGCCTTCACGGCTTCGAGTTCCTCGACGGTGCCGATCGGGCCGATGCGGACGCGGTACAGCGTCTCGTCATTCTGCGAGTAGCGGGAGATCTTGGCGTCGAGACCGTACTGCGCGAGTTTCGCCTGCAGCTTCTCGGCCTCGGCCGGCTGCGCGAAGGCACCGGCCTGCAGCGTGACCTCGCCGCCGGGTGCGGGAGTGCGCGCGGAATTCGCCTTGAGCGAGCTCTCCGGCACCTCGACCTGCTGGCGCTCGAGCTCGGTGTAGAACGTGAGATCGGTGGCCGCCTCGGAACCGGTCGCAGCCGACGGCACCGGCGTCTCGTCTGCCGCACGCGCCGAAGCGGGTGGCACGGCAGCGGTGGGCTCCGGCACGGGCGGTGCGAGGTTCTTGTAGTGCAGGTGCACGCCGAGCGCGACGGCGAGACCCATCGCGAGCCCCGCGGCAAGTCCGGTCCAGCCGTTGAAGGCCGAGCCGCCTGGCGTCTGCTTCTTGACGTGCTTGTAGTCGCGGCTGAGCGTCTTGCTGGTCGAGGTCGCGGCCATCACATCGCCTCCGGCGCGGAGACGCCGAGCAGGCCGAGGCCGTTGCGCACCACCTGCCGCAGGCCCTGGATCAGCACCAGCCGCGCGTCGCGCAGCTCGGGGTCGTCCACCAGGAACTGGTGCGCGTTGTAGTAGGTGTGGAAGTCGTTCGCCAGCTCGCGCAGGTAGTGCACCAGCGCGTGCGGCGCGCGGCCAAGCGCGGCGTCCTCGACCACCTCGGGGTAGCGGCTCAGCGAGGCGAGCAGCGCCTGCTCGTGCGGCTCGACGAGCCGGCCGAGCGACGCGCGGCCGCGCGCGGCTTCGTGGACGAAGCCTTTCTCGCGCAACTGGCGCAGCACGCTGCAGACGCGGGCGTGCGCGTACTGGATGTAGTAGACCGGGATTCTCGTTGGAGTGCGACGTGGCCAGCTGCAGGTCGAAGTCGAGGTGCTGGTCGTTGCTGCGCATCACGTAGAAGAAGCGCGCGGCGTCGTTGCCGACCTCGCGGCGCAGCTCGCGCAGCGTGATGAATTCGCCCGAGCGCGTCGACATCTGCACCTTCTCGCCGCCGCGATACAGCGTCACGAACTGCACGAGGCGCACCTCGAGGCTGTCGCCCGGCTCGCCCATCGCCACCAGCCCGGCGCGCACGCGCGCCACGTAGCCGTGATGGTCGGCGCCGAGCACGTCCACCAGCCGCTCGAAGCCGCGCTCGCGCTTCTGCAGGTGGTAGGCGATGTCCGAGGCGAAGTACGTCTTGATGCCGTTCTCGCGCACCACGACGCGGTCCTTCTCGTCGCCGAAGTCGGTGGCGCGGAACCACTGCGCGCCGTCCTTCTCGTAGACGACGCCGTTGCCGCGCAGTCGGTCGAGCGCGCGGTCGATCGCGCCGCTGGTGGTCAGGCTGCGCTCGGAAAACCACTCGTCGTAGCGGACCCCGAACTCCTCGAGGTCCTCGCGGATGTCGGCGAGGATGTCCTCGAGCGCGATGTGGAAGGCCTGCTCGAAGCCCTCGTCACCCAGCAGCGCGCGCGCGCGGGCGATCACCGCATCGATGTACGCGTCCTTGTCGCCGGCGGGCGCATCGGGCGGCAGGTCGCGGAACACCTCGGCCGCCGGCCGCACCAGCGTGCGTCCCGCGCGTTCCACGAGCTTGTCGGAGATCGGATGCAGGTAGTCGCCGCGGTAGCCGTTGCTCGGGAACGGGAACTGTTCGCCGAAGCACTCCAGGTAGCGCAACCAGACGCTGGCCGCGAGGATCTCCATCTGCCGGCCGGCATCGTTGATGTAGTACTCGCGGTGCACTTTGAAGCCCGCCGCGTCGAGCAGGTTCGCCAGCGTGGCACCGAAGGCGGCGTGGCGGCCGTGGCCCACGTGCAGCGGCCCGGTCGGGTTGGCCGACACGAACTCGACGATCACGCGCTGGCCGCCGCCGAGCGTGCTGCGACCGTAGTTGGGGCCGAGGTCGAGCACGCGCTCGAGCTCGCGGTGGTACCCCGACGGTGCCACGAAGAAATTGATGAAGCCGGGTCCCGCGATCTCGACCTTCGAGACGAGATCGCTGGTCGGCAGCGCTTCCACGATCGCCTGCGCGAGCTCGCGCGGCTTGCGCTTCGCGGCCCTGGCGAGCTGCATCGCGGCGTTGGTGGCGAAGTCGCCGTGCGTCGAGTCGCGGGTGCGCTCCACGGTGGGGGCGGGCTGCGCGGCGGCGACCGTGCGCAGGTCTTCCGGCAGGGCCGCCAAGGCGTCCTGCACGAGCTTTTCAATCTGGTACTTCAAGGCGTTGCCGTCGGAAGAGGGGGCCGGCGAGGGCGGTCAGTCTAGGGAATTCGCGACGGGGATGCGAGTCCGGCAGCAGGCCCGCTGCCGTGCGAATCCGCAGGATTTCCTGCACATTCCGTCGCCAGTCGAGGCCTCAGAACAGCTCGAGCGGGTCCACGTCCAGCGACCAGCGCACCTTGCGCGCCTCGGGCAGCGCCTCCAGTGCCGGCAGCCCGCGGGCGAGCAGGCGCTGCAGCGGCGCGTGCGACGGTGCGTGCAGCAGCAGCTGGGCCCGATAGAGACCCGCCCGACGCTCCATCGGCGCAGCGGCCGGCCCGAGCACTTCGACCTCCGCGGCGGCGAGCGACACGGCGATCTCCCGTGCGCGATCGAGGAACGCCAGCGGCGGCTCGCGCCGCGCCGCCTCGGCACGCAGCACCGCGAGCCGCGCGTAGGGTGGCCAGCGCGCGTCGCGTCGTTCCTCGAGAGCCGCGGCCGCAAAGGCGTCGTAGCCCCCCGCGATCAGCTGCGTGAGCAGCGGGTGCTCGGGGTACTCGGTCTGGATCAGCACCTCGCCCGGCCGCTCGGCGCGGCCCGCGCGGCCCGCCACCTGCACGATGGTCTGCGCGAGCCGCTCGCTGGCGCGGAAATCCGTACCGAACAGTCCCTGGTCGGCGTTCAGCACGACCACCAGGCTCACCTCCGGAAAGTGGTGGCCCTTGGTGAGCATCTGCGTGCCCACCAGCAGCCGCACCGAGCCGCTGGTCACGCGCTCGAGCGCGGCCTCGAGCGCGCCGCGACGGCGCACGGCGTCGCGGTCGATGCGCTCGAGCGGCGCGTCCGGGAAGAGCTGCGCGAGCGTCTCCTCGATGCGCTCCGTGCCCTGGCCGACCGGTTTGGCCGGCTCGCCGCAGTCGGGGCACGTCTCCGGGATGCGTTGTTCGGCGCCGCAGTGGTGGCAGCGGACGCGTCCCTCGCGCTGGTGCACGGTGAGCCGCGCGTCGCAGCGTGGACAGGGTGCGGTCCAGCCGCAGGCGGGGCAGAACAGCGACGGGGCGTAGCCGCGCCGGTTGAGGTAGAGCAGCACCTGCCCGCCGGCGTCGAGATGTCGCCGGATGGCGAGCACCGTGGGCGTGGCGATGCCCTGGGTGGCCGCGTGCCGGCGCAGGTCCACCAGGCGCAGTTCGGGCGGTCGTGCGCCCGCGGTGCGCGCCGGCAGCTCGAGCAGCGTCGCGCGGCCCGCGTGCACCCGCTCGAGGCTCTCGAGCGAGGGCGTGGCGGAGCCGAGCACCACCGGTACTCCGAGCCGCTGCGCGCGGGCGAGCGCGAGGTCGCGAGCCGAGTAGCGAAAGCCGTCCTGCTGCTTGTAGGACGGGTCGTGCTCCTCATCCACGACGATCAGCCCCGGCCGGGCCAGTGGCGCGAAGATCGCCGAGCGCGTGCCGATCACCACTGGCGCCTCGCCGCTGCGCGCGGCCCGCCACGCGCGCAGGCGCTCATGGTCCGGCAGCGAGGAATGCAGCACCGCCAGCGGTGCGTCGAAGCGCGCAGCGAAACGCGCCACGAGCTGCGGGGTGAGCGAGATCTCGGGCACCAGCACCAGCGCCTGCTCTCCGCGCCGGACGACCTCGGCGATCGCGCGCAGGTAGACCTCGGTCTTGCCGCTGCCGGTCACGCCGTGGAGCAGGAAGGAGGCGTGGCCGCCGGCCTCGCCCGCGATCGCAGCGATCGCTCGCTCCTGCTCGGGCGTGGGGTCGAGGCCTGCCGACACGTCCACGGCGCGACGCGGCGCGGCGGCGGTCGCGACCTGCAGCCGCAGTGCCCAGCCGCGCCTTTCGAGCTCGCGCAGATGGTCGCGCCAGCGCGGTGACAGCGCGGCGAGCGTCGCGGCGTCCGCGGCCGCGTGCTGGGCGAGGAGTTCGACCATCTCGCGCAGGCGCCCCGCACGCGCCGACAGCGGCGGCAGCTCGCCGGCGCGCGCGGCGGCGGTGAGCGCCCAGCGTTGCTCTTCCTCGAGCGCCGCCGCGCCGCTGCGCAACGGAGTGGGCAGCGCCGCCGCGATCACCTCGCCGGGCGCGTGGTGGTAGTAGTCCGCCGACCAGCGCAGCAGCGCGAGCAGCGGCTCGTCGAGCACCGGCGTCGCGTCGATGACCGCCGTGGCACTGCGCAGGCGGGCAGGCGGGACGTCCGAAGCCCCTGAGATCTCGACCAGCACCCCGCACACCCGGCGCCGCCCGAACGGTACCCACAGGCGGACGCCCGGAACGAGCTGCCGGGCGTCCACGCCAGGCGGCGGCCGGTAGTCGAACAGCTGCCGCAGCGGCACGTCCACGGCGAGGCGCAGGATCGTGCTCAAGGGCCGTCGGCCTTATGTGAAGTTGTCCACAGAGGCAGTGGATAACTCTGTGGACGAACCGGGTGTTGTGGATTCAAGTGCCGGTTCTGCCGCAGGGTTTTGCAATCTGATGACAAATTGACCGCTCGAATCTAAATCCAGTCCAATCAAAGGTTTAGCGGATCGTGGCGGCTTCGCGACAGCCGGCGAGAGGCGCCGCGCCGCAGCGACCGGGCGGTTGCGGGCGCTTCCGCTCGCCGCGGTGCACATCTCCGCTTTCGAAGTCCTCGTCAACCAATTGGCGGGGCTCGCGTTTTAGGTTCCGGTACGCCCGAATGCCGTTCCCGGGTGCAAGAGTCTAACCGTATGACCGGCCCTGCTACGCTCGACCGGGACACCGCAGGGCTGGCTGCGCCGGCCGTGCGTAGACCCCGCGAGGAGACCGCGCTGGACGACGCCGTGAACCTCGACCGCTTCCTTGCCGGCGTGGAGCGGCGCGCATTGCGGATCGCGCAGATGGCCTTGCGCGACCGCGACGATGCGCTCGACGTGGTGCAGGGCGCGATGCTGAGGCTGGCACGCAGCTACGGCCGCCGGCCGGCCGACGAGTGGCCGGCGCTGTTCTTCCGCATCCTCGGCAACGGCATCCGCGACGCGCAGCGGCGGCGCTCCGTGCGCTCGCGGATCTTCGGGTTGCTGCCGGGCCGCCGCGACGGCGAGGAGGACGAGGGCGATCCCCTCGAGCGAATTGCGGGCGGCGGCCCCGACCCGGCGCGGCAGCTGATGGCCGACGAGGCGATGCAGCGGCTCGAGTCGGCGCTCGCCGCGCTGCCGGCGCGTCAACAGCAGGCCTTCGTGCTGCGTTGTCTGCAGGGCATGGACGTCGCAGAGACCGCCGCCGCCATGGGCTGCTCCGAGGGCAGCGTGAAGACTCACTATTTCCGCGCGCTGCAGGTCTTGCGCGCCAGGCTCGACGAGGTGTGGTGATGAACGACCGGGACGGCGACAAGCGGAACGAGGCGCTCGAGCGGCGCGCGCGGGAACTGTTCGACGCGAGCGTCGATGGGCTCGACGCGGAGACGCTGTCGCGCCTGAGGCGCGCCCGGCAGGCCGCGGTCGCGCAACTCGAGCCGCGACGGCGACCCGCATGGCAGGGGTGGCTGCCGGTCGCGGCCGCCGCGTCGGCCGCGCTGGTCGCCGTTCTCGTGTGGCGCGCGCCGCAGGATGTGGCCCCGGTGGTCGCCCGGTCGGTCAACGGCGACGCAGTCGATGCACTCGAACTCGTCGCGGCCGGCGACGACCTCGATCTGGTGGCCGAGGACCTCGCGTTCTATGCGTGGCTCGACGAGGTCGCGCCCGATGAGCTGGATGGACACGGTTCGACGACATGACGCGGCGCGCCGCACTGATGCTGGCGATGTCGGCGGCCGCGCTCGCGGCGGCGGCGGAACCGTCCGAGCCGCCCGATGCGCCGAGCGAGGAACTGCTCGAGTACCTCGGGACCTGGAACGGCGACGAGGAGTGGTTGCACTCGGACGACCTGCTGCCGCCGAAACAAGCGGTGAGCCCGGACCCGGTCAACAGTCAGAACGAGGAGCGCGCGCAGCCGCGCGATCCGGCGGAGCAAGGGAAATGAAGCGTCAAGTCTGGATCGTGATTGCCTGTGCGCTGTTCGCTTGCGGAGCCGCACAGGCCCAGGGCCCGGGCGCGCCGGGCGCGGCCGGTGTCCGCTGGCAGGACCTCACGACCGAGCAGCAGCAGGTGCTTGCTCCCGTGCGCGATCGCTGGGACTCGCTGCCTCCGGGCCGCCAGCAGGCGCTGTCGAGAGGTGCGGAGCGCTGGCAGCAGATGACGCCCGAGCAGCGGGCGATGGCCAAGGAACGCATGCAGCGCTGGCGCGATCTGCCGCCGGAGCAGAAGCAGCAACTGCGCGCTCGCTACCAGCGATTCAAAGAGCTGCCGCCGGAGGAGCAGCAGCGACTGCGCGAGAACTTCCGCCGCTACCGTGACCTGCCACCCGAGCAGCGCGAGGAACTGCGTCGCCGCTGGGAAGAGATGACCCCGGAGCAGCGCCAGCAGGTCCAGGACCGCTGGCGGCAGATGACGCCCGAGCAGCGGCAGAAGGCGCGCGAACGCTGGCAGCAGATGACGCCGGAGCAGCGCCAGAAGACGAGGGACCGCGCGCAGCAGCGGCGCGGCGGCGGCTGACCGGCGCGTCCTGACGAAGGAAATACTCAGGAACCGCGAGTCGGCGATCAGCAACGCCGTGGCTGGCCGGCGTCGCCAGAGGCCATCGCGCTTCATCCTCGAGTCCGCGGCGCTCAGTCCTGCGCACGGCGCGCGTAGGAGCGCACTTCGCCCCAGTCGAACTCGAAGCGGTCTTCGGCTCCATCTGGCGTCAGGCGCAGGCGGAAAGTCGCGGGATGGTCTTCGGCGACGAATTCGCGCGGGCCCGCCGGGACGAGCCGCATCGGGCCGAGCAGATCGACCTCGACGCGCAGCGCCGCGCCGTCCGGCGCGATCTCGTAGCGGAACAGTCCGTCTTCGAAGCGACCGCTCATCGAGGCGCCAGCGCTGGCCACTGGTTGTGGGGGCTCGGCGCCGACGAGCGCCGGCATCAGGTCGGTGGGCCAGAGGAAGCCGCGGGCCGCGAGGATCACGATGCGCAGGTCCTGCTCCGGCAGCCACGCGATCATCGTGCTGTGGCTGTCGACGTTGCCGCCGTGCCAGACGAGATCACGGCCGAGGAACTGGCGCGTCGACACACCGAAGCCGTAGGGCACGAGCGTTCCGTCGCTGAGCCGCGCCGGCTGCGTGAGCCGCGCCATGGCAGCCGGCTTGCCTTCGCGTACCGCGTATGCGCGCTCGAGCCAGGCGGAAAGCACCGCCGCGTTCCCACACAGTCCACCGTCGCCAGCGTAGGCAGCGCGGCTCGGGTCGAGCGGCGCGGGGCGCCCTTCCTGCGAGACGCCGGGGACGAACTGGCTCGGACGCAGGTCATGGCAGGGCACGACGCCGGCGAGACCCAGCGGCCGCAGCACGTGCGCTTCGAGCAGCGCGTCGTACGGTGCGCCGCCCGTGCGCTCGGCAATCAGCGCCAGCGCCTTGTAGTTGGTGTTGCTGTAGGCCCAACGCGTGCCGGGCGCGAAGCGCCGCGGCTCGGCCGCTCCGAGCGCGACGTAGGCCGACTTCGGCGTGGCCGGATCGTCGGCCAGCTTGCGATAGCCCTCGAGCCACAGGAAGTCGGCGAGCCCCGAGGTCTGCCAGAGGAGGTGTTCCACCCGCAGCCCCGGCTCGTCCGCGAACCACTCGGGCAGATAGCGACTCACCGGCGCGTCGAGCGCGAGTTTGCCGCGGTCGGCGAGCGCAAGCACGAGCGCCGCCGTGAACTGCTTGGAGATCGAGCCGAGCGGGAAGATCGACTGCGCGTCGGGTGGCGGGCCGCCTGGGCGCGCGGCGCCGTAGCCGCGCTGCAGCACCACGGTATCGCCTCGCAGGATGGTGACGTGCGCCGCCGGGATGCCCTCCCGCTCGACGTAGGCGCGGACCGCTGCGTCCGCGCGAGCTGGGTCAGGTTCCGCGGCGAGCGCCGACCCGGCTCCGAAACACAGACCAAGCAGCGGCCACGCCAGACAAACGCGCACGGTCCGGGCCCTCGTGGCCGGTGCTCAACCCTTCAGCGCCGCCAGCACTTCGTCGAGCATCTTCTTCGCGTCGCCGAACAGCATCCGGTTGTTGTCCTTGTAGAACAGCGGATTGTCGACGCCGGCGTAGCCCGAGGCCATCGAGCGCTTCATCACGATCGAGGTCTTCGACTTCCACACCTGCAGCACCGGCATGCCCGCGATCGGGCTCGCCGGGTCGTCCTCGGCCGCAGGGTTCACGATGTCGTTGGCGCCGATCACCATCGAGACGTCGGTGTCCGGGAAGTCGTCGTTCAACTCGTCCATTTCCATCACGATGTCGTAGGGCACCTTGGCCTCGGCGAGCAGCACGTTCATGTGCCCCGGCATGCGGCCCGCGACCGGGTGGATGCCGAAGCGCACGTTCACGCCCTTCTCGCGCAGCAGCTTCGTGATCTCGTACACGGTGTGCTGCGCCTGGGCGACCGCCATGCCGTAGCCTGGCACGATGATCACGCTCTTGGCATCGCGCAACAGGTCCGCGGTCTCCGCCGCGCTGATGGCCGTCACCTCGCCCGCCGGCTGCGCGCCTGCGGCGGCCGGGGCCGCGCCCTCGCCGGTGCCGAAGCCGCCGGCGATGACGCTCAGGAAATTGCGGTTCATCGCGCGGCACATGATGTAGGAGAGGATCGCGCCCGAGGAACCCACCAGCGCGCCGGTGACGATCAGCAGGTCGTTCGACAGCATGAAGCCGGTGGCGGCCGCGGCCCAGCCGGAATAGCTGTTGAGCATCGACACCACGACCGGCATGTCCGCGCCGCCGATCGCCATCACCATGTGCACGCCGAACAGCAGCGCGATCGCCGTCATCAGCGCGAGCGGCACCAGGCCCGACTGGATGTCGTGTGCCTGCAGGAACTGCCAGCCGAACCAGATCACCCCGAGCAATCCCGCGAGATTGAGCCAGTGCCGCGCGGGCAGCAGCAGCGGCTTGCCGCCGATCTTGCCCGACAGCTTGCCGAAGGCAATGACCGAGCCGGAGAACGTCACCGCGCCGATGAGGATGCCGAGGTAGATCTCGACTTCGTGGATGGCCTTCTCCGCGCCGGTGAAGGCGATCGAGGTGTCGACGTAGCTCGCGAAGCCGACCAGGCATGCCGCGAGACCGACCAGGCTGTGCATGATCGCGACCAGCTCCGGCATCTGCGTCATGCGCACCGTGCGGGCCGCGTACAGTCCGATGGCGCCGCCGACCACCAGCGCGCCGACGATCCAGGGAAGGCCTGCCGCGGTGACCCGCGGCCCGAACACCGTCGCGAGGACGGCAATCGCCATGCCGACCATGCCGAAGACGTTGCCACGCCGCGACGTCTCTGGATTCGACAGGCCGCCCAGGCTCAGGATGAACAGGATGATGGCGGCAATGTAGGCCATCGTTGCGATGTTCGCGGACATGCGTGCGCCCCTTACTTCCGGAACATCGCGAGCATGCGACGCGTGACGGCAAAGCCGCCGAACATGTTGATCGCGGTCAGCGCGAGTGCGGCGACCGCAAGACCGAGGATGAGGGTATCGGGCCGTCCCTCCGTCCCTGCAACGAGCGGAGGCGCCACCTGGATCAGTGCGCCGATCGCGATGATGCTGGAGATCGCGTTGGTCACGCTCATCAGCGGCGTGTGCAGCGCCGGCGTGACGTTCCAGACGACCATGTAGCCGATGAAGCAGGCCAGCACGAAGACGGTGAAGTGCGCGAGGAACGAGGCCGGCGCGTAGGCCCCGACCAGCCAGAACAGCAGCGCGCCCGTGCCGAAGATCATGGCCAGGCTCTTTGCCGACGTCGGCTCGCCCGCGCCGTGACCGTGACCGGATTTCCTGGCGGGCACTGCCGCTGCTGCGGCAGGCTTCGCCTGTGGCGGTGCGGTCGGCAGCTTCAGCGCAGGTGGCGGCCAGGTGATGCCGCCGTCCTTGATGACGGTCAGGCCGCGGATGGCATCGTCGTCCATGTTGACGTTGATGACGCCGTCCTTGGACTTGCAGAGCTCCTCGGTCACGCGCAGCAGGTTCGTCGAGTACAGCGTCGACGACTGCTTGGCCAGGCGGCTGACGAGATCCGTGTAGCCGATGATGGTGACGCCGTGCCGGACCACCGCCTCGCCAGGCACGGTGAGCTCGCAATTGCCGCCCTGCTCGGCCGCCATGTCGACGATGACACTGCCAGGCTTCATGCTCTTCACCATCTCGGCGGTGATGAGCTTCGGCGCGGGCTTGCCCGGGATCAGCGCGGTCGTGATGATGATGTCCGCGTCCCTGGCCTGCTGCGCGTACATCTCGCGCTGGGCCTTCTGGAAGCCCTCGCTCATCACCTTGGCATAGCCGCCACCGCCTGAGCCTTCTTCCTCGTAGTCGACCTTGACGAATTCGCCGCCCAGCGACACCACCTGGTCGGCGACCTCGGCGCGCGTGTCGTTGGCGCGCACGATCGCGCCGAGGTTGGCGGCCGTTCCGATGGCGGCGAGACCCGCCACACCGGCGCCGGCGACGAACACCCTGGCCGGCGGAATCTTGCCGGCGGCGGTGACCTGGCCGTTGAAGAAACGGCCGAATGCGTTGGCGGCCTCGATCACGGCGCGGTAACCGCTGATGCTGGCCATGGAGGTGAGCGCGTCCATCTTCTGGGCGCGGGAGAGCTGGCGCGGCAACGAGTCGATGGCGAGCACGGTGAGCCTGGCGTCGGCCAGTTGCTGCATGAGTTCGGGGTTCTGCGCCGGCCAGATGAAGCTCACGAGCGTGCTGCCCGGCTTCATCAGCGCGATTTCGCCGGGGGTCGGCGCGCGCACCTTGAACACGATGTCCGCGTCGCCCAGCAGCTCCGCGGCGCTGCCGGCGATGCGGGCGCCGGCGGCCTGGTAGGCCTCGTCGCCGAAGTTGGCGTCGGCCCCGGCACCGGTCTCGACGCAGACCGGGAAGCCGAGCTTGATCAGCTTCTCGACCACCTCGGGAACTGCGGCGACGCGCTTCTCGCCTGCGAACGTCTCGCGCGGCACTCCGATCGTCTGCGACATGCGGTGATTCCTCCCGGTCGTGCCCGCCCTGGCCGGCAACACGACGTTGCGGCAGGGATTTCTAGCGTCTTGGCGGGTTGGGCAGCCGTTGAATTATCGCACAGCGGTGACGTATCTTTCAGCCCATGTACGCGCTCTCCCAAGAGGTGCTGCGCACGGACGTCTCGGGGATGCCACTGGAGTGGATCGACTACCGGGACGCGGTCCGGCTGCACTTCATGGGGCAGGTCGCCTACTCGTTCGGCCAGCCGCTGTTCCAGCTGCGCGGCGGCACCAACGCGAGGACCGGGCGTCGCACCGAGTTCGAGGTGAATGCGATCGTCGCGACCGTGGGCCACAGCCACAATCCCGGTCACCGCCACCACGCCTACGTGCCGCCGCTCAACAACGAAACGCTGTTCCGGCGCGACGGCCACCTGTGCATGTACTGCGGGCAGCGCTTTTCGTCGAGCCAGTTGTCGCGCGATCACGTCACGCCGCTGTCGCGCGGCGGGCAGCGACGCCTGGAACAACGTCGTCACCGCCTGCCGCCGCTGCAACAACCTCAAGGCCTGGCGCACGCCCGAGCAGGCGAAGCTGCAGCTGATCGCCATCCCGTTCACGCCCAGCTACGCCGAGTACATCTACCTCAAGGGCCGGCGCGTGCTGGCCGACCAGATGAGCTACCTGCTCGCGCACTTCCCGCGCTCGAGCCCGCTGCACAAGCGGCTGTCGGCTCAGCCGGCCGCGTCGTAGGCCCTGCGGATCCAGCCGATCATCTCGGCATCCACTTCGGATGCCGATGTCAGCTTCACCTTGTACTGGCACATGCCGCCCGGCTTCTCGGCGACCAGCCGGTCGGTCGCGGACACGTCCTTCATGTTGAGCCCGACGTCCACTCGCGTCGCGCTGCCCGGGCCGATCATCGCGAACTGCTTCTTGCGCCGCAGGCTCACGTAGCCCTTCTTGGGCGCGATCTCGATCTCGCCGAAACTGCCGATCGCCGCCATCAGCGCGTCGTGGATCGGGCGCAGCGGCGCCTTCTTGTCCGCGTAGATCCCGGCGAGCACGTCCTCGTCGGGCTTGCCGGCGGCCGCGCTTTGGCCGTCGCTCGCGAGCGCAAGGTGCACCAGCGTGTTCGCGTCGCCGTGACCGAGGCCGAACTTCTCCATCGCGTAGCTGCGCAGCTCGCCGTGCTTCGCGAGGCCGCTGGCGGTCAGCAGGGTGCGCAGGTCGGCGAGCGATCGCCCCGTTTTCGCCTCGATATTCTTCATCTGGGTGTCACGTGCCTTGTCGAGTGAGCTCATGTCACTTCCCCCGTTGGTTGGTCTGTCTGCTCTGTTGTCACACGAGCCGCGCCATCTGCAATGCGTCGTGGGCCGCCCCGTCCACGATGATGTAGCGCCGCAGCCGTCCCTCGAACTCGAAGCCGTTGCGGTGGTAGAGCGCAATCGCGGCTTCGTTGTCCGCCCGTACGATGAGGTCGACGCGCGTCAGTCCTCGCGTGGACGCGGCCTCGAGCGTCGTGCGCAGCAGGGCGGAGCCGATGCCGATGCCGCGATGCGAGGCGGCCACGCCCATCCCGAGCGTGCCGCCGTGGCGCAGCGTCTCGTGCGACTTCGGCACGACGTCGCACCAGCCGACCACGCGTTCACCGTCGACGGCCACGTACTGGGCAATGCCGGCGCGCAGCCCGTCGAGCACGAAGCGCCGCACCCATGCCGCCGGCGGCGCCTCGAGGAACGCGAGGTAGCGCCGCTCGCGCGCGACGCCGTCGAGCACCTCGCGAAAGCCCGCGATGTGGCGTCGCTCGATCGGAACGATCCCCCAGGTCATGCCCTGTCCGCTGCGGCTTGCATCGCGACATTCTGCGACCGGCGGACGAGTCGGCAAAGTGGCGCGACCCGGGGGCGTGACGCACAATCGCCGCGTGCTCTACCTCGTCGACGCAAGCGTCTTCATCTTCCGCGCCTGGTTCTCCGTTCCCATCGAGTTCGCCGATCGCGACGGCAACCCGGTGAACGCGGTGCACGGCTTCGCACGCTTCCTGGGCGACCTGCTCGAGCGGGAGTCGCCGTCGCGCATCGCGGTGGCCTTCGACGAGAGCCTCGAGCAGTCCTACCGCAACGAGATCTACCCGGCGTACAAGGCGAACCGCGATCCGGCGCCGCCGGAGCTCAAGCGCCAGTTCGGCCTGTGCCGCGAACTGGTCCGCGCGCTCGGCCTCGCCGAGTTCGGCAGCTCGCGCTTCGAGGCCGACGACATCATCGGCACGCTCGCCGTTCGCGCGCGCGACGCGGGCCTGCCGGTGATCATCGCGAGCCGCGACAAGGACCTCACCCAGCTCATCGGCCAGCCAGGACACCTACTGGGACGCGGTGGCCGACGTGCGCTACCGCTACGACGACATCGAGGAGCGCTTCGGCGTCGTGCCCGAGCGCATGGCGGACTTCCTGGCGCTGATGGGCGACGCGGTCGACAACATCCCCGGCGTGCCGGGCGTCGGGCGCAAGACGGCGGCCACGCTGCTCAAGCACTTCGACACGCTGCCCGGCGTGTTCGAGAACCTCGAGGCGGTGCCGAAGCTCAAGTTCCGCAACTCCACCTTCGTCGCCCAGTCGCTGCGCGAGCACCGCGATTCGGCCTTCCTGTCGCGGCAGCTCACCGGGATCGCCTGCGACATGCCGCTCGCGGCCGGCCCCGGCGAGCTCGCTCGGCGCCCGCCCGACCTCGCCGTGCTCGATGAGTTCTACGAGCGGCTCGGCTTCGGGCGACTGCTGCGCGAGCAGGCGCGACGGATCGCGCGCCAGGCCGCAGTGGCCGCCTGAGGCACGCCGCCGGGCAGGCGGTCGGCCACGATCCCGGCGCAGGCGAGCAGCAGCGCGAGGCCGAGCAGCCAGCGATCGGGTCGGGTGTCGCCGCCGGTCGCGACGGGTCGCTGCGAGGCGGCGGGCGTGCCCGGTTCCCAGCGCTGCACCAGTCCCTCGCGCAGCCATTGCTCGACGTCGGGACTCTCACCCCAGCCGTCCTCCTCCCCGCGGCTGCCGCGCAGGTGCAGCGTGCGCCGTACGCCGAGCGCACCCGAGGCGACCAGCGCATAGGGCCCGGGCTCCGTCGCCTCGAGCGTGGCCTGCAGGCGGCCCGGCGCGAGCGGCTGCAGCGCGAGCGTCTGGGTGCGGCCCGTCGGCGTGGTCACGGTCAGCGTGGTCTGCTCCGACACGCTCCAGCGCCCGCCGCGCTGCGCGTCGAGCTCGACGTGCAGTCCATCGGGCAGGTCGCTCACCCGCAGCGCGGACGCACCCGCGCCGGGTGCGGCGACGACCCAGTCGGCGAGTCCGCCGGCGAGCTGCGGCCACGCCTCCCACCGCAGCCAGGGCAGCGTCCACGCGCCGAGGCCGCTGGTGACGGCGACCACCCGGCCCGCGCCGGCCTGCCAGGCGGCGATCACGGTGTCGCCCTGCACGGACCGCAGCCATGCCGTCGCCTCCGGCCGCAGGCGCGTCACCGCAAAGGCTGCGATCGGTGGCCAGCGCTCGCCGAGCGACGCGAGCGACGCCGGCAGCGCGTCCGCGCTGGACCTCGATCACGCCACGCTCGACCCTGGCGCGGCGGCGCTCGAGGCCCGCGCGCATCGCGCCGGGCAGCTGCGCCGCCTCGCCGACCCGCAGCACCACGCCACCGCCGCGTCCCGTGAGCCGCTCGAGTGCCGTGGCGTCCGCATCGGGCCCGACCGCGAGCGCCACGGTCTCGATGCGCGATGCCTCGAGCCGGCGGCGCAGCGCCTCGAGCGGTGCCTCGTCCACGAAGCCGTCGGTCACGACGATGAGGATGCGACGCCCGGGACCCGCTTTCTCGAGTTGCCCGGCCGCGAGCTCGATCGCGGGCGCGAGCCGCGTGCCGCCGCGCGCCTCGATGGGCCAGCGGCCGGCGAGGGCGCGTGCCACTGCCGCCGCGGGCTGCAGCGGCTGCAGCACGCGCGGCTCGACGTCGAAGGCCACGACGCCAGCCGAGTCGCGCGGCCCCAGCGTCCCCAGCGCCTCGAGCACGGCGCGCTCGGCGAGGCTCAGGCGATCCACCCCGCGGCTGCCCTCGCCCATGCTGCCGGACTTGTCCACGGCGAACACGACGCTCGCCGGCGGGTCGAGCGAGGCCGGCTCGGAGAGTACTGGCAGCACCGACTCGAGCGGCGAGTCGCGGTAGCCGCCGCGGGCGAACGCACGCTCTCCGCCGAGCACCAGCAGTCCGAGGCCGCGCGTGCGCACCTCACCGGCGAGCGCCTGCCAGAAGCCGTCGCCGGCGTCCTCGCGCGACACGTCGTCGAGCACCACCGCCTCGTAGCCGCCGAGCCGCTCGCGGAAGTCTTCCGCCCGCCGCGCGGGTGCCGTCTCGAGGTCCCAGCCGCCGGTCGCGAGACTCACGGCCAGCGGTCCGGGCGAACCGCGCAGGTACAGCAGCCGTGCGGGCTCGAGCACGTCGACCACAGCCGCGTCGCGCCGCGCGTCGAGCACCTTGCCGCTGTCCGCGTCCATGAGCGACAGCGAGATGCGCAGCGGTCCGCTGCGGTCCGCTGTCGTCCGCAGCGTCGCGAGACCGAGCGCGTCGGGCGTCGCGCTCACCGTCCGCTCCGCACCGGCGGCATCGCGAAGTGTCGCCGTGATGCGCAGCGGCGCGGTCATGTCGCCCGCGACCGGCACGACGATCGGGATCGCCTGCCCGCGCCGTGCTCGAGTGGGCGCCTGCATGTCGGCGATCCATGCGCGCGGTGCGCTGCGCGCCGCCGTGAGCCAGAGCACCGGCAGTCCCGCATCGCGCGCGCTCGCCAGCGCGCGTGCGGCGTCGCCGGCGTTGGCGCGACCGTCCGAGACGATCACCAGCGACGCGTACGGACGCTGCGCGGACGCTGCGAGCGCGGCATCGACCGCGCGCTCGAGATTGGTCGCGGACGGCTCGATGTCGTTCGAGGGCTCGCGGCCGTCGGCTTCGTCGCGCGCGCCGGACCTGAGCGAGGCGACCCGCGCCGGCCGGCCGGCGAACTCGATCGCCTCCACGCGCGCGCCTGGCTCGGCACGACGCAGCGCGGCGAGCGCCGCGTCGGCGTTTGGCCGCGGCACGCTGAGCGAGCGGTCCACCAGCACGAGCACGCCGGGTCGCGCGCGATCGTCGAGGCCGCCCACGCCGGCGAGCGCGAGCAGCAGCGCGATGAGCGCCAGCGCCTGCAGCGCTGCCACCGTCGCCGTGCGCGAACGCCCGCCGGTCATCGCGGCCACGCCCCGGCGTCCGTGCGCTCGCGCCGCCAGCGCAGCAACAGGGCCGCGAGTTCCCACAGCAGCGCGAGCAGGGCTGCGATCAGCAGCGGACGCGTCCAGTCGCGCGTGTCGGTTGCCGTCGTCGTCGCCGCCGCGGCGAACTCGGGCACGGCCGTCGCCGCGCGCGGCACGACCCGCACGGAATGCGGGTCGCGTCCGGCCACCGCGACCGTCTCGAGCAGCGATGCCGACAGGGCCTGGTCCACGAGGAAGGCGACCATCAGCGGCGTCGCCGAAGGATTGCCGGCGTCGCCGCGTTCGAGGTCGAGCGCGGTCTCGAGCAGCGGTGCGTCGCCGTCCTGCCGGCGGACCACCAGCGGCGTCGCGCCCGCGGCGAGCAGCACGGTGTCGCCGTTGCGCGCCGGCAGCAGTGTTCCGGCCGCGCGCCACGTGTAGGCGCCGAGCCGTCGCGCCTGCTCGCTCACCGCGGAAGACCACAGCAGCGGAGCATCGAGCGCGTGCGGCGGCGCGCCATCGCGGACGAAGCGGATGCGCGGGATCGCGGCGACGCCCGCGGCGGCGCCGCAGTCCACTGCGAGATCGGCGTCCGCGGCATCGTTCGCCACGGCGAGCGACGGATGTGCGCGCAGCGCCGCGAGCACCGTCGCCGAGCAACCCGGGTCGGCGGCCACGCGCTTCGCGGCCAGCGCACCGGCGTCGAGCACGAGCACGTCGTCGACCGCGAGGGAGTCGCCCGGCTGCAGCCGCGCCTCGAGCCGCTGCGACATCGGCACCGTGACGGACCACGACGCCGACCCGCCTGCTGCGATGCGCAGCGTGGCGCGCTCGACGCGACCGGCATCGTCGGTGAGCACGACCCCCCGCTGCTCGTCGGCGTCGCCGCCGTTGGCAGCCTCGAGCTCGACGTCGAGCCGGTCGCGATCCTCGAGGCTGCGTCGCGCCGCCAGCCGCACCAGGCCGGCGTTGCGCGTCGCCGCCCCGACGCGGAAGACACGTGCGTAGCCGTCGAGCGGCAGTGCCGCGTCCGCACCGTCGGTGAGCAGCCAGTGCTGGCGGTCGGCGCGACGCAGGCCCGCGGGGGGCGCCGACGGCTCGCGCCGCCCGGCGCCCGCCACGAGCGCCGCGGTCACCTCGGCCGAGAGCCCGGCGTGCGCCGTCCAGGGATTGCCGAGGGCGCGCACCTCGATCGCGACGCCGGGCTGCGTCGCGGCAGCCTCGGCGACCGTCGCGAGCCCGCGCTCGAGGCGCGTGCCGCCGTCCTCGCGCGTGAGCATGCTCAGGGAGTCGTCCACCCAGAGCGTGATGCGCTCGAGCGGTGCGGCCGACTGCAGTCCCGCGAGCGCCAGCGACAGCAGTGCCGCGAGCAGCGCACGCCGCCGCCACGCCGGGTCGGGCGGCCGCCGATCGCCCGCCGCCGGTCCGGTGGTCTCGGCCCTGCGCCACAGCGCGAGGCTCGCCACCGGCACCGCGCGGCGCTGCGGCCCGCCGCGGTGCAGCCATCGGATGGCCGGCACCAGCAGCAGGCCCAGCAGCCACGCCGGTGTCGCGACGCTCAGCAAACCGATCGCGCCCGCGCGAGGTGCTCGATCAGCGTGGGCTGCCAGGGACGCGCGATGTCCCACGCGGTGAAGGCGATGCCGGATCGCTCGCAGAAGCCGCGCAGGCGCCGCGTCGTGGCGCGCGCGATCCTCCGCGGCGAGCGTCGCGGCGCGCGCGTCGGCACGCGCCGTGAGATGCACGCCGGTCTCGACGTCGACGAGATCCACCTCGCCGGTTGCGGGCACCGTGGCGTCGGCCGGATCGCCGAGCTGCAGCGCGTGCAGCGAGGTGGAGCGTTCGAGCAGCGCGGCGAGGTCGCGGCGCAGGTCGTCGTCCGCAAGGAAGTCGCTGAACACGATCACCGACGCGTCGCCGCGCAGCCGGCGCGCGCAGGCGCCGAGGTCGCTGGTCTCGCCGCTGCCCGCAGGCCGCAGCGCGCCGATCGTGCGGACCATGCTGGCATAGTGCGTGCGGCCGCGGCCGCTGCGGCACTCGGCGCGCACGCCGCGGCCGAAGGCGAGCAGGCCGACGCGGTGACCGAGTTCGAGCAGCGCATAGCTCATCGCCGCCGCGCCGCAGGCGGCCGCCCGCCACTTCGCCGCACCGTGCATGGCCATGGAGGAACTCAGGTCCAGCAGCATCACCCAGTCGGAGGCCGTCTCGGACTCGAACTGGCGCACGATGGGTCGCCGCCGCCGCGCCGTCTGCCGCCAGTCGATGTGGCGCACTTCGTCGCCGGGCACGTAGTCGCGATGGTCGAGGTGCTGGATGCCGACGCCCGCGCGGCGCTTCACGACGCGCGCGCCGGGTGCGCGCACCTGGCGCTCCGCGAGCAGGTGCGCGGCGGCCCGCGCGAAGGATTGCAGCTCGACCTGTCCGGGCAGTGCCGGCGCGTTCAGTTCCGGCTGCGCCATTCGCCGAGCACCGACTCGAGCACCGCGTCCGCATCGAGCCCGTCGAGCTCGCTCTCGAGCCGCAGCAGTACGCGGTGGCGCAGGACGGGCAGGGCGACGGCCTCGAGGTCGGCGACGTCCACGTGCGAGCGACCCGCCATTACGGCGCGCACCCGCGCCGCGCGCACCAGCGACTGCAGCGCGCGCGGGCTCCCGCCGTAGCGCAGGTGCTGTCGCGCGGCAGGTGCGGCATCCGCGCCGTCGGGCTGGGTGGCGAGCACGAGGCTCACCGCCGCCTGCTTGCAGCGCTCGGCGAGCAGCGCCGAGCGGCACACGGCCGAGATGCCGAGCACGTCGTCCGGGCCAGCGATCGCCGCGAGCGTGTCGGCAGGCTCGCGGTCCAGCGACACCTCGAGCAGCGTGCGCAGCGAGGCGCGGTCGGGAAACGGCACCTTGAGCTTGAACATGAAGCGGTCGAGCTGCGCCTCGGGCAACGGGTAAGTGCCCTCGAGCTCGATCGGGTTCTGCGTCGCGAGCACGCAGAACGGGGCCGGCAGGCGGTGACAGGCGCCGGCGTGGGTCACCTGCATCTCCTGCATGGCCTCGAGCAGTGCGGCCTGCGTGCGCGGCGTCGCGCGATTGATCTCGTCGACCAGCAGCAGCTGCGCGAACACCGGACCCGGGCGGAAGATGAAGCCCGAGGCTCCGTCGGGCGTCGTCGTGTAGACCTCGCCGCCGGTGACGTCGGCGGGCATCAGGTCGGGCGTGCACTGCACGCGCGAGTACTGCAGGCCGAGCGAGGCGGCGAGCGCCTTGGCGAGGTGCGTCTTGCCGAGGCCCGGCAGGCCCTCGAGCAGCACGTGGCCGCCGGCGAACACCGCCGTGACCAGGTCGCCCACCAGCGCCGGCTGGCCGACGATCACGCCGTCGAGCAGCGCCCGCACGTCGAGCAGGCGTCGCTGCGCATCGGCGAACGAGAGGTCGCCGGTCGAGTGGTCGTTCATCGCTGCTCCTGGCCTGGTTCGCGCGCGGCCGCGCGCCACGCGTCCACGTATGCGGCCTCCGCCGGCGACAGCACGGCGTCGCGGCGCGCTGCCGGTGCCTGTGCCGCCGCGGCGCTCAGCATGGCGGCGCCCGCTCCCGCGGCCGCGCGCGCCGCATCGTCCCCGTAGCCTGCTGAGCGTTCATCGTCCGCCATGCGTTCCCCGGCGTCTGCCGATCCGTTCACGTCGCGTCGCTGCACGTTCATCGCGCCCGGCGCCGCCCGGCTGCCGGCGCCCGGGCCGGAGTCGTCGCGGGTCGAACCTGCCTCGCGGCCAGTCCCCGCAACAGCCGCCACGCCCGAGGCCTCGCGCCGCTGGTCGTCCGAGTCCGCGCGCTCGATCGAGTCCTGCGGCCCGGGCGCCGGTCCCGCGGCGCGCAATCCGCCGGGGGTGTCCTCCCGGTCCATGCTGCCACGCCCGGACTCCTCGGGGCCAACCGGTGTCGCGGGCTCGCCGGCCATGGACTCGGCCATCGACCCGGCCAGCGACTCGGCGAGCGCAGCGTCGTCGAGACGCGGCGCCCCGGCGGGTGCGGCCTCGGAGCCCATCCCGTCGCGCGATCCGGTGGGCGCTGCGGGTTGCGCGAGGCCGAGCATCGTGACCGTGACGGCAACGCCCGTGCAGATCGCGGCGGCCGCGAGCGGCCTCGCGAGCCGCCACGGCAGGCGGCGCGCCTCGAGTGCGCGGCGGCTCGCAGGCACGACGCTCGCAGTCCACTCCACGAGGCGACGCCGCGCGGCCGAGTCGCGCTGCGCGTCGCCGCTCCGGCACCCTTCGAGCCACGTCGAGTACCCGGACTGACCCCCGAGGTGGCGGTCGGCGTACAGCGCGGCCTCCGCCTTGCCTGGCCCGTGCGACACGGCCCAGGCGATCGCGACGAGCACGGCCGCGGTGCCCAGCGCGACGGCGCTCGCAAGCCCGGGCACGCCGGTCACCGCGTGCAGCACGGCGACGGTCGCCATGATCGCGGCCCACGCCCACAGCGCGCCGCGCAGGGCCTGCAGCAGTCGTGCCGCCCAGAGTCGCTGGCGCACGTCGGCGAGCAGCGACTCCACCGTCGTCGTGCGCCGTCGCTGCGCTCACGACAGCATCCGCGTCCACGCCCCACCCCAGATCCATGCCGCCGCGGCGATCGCACCGCCGAGCGTGGTGCCCACCAGCAGCGCGTTGCCGGCCGGCCGCAGCAGCACGCGCAAGGCCGCCCCCGCGGCCGCGAGCAGTCCACAGGCGAGCAGCAGTGCGGACTCGCCGAGCAGGACGGCGGTGACCGGGGCCCGGGCGGCGTGCGTCGCGGCCAGCACGACCGGCCACGCGGCCACGACCACTGCCAGCGAGCCGGCGACGCCCTGCCACCAGCCGCGCAGTGCGCCCGCGCGCAACGCGAACGGAGCGAGGATTACCGCGCGTGCCAGCCACAGGCCGGCGAGTGCGCTGCCCGCGACCGCCGCGGCGCCCGACGAGGACTGCCCGATGGCGAGTCGCGTCGCGCCGAGCCACCACACGGCTGCGGTCGCGGCGACGATCAGCCCGAGCAGCAGGCCGAGCCGGGCGTGCAGCCGGTCGTTCATGTCGGCCCTGCAACCGGCACCAGCAGCCACGCCGCGGATGCGGCCGGCGCGTCGGCGACCGTGTCGAGCGCCAGTGGCCACAGCACCCCGTAGCCGCCATAGGGCGTACGCGCCAGCGCGGCGCGCTCCGCGCCGTCCGCCGGTGGATGGCCCCGGTCGAGACTCAGCGTGGCGGCGGCGCCGGGACCGAGCGCCGGCAGCGGCTGCACTTTTCCGGCCGCGGCCAGGACACCCGCCGGCCAGGCCAGTGCGCCGTCGTTGCGCACCTCGACACGTCCGCCGCCCAGCGCCGTGATCGTGAGCGCGCGCAGCACGGGAAAATTGCCCGAGTAGCAGAGTGCCACTGGCTCGAAGAGCCGCGCGTCGAAGTCCGCGTGCACGGGCTGTCCGCGACCGGGGTCGAGTACCAGCTGCGCGCGACGGCGTGTGTCGCAGGCGTGCGGCTGGCCGAGGCCCGCGAGCACCGGCACCTCGAGCCGACCGCGCGCGCTGCCCGAGACTTCGTGCCAGGCCTGGTACTGGGCGACGCGCACCGAGGGCTCGGCTTCGGCCCAGACCACCAGCCGCGAGCGCGGCTCCCACGCGTGCAGCAATGCACCGAGCGCCGCCGTGGCGAGCAGCGGCACCAGCAGCAGCACGGGCGTCGAGGCGTTGAACACCAGTGCCAGGGCGGCGATCCCGAAGAACGTGGCCAGCGCCGCGACGATGCGCGGCCACGTCCAGCTGGCGGAGTGCACCAGTGCTGCGAGGTCCGACGCGGTGGCGGGGCTCGCGGCGGGGAGCGCGAGCGTCGCGGCGAGCCCCGCCAGCGCCTCGGCCGGCGTCGCGGCGCTCACCAGCATGCGCGCGCCGCAGCCCGCCGATCCCTCGATCAGCCGCTGGGCACCGGCGTCCGGTGCGATCAGCGCGAGGCGGCCGCAGCCCGCGGCGTGGCCGATCAGCGCAGCGAGCTGGCGTGGGTCGAGCGCCCGCAGCGTCGTGCCGTCGATTGCGAGCGCGTCGACACTGCTGAAGGCCGCCGCGTTGCGCGGCAGGTCGCCGACCGTCAGCGCGACCGCGTGGAAGCCTTCGAGCGTCGCGGCCTGCCCGTTCGACAGCGCGACGCCGAGCAGCGGCGACTCCGACAGCGACAGCGCGATCGTGCGCCGCTCGGGCGGTGCCCCGTCGAACCCGACCGTGGTGTGGAGTAAGGCGGCTGACGGCACCGCCACCTCGAGCCGCCGCGCATCGCCGGCGGCGAACTCGACTGGCGCACGGACCGACTGCGCGCCCGAGGCGATCTCGACCGCGCCCCGCGCGGCGGCGTCCGTGCGAATGCGCACGGCGATCTCGGTCACGCGGCCGGGGCGGCTCCAGCCGCCCCAGGCCGGGGTCAGCTCGACCTGCGGTGCCGCGACCGCGGCCGGCGCCCCGCAGAGCGCCAGCGCGAACGCCGCGAGTCGCAGGACGCGCAACCCACCCTCACTTCAGCGCGTGCTCGAGCGCGACCACGCTCCACGCCGTGACGAGCTGCGGCTTGTCCTCCCACCACTTGTTCGAGTCCTTGTTCACCCAGGAGCCGTCCGGGTTCTGCAGGCTGACGAGCTTCTGCGCCAGCTCGTTGCGCCAGTTGCGCTTCTGGCCCTTGCCGTCGGTGAACTCGTCGACGCCGTAGGCCGCCATCACCTTGGCGTAGGCGTTGTAGAAGTAGAACAGGCCGTGCTTGGAGTTCGTGCCCGGGTTGACCTCGAGCGTGTAGTTCGTGGTCATCCACTTGTACGCAGCCTGCACGCGCGGGTCGTTCTTGTCGGTGCCGGCGAACAGCAGGCTGATCAGGCCCGCCGCCGTCATGCCGCCGTAGGAATTCGTGCCGTTGTCGAACTCGGGCGGATTCCAGCCGGGCATGTAGACGAAGCCGCCGTCGTTGCCCGCCCAGGGCTGGTCGTTGCTCTCGCTGCGATTCTGCGAGCGGTCCACGAACACCATCGCGCGCTGCCACACCGGGTCCTTGGGATCGGTGGCGGCGGCCTTCAGGCCCTCGAGCGCGAGGTAGGTGTTGGACATGTCGGGGCGCTCGTCGCCGCCGTAGCCGATGCCGCCGTAGTAGCGGTGGTCGGGCTTGTAGCCCTCGGCCTCGTCGATCTGGTGACCGAGCAGGAACTTCCGTCCGCCGGCGATCACGTCGGCGTACTTCGGGTTCTTCGTGGCCGCGAGCGCGGTGATGGCGACCGCCGTGTTGTAGCTGCGGTTCTGCAGCGACTCGCAGATCGAGCCGTCGTCGTTGACCTTGCTGAGCAGGAACGCGACCTGGTTGGTGATGAACGCGCCGTCGCCCTCGTTGTAGCCGCGGTGGCTCTCGAGGAACGCGCGCAGCGACAGCGCCGTGATCCCGACGGACTTCATCATCGATCCGTCCGGCGCCTGCTGGCTGCGCAGGTAGTGCAGCCCGCCGTCCACCGCGCGACGCGCTTTCTCGCGCAGCTGCGGGTCCATGGGGTCGGCGTCGGCGGCACGGATGGCAGGCGCGGCCAGGATCAGGCTGGCGAGCGATGCCAGCACGACAGTCTTCATCATGGCGTGTGTCCCTCGGTACTTGGTTGACGGGAGGCGGGAGCGGCCGGTTTCGGCCGCCGCGGCAGGAAGGCGGGAATCAGCAGCAGTGTCGCCGCCAACGCGGCGTAGCTGCCCACGAGCGGCAACATGCGCGGGTAGTCGAAGCGCAGCCCGGCGAGGTTCGAGTGCTGGTAGAACCACTGGTTGCGGAACAGGTCGTTGCCGCTGGCCACCGCGAGGTGCGTGAGCGGGCTCGCGGCCACGGCGGCATCCACGGCGCCGGGATGCGCCGGCGTGGCGAGTTCCGCGGCGGGACCGAGCCAAAGCGGTGCCGCGCCGAGCGTCGCGAGCATGGCGGTCGCGAGCCACGCGGCGGTCTCGCGCGCACTCGCGACGCCAGACCTGCGGCCCGCGAGCTGCGTCTCCAGGATCGCGGCCAACCCGTGCGTGACGATGCAGACCAGCAGCAGCATCGCGCAGGCGGTCGCGATGCGCACTGCGGAGGCCGTACCCGCGCCGGCGAACGCCGCGATGGCGCCGAGCAGCGCCACGGCCAGCGACCAGCCGAGCACGCGCCATGCACTCGCCCGGGGTGTCTCCGCCCCGCCCGGCCAGAACAGCGGAGCAAGCAGAGCGAGCACCGCCGTCAGCAGCACGAGGCGGCCCGAGGTCTGCAGGTCCTGGAACGACGCAGCCAGTGCGGCGATGACGAGCAGTGCCGTCAACGCGAGTCCGGCGAGGCGCAGGGCCGGGGAACCGGTCACCCGCAGCGTCGGCCGGACGGCCGGATCCCCGTCCGCGACTGCACCCGCCGTGCTCATGGCTTTGCCGGCCGGCTCCCGTCGCGGGGCACCTCGACGATCAGCTCGATCGGCGAGCCCTCCGGCGGCAGCACCGCGGCGTTGCCGGCCACCGTACCGTAGGTGCCGATGCCGAGGCCGTTGACGGACTCGATGATGCTGTTCGGGTCGTGCACGAATCCCGCGAGCGTGCCGGTGATGTCGGCTGCGAACTGCCCGTCGGCCGGGTTCACGAGCGAACCCATGTAGACCCACTCGATCGATTCCGGGCGCACGTCCTGCTTCGCGTCGAGCAGCGCTTCGGCGGCGGAGATCTCGCGCCGCTTGCCGCCGTCCTGCCACGCGACGCGCATGTTCACGCGCGGTCCAGACAGCGGCTCCTCGCTGAACTGGTAGTAGACCCCCTGGCGCGGGTCGCGCTCGAGTCCGAGCAGGATGCAGGCGAGATTGAACTCGCTGCCGCTCGCGTCCACCTCGAGCAGCGTCTCGTATTCCTTCATGCCGCCGGGGGAGGTCGCGAGGTACTCGAGCGGCTTGCCCAGTACGTGCACGCGGCCCGGGACGGTGAAGCGGCGAGCCTTCTTGTCGACCACGATGCGCCCGATCTGGTAGCGGTCGCGGCCGAGCGACTTCATCTCGCGGATCGGCGGCCTGGGCGTCGCGGCAGCGGCAGCGGCCGGCGGGACGCTCGGCGCGGGCGTCGCGGGCGCCTCAGGCGACTGCGCCCCGGCCGGTGCGCCAGCCAGCATGGCTGCGGCGACGCCGAGCGAGACGAGCGCAGCGAACACCGGGCGCAGGCTCACGGCTTCACCCCGGTGACCACCCGGTGCGGCATCGGCGGCGGCAGCGGCGTGGTGCGCAGCTCGACGAACCCGCGACCGGCCATCCACTCGCGCACGTCCGCGTCGGCGTGCACGCCGCCGTCGGGCGCGGTGAGCATCATGTTGAGGCCGAACATCGCGGCGAAGGCGGGCTGCGTACCGCCCGCGTCGGTGAACACGTCGCTGACCGCGAGCATCCCGCCGGGCTCGAGGCACCGCCACGCGCGCTCGATGAGGCGCCGGCAGGCCTCGGGGGTCTCGCGGTGGAACATCCCCGACATCAGCACGACGTCGCGTCCGCTGCCGAAGTCCGCGTCGTGGTAGTCGCCGTCGCGCAGCACGACGCGATCGGACGCTCCCGCCGCGGCGACGATCTCGCGCGCGACCGCGGCCACGCCGGGCAGTTCGATCACCTCGGAGCGCAGCCCCGGGTGTTTGGCCGTGAGCAGGATGGAGTAGGTGCCCGGTCCGCCGCCCACGTCGAGCAGCGCGCGCCGACCGCCGAGGTCGAGGATCTCCACGAGCGCACGTGCGATGCCGAGCGCGCGCCCGTGCATCGAGTGCACGAACGTGCGCGTACGCTCGGCGTCGTCGCCGAGGTAGGCCTCGGCGGCCAGCGCGGGACGGCCGCTGCGCAGGGACTGCTCGAGCTGCCCCCAGGTCGCGTAGAGCTGGTCGCTGTAGCGCATTGCGCCGCCCAGGTAGGCCGGGCTGCGCGTGACGAGGAACGCGGCCGCCGTCGGCGAGTTGGCGTAGCGGCCGTCGCGCTCCTCGAGGAGCCCGAGGCCGGCGCAGGCGCGCAGGAACAGCGTCGTCGCGCGCGGGTCGAACCCGAGCGCGCTGGCGACTTCACCGGGCGTGCGCGGGCCGTCGGCGAGCGCGTCGAACAGCTGCAGGCGATTGGCCGTCAGCAGCACCTGGCTGTCCCAGTACGCCGTGCTCAGGCGCACCAGCGCGGTCGGGTCGGGGACGCGGGGCGGCACCCTGCGGGGGCTGCGTACTCACGCGGCGCCGCTCATGTGCACGGTCCACGTCGCACTCGAGCTGCATGTAGGCGCAGCGGTGGCACATGAACCCCTCGGACACCTCGAGCCCGTGGCGACGGCGGATGTCGCGGTAACCCTCGACCAGCGTCTCGAAGTAGTGGCGGATCCGCGCGTGGTAGTCGGGGCGGTCGCGACCGCCGACCGGCCACACCAGCGAGTAGACCGGGATGATTCCTCGACGGCACAGGTCCTCCGCACCCTCGAGCGCGGTGCGCGCGGCCTGCTCCCAGTCGAGGCCGTGCTCGGGCTCGAGCTCGATGCCCGCGACCATCGCGGAGTACACGTGGCCACGGCCCCACAGCCGCACGGCGGTCTCGAGTGAGGCGATCCAGCGTGCGTAGCCCACGTAGCGGTTCTTGCCGGGGCAGATCTTGGCGAACAGCGGCTCCGACCACATCTCGAGGTTGAAGCAGGCGTAGTCCACGAGGTGCTCGGCGTGGAACTGCTCGAGGCAGTCGTCGGGCAGCGCGCCGGAACCGAGCGCCACGGGAATGCCGCGGCGGTTCGCCTGCTTCACGAAGCGCGCGAGCTGCAGGAAGCGCTCGGCCTCCTTGCGCCAGTCGGTCAGCGAGCCGCCGACGAGGTAGATGTGGCGGATCTCGGCCTGGTCCACCACGGCCTGCAGCGCCTCGCGCATGCGATCGAGCGTGACCTGCGGGATGCCGACCTGCCCGGTCTTCTGGCCGAGGTGTCCCGTGCGCTCGTCGGGCGCGCCGTAGGCGCAGAACGCGCAGCGCATCGAGTGGCCGTGCTCCTTGTGCAGGAAATACTCGCAGCCCGGCGCCACGTTCACGACCAGCATGTCGCCGTGAGTGGTGATGCCGGCCTGCGGGAACGGCAGGCCGTCGGCGGTCGCCTGCGTCATCCACGGCCGCAGCGGCTCGAACTCCACCGGCACGCTGCTGCCGTCGCGGTCGTCCACCAGCGCGTAGCCGCGCTCGCGATCGCCCTCGACGTGCCATGGCGAGTCGCCGCTGCCGAGGATGCGGATCTCGGTGCCGTCGCGCAGGTTGATGAGATAGGGAATCGTGGCCGTGCCCTTGCCGGTCGGGTCGGGTTCGCCGGCCTTGAAGCGGTAGGGGTAGTAGTTCGGCATGGAGTGCAGCGCGGCGCGGCCGAGGGCCTCGCTGTAGCGGATGCCCTCGCACATCACCTGCACCTTGAGCGACGGCGAACCGGACAGTGCCTGCATGACGATCGTACCCCTGTGCCCCTGCGACCGAACTGCGACGCTTGCGTACTCTGCGGCGCGCGTGGAACTGCTATCGTCCGTGCGCGTCACAGAAACCCGCAGCATGCGACCCGCGCTACGATCGCTGGCTATTATTACCGCAGCCCTGTGCATTGCGCTTGCGCCGTTTTTCATAATCGGCGAGTTGCCGGGCGAGCGCTGGCTGTCGGCGACGGACGATGCGGCGGGCGTGTTTGCGCTCGCCGGCGCGGGCCTGCTCGCGGTGGACGCGCTGCTGCCGGTTCCCTCCAGCATCGTGGGCACCATGCTCGGCGCGCGGCTCGGCTTCCTGCCGGGATTCGCGGCGGCGTTCGTCGGCATCATGTCGGGGCAGGTGGCTGCATACGCCGCTGAGCCGCCGTGCATTGCGTCGCCGCCCGCAGGCGCTGCCGACCGCGCCGACGCTCGCGGTGCTGTTCCTGAGCCGCCCGGTACCGGTGCTCGCTGAGGCGGTCGCGATCGCCGCCGGTGCGGCACGCATGAGCTGGGCGCAGTTCCTGCTCGCCTGCGGCGCGGGCAACCTGGTGTATGCGTTCGCGCTCGCGCTCAACGGCGCGGCGCTCATCCCCGGCGAGCCGCTCGGCCCGGGCCTCGTGCTGCCGATGCTGCTGCCTGCGGCGGCGTGGCTCGTCTGGCGCGCGCTGCGCCGCAATCCTGCCAATGGAGGCTGACATGCTGTTCCTGCTCACCAACCGGACCCGGCGCACGCTCACGCCCGAGCAGTACGGCGTGCTCGCCGGGCTCGCCAAGGCGTTCTATGCGGGCATTCCCGAGGACGTGACGATCCGCGGCGAATGGGCCGCGGTGGACCAGTCGTGCAACTACACGCTGATGGAAGCGCCGGACCTCGGGACCGTCGAGCGCCTCCAGGCGCCGTTCCGGCCGTTCGTCGACATGGAGATCGTGCCCGTGGTGTCGTTCTCGGGCTGGACGGCGAGCTGAGCGCTCAGGGCACCGGGTTCGTCATGTAGACGCGGGACTCGCCGCCCGCGTTCTCGATGTTCAGGCGCGGCGCAATGCCGTCGCGCAGCGACTGCTCGATGAGCTTGATGGCCTGGTCGGCCGAGCGCACGGGCAGCTCGTTGACGGCCTTGATGCGCGTGTCGGGCGGCAGGTTCAGGATCGGGGCGAGGCGGCTGCCGGCTTCCGTTCCCGGATCGACGCGCCTGGCGGGAGCGGCGGAACCGGCAGGGGCTGCGGCAGTGTTCCTGGAGCGGGCGGCCGCGTCGCTGAAGGCGTCCGCGTCCACGCTGCGAATCATCACGTTGTCCATGTCGGCCTGGGCCGTCAGCACTCCCAGGCCGGCGGGTACCGTCGGCGCGGCGTCGGATCCGTCGAGCGCGAGGTCGAGCGTGCGGCCGGGGAGCTGGATCCGCAGCTGTCGGGCGTCGAGCCGCACGACGCGCCCGCCGCCCTCGATCGTGCTGCCCACGCGCACGAGCTGCTGGTCGCCGCTGGGCAGCTGGAGGATGCCGATGTAGTCGGGTCCTACCGCCACGATGCCGGCGAGGCGATAGCTGCCGGCGTCGGCGGCGAGCGCGCAGAGCGGCAGGATGACGGCGATGAGCCAGATGGCGGTCGCCCGACGCAGAAGGTTCAGCATGTTGGAAGCCTGGGCCGGAAAACCCGGGGTGGCCCTGAGGGGCCACCCCGGGAAGGTCATCGACCCGCGCTCAGGCGCGCGGCGGGTTCCGCGCGAGCGCACGGGCGGCGAAGGCGCGCCCGTTCAGGCGCGGCGCCGACGGCCGATCGCGAGGCCGAGCAGGCCCATGCCGAGCAGCGCCAGCGAGCCCGGCTCCGGCACCGGATAGCACACCTGGTTGTCGGCGCACTTGATGTCGTTGGCGAGGCCCCAGTTGACGAGGCTGATCTCCGGCACGCCGTCGGCGCTGGCCGTGAAGCCCAGGCTGGCGATCTTCAGCGTCGCTGCGCAGACGCCACCCGGGCACTGCAGCGCGGTCAGCTCCGCATCGCTGAGCAGCGACACCAGCGCCATGTCGGCCATGCCGGGCAGGAAGGCGCCGTCGGTGATCGCGTCGCCTCCGCCGACCAGCGCCAGGAACCACGTCTGGCTGGTGTTGCTCAGCAGTGGCGTATTGAAAGCCACGTCGATGTCCCAGGCGGAGATGATCTCGTCGACGATGCCCGAGATCACGATGTCGACGCTGAAGCTGTCGCCGGCCGTGACGCTGGCGGGGATGCCCTGGATGTCCACGCTGATGGCCTCGGCCGGTCGAGCCGCCACCAGCAACAGGCCGGCGGTCAGGCCGACACACACATTGAAGACTGCGCTGCGCATGATCGTGTTCCTCTGATTCCTGCTGTAGTCGATTCCGTCCTGCCTCCGGGTCCGGAGGGGCGGACCGGCGTTACCGCCGGCCCGCCGTCAGGATCATCTCAGTTGGCGCACTTCGGCTTGGTGCACTTGAGGGTGCAGCCGCGTGCATCGTTGATGTTGATGAACTTGTTGTTGTCGTAGTCAGCCGCCGCCGGGGCCGGCGGGACGGTCTTCCCGCGCAGCTTGGTGATCATGCTGATGTCGGTGCGGTCGATGTCGCCGTCGCTGTCCATGTCGCACTTGGCGATGTCGCAGGCGTCACCGATGCCGTTGCCGTTGCTGTCCTTCTGGTCGGGATTGGCGACCGTCGGGCAGTTGTCGCAGGCGTCGCCCACGCCATCCTTGTCCGTGTCTTCCTGGCCGGGGTTCGGCTTGGCCGGGCAGTTGTCGTCCTTGTCGCAGATGCCGTCCTGGTCCGAATCGACGCAGGCGCCACCCAGCGAGCGCAGCAGCACGAGCAGCGCGTAGCCATGGTCGGCCGACGTGCTGAAGCTGCCGTTCGAGTTGGCGAAATAGCCGCTGGCCGCCTGCAGGCTCATGAGTCGGTAGGCGTAGTCGAAGTACCAGCCTTTCGGCGAGCCGGCGTAGTAGCCCGCGCCGCCCGGCCCGCGCGCCGGCACCCGCACCACCGTCGCCGGGTCGCGGTTCACCATGCGACTCCTGCCGCCGCCATAGCAGTTGAGCTTTTCCGGCAGCGTGCCCATCGAGGCCGGCCCGACATTACCGGCCGCCGGGGGAATGCCCGACGCCTCGATGAAGCCGAAGGCCTTGGAGGACGACCAGAGGTAATAGAAATACGACTCGGGCCAGCTCTCAGGGGCCACGTTCGTATCGGAGCTGTAGGCGTTCTGCAGCCAGCGCAGGTAGTTCTGGATCGCCGGGTTGTTGACGTTCTTGCCGGTGCCCAGCAACTGCAGCCACGTGCCGGAGGCCGTCTGCTGGTTGGAGCCCGGTGCCCCGTAGCTGGCCTGGTAGCCGTGGCCCCAGCAGGCCTGGCCCTTGGACGAATCGCCGCACGTGTCCCAGCACTGGGATGGCACGTTGGTGTTCTTGCCGTTCACCGAATACGCCAGCGAGGTCTTGTCGAGGGTTGCGGTAATGAGCGGCTCGCGGTTCTTGTCGGCCGATTCGCCCAGGTTCTTGTAGTAGGACTTGGCCGCGCCGAGGCCGGCACCCGTCAGCTGCGTCGTGGACGAATCCGCGCCGTTGCCCGTGTAGCCCCAGTAGCCCGGCGCCGCGTTGAGCGCGGGAACCCCTGGCGTCTGGGCCGCGATCGAGCGATCGACCACCTTGTCCATCGTGGCGCGCACGCTGCGGGCCGCGCAGTTGTAGCTGCCGAAGACTTCGCCCGGGATGTCCGGCCCGCCCGTCTGCGCATACACCGACAGCGCCATCATCACCTGGCCGTCGTAGTACGAGTAGAAGCTGCCGCGATCGCCGAAACTGCCGTCGTCGATCAGGACGCAGGCCGCCTTGCGCGCCAGCGTCTGGTCGGACGGGTCGAGTCCGGCGTAGCCGGCATCGCCAGACTTCTCGAGCAGCGCGAGCAGCAGCAGGCCATTGCCGGGCCCGTAGGAGCCGGAGGCGAGCTGCGTGAACCAGTTCTGGCTGCGCGCGAACTGCAGACCGGCGTCGATGGCGTCGTTCACGTCCTGCTCGAACGGCGTGATGGCCTGTGCCGACGTTGCCGCCAGACACAGCACCGCCGCCCCAGTGAGCGACTTCCTGAGAATTCCTCGCAACATCATGATGTCCCTCCGGGCTACGCTGCCTTCGGGTGGACTCCCCCCGGAGCCCGGTCCGTCGACAGACAAATGGATTCAACAGCGATGGTGCATATGTCGTGCCAAGCGAAATTCATTCGTCGAGTCAATGCGTTGCAAGAGCTCGGGGCGTTTCGACGCAGAGATGCGTAAAGAAACCCGACGACTGATCTGTGTGCTGGCCAGTCCGCTGATTGGCGGGATAGGTATTAATCCGTAGGCGGCCGGCAAAAGTGGCTGCCAAATCAGCGCCTTTGGGACCGAACGACGGCGCTGCGGCCCATCGGCAGCCCGACGCTGGTCCGATCGGACCACAGGCGGGCAGCGTCCACCGCGCGGGCCCCGTCGGTTTCGCAATCCGCGTCAGGACTGTGGAAAATTTTCTGACATGCTCCGGTTTGCGATCGATTCGGGCCGGTCGCCGGGCGCAAAACGTTCGACATCCGTCATCGCTCCGTCATGCGGGGCGCTGGACGGCGACGCTCCCACGGTGCGGCCGCCGCGGCGCCCGTGGCGTACGATCGTGGCGTGCAGTTCCGGCCCACCCTCTACTGGCGTCTGACGCTCGTCCTGCTCGGGCCGCTGCTGCTCGCCATGCTCGCGGCCTGGGCGATCGGCGTGGGCATCGTGAGCCAGACCCTCGAGCAGCGCGTCGAACGCCAGTCGCGCAACGCGGCGCGCGTGCTGGCCGCCTCCGGGCTGCCCTACACGCCCGAGCTGCTGCGCCGCCTCGCCGCCCTGCAGCAGGCGGATTTCGTGCTGCTCGACCGCGACGGCCGGGTGGCCGTGAGCACGTCGCCCGAGGTCGGCGCCGCGCTCGCCGCGTCGCTCGAGCGCTTCGCTCCTGCGCCGGGCCGCGACACGCCGCCGGTGCGCCTCGAGCAGCCGGCGGCGAGCGTCGCCGTGTACGAGCCCATCGCGGCACAGCACGACCCGCGCTACGGCGCGCTGGTGGCCGTGGTGCCGCTGGCGGACGCGCAGGAGGCGGCGCGGCGCTCATCCCCGGCGAGCCGCTCGGCCCGGGTCTCGCGCTGCCGATGCTGCTGCCCGCGGCGGCGTGGCTCGTCTGGCGCGCGCTGCGCCGCAATCCTGCCAACGGAGGCTGACATGCTGTTTCTGCTCACCAACCGGACCCGCCGCACGCTCACGCCCGAGCAATACGGCGTGCTCGCCGGGCTCGCCAAGGCGTTCTATGCGGGCATTCCCGAGGGCGTGACGATTCGCGGCGAATGGGCCGCGGTGGACCAGTCGTGCAACTACACGCTGATGGAAGCGCCGGACCTCGGGACGGTGGAGCGCCTGCAGGCGCCGTTCCGGCCGCTCGTCGACGGTCGGCCGTGGGCGCCGTCACTGGTCCACGGGCATCAGGTAGACGCGCTTCTCCGGATCACCGCTGGCCGCCGCGACCTTGAGCCCAACCGCGCGCCCGTCGGCCAGGGACTGCTCGACCAGCTTGATGGCCGCGTCCGCCGACTTTACTGGCGTCTCGTTCACGCTGAGCACACGAGCATTGTCCGGAAGGTTGGCGAGGGACGCAAAGCGCCTCGCGACCTCGCCGCTGGCGTCGGTTGGTTTGCCACTGCTGGTTGACGTCTTGTCACGTGCCCGAGCAAGGTCCGCTGAACTCACGTCGCGCAATGTGACGAGTTCCTCGTCCGACTGGTTGCGGGGAATGTCCCGTGTCGTCGACGCCACGCCGGGTCCGCCGGATCCCTCGAGGCTCAAGTCAATCGTGCGATCCGGAAACGCGATCCTGAGTCGCATGCCATCCAGGGCGACGACGCGACCGCCACCGCTGATCGCGCTGCCCTGCCGCACGAGGATCTGGCCGCCGCCCGGCAACTCGAGGAATCCCATGTAGTCCTTGCCTACGGCAACGATTCCGGCCAGACGGTAGCCGTTGGTTGTGGCTGCATGTGCATTGGCAAAGGACAGCAGCGTCAGAGCGAGCACGGCGACCAGCACGGCCGTTCCCATGAAAAAAGGGTGGCCCGGACGGGCCACCCTCGAGATTGCAGCTCGACCTGTCATTCGCGCACTAACCTTCAGGACCAGGAAGGAGCGCGAGGACACCAGTCGTCAGGCGCCCCGACGCCGGCGAGTCAGCCCCATGCCCAGCATACCCAGGCCCAGGAGGGCCAGCGAGCCCGGCTCCGGCAGCGCCGGATAGCACTGCTTGGCGTCCGCGCACTTGATGTCGTTGTCGAGGCCCCAGTTGACGAGGCTGATCTCCGGCACGCCGTCGGCGCTGGCCGTGAAGCTCAGGCTGGCGATCGTCAGCGTCGCGGCGCAGACATCGCCCGGGCACTGCAGTGCGGTCAGCTCCGCGTCGCTGAGCAGCGACACCAGGAAGGCGTCCGTCAGGCCCGCAGAGAAGGACGCGTCGAAGATCGTGTCGTCGTTTCCGCCAAAGGGAATGGTGAGCAGCGTGAGGACCCCGTTGTTCAGCAGCGGCGTATTGAACGCCACGTCGATATCCCAGGCGGAGATGATCTCGTCGGTGATGCCCGAGATCACGACGTCCACGCTGAAGTTCTGACCCGCCGTGACGGTGGCCGGGATGCCCTGGATGTCCACGCTGATCGCCTCGGCCGGGCGGGCCGCCACCAGCAACAGGCCGGCGGTCAGGCCGACACACACATTGAAGACTGCGCTGCGCATGATCGTATTCCTCTGATTCCTGCTGTATTCGATTCCGTCCTGCCTCCGGGTCCGGAGGGGCGGACCGGCGTTGCCGCCGGCCCGCCGTCAGGATCAACTCAGTTGGCGCACTTCGGCTTGGTGCACTTGAGGGTGCAGCCGCGCGCATCGTTGATGTTGATGTACTTGTTGTTGTCGTAGTCAGCCGCCGCCGGGGCCGGCGGGACGGTCTTCCCGCGCAGCTTGGTGATCATGCTGATGTCGGTGCGGTCGATGTCGCCGTCGTTGTCCATGTCGCACTTGGCCTCGACCACGACCCAGTTCTTCACCAGTACGTTCGAGGCAAGGTTGCCGACGAATGCCCGGATGTTGTCGGTCCCGGCTCCGCCGTTATCCGTGTAAGTGAAAGTCGCCTGACCGTTGGCCCCTGTGTTCGCCTGGCCGGTGGCCCCCGCATTCGGGCCACTGATGACCGAGAATTGCACAGTCACGCCGGCGATCGGATTGCCGTTCGCCGCCGTCGTGATCGCCGTGACGGTATGCGTGCCGGGAGGCGTCGTCACGGGGTTCGTCTGCGGATCCGTCGTGAGCGGCGAACCGTGCTTCAGACCGACCGTGCTGAACTGGTCGGGATCCGGCAGCACGAGCGCCGTGGGGGCGAGGATGAGCAGGGCGAGCGCCGCCTCGGCGGGCTCGTTCGCGGTCTGGCTGGAGAAACCCAGGGACTGCCAATACCCACCGGCAAGGGTGGTGGGGGCAGTCTGGTTTGCGAGGAGCCAATCCACGTAGTCGGCGTACCAGTCGTTCGCCGGAATGGACCCCGGCCCGGCGGGGCGACCCACGCCCGCCAGCGTCTCCACGCCGTACAGCTTGAAGCCCTTGAAGACATTGAACATGCCGTAGGCACAGCCCTTGTTGAACTGGCCGCCGCCCGAGAAGCAGGCGAAGCTCTGGCCAATGCCGTTCACCGGGTTGGTGTTGTTCCAGCCGGCGCCAATCCAGTTCCTCGCAGTCACGAAGTCCGCGTCCGTATTCGGTCGCCCCGCGAAGAACATGCCCTGGACGCCGACACCGGTCTTGGCAATGTTCACGGCGCTGTTGGAGGCGCGATTGTTGTCAGCCTGGTAGTCGAAGGTGCCGCTGTTGTTCAAGCCCGCAGCCAGCGCCAGCGCCCACTCGGTCTTCACCCAGTTCGGCACGGTGGCGCCTGCCGCATCAGCGGCCAGCAAGGCCAGGAGCTGCCAGCCGTTGGTGGAGCCGTCCGAGGCGGTGGCGTTGAACGTGTACCACCAGCCGCCCCGGCCGACGCCGCTATCGCCCTGGCCCCAGATGCTCGCATTGACCAGGCGCTGGAGGATCTCGCCGAACGTCTTGCCGTTCACGGTGGCCGACGCGACCTCGGTGACGGTGCGGTTGAGGGAGCCGCTGCCGGCAAAGGGCAGCAGAACGATGCCGTTCTCGTATCCAGGATCGGACGTTGTCGTCGCGTAGAGGGCGCTGCAGACCGGGGCCGGAACCGCCAGGCAGGGGTCGTTGCCTGCAGGCGTCACGCCGATGTTCAGCGCTGTCAGGCGAGCGAGGATGAAGTTGAAGCCACGGCGTACCGCATACTTCTCGTACAGGCCGGTGGGCGCCGCGTTGCTGTTTGGCAGCCGATAACCGTGGTTCAGGTACGCCTCGACGGCAAGCGCGGTGAAGGGGGTCACGAAGTTGCCCCAACCGGTTTCGGTCGTCGTGTCAAACGTCGTCCTGTTGGTTTGCGAAGTCCACAGGTACCGCAGGCCGTCCTGAATCGCACGATTCACGTTCAGGTTGCGGAGGTCGAACGCTGAGAGCGAAGCCGGGTTGTAAACGGCGATCTTGACGGTCGCGGTCTCCGTCGTCCCGCCGCTGGTCACGGACAGCGTCGCAGTCTTGACGCCAGCAAGGGCGTAGGTGTGGTTGATGGCGATGTACGACCGATCCGTGACGGCTGCCGGAGCGGTCACGTTGCCGTCACCAAAGTCGATCGTGTAGGTCGTGCCGGCGCCGTTCGGCTTGGTCGTGATTCCCCAGACGACCTCCGACGTCCCTGCCAGCATGTCACGGTCGGGCATCATCAGCGTTTCCGCCGACGCTGGGGCGGCTGCAGTCATGGCGATCAGCCAGACCGCCAACCATGCGGCACCGAGTGCCCGCATTCGCTCAATGACTCTCTTTGCGATGAACATCTTCCAGTCCCTCCGACGATGGACCCGACCGGGCGACGCCCCCCCGGGCGCCGGCCACGGCCAAGCGGTGTTGTTTTCCCAACAACGGGCTATGCATAACTGGTGCCACATGCACGGGAGCCAACAAAACAAGGGGTTAGAGAATTCGTGAGGGTGGGGAGCCCTGAAGTCGTAAAGAATTTCGACGGCTGCTTCAGTCGGTGACGCAGATCGCTGGGTGTTGGCTAGGTATTAACCACTAGCCGAACCACGGAGACGTTCCGGACACCGCGCTTCCGTGCCAGAGGGGGTGGGACGGAGCCCGACCGGCCCTCGCATGGTCCAATCCGACCATGTGAGCAGGACCGAAACGACGTGGATTGCGCGATCCGCGCCCGAACTGTGGAAGATTTCCTGACGCTTTCCTGCGTCCGGTCGGCTCGGGCCGGGCGCCAGGCGCTGCACGTCCGACATCCGTCATCGCTCCGTCATGCAGAGCGCTGCACGGTGGCGCTCCCGCGGCGCGGCCGCCGCGGCGCTCGTGGCGTACGATCGTGGCGTGCGCTTCCCGCCCTCCCTCTACTGGCGTCTGACGCTCGCGCTGCTCGGGCCGCTGCTGCTCGCCATGCTCGCGGCCTGGGCGATCGGCGTGGGCATCGTGAGCCAGACCCTCGAGCAGCGCGTCGAACGCCAGTCGCGCAACGCGGCGCGCGTGCTGGCCGCCTCCGGGCTGCCCTACACGCCCGAGCTGCTGCGCCGCCTCGCCGCCCTGCAGCAGGCGGATTTCGTGCTGCTCGACCGCGAGGGCCGGGTGGCCGTGAGCACGTCGCCCGAGGTCGGCGCGGCGCTCGCCGCGTCGCTCGAGCGCTTCGCCCCGATGTCGGGCCGCGACACGCCGCCGGTGCGCCTCGAGCAGCCGGCGGCGAGCGTCGCCGTGTACGAACCAATCGCAGCGCAGCACGACCCGCGCTACGGCGCGCTGGTGGCCGTGGTACCGCTCGCGGACGCGCAGGACGCGGCGCGGCGCGCAGGTCTCGGCCTCGGACTCGCGATGCTCGCGGCGGCGGCGCTGCTGGCCGCGCTGCTGCTCGCGCTGGCGCGCGGCATCACGCGGCCGCTCGCGGAACTCGCCGGATTCGCGAATCGCATCGCGGCCGGGGAGCGCGGCGAACGCCTGCACCTGCCCCGGGCCGACGAGGTCCATGCGCTCGCCGATTCGCTCAACGCCATGGTGGCGCGGCTCGCGGACTACGAGGCGCGGCTCGCCTCGCGCAGCCGTCTCGCAGCCCTGGGCGACATGTCGGCTCGCCTCGCGCACGAGATCCGCAACCCGCTCACCGGCATCAAGCTGCACCTGCAGCTGCTCGCCGAGCGCGCCGATCCGCGCGAGGCGCCGCGCCTGAAGCAACTGCTCGGCGAGGTGCAGCGGCTCGAGCTGCTGGTGTCCTCCACGCTGATGCTCGGCGCGGACCAGCCGCTCGTCGCCGCGCCCGTGGATCTGGCCGAGCTGGTCGCGGACGTGCTCGAGCTGATGCAGCCGTCGCTCGAGCACCGCGGCATCGCCATCGAGCGCACGGACGAGGCGTCGCCGCCGCTCACGGCGGACCGCACCCGGCTGCGCCAGGCGCTGCTCAACCTGCTCGTGAACGCCGCCGACGCGATGCCGCGCGGCGGGCGGCTGTGCGTGCGCACGCAGGTCGAGTCGGCCCCGGATCGCGCGCTGCTCGCGGTGGAGGACTCGGGCCCCGGCGTGAGCGACGACTTGCGCGCGAAGCTGCGGACCGATTCGCTGAGCACCAAGCCCTTCGGCCTCGGGCTCGGCCTCGTGGTCTGCCGCGACGTCGCGACCGCGCACGGCGGCGAGCTGCGCATCGAGCGCAGTACGGAGCTCGGTGGCGCGCGCTTCGTGCTCGCGATACCGTTGCAGGCCGCGATCGAGCCGCCCCACGGGAATCCCTGAGCCATGGCCCGCATCCTCGTCGCCGACGACGAGCGTTCCATCTGCGACGCGTTCCGCCTGCTGCTGGAAGCCGAGGGCCACACCGCGCTCGTGGCTTCCACCGGTGAGGAGGCGCTGCTGCTGGTGCGCGAGCAGTCGCCCGACCTCGCGTTCGTGGACGTCCGCATGCCGGGCATGGGCGGCCTCGAGGTGCTGAAGGAGGTCGGCCGCATCGCGCCCGAGCTGCCGGTGGTGGTGATGACGGCCTACGGCACGCTCGAGACCGCGGCCGAGGCGCTGCGCAACAAGGCCTTCGACTACCTCGGCAAGCCGCTCGACCTCGCGCAGATCCGCCAGGTGCTGCGCCGCGCGCTGCACGCGCCTGCGCCGGCGTCGGCGACCACGCCGGTGGGCGAGGACGCCGACCCGCGCCCGCGGCTGGTCGGCCAGAGTGCGGCGATGCAGGGGCTGTTCAAGCTGATCGTGCGGCTCGCCGACAACGACCTCGCGGTGCTGGTGCAGGGCGAGAGCGGCGTCGGCAAGGAACTCGTCGCGCGCGCGCTCCACGAGTCGGGTACCCGTTCGCGCGAGCCGTTCGTCGCGCTCAACTGCGCGGCGATTCCCGAGCAGCTGATCGAGTCGGAGCTGTTCGGCCACGAGCGCGGCGCCTTCACGGATGCGAAGTCCGCGCGCGTCGGACGCTTCGAGGCCGCCGGCGCCGGCACGCTGTTCCTCGACGAGATCTCCGAGCTGCCGCTGCACCTGCAGGGCACGCTGCTGCGCGTGCTGCAGGAGCGCAGCTTCGAGCGCGTCGGCAGCGTGGCGCCCGTGCCGTTCCGTGCGCGGCTGGTGTGCGCCACGAACCGCGACCTCGCCGCGGCGGTCGCGGCAGGGGAGTTCCGCGAGGACCTCTACCACCGCATCAACACGGTCGCGATCGTCGTTCCGCCGCTGCGCGAGCGGCTCGAGGACATGCCGGAGCTCGTCCAGGCACTGGTGCGGCGCGCGAATCGCGAGGCCGGCACCTCGATCAGCTCCGTGGAGCAGGCCGTGGTCGAGCGGCTCAAGACGTACGCCTGGCCCGGCAACGTCCGCGAGCTGGAGCACGTCGTGAAACGCTCGGTGCTCTCGGCGCGAGGCCCCGTGCTGACCGTCCACGACCTGAGCTTCGAGGGGGACTCCGGGGCCGCCGCTGCCGCCCGGTCGGAGGTCGAGCGGCTCGCGGAGGTGCTGGCCTCGGTCGGCCGCCGGCTCGTGGAGGCCTCCGGACGCGCGCCGGAGCCACTGCCGCTGCACGAACTCGCCATGGAGCGGCTCGAGCGCTCCCTCGTGGAGGCCGCGCTCGAGGCCACCGGCGGCAACCAGGTCGCCGCGGCCCGGTTGCTCGGTTTGAACCGCAGTACCTTCCGCGCGCGGCTCAACCCCGACGATGACGCTGGCTGAAATCCGGTCACGCCCTGGCGGATTTCCGCCACCAGGTGATTCAGATTGAAAAACAAAGGCTTATGTCTCGTCCAAAGCCGCTGTCGGACGCCTGATCGTCGCAAATCCTGACAGTGGCCCGGCCGGGCGGCTCCGGACGGCTCCCGGCCATCGGCGTTCAACCCGCTGAAAGAACTAGCGTTTTCCGTCCTGATAGCCCAGCCGGCTCGAGCTGGCACGCGGATTGCTTTACTCCGGGTGCAAGGGCGTCCAGCCGCGGACGCCGCCTCGAGGCCGGTTCCCCCCGAATCTGCCGACCCCGAGGTCTCGCGGGGCGCGGTCCCTCCCGTCCCTCGGCAGCGGTTAAAAGGCTGGACCCGGTCACGTGCTGGCACGTGACCGGGATCCACAATGGCCCTAAGGCATCCGCCGCCATTGCGCAGCGGACCTCGCCCGGGGCGTTTCGCGGGAGGGACCTTCGGCATGGCCTTCGATTCACACGGCAACCGGCACGCGCTGCTGGCGTCCGCCGTCGCGTGCGCGCTGCTGGCGTCCGCGCGCTGGTCGCGCCGAGACCGCCGGCCCGCTCAACGGCAACGCCACCGCGCTCGAGGAAATCGTCGTGACGGCCACCCGGCTGCCGATGCGGTCCTTCGACGTGCCGGCGCTGGTCTCGACAGTCGACTCCGCAACGGTGCAGGCCCTCTACCAGTCCCGCACGCTGACCGAGGTGCTCGGCGAGCTGCCCGGCGTCGCGGTGCAGAAGACCTCCTATGGCCAGGGTTCGCCCTTCATCCGCGGCTACACGGGCTTTCGCAACGTGCTGCTGATCGAAGGCATCCGGCTCAACAACTCGACCTTTCGCGAGGGCCCGAACCAGTACTGGAACACCGTCGACTCGTTCTCCTTCGGGCGCGTCGAGCTGCTGCGGGGTCCCGCCTCGGTGCTGTATGGCAGCGACGCCGTCGGTGGCGTGGTGAACGTGCTGTCGGACCTGGCCGCGTTGCCGGACGGCTTCACTCCGCGGGCGCTGTATCGCTACGCCAGCGCCGAGAACTCCAACACCGCGCGCGCCGAGGCCAGCTGGAACGGCGCAGGCCTGCGTGCCCGCGGTGGCTACAGTTACAAGGACTATGGCGACCTCGAGGCAGGCGGCGGTGTCGGCCTGCAGGAAAAGACCGGCTACGACGAGCAAGCCGCGGACGTGCGGGGCGAGTACGAACTCACCGACGACACCACGCTGATCGCCGGCTACCAGTACGTGGACCAGGACGACGCCTGGCGCACGCACCGCACGATCTACGGCATCAGCTGGGAGGGCACCACGGTCGGCACCGACCGCAAGCTTGCTTTCGACCAGCAGCGTCAGCTCGGCTACCTGCAACTGCGCCACGACGGCCTGGGCGCCGTTGCGGACTCGCTGCGCGCCAGCGTTTCCTACCAGTCGCAGAGCGAGGACCAGCACCGGGTGCGCTCGAACCTGCGCTCCGACGAGCTGGGCTTCGACGTGTACACGACCGGCCTCGCACTCCAGCTCGACAAGAAATGGGGCGCGGTGCAGCTCGTCTATGGCGCCGACTGGTACGGCGACAAGGTCAACAGCTACAACGTCGAGTACAACGCCAACGGCTCGGTCCGGCGCGTGCATGCGCAGGGCCCGGTTGCGGACGACGCCACCTACGACCTCGGCGGCCTCTACGCGCAGGGCATGGTGCCGCTCGGCGCACACGTCACGGCGACCCTGTCGGCCCGCTACACCTGGGCGTCCGTCGATGCCGGCAAGGTCGAGGACCCGGTGACGTTCGCCGTCTCCTCCGTCGAGGACGACTGGGACAACTTCTCGGCAGGCGGACGGGTTTCCTACATGCCCGTCGTCGACGGCCCCTGGATGCTGTATGCCGCGGTCTCCCAGGCGTTCCGGGCCCCGAACCTCTCCGACCTCACGCGGCTCGACACGGCGCGGTCGGGCGAGCTCGAGGTGCCGAGCCCGGGCCTCGAGCCCGAGACGTTCCTCGGCTGGGAGTTCGGGACGAAGTACGAGGTCGATCGCTGGTCGATGCAGGCCGCATGGTTCCGCACGGATGGCGACGACGTGATCGTGCGCGCGCCGACGGGCCGGACCGTGGGCACGGCGGCCGAGGTCACCAAGCTCAACGCGGCGAGCTCGTGGATGTACGGCGTCGAAGGCCAGGTGTCGTACCGCGTGATGCCGCAGCTGCTGCTGTTCGCCGAGGGCATGTGGCTGGATGGCGAGGCCGATGCCTACCCGAGCGCCTCGGGGCAGGCCGTCCGGGAGCCGATCGACGTGCTGCAGCCGCCCAACTGGCGGCTCGGTGCGCGCTGGCGCTGGCCGGGGCCGCGCCTCGAGATCGAGGCACTCGTCGAGCACGCCAATGCCCAGGACAAGCTCTCCTCGCGCGACAAGGCCGACACGCAGCGCATCCCGCCGGGCGGCACGCCCGCATGGACGGTGCTCAACCTGCGCTCCGCCTGGCGCCTCACGGATCGATCCACGCTGTCGCTCGCCATCGAGAACCTCACGGACGAGGCCTACCGCATCCACGGCTCGGGCGTGAACGAGCCGGGCCGCAACCTCGTCGCGTCGCTGGCGGTCGCGTGGTAGGAACGGCGGCATCGCTGCGGGAGCCGTAGCTTCGCACGGACGACCCGGTCCGGGATCCGGAGTCCAAGCAGCGTCACATCGACGCCTGCCTCGACGAGTCGGTGGAGTACCTGCAGACCACCGGCCTCGAGCGCTACGGCTTCGTCAACGAGGCGCTGCCCGAGCTGTCGCTCGCCGGACTCGATCTGTCCGCCAGCATCGCCGGGCGCACGCTGCGCGCGCCGCTGATGATCGCGCCGATGACCGGCGGCACGGCACGCGGGCAGTCCATCAACCGCCGGCTGGCGGCCGTCGCCGAGCGCTTCGGGCTCGCGATGGGCGTGGGCAGCCAGCGCGTCGCGCTCGAGTCGCCCGAGCGCGCCGAGTATTTCCGGGTGCGCGAGGTGGCGCCGAACGTGCCGCTGTTCGCGAACCTCGGCGCCGGCCAGCTCGCGCGCGGCTACGGCGCGGAGCAGGCGCGGCGCGCGGTGGCGATGATCGGCGCCGACGCGCTGTTCGTGCATTTCAACGCGGTGCAGGAGGCCGTGCAGGGCGGCGACCGCGATTTCCGCGGCGTGGCGCAGCGGCTCACCGTGGTGTGTCGGGAACTCGCGGCCGACGGCATCCCGGTCTACGCCCGCGAGGTCTGCTTCGGGATGAGCGAGGCGACGGCGCGCCGACTGGTGGACTGCGGCGTCGCGGGCATCGACTGCTCCGGCGCCGGCGGCACGTCCTGGGCCAAGGTCGAGGCGTACTGCGCCCGCACCGAACGCGCCCGCGAACTCGGGCTCACCTTCGGCGAATGGGGCATCCCCACCAGCGAGTCCATCCTCAACGTGCGGGCCGCCGCGCCGGCGATTCCGCTGATCGCCTCGGGCGGCCTGCGCAGCGGACTGGATCTCGCCAGGGCGCTGGCGCTCGGCGCCGACGTGGGCGCGATGGCGCGACCCTTCCTGCTGGCGGCGCACGCGGGCGAGGAGGCCGTGACGAGCCTCGTCGAGGGCGTGCTCGAGGAATTGCGCATCTGCATGTTCGCGACGGGTCGGCGACGGTGCGCGAGCTGCGCGGCAAGCTGCGGCCGACGGGCGCCGCGCGCCCGGCTGCGGCATCTGGGAGCCGGCCCATGAGGCGCACCCTCGTCCTCGACGTCGTCGGGATGACGCCCGCGCTGCTCGCGCACGCGCCGAACCTGCGCGCGCTCGCCGGCGCGGGCGGCCTGCGGCCGCTCACGACCGTCGCTGCCGGCGGTCACGACCACCGTGCAGTCCACGTTCCTCACCGGGCCTGCTGCCGCGCGAACACGGCATCGTCGGCAACGGCTGGTACTTCCGCGACCTCGCCGAGGTGTGGCTGTGGCGGCAGTCGAACCATCTCGTGTCCGGCGAGAAGGTCTGGGAGGCGGCGAAGCGGCGCGATCCGTCCTTCACCTGCGCCAAGCTCTTCTGGTGGTACAACATGTACGCGACCGCCGACGTCACCGTGACGCCGCGGCCGACGTACCCGGCCGACGGCCGCAAGCTGCCCGACCTCTACACGCAGCCCGCCGGCCTGCGCGACGAGCTGCAGCAGCGAACTCGGCGCCGTTCCCGCTGTTCCGCTTCTGGGGGCCGACCGCCGACATCGAGTCCACGCGCTGGATCGCGCGCAGTGCGCTGCGCGTGTTCGAGCGCGAGCGCCCGACGCTGACGCTCGTCTACCTGCCGCACCTCGACTACAACCTGCAGCGTCTCGGACCCGCGCACCCGGCGGTGGCGGCGGACGTGGCGGCGGTGGACGAGCTGTGCGGCGAACTCATCCACGCCGCCCGCCGCGTCGGCGCCGCCGTGGTGGCGCTCTCGGAGTACGGCATCACCGAGGTCTCGCGGCCCGTGCACGTCAACCGCGCGCTGCGCGGTGCCGGCCTGCTCGCCGTGCGCGAGGAGCTCGGGCGCGAGCAGCTCGACGCCGGCGCCTCGCAGGCCTTCGCCGTCGCCGATCACCAGGTGGCGCACGTCTACGTGGCGCGCCCCGAGCTCGTGCCCGAGGTGGCGGCGCTGCTGCGTTCGCTGCCCGGCGTCGAGCGCGTGCTCGACGCGCAGGGCAAGCGCGAGGCGGGCCTCGACCACCCGCGCTCGGGCGAACTCGTGGCGATTTCCGACGCGCACAGCTGGTTCACCTACTACCACTTCCTCGACGACGACCGCGCGCCCGACTACGCGCGCACCGTGGACATCCACCGCAAGCCGGGCTACGACCCCGCCGAGCTGTTCCTCGATCCGGCGCTGCGCATGGCGAAGCTGCGCATCGGGCTGCGCCTCGCGCAGAAGATGCTGGGCATGCGCTACCTGATGGACGTGATCCCGCTGGATGCGACGCTGGTGCGCGGCTCGCACGGGCGGCTCACGGACCGCGCCGAGGACGGACCGCTGTTGATCAGCTCGGAGCCCGAACTGCTCGGCGACGGGCCGGTCGCGGCCACCGACGTCAAGGAACTGCTGCTCGCGCACGTGTTCGGGGCCGCCGGCGCGACGCTCAGGAGGACCGCGTGAACCCGTCCGAACTGCTGCACGGCTGGCTGGCGGCGCGGCTCTCGCCCGAGGCCTCGGCGTGGCTCGAATCCGCGACCGCGCGCGTCCGCGGCGCCAGTGGCGATCGCGAGCTGTTCTTCGCGATCGGCGAGGCGTCGCGGCGCGTCGGCCGCGAGCCGCTGAACCCGGGCGCGGACGAGCTGCAGGCCGCGTCGGCGAGCCGTCCGGGCTGGGACCCGCGCGACTGGACGATCGACGGCGCGGCCCGCGTGCGACTGCTGCTCGCGAGCACCGCGGACGACGCGACCTTCGCGCGCCGCCTCGACACGCTCTGCAATGCCGCGGAGATCGGCGAACTCGTGGCGTTCTATCGCGGCCTGCCGCTGTATCCGGATCCGCCGCGCCACGCGCTGCGCGCGGCCGAGGGCCTGCGCTCCAGCATCCGGCTGGTGTTCGAGGCGGTGGCGCACCGCAACCCGTATCCGGCCGAGCAGTTCGCCGAGACCGCGTGGAACCAGATGGTGCTGAAGGCGCTGTTCGTCGGCTCGCGGCTCGACCGGATCGTCGGGCTCGACGCGCGCGCCAACCCGGCGCTGGCGCAGATGCTGTGCGACTACGCGCACGAGCGCTGGGCCGCGAAGCGCGTGATCAGCCCCGAGCTGTGGCGCTGCGTGGGACCGTACGCCACGGGCGCGGCGCTCGACGACTTCCGCCGTCTGCTCGACGGCGGCACGGAGCACGAGCGGCAGGCCGCCGCGCTCGCGCTCGCCGGCTCGACGCACCACGACGCACGCCGGCTGCTCGATTCGCATCCGGAACTCGCCGCCGCGGCCCGCGCCGGGCGGCTGCACTGGGAATTGCTCGCCGACGCGTTCGGCTGACGCAGGGAGACACCATGAAGTTCATCGATCCCCACATCCACATGAGCGCCCGCACCACCGACGACTACGAGCGCATGGCCGCCGCGGGCGTCGTCGCGGTGATCGAGCCTGCGTTCTGGCTCGGCCAGCCGCGCACCAGCGTGGGGACCTTCGTGGACTACCTCTCGAGCCTGGTGGGCTGGGAGCGCTTCCGGGCCTCCCAGTTCGGCATCCGCCACTACTGCACCATCGGCCTCAACAGCAAGGAGGCCAACAACGAGGCGCTCGCCGGGCAGGTGCTCGACGTGCTGCCGCTGTTCCTCGCGAAGGACGGCGTGGTGGCCGTGGGCGAGATCGGCTACGACGACCAGACCGAGGCGGAGGACCGCGCCTACCGCGCCCAGCTCGCGCTCGCGAAGGACTGCGGCCTGCCGGTGATGGTCCACACGCCGCACCGCGACAAGAAGCGCGGCACCGCGCGCAGCATGGACGTGGCGCTCGAGATGGGCCTCGAGCCCGCGCAGGTGGTCATCGACCACAACAACGAGGAGACCGTCGCCGAGGTGCTCGACCGCGGTTTCTGGGCCGCCTTCACGCTCTACCCGCAGACCAAGATGGGCAACGAGCGCATGGTCGAGATCGCGCGCCGCTACGGCTCGACGCGCGTGTTCATCGACTCGAGCGCCGACTGGGGCAAGTCCGACCCGCTCGCGGTGCCGAAGACCGCGCGCCTGATGCTCGAGCGCGGCATCCCGCGCGCCGACGTCGAGGCGATCTGCTACGGCAACGCCATCGCGGCGTACGGACAGAGCGGACGGTTCAACGAATCCGACTGGCTCGAGCAGAAGCCGCTCGACCAGCGCGAGCTGTACGAGGGCAACTCGGTGCTGCGCGGCCAGGTGCCGCTGGTGGACGAGCTGCCGGTGATTCCCGAGCGCGTCGAGAACGCGCTGATCGAGTGAGCGCGACAGGCCACCTGGGCCACCGCGCAGGCCACCGCGCAGGGAAGCGCACGGAGAACGAGCCATGAGCATCGAGACCGCACGCATCGCCGAACTGCCGCAGGGCGCAATGTACGAACAGGAGTTCGTCGTCCGCTGCCGCTACCCGGTGTACTTCACGGCGGACGCCTTCGCGCCCGACAATCCGGTGTTCGCCGAGGCGCTGTGCCGCGCCGAGCCCGGCCGCCGCCAGCGCTTCGCCGTGTTCATCGACGCGAACGTGGCGGCCTGCTGGCCGGCGCTCGCGCACCAGATCGCCGCCTACGCGCAGCTGCGTGGCGACGCCCTCGAGCTCGCGGCACCTCCGGAGACCGTGCCCGGCGGCGAGCCCTGCAAGAACGATCCGGACCTGGTCAGCCGCCTGCTGCGGCGCCTCGACGAGCTCGCCATCGACCGGCATTCCTGGGTGATCGGCATCGGCGGCGGCGCGGTGCTCGACCTCGTGGGCTTCGTCGCGGCGACCGCGCACCGCGGCGTGCGCCACGCGCGCGTGCCGACCACGGTGCTGTCGCAGAACGACTCGGGCGTGGGCGTGAAGAACGGCGTCAACGCCTTCGGCAAGAAGAACTTCCTGGGCACGTTCGCGCCGCCGCAGGCCGTGATCAACGACGCCTCGTTCCTGCGCACGCTGCATCCGCGCGACCGCATCTCCGGCATCGCGGAGGCGGTGAAGGTCGCGCTGATCCGCGACCGCGTGTTCTTCGAGTGGCTGGAGGCCAGCGCCGGCGACCTCCACGACAGCGAGCCCGTCGCGACCGCGCGCATGATCCGCCGCTGCGCGGAGCTGCACATGCGCCAGATCGGGCAGGGCGGCGATCCGTTCGAGCGCGGCAACGGCCGGCCGCTCGACTACGGTCACTGGTCCGCCCACAAGCTCGAGTCCCTCACCGGCCACGAGCTGCGCCACGGCGAGGCGGTGGCGATCGGCATCGCGCTCGACACACGCTATTCGGTGCAGGCCGGCCTGCTCGCCGCGGGCGGGGACGAGCGCGTTTACCGCGTGCTCAAGCGGCTCGGGTTCCACCTCTGGCACCCGGCGATGGAGACGCGCGACGAATCCGGGCAGTTGCGGATCCTCGACGGCCTCGAGGAGTTCCGACAGCACCTCGGCGGCGACCTGTCGGTGAGCCTGCTGCGCGAGATCGGCCGCGGCGAGGACGTGCACGTCATGGACCGCGACGGCGTGGCGCGGGCCCTCGCCTGGCTGAGGCGCCGGGAAACCGGACCGTGAAGTTCGGCGGCAGTCACCTCGGGTACTGCACGAACATCCATCCGGGCGAGTCCTGGGACGAGATCCGCGCCAACCTCGGCCGCCACGTGCCCGCGGTGAAGGCGCGCGTCTGCCCGGATGCGCCGTTCGGTCTCGGGCTGCGGCTGTCCTGCCTCGCGGCGCGCGAGCTCGCGCGGCCCGGCGCGCTCGAGGAGTTCGACGACTTCCTGCGGCGCGAGTCGCTGTACGTGTTCACGATCAACGGCTTTCCATACGGGCCGTTCCACGGCACGCGGGTCAAGGAAGGCGTCTACCTGCCCGACTGGCGCGACGAGGCGCGGCTCGAGTACTCGAACCTGCTGGCCGACCTGCTCGCCCGGTGGCTGCCGCCGGAGGCCGGCGCCGGCAGCGTGAGCACCGTGCCGGGCGCGTTCCGCGCGTCGGTGACGGATGTGGCGGACGCTGCGCGGATCGCCGACCGGCTGCTGCGCCACGCCGCGCGACTCGTGGAGGTCGAGCGCCGCACCGGCCGGCGGATCGTGCTCGCGCTCGAACCCGAGCCCTGCTGCCTGCTCGAGACGGTCGCCGAGACCGTCGCGTACTTCCGCGAGCACCTGCACTCTGCCGCGGCCGCCGCGCGACTCGCCGCGCTCACCGGCCTCGACGCGACCGCGGCCCGCGCGGCGCTGCACGCGCACCTCGGCGTCTGCCTCGACCTCTGCCACGCGGCGGTCGAGTTCGAGGACCCGGCGCAGTGCCTCGATGCGCTCGAAGACGCCGGGATCGCGGTGGCGAAGATCCAGGTCACGGCGGGGCTGCGCATCCCGCGGATGTGCGCTGCGACGGCTGAGGCACTGCGGCGGCTCGAGGACGCCGTCTACCTGCACCAGGTCGTCGAGCGGGGCCCGGACGGACTGCATCGCTACGCGGACCTCGGTGCGGCGCTCGCCACCGACGGCTGGCGGGGCGGCGACCGCGAGTGGCGCATCCACTTCCACGTGCCGGTGTTCCTCGAGGAACTCGACGGCTTTGCCTCGACGCAGCCCTTCGTCCGCGAGGCGCTGGCGCTGCATCGGCAGCGCAACCGTTCGCCACAGCTCGAGCTCGAGACCTACACCTGGTCGGTGCTGCCCGAGCAGCATCGCAGCGTGCCGGTCGAGCAGGCGATCGCGCGCGAGCTCGAGTGGCTGAAAGGTGAGCTGGCGTGAAGTGGTCCGTCGCCCTCGCGCTCGGCCGGGTCTCGAACCTGCCCACGGTGTGGACCAACACGATGGCCGGCGTCGTGCTGGCGGCAGGCGCGATCGACGACGCGCGCGTCTACTGGACCGCGCTCGCCGTGTCGCTCAGCTACGTGGCGGGCATGTACCTGAACGACGCCTTCGACCGCGAGTTCGACGCGCGGCATCGGCCCGAGCGTCCGATCCCCTCCGGCGCGGTTGCGGCGCGCACGGTGTTCTCGGCGGGATTCGGCATGCTCGCGGCCGGCGTCGCGTTGCTTGCCTGGCTCGGGTTCGGTCTCGAGCGCGGTACCGGGTGGCCGCCGCTGGCCGCCGGTGTAGCACTGGCAGTCGCGATCGTGGCGTACGACCTGTTCCACAAGGGCAACCCCGCGAGCCCGGTGCTGATGGGGCTGTGCCGGGCCCTGGTTTACGTCGTTGCGGCCTGCGTGGTGGCGGTGCCGCCGCCTGCGGCGGTCTACGTCGGCGCGCTGCTGCTGCTCAGCTACCTCGTCGGCCTGACCTACGTCGCGCGCCAGGAGCACCTCGGGCGCGTGGCGAACCTGTGGCCGCTGCTGTTCCTCGCACTGCCGGTTGCGTGGGGCGCCCGCGCCGCGCTCGCCGGCGGCTTCGTGGCGGGGCTGTGGCTGCTGTTCACGGCCTGGGTACTCTATGCGCTGTCGTTCCTCAGGCGACGCCGGCCGGGCGACGTGCCGCGCGCAGTCGGTCACCTGCTCGCGGGGATCTGCCTCTGGGACGCGCTGGTGATCGCCGCGGCCGGCCAGCCGGCGGTGGCGGCCGCGGCCCTCGGGCTGTTCGCGCTCACGCTGCTGCTGCAACGGTTCGTCGCGCCGACCTGACCTCGGGCATCATCGAAAACCGTCCGACTGTCGCCCGGAAATTGCCAGCAGTCCCGACATGCAAACCTATCGCTTCATGGACGTGTCGATGGCCTGCCAGCCCGCGTCGCGCATTGCGTCGGGCGGGCACCGGCACGACGTGGCGATCTTCCCGGGACCGGACAACCTCTGGATCGAACTGAACGAGGTGCACGAGCCGCCCGACGCGCAGTGGTTCCCGGCTTGAGGAGGGATTTCCCGCCGGAGCCTCCGCCGCCGGACCTCGCGATTGCCCTCGCCGGCAGCACCGGCCGGCGGGTGGAGCCGCGGCCGGAGCGGCCCGTCGGCGGCGGCAGCATCAGCCAGTGCGTGCGGTGGAACGCCGAGGGCGGCGCACTGTTCGTGAAGCTCGGCCCGGTGTCCTGCCTCGAGATGTTCTCGGCCGAGGCCGAGGGGCTCGACCAACTGGCTGCGGCATCGGTGCTGCGGGTGCCGCGCGTCATGGGACTCGGCAGCGCGGCCGGGCAGGCGTTCCTCGCACTGGAGTGGATCGAGTTCGGCGGCGCCTCGTCGCACACCGAGTCGGCGCTCGGGGAGCGACTGGCGCGCCTGCACCGCGTGACCGCGCCGCGCTTTGGCTGGCACCGTGACAACACCATCGGTGCCACCGCGCAGCACAACGACTGGTCGGACGACTGGGTGCGGTTCCTCGCCGCGCACAGGCTCGGCTTCCAGCTCGACCTCGCCGCGCGCCACGGCCACGGCGGCCGGCTCGACGAGCGCGGGCATCGCCTGTGCGAGCGTCTCGGGGAGTTCTTCGAGGACCATCGTCCCCGGCCCTCGCTGCTGCACGGCGACCTGTGGGGCGGCAACTGGGCCGCGGACTCCACCGGCGAGCCCGTGATCTTCGATCCGGCCGTGTACTTCGGCGACCGCGAGGCGGATCTCGCCATGACGCGACTGTTCGGCGGATTCGGCCGGGCCTTCTACGCGGCCTACGAGGCCGCGTGGCCGCTCGATCCCGGCGCGGCGCAACGGGTGACGCTCTACAACCTCTACCACGTGCTCAACCACCTCAACCTGTTCGGCGGCGGCTACCGCGCCCAGGCCGAGGGGATGATCGAGCGGCTGCTCGCCGAGCTCGGCTGACAGCCAGCGAGCAGGGCGCGCGCCTCAGGGCACGCGCACCGTGCCCCCGGCGTCGCTCACGCGGATCTTGCCGCTGCCGTCTGCGAGCACCTCGACGTCGCCGCCGACGCCTGCAATGCGGATGTCGCCGGAGGAGTCACGATCGATGCGCACGCTGCCCGAGACGCGCTCGAGGTCGATGTCGCCGGAACCGTCCACGACGACGCGCACGCCGGCGGCACCGCGCACCACGATGTCGCCCGAGCTGTCGCCGATGGTGAGTTCGCCCGTCGCGTCCTCGATGCGCAGGTCGCCCGAGCTGTCCTCGATCTCGAGGTCGCCGCGGACGGCGCGCGCCACGACATCGCCGGAGCTGTCGCGGAGCCGGGTGACCCGCACCCGGTCGAGCGTGACGTCGCCGCTCGTGTCCGTCACGTCCACCGGCAGGTCGCCCGGAACCGACACGACGAGATCGAGCGACGCGTAGTACAGGCCGATGCCCTGCATCTCACCCGGCATCTGCGCGTAAACGCGCAGGACGTCGCCCTCGCGCTGGGTGCGCAGCTGGATCTGGTCGAGCAGTTCCTGGCTCGAGGCGCAGGCCCGGCCTTCGGCGACGAGCGGGCCGCCGGCGGACGGCCGCACCGTGAGGTCGCCGGCGCGGGCCATGATCTCGACGCGGGCGGCGCCCGCGGCATCCACGTTCGCGCGATGCCTGACGGTGAATCGACAGTCGAGGTCCGCTGCGGGCGCCGTGAGCGGCACGAACCACAGCGCGAGCAGGGCGGCGAGGCGGGGGGCGAGCTTGTTCATCGGGGGTCCGATCCGTGGTTGGCGGGTGGGCGCGGATTGGATGCAGGCATCACGCCGCGGGTTGCACAAGCAGGTCGCCAGTCGGACAAAAAAAGAACCGCCGGGACAGGGCCGGTGTGCCGACCCTGCCCCGACGTTTGGAAACCGCTTGGAGGGCTTAGCGCATCCGTCCCTGCTGCCGTGGTACGGCTGATGCTGCCTCGCTGCGGTCGGCCGGGCCGGCTGGGGGTAAGACGGCTCCGACGCAGGCAGCTTGCCCGCGCCGGTCGCGACCAATGTGACGGTTCCGTGAATATGTCTTTGCATCTCGTCACCCACTCGCGAGATGCTGCGCGCATCTCACTGATTCGGGGGAGGGTGCCCGCCAACCCGGCCGGCACCGCGCGCGCATGACCAATACGCCTGTGCTGATCGGCACCATCGTCGTCTACATGGCGATCTGCCTCGTGCTCGGCTTCGTCGCCTACCGCCGCACGTCCAACCTGTCCGACTACATCCTCGGCGGCCGCTCCCTCGGTGGCTGGGTGACCGCCTTCAGCGCGCAGGCCTCCGACATGAGCGGCTGGCTGCTGATGGGCCTGCCCGGCCTCGCCTATCTCACGGGCTTCGACGCGGTGTGGCTGGTCGCGGGCCTGATCGTCGGCACGTATCTCAACTGGAAGTTCGTGGCCGCGCCGCTGCGCGTGCGCACCGAGCAGCTCGGCGACTCGCTCACCATGCCGGACTACTTCGAGCGCCGCTTCGAAGACCGCTCGCGAGTCCTGCGCACGATCACCGCGGCGTTCATCCTCGTGTTCTTCACTTTCTACGCGAGCTCGGGTTTCGTCGCCACGGGGCGGCTGTTCGAGTCGCTGTTCGGCATGCATTACCACGACGCGATGTTCTGGGGCAGCATCGTGATGCTCGCCTACACGTTCTTCGGTGGCTTCCTCGCGGTGAGCTGGTCGGACGTGCTGCAGGGCACGCTGATGTTCTTCGCGCTGATCCTGGTGGGCGCGGTGGGCGTCGGGCTCGCCGGCGGCTTCGGCGACATGCTCGCGACGCTCGAGGCGCGCGATCCGGCGCTGCTCGATCCGTTCGCCGGCAGTGGCGGGCAGGCGCTGGGCGCGATCGGCATTGCCTCGCTGCTGGCGTGGGGCTTGGGCTACCCGGGCCAGCCGCACATCCTCGCGCGCTTCATGGCGATCCGCTCAGCCGACGAGATGCCGGTCGCGCGTCGCGTGGCGATGGGCTGGGTGATCGTCGTGCTGCTCGCGGCGGTGGTCGTGGGACTCGCGGGCGCGGCGATCCTCGCGCCGCCGCTCACGGGTCCCGACACCGAGAAGGTGTTCATCCAGATGTCCACGGCCTACCTGCATCCCGTGCTCGCGGGCATCTGCCTGTCGGGCATCCTGGCGGCGATCATGAGCACGGCCTCGGCGCAGCTGCTGGTGGCCTCGTCGGCCTTCGCGCAGGACTTCTACAAGGGGCTGTTCCGGCGCGACCCGGGCCGCGTGGAGCTGCTGTGGGTCGGCCGCGGCGCGGTGCTCGGCATCGCGCTGCTCGCCTACCTGCTCGCGCTCAACCCCGAGAACAAGGTGCTCGACCTCGTGGCGTGGGCGTGGGCAGGCTTCGGCGCCGCGTTCGGCCCGGCGATCGTGCTGTCGCTCTACTGGCCGCGCATGACGCGCAACGGCGCGCTGGCCGGCATGCTGGCCGGCGGGCTCACCGTGATCCTCTGGAAGCAGGGCAGCGGCGGGATCTTCGAGCTCTACGAGATGGTGCCGGGCGTGCTGCTCTCGGCGCTCGCGATCTGGGTGGTGAGTTCGCTCGACCGCAAATCGGAGAAGGCCGCCCGGTTCCGGTGACGGCTTCGCGATGGCGCAGCTGGTACACGTGCTGCGCCCACGATCTTCGCCGCGCACGCTAGCGGCGTGACAGAGCCAGTTCGAAGCGGACCTCGACCTCGTCGTCGAGCCACTTGGTGTCGCGCCAGTCGCCCTGGCCCACGCCGAACTCGAGCCGGCGGATGCGGGTGCCGCCCGCGAGCGTCGCAGTGCGTCCGTCGGCGGCGGCTAGGAAGCGGAACGGCAGCGTGACCTCGCGCGTCACGTCGCGCAGCGTGAGTCGCCCACGTGCCTCGAAGCGCCCCGGCTCCGTCTGCACGAAGCGCGTCGCCTCGAAGCGCGCGACCGGCCAGCGCTCGACGGCAAAGAAGTCGGGGCCTTTCAGCATGCCGTCGCGCTCGGCCTCCTGCGTATCGGCCGAGGTGGTGTCGATCTCGACCTCGAAGCGGCTGCCCGGGAGACCGCCGGGATCGAAGGCGATCGTGGGCGTGAAGCGGGCGAAGCGCCCGTCGAACGTGCCGCCCGCCAACGTGCCGCTGAACTCGAGCCGGCTGCGGGCCGGGTCGACGGTCCAGGCGATCGCTGCCTGCGCGACGGCCGCGTCAGGCAGCAGGGCCGCGAAGGCGGCGACGATCGGCAGGACGCCCGGCGTCCGCCTCACGACCGTCGCGGGCGCACGAACGGCAGCATGCGCCGCAGCGTGTCGTCCTTCAGCAGGAAGTGGTGGTAGAGGGCCGCGAGCGCGTGGATCCCCGCGATGATGGCGAGTGCCACGAACAGCGCCTCGTGCAGTTCCTCGTAGAACTCGTGCGCGCCGTGGTCCGCGCCGACCAGCGCCGGAAACTGGAACAGCCCGAAGAACGTCACCGGGTAGTTCGCCGCGGAGGACATGAGCCAGCCGCTGATGGGCTGTGCGAGGATCAGCACGTAGAGCAGCCCGTGGCCGGCGGCCGCCGCGATGCGCTGCGCCCGCGGCATCGATACCGGCGCCGGTCGGCGGCCGTTGGAGAACCTCCACGCGATGCGGACCAGCGCGAGGCCCAGCACCAGCATGCCGAGCGACTTGTGGCGCGTGATGATCGCGAACTTCTCGACGCCGTCGGGCAGTTCCTCGGCGGCCTCGATGATCACGTACTGTGCGATGATCAGGAGCACGATGCTCCAGTGCAGGAGTTTCGCGACGGCCCCGTAGCCGTGCGCGCTGTTGCGCCATTGCATGATCGGATGCGTCCTCATTCGCAGGGTGACGCCGTGATGTTAACGCACCGGAGATTCGCTCAGGCGCGCGGCGGCGTGGCGGCGGCGCTGCTGGTCCTCGCCGCCGCCGTGCTGGCTGCCTGCGCGCCGCGCAGGATCGATCCCTCGGCCCCGCCGGAGGCGGCGCCCGCGGCGACGCTCCAGGTGCCGCGCGGTGCGCGCACGTTCGAGATCGACCCGGCGCGCAGCACCGTCAGCCTGCGCGTCTACCGGGCCGGACCGCTGGCGCGGCTGGGCCACGACCACGTGATCACCTCCGCGACGCTCGGCGGACGCGCGTGGACGACCGGTGCGCTGGCCTCATCGGGCTTCGAGCTGCGCCTGCCGGTGGCGTCGCTCGTCGTGGACGACCCCGAGGCGCGTCGCGCCGCCGGGCCCGGATTCGAGAAGGAGGTGCCGCAGGAGGCGCGCGAGGGCACGCGCGGCAACCTGCTGCGGCCCGAGGTGCTCGATGCCGGGCGCTACCCGGAGATCCGCGTGCAGGCCGCATCGTTCGGGGGCAGCTGGGACGCGCCGGTCGCCCTGGCCGACGTGACGCTGCGCGACCGCACGCGGCGGCTCGAGGTGCCCCTCACGCTCACGCGCGGCGCCGGCGAACTCGCGGCGAGCGGCTCGTTCCGCCTGCGACAGACCGACTTCGGGATCACGCCATTTTCGGTGGCGGGCGGAGCCATCCAGGTCGCAGACGAGGTGGACGTCGCCTTCGTGGTCCATGCAGTCGAGGCCCGCTCAGGCGCGCGCTGAGCGCGGCTATTCGTCGCTCCGGCCGAGCAGCAGCCAGGTGCCCTCGGGCGCTTCGAGCAGCGCGTACTCGCGTGGATCGAGCCCGCGCGGCAGTCGAGCGACGAAGCGGTGGCCACCCTGGCGCAGCTCGGCGACGCGCTCGGGCATGGCGGGGTCGGAGAACGCGAGCACCGGCGCGCGCAGCTCGAGGTCGTAGAGCCCGACGTTCAGGTCGCGGCCCGCGGCCACCGCCTTCGGGAACGGCTCGCGCACCGGGTCGAAGGCGACGAGGCCGAGCGCCTCCCAGTAACGGGAGGCGGCTTCGAGGTCGCTGGTGGGAATGCCGTACTCCTCGAAGTAGCCGAGTCGCGAAGGCCGGGCGGCCGGCGGCGGCGAGAACGTGCGCGCCTCCACGAGCGCGACGCGCTGCCCGGCAGGATCGAGGAAGGCGAGCTCGTGCAGTTCCTCCGCGCCGAGGCGCGCCGACTCGAACTCGATGCCCAGGGCACGGAGCCGCGGCGCGTGGGCGGCGAGGTCCGCGTGCACCCAGGTGAGCGTGGTCGCGTCGATTCCGGCGCCATGCAGCCCGAGGCGCAGCCGGCCGTCGGTGACCACGGCATAAGCGTGGCTGCGGGCATCGCCCGTCAGCGCCTGGACGAAGCCAAGCGATTCGTAGAACGCGAGCGAGGCCGGCACGTCCGGTGCGGCGACGCTGACCTCGAGGAAGCGCCCGAGCACGCGACCCGTCAGGCCGGCGCGCCCAGCGCGAGTGCGCGGTCGCGCGACGCGGCACGCAGCGTCGCGTCGTCGGGTCCCGCGAGCTCGGGCCAGCCCTGCGCGTGCTTCAGCACGAGCTGCTCGTAGAGCGACACGTGCGGTGCCGAGGAGTTCAGGCAGGGCGCGTAGTCGAAGGCCTCGCCGCCGTGCGCCAGGAACGCCTCGCGGTTCTGCATGGAGATTTCCTCCAGCGTCTCGAGGCAGTCCGTTGCGAAGCCCGGGCAGACGACCGTCACCCGCTTCGGCCCGGCCTGCGCATAGTCCCGCAGCAGCAGGTCCACGTACGGCTTGAGCCACTCCTCGCGGCCGAAGCGCGACTGGAATCCCACCGACCACTCGCCCTCGGCGAGCCCGAGCCGTGCGGCGACGAGGCGCGCCGTGCCGCGGCAGAAGCAGTGGTAGGGATCGCCCGCCATGAAGTAGCGCCTCGGGATCGAGTGGAAGGAGAACAGCAGATGTTTGCGCCCGTGCTCGCGCCAGTGTGCCGTGACGGAGTCGGCAACGGCCGCGGCGTAGGCGTCCTCCTCCCAGTACTGGTTGACCATGCGCAGCTCGGGCAGCCAGCGCCAGCGCGACAGCTCGCCGGTCACGCGCTCGAAGATCGCCGCCGTGGTCGTGGCCGAGTACTGCGGGTACATGGGCAGCACCAGCAGGCGCTGTACGTTGGCCTGGCGCAGGCGCTCGAGCGCGGCGGGGATCGAGGGGTTGCCGTAGGTCATGGCCAGTTCGACGCGCACGCGGTCGCCGAGGCGGCCGTGCAGGCGCGCGGCCAGCGACTCCGCGAGCGCGCGCGACTCGACCAGCAGCGGCGACCCGGCCGCCGTCCAGACCTTCTGGTACGCGTGCGCACTGCGCCTGGGGCGGACGCGCAGGATGATGCCGTGCAGGATCAGCCACCACAGTGCCCGCGGCGTCTCGATGACGCGCGGGTCCCACAGGAACTCGGCGAGGTAGCGGCGCACCGCGGCCGTGGTCGGTTCGTCCGGGGTGCCGAGATTGGCGAGCAGGACGCCGACCCGCGCGGGTGCGCCGTGGACGTAGTCCGGTGTGCCGAGGTAGCCGGTCATGGTTGGTTGCGCAGGGTACCGGGAATGCAGGGCGGATTCCGCTACTTTCCCGCCCGGACGCGCGGGAACACGTAGAGCATCCCCACGCCGAGCAGGCAGACTGCGGCGCAGAACAGCAGCACCGGCAGCGCCGTGTCGGTCGGGAAGTACCCCATCCACTGCACCGCGGCCGCGCCGATGATCTGCTGCAGGAAGCCGATCGTGCTCGAGGCGACGCCGGCGTGCTGGGGCGCGAGGCTCACCGCGGTCGCCGTCACGTTGGGCAGCGCGAGTCCCTGCCCGTAGGACAGCACGCCGATGGGGACGAAGATCCACAGCGGGTGCGTGAGCCCGAGCGCGACGAAGGCGAGCGCCGCGATCGCGCTGGCCGCCGACAGCAGCACGCCCACGACCACCATCCAGTGCAGGTCGTGCCGCGCCATGAACCTCCCCACGGACCAGTTGCCGAAGAAGTAGCCGGCCGCGATGAACAGGTAGTAGAAGCCGAACTCCGTGGGCGATCGCCCGAGAGCCGACACCATCACGTAGGGCGCGAGCGAGATGAACACCAGGAAGGTCGCGTAGACCACCGCGCTCTGCAGCACGCAGCCGGTGAACATCGGCATGCGCACCAGCGACCACGCCGTCGCCGCCATCTCGCGGGCGCGCGGCGGGTGCGCGCCCGGGGGCCGCGTCTCTGGCAGGCGCGTCCACGCCGCGACGCCCACGGCCACGGCAGCGACCACCAGCACCGCGAAGATCGCGCGCCAGCCGAAGGCGGCCGTGATCAGGCCGCCCAGCACCGGCGCCAGCGCATTGCCCAGCACCGCGACCATCGTGAGCGAGGCGAGCACCTTGGCCATGCGCTCGACGGGATAGAGATCGGACACGATCGCGCGCGCCGTGACGATGCCGGTCGCCGTGCCGAAGGCCTGCAGCGCCCGCCCGGCGATCAGCCAGCCCAGGCTCTGCGACAGCAGCGACACGATTGCGCCCGCGACCATGATCGCGAGCCCGCCGATCACCGCGACGCGACGGCCGTAGCGGTCCGAGATCGGGCCCCACGCGAGGATGCCGAACGCGAACATCACCAGCGACACCGAGAAAGTCGTCTGTACCTCGGCCACGCTCGCGCCGAAGTGCTCGCGGACCAGCGGCAGCGCAGGCAGGTAGAGGTTGGTCGCGACGGGCCCCAGCGCCGCAACCGCCGCCAGCAGGATGATCAGCGGGCGGTCGCGCGCTCGGGACGTCAACCGTCGATGCCGCCGATGCAGAGGTACTTGATCTCGGTGTAGTCGAGGATGCCGTACCTGGAGCCTTCGCGGCCGATGCCCGATTCCTTGACGCCGCCGAAGGGCGCGACCTCAGTCGAGATCAGCCCGGTGTTCAGGCCGACGATGCCGTACTCCAGGCCCTCCGCCACCCGCCACGCGCGCGCGAGGTCGCGGGTATAGAAATAGGAGGCGAGGCCGAACTCGGTGTCGTTTGCCATGCGGATCGCCTCCTGCTCGTCGCGGAAGCTGAAGATCGGTGCGATCGGCCCGAAGGTCTCCTCGCGCGCCACCAGCATGCCGGGCTTCACGTGGGTGACGATGGTCGGCTCGAAGAACGTGCCGCCGAGTGCGTGGCGCTTGCCGCCCAGCGCGATGGTGCCGCCCTTGGCGAGCGCGTCGGCGATGTGCTCCTCGACCTTCGCGACGGCCTTGGCGTCGATCAGCGGGCCCTGGTCGGTGGCGCCCTTCAGGCCGTCGCCGACGCGCAGCTTGCGCACCGCGTCCACGAGCTTCGCGACGAACGCGTCGTACACGCCTTCCTGCACCAGCAGCCGGTTGGCGCAGACGCAGGTCTGCCCGGTGTTGCGGTACTTCGAGGCGATCGCGCCCTGCACGGCCGCGTCGAGGTCGGCGTCGTCGAATACGATGAACGGCGCGTTGCCGCCGAGCTCGAGGGAGACCTTCTTGAGCGTGGTCGCGCACTGCTGCATGAGCTTCTTGCCGATCTCGGTCGAGCCGGTGAAGGTGAGCTTGCGCACGATCGGGTTGGAGGTCATCTCGCCGCCGAGCACGGCGGCGGCGCCGGTGACGACGCTGAACGCTCCCCTGGGGATGCCGGCGCGGTGGGCGAGTTCGGCCATCGCCAGCGCGGAGTAGGGCGTCTGCATCGCGGGCTTGCAGACGAAGGTGCAGCCGGCGGCGAGTGCCGGCCCGGCCTTGCGCGTGATCATCGCCGCCGGGAAGTTCCAGGGCGTGATCGCCGCCACCACGCCGATCGGCTGGCGCAGCACGATCAGGCGCTTGTCGCGCTGATGGCCGGGGATCACGTCGCCGTAGACGCGCCTGCCTTCCTCGGCGAACCACTCGATGAACGCGGCCGCGTAGGCCACCTCGGCCTTCGCCTCGGCGAGCGGCTTGCCCTGCTCGGCGGTCATCAGCACCGCGAGGTCCTCGACGTTCGCCAGCATCAGGTCGTGCCAGCGACGCAGGATCGTCGAGCGCTCCTTCGCGGTGCGCGCCGCCCACTCGGGAAACGCGGCGGCCGCAGCCTCGATGGCGCGGCGCGTCTCCGCCGCGCCGAGGTTCGGCACCGTTCCGATCACTTCGCCAGTCGCGGGGTTCGTGACGGCCACCGTGCCGCCGCCGTCGGCGGCGATCCACGCGCCGTCCACGTAGCACTGCTGGCGGAGGAGGCTCGGATCCTGGAGGGACAGCGTCATGGTTTCGATTCCTGTTCGTCAGGCCCGGTGCGCCCGGGCGCACCGGATGTGGGAATTCACGCCGAAGATCTCCTGCACGACCACCACCGCGCCGCGCGGCGTGCCCTCGGGTCGCACGAGGCAGCCGGAGAGTTGCCGGCCGTCGGCGGCTCTCAATTGCAGGCTGCGCATGGCGGGTCTGCGTACCACGGCGGGGATCGTCGGCGGGAAGAGCCTAGGATATCAGGAGCACCGCTATAATCCGCCGCCTTGCCCGCCGCGGACACCGCCATGAACCTTCGCCGAACCGCCGTTCTCGCCGTCTGCGCGGGCCTCGCCGCCTGCGCCTCGCAGCCGCCGTCACCCGCCGCGCCGGCGTCGGCGGCCCCGCCCGTCGCGTCGCCGGCCGGTGCCGCCCGCGCCGGCGAGGCCGGCCGCGAGCTGAACGCGATCTTCGAGCGCTGGTTCGAGGACTCGCTGCGCATGAACCCGGTGCTCGCCACCTACATCGGTGACCACCGCTACGACGATCGGCTGCCGAACTCGATCGGCCCGGAGTATCGCGCCGAGTCGAAGGCGATCAACGACCGCTACCTCGCCGAGGTGCGGGCCATCGATCCGCAGGCGCTGTCGCCGGCCGACCGCATCTCCTACGAGATCTTCCTGCGCGAACGACAGCGCAGCCAGGCCGCCGAGCGCTACCCGGACTACCTGCTGCCCATCAGCCAGATCGGCGGCCTGGTCAGCTTCATGCCCGTGCTGGGTTCGGGCACGAACGCGCAGCCCTTCGCCACGGTGCAGGACTACGAGAACTGGCTGAAGCGCCTCGACGGCATGGTCGTGTGGATGGACCAGGCCATCGTGAACATGCGCGAGGGCATCGCGCGCGGCGTCACGCAGCCGCGGCCGGTGATGGCGAAGGTGCTGCCGCAGCTCGACGCGATGATCGTGGCGCGGCCCGAGGACAGCGACTACTTCGCGCCGGTGCGCGCCTTCCCCGACGGCATCCCGGCCGCGGAGCGCGAGCGTCTCACCGCGGCCTACGCCGCGAAGATCCGAGATCAGGTCGTGCCCGCGTATCGCCGCCTGCGCGACTTCATCCGCGACGAGTACCTGCCCAAGGCCCGCACCAGCGTCGCGTGGACCGCGCTGCCGGACGGTGAGGCGTGGTATGCGTTCTACGCGCAGGAGCACACGACGACCTCGATGACGCCCGAGGAGATCCACCAGCTCGGACTCGGCGAGGTCTCGCGCATCCTGGGCGAGATGGACGGCGTGAAGCAGCGCGTCGGCTTCAAGGGCGACCGCGAGGCATTCTTCACCTACCTCGAGACCGACTCGCAGTTCTATTTCACGAAGGGCGAGGATCTGCTCGCCGGCTACCGCGACCTCAAGGTCCGCATCGACGCTGCGCTGCCGAAGCTGTTCTCCGTGTTCCCCAGGGCCGACTACGAGGTGCGCGAGGTGGAACCGTTCCGCGCGCAGTCGGCGGCGGGCGCCTCCTACCAGGCGTCGTCGGCGGATGGCTCGCGTCCCGGCATCTTCTACGTCAATACCTACAACCTGAAGGCGCAGCCGACCTTCGGCATGGAGACGCTGTCGCTGCACGAGGCCTCGCCGGGTCACCACTTCCAGGTGAGCATCCAGCAGGAGCTCGAGGACCTGCCGAAGTTCCGCCGCTTCGGCGGCGACTACACGGCCTACGTCGAGGGCTGGGCGCTGTACGCCGAGTATCTCGGCAAGGAACTCGGGATGTTCACCGATCCCTATCAGTGGTTCGGACGGCTGAACGACGAGCAGCTCCGCGCGATGCGCCTCGTGGTGGACACCGGGTTGCATGCGAAGGGCTGGAGCCGCGAACAGGCGATCCGCTACATGCTCGAGAACTCCACGATGGCCGAGACCGACGTGGTTTCCGAGGTGGAGCGCTACATCGTGTGGCCGGGGCAGGCGCTCGGCTACAAGGTCGGCGACCTGCGCATCCAGGAGCTGCGGCGCAAGGCCGAGGCGGCGCTCGGTCCGAAGTTCGACGTGCGCGACTTCCACCGCGAGGTACTCGGCGACGGCGCCGTGCCGATGGACGTGCTCGCCGCGAAGATCGACCGCTGGATCGCCGCCCGGTCGCACTGAGCTGCCCGTCGTGCGTTTCGCGCGCCTGTCCATGGTGTTCGCGCTCTGCGCGCTCGCGGCCTGCGACCGCGCGCCGGTGCCCGGGGCGGAGGCGACCGTCGCCGGGCAGGCCGCGCGCCAGGCGGCGCGGTCTGCGCGTGAAGGGCAGCGGCTGCGCGACATCACCGAGCGCTACTACGACCAGTACCTCGAGCTCAATCCGCTGACCGCGACCGCGCAGGGCGATCGCCGCTTCGACGACCGCTTCGGCGACTACCTGAGCCAGGCGTGGATGGCCGACTGGCTCGCGATCGAGCAGGAGGCGCTGCAGGCGCTCTCCGGCATCGAGCCCGCGAAGCTCGCCGGCGAGGACCTGCTCACGTACGAGTCGTTCCGCTATGGGCGCACCCTCGCCATCGAGGGCTTCCGCTACCAGAGCGAGCTGCTGCCCGTGAGCCAGTTCGGCGGTCTGCACCTGCAGTTCGCGCTGCTGGGTTCGGGCCGCGGCATCCACCCGTTCGGCACCGTGCAGGACTACGACAACTTCCTCGGGCGCATGGACGGCTTCGTCGCCTGGGCGGACCAGTCGATCGCCAACCTGCGCGCGGGGGCGGACAAGGGCTACCTGCTGCCGCGCGTCGTCGTCGAGCGCGTCATCGCGCAGCTCGACGCCCTCGACGTGGCCGATCCGCGGCAGAGCGTGCTGTGGCAGCCGGTTGCGGCGTTCCCGGCGGGCGTGTCGGCCGCCGATCGCGAGCGCCTCACGAAGGCCTACGAGACAAAGCTCGCCGGCAGCGTGCTGCCCGCCTATCGCCGGTTGCGCGAGTACCTGCAGAATGACTACCTCGCCCGCGCCCGCGACGCCGTGGGCTGGTTCGAGCTGCCCAACGGCGCAGAGTGGTATGCCTACCTCGTGCGCTATCACACGACGACCGCGCTCACGCCCGAGGAAATCCACCAGCTGGGCCTCGCGGAAGTAGCCAGGCTGCGGACCCAGATGGAGCGCATCGCGCGCCAGGTCGGGCACAAGGGCGACCTCAGGTCCTTCCTCGACGCGCTGCGCGCCGATCCGCTGCAGCACTACACCGATCCCGCCGAACTGCTGGCCGGCTACCAGGCGATCCGGCGCCGGGTGGAGGCGGGAATGCCGCTGCTGTTCGCGCGCGTGCCGCGCGCGGGCTTCCAGATCCGTCCGTTCGAGGCGTTCCAGGCGCCGTCGGAGGCCGCGGCGGCCTACCAGCCCGGCAGCGCCGATGGCCGGCGCCCGGGCGTGTTCTATGTGAACACCTGGGAGCTGCCCTCGCGCCCGAAGTACTCGATGGAGGCGCTGTTCCTCCACGAGTCGGTGCCCGGGCACCATTACCAGATCGCTCTCGCACAGGAAGCCACCGACCTGCCGCGCTTCCGCCGCTTCGCCTACGACAACGCGTTCGGCGAGGGCTGGGCGCTGTACGCCGAGTCCCTCGGCGCGGACCTCGGCCTCTATGCCGATCCCTACAGCGCCTTCGGCGCCCACATGGCCGAGGCGTGGCGCGCCGCGCGGCTGGTGGTGGACACCGGGCTGCACTCGCGCGGCTGGACGCGCGAGCAGGCCATCGACTACCTGCGCGCGAACACCGCGCTCGGCGAGGCCGACATCGTCGCGGAGGTCGAGCGCTACATCGCGTGGCCGGGCCAGGCGCTCTCCTACAAGGTCGGCCAGCTCAGGATCCAGCAACTGCGCCGGCGGGCACAGGCGGCACTCGGGCCGCGCTTCGACGTGCGCGCTTTCCACGAGCAGGTGGTTGGCAGCGGCTCCCTGCCGCTGGCGGTGCTCGAGACCAAGATCGACCGCTGGATCGAGTCGCAGCAGTAGCGGCGGCCCGCCCTTGCGGCGTTCAGCGGTTCGAGCCGCGCTCCAGCGTCTCGATGGAATCCACCTTGCCGGCCACGAAGCGGATGCGGCACATGAGCCTGCTGGCGCCGAAGTCGAAGGTCCAGAGGTCCACCGGTACGTCTTCCTGGCCGGGAAAGGGCACCTCCTGGCCGCCGTACTCGAAGCGCGGCTGGCGCCTGATCCACGTGCGCGTGCGCTCGACGGGCTCGCCGCAGCGGGCGAGCACCTCCTCGATCGTGTCGCCCTCGGTGATGAGCTGGCTGCCGCAGCGCAGGCTGTCCGCGCCCGCCGCGGCCGGCAGCAGCAGCACCGCGACCAGCGCGGCGATGCGCGCCGCCGGCGACCTAGTAGCCATAGCCCTCGGTGCGGATTTCGACCAGCGCGTCGCCCACGAAGCGCATCTTGCGCAGCAACTTGCTCGAGCCGAAGTTGTAGGTCCACAGCTCGACGGGGAGTTCCACCCACGCCGGCCCGAAGTAGGAATAGTCGTACGGCCCGTAGTTCGGCCCGTAGTTTGGGTAGGCGCGACGGCCGATCGTGCCGGCGAACGTCACGCTGGTCGGCTCGCCGCACAGGGCGCGCACCTTGTCCTTGCCGTCGCCGACGGTGACGAGCCGGCTGCCGCACCGCAGCGTGTCGTCGGCGGCCGCGGTGCCGGCCGCGAGGGAGAGCGCGAACGCGAGACCGAGGGCGGCGGGCAGGGCGCGGAGGTTCACGCCGCTACTTTACGGGGCGCTCGCGACGGCGGCCATCGCCCGTGCCTCGCGCCTGCTACCCTACGCGCCCCCTGGAGCCGGGTCGGATGCCGATGCCCGTCGATCGAACCTATGAACGCCGCCTCGCCGGCCTCGTGAACGGCCGCACCGGCGCCGCCCTGCAGGGCGGGCTGAAGGGCGTGGAGAAGGAGTCGCTGCGCGTCACGCCGCGCGGCCGTATCGCGCAGACGCCGCACCCGAGCGCGTTCGGCTCGCCGCTCACCCACGAGCACCTGACGACCGACTACTCCGAGGCGCTCGTCGAGCTCGTCACGCCGCCCTTCGCCGAGACCTGGGAACTCACGCAGTACCTCTGCGACCTGCACCAGTTCGTCTACCGGAACATGGGCGAGGAACTGCTGTGGGCGACGAGCATGCCCTGCGCCATCGACGGCGACGCAAGCATCCCGATCGCGCAATACGGCTCCTCGAACGTGGGCCACATGAAGACGGTGTACCGGCGCGGCCTCGGCCTGCGCTACGGACGCGTGATGCAGGCCATTGCCGGGGTGCACTTCAACTACTCGTTCCCCGAACCGTTCTGGCCCGTGCTCGCCGATCTCCTCAAGAGCCACGATGCGGGGCAGGACTTCCGCTCGGACGCCTACTTCGCGTTGCTGCGCAACTACCGCCGCCACGGCTGGATCGTGCTGTACCTGTTCGGCAACTCGCCGGCGCTGTGCCCCTCGTTCCTCGGCGGCCGGCGGGTGGACTGGCTGCAGCCCTTCGAGCCCGGGACCCTGTACGCGCCGCACGCCACCTCGCTGCGGATGAGCGACCTGGGCTACCGCAACGCGAGCCAGGCGACTCTGGGCGTCTCGGTGAACAGTCTCGAGCACTACGTGCGCGACCTCACCGCGGCGATCACCACGCCGCACCCCGAGTACCAGAAGCTCGGCGTCAAGGTGGACGGCGAGTACCAGCAGCTCAATGCCAACCTGCTGCAGATCGAGAACGAGTACTACAGCTTCATCAGGCCGAAGCGCGTGGCGCGCTCGGGCGAGCGGCCGACCCAGGCGCTCAGGCGCGGCGGCGTGCAGTACGTCGAGATGCGCTCGCTCGACGTGAGCGCGTTCGACCCGGTGGGCGTGAACCAGAACAAGCTGCGCTTCCTCGAAGCCTTCGCGGCATACTGCGTGCTCGGCGCGGGCACGTCGATCGAGCCATCGGAGCAGTCGGAGCTCGACGGCAACCACGCCCGAGTGGCACGCGAGGGCCGCCGGCCGGGCCTGATGCTCCGCCGCGGCGGGCGCGACGTGCCGCTCAGGGACTGGGCACTGGAGATCGTGGACGGGATGCGCGGCGTGTGCGAACTGCTCGACGGCGGCGATCCGCAGCGTCCCTATGCCACCGCGCTCGATACGCAGGCGGCCAAGGTGCACGAGCCGCAGCTCACGCCGTCGTCGCGGACGCTGCTCGAGATGCGCACCAACGGCGAGTCGTTCTTCGACTTCGCGCTGCGCATGTCGGCGGTGCACAAGGCCTACTTCCTCGAGCTGCACTCGCCCAACGAGTCGCGACAGGACGAGTTCGCCCGCGAGGCCGAGGAATCGACCGCGGAGCAGGCGCGCGTCGAGGCATCGGACACGTTCGGCTTCGACGAGTACCTCGCGAGGTACTTCGCGGCCTGATTCGAAACCGCCCGGACGGCCGACATCGAACGGTCACGCTCGGGCGGTAGCCTCTTCCGGAAGCAAGAGGTGGTTTGACATAACGCAAAACCGGCATGCGCCGGACGAAAGGGACGAGCATGGACTCACGCAGCAATGCCGACGCGAATCAGGGGACCGGGGTGACGGCCGGCGCCCAGTCCTGGGATCCGTATGAAGTCTGGCGCACTCGCGTGCAGGAGCCGCGCCGGGCGAGCGCGTCGTCGCCGCAGCCGGATGGCCGCGCCGCCAGTCCGGTCAATCCTTCAGCAGCGCGGTCACGAGGCGCCCGCTGGAGTCCATGGCGCCGCGCAGCATCCCCTCGGAGTTGAAGGGCATCGCGACGCGCCCATCCCGCCCGACAGCGATCACGCCGCCGGAGCCGCCGAGCCGCACCAGTTGCCGCATCACGACCTCGTCGGCCGCCGCCTCGACGTCGAGCCCCCGGTAGCGGATCAGCGAGGCGATCTCGTGCGCCACGGCGGCGCGGATGAAGAACTCGCCGTGGCCGGTCGCCGAGACCGCGCAGCAGTCGTTGGCCGCATAGGTGCCCGCGCCGATGATCGGCGAGTCGCCGACGCGTCCCCACTTCTTGCCCGTCATGCCGCCCGTGGACGTCGCGGCGGCGAGGTTGCCTTGCACGTCGCGCGCCACCGCGCCGACCGTGCCCATCAGCGATTCGCGCCCGGCTTCGATCTCCCCGTGCAGCAGGCGGTCGAGCTCGCGGCGGCGACGCTCCGTCGCGAAGTGCGCATTCGGCACCGGCACGAGCCCCTGCTCGAGGGCGAATTCCTCGGCGCCGGCGCCCGCCAGCATGACGTGCGGCGAGCGCTCCATCACCAGGCGCGCGAGCTCGATCGGGCTCTTCACGTGGCGCACGCCGGTGACCGCCCCGGCGCGCAGGTCGCGGCCGTCCATGACCGAGGCATCGAGTTCGTGCTGGCCGCTGGCGGCCAGCACCGCGCCGCGCCCGGCATTGAACAGCGGGTCGTCCTCGAGCACGCGTACCGCGGCGACCACCGCGTCGAGGCTCGTGCCGCCGTCGATGAGCACCGCATGGCCCGCCCGCAGCGCGCGCTCGAGACCGGCGCGGAAGGCGCGGTCGCTGTCGGGCGTGAGGTCGGCGGGGCTGAGCGTTCCCGCGCCGCCATGGACGGCGATCGAGTGCATGGGTGTCGCTCCGGCGGGTGCGCTGCGGCCCCGGGCTGGCGTTCAGCTTATCATCGCCGGCGACGCATCGAGGCCGGGAGCCGCGTGACGCAACAGGACAGCCAGGCACTCGCCGCGGAACTGCGCGGGCTGTACCCGGCCCTCGAGAGCCTCGGCGACGACGCGCTCGCGGCAGTGCTCGGGCGGGCACAGCTGCTGTGCGTGCCGGCCGGCACGCCGATGTTCGGCGAGGGCTCGCCGTGCCGGCAGTTCCCGCTGGTGCTCGAGGGTTCGATCCGCGTCGCCAAATGCAGCGAGGGCCGCGAGCTGCAGCTCTACCGTGTGGCGCCGGGAGAGAGCTGCGTGCTCACGAGCGGCTGCCTCGTCGGCGGCCGCGACTACCCGGCGACCGGCGTGGTGGAGCGCGACGCGCGACTGGTGGTCTTGCCGAAGGCGGTGTTCGACGAGCTGATGACCGCGCACGAGCCGTTTCGTCACTACGTGTTCTCGCTGTTCGCCGAGCGCCTCGCGGACCTGATGGCGCTGGTCGAGGCCGTGGCATTCCACAAGCTCGACCGCCGCCTCGCGGCGGCGCTGCTCGGGCGCGGCCGCGTCGTGAGCCTGACCCATCAGCAGCTCGCCGACGAACTCGGCAGCGTGCGCGAGATCGTCACGCGGGTGCTGCGCGGTTTCGCCGACCAGGGATTCATCCGCTCGAACCGCGGCGCCGTCGAGGTGCTCGACGCCGCCGCACTGCGTCGCGTGGCGGAAGGCGCCTGAGCCTCGGTGACCTAGGTTACTGACGCGCACCGGGGCGGGTGCGTAGCATGCTCCTCACGCCCGGGATCGACGCCCCGGTTTCCAGCGCTCAACGAGGAGGACTCAACATGGCTGTCAACGTCGGTGGTATCGACCGGATCCTGCGCATCGTCGCCGGGCTCGCGGTGCTCTCGCTGTTCTTCGTGCTCGAGGGCAATGCCCGCTACTGGGCGCTGCTCGGCTTCGTGCCGCTGCTGACCGGGGTCTTCCGCTACTGCCCCGCGTATTCGCTGATCGGGCTCAGCACCTGCCCGATGAAGCGGGTCTGAGCGCCACGAGCCTTCGGCCGGCCCTCTCCCGTGCCGACGGGAGGGGGCGCGCTACGCGAGTGCATCCGACACCCAGCGCACCAGCGCCTCGGTGCCCATGGCGCCGGGCTGACGGGCGATCTCGCGCCCGCCCTTGAACACGATCAGCGTGGGGATGCTGCGGATGCCATAACGGGCGGCCGTCTCCTGCGCCTCGTCGGTGTTGAGCTTGGCGAAGCGGGCCGCGGGCTCCATGCGCTGCGCGGCTTCCTCGAAGGCCGGCGCCATCATCCGGCACGGTCCGCACCACGGCGCCCAGAAATCCACGACCACGGGCAGGTCGCCCTGCGCCACGTGGCGGCCGAAGTTGCCGTCGCTCAACTCGACCGGATGACCGTCGAACAGCGGCGTGTGGCAGGCGGGGCAGCGCGGCCCTTCGCCGAGGCGTCCGGTCGGCACGCCGACGAGGGCGTCGCAGTGCTGGCAGACGATGCGGTGCTTGTCGGTCATGTGGGCTCCCGGTGCGATGACGCGATCCGGTCCTGAATGGGGGCGCAGGGACGGGGTGCAAGTCCCGGGCCGGAGTCGCCAGTCGCCGGGGCCGCCGGGCCCGTGTCCAGCCTGCTGTCGGGCCCCGCGTGCCACCCTTGTGCGGCGTCCGTCCGCCTCCACTCAGAGGATAACGACCAAGTCCCGCCGCCCGGCGGGCGCTAGAGTACGGTCATGCGCTTCAAGGACTACTACCAGGTGATGGGGGTGCCGCGCACCGCCAGTCAGGACGAGATCAAGCGTGCTTACCGCAAGCTCGCCCGCAAGTACCACCCCGACGTCAGCAAGGAGAAGGACGCCGAAGACAGGTTCAAGGAACTGCAGGAGGCGAACGAGGTCCTGAAGGATCCCGAGAAGCGCGCCGCCTACGACCAGCTCGGCGCCGACTGGCGCCAGGGCCAGGACTTCCGGCCGCCGCCGGACTGGGGCAAGGGCTTCGAGTTCTCGCGGCACGAGTTCGGTGGCGAGCGGGCCGGCGGGGAGTACAGCGACTTCTTCTCCGAGCTGTTCGGCTCGCGCAGCCCCTTCGGCGGCGCGCCGGGCGGCGCCCGCCCCGGCCGCGGTTTCTCCGCCGCGGGCCAGGACCACGTCGCGCGCGTCGAGATCGACCTCGAGGACGCCTTCCGCGGCGGCACGCGCACCATCGAGCTGCGCTCGCCGGAGCTCACGCCCGACGGCCACGTCGTGGCGAAGCCGCGTGCGCTGCGGGTGTCGATCCCGGCCGGCGTCACCGAGGGCCAGCAGATCCGCCTCGCCGGGCAGGGCAGCCCGGGGCTCGGCGGCGGTCCGCCCGGCGACCTGTTCCTCGAGATCAGCGTGCGGGCGCATCCGCAGTTCCAGCTCGAAGGACGCGACGTCACAGCCACGCTGCCCGTCGCCCCGTGGGAGGCGGCGCTCGGCGAGACGGTGTCGGTACCGACGCTCGGCGGCCCGGTGGAGATGAAGCTCCCGACCGGGGCCCGCGCCGGCCAGAGGTTGCGCCTGCGGGGCCGGGGCCTGCCCGGGAATCCGCCGGGCGACCAGTTCGTCGTGCTCAGGATCGTGCTGCCGCCGGACTCGCCACGGGCCCGGGAGCTGTTCGAGCAGATGAAGCGCGAGATTCCGTTCGACCCGCGCGCCGCCGCCGGGCAATGAGGCCGCAGCGATGAGTACCCTGGACAGGATCCTCGAGGCCACGCCGCTCGATGAGTCGTCGTGGATCGCGTTTGTCGATCTCTGCGCGTGCGTGCGGGTGGATCGGCACTGGGTGGCGAGCCTGGTGGACGCCGGCGTGCTCGAGCCACGCGGCGCGGCGCCCGAGGCGTGGTCGTTCCCGGCGAGCGATGTCGTGCGCGTGCGCGCACTGATGCGGCTGGTGCGCGACCTCGACGTCAATCTCGAGGGGGCGGCGGTGATCTTCGACCTGATCGAGCAGCGGCGCCGGCTCGAGCGTCGCATCGCGCTGCTGGAACGCCTGCTCGAGGAATGAGGCGGCGGCGGGCGCGCGGCGCGCGCGGTTCACTCGCGAGTCAGGCGCGATTCAGGCGTGTGCCGCCGACGGCGGCGCGCGCAGCAGCTTCTGTACCTGCTTCACGACGGCCACGTCGACGTACGGCTTCTCGATGAAGTCGGTTGCGCCCTCGCGGATCGCCGCGACCGCGGTCGGTACGTCGGACTCGTCGGCGAGCAGGATCACCGGAACGTCGTTTCCGGCGCTGCGCAGCCGACGCAGCAGCTCGAGGCCCGACATGCCGGGCAGCAGCAGGTCCACGATCAGGCAGGAGAGGTGGCGGCCGTTCACCGCGAGCAGATAGCTCTCCGCGCTGTCGAACGTCGAGACGTCGATGCCGAGTCCGTGCAGCAGGCTGCGCAACCCGTTCCGCGCGACCGGATCGGGGTCGATCACTCCAACGATGGGAGGAACATCCTGCTGGGCCAACGTGTCGTGCATGGTCTTGGCGCGACCACAGTCCCAGCCAGCTCAGTGCAGGCCGCAGGGAGGATCGATTGCGGTGAACTGCGCTGCGATCTGTGGTCGCATGCGGCGCAGTGTTCCCGGCGGCCAAAAGCCGGATAATCGTGATTTATACCTAAAAAAACTGCGTCGATCTGCAGCGATCGTGCTGCGCCGCAGGAACTCAGGCCTCGGGCCGCTCCACCTCGAGCACCATGCGGACGAGGTGCGCGAGCGAGTGCGCCTCCATCTTCTCCATCACGCGGGCGCGGTGGATCTCGACGGTGCGCTGGCTCAGGTTGAGGTCGCCGGCGATCACCTTGTTCGCCTTGCCGGCCACCACGAGGTCGAGCACCTCGCGCTCGCGCGGCGTCAGCGATTCGAGCCGCTTGCGGATCATGTTGCGCTCGGCGAGCATGCGGCGGCTGCCGGCGTCCTTGTCGAGCGCCTGGTTGATGCGGTCGAGCAGGTCCTGGTCACGAAACGGCTTCTGGATGAAGTCCACCGCGCCGGCCTGCATCGCCTCGACCGCCATCGGCACGTCGCCGTGGCCGGTGATGAAGATGATCGGCAGGATCGAGTGGCGCTCGTTGAGCTTGACCTGCAACTCGAGCCCGCTCATGCCCGGCATGCGGATGTCGAGCACGAGGCAGCCCGGGCGGTCGTCGCGATCGGCGTCGAGGAAGTCCTGCGCCGACTCGAACACCTCCACAGGCAGGCCCACGGACTTGAGCAGCAGGCGTAGCGAGTCGCGCACGGCCGCGTCGTCGTCCACCACGAACACCGTGGGCTTCTGTTCCTTGATCACGCGTCATTCTCCCGTGGTCGCCGCCGGCGACACCGGCAGCGTGAAGTGAAAGCGGACGCCGCAGTCACCGTTCGGAGTGTGCCATAGGCGCCCACCGTGGGCGCGCACGATCGACCGGCTGATGGCGAGCCCGAGCCCCGTGCCGCTCACCTTGGTGGTGAAGAACGGGTTGAAGAGGTGTTCGGTGGCCTCCGGCGCGAGCCCGGTGCCGCGATCCGCGACCGTCACCTCGACCTCGCCGTCGGTGGCGACGCGTGTCGTCAGCACGACCTCGCGGCGAGCCTCGGGCGCTTCCGACATCGCGTCGATGGCGTTGCGCACCAGGTTCAGGATCACCTGCTGCAGCTGGATCGGGTCGGCGTACACCGTCGGCAGCGGCTCCTGCAGGTCGAGCCGCAGGCGGATGTTGTGCAGGCGCGCGTCGGTCTCGGCCAGCGTGCGCAGGTCCTCGAGCAGGCGCGCGCAGTTCACGGGCTCGCGCTTCACTTCGCGGTTCTTGACGAAGTTGCGCAGCCGGCGGATGACCTCGCCGGCGCGCAGCGCCTGCGCGTTGATCTGCTCGAGCGCGGCGAACACCTCCTCGTAGTCGGGCTCGGGCTGGCGGATCAGTCGCTGGGAGGCGCGCGCATAGGTCGCGATCGCCGACAGCGGCTGGTTGATCTCGTGTGCGAGCCCGGCCGCCATCTCGCCCATGGTGGACAGCCGGCTGAAGTGCGTCAGGCGCTCCTGCAGGACTCGTGCCTCGTCCTCGGCACGCCGGCGGTCCGTGATGTCGTGGATCGTGCCGACGTACTTGAGCGAGTTGTCCGTCCGGATCGAGCACCACCTGCGCGAGGTGGTGGAGGTGCTTGACCGCGCCGTCGCGGAGTACGACCTGGTATTCGATGTCGAGCGGCGTCTTGCCTGCGTCCATGCGCACGAACGCCTCGGCGACCCGTTGCCGGTCCGCGGGGTGTACCCAGCGGTCGAGGAACTGCTGGCGGTCGATGGCGGGATCGTCCGGCTGCACCTCGAGGATGCGCCGCAGCTGGGGCGAGTAGTAATCCGTCGTGCTGCCGCGGACGTGCATCACGTAGTTGCCGAGGTTGGCGAGTTCCTGCGCCAGGCGCAGCTCCGTCTCGCTGCGGCGCAGTTGCTCCTCGGACTCCTTGCGCGCGGTGATGTCGCGAATGAAGCCCACGAAGCGCGGCGGCTCGACCCCCAGCACCCGCCCGACGGCGAGGTCGCAGGGGAAGACGCTGCCGTCCTTGCGTCGCGCGCTGACCTCGCGGCCGATGCCGATGATGCGCTGCTCGCCGGTGGACATGTAGCGGTCCATGTAGCCGTCGTGCTCCCCGCGGAAGGGTTCGGGCATCAGCTCGCGCACGTTGCGCCCGAGGATCTCCTCGCGCTCGTAGCCGAAGGTGCGCTGCGCGGCCCGGCTGAATTCCTGGATCGTGCCGTGGTGGTCCACGACGACGATGGCATCCACCGCGGCGTCGAGGATGGCCCGGTACTCCAGGCCCTCCTGGCGGGAGGGGGCGTGGCGCGCTGCGCCGCCGCGGACTGCCGTTGTGTGCTTGCTCGCCATCCTGCGGGTCGGCCGGGGTCGAAGCCGCCAATGCTAAGTGAACCGGCCGTGCAGGACTAGGTATTACCGGAAGCCGCGCTATCGATCACCGCGAATCCCCGCGGCCGCGGCCGCGGCCGACAATGGCCTTGCGGGCTGGCGGGTCCGCTGGTCCGCGTGGCGACTGCCGGGGAGATCCCGAGGAGGGAGCCATGAGACTGACGCGTTGGGAACCGTTCCGAGAGATGGACGAACTGCTGAAGGGCTTTTCGCCGTTCATGGGCCGCATGCCGATGGCCCGGCCGGTCGAGGGGCTCGAGGAGTTCATGCCGCTCGCCGACATCGTCGAGCGCGAGAAGGAGTACCTGATCAAGGTGGACCTGCCCGAGGTCCGCAAGGAGGACGTGAAGGTCCTCTTCGACGACGGCGTGCTCACCATCAAGGGCGAGCGCAAGGTCGAGAAGGAGGAGAAGGGCGACAAGGTGCATCGCACCGAGCGCTTCTTCGGCATGTTCGAGCGCAGCTTCGTGCTGCCCGAGGACGTCGACGCGAAGCTGATCCGCGCCGAGTCGAAGGAAGGCGTGCTGTACATCCACCTGCCGCGGGTGGCCGTCGAGAAGGCCCGCCCGCTCGCCATCAGCATCCAGTGACCTGACGGACCCGGGGCGCGGCCGGTGACCGCGCCCCGCGCCGGGCCGCTCAGTGCGGGTGCCCGGCGTGTTCCCCGCCGTGCTGCGAGTGATCCTGTGTCTGCGCGGGCTGGCCGTGGCCGGCGTGCGAGGACCCGTGTCGCAGCGCGTTGCCCGCCGTCCAGAGGCCGAAGGCGAGCAGCAGCACGCCCGCGACGTTGCGCAGCGTGGCGCGCGACGACAGGGTGCGGGCGATGCGCTCGAACGCGACCGTGGCCGTGACCATGGAGGGCAGCGTGCCGAGGCCGAACGCGAGCATCACGGCGGCTCCCATCGGCACGCTGGCGGTGGTGGCGGCCAGCAGCAGCATCGAGTACGTCATGCCGCAGGGCAGCCAGCCCCAGGCGAGCCCGAGGCCGACCGCGCCGCCGAGTCCCCCGGACCGGCCCTGGCGTCCGGCCCAGGGCGCCACGCGTCGCCACAGGCCCGAGCCCGCTGCCTCGAGCGGGTCGAGCAGTCGCCAGCCGAACAGCAGCCTGGCCGCGGCTGCGATCATGATGAGTCCTGCGACCACCCGGAACGCGATCGACAGCGGTGCCACGTCCACGGCCTGAAGCAGCGTCCGGCCGAGCAAGCCGGCGAGCGCCCCGGCAATCGCGTAGCTGGCGATCCGGGACAGGTTGTAGGCCAGGGCGTATCCGAGCTTGCTGCCGAAGGCCGCGTCGGGACGGCGCATGGCGAGCGCGCCTGCGATGCCACCGCACATGCCGAGGCAGTGGCCGCTCGCGGCGAGGCCGGCGACGGCGGCCGCGGCGAGGCTCAGGGAGCCGGAGTCGGGCGTCATCATTGCGGGTCTCCAGGGCGTTCGGGGTCGTCAGTGGGCGGCCTGCGATCGTCCTCGAGCACCGTCCAGCCGGGGCTGTCGAGGTCGTCGAACTGGCCGTCGCCGGTGGCCCAGAAAAAGGCCCAGAGGCCGAGGGCGACCAGCACCAGACCGAGCGGGATCATGACGTAGAGGATCTCCACCTCAGGCGGCCTCGGGTTCGGGCGTGGCCGGCCAGCGCGGCCGCCGGCGCGGCGCCGGGCCGCGCGACAGCCGCATCGCGTTCAGCACCACGATCACGGAGCTCAGCGACATGCCGATGGCCGCGAGCCACGGCGGCACGAATCCCAGCGCCGCGAGCGGCAGCGCCGCGAGGTTGTAGGCGATCGACCAGCCGAGGTTCTGGTGGATCACGCGCTGGGTGCGGCGGGCGAGGTCGACCGTGTACGGGAGGTCCTCGAGCGAGTCGCGCACCAGGATCAGGTCGGCGCTGGTCTGGGCCAGCGCCGAGCCCCGCCCCATGGCCACCGCGACGTCCGCCCCGCGCAGCAGCGGCGCGTCGTTGATGCCGTCGCCCACCGCGACCACCACCCCGCCGCCGGCCTGCAGGGCCTTGAGCCGCTCGAGCTTGTCCTGCGGCGCGAGGCGCGCGGCATGGAGTCCGATCCCGCAGCGCGCACCGATGCGCGCGACGGCGGCGGGCGCGTCGCCGCTCACGATCTCCGATGGCAGGCCGAGCGCCGCGAGGCCCGCCACGCACTCCCCGGCTTCGGGCCGCAACGGGTCCGTGAGGCGGAACGCGGCCAGCAGCCCGGCCTCGCCGCCGAGGTATACCCAGCTCTCGTCCTCGGCCGAGTCGGTCGTCGCCGCCAACGTCTCCGTCGGCCGCGCGCCGTGCAGAGCCTCCGCGAAGTCGCGCGTGCCGATGCGCAGCCGGAGGCCGTCGACGTGGCCCTCGAGGCCGCGGCCCGGATGGACCTCTACCTCGCCGGCGCGTTGCGCCGCGGCGCCCGAGGCGGCGAACGCACGCGCGATCGGGTGCTCGGACATCTGCTCGAGCGATGCGGCCAGCGCGAGTGCCCGATCGGGCGGCACGTCGCCGAGGCTGCGCACCTCCTCGACGCGCACCAGCCCGCGGGTCAGCGTGCCGGTCTTGTCCCACAGCACGTGGGTCGCCTTCGACAGCGCCTCGATCGCATCGGTGTGGGCCACCAGCACGCCGCGTCGCGCGAGCGCCGCGGTGGCGGCCGCGAGTGCCGTGGGCGTCGCGAGCGACAGCGCGCACGGACAGGTGACCACCAGCACGGCGAGCGTCGCGGGGAACGCTCGCGCCGGGTCCACGAACCACCACACCGCGAACACGATCGCCGCGCCGATCAGGATCCGTCCCAGGAACCACGCCGCCGCGCGGTCGGCGGCCTTCGCGAGCCGCGGCCGCTCCGCCTGCGCGCGCTCGAGGAGTGCCACGATGCCCGACAGCACGGTGTCACCCGCGACAGCGGTCACGCGCACGCGCAGCGGGGCGGCGAGGTTGTGCGTGCCCTGGTGGACGTTTGCGCCGGGCGGCTTCGCAATGGCATTCGACTCGCCGGTGAGCATCGACTCGTCCACGCGCCCCTCGCCCTCGAGCACGACGCCGTCGGCGGCGAACACCTCGCCCGTGCGCACCACCAGCTCGTCGTCCACCGCGAGCTCGACGGCCTGGACGTCCTCGGCCACGCCCGCGCGCACGCGCCGGGCGGTCGCCGGGGCGAGCCGGGCCAGCGCGTCGGCCACGCTGCCCGCGCGGTGACGGGCGACCATCTCGATGTAGCGCCCGAGCCCGAGAAAGAACACGAACATCGTGACCGAGTCGAAGTACACCTCGCCGCGGCCGGTCATCGCGTTCCACACGCTCGCGACAAACGCGAGGAGGATGCCGAGGCTCACCGGCACGTCCATGCTCACGCTGCGCGCGCGCAGCGCCATCAGGGCACCCTGGTAGAAGGGCCAGCCCGCATACAGCGCGACCGGGATCGACACCAGCATGCTGACCAGGCGCATGTACTCGCGCATCGCCGGGTCCATGCCGCTGGCCGCGCCGAAATAGAGCGGCACTGCGAACATCATCACCTGCATGTTGCCGAAGCCGGCGACCGCGAGGCGCTTGAGCGCGCTGCGCCGCTCGAGCAGCGCCACCTGTTCGGAGGGCTCGCCCGCCAGCGGATGCGGGCGCAGCCCCACGTGCTCGAGCACCCGCAGCAGGTCGCCCAGGCGCACCTTCGCCGGATCCCACACCAGGCGGGCCCGCGCGGTGGCCGGGTTGACGCTCACGCTCAGCACGCCGCTCTGCAGCGACAGCGCACGGTCGGCCAGCCAGCTGCAGGCCGCGCAGCGCAGGCCCTCGAGCAGGACGGTGATCGAGCGGGCGCCATCCGCTTCGGCGCGGCTCAGGCGCTCGACGAGCTCGGGCCGGTCGTAGGCCGCCCAACGGTCGGGCCGCGGCGGTTCGTCGGCGCGGGTGCTCGAGGTGTCGCGGTACTTGTAGTAGTCGCCGAGACCCGCGCCGGTGATGAACTCGGCCACGGCCCGGCAGCCGTGGCAGCAGACCGGTTCGTCGCGGCCCGCGATGCGGGCGTGGATGACGAGTCCCCGGGGGATGGGCTCGCCGCAGTGGAAGCAGGGATCGCCCGCCGCGCTCATCGGGCCGGCCGGGCCTGATCCTCGTCGGTGCCGGCGTCGCGCGGAATGCGGGCGTCCTCGCCGCACACCATGGTCACGCCGTCCCTGACGCAGTCCTCGCGGATCAGCGCGTCGGGACGGGTCACGGCTAGGTAGAGCGTGATGCCGCCGCCGATCACCGCCGCAGCCGGCGGCACGATCAGCAGCCAGGGCCAGAGGTGGCGGTACCAGGGCCGGGCGATGGGCGCGCTCATGGACGCAAGGGTATCAGTCGGTTGGGGCGATGAAGCGGGCCTTGCCGCTGGCCTTGAGGTCCGGCCGGCCGACTGCCTCGATGCCGACCAAGATGTCCGCTCCGCCCTCCAGCGCGTCTTCCGGGATGCGGATGCGGACCGGCACGCTCTGCACCGCTCCGGGGCCGACCCACACGCTCGGGCCAGCGTAGTCGACCACCAGCCCAGGCAAGCCGCTGCCGGTGATCAGGAACTCGTGGGCCTCGCGGTCCTTGTTCAGGATCTTAACGTTGTAGACGTTCTCGATGGTCTCGTCCGGCCGCTCGCGGAACAGCGCGTTGCGGTCGCGCATGACGTCGACGCCCACCACATTGCGGTTCGAGAGCGTCACCGCGAAACCGGTGACCAGCAGCGCGAGCAGCGTCGCGTAGACGATCGTGCGCGGGCGCAACACGTGCTTCGGCTTGCCCTCCAGTCCGTGCTGCGTGTCGTAGCGGACCAGCCCACGCGGGTAACCGACCTTGTCCATCACCTCGTCGCAGGCGTCGATGCAGGCGGCGCACGCGATGCACTCGTACTGCAGGCCCTGGCGGATGTCGATGCCGGTCGGGCAGACCTGCACGCACAGGGTGCAGTCCACGCAGTCGCCGAGGCCCTTCGCCTTGTGGTCGGCGCCCTTCTTGCGCGCGCCGCGCGGCTCGCCACGGGTCTCGTCGTAGGTGATGACCAGCGTGTCGCGGTCGAACATCGCGCTCTGGAAACGCGCGTACGGGCACATGTACTTGCAGACCTGCTCGCGCATGAAGCCGGCGTTCACGTACGTGGCACCGCCGTAGAACAGCACCCAGAACGTCTCCCAGGGCCCGGTGGAGAAGCTCGCGATCTTGCCGGCCAGCTCGGTGATCGGCGTGAAGTAGCCGACGAAGGTGAACCCGGTCCACAGCGCGAACGTGATCCACATGAGCTGCTTGGCGCCCTTGCGCAGGAACTTCTCGCTCGTCCACGGGGCCTTGGCGAGCTTCATCTGCTGCGAGCGGCTGCCCTCGGCGAGCCGTTCCATCCAGAGGAAGGCCTCGGTCCACACGGTTTGCGGGCAGGCGTAGCCGCAGAACAGCCGCCCGGCGAGCGCGGTGAAGAAGAACAGCGACAGCGCCGCGATCACCAGCAGCCAGGTGAGGAAGTAGAAGTCCTGAGGCCACAGGGTCAGCCCGAAGACGTGGAACTTGCGGGCCGGCAGGTCGAACAGCACCGCCTGCCGCCCGTCCCAGCGGATCCACGGCAGCACGTAGTAGATGCCGAGCAGCACCCAGACCGCGATCGCCCGCAGACGCTGGAAGCGTCCGGAAATCTCGCGCGGGTAGATCTTCTGGCGGGCCGCGTAGAGTCCGCCATCCTCGGTCGCTTCGGGCGCGGTCATCGGACGCTCCGCGTCCAGTCGTCAGGCTTGTCGGTCTCGGGAGGCTCGGGGCGCGCGGTACGCGCGAGGTACAGGGTGAGCAGACTGGACAGTGCCGAGATCAGCCAGAAAAAGAAGAAGCCGATGGCGTAGCCGGACATGCGTGTGGCGAAGGCCGGCGGAGGGTAGTCGTCGTGGCCGATGAGCATGGGGTCGATGAACGCGAAGCAGATCATCGTCGCGACGCTGGCCACGAGGAACGAGGGCCAGGCGACAATGGCCACGTCCTGCTTGAGACGTGGCCATCGCACCGCGCCCGAATACTCGTCGCCGAGCAGCGGCATGGTCGGCTACTGGGCTCCACCCGACAACTTCAGCACGTACGCCGCCAGCAGCCGCACGCGCTGATCGCCGAGCTTGTCCTGGAAAGCCGGCATCTGCCCGGCGCGTCCACCGGTCACGGTCGTGTGCAGCGTTGCCTCGTCGCCACCGTACAGCCAGACGTCGTCGGTGAGGTTCGGCGCGCCGACCGCCGTCATGCCCTTGCCGTCCATGCCGTGGCAGGCCACACAGTAGGTCTGGAAGGTCGTCTGTCCGGCGGCCGCCATGGCGGCATCAGCCGGCCTGCCGCCCAGGGTCTGCACGTACGCCACGACCGCGGCCACGCCCTCCGGCCCGAGCACCTCGCCCCACGGCGTCATGGCCGCGACGCGCCCGCCCGCGATCGTCTGCACGATCGTGTCCGGGTCGCCGCCCCACTGCCAGTCGGAGTTGGCGAGGTTCGGGAAGCCACGTGCGCCGCCGCCGTCGGAGCCGTGGCACTGGGCGCAGTTGTTCTGGAACAGGTTGTGCGCCGTGGCCATCGCCTTGCCGTCCGCGGCGAGCTGCGGCACGGTCATGGCAGCGAAGGGCGCGAGATAGGCGGCGGTCTGGGCCTCCGCAGCCGCCTGCTCCCGGTCGTACTGGTTCGCCTGGCTCCACCCCATGGTGCCCTTGAAGGCGCCGAGGCCCGGGAACAGCACGAGGTAGATCAGGCCGAAGGCGACCGTGATGTAGAACACCCACAGCCACCAGCGGGGCAGCGGGTTGTTGTACTCGCGCAGGTCTCCGTCCCAGACGTGGCCCGTGTCGGCCCCGCCGCCGATCTTCTCGGAGGCGGACTTCGGCTTCGACGTCCAGCGCAGCAGCCAGACGCAGGCGAGGATGTTGACGATCGTCACGAGGACGATGAAGAGACTCCAACCGCTAGTCATGGGGTCTTGCTCCCTTGTTCCTTCTCCGGCGGGTGCTCGTGGAACGGCAGCTGCGCCATCTCATCGAAATCCGCCTTGCGGCGCCGGCTGTATGCCCAGAACACGAGTCCGATGAACGCGAGCATCACGAACACGGTGATGAGCCCGCGGAACGTGCCGATGTCCATGGTTCAGTTGCCCGCCTTCACGTTTGTGCCGAGGTCCTGCAGGTAGGTCACGAGCGCGTCGAGCTCGGTCTTGCCCTGCACGGCTTGCGCGGCGCCGGCGATGTCGGCGTCCGTGTATGGGACCCCGACCTTGCGCAGTGCCGCCATCTTGCTGGCGACCAGCGCGCCGTCGACCGTGTTGTCCTTCAGCCACGGGAAGCGCGGCATGTTGGACTCGGGCACGACGTCGCGCGGGTTCAGCAGGTGCACGCGGTGCCAGTCGTCCGAGTAGCGGCCGCCGACGCGTGCGAGGTCGGGCCCCGTGCGCTTCGAGCCGAACTGGAACGGGTGGTCGTACACGGACTCGCCGGCAAGCGAGTAGGGCCCGTAGCGCTCGGTCTCCGAACGGAACGGGCGGATCATCTGCGAGTGGCACAGGTAGCAGCCCTCGCGGATGTACACGTCGCGACCGGCGAGGTTGAGCGCCGGGTACGGCTCGATGCCCGGGGCCGGCCGCGTGCCCGCGCCCTGGAAGTACAGGGGCACGATCTGGACGAGGCCGCCGATGCTGATGACGAGCGCGATCAGCACGCCCATCAGGCCGATGTTTTTTTCAACTGATTCGTGGTTCATTCGGCTTCCCCTGTCAGGCCGGCTGCACGACCGGAGCGTCCGCCGTGGTGGTGCGCCCGGCGACCGTCTTCCAGACGTTGTAGGCCATGATGAACATACCGCCGAGGACCAGCACGCCGCCGAGCAGGCGCACCGCGTAGTACGGGTAGGTCGATTTGATCGACTCGATGAACGCGTAGGTGAGCGTGCCGTCGGCGTTCGTCGCGCGCCACATCAGACCCTGCATCACGCCGGCGATCCACATCGAGGTGATGTAGAGCACCACGCCGATGGTGGTGGTCCAGAAGTGCACGTCGATCAGCTTCGTGCTGTACATCGCGGTACGTCCGTACAGCTTCGGGATCAGCGCGTACATCGTGCCGATCGAAATCATCGCCACCCAGCCGAGCGCGCCGGAGTGCACGTGGCCGATCGTCCAGTCGGTGTAGTGCGAGAGGGCGTTGACCGTCTTGATCGACATCATCGGCCCTTCGAACGTCGACATGCCGTAGAACGACAGCGACACGATCATGAACTTGAGAATCGGGTCGGTGCGCAGCTTATGCCACGCGCCGGAGAGGGTCATGATGCCGTTGATCATGCCGCCCCAGGACGGCGCGAGCAGGATCAGCGAGAACACCATGCCGAGCGACTGCGCCCAGTCGGGCAGCGTCGTGTAGTGCAGGTGGTGCGGGCCCGCCCACATGTAGATCGAGATCAGGGCCCAGAAGTGCACCACCGAGAGGCGGTAGGAATAGACCGGGCGCCCGGCCTGCTTCGGTATGAAGTAGTACATCATCCCGAGGAACGCCGCGGTCAGGAAGAAGCCCACCGCGTTGTGCCCGTACCACCACTGCACCATCGCGTCGACCACACCCGGGTAGACGCTGTACGACTTGGTCAGCGTGACCGGAACAGCCAGGCTGTTGGTGATGTGCAGTACGGCGATCGTGATGATGTACGCCGCGAAGAACCAGTTGGCGACGTAGATGTGCTTCACCCGGCGCAGCGCGATGGTGCCGAAGAACACGATCGCATAGGACACCCACACGACGGCGATCAGCAGGTCGATCGGCCACTCGAGTTCGGCGTACTCCTTGCCGGAGGTGAGGCCGAGCGGCAGCGTGATCGCCGCGAGCAGGATCACCACCTGCCAGCCCCAGAAGGTGAATGCGGCCAGCCGGTCGGCGAACAGCCGCACGTGGCAGGTGCGCTGCACGATGTAGTAGGAGGTGGCGAACAGGGCGCTGCCGCCGAACGCGAAGATCACCGCGTTGGTGTGCAGCGGCCGCAGCCGGCCGTACGTCAGGAAGGACCAGGCTGGAAGCAGGTCGGGCCACAGCAGCTGCGCCGCGATCAGGACGCCGACCAACATGCCGACGATGCCCCAGACCACGGTCATGATCGCAAACTGCCGGACCACCTTGTCGTTGTAATGAGTGGCCGTCGTTTTCATGCTCGCCTCGAGAGGTGGAATCTTGTCCCTGCGATTCTGAGTGCGGTGCACACAGACGCGTGAAATGGTAAGCGATGGAGCGCCGCGCGCCATGCGCACGGCATACGGGACGGCGTAGGTATTTTCCGCAGGGGCTTCCACGAATTGCGACCGCAGGCGCCGATGCACAGAGTGTTGACAACACACCAAGTGTTGAAAACACATTAGAAGTTCTGGATGGAGGCCCCGCCATGAAACGCCTCGACCGCATCCTCGCCGTGCTGGACCCGACCACCGCGTCCCAGCCCGGTCTCGCCAGGGCCGCGATGCTGGCCCGGCGCTGCGGCGCGGCGCTCGAGCTCTTCATCTGCGACTTCGATCCCTCGCTCTCGGGGCAGCCGATGTTCGACACCGAGAGGCTCCGGCAGCTGAGAGAGGAGTTCGTCAGCGAGCGCGTCGAGTACCTCGAGGAAGCGGCGGAGGAACTGCGGGCGGAGGGACTTTCGGTCGAGACGCACGTGCACTGGGACAACCCGCTCTACCGGGGCATCGTCCGCCGCGTCGAGGAATCCGCTCCCGACCTCGTGGTCAAGGACACCCATCACCACACCGCACTGCGGCGCACGCTGTTCACGAACACCGACTGGAGCCTGATCCGCACCTGTCCCGCGCCGCTGCTGCTCACGAAGTCCGCCGACTGGCCGGCGAACCCGAAGATCCTCGCGGCCCTCGACCCGGGCCACCTCGGGGACAAGCCCGCCGCGCTCGACCATGACATCCTCGACTGGACCGCGCTGCTCGCCGAGCGCCTCGATGGCGAGGCGCACGCGCTGCACGCGTTCTTCCCGGCCGCGCTGCTCACCGAGGTCACCGGCATGGCGGGCATGCCGCTCGCGGCAGGCGTGACTGCCGCCGAGATCGTCGAGGGCGAGCGGCGGCGGATCCTGGAGGCGCTGTCCGCCATCGTCGCCGGCCACGACGTGGCCCCTGGCCGGGTGCGTCTCGAGCAGGGCAGTGCCGGGGAGGTGCTGCCTCGGGTGGCCGAGAGCCTCGGGGCGGCGCTGGTGGTGATGGGTGCGGTCTCGCGCAGTCGCCTGCAGGAGGTGTTCCTCGGCAGCACCGCGGAGCGTGTGCTCGACCGGATCCCCTGCGACGTGCTGGTGGTCAAGTCGCCGGACTTCCGCGAGAAGCTGCCGTTCTAAGCCGCCCCGGCGGCCGGTCGCGGGACCCGCCGGAGCTGTGACGCGTCTCACGGTCGCGCCGCGCAGGCGGCGTACCGGCCTCACGGTTCGGCCGGCGGGCCGTCCCTATACTCGCCCGCAAGCCATGAAAACCAACGTCCTGCTCGCCTGCGACGAGTCCGGGCAAGAGGCCCGCGTCCGGGCCGCACTCGATGCGGTCCACGGCCGGCCTTACGAACTCCGGACCGTCGCCACGCTCGCCGACACGCTCGCTGCGGTCCGCGCGGGGCAGGTCGACGCGGTTCTGCTCGACCTGAACCTGCCCGACAGCGTCGGCATCACGACCTTCCTGCGCCTGCAGCCGAAGGCCGCCAGCATCCCGGTCGTGGTGCTGGTGGCGACGCAGGAGGAGGAACTCGGCAAGCAGGCGGTGGAACGCGGCGCGCTCGACTGCGTGCTGAAGGGCGAGGTCAGCGCGCGGCTGCTGGACAAGGTGCTGCGCTACGCGACGGAGCGCACGCACACGCTCAAGGCGCTCAAGGCCTCCGAACAGCGCTATCGCGAGCTGTTCCAGAACGTCACCGCCGGCGTGTTCCAGACGACCGTGGACGGCAAGTTCATGGCCGCCAACCCGGCGCTGGTGCGCATGCTGGGTTACGACGACGAGGACGAACTGCTCGCCCTCGACGTGGCGCGCGACGTCTACGCCGACCCCGACCACCGCGACGAGTGGGTCAAGGCGATGGCGGACCACGGCGAAGTGCGCAACGCCGAGCTGGTGCTGCGACGCAAGGACGGCAGCCGGCTGGTGGTGCTGGAGAACTCGCGCGCCGTGCGCGAGTCCGACGGCAGCCTGCTCTTCTACGAGGGGACGCTGACCGACATCACCGCCGCGCACGCGCTGTCTGAGCAGCTCTCCCACGACGCCAGCCACGACCCGCTCACCGGGCTGAAGAACCGGCGCGACTTCGAGCGGTGCCTGCAGCACTCGCTCGAGCTCAGCCACGCCACCGGCTCGACGCACGCCGTGTGCTTCATGGACCTCGACCGCTTCAAGGTCGTCAACGACACCTGCGGCCACGTCGCAGGCGATGAGTTGCTGCGCCAGCTCGGGCAGCTGCTGCGGGCCAAGGTGCGCACGGCCGACGTCGTGGCCCGCCTCGGTGGCGACGAGTTCGCGATCCTGCTGCAGAACTGCGGCTCCGCCGACGCGCACCAGGTCGCCGACAACGTGCTCAAGGCGGTGGCCGGCTTCCAATTCGCGTGGGGTCCGCACGTCTTCAGTCTCGGCATGAGCATCGGCATCGTGGTCGTGAACTCGAATTTCCGGCGCATCGCGCAGGTGCTGGGTGCGGCCGACCAGGCCTGCTACGCCGCGAAGGACGGCGGGCGCAACCGCATCGTCATCTACCAGGACGATGTCGTGGACGATGCGCGCCAGCGCAGCCAGGCGGACTGGGTGTCACGCGTGCGGCGCGCCCTCACCGACGACCGGCTGTTCCTCGAGGCCCAGCCGATCCGCCCGCTCGCCCTGCGCACCGCCGAGCCGCCGCACTATGAGCTGCTGCTGCGCCTGCGCGACGACACCGGCCGCGCCGTGCCGCCCGGAGCGTTCCTGCCGACCGTGGAGCGCTACAGTCTGTCCGTGCGCTACGACCGCTGGGTGATCTCCGCGGCCCTGCAGTGGATCCAGGGCAATCCGATCGCGCTCGAGCGGGCGTCGCGGTTCTTCATCAACCTCTCGCGCGACTCGGTGGTGGATCCCGAGATGCAGGCGTTCATCCGCCACGCGGTCTCCGAGGCCGGGGTGGACCCGCGCCGGCTCGGCTTCGAGGTGGCGGAAAAGGTCGCGATCGGGCACCTGAGCCAGGCCAACCAGCTCTTTGCCGAGCTGCGGCGCCTCGGCTGCACGGTGAGTCTCGATGACTTCGGCAGCGGCGTCTCGTCCTTCGCCTACCTCAAGGCGCTCGGTGCGGACTACCTGAAGATCGACGGCATGTTCGTCGGCAACATCTCGCAGGACCGGGTGGACTACGCCATGGTGCGCTCGATCAAGGACATCGGGCACGTCATGGGCAAGAAGGTGATCGCCGAGTGCGTCGAGAACGACGCGGTCCTCGAGAAACTGCGCGAGATCGGTGTCGACTACGCGCAGGGCTTCGGCGTGGGCGAGCCACGCCCGATCGACGAGATCGCGAGCATCGGCGTCGCCGACCTGCTGGCGGGCTGAGCCTCTCGGGCCGGGTTTCCCGCCGGCCGCGCCGCCTCGACCCTCCTCGGGCGGATTGTCGACTGACGCGCCGTGCGCGCGTGCCGGCGGCGATGGCCCGGCGGCACGAGGGTGGCCGGTGCCGGGACAGCCGTCTAGTATCGTCGCGTGCCAAGGCCAACGACCGCTGCAGTTGCCCGGCGCCGCGCGCGCGGTCGCGACCGTCCAGCCGAGCGCGCCGGCGGTCCGGCCCGCGGCGGCTGGCGCCATGCGGGGCCCGCCGTGCGCCGTGCGCCGCTGCTCGCACCGCTGCTCGCCGTGCTGGCCTCGGCCTGCTCCGACGGCGGCGACCCGCAGGAGATGCACGGCACGCTCGAGCGCGATCGCCTCGAGCTCGTCGCGGAGTCGCACGAGCGCATCGTCGAGATCGCGGTGCGCGAAGGCGACCGCGTCGACGCAGGCGCGGTGCTGGTGCGGCAGGAGGCCGGCACGATGCAGCCGCGCCTCGAGCAGGCGCGGGCGTCGATCGACGAGGCCGAACGCCGGCTGGCCGACCTTGCCGAGGGTCCGCGCCAGCGCGAGATCGAGGAGGCCCGCGCGGCGCGCGCCGGTGCCGAAAGCGCGCTCGTCACCGCGCGCCGAGAGTTCGAGCGCGTCGACGCGCTCGTCTCGCGCAGGCTGCTGAGCGCTTCCGACCGCGACCAGGCGAGCGCCCGGCGCGACGCCGCGAAGTCCGCGCGCGACCAGGCGGATGCGCGGCTGCGGTTGCTGCTCGAGGGCACGCGCCCGGAGCAGGTCCGTCAGGCCGAGGCGGCGGTGGAGCGCTCCCGTGCCGCGCTCGCGGAACTCGAGACCAGCGCGGGGCAGTACGCGGTTCGCGCGCCGCGCCCTGGCCTCGTCGAGGCCCTGCCGTACGAACTCGGCGAGCGCCCGCCGGCCGGCGCGCCGGTCGTCGTGATGCTGGCCGACGGCGTCCCCTACGCCCGCATCCGCGTGCCGGAGCCGCTGCGTGCCTCGGTCACCGCCGGACGCAAGGTGTTCGTCAGGATGGACGGCGTCGACGGCGCGCTCGCAGGCACGGTGCGCTTCGTGTCGGCCGAGGCCGACTACACGCCCTACTACTCGCTGACGCAGAAGGATCGCAGCCGCCTCAGCTACGCCGCCGAGGTCGCGCTCGACGATCCGCGCGCAGCCGCGCTCCCGGTCGGCGTTCCCGTGCAGGTGACGCTGGGTGGGCCGGCGGCGGACTCGCAGTGAACGCCGCGCCCGCGATCGTCGCGGCGGGGCTCACCCGCCGCTTCGGCAGGGTCGTGGCCGTGGACCACGTGGACCTCTCGATCCCGCGCGCCGGCATCTACGGCTTCCTCGGCCCCAACGGCTCGGGCAAGTCCACCACGATCCGCATGCTGTGCGGGCTGATCGAGCCGAGCTCCGGGACCGTCGAGGTCCTCGGACACCAGATACCGCGCGACGCCGAGCGGCTGCGCCGCCAGCTCGGCTACATGACCCAGCGCTTCTCGCTCTGGGACGACCTCACCGTGCTCGAGAACCTGGAGTTCATGGCGCGCATCTACGGGCTCGGGGCCGCCGAGCGTCGCCGACGCATCGCGGAACTGAGTGCGGAGTACGATCTCGACGGCGTGATGCGCCAGCGGGCCGGGACCATGAGCGGCGGCCAGCGCCAGCGCCTCGCGCTCGCCGCCGCCACGTTGCATCGACCCGAGTTGCTGCTGCTCGACGAGCCCACCAGCGCCGTGGACCCGCAGAGCCGTCGCGATTTCTGGGAGAGCCTTTTCAGGCTGGTGCGGCAGGGCGCGACCATCCTCGTCTCGACGCACTACATGGACGAGGCGGAGCGCTGCCATCGCCTCGCGATCCTCGCCGAGGGCCGGCTGGTGGCGGAGGGAACGCCGCGCGAGCTGATGCGCGACATTCCCGCCGCGGTCGTCGAGATCGAGGCCGACGACGTGAGCGCGGCGCGCCTCGCGCTGGCGGGCGAGCCGGGCATCCGCAGCATCGCGCAGCTCGGCACGCGTCTGCACGCGCTGCTCGCGCGCGACACGCCCGACCCGGCCGGGCAGGTCGGCACGCGCCTTGCTGCCGCCGGTGTCGCGGCGCAGGTGCACGCCGTCGCCGCGAGCCTCGAAGACGTGTTCGTGGCCTCGACGGGCTTCCGTCACGCTCCGCTCGAGCCGCCGGCCAGGGGCCTGAGGCCATGCTCGATCGCATCGCCGCGGTGATGGTCAAGGAGGTGCGGCAGCTCGCCCGCGACCGCCTCACCTTCGGCATGATCGTCGGCATCCCGCTGATGCAGATGCTGCTGTTCGGCTACGCGATCAACTTCGACGTGCGCGGCCTGCGCGCCGCGGTCGTGGACGAGGCGCGCACCAGCCTGTCGCGCGAGTACGTCGCGCGGCTGCAGGCGAGCGGCGTCGTCGAGTTCGCCGCGCCGAGCGCTGGCGTGCCCGAGCTGCAGCGTCGCATGAACGCCGGGGAGATCAGCGTCGGGGTCCACATCCCGCGCGACTTCGAGCGGCGCGCGCTCGAGCGCGCGCGGCCGGCCGCGCAGCTGCTGGTCGACGGCAGCGAGCCCATGGTGGACAGCGTGGCCCGGGGACTCACCGCCGTGCCGCTGCCGCGACGCGACGGCCTCTATGGCGGCGTCGCCCCGCTGCTCGAGCTGCGCACCGAGTACAACCCCGAGCGGCGCACGGCCGTGCAGATCGTGCCGGCGCTGATCGGCGTCATCCTCAACATGACCATGGTGATCTTCACGGCCGCCGCGGTCGTGCGCGAACGCGAGCGGGGCAACCTCGAGCTGCTCATCACCACGCCGATCCGCTCCTGGGAACTGATGGCGGGGAAGCTGCTGCCTTACGTGGGCATCGGGCTGGTGCAGGTCACCCTGGTGCTCAGCGTGGGTTCGCTGCTGTTCGACGTGCCGGTGAACGGCCGCCTCGCCGACCTGTACCTCGCGGCACTGCTGTTCATCGCCTCGACCCTGACGCTCGGGCTCGTCATCTCGACGCTGGCGCGAACGCAGTTCCAGGCATTCCAGCTCGCGTTCTTCATCATGCTGCCGTCGATCCTGCTGTCGGGGTTCATGTTCCCGTTCGACGGCATGCCGAAGCCCGCGCAGTGGATCGCGCAGGTGCTGCCGCTCACGCACTTCAACGAACTGGTGCGCGGCATCGTGCTGCGCGGGGCGCCGATCGGCGACCTCGGCCGCCCGGCGCTCAAGCTGCTGGTGTTCCTGGTCGCGGCGCTCGCGATCGCGACACTGCGATTCCGCAAGCGCCTCGACTGACGCCCCGTGCGGCCGTGCGGCCGCCGCTCATTTCGCGGCGACGTAGGTTCCCGGCGCGGGGCCGAGCGGCTTGAGCCCCTGCTTCGGCGCGCCCATCGCGGGCGGGGCGACCCTGCGCCGGTCGGAGCGCTCCTCGAGCCACGTCGCGAAGGTCGGCCACCACGAGCCCTGGCCCGGCTCCACGCTCTCGAGGTAGCGATCCGCCGGGAGCAGACGCCCACCCGCCTTCAGCGTGTGGACGCGGTGGCGGCGCTTCGGGTGCTGCGGCCCGCTGATGATGCCCGCGTTGTGGCCGCCGCTGGTGAGACAGAACGTGTAGTCGCGCGAGCGCACCAGCCGTCCGACCTTGTACACCGAGCGCCACGGCGCCACGTGATCGGTCTCGGTGCCGACGACGAACATCGGCACGGTGACGTCCGAGAGACTCAGCGTCTCGCCATTGGCCACGTAGCGGCCTTCGGCGAGGTCGTTGTTGAGGTAGAGCTGGTGCAGGTAATCCACGTGCATGCGGTAGGCCATCCGCGTGCCGTCGGCGTTCCACGACATGAGGTCGTTGACGCTCGCGCGCTCGCCCCTGACGTAGGTTGCGATGGACGGCGCCCAGAGCAGGTCGTAGGTGCGCAGCAGCTGGAAGGCGCCGCCCATCTGCCGGCTCTCGAGCACGCCCGCCTTCCACATCATCGCCTCGAGCATCGCGAGCTGCGCCGGGCTGATGAACACCGAGAGCTCCCCGGGCTCGCTGAAGTCCGTCTGGGCCGCCAGCAGCGACACCGTGGCGAGGCGGTCGTCGTCCTGCGCCCCGAGTTGCGCGGCGGCGATCGACAGCAGCGTGCCGCCGATGCAGTAACCCATCGCGTGCACCTTGCGTTTCGGCACCACCTTGTCGACGGCGTCGAGCGCCGCGCGCACGCCGAGCGTGAGGTAGTCGTCCATCGAGACGTCGCGGTCCTCGGCGGTGGGGTTCTTCCACGAGATCATGAACACCGTGTGGCCGAGCCCGGTGAGGTAGTTCACCAGCGAGTTCTTCGGCGACAGGTCGAGGATGTAGTACTTCATGATCCAGGCCGGCACGATCAGCACCGGCTCCGCGTACACCGTGTCGGTCTGCGGCGAGTACTGGATCAGTTCCATCAGGCGGTTGCGCAGGATCACCTTGCCCGGCGTGGCGGCCACCTCCCGGCCGACCGCGTAGTTCTCGACGCCCACCGGCCCGAGCCCCTTGAACGTGCGTCCCACGTCCTCGGCGAGGTGCCTGAGACCGCGGGCGAGGTTACGGCCGTTCTCGTCCATGGTCTGCCGGATGAGCTGCGGGTTCGTCGGCAGGTAGTTGTCCGGCGCCACCAGTTCGAGGCCCTCGCGCACCGTGAAGGCGACGATGTTCTCGGCGGCCGGATTCGCGCCTGGCACGTTGCGTACCGCCTCGCGCGCCCAGTCGGAGGCCGTGAGGAACGACTGCGCCAGCACGTTGAACGGGAACTTCGACCACGCCGGATCGGCGAAGCGGCTCGCGTAGGGCGTGCCCTCGGCCTGCGGCGGCTCGCCCGAGAGCGCCGCCCCCGAGAACTGCGCCAGTGCCAGCGACCGGGCGAGCGCCGCGCGCGCGAGCTCCGCCTGCCTGCCGGGCGCGATCGCGAGGCGTGCCAGCACGTTGAGCCAGGCGCCGCCGAAGGCCTGGGGCGACAGCCCGCCGGTCCACTGCGCCAGCGTGGCGAGCAGGTGCCGGGAGAGATCGTGGGTCGCGACCGAGGAGCCGCGCTTGCGGGGCGTGGGGGACATGGTCGCTACCTCAGAGGGATTTCAGGTCCTCGTTGACGTCCGCGAGCCGCGCCGGATCGGGGCGCCTGCGCTCGGCGATCCATTTCTTGCCGGTCATGAAGTCGCGCATGCTGTTCACCGCGTCCACGGCGATCAGCTCACCGCTGGCGAAGTAGTACAGCCCGAAGCTGCCCGACTCCGGATCGCCGCGCAGCACGGTCTGGTCGTAGCCTTCGGACAGGCCCGCGATCTGCAGCTTCACGTCGTACTGGTCCGACCAGAACCACGGCACGTGTTCGTGGCGCGCCGGCTTGCCGCAGATATTGAGCGCGGCGGTCTTCGCCTGCTCCACGGCGTTGTCCACCGACTCGAGCCGCACCCGCCGCCGGTAGCGCACGCTCGGGTGGTTGGTGCAGTCGCCCGCGGCGTAGACGTTCGGGTCCGATGTGAGGCACTGCTCGTCCACCCAGACGCCGTTGTCGCAACGCAGTCCAGCCGCCGCCGCCAGCGTCACATCGGGCAGGATGCCCACGCCGACGATCACGAGGTCGGCGGGAAAGCGGCGCTCGCCACAGGCCACGGTCTGCACCCGGCCGTCGCCCTCGAAGCCCGTGACCGTCTGGTTGCAGAGGATGCTCACGCCCTCGCGGGCGTGGCGGCGCTCGTAGAAGGTCGACACCTCCGGCGCGACGACGCGACTGAGCGGCCGCGGCGCGGTCTCGAGCACCGTCACGTCGAGGCCGAGCTGGCGTGCGCAGGCCGCGGCCTCGAGCCCGATGTAGCCGGCGCCCACCACGACCATGTGCCGCGCGCCCGTGAGGTCGGCGCGGATCGCATCCACGTCGGCGATCGTGCGCAGGCAGTGGATGCCCGCGAGCTCGTGGCCTGGCACCGCCAGCCGTCGCGGCCGGCTGCCGACGCTCAGCAGCAGCGTGTCGTAGGACAGCTCGCCGCCGTCGGCCAGCCGCAGGCGCCGCGCGCCGCGATCGATGGCCGTGACCGCTACGCCGAGCCGCGTCTCCACGCGGTGCTGCTGGTAGAACTGCGCGCTGCGCAGCCAAAGCCGCTCGCGCTCGAGTTCGCCCGCAAGATATTTCTTCGACAGCGGCGGCCGGTTGTAGGGCAGGTGGGGCTCGTCGCCCACGAGCACGATGGGTCCCGTATGCCCCTCGCGGCGCAGCGTGTCGATCGCCTGCACCGATGCATGGCTCGCGCCGACGATGACCACGGTCTGTGCCATGCGTTGCTTCTTGTGTTCCTCGGCCGGGTCTGCCGCCGGCCGTCGTTGTGGATCGCTTTATATACGGGCGCCGGTTCGCGAGGGAAGCTTCCGGCCGAGGCGAGGCGTCGGGGGGGGCGCCGCACGTGTGGCATGACGCCGCTTCGCCGCGGCGTGATGCGCGCCGGGCTGCTGGTGAATATCCTCGCCTGGGGTGTCATCATCACCGTCGCGGTGGCCACGCTGCGCGGTTTCCGGTCGCAGCGGCCTCGCGCAACGCCCGGGAGCGGTTCCTGCGGCGCACCATGGCCGCGCAGGGCCGGACCGGCGGCGCTCCATGCTGGTGCGAACCGGCCGCCGGAACGCCCCGTTCCGTCGGCCGCGTGGCGTCGGCACGGTTTCTGCATATAGGCTGGAGCGATCTCCGCCGGACAATGTCACGAAGCGTTCAGGAGCCAGAGCCTTATGAAGCTGATCAGCGCAATCATCAAACCCTTCAAGCTGGACGACGTGCGCGCCGCGCTGTCCGAGCTCGGCGTGTCCGGCATGACGGTGACGGAGGTCAAGGGCTTCGGGCGCCAGCGCGGCCACACCGAGCTGTACCGCGGCGCCGAGTACGTCGTGGACTTCGTGCCCAAGACCCGCATCGAGGTCGCGGTGAAGGACGGCCTGGTGGACCAGGTCATCGAGGCGATCGTCACGGCGGCGCGCACCGGCAAGGTCGGCGACGGCAAGATCTTCGTCTCCGAGCTCGAGCGCGCCATCCGCATCCGCACCGGCGAGGCGGACGACCAGGCGCTCTGACGCCGCGCCACAGCGCGCGTTAGGATCGCGGTCCCCTGCCAGTCACGGGACCGCCTTGGTCATGCCCGATCCCTGCCAGCTCGCCGCCGAAAAGCTCAGGCTCGGGGCGCAGTCGCGCCACGTGTTCCTGTGCGTCGGCGGCAAGTGCGCCCCCCCGGAGCAGGCCCAGGCGAGCTGGGAGCACCTGAAGCGCCGCCTGCGCGAGCTCGGGCTGCAGGACGCGGCCGGCGGTGTCCTCCGCACCAGGGCCGACTGCCTGCGCATCTGCACCTCGGGGCCGGTGGCTGTCGTCTATCCCGACGGCACGTGGTACCGGGACTGCACCCCCGCCAATCTCGACCGCATCATTGCCGAGCACCTTGTGGGCGGGCGGCCGGTCGAGGAACTCGTCATGGTTCGGGCGCCTCTGGCGGCTTCCGGAGTGTAGGCGGGGGCCGCAGGCTGTAGGCTGTCGGCCATGCCTCACGCCATCCGCATCCACGCCCACGGCGGTCCCGAGGTCCTGCAGTGGGAGGCGGTTCCCGCCTCCGTGCCGGGTCCGGGCGAAGTGCTGATCCGCCAGACGGCGATCGGCCTGAATTTCATCGACGTCTACGAGCGCACCGGCCTCTACCCGGGCGCGCTGCCGAGCGGACTCGGCCGCGAAGGCGCGGGCGTGGTCGAGGCGGTGGGTGCGCGCGCGCGTGGGCTCGCCGTGGGTGACCGCGTCGCCTACGTGTCGAGCCAGCCTGGCGCCTACGCGCAGCAGCGGGTGATGCCCGCCGAGCGGGTGGTGAAGGTGCCCGATGGGGTCAGCGACCGGCTCGCCGCGGCGGCGATGCTGAAGGGCCTGACCGCGTGGTTCCTGCTGCGCCGGACGCACCGCGTCGTGCGTGGCGACGCGGTGGTGGTGCATGCGGCCGCCGGCGGCGTGGGCCTGATCCTCGCGCAGTGGGCCCATCACCTGGGCGCGAAGGTGATCGGCGTGGTGGGCAGCGACGCCAAGGCCGAGGTCGCCCGCGCGCACGGCTGCCACCACGCGCTGGTGCTCGGGCGCGACGACCTGGCGGCGCGCGTGCGCGAGCTCACCGACGGCAAGGGCGCCCGCGTCGTCTACGACTCGGTCGGCAAGGACACCTTCTTCGCCTCGCTCGACAGCCTGCGGCCGCTCGGCCTCATGGTGAGCTACGGCAACGCGTCGGGTCCCGTGCCGGCGATCGCACCGCTCGAGCTGTCGAAGCGCGGCTCGCTGTTTCTCACGCGGCCGACGCTGTTCCACTACATCGCCCGACGCGCCGATCTCGAGCGTGGCGCGCGCGAACTCTTCGACGTGATCGGCAGCGGCGCGGTGCGCATCGAGATCGGCCAGGGCTACGCGCTGCAGGACGTCGCGCAGGCGCACCGCGACCTCGAGGCGCGGCGCACGATCGGCTCGACGGTGCTGATCCCCTAGCTGGACCGGGCAGCTTGTCTCGCAGTTGCCGGCAACCCTCGAGCCTCGCCGCGCGCGGCGCAGCGCTGCTCGCGGCCGCCTGCTGCGCGGCCTGGGCCGCGGCCGGGGTGGCGCAGGACGTCGCACCGCAGATCGTCGATCCGCAGGCGGTTTCGCCTGAGACCGTCCCGCCGCACGACGCCACGGCAGCGGAGACCGAGGCGGGGAAGCCCTCGGCAATGCCGGTTCCGTCTCCAGCCGAGCTCGAGGCCCAGGGCGCGGTCATCGGCGAGGTGCACATCGCCGTGGGCGACGTCTTCGACACGGACATCGACGGCGAGGACGGCTGGCTGTACCGGACCGCGAACAAGCTGCACATCAACACCAAGCCGTCGGTGATCCGCGGCCAGCTGCTCTTCAAGCCGGGCGACCCGTACCGCCAGCAGGTCATCGACGAGACCGAGCGCATCCTGCGCGCCAAGGGCTACCTCTACGACGCGAAGATCGTCCCGGTCGCGTGGGACGGCCATCTCGTCGACCTCGAGGTGCGCACGCGCGACGTCTGGACGCTGAACCCCAGCGTGAGCTTCAACCGCAAGGGCGGGGAAAACGCCGTCGGTGTCGCGATCCAGGAGGACAACCTGCTCGGCACCGGGCAGGAGATCGGCATCGACTGGGACCAGGACGTGGACCGCACGACGCTGGCCTTCAGTTACTACGACCCCCATTTCCGCCACAGCTTCGACCAGCTCGGCCTGACCTACGCGGACTCCGACGACGGCGACGCCAAGATCTTCTTCTACAAGCGTCCGTTCTACGCGCTCGACACGCGCCGCGCGGGCGGCGTCTACCTCAACAGCAACCGGCGTAACGACGCGCGCTACGAACTCGGCAAGAACGTCAGCGAATTCGAGCACCGCGAGGAGTACTACGAGCTGGATCGCGGCTGGTCCGACGGGCTGGAGGGGCGCCTGGTGCGCCGCTGGACCGTCGGGGCAACTTTCGACCGCGACCGCTTTGCGCCCGACCCGCAGGAACCGCTGGTCGGTCCGCTGCCCGAGGACCGCGAGCTCGTCTACCCGTGGGTCGGCTACGAACTCGTGGAGAACCGCTTCCAGGAGCGGGTCAACCAGGACCAGATCCGCCGCACCGAGGACGTGCTGGTCGGCCTGCGGGCGACCGCCAGGCTCGGCTATGCGGCCGAGGCGCTCGGCTCCGACCGTGACGCCCTGATCGCCGGCGCCGCCGTCCAGAACGGCGCCGATCTCGACGACAAGCAGTCCGTGTTCGGCTCGCTGGCGGCGTCCGGCCGGATCGAGGGCGGTCAGCTGGTCAACGGCGTGCTCGCCGGCGAGGGACGTTACTACCGGGCCGTCAGCCGCCGCAGCAGGTTCTACGCCGCCGTCTCGGGCGCCGTCACCGAGCAGCTCGACACCGAGCTGCAGCTGCTGCTCGGCGGCGACAACGGCCTGCGCGGCTATCCGCTGCGCTACCAGGCGGGCACGGCGCGCGCGCTGCTGACGCTCGAGCAGCGCTTCTACACCAACTGGTACCCGTTCCGGCTGTTCCACGTCGGTGCCGCGACGTTCTTCGACATGGGCCGCACCTGGGGCACGGACGTGACCGGCCTCACGAGTTCGGGGCTGCTCAAGGACGTCGGCGTCGGGCTGCGCCTCGGCTCGAGCCGCTCCTCGTTCGGAAACGTGCTGCACATCGACCTCGCCTTCCCGCTCGACGGCGGCGATGACATCGATTCCGTGCAGCTGCTGGTGCAGACCAAGGGCAGCTTCTGAGGCGACCGCGCGCGCGTCAGCGCCGCGTTCAGATGCCGAAGGCCTTGAGGAAGGCGTCCACCACTCCCTCGAGCCCGCGTCCGGTGAGCCCGGTGCGGCGCCGCACCGCCGGCATCTCCTCGTAGACGAACCAGCCCGGACCGCCGCCGAACGCGTCGTTGAACAGGTCCTCCCGCCCGCGCAGGTAGGGCACGAAGGTCTCGCAGCGCGTGTTGCGGTAGTCGAGGTTCGCGCTGAAGCCGAGGGTCGCCGACTGGTTGATCAGCCGCGGCCGCCCGGGCTCCGGCTGCTCCGCGCGCACGCCGCGGCAGCCCTTCACGATCAGGCGGCAGGGCCCGTGGAAGGCGAGGTAGCGCAGCTGCAGCGTGAGCCAGGCATGCGGGCTCGCCAGCCGCCAGTGCCGCGTGATGGCCACGGGCGTGCCGAGCGGCTTCACGACGCCCGCGAGCGAGCGCGGCTGCACGATCATCGCCGCTCCAGGCGGCAGCTCGAGCACGGCGACCTCGTCGAGCGGCTCGTGCCGCGGCGCGACCACGACGCGCGTCGGCGCGGATCCCTCGGGGCGGATGCGCGTCAGCGCGACGAGCCCCGCGGCGAGGCTGCTGAACGGCAGCCGCGGGTTCAGCAGCCACTGCGTCCGCTTGCGCGCGGTCTCGCTGCTGCTCTGCACGAAGTCCGGCTGCACGAGCAGTTCCTCGCCCGGGCCGACGTCCACCGGCATCGAGACCGCGGAGCGCGGCGGCGACGGCAGCGCGGGTGCGTCGTCGTCGGGCAGGATGCGGATCGGCGGCAGCGACTGTGCGAGCGGTGCGAGCACGAAGTAGAACAGCGACCTGACGAGCAGCGGCGCCACGATCAGGCCGGCGAGGATCCACAAGGCAGTCGGCAGCTGGGCCCGCACCGCCGAGATCAGCTGCTCGCGCGGGTCCCGCTCGAGCCGTTCGCGCTGGGTGCGAAGCAGGTCGTCGAGTGCGGCCATCTCGGCGAGCCGGTCCGCGCGCTCGACCTGCAGGGTGGCGACCGGGGACTGCCGGAAGCGCGGCGCGATGCGGTCCCGTGCGGCCTCCCAGCTACGCGCAGCCTGCTCGAGGACGAGGTACGTCGCGCGCGCCTGCTCCAGTTCGACGAGCCTGTCCTGGGCCACGAACCAGTCCCACCACGCCGATTCGCGCTCCAGCCGGTCACGCCGCGCGCGCGCCTGCTCGGCGGCGCGGCGCGCCTCGCCGGCCTGGCGCTCCACGTCGGCGAAACTGGCGAGTGCGTCGCCCCAGGCGCGCTCCGTGCGCGCGATGCGCCGGTCGAGGTCGCCGATCTCGCGCTCGATCTCCCGGTGCCGCGCGTCGACCGCCGCGGCCTGGGTCTCGATCGCGGCACGCAGCCGCTCCCGCTCGCGCCACTCGCCCGCGAGCCACGAGCCCGCGAGCAGGATCGCAAGGATCACCACCAGCCAGCCGAGTCGCTGCAGGATCCATCGCAGCAGGTTCGCGAGCAGCCTGGACATGCGTCCTCGCGAGGGCGGCGCTCAGCGCTCGACGGCGATGCGGTCGACCAGCAGCTCGAACGGCCCGGCCTGCCGGTCGCTGATCATGAGGCCGAGTGCGCGCACGCGGGCCGGGTCGAGCGGGGGCGCGGACGGCACCGTGCGGCCGCGATGGGTCGCGACGAACGAGTCCACCGGCAGGCGCACCTCCGTCCACTCGCCGGCGGGCGGCGCGAATCGCGACTGGTACTGGATGCCGTCGAAGCCGTCGCTCGTGCGCAGCGTGAACTTGTAGGTGCGTCCGTCGCCGCGCACGCGCAGCAGGAAGGCCGTGGCGCCCGCGGCGTCCCAGCCTCGCGGCGGCGTGCGCACCGAGGCGAAGCCGCCGCCGTAGTCCAGCGAGACCGTGCCGGCGAAGCGCGCGATGCCGGCACCCGCCGCGCCGAATCCGCTGCTCGATACGCCGCCCATGACGACGTCGTCCACCGGCTGCCAGAGCGCGAAGTCGGCGGCATCGTCGAAGTCGAGGAGGGTGGTCGCCATGAGCAGGGCGAGCAGGCTCAATCGAGTTCCACGACCTGGCGGATCGACTCGCCGGCGGCGAGCCGGTCGAACGCGGCGTTGATGTCGTCGAGCCGCAGGCGCTCGCTCAGCAGGCGGTCCACCGGCAGCTGTCCGGCCCGGTACCACTCGATGTAGCGCGGGATGTCGCGCGTCGGGACGCAGCTGCCGAGGTAGCTGCCCTTGAGCGTGCGCTCCTCGGCGACGAGGCCGAGGTGCGGCAGGCTGAACTGCGCCTGCGGGTGCGACAGCCCGGCGCTCACCGTGGTGCCGCCGCGGGCCGTGACCCCGTAGGCGAGCTCGAGCGCGCGCGGCGAGCCCGCCATCTCGAAGGCGAAGGCCGCGCCGCCGCGCGTGAGTTCGCGGATCCGCCCGGCGGCGTCGGGGTCGGTCGCGTTGACCGCCGCGGTCGCGCCCAGCGCACGGGCGGCGTCGAGCTTGCGCACGTTCATGTCGACGGCCACGACGTGCTCGGCCTCGAGCATGCAAGCCGCCAGCAGCGCGGCGAGACCGACGCCGCCGAGGCCTACGATCGCCACGGACGCGCCGCGCGGCATCGCTGCCGTATTGACCACCGCGCCGACGCCCGTGATCACCGCGCAACCGAACAGCGCGGCCTCCGCGAAAGGCAGGTCTGACGGCACGCGCACCAGCGAATTCGCCGCGAGCACCGCGTGCTGCGCGAAGCCCGAGACGCCGAGGTGATGGTGCACCGTGCCCTGCGCGTCGTGCAGGCGGCGCTCGCCCGAGAGCAGCGTGCCCGCGCTGTTCGACTTGAACCCCGGCTCGCACAGCGCCGGTCGCCCGGTGGCGCAGGGGGCGCAGTGGCCGCAGCTCGGCACGAACGCCGCGACGACGTGGTCGCCGCACGCGAGCGCCGCGACGCCGGGGCCGACCGATTCCACGACGCCCGCGGCCTCGTGGCCCAGCACCATCGGCAGCGGCCGCGGCCGGTTGCCGTCGATGACGGAGAGGTCGGAGTGGCAGAGTCCCGCTGCGCGGATGCGTACCAGCACCTCGCCGGGGCCGGGCGGATCGAGATCCACCTCCTCGATCGTGAGCGGCTGCGACCCGGCATACGGGGCCGGCCGACCGACCTCCCTCAACACTGCGGCGCGAACCTTCATGCGCGGCAGGATACCGCGCGGTTCGCACGCGCGCAGTCCGCGCCTCCGCCGACGGAACTTGGATGCGGGCCCCTCCACGCAAGGGGCCCGGATCCGTTCAGGCCGACTTCGCGGCTTCGGCCGGCTCCGGTTCCCGCAGGGCCCGCCGCAGCATCTTGCCGACGTTGGTCTTCGGCAGCTGGTCTCGGAACTCGAGGTGTTTCGGCCTCTTGTAGCCGGTGAACTGCTGCCGGCAGTACTCCATGAGCTGCGCCTCGGTCAGCGACGGGTCCTTGCGCACCACGAACAGCTTCACGGCCTCGCCCGAGCGTTCGTCCGGGACGCCGATCGCCGCGCACTCGAGCACACCCGGGTGCTGGGTGACGACCGACTCGATCTCGTTCGGGTACACGTTGAACCCCGACACGATGATCATGTCCTTCTTGCGATCGACGATGCGGGTGTGACCGCGCTCGTCCATGGTGCCGATGTCGCCCGACTTGAAGAAGCCGTCCGGCGTCATGACCTTCGCGGTCTCGTCGGGCCGGTGCCAGTAGCCCGCCATCACCTGCGGGCCGCGGATCGCGATCTCGCCGGCCTGCCCGAGCGGCACCGGCTGGCCCGCGTCATCGAGGATGGCGATCTCGGTGTTCGACAGCGGCAGGCCGATCGTGCCGAGCCATTCGCGGGCCAGGATCGGGTTGCAGGTCGCCGCCGGCGAGGTCTCGGTCAGGCCGTAGGCCTCGACGACCGGGCAGCCCGTGAGTGCGAGCCACTTGTCGGCCACCGCCTTGTGGACTGCCATCCCGGCGCCGATCGAGATCCGCAGGTTCGAGAAGTCGAGCTGGCGGAACTCCTCGTTCTCCGCGAGCGTGTTGAGCAGCGTGTTGACGGCGGGCAGCACATTGAAGGGATGCCGGCGCACGTCCTTCACGAACTGGTGGATGTCGCGCGGATTGGCGATCAGGACGTTCAGGCCGCCGACCCGGATGCCGAACAGGCAGTTCGCCACCAGCGCGAACGCGTGATAGAGCGGCAGGGCGCAGATGTAGACGAACTGCCTCGGGCACGGGCCCGCGGCTCGCATCGTGCAGCGCCGGCTCGAACCATGCCTCGCACTGCAGCAGGTTGGCGATGAGATTGCGGTGAAGCAGCACTGCGCCCTTGGCGACGCCCGTGGTCCCGCCGGTGTACTGCAGGAACGCGACGTCGTCGGGGCCGAGATCGACCGGTTCGAGCGCGCGGGCCTTCCCCTGCTCGAGCACGTCATGGAAGCGCTGGTGCCCGGGGAGCGAGTACGGCGGCACCATGTGGCGGATGCGCCGCACGGCGAAGTTCACCACGGCGCCCTTGGCAAAGCCGAGCAGGTCCCCCAGCGCCGTGACGATCACGTGCCGGATCTGCGTGCGGGCAATGACCTGCTGCAGCGTCGCCGCGAAGTTCTCGAGGATCACGATCGCCTCGGCGCCCGAGTCGACCATCTGGTGCTCGAGTTCGCGCGGCGTATAGAGCGGGTTGACGTTGACCACCACGTAGCCGGCCCGCAGCGCCCCGGCGAGTGCCACCGGGTATTGCAGGATGTTGGGCATCATGATCGCGACCCGCGACCCGCGCGCGAGCCCGGTTCCCTGCAGCCACGCGCCGAATGCCGCCGACAGCCGGTCGAGCTCGGCGTAGGTCAGTGCGTGATCCATGAAGACGAACGCATCGCGTTGCGCGTACCTGCGAAACGAGTCCTCCATGAGCTCCGGCAACGAGCGGTACTGCGTGGTGTCGACGTCCGCGGGCACGCCCGGCGGGTAGTCCTTCAACCAGAAGCGTTCCATCGTGTCCCCCTTTGTTCCGACCTGATGAATCCCGAACGCGAGGGGGCCGGGCGCGCCGCCCGGCTCCATGCGAGCAGCGTGCGCTGCGGGCTTCCGGCATTCAATTCGTGATGCGCAAGGCCGCTGCGCGCGGCGCAAGCTGCGACGCAGCAATCCCGCTCTCCGGCCGCTTCAGTCGTCGCGCTTCAGCAGGGCGGCGAGGTCCGCAAAGGGCGAGTGGGTGGCGCCCGGAGCACGCGGGTCCGCACCCGCCAGCGAGCGCGGCTCGTCCACGTAGCGCTGGTGCTCGTTGTCGTGGCAGTAGACGCAGAGCAGCTCCCAGTTGCTGCCGTCCGAGGGGTTGTTGTCGTGGTCGTGGTCCTTGTGGTGGACCGTGAGCTCGTAGACATTGCCGTGGTCGAACTCGCGCGTGCAGCGGCCGCAGATCCACGGGAACAGCTTGAGCGCCCGGGCGCGGTAGCCCTGCTCGCGCTCGTCGCGCGCGCGACGGGCGTCGGCCACGACGCGGTCGAGGCGCGCGAGGTCGGGATTGACGGGCTTGCGGGTGGTCACGTGGCTCCCGTCGATGGCCGGTGTCGAGCAGCAGCGCGACGCAATGCCTTCCTCACGGCTTGCAGTCGCCGACGCGGCGCGCGCGCAGCACCTCGCGGGACTTGCTGCCGTCCACGGTGGACTCGACCGTGATGGTGAAGGCCTCGGCGCTCTCCACCTCGAGCACCGACGCCGACGTGCTGGTCATGTTCCCCATCTTGCAGTCGGCCGTGTAGCGGTACGACTTGCCGCTCTGCGCCGGCGGCGAGAGCCTGCAGCCGGCCTTCGCGAGCATGTCCCGCTGCGCCTTCTGGTCCGCGGTCGGGTCGAGGCACTCGGTCGTCGAGACCTTCTGCGGCGCCGGTTCCGAGCCCTGCATCGTGCGCTCGAACCGCCACTGGCCCGGCTTGAAGACCGGCCAGTCGGCCGCTGCTGCGATCGAGACGGAGCCGAGCGCGAGGGCCGCCACCGACAACAGTCGGAGCGGGCCGCCGATGCGTTCACGAGCGAGCGTCATGGTTCAGCCTCCCGATGGCAGAGAATGCCGGGCCGATACAGGCTTCGGCCGCCCGAGTATAGGTCGCTGCCGGCGCCTCTGGCACGGTCGGCACCGCCGATCGTTCAGGTGACGCGAGGTCATCGACAGCGGGCCGGCGAGGGCGGTGCGCCTGACCGGCGACTGGAGCAGTCAGAGTTCCCGCGCAGATGGATTCACCTCGACACCCGGCAGGCCGGCGCTCAGCGGCGCCGCGTCGCGGCGTCCGAAGCAGCGCCTTGCCGGGCCGCGCCTGTTGCCCACGGCCTGATCCGCTTCAGGACGGGCGCCAGCTCGCGTTCGGCAATCTCCGTGTCGTGCGCCGCCTGCGCACGCAACCAGTAACCATTGGAAAGGCCGAAGAACCGGCACAGCCGCAGGTCGGTATCCGCAGTGACGGCGTGTTTCGCCCGACCCCCTACCGTCTCTCGCCGGCCCCGGCTACCGTGCGCTCATGAGCAGCCCGAACGACGCCGGTCTCCCCACCCGCCGCGGCGACTTCCCGGTCCTGCGCACCATCACCACCCGCTGGCACGACAACGACCACTACGGCCACGTCAACAACGTCGTCTACTACGCGTACTTCGACACGGCCGTGAACGGCTACCTGATCGAGGCGAGCGGCACCGACATCCGCAGCCTGCCCGCCATCGGCATCGTGGCCGAGACGAGCTGCCGGTTCCTGCGCGAGCTGTCGTTCCCGGACACCGTGCACGCGGGCCTCGCGCTCGAGAAGCTCGGCAACTCGAGCGTCGTCTACCGCATCGGCCTGTTCCGCAACGAGGAGACGGAGCCCGCGGCGATCGGCCGCTTCGTGCACGTGTACGTCGATACCGCCACGCGGCGGCCCGTGTCCGTGCCGCCGCCGATCCGCGCCGCGCTCACGGCGCTCCAGGAAGGCTACGTCGGTTTCGGGGCGCTACCGTGAGGTGATCGGCACGTGCCCGGGCTGCGCGGCGACCCGCGCGCACCAGCCGCGGATCGCGGGATACGCGTCCAGTGCGAAGCCGCCCTCGGGTGCGACGTGCGTGTAGGCGTAGAGCGCGATGTCGGCGAGCGAGTAACTGCCGCCCACCAGGAACTCGCGACCCGCGAGTCCCTGCTCCAGCACGGCGAGCGCGGCGTGGCCGTTGCGCCGCTTCTCCTCGAGCTTCTCACCAAGCTCGGCCTCGGTCTTCTTCAGCGAGGCGATCCAGAACCGCGCCGTGCCGATGCTGGGTTCGAGGTTGTACTGCTCGAAGCACATCCACTGCCACATGCGGGCGCGCTCGAGCCGGTCGGCGGGCACGAGGTTCGAGCCTTCGGCGAGGTACCCGATGATCGCGTGGCTCTCGGCGAGGTACCCCTGGCCCGGGATCTCGAGCAGCGGGATGCGTCCGTTGGGATTCTTCGCGAGGAACTCCGGCGTGCGCGTGGCGCCGTGCTTGATGTCCAGTTCGACGAGTTCGTAGTCCAGTCCGAGCTGGCGCAGCACCAGCCGCACCTTGTAGCCGTTGCCCGACGGCAGGTAGTCGTAGAGGCGGTAGCTCACGACTCCAGGATCTCCTTGCCCTTCTGGATCGCGAGCGCGCCGCTGCGCACCACCTCGAGCACCTCGCCGAAATTCGACACCTCGGCGATGAAGCGGTTGATCTCGGCCTCGTTGCTGGTGAGCTCGATGGTGAAGCTGTCGGCGGCGTCCCAGAGCACGCGGCCGCCGGCACGCTGCGTCGCCGACCAGAGCTTGCCGACCATGGTGGCCTTGGCCTTGAGCTTGACCAGCAGCAGCTCGCGCTCGAAGTGCTCCTCGCGGGTGATGTCCTCGACGCCCACCACGTCCACCAGCTTCAGGAGCTGGTTGGAGATCTGCTGGATGACCGCCTCGCTGCCGGTCGTGACCAGCGTCAGGCGCGAAACCGTGGGGTCGTCGGTGGGCGCGACGCTCAGCGACTCGATGTTGTACCCGCGCGTGGAGAACAGCCCCGCGACCCGTGTCAGGGCGCCGACCTCGTTCTGCAGCGTGACGGAGATGATGTGTCGCCTGCCTTGCACGATGACCCTGCCTGCGGGGCGGCCCCGCCGTGATGCCCTAACCGTTTGAAAGAAAAGCCGTTTCCGGATGACGGCATCCGGTCCGGCCGGGATCAAGCATAGGTGATGCACCCCGAGGCCGCCTAGATGGACGCGCCAGGGCCGCGGCTGCTAGGCTCGTTTGCACCGCAACATGAATGCTCCAGCCGTCCCGAGGCAGGAGGTCGCCTTGACCCAGACCCACGCCGCCGCGGCGTCCATGCCGCATCCGAAAGCCGGACAGCCCATGACGGGCGCCGAGATCATCGTCCAGGTGCTCGCCGACGAGGGCGTGGACACCATCTTCGGCTACAGCGGCGGTGCGATCCTGCCGACGTACGACGCTGTCTTCCGCTGGAACCAGGAGCAGGCCGGGCGCTTCGGCGGCCACGCGATGCCGCTGATCGTGCCGGCGAACGAGCAGGGCGCTGGCTTCATGGCCGCGGGCTACGCGCGCGCCAGCGGCCGGGTCGGGGTCTGCCTCGTCACCTCGGGCCCGGGTGCGACCAACACTGTGACGCCGGTGCGCGACTGCGCCGCCGACTCCGTGCCGATCGTGGTGATCTGCGGGCAGGTGCCCACGGCCGCGATCGGCACCGACGCATTCCAGGAGGCGCCGGTACCCAACATCATGGGCGCGGTGGCGAAGCACTGCTTCCTGGTCACCGACCCCGCGCGTCTCGAGGCCACGATGCGCACCGCGTTCGAGATCGCGCGAACGGGCCGGCCTGGGCCAGTGGTCGTCGACGTCCCGAAAGACGTGCAGAACTGGCAGGGCACCTTCCGCGGCGAGGGCCACCTCGAGGTGCGCGGCTACCGCCACCGCATGGCCGCCGTCCGTCGCAACGTCGTCGACGACGCCGAGCGCGCGGAGTTCTTCCACATGCTCGGCGAGGCCGAGCGGCCGCTGATCTATGCCGGAGGCGGGGTGATCCACGGCGAGGCGTCCGAGGCGCTGCGCAGCTTCGCCTCGGAGCTCGGGATTCCCGTAGTCACGACGCTGATGGGCATCGGCGCGTTCGACACCACGCACCCGCTGTCGCTGCGCATGCTGGGCATGCACGGCACGGCCTTCGCCAACTACGCGGTCGAGGACTGCGACTTCCTGCTCGCGCTCGGTGCGCGCTTCGACGACCGCGTGGCCGGCGTGCCGGCGCGCTTCGCGCGCAACGCGAAGCGCATCGCGCACATCGACATCGACGCCTCCGAGATCAACAAGGTGAAGCGCGTGCAGTGGAGCCACGTGGGCCTGCTGCCGCAGGCGCTCGCCGCACTCGGCGCGCACGCGAAGCGCACGGGCTTCGCGCGCGACTGGTCGGCGTGGCATCGCCACCTCGACGGCCTGAAGTCGCGTCACGCCATGGCCTACGACCGCGACAGCGAACTGATCCAGCCGTACTACGTGATCGAGGAGATCAACCGCCACACGCAGGGCCGGGCGATCATCGCCACGGGCGTCGGCCAGCACCAGATGTGGGCCGCGCAGTACTGCGACTTCCGCGATCCGCGGCTGTGGATCACCTCCGGCAGCATGGGCACGATGGGCTTCGGGCTGCCCGCCGCGATCGGCGCGCAGTTCGCCCGTCGCGACCGGCTCGTGATCGACATCGACGGCGACGCCAGCATCCGCATGAACCTGGGCGAGCTCGAGACGGTCACCACCTACGACCTGCCGGTAAAGGTCGTGGTGCTCAACAACTTCGGCGACGGCATGGTCAAGCAGTGGCAGAAGCTGTTCTTCAAGGGGCGGATGTCGGCGAGCGACAAGTCGCTGCACAAGAAGGACTTCGTGAAGGCCGCGCAGGCCGACGGCTTCCGCTGGGCCGTGCGCCTCGACCGCAAGGACGACGTGCCGCGGGTGGTCAAGGAGTTCATCGAGTTCGACGGCCCGGCGTTCCTCGAGGTGATCATCGACACCGAGGCCGGCGTGTACCCGATGGTGGGTCCCGGGCAGTCCTATGACGAGATGATCACCGGCGAGTTCATCGCCTCGCGCAGCCGCCCCGGGTCGAGCGGGCCGGGCGAGTCGGAGATGTTCTAGTCCGGGTCAGTCCTGCCAGTGACGCTGCTGGCTACCAGCATTTGGCCGGAGTCGAACCGGACGCGGCCTTGGCGTTGTTGCTCGACAGCGAGAGCACGTCGCACTTCGCGTCTGCGGCCACCGGCGTCGCGCTGATCGTCACGCTGGTAGTGAGGTCACCGGAAGGACCGGCCGCAAGCGTGATCTCGTGCGAGCCGTTCTCCGAGACGATTACCCCCGCACCGTAGCCGAGATCGGCCATGTCGTCCGTGAACGTATTGTTCTCGGAGTAGAAGCGCTCCGAATGCTGCAGCACTTCGTAGAGCATCGCCTTCGCCGCAGCCCGCCTGCCTTTGAGCGTGTGTTCCGTGTAGGCCGGAACGGCGATCGCACTGAGTATGCCGATGACCGCCAGTACGATCAGCAGTTCAATCAGTGTCACACCACGCGGTTGCTTCACGGGCTGTTCCTCAATCGCGCGCGACGATCTGCAGCAGTTGCTCCGCGCCGTCCTGCGCAGTCGTTCGCAACGTCACCTTGCTGCCAGCCTTCAGCGACGCGAGTCCGCCGCTCGCCGGCTGCCGCCGCTCGTCCGAGAACGAGACAGTCGCCGGATCGAAGCGATAGGTGCGCCCGGCGGCCACCAGGATCCCCTGCTTCGCGTCGATGCTCTTGATGACGCCGTTGACCACGGTGACGCGGGTCCCCGCCGTGTTCACCGCCGCGCCGGGGCCTGCGATGGTCACCGCCCCGGCCTGCGCCGCCACCAGCAGTCCCGCCGCCACGACCAGTCCAGCCACGCACCTGCCAATTGATGTCATCTGTGCCTACTCCCGGAAGGATCAAAGTACTTCGCGCCACGAGGTGCGCCGGTTCGACAGCGACTCACCGCTCTCCAGCACGCGCGCGATTCCACCCGAGGACTGGTTGAGATACTTGTTCTCGAGACTGCCGTCTTCGCCGAAGCCACGCACCACCGACGGCGAGGAGGAGATCGCATCGAGGCGCACGGCCGAGGCGTGGACGTCACCGCTCGGGAAATCGGCGAGGTCGGCCGCGTCGATTTTGCCGTCTACGTTCACATCGAAGACCGCCTTGTCGAGACGTCCGCCCCCGAGGTAGTCGACCTCCATCAGCCAGGAGGAGCCGCCCGCCGCGCAGGGATTGGCATTCGGCACCGACGTCGCCACGATGAAGCGGCCGTTGCGCAGGATCGGATCGACGACGACGCGCTCGCCGGCGGCCGGCAGGTCCAGGTACCAGCCCTTCTTCGTCGAATAGTCGACGGCGTTCTTCGACACGGCCCGATAGGTCGAGCCGGAAATGGTGGCCACCTCGATGACCGTCTGCTGCTGCAGATCGGCGCGTCCGGCGGCCACCGCGGCACCGGCGTCGCGCACGCCATACAGCGACTGCACGCTCGCCGAGGCGACATCAGCCATCTGGAGGTACTGGCCGGTGCCGAACAGCACCATCAGCCCACCCTTCGGATGGCGCGTCACTTCGACTGCCGACGTGATCGGCTGCGCATTGCCGAGCGAGTCGACTGCACTGTAGAAGGCTCCGCCGAAGGCCAGGCTCCAGCTGCCGTCGTCGTCGTCGGTGAGGTCGAATTTCCAGACATTGCCCCTCAGGTCGCCCGCATAGGCATAGTCGGCCGTACCGTTGCCGTCGATGTCGACGACCGCCGGGGTCGACAGTCCATTCGGATCCGCCACCGTGCCCACGCCGGTGTCGATCTTGCGGATCAGGTCGCCGTTCTCGGCGTCGAGGATGAACAGCTTCGCGCGACCGGAACCGGTGTTGTTGTAGCCGTTGCCGACGATGACGCCCGCATCGCCGTTGTTCAGGCGGATGATCGTCGGCTGGGCGTATGTCAGTCCAAGGTCGCTGTCGTCGGTGGACGTGAACTCCCAGAGCACCGTGTCACCGGGCGCGGCTTCGCTGAAGGCCGTCGGGTCGGTCACGTCGATCGCGAACAGGCCCTTGCCGCCCGCCGACAGGCCGCTGACCAGCAACGTGCGCCAGCCGCCGCTGAACTTGATGTCGGACACGATCGGGCTGCCGTCCACCAGGTACTTGTGCTGGAAGCCCTGCGCAGTCAGGCCCGACAGTCGGGAATAGACCGGTGAGGGCACGAAGGCCATCACCTCGTCGCCGGGCTCAAACTCCTCGCCGGCAATCATCTCATTGTCGGTCGAAGCCAGAAACCCATGCAGCATGCCGTCGTTCGAGCCGACGTAGATCATTTCGGCGCGATCCGCATAGTCCGACTTGAACTCCAGGTAGCTCGGGTCGGCCAGGTTGCGTCTGGGTGCGCGCACGTAGGCCGGCGAGGAGTTGACGATGTCGCCGAGCTTGCTGACGTTGCGCTTGCGGAAATTCGCCGCCTCCGGAGCCCTCGTTCGCCGCCGAGCCGCGCAGGTACTGGACGCGCTGGCTGCCCTTGCCGTCGGCGACACCCAACACGTCCGTGTTCAGCGCCGTCACCTGCGCCAGCGACATCTCGGTATCTTCGGGCGCCCCTGGATTGGCAGGCCAGCGGAACGCGATCGCCTGGTCCGAGGACGGGTTGTAGGACAGGATCTTGCGATCGGTGTCCCAGTTCTGATCGTTCACCTGCACCGCAGCGTCCCACAGTGAGTCGCCGATTGCGCCGGTCGCAGAGTCGATCTCGAACGCCTGCAGCTGACCGGACCAGTCGCCGGTGTTGAACTTCGCCTGGAACAGCCGCGAGTCCGTCTGGATGGAACCGCTGTTCAGCGCCACCGCTCCGGCCGCACCCGACTTGATCAGGATGTCGTTGAAGACAGCGTTCAGCTCGGAAATCAGCGTCGCTTCATTGGTCGCGTAGTAGCTCTTGACGGTGCCGCCAGCGGCCGCGATCGTATTGAGCTGCGCCGGATTGGTGCCGAAGGGCAGGGCGAAACCGACGACGTAGCTCAGCACCCCGCTCGTCTTCAGCGCCTCCGCCGCCGTCGACGCATCGGCCAGCATCGACACCACGTTTGCCGAAGGCACCCCAAGACGGGTGACCGACGGCAGGCCGTTAGTCAGCAACACCGAGAAATTCTTTCCGCAGGAGTTCGGCGGCGCGGGCAGCGGACCGCCGCGTGCGGCATCCGCGACGTTGCCCTGGAAGTAGTCGCGGATCGTGTACAGCGTCCCTTCGAGCGGCGTCAGGCCCGCATTCTGCAGAGGAAAGGCAGGATTCGTCGGTTGATTGTTGGCGAACTGCGACGTGCCCAGCTTCGTGTTCATCTTCCCGGCCTGGGCCGCATCGACGTTAGCGATCGGAACGTGCACGTAACCGCGGCCGGGCGAGCCGTTGTTGAACCAGGTGAGCGATACCGCGCGCCAGGCCATGAACCGGCCGAAGTCGGTGATGCCCTGTCCCAGGTCGCTGTCGGTCGGCAGGAACGTGAAGGTACTCATTCCCCCGCTAAAGCCCTGCAAGGCGGCCGACGCGGCGGTATCCGCCGCCGGCAACGTATTGGAAATGGAGTTCTTGGTCGGAAAACAGCGGTAGGTGTCCCAGGGCCCGGTCACCGGATGCTCGCCGTTGTTGAATGCATTCGCAGTGCGTGAATAGCAGAACCGGGTGCCCTGATTCGCGGCCGAGTAGAACGGCAGGTTGACGTTGAAGTAGATGAAGTTGCCTGGCCAGCTCGGGTTGGCCTCGCGGAACTTCTTCGTCGCTGCGGCGCGCGGCCCTTCATAGGCCGGGTCATAGTTCGCAGGATTGAAGCTGACGTCGTAGGGGCTCGAATGCAACCAGTTGAGCACCACGCCGCTCTGCTGGAAGGCCGTGAGGCCCATGTTCAGCGCGCCGCCGTAGTTCACGATCAGGTTCTTCGCCACACGACGGGAGATTTCCGAGCGGCTGTTCGGCGCGGCGCTGCCGACCGCAAGACCGGTCGCGTCCTCGTCCATGCTGTTCGAGTTGGCCATCGTCAGCATCACGTTCGGCTTCAAGCCCGTGGCGACGAACAGCGGAATCTCCGAGATGACCAGCGGCGCCGGAATCGCCTGCGGTGCCAGTGAAGCCAGGGCCGCGCAGACGGCAGCTGCGATTGCCGGACGATGCGGGATGTTCGTGGGTCTCATGGGCGGTTACCTGGCTTACTGTTTGACGTAGACGCTCTGCAGCATCACCTGGGTCGTGTCACGCCGGCCCCAGCCCCGCGCCGTGATCCGATAGGCGGTGCCGCCGGAGGTCGAGGAGCGCACGTTGGCGCTCAGCGAATTGCCTGCGCCGGCCGGCAAGTCGGGCAGCAGTTCGACGATGTAGCGCGGCGGCTGGTCGACATCGACCGGATAGTCGCCGGCGCCGGAGGCGTCGCCGTAGACGCGCGAGGTCGCGTCGTCCCAGGCCACCTGCTGCCAGTTCGGCGTCGCGATCGTCGCGGGAATGCAGAGGCCGTTGGTGCAGTCCTCGTCGAACGGACTCGCGGGCGTCAGATTGTCCAGGATGTCGACTTCAGCGTCGCGCAGCGCAGCCTCGGCCGCCTCGAATGCGATCGCGCGATCGCGGTCGTTGCCGGCCATGCGCTCGTGCAGCGTCGAGGAGCGTACCGAGACCAGCCCGAGGATCGTCAGCACGATCAGGAACATCAGCGCGATCACGAGTGACGCGCCTTGCTGACGGTGCAATGCAGGGGTTCGGTGGCTCATAGCGTGCGGTTGCGCAGCTGGATCGTGACGTTGAACGGGCGTCGCAGCCGGTCGTCGGCCGCATCGATGTCCGGATCGCCGTTGAAGGCGTAGGCCTGCGGACTCTGTGCCGCACGCTCGAGCTTGCTGCGCATCAGCAGGCTGGCGCGCACCGACACGACCTGTGACCAGTCCGCCACGTCGTCCGCCGCGACGAACAGGTCGGCGAAGTTGTCGCCGTCGGTATCCAGGCCATACTGCAGCTGGAAATCCTCGACGCCTTCGGCGATCTCCTCGGAGAGCGCCGCATCGTCGACGCGGCGGTACAGCGAGCGGTTCGTGCCGACACCGTTCTCCGCAATGTAGTAGGTCAGCGTCGTAAATGGCGCGACCATCGCATCCGGACCGTAGGCGCGGCCGAAGTCGGCATCCGCGTTCGAGCCGGCGTCGTGCTGGAGCTCGTCGGCCGTCGAGGCCGGTGACGTAGAAGGCGGTCGACTGCGCACAGTCGCCGACGACCGCGCGCTGGCCGACCGCAAATCCGGCGGTCGAGAACAGCGGAATCGCCGCGCTGCCGTTCGCCATCGTCGCGGACAGCGATGCCGGCTCGGCCGCCGGGATCCGCACCGTGATCGCGTCGCTGTCCAGCAGCGGTGCCGGATCCGCCGTCGCGAGACCAGCGCTCGCGGCCGGGTCAAAGGCCGCGCCGGTCCCCTCGTGCCCCATCAGGTATTGCTCGATGTCGTTCAGGTACGCGGTCGGCGTATCGATCACGTTCACCAGCGCACCGGAATCCAGCAGGCGGTTGCTGTTGCAGCCGATGTAGCCCGCGAGCCGCACGTCCCGCTGCATCATGTCCAGCGCGACCCGCGCCTGCTCCTGGATCTCGTTGATCGTCTGCGTCACCGAGCTGGTCTTCGACGCGCGGGAGAACACCGTGACGATGACCGCGGCGAGCAGCAGCGCGATGGCCATGCCGACCATCAGCTCGATCAGCGAGAAACCACTGTGCCGGGTGGCGCGGGCAGTCATGGCCGCACCGTCATCGCGAAGCGCAGCAACTCAGCATCGAGGTCGCGCGTCGCACGCTGGCTCCACCAGACTTTGATGGCGTAGGCATCGCCCAGTCCGTCGCATTCCGCATCGGCGGAGTCGTCACCGTCGTCTGGCGTGCTGTCGATGCAGACCACGCCCTCTCCGGCCGGCAGGCTCTGCTGCACCTGGTCGAGCCAGTCGAGCATGTCGTCCGCCGCGAGTTCCTCGGGCGTGCAGGCGGCCGGGGCGCCCTGCACCGCCGCGGCATAGATCGACCGGCAGGCGTTGTCGACCGGCGCCGCGCCGTCATAGCCCGCCCCCGGCGTGCCGTCGGCGGCACCGAGATTCGCACGCATCCGGTCAGCCATGTCCATCGCGAGCACGGTCGCCTCGGTGCGCATGTTCGAAATCGAGCTCGAGGACAGCGCGACGGTCTGCAGGCCCACCACTCCGAGCAGGCCGATCGCGAAGATCAGGACGGTGATCAGCGCCTCGATGAGGATGTAGCCGCCGGCTGCACGGCGCGGAGCGATGCTACGGAGACCAGGGCTCAACATTCGACGGCCTCCCGGTCGAGCGTCGCGCCGCCGCTGCGATGGATGTTGACGACACGCCGCTCGTGGCCCGCCGAGCAGACCTCGATCTGGCCGGGCGCGGCGAGCCGCCCTCTCGGGTCAAAGCTGAGGAAGAACGCGTCCGCGGCACCGTCCGGGTTCGTCTCGATCGCCGGGTCCAGTGCCGGCGTCGTCGAGAGGATCAGATCGCCCCCATCGACGTCACCCAGCGTGCCGTTATCGATGAATACGAGGCGACCGTCATTCCAGCTGTCGGTTCTCGCACGTCGCACCGTCGGTACTCGTGCAGACAGTGACGCGTTGCCCACGCATCGCGGCCTCGTTGCGGGCCAGCGCGAAGTCGACGACGAAATCGCGCGAACTGCCCGACAGGCGCGACTCTTCGACGAAGTCGGCCAGCCCGGGCCCGGCGAGGGCGAGCAGGACCCCGAGGACCGTCAGCGCGGTCATCAGTTCCATCAGGCTAAAGCCCGTCTGCGCCGGCACAGGTTTCATGACCATGGATTTTTTCACAGCGCGGCAACTTTACTGTGAGCGGGTGAACGAATGTCCCCCTCAGCCGACCGTTGAATCGTGACTGTGAACTGATTCACGAAACAGCGTAGGTGCCGGCCGCGTGCGTCCCCTCGGGCCCATCAGACATAACGCACCAGAGGTCGTGCCAGGGTCGTTGCATGGCACGAGAGTCGAGCGTACGCGTCAGTCGCGCTGCGTTCAGAGAGCCATGTCGCGCAAAGCGCGCCGTGCTCCGGGAGGCGGCCGCACGCGGCGCGTGAAATGTCCGAGCTTGCGCATCTGACGACGATCGTGCGCATGCGGGAGCTCGCGGCCTGATGCGGGCTGGGCCTCGCTGCAGTCCGCACGACGGGTCCGTCGCACGATCCGGGAACGTCGCCGCGCCTCGACATCCGCACCGGCGCGCAGCAGGTCCCGCGCCACAACCCACACGACGCGAACTGCTGCGAGGCATGCAGCCTGACGAGGCATACTGCAACGCGTGTCATCGCCGCCCCTGGTCGACGTTCCCTCCTTCGCCGAGGCGGCGCGCTTCTGGCTCAAGCTCGGCTTCGTCTCCTTCGGCGGGCCGGCAGGCCAGATCGCGATCCTGCACCGGGAGATCGTCGGGCGGCGTCGCTGGCTCGACGAGCGCGATTTCACGGGCGCGCTCAATTTCTGCATGCTGCTGCCCGGCCCCGAGGCGCTGCAGCTCGCGATCTACCTCGGCTGGAAGCTCCACGGCATCCGCGGCGGACTGGTCGCGGGCCTGGCATTCATCGGGCCGGCGATCGTGCTGCTGCTCGGGCTGTCGTGGCTGTATGCACGCTTCGGCAATCTGCCTGCGGCCGCGGGGCTGCTGCTCGGGCTGAAGGCCGCCGTGCTGGCGCTGGTGCTGCAGGCACTGGTGCGCATCGGCCGGCGCGCGCTCAGGTCGCGACTGCACGTCGGCCTCGCGCTCGCCGCCTTCGTTGCGCTCGAGTTCCTGCACGTGCCGTTTCCGCTGATCGTGCTCGCGGCGGGGCTCGTGGGGCTGGCGAGCGCGTGGCGGGCGCTGCGGCCCGCGCCCGCGGCGGACGCGATTGCGGCGGGCGGCGCGCCGCTCAAGGTCGCGGCGGCCGGGCTCGCGCTGTGGCTCGTGCCGCTGATCGCCGTGGCGCTCACGCTCGGGCCGCAGTCGCTGTGGAGCCGGCTGTATCTCTTCTTCACCCAGGCCGCGCTCGTGACCTTCGGCGGCGCCTACGCGGTGCTCGGCTACGTCACCCAGTACCTCGTCGACGACCTCGGCTGGATCACGGCGCAGCAGTCGGTCGCGGGGCTGGCGCTCGCGGAGACCACGCCCGGGCCGCTGGTGATCGTGCTGCAGTTCATGGGCTTCATGGCTGGCTGGAACCAGCCGGCGCCGCTGGAGCCGGCCGCCGCCGCGGTGCTGGCGGCACTGCTCGCGTCCTGGGCGACGTTCCTGCCGTCGTTCGTGTTCATCTTCCTCGGCGCGCCGTACGTCGAGCGCCTCACGCGCCTGCCTCGCGCCGCGGCCGCGCTCGGCGCAATCACGGCGGCCGTGGTCGGCATCATCGCGACGCTGCTGCTGCTGCTGGCGCAGGTGGTGATCCTGCCCGCGGGGCCCGGTGGTGGTGTGCGCTGGGCGGCGCTCGCGCTGGCTGCGGGCGTCTGGCTGGCGCTCGAGCGCGGCAGGCTCGAGCTGCACTGGGCGCTCGTGGTCGCCGCGCTCGCCGGCCTCGCGCTGCAGGCGGCCGGCCTCGCCTGAGGCCGCTCAGTTGGAGCCGCTCAGGGCGGCGCGGCGAGCAGGGCGTCGATCCTGCCGGTGAAGACTGCGAGCGGCTTGGCCCCTGAGATGGCCTCGCCGTTCGGCTTGCCCTCCGCGGTGCGGCCAATGACGAACGACGGCGTCGAGTCGAGGCCCAGCGAGGCGGCCAGCGCCACGTCGGCGCGGATCGCCGCTTCCTGCCGGCCGTCGCGGCGACAGGCCTCGAAGCGCTCGAGATCGAGGCCCAGCGTCGTGGCGATCCCGGCGTAGGGCTCCTGCGCCAGCCGTGACTGCTCGTTGAACAGTGCCGCGCGGTACTCCCAGAAGCGGCCCTGTTCGCCGGCGCAGCGCCCGGCCACGGCCGCCGGGATCGCGTAGGCGTGATAGGACAGCGGCAGGTCGTGCGCCACGTAGCGGAGCTTGCCGGTCTCGATGTAGTCGCGGCGCAGCTGCGGGAAGGTCTGGTTCGCGTAGCGGGCGCAGAACTGGCACTGCAGGTCGGAGAACTCGACCATCGTGACCGGCGCGTCGGCGCGGCCGAGCTCGTTGAACGGTGCGGCGGGCGCCGGATCGGGAGCCGGCGGCGGCTCGGGTGCCGACGGCGTGCCGGGCGTCGACGCGCAGCCGGCGCCGAGCGCCAGCACGAGGACCGGCAGCAACAGTCTCAGGCGCAGCATGTCTCACCATCCAGGGTGCGAAGCAGGCAGCCTGCCCGCCGCCCGGCGCCGGCACAAGGGCCCGAGCGCGGGAGCGCCACAAACCGCGCGCCGTGTCGCTACCATGTCGGCTCGCACGTCGGCTGGCAGGTCGACTGCCGCGATGACTGGAACCGCCCGCGAGGTCCCCCGATGAAGTACCTGCACACCATGGTCCGCGTGACCGACCTCGACGGCTCGCTGCGCTTCTACTGCGACGCCCTCGGCCTGCACGAGGTGCGCCGCTACGACAACGAGCAGGGCCGCTTCACGCTGGTGTTCCTCGCGGCCCCTGGCGACGAGTCGGCGCAGGTGGAGCTCACCCACAACTGGGATCCGGAGCAGTACGGCATCGGCCGCGCCTTCGGTCACCTGGCCTATGCGGTGGACGACATCTACGCGGCCTGTCGCCGCCTTGTGGAGCACGGCGTGACCATCAGTCGCCCGCCGCGCGACGGCCGCATGGCATTCGTGCGCTCGCCGGACGGCATCTCGGTCGAGCTGCTGCAGAAGGGCGCGCCGCTGACGGCGCAGGAGCCGTGGTCGAGCATGCCGAACACGGGCACGTGGTGAGCGCGCCGCAGCGGCCAGTCACCACCGCGCGACGGTGCACCAAGGAGTCCGCACGATGAACGCTCGAACCCTGACGGCCGCCACGACGCTGTTGCTCGCGGCCTGCGGCGGCGGGCCGGCGGGCTCTGCCCCCGCGCCGGCTCCCACCCCGACGCCGACGTCGAGTGCGCCGGCTCCCGTGGTCCCCGTGACCAAGGACCTCGCCACCATGGTGCAGGCCGCACTCGACGCCGCGGCCCTCAAGACGGGTCGCGCGCGCGCCGCACTCGAGGTCGTGAGCTCGGAGGCGGTGGTCTGGTCGGACGGCTCGCTCGGCTGCGCGGAACCGGGCATGAACTACACGATGGCGCTGGTGCCGGGGTACCGGATCACGATCCGGGCGGGCGGGGAGCTGCTCGACTACCACGCGAGCGACCGGGGCCAGCTGATGCTGTGCCCGCCGGGACGCTCGGCCGCGCCGTCGCCGGTCGGGACGACCTGAACCGAGTGCGCCCGCCCGCGACGGGGGCGCACTGCTGTCGAGAAATCTTACAGATTGCGGTCTTGACGCGTCGCAGCATCGCGACGCTGGCGTCGTCCGGCGAACCGTAACGCATTGATTCTCATTGACGGGCCGGGAATCCGATTGCACATGGCACACGATTTGCTTCTTCGCTGTGTCGCTCTGCGGCCGTGCCCGCAGTCCAACCCACAGCCAAGGGGATGCCAGATGAAATTCTTCCGTACCACCGTCGCGGCCACGCTGCTCTCCGCGGCCCTGATCGGCCCTGCCTCGGCCGCCAATATCTTCGTGGAAGGCATTGACGCGGGCGCGAGCACGGGCACCGCGGCCGACACCACCGGCCTGTCGCCGCTGAACGGCATCCAGGGCGCGCTGTCGCTGGAGCCCGCGAACGGTCCCGACTTCGTGGACATGTTCAAGATCTCCGTGGACTCCAAGGGCACGCTGGTCGCGCGTACCGGCAGTTCCTTCAGCCCCTGGCTGATCGCCGACCCGGTGCTGTACCTGTTCAACGCGCTGGGCGTGGGCGTGGCCATGGACGACGAGTCCGGCGGCAACGCGCAGGCCAAGCTCAAGGCCCCGCTGCTGGCTGGCACGTATTTCCTCGCGATCGCCTACGCCGGCGTCGAGCCGCTCGACGGCGACGGCGCGTCGATCTTCGACGCCTTCGGCAGCCTCGGCGTGATCTCGGGGAATCCGCTGGCCTCCTGGCTCGAGGCGCCGTTCGCGCTCGACCCGGGCACGGTCGGCGACTACCAGATCTCGGTGCTCGTGCCGGAGCCGGGCACGCTCGGCCTCGCGCTGCTGGCGCTGGTCGGGCTCGGTGGCTCCGTGTCGCGTCGCCGGGCCGCCGCCTGATGCGTTACGCTCGCGCGGGCTCGCTCATCGGGCCCGCACGTCTTTCTGGTTGAGGGTCGCGGCGCCGCAAGGCGCCGCCTTTCAGGTCGTCTTTGAGTTTCCAGGGGAGAGATCTCATGTCTAGTCGCTTCACCGGACGGTCGAGCCGCCTGCTGCTGGCGGTTGCCGGCACGCTGGGCCTCGTGGCCGCGTCGCACTCGCAGCAGCTGGCCAGCGTCAAGGGGCTGGCGATTTCCAACGGACCGATCACCGCCGCGGCGCCGGGGGCCAACACCTCCGGGAACATCCAGGTCGTCGTCCGGCTGAAGGACAAGCCGCTCGCCGCGGTCGCCGGCAACAAGAAGACCGGCATGAAGATGACCGCCGCGCAGCAGCGCGCCTATGCCGCGCAGCTGCGACAGAAGCAGGCGGACGTGATGTCGCAGGCGCAGGCGCTCGGCGGCAAGCGGCTCGCCGGCCTCGTCAACGCGAGCAACGCGCTGGTGGTCGAGATCGCGGCCGGCCAGGCCGCCGCCCTCGCCCGCATCGCAGGCGTGGCGCAGGTCATGCCGATGGCCGAGTACAAGCTCGATCTCAGCGAGACGGTGCCGTACATCGGCGCGTCCGCGCTGCAGAACATCGGTCTCGACGGCAAGGGCGTGCGCGTCGCGGTGCTCGACTCGGGCGCCGACTTCATGCACTACAACCTCGGTGGGCCCGGGCTCGGTGGCCGACTACAACACCTGCTACGCGCAGAAGGACGTCGCCCCGTCGGGCATCTGCGCCGATTACTTCGGTCCCGGCGCGCCCAAGGTGATCGGCGGCTTCGACTTCGTCGGCGAGACCTGGCCGAACGCCGCGCTCGCCCCGGACCCGAACCCGATCGCGGCCGCGGGCACGGGTGGCCACGGCACGCACGTGGCCGACATCATTCTCGGCAAGAGCGCCGACGGCGCGCACAAGGGCGTGGCGCCCGGGGCGAAGCTCTATGCGGTCAAGGTCTGCAGCGCGGTGTCCTCCTCCTGCAGCGGCACCGCCATCCTGCAGGGCGTCGACTTCGCGCTCGATCCGAACGGCGACGGCGATCTGTCCGACGCCGTCGACGTGATGAACCTGTCCCTCGGCGCGCCGCTATGGACAGCGCGAGGACGACATCGTCAAGGCGATCAACACGGCCTCGCAGTTCGGCGTCGTCTCCTCGATCTCGGCGGGCAACAGCTCCAACCGTCCGTTCATCACCGGCTCGGCCGCCATGGCCGCGTCGGCGATCTCCGTGGCCCAGACCCAGGTGCCGAGCGCGGAGGGCGTGCCGCTGGTCATCAATTCCCCGGCCAGCATCGCGGGACCGTACACGAACACCGCCACCGTGCCGTGGGCGCCGGTCGGCGCCGGGTTCCAGAATGCGACCGGTGGCCCTGACCTGCGTCGCTGGCCGGTTCCTCGCTGGCTGCCGACGCCTGCGTCGCACTGCCGGCCGGTTCGCTGGCCGGCAAGGCCGCGCTCACGCGCCGCGGCACCTGCTCGATCAGCGTCAAGGTGAGCAACGCCACTGCCGCGGGTGCCGTCGGCGTGATGATCGACAACAACGCTCCCGGCGATCCGCCGAGCTTCTCCTTCGGCGGCGGCAACCCGCCGTTCGGCCCGACGATCATCCTGTCGCAGGCCGACGGCAACCTGATCCGCAGCACCATCGCCGGCGGTACCGCGGTGGTCGTTTCGACCGCGGCACCGGTCAAGGCGGTCGGCAGCATGGTCTCGACGAGCTCGCGCGGGCCCAGCATGCAGATCGGCGCACTCAAGCCCGACATCGGCGCGCCCGGCGCGTCGCTCTCGGCGGAGGTCGGTACCGGCAACGGCCAGACCGTGTTCGGCGGCACCTCGGGCGCGGCGCCCATGGTCGCCGGCAGTGCGGCCCTGCTGCTGCAGGCCTACCCGAAGCTGCAGCCGCACGAGGTGAAGGCGCGGCTGATGAACGCGGCCGAGACCACCATCACCACGTACGCCGGGCCGGTGGGTCCGACCAACGCGCTGGCGCCGTTGTCCCGCATCGGTGGCGGCGAAGTCCGCGTGGATGACGCGCACGCGCTGAGCACCGCGGCGTGGGATGCCTCCGATCCCCGCTCGGTCAGCCTGTCGATGGGCGTGGTCCGGACGATCGGTACGCAGACGCTGCGCAAGCGGGTGCTGGTGCGCAACTACGCCCCGGCGGAGCGCACCTACGCGATCAGCCGCTCGTTCCGCTACGCGAACGACCAGGCCTCGGGCGCCGTCAGCCTGAGCTTCCCGGCCTCGATCACCGTGCCGGCCAACGGCAGCGCCACCTTCACGGTGACGGCATCGGTCAAGGCGAACCTGCTGCCGACCTGGCAGTCCACCGGGATCAACGGTGGCAGCAACGGCGGCGTCGGGTCGCTGCTCGACCTGCCGGAGTACGACGGCTTCATCACGATCGCCGAGGGATCGGACACCGTGCGGGTGCCGTGGCACGTCCTGCCGCACCGTGCGGCCAACGTGACCGCCGCGACGACGCTCGCGATGGGCGGGGCCGCCGCGGCGCCGCTCGCCGATCTCCAACGCCGGCGGTGCGGTCGACGGTCGTGCGGACTTCTTCTACCTCACCGGCACGAGCCCGCAGATTCCCAACGCGAACATCCCGGTCGAGGGTGAGAACGCAACCCTGACCGACCTGCGGGCAGTGGGCGTGCGGGCGGTGAGCCTCGGCGGCGGTGCGTTCGGCGTGCAGTTCGCGGTCAACACGTTCGGCCAGCGCTCGCACCCGAACTACCCGGCCCGGATCTCGGTGTACATCGACCAGGACAACGATGGCAGCGATGACTTCGAGGTGTGGACGCAGGAGAACGGCGCCTTCGCGAGCTCGGGCCAGAACCTGACCATCGTGCGCAAGATCACGTCCGGCTCCGGCTCGGGGTTCTTCTTCACGGATGCGGACCTGTCCTCGGCCAACGCGATCCTGACGATCCCGATGGTGGCGACGCTGGCCGGCAACGGGCCGAACCTGGCGCTGACGCCGGATTCGACCTTCCGGTTCAACGTCGAGGTGAGCGACAACTACTTCACGGGCGACGTCACGGACAGCATCGCGCCGATGCAGATCAACCTGAACAACCCGCGGTTCTTCCCCACGGGCTTCGGCGGGACGCTGCCGGTGGGCGCCAACGGGTCGATCACGGTCAACCGCAACGCCGCCGGCGACGCGGTCTCGACCAGCCAGACCGGCCTGCTGCTGATGTACCGGGACGCCCGGTTCGGCCGCGAGGCGGACGTCGTCACGGTCACTCCGTAACGACGGGCACTTGAAATCAGGCGGGGCACTGCGCAGGCGGTGCCCCGCCTTTTTCTTGGCCGCGATCTGCTGGCCGGCCCCGCAGGGCGGGGGCGCCGGCGAGGTCGGTAACTTCGATCGTGCTACCAGCGCGCGCCGACGATGCGCGGCTCGGGCTCGAGCCGCACGCCGAAGCGCTGCTCCACGGACTGCGCGACGCGACGCGCCAGCGCGAGCAGTTCGGCTCCGCTCGCGTGACCATGGTTCACGAGCACCAGCGCGTGCTGCGCGGCGATGCCGGCGTCGCCCTCACGGTAGCCGCGCCAGCCGCAGCGCTCGATCAGCCACGCGGCGGAGAGCTTCGACTGCCCGGGGCCTGCGGGATACACCGGCGTCTCGGGGTGCAGGGCGCGCAGGCGCGCGGCGAGCGCCGCGTCCACCACCGGGTTCTTGAAGAAGCTGCCGGCGTTGCCGATCACCGCCGGGTCGGGGAGCTTGCGCCGCCGCAGCCGCCGCACCGCCTCGGCCACCCGTTGCGGCGTGGGCTCGCCGCAATCCATCGCCGCGAGTTCCTCGCGCACGCCCGCGTAGTCGAGCCGAGGTGCGGCGGTGCGCGACAGACGGAACTCGACCGCGGTGACGATCCACCGCTGTGGTGCGCGCCTGAATACGCTGTCGCGATAGCCGAACCCGCAGGCCTCGCGCTCGAGCCGCTCGAGCCGGCGCTGCGCGCGGTCCCAGGCCTCGACCGTCCCGATGCTCGCGGCCACCTCGACGCCATACGCGCCGATGTTCTGGATCGGTGCCGCGCCCACCAGCCCGGGGATCAGCGCGAGGTTCTCGAGGCCCGCGAGCCCGCGCGCGAGCGTCCACTCCACCAGCGCGTCCCAGCCCGCGCCCGCCTCGGCGCGGACGGTCGCAGTGGCGCCGTCGTCGGAGAGGATCCGGACGTCGGCGAACATCGGCCGCAGCACCAGCCCCGGGCAGTCCGCCGCGAGCAGCACGTTGCTGCCCTCGCCGAGCACCAGGACGTCGTCGCGCGCCGCCGCGTGCTCCATCAACCCTGGCAGGGCGTCGGCATCGCGCAGTTCCGCGAGCCAGCGCGCCGTCGCCGCGACGCGCAGCGTGTTGAGCGAGGCGAGCGACGCGTGCTCGATGAGCGTGTAGGCCTCGGGCACCGTCGATTCCCCGTCGCCGCGCTCAGTCGAGCTGATAGAGCACGACGAGGTGGCCGTCCGGATCGGTGAAGGCCATCTCGCGGAAGTCGCGGCCCTCGGCGGTCCTCGAGCGGCGCGGCTCCACGACCGCGAGGCCCGCCGCCTCGAGTCGGGCGCGGACTTCGTCGAAGCGCGCGATGCGAATCACCGGCGCGGAGACGTGCAGCGCCGGCGCCGCGGGCAGTTCCACGCCTGTCACTTCGGTGAGCGCGAGCGCCCGTGTTTCCGTGCTGCTGTCGAGCGTGCAGAAGCGCAGCTTGGCCTGCGGCGGGAGGCGGAACACGGGATACGAATACGACTGCGGGCCCGACTCGGAGATCTGGAATACCCGGAATCCGAGAATGTCGCGGTAGATCGCCAGCGAGCGATCCAGGTTGCGCACCAGCAGGTTGACGCGCTTCAGCGCAACCTCGGGCGCGTCGGCGGCCGGCGTCGCCGGTTGCGATGCGACCGCAGGTGAGCCTGCAGCCGCAGCCGGTGAAGCAACCGGCGACGCGGCAGGCTCGCTCCCGAGCGGTCCGCTCGCGAGCAGTGCGCCGAGCACGATCAACGATGCGACGGGATTGTTCACGCGGCGCCTCTCCCACGGCCTGGCGGGGCTGCCGGCCGGCCCGACATTCTGGCACCGACCCGGCGGCACCGCTGCGCCGGCGGGCCACGAGCTTGCCACTGCGCGTACGCATCCGTCACCATGCCCGAGCCCCACGGAGCGCAGTTCATGAGCCAGACCGCCACGGGCCTCGGCCGGCCCGAGGACGTTCCCGCATTCCTCGAGCGCCACCCGGACGTCGAGGCCGTGCAGCTCGTCATCAGCGACTCGAACGGCGTGGCGCGCGGCAAGAACATCGCGCGCGAGGAACTGGCCACGCTGTTCGGGACGGGCCGCAACGTCGCGGGTTCCATCCTCGGGCTCGACGTCACCGGCGAGGATGTCGAGGAAACGGGGCTCGTCTGGGCGGTGGGCGACGCCGACCAGCTGTGCCGGCCGGTCGCCGGCACGCTGGCCCGGGCTGCCTGGCTCGCGCGCCCGACCGCCCAGGTGCTGGGCACGCTGTTCGAACTCGACGGCCGGCCGGCCAGAGCCGATCCGCGCCACGTGCTCGCGCGCGTCGTGGAGCGTCTCGCGGCGCGCGGCTGCACGCCGGTGGTCGCGGTGGAACTCGAGTTCTACCTGCTCGAGCGCGACGCGGACGGAGGCCTCCGTCCGGCGCGCGGCCTGCTCTCCGGTGCGCCCGGTGGCCGCATCGACGCGTACGGGCTCGGGCGCCTCGACGACATGTCGCCGCTGTTCGACGAGCTGTGCGCGGCCGCCGCCACGCTCGGACTGCCGGTGCGCACGCTGATGTCGGAGTACGCGCCCGGGCAGTTCGAGATCACGCTCGAGCACCGCGCCGACGCACTGCGGGCCGTGGACGAGGCGGTGCTGTTCAAGCGCGCCGTGCGGGGCGTCGCGCTGCGCCACGGTTGCGTGGCGTGCTTCATGGCGAAGCCGTTCGCGGAGCGGGCGGGCTCCGGCATGCACCTGCACGCGAGCCTCGCGGGTCCCGACGGGGCGCAACCTCTGCGCGGACGAAGATCCGCGCGGCTCGCCCACGCTGCGCCACGCGATCGGCGGACTGCGTGCAACGCTCGCCGACGCCATGGCCGTGTTCGCACCGCACGCGAATTCCTATCGGCGCTTCCGCGCCATGAGCTACGCGCCGGTCGCCGCGACCTGGGGCGTCAACAACCGCACCGTCAGCCTGCGCGTGCCGACCGGGCCGCCGTCGAGCCGGCACGTCGAGCACCGCGTCGCGGGTGCCGACGCGAATCCCTACCTCGTTGCGGCGGTGGTGCTCGCGGGCATGCTGCGTGGCATCGAGCGCGGGATCGACCCGGGCCCGCCGGTGGAAGGCAACGGGTACGCGCAGGCCTCCGCGGGCGACCTGCCGCTGCAGTGGCACGCGGCGCTCGAGCGCGCCGCGCGCTCGGAATTCCTGGCCGACGCGCTCGGCCCGGGGTTCCTCGAGGTGTTCCTCGCGGTGAAGCGCCGCGAGTGCGAGAAGTTCGGCGCGCTGGTCACCAACCGCGACTACGAGTGGTACCTCGACACGGCGTGAGCGGTGCGACATAAGCAACGTGCGCGCGGCACGCTGCGCGCGCTGCAGGGATTACGTCAGCTAACTGGCCCGGTTTATGAGAGTTGAGTCAACGTGACCCCGGGGACGGCGCGCGGAGAATTCGCCGCACGCCGAGCCCCACCCCGAGGTCCCCCGAACGTGAATCGACTTTCGAACCGCAGTGCCGCGCGCCATGCCAGCCCTTCGATGAGGATGTCTCCGCCCGTGACCGTTCACCTCCGCAGGATGTACGTGGACTGCCGCTACGGGCAGATGCACGTCCACACCGCCTTCCCCTCCAACGGCGGCTTCGACGAGCGTGTGCCGCTCGTCTGCGTGCACTCGAGCCCGTTCACGGGCCGGGTGTTCCGCCGGCTGCTCGCCGAACTCGGCCAGGACCGCAGCGTCTACGCCCCGGACTTGCCCGGCCACGGCCAGTCCGACACGCCGGAGTCGGCGCCGTCGGTGGCGGAGTACGCCGCCTCGGTCGGCGACCTGCTCGACTCGCTGCGGCTGCGCGAGGTGGACCTGCTCGCCCACCAGACGGGCTCGCTCGTGGCGGCAGAACTCGCCGTGATGCGGCCGCTGCAGGTGCGCCGCGTGGTGCTCGCCGGCGTGCCGGTGTTCGACGCGACGGAGCGCGAGGCCTTCCACCACCGGCCGTGGCCCGTGCGGCCTCGCGAGGACGGCGCGCACCTGGTCGAGGAGTGGCAGCGCATCCGCCGCTGGCGCGGTGCGAACGTCACGCTGGCGCGCGTCGGTCAGGCGCTGGCCGCGTCGCTGCAGGCGGGCGAGGCCGCCGCGTGGGGCCCGTCGGCGGCCGCCGACTACCCGGCGGGCGAGCGGTTGCCGCTGCTGCGCCAGAGCGCGCTCGTGCTGAGGTCGAAGGACGAGTTCTGGGACATGACGGTCCGTGCCGACACGCTGCTGCCCGAGGCCCGGCGCGTGGACCTGCCCGAGCAGGATGGCGGCCTGTTCGACGCGGGCGTGCCCGAGGTCGTGCGCTACCTGCGCGAGTTCCTCGACCACTGAGCCGGCCAGACGGCGAGCACGGCCGCGAACAGCGCGAGCGGCACCAGCGCCGCGAGGTTGAGCGACCGCCAGCCGAGCAGGTGGATGGCTGGCCCGGCGACCAGCGAGGCCAGCGCCTGCGTGCCGAACACCGAGAATTCGTTGACCGCCTGGGCGCGGTAGCGTTCGGCCGGACGGTAGCTGGTGGTGAGCAACGTCGTGCCGGCGACGAACAGCAGGTTCCAGCCGACCCCCAGCAGCACGAGCCCCCACCAGTAGTGCATCAGGTCGCGGCCCGCGCTGTCGATCGCGACGCACAGGAACATCAGCGCGACTCCGGCGGTCATGCCGGCGCGCACGCCGATGCGCGCGATCAGCCGGCCGCTGAACAGCGACGGTCCGTACATCGCGAGCAGGTGACTCTGGATGACCCACGCCGTGTCGGTATCCGAGTGGTGGTCGTGCACGTGCATGCTGATCGGCGTGGCGGTCATGATGAAGCTCATCACCGCGTAGGACACCACGGCGGCCGCGACTGCGAGCAGATAGGTCGGCTGGCGCACCACCTCCGCGAGCGGGCGCACCTCGCCACTGGCCACGGCGTGCGAGCGGGTCATGCCGGGTTCGCACTGCGTCAGCACCAGCGCGGCCGCGGCGCACAGCAGCGCGACGCCCACGAACGAGCCCGCGTACTCGTGACCCGGCACGAGGTTCCTGAGTGCGAGGGCAACCTGGGGACCGACAGCTGCGGCTGCGAGCGTGCCGATCATCACCATCGAGACCGCGTGGCTCACGCGTCCCGGCGGCACGCTCTCGGCGGCGGCGAAGCGGTGCTGCTGCTGGAAAGCAAGGTTCGCACCCAGCGCGAGCGTCGCGGCGCACAGCAGCACGAAGCTCGACTGCACCACGGCCCACGCCATGACCAGCGCCGCCACCGAGGCGAGCAGCGCGCTCGCCACGAACGCATTGCGCCGGCCGATGCGCTCCATCAGCAGCGCCGCGGGGATCACGGTCGCGGCGAGGCCCACGACGGTGAGCGACACCGGCAGCGTGGCGAGTTCGGGCCGGGGTGCGAGCCCGCTGCCGAGGATCCCGCCCAGCAGGAACACGGTCATCATCCCGGCGGCGGAGAGGGCCTGCGCGATCGCCAGTACGTAGACGTTGCGCACCGCGACTCAGGCGTAACGGTGCCAGGCGAAGGCGCACAGCAGTCCGATCGCGAGACAGGTAAACAGCCACTCGGCCGCGTGCGCAGCCACCGCCTGTACCTGTACCGATCCGGGCGTGTGCAGCAGCAGCGTGCCGAGCGCCGGGGCGACGACTCCCGCCCACGTGATCGTGCCGTAGAGCAGCCCGACCGCATACCACGGCAGGCCCACGATCGCGATCAGTCCCCAGCCGAGCCAGAACAGCAAGCCGAGCGTCGCGCCGGCCGTCGCCCGCAGGGCGGCGCCCGCAAACACCCGGGTGGCCGTTTCGGACGCGGCAGCGCCCGCGACGGCTCCGCCGCGCGCGAGCCACGGCGCCGTGACCAGCCCGCTCCACAGCACGCCGGCGAGTCCGCCGCTCAGGCCAGCGAACATGGTCATCCACAGTTCCACGCGTGGCATCGCGGCCGGGCTCAGAGCTGTCGACGCAGCGCGCCGGCGCAGCGGTCGAGCTCGCCGAAATCGTTGCCCGGGTGCACGCTCGCCCGCAACGCGTCGAACCCGCCCTGCGCGACGTGTGCCACGACGACGCCGTCCTCTCCAGCCAGCGAACGCACCGCCTCGGCGTGGTTGCCGCGCGGCAGGCGCAGCGAAACGATGCCGTTGCTCAGGCCCGGGTGCGAGGGCGTCAGGATCTGCACGCCAGGGAGCCCGGCGAGTTGCAGCCGCAGGTAGGCGGCGAGCTCGCGGATACGCGGGCCGCTGCGCGCCCGGCTCACGGCCTGCTGGAACTCGAGCGCCACGCCCACCCCCTCGATGGCGGGCCCGAGGTCCCGGTACGGCGCCCCGTAGCGCCGCTGCGCGCCGGCGGGGCCCTCGGTGGTCTCCGTGGTCGGCCACACGCGAGCTTGCGACTCGCGACGCACATACAGCGCGCCTACGCCCCGCGAGGCGTTGATCCAGCGGTGGAAGTCGGTGGCGTAGGCGTCGCAGCCGAGTTCCGCGAGCTGCACGTCGACGTGGCCGGGGCCGAGTGCGCCGTCCACGACGCTGAAGGCATTGTTCGCCCGCGCCAGCATGCACAGCTCGCGCAGCGGCATCACCGTGCCGTCGGTGGCCTGCACGTGGGAGACCAGCAGCACGCGCGTGCGCGGCGTGATCGCACCGGCGTAACGGCCGACGATCGCCTCGGGCGCGGCGGGCACGCCGCCCGGGGGGAGTTCCACGAGCTTCACGCCCCGCCGGGCTGCCTCAACGCGCCACGGCCCGAGCGCCGCGGGTCGCTCCTGGCCGCTCGCGAGGATCTCGTCGCCCGGCTGCAGGTCGAGGCCGCGTGCGACGATGCCGAGGCCGTCCGCCGAGCCGGTGGTGAAGGCGATCTCGTCGGTGCCGGCCCCGAGCAACGCGGCCACGCCGGCGAGGTGTTCGGCGAGTGCCGCGTCGCCGAGCACGGCTGCCTGGTAGCTGCGGAAGTCCTCGCTCTGGCGCTCGCGGCTGCGGTACTCGCGCACCATCACGGCGCGCAGCGCCGCGCCCGAGTCCGCGGTGTCGAGCCACGCGAGCGCCGGGTCGAGCACCAGCTGCGACTGCACCCATGCCCAGAGTTCGCGCGAGCCGGTCGGCAGGTTGCCGCCGGCAAAGGTGCGCGCGCCTGCGAGCGGGGACAGCAGCGCACTGGCGCCGAGGGCGCCGATGAGCGCCCGGCGCGAGACGGTGTGGTTCATGTGCTGTTCGTGACGGCCTGCGGCGCGCGATGACGGCCGCGACCTCGGAAGTATGCGGTCGGCCGCCGCAAAGTTGAAGCGAGGCGGGGCGGCCGGTGAGCGGCATTCCTGCTAACGTAGCCGGTGGCCCATCGCCACGATCCTCGTCATGCAAGAGCGCTACATCGAACGCATCCTCAAGGCGCGCGTCTACGACGTGGCCATCGAGTCGCCGCTCGAGGCCGCGCCGCGGCTGTCGCGCCGCCTCGGCAACCGCATCCTCTTCAAGCGCGAGGACCTGCAGCCGGTCTTTTCGTTCAAGCTGCGCGGCGCCTACAACAAGATCTCGCACCTCTCCGACACCGTCGCGCAGCGCGGCGTGATCTGTGCGTCGGCCGGCAACCACGCGCAGGGCGTCGCGCTCGCGGCGAAGCGCCGCGGCATCCCGGCGGTGATCGTCATGCCGCAGACCACGCCCGCCATCAAGGTGCAGGCCGTGCGCGACCTCGGCGGGGAGGTGGTGCTCCACGGCGACGACTTCGACCACGCCTACGAGCACGCCGTCGAGGTGGCGCGCGAGCGTGGCCTCACGTTCATCCATCCCTTCGACGACCCGGACGTGATCGCCGGGCAGGGCACGATCGGCATGGAGATCCTGCGCCAGCTCTCCGCCCCGCCCGACGCGATCTTCGTGCCGATCGGCGGCGGCGGGCTGGTGGCGGGCATCGCGGCCTACGTGAAATCGCTGTACCCGAAGGTGCGCATCGTCGGCGTCGAGCCCGAGGACGCGGCGAGCATGCACGACTCGCTGCTCGCCGGGCAGCGCGTGACGCTCGCGCGCGTCGGCATTTTCGCCGACGGCGTGGCGGTGCGGCGCGTGGGCGAGGAGACCTTCCGGCTCGCGCAGAAGTACGTCGACGAGGTGATCCTGGTCACCACCGACGAGATCTGTGCCGCGATCCAGGACATCTTCGAGGACAACCGCACCATCGCGGAGCCCGCCGGTGCGCTCGCCGTCGCCGGCATCAAGCGCTACGTCGCGCGCGAGAATTGCACGGCGCGGACGCTCGTGTCGCTCAACTGCGGCGCCAACATCAACTTCGACCGCCTGCGCCACGTCGCCGAGCGCGCCGACATCGGCGCCGGGCGCGAGGCGCTGCTGGCGGTCGAGATCCCGGAGCAGCCTGGCAGCTTCCTGCGCTTCTGCCAGCTGCTCGGCCGGCGCAGCGTCACCGAGTTCAACTACCGCTACGACGACGCGCGCTCGGCGCGCATCTTCGTCGGCCTGGCACTCAGCGAGGGACGGCGCGAGAAGCAGGCGCTGCTCGAGCAGGTCGCGGGCGCGGGCTACGCCGTGCTCGACATGAGCGACGACGAGATGGCCAAGCTGCACGTGCGCTACATGGTCGGCGGCCACGCCCACGGGCTCGAGCACGAGCGGCTGCTGCGCTTCGAGTTCCCCGAGCGTCCGGGTGCCCTGCTCAGGTTCCTCGAGGCGATCGGGTCGCGCTGGAACATCAGCCTGTTCCACTACCGCAACCACGGCTCGGACTACGGCCGCGTGCTCGCCGGGGTGCAGGTGCCGCCCGACGGGGACGAGGAGTTCGCGCAGCACCTGCGCGAGCTGCAGTACGCCTACACCGAGGAAACCGGCAACCCGGCGTACCGGATGTTCCTCGGCGGTTGAGGGCGGATCGGAACCCCTGCGTCACTCCGCCGTCGTCTGGACGCGGGTCTGGGCGACGCAGCCCTGGTCCACGTTGCCGTGCCACATCAGGATGTCCACTCTCCGGACGAGCGTGGCGCCGGCCGGAATGGCGATCGGCACGGGCAGTTCGTACACGGTCGTCTGGAAGTTGCCCGGCGTCCAGGTGAACAGGCCGAACCGCTTGAAGGTCGCCCCGCCGTCGATGGAGACGTAGGGCTGGACCCCGCAGCTGGCGGCGCGGTAGTTGCTGTCCAGGTAAGTGTCGGCGCTGGTCGGGCTGACGATGATCGCCCGCATGATCAGCGGCGCCGTCAGTACGACGGGCTCGCTGTTGCACTGCGCGGATTCGACCCCGATCCTCCCGGGGACTGGGCGCACCAAGGGCGGCGCGTCGTCCGTCCCTTCGCCAAGAGCATGCACCAGGCCATGGTGGCCGCCATCGGGAGTAGATGCGGGTCAAGCCGTGGGAAATCGATAGGTGAGATGTCGACCCGGTGCCACGGGCGGCCCCGATTGCCGGCGGTCTCACCTGGAAGGCAGCGTCGCGTACCGTCGCCGCGAGAACAGTTGGATGAACTCGCCGAACACGCGGTTGCTCAAGGCCGTCGCCGCGGGCAGGTGGGCCCGCGTCGCCGCGCGGATGCGCGTGATGCGTCGCGCGTCCCAGTGCCGTTCGATCTCGCTGCGCCCCGCGGGCTGGCCGAGCCAGCGCTCGATCAGCGCCGCGTCGGCCTCGAGGTGGAACTGCAGCCCCCAGGCGTGGTCGCCGAGGCGGTAGGCCTGGTTGCGGCAGTTGCGTGTCCACGCGAGCGGCACCGCGCCGGGCGGCGTGGCGAACGTGTAGGCGTGCCACTGGAACACGAACCGCGGGCGGCGCTCGAAGTGGCGGAACAGGGGGTCTTCGTGCGCCGGCGAGCGCGTGTGCAGGCGGTACCAGCCGATCTCGGGCACCGGGCTCGGATGCACCACGCCGCCCATCGCCTCCGCGAGCAGCTGCGCGCCGAGGCAGATGCCGAGCACCGGCTGCTCGAGTGCCATCGCCTCGCGGATCGCGGCCATCTCGACGCGCAGGTGCGGCAGGCGATCAGCCTGATCGACGTTCATCGGGCCGCCGAGCACGACCAGGCCGTCGTAGCGGCGCACGTCGGGCTGCGCATGGGGCTCGCGGCCGAAGTTGACGTAGCGGATGCGCACGCCGGCTTCGCGCAGCAGCGGGTCGAGATGGCCGAGCGGCTCGGACGCGACGTGCTGGAAGACCAGGAGCTTGCGCATCGATGCGACGTACCTGCGACTCGCTGGGCGCGGAGATTGCCCGTTGTCCGTGCTGCCGCGCAATAATCGCGTGCCCACCCGCCACGGCCGCAGCGCCCGAGCCCCTCGATGTCCGAGACCTACGTCCCGCGCCGCGCACCCGAGTGCTTCGACCTCGATCTGCGCGGGTTGCGCCACCACGTCACGCGCTGGCCGGGCACCGATCCCGAGCCCGTGTTGCTGCTGCACGGCTGGGCGGACACCGGCGACACCTTCCAGTTCCTGGTGGACGAGATGCCGCGGCAGCGCACGTTCATCGCGCCGGACCTGCGCGGCTTCGGCCGCAGCGAGTGGCCGGCGGAGGGCTACTGGTTCCCGGACTACTTCGCCGACCTCGAGGCGCTGATCGAGCGGCTCGTGCCGACCGGGCAGGTGACGCTCATCGGCCACAGCATGGGCGGCAACATCGCGACGCTGTACGCCGGCATCCGTCCCGAGCGGGTTCATCGCGTGGTGTGCATCGAGGGCTTCGGGCTCGCCCGCACCCATCCCGAGCAGGCGCCGGCGCGCTATCGCGAGTGGCTCGGCCAGCTGCGCGAGCCGCCGGCCTTCGCGCGCTTCCCGTCGCTCGAGGCCTTCACCCACCTGCTGGTCCGCCGCAACCCGCGGCTCGCACCCGAGCGCGCCGCATTCATCGCAGCCGCCTGGACCGCGCGCCAGCCCGACGGCAGCGTCGTCGTGCGGGCCGATCCGGCGCACAAGCGCGTCAACGCCGTGCTGTACCGGCGTGAGGAGGCCGAGGCCGTCTGGCGCGAAGTCACGGCGCCTGTGCTGTACGTGGTCGCGGAGCAGTCGGACTTCCTGCCGCGCCTCGGCGAGGACGGACGCCCGGAGAACATGGCGCGGATCATCCGCCGGCTCGAGCCCTGCGTGATCCCCGACGCCGGCCACATGGTGCACCACGAGCAGCCGGAGGTCCTGGCGCGCGCGATCGAGGCGTTCCTCGAGCGTCACTGACCGGCGGAGCGGGCGCGCGGCGCCCGCCTATAATCGGTGCGGCTCCCGGGAGGCCCGATGTCGGACGACGCGTCCAGGCTGCAACGTTGGTTCGCCGAGCTGCGGCGCCGCAAGGTGTTCCGCGTCGCGGCCGTGTACCTCGTGGCCGCGTGGCTCGCGATCCAGGTCGCCGACGCCGTGTTCGAGCCGCTGGGGCTGCCGGCGTGGTCGATGAAGCTCGTGATCCTGCTGGCGGCACTCGGGTTCCCGCTGGCCTGCGCGCTCGCGTGGGCCTTCGACGTCACGCCGCTGGGCATCGAGCGGACCGGCCCGGCGCGCCGCGACGAGGATCATCCGACCCTGGCCCAGGCTCCGTCCGCGGCCGCGCCGGCGCCGCGTCCGGTGGCTGATCCCGCGCCCATGCTCATGGCTGTGGCTGCGGCCGCCGCGCCGGCGGAATCGGTGGCCATCCTGCCCTTCGCTGACCTGAGCCCGGGTCGCGACAACGAGTATTTCTGCGACGGCATCGCCGACGAGCTCATCAACGCGCTGTGCTGCGTGCGCGGGCTGCGCGTCGCGTCGCGCACGTCCTCGTTCCAGTACAAGGGTCGGGCTGCGGACGTGCGCGAAATCGGCAAGGCGCTCGGCGTCGGCGCCGTGCTCGAGGGCAGCGTGCGCAGGGCGGGCGACCGCGTGCGCATCACCGCCCAGCTGGTCGGCACGGCCGACGGCTACCACCTCTGGTCGGAGAGTTTCGACCGCGGGCTCGAGGACGTGTTCGCCACGCAGAGCGAGATCGCGCAGAAGCTGGTGCGTGCGCTGCGCCTGTCGCTCACGGCGCAGGAGTCGAGCCTGCTCGAGCGCGGCGGCACGCGCAATGCCGAGGCCTACGACCTCTACCTCCGCGGCCAGGCGCTGCTGCGTGAGGGCGGCGACACCTCGCTGCCGCAGGCGGCGGAGCTGTTCGCGCGCGCGATCAAGGCCGACCCGCAGTTCGCGCAGGCACACGCGGGCCTCGCCAACGCGCTCGCGTACGCCGGCATCTGGGGCCTCGGCGTGGATGCCGCGCGCATCGAGCAGGCGCTGGCCGCGAGCCGGCGCGCGCTCGAGCTCGAGCCGCGCATGCCGGAGGCGTGGGTGGCCAAGGGCAACCTGCTGTTCCTGCAGCGCAAGGCAGACGAGGCGTTCGCGGCGTTCGAGGAAGCGATCGGGCTGGACCCGTCCTCGTACAACGCGCACTACTTCTACGCGCGCGACCTGTTCTCCGCCGGCCGGGCCGAGCAGGCGCTCGCCTACTACGAGACGGCCGAGCGCCTGCGGCCCGAGGAGTACCAGCCGCCTTGCATGCTGGCGGGCGCGCTGTTCAGCCTGGGCCGCCGCGGGGAGGCGCTCGCTGCAGCGACCCGCGCGCTCGGCGCGATCGACGCGCGCCTCGCCGTCGAACCCAACGACTCCCGCGCGCTGCATCTCGCGGCCGTGCTCTCGGCCCGGGTCGGGCAGCGGGAGCGCTCGCTCGCATACATCGGCCGCGTGCTGCAGCTGCGGCCCGACGAGTTCGCCACCGCCTACAACGTCGCCTGCGCCTTCGCGGTGCTCGAGATGCGCGAGGAGGCACTGCTGAACCTCGATCGCGCGGTGCGCAACGGCCGCGGCGACCTGGGCTGGATCGAGCACGATCCGGACTTCGATGCCCTGCGCGACGATCCGCGGTTCGACGCGATCGTCGGCCGCTTGCGCGGCAAGGCCGGGGGACAGCCGACTTGAACGAGCCTCGCTCCCGCACGCTGCCGCTGATACTGCTCGCGATCGTCGCCATCGCGCTCGCAGTCTCCGGCATCCGCCCCTACGACCGGCTGACGTGGGTGCTCGAGGTGCTGCCGGTGCTGATCGCCGCGCCGCTGCTGATCGCGACGCGACGACGCTTCCCGCTCACGCCGCTCGTGTACTGGCTGATCGCGATCCACGCGCTGATCCTCATCCTCGGCGGCCACTACACCTATGCCCGCGTGCCGCTCGGCTTCTGGATGCAGGAGCTGTTCGATTTCTCGCGCAACCACTACGACCGCATCGGCCACCTGATGCAGGGTTTCGGCCCCGCGATCATCCTGCGCGAGCTGCTGATCCGCACGTCGCCGCTGGCGCCCGGCAAGTGGCTGTTCACCCTCGTGGTGTTCGCGATCCTCGGCGTCAGCGCGACCTACGAGTTCACCGAGTGGTGGGCCGCGCTTGCCGGCGGCGACGCCGCCGGCGCCTTCCTCGGCACGCAGGGCGACGTCTGGGACACGCAGTGGGACATGTTCCTCGCCGGCTGCGGCGCGATCGCCGCGCAGCTGCTGCTGGGGCGGCTGCACGACCGCCAGCTCGCCGCGGTGGATCCGTCGATCGCCGGCAAGCTGGGGCCGCGCGCATGAGGCTGCCTCGGCGTGGACCGCTCACCTACCGCTGGGCGCGCCGCATCGCGGTGGGGCTGGTCGGCGGCACGGTGCTCGCCATCGGCGTCGCGCTGATCGTGCTGCCGGGGCCCGCGTTCGTCGTGATCCCGCTCGGGCTCGCGATCCTCGGGCTCGAGTTCGCGTGGGCGCGGCTGTGGCTGCGCAAGGTGAAGCAGCGCTCGGGCGACCTGGTGAACTACTTCAGGACGGGCGGCAAATGAGCGTCAGGAATCCTCTCGAGGCCGCGCTCCCGGCGGGCGCCGCGACGCTCGGTCATGCCGGGCTGCTGCCCTTCATCGCGGGCGTGCTCGGCATCGCGCTGTTCGATGGCGAGCCGCGCGCGTTCGCGGCCCGCGCGCTCGTCGCCTACGGTGCGGTGATCCTGTCCTTCCTGGGCGCGGTGCACTGGGGTCTCGTGCTCGCGCGGCCGGCGGGCGGCGCGGCGCGGCACCTGATCGTGGGCGTACTGCCGTCGCTCGCCGGCTGGGTCGCGCTGCTGCTGCCAGTGCGCTACGGACTCGCGCTGCTGGTGGCGGCCTTCGGCGCGCTGTGGCTCTACGAGCATCGCGTGCTCGGGACGCGGCTGCTGCCGGCGGAGTACCTGCGCCTGCGGCGCAGCCTCACGCTGGTCGTCTGTTCGCTGCTGTCGCTTGGGCTCGTCGCGCTCGGATGATGCGCGGCCCGTTGCAGCCACGGCGCCGTCCGCTCCCCGGCGCATGAGCGACCTCGCCGGCTCGCGCCGCGACCTGCTACGCAATCGCGACTTCGCGTTCTTCCTCTCGGCGCGCTTCCTCGCGACGCTCGCGGTGCAGATGCAGACCGTGGCGGTCGGCTGGCAGGTCTACGCGGTCACGCGCGATCCGCTCGACCTCGGTCTGATCGGGCTGTCGCAGTTCCTGCCGTTCGTGCTGCTGGTGCTGCCGGCGGGCCACGTCGCGGACCGCTTCGACCGCCGCCGCATCCTCGCCGCGTGCTTCGCGCTCGAGTGCCTGTGCGCACTGCTGCTGCTGGCGCTCGCGGCGCGCGGTCTCGATTCCGCGCGGCCGGTGTTCGCCGTGATGGTGCTGTTCGGCATCGCCCGCGCGTTCGCCATGCCGACCGGGACAGGCGCTGCTGCCGAACCTCGTGCCGCGCGCGCACTTCGGCACCGCCGTGGCGCTCAACACCTCGACGTGGCAGGTGTCCACCATCGCGGGCCCGCGCTCGGCGGCATCGTCTACCTGCTCGGGGCGCCGGCGGTCTACTCGACGGTCGCGGTGCTGCTGGCGCTCGCCGTGGTGATGGTGCTGCGCATCCGCGGCGGCGGCGTGGCGCAGGCGCGGCCCGCCGAGGAGCCGGGCTGGCAGTCGCTGCTCTCGGGCCTGCGGTTCGTGCGCTCGAAGCGGCTGGTGCTCGGTGCGATCTCGCTCGATCTGTTCGCCGTGCTGTTCGGCGGCGCCACTGCGCTGCTGCCGGTGTACGCCGCAGACGTGCTGCAGGTCGGGCCCACCGGCCTCGGCTGGCTGCGCACCGCGCCGGGCATCGGGGCCGCCGTCTGCGGCGCGCTGCTCGGGCTGCTGCCGATCACCCGCGGCGTCGGCCGCTGGATGTTCGCCGGCGTGCTCGTCTACGGCTGCGCGACGCGTGCTGTTCGGCGTGTCGGCGCATTTCTGGCTGTCGATGGCCGCGCTCGTCGTGATGGGCGCGGGCGACATGGTGAGCGTCTACATCCGTCACCTGCTGGTGCAGCTCGAGACTCCGGACGAGATCCGCGGGCGGGTCAGCGCCGTGAACGCCGTGTTCATCGGCGCGTCGAACGAGCTGGGCGAGTTCGAGTCGGGCGTCACCGCCGCCTGGTTCGGCGCCGTGCCGGCCGTGGTGATCGGCGGGCTGGCGACGCTCGCGGTCGCGGGCACGTGGTCGCGGCTGTTCCCCGAGCTGCGCAGGCTCGACCGCTTCCCGGGCGAGGGTCAGTGACAACTGTATAAACGTACAGTACGCTGCGGCCATGCGCCGGGCCGACCGTCACCACGTCGAGCGAGGGCGCGGCGCGGTGTCGAATCCCGCCGGCCGCTTCGAGTCCACGTCCGTCGAGGCGACCGACGACGGCTGGGGCAGCCTCGAGGAACTGCCGCGCCGGCCCGAGACCACGCTCCTCGCCGACCGGCCGCGCCGCGCAATCACGCGCAACGACTCGCCGGACGTGCCCTTCGAACAGTCGGTGAACCCCTACCAGGGCTGCGAGCACGGCTGCATCTACTGCTTCGCGCGTCCCTCGCATGCGTACTGGAACCTGGGTCCAGGCCTCGACTTCGAGACGCGCATCTTCCACAAGCCCGGCCTCGCAGCGCGGCTCGCGAGCGAGCTCGCGGCTCCCGGCTACGTCTGCAAGCCGATCAACCTCGGGGCCAACACCGATCCCTACCAGCCCGCCGAGCGGGAACTCGGCAGCACCCGCGCGCTGCTCGAGGTGCTGCTCGAACGTCGTCACCCGGTGACGATCGTCACCAAGGGTGCGCTCATCCTGCGCGACCTCGACTTGCTCGCGGAACTCGCCGCGAAGCGCCTGGCATCGGTCGTGGTGAGCCTCACGACGCTCGACGACGCGCTCAAGCGCGTGCTCGAACCACGCGCCGCCGCGCCGCGCGCGCGCCTCGCTGCGATCCGCGCGCTCGCGGCAGCCGGCGTGCCCACCACCGTGATGCTGGCGCCGGTCATTCCGGCGCTGAACGACCACGAGATGGAGGCGCTGCTCGGCGCGGCGGCGCAGGCCGGCGCACGCCATGCGGGCTTCATGCTGCTGCGCCTGCCGCACGAACTCGGTGCGCTGTTCGAGCAGTGGCTCGCGGAGCACTACCCGGAGCGCGCCGGCCGGGTGCTCGGGCTGCTGCGCGACATGCGCGGCGGACGCCTCAACGACCCGCGCTTCGGCCATCGCATGCGGGGCGAGGGTGCCTACGCCGCACTGCTGTCGGGCCGCTTCGCGGCGGCTTGCCGTCGCAACGGGCTGACGACCGCCCGCGGGCCCGAGCTCGACTGCAGCCTGTTTCGCGGTGATCCGGACGCACCCCGGCAGGGCGATTTGTTCAGCTGAGTTTCACGGTGCCCGTCGCCATTCGCGGCGGATTCCTTGACGTATACTCGGGTCGGCCCAATTGCCTTTTTTTCCGGCCGTGAATCCGATGTCCAGCCAGCAGTGCGAGCGCAATGTCGGTCGACCCGCGCGACGCGCGGTCGTCGCCTGCGTCGGCGTGCTCGCGCTCGCCTCGGGCTGCATGACCGCCAAGGTGGACGAGACGCGCCAGGTGGCCTCGGCCATCCAGGCGAACGAGTCCGTCGTGGTGCTCAAGAAGCCGCAGCTCGAGGGCATGGGCACCGAGGAGAAGTTCGTCGACTGCATCCAGGAGAACCTCGGCGGCATGCTCGTGCACCCCGAGGACGGCCAGTCTGCGAACAAGTCGAAGGCCAAGGGCATCGTGCCCTTCAACATCTACGGCGAGCAGGAGTTCGCCGACGCGCTGTTCCCGTGGTTCGAGCCGAGCACGGCGCCCGCGAATGCGGCTGGCCTCAGGTCGCTGCTCGAGCGTCCGGGCGTCACCGAGCGTCTCACCGAGATCGGCGTGCGTTACGTCGTCTGGCTGGACGGCACCACCCAGCGGACCGACGGCGGCGGCAGCGTCGCCTGCGCGATCGGGCCGGGCGGCGGGGGCTGCTTCGGCGTGGGCTGGTGGGAGAAGCAGTCGGGCTACGTTGCCTCGGTCTGGGACCTGCGCACCGGCACCGAACTCGGCTCGGTGAGCACCGACGTCACCGGCACGTCGGTGCTGATCGGCGCCGTGGCGCCCATCCCGATCATCACGCCGGTGCAGCGTACCGCCTGCCACCGGCTCTCCGACCAGCTGCGCTCGTTCCTGATCGGCGACGACCTCGCCACCGGCGGCGCGTCGGTGTCCGCCGCCTCGGGCGGGACGCGTTGAACCAACGTCGGGGCGGAGCGATCCAAGTGATGGTGTCGGGCGTGGGGCGCGAGGCTTCGCGCCGCCCGCTTCAGCCGGAGTCGTGCGAGATGTCGTGCAGGCAGTCGTCGTGGTGGATGGCAGTGGCGCTGGCTGGCGCCGTGGCGCTGTCGGGCTGCGCCATGACCAGCGAATCCTCGTCCTCCTCGATGCCCTCGATGCCTCAGCCGCCGGGTTCGTCGCCGTCCTCGGGTTCGACGGGCAGCCCCGGATCGTCCGGCAGTCCCGGGATCTCGGGCAGCCAGGGCTCGGCCGGAAGCACCAGCCAGCCGTCCGGCTCGGGATCGTCGGGGAGCCCGTCCTCGAGCGGCGGTAACCCGGGAGGTTCCAGCAGCGGCGGCTCACCGTCGAGCTCCTCGTCGCAGGGCCAGGGCGGCACCGGTGGCTCGGGCGGCGAGCCGGCGCCCGAGCGCTGGCCGCAGCCGCCGGCCGAGTCCTCCGGCCAGGCCGGACAGTCGCCCAGCAACGGTGCGGGGCAGCCCGGCGGTTCGGCGGGCACGCCGACCGCGGGTCAGCCCGGTCAAGCGGGGCAATCCGGTGGGCAGGCCTGGGCAATCGGGGCAGCCGGGCGGCACGGGTCAGTCTTCGGGCCAGACCTCCGGACAGCCGCAGCGATCCGCCGGACCTGCCGGTGTGCCGGGCGCGCCCGGCGGGGGTCCCAGCGCCAGCGGGTCCGCTGGCCGCTCCGGCGGCGGTGCGGCCGGAACGGCTGCGACGACCGCTTCCGGCGGCTCGACCGGCGGCGGTGCCGCGGGGTCCAGCGGCTCGGCGGGCGCGCCCGGCGGGACGGCCGGCAGCGGCTCCGGCGGAGGTCCGGCGACGGCCGAGGACCGGCGTGCGCAGATCGACCGCCGTTTCGACGAGACGTTCGCGGTGTTCGACGAGCGCATGCGCAAGGAACAGGAAGCGATCTCGCAGGATCGCGCCGCGCGCGGGACCGGCTCGGGCCAGGGATCCGCGGGTGAGTCCGACGCGTCTGGCGAGGGCGAGCAGGGCGACGCCGCGGGCGAGTCCGGCAGCGAGGGCGGCGAGGGCGGCGAGTCGGGCGACGGCAGCGAGGCCGGCTCCGAGTCCGGCGGAGGCCCGTCCGCGGGCGGCGCCCCCGGTGGTCGCGGCACGCCGGCAGGGAACTCATCGGGCCAGCAGGGCGGCGGTGGCGGCGTCGGTGGCGGCGGTCCGCTCGGCGGCGCCGGCCCGAACACCGTTCCGGCGGACATCCCCGACGGCCGCGACGACGACATCGTCGCGCGGCAGCTGCGCGAGGCCGCCATCAAGGAAACGGATCCCGAGCTGCGCGAACGGCTCTGGGAAGAATATCGGCAGTACAAGAAGAGCACCCAGTGAACCAGACCCTTGCACGGACACGCGCCGCGGCGGCGCTGCTCGCGGCGGCCCTCGCGATCGGGCTGCTCGGCGGCTGCATGGTGCACGAGACGCGGCCGATGCAGCGGATCGTCGCCGAGAAGGCCACCACCGAGGTCGCCGACGACGAGCTGCTCGACGTCGGCGTGCGCCTGTTCGACCCCAACGTTCCGCAGGACGAGTCCGAGCTGGAGAAGAAGCGTATCTACCCCGAGGTGCGCAACGCGGAGTCGCGCTACATCCCCGTGATGATCCGCGACACGCTCGAAGCCACCGGCCAGTGGGGCCAGGTGCGCGTGCTGCCGCGCGACGGCACGGGCATGGAGGTGTTCATCGACGGCCGCATCGTCGAGTCCGACGGCCGCGAGCTCGAACTCGACATCGTGGTCACGGACGCGGCGGGCCGCACGTGGCTGCGCAGGACCTACGAGGGCGACGCCGACACGCGCGGCTACAAGGACGTGGTCTCCAGGCCGCGCGACCCCTTCGAGAACGTCTACAACACGATCGCGAACGACCTGCTCGCGGCGCGCCGCGCGATGCCGCGCGCGGAGCGCGAGCAGTTGCGCAACGTCGCTGATCTGCGCTTCGCCACCGATCTCGCGCCCTACGCCTTCGGCGGCTACCTCGCGAAGGACCGCAAGGGCGTCTACACCGTGACGCGCCTGCCGGCCGAGAACGACCCGGTGGTCGAGCGCATGGAGCGCGTGCGTGAGCGCGACTATGCGCTGGTGGACACGCTGAACGAGTACTACGCGAGCTTCGCGGGCGGCATGGCCGACCCCTACACCAACTGGCGCAAGTACAACTACGAGGAACTCGAGGCCGAGTCGCAGGCGAAGCGCGAGGCGATCACCCGCCAGGTGCTCGGGGCAGTGGCCGTCGTGGGCGGCATCGTGGCCGGCGCGGAGTCGGGCAGCAGCGCCGCGTCGGCCGCGGCGACCGCGGCGGTGATCGGCGGCATGTATGCCTTCAAGAGCGGCCTCGACAAGAACGCGGAGATCAAGGTCCACGCCGAGTCCCTCAAGCAGCTCGGCGACTCGTTCCAGAGCGAGGTGCAGCCGATGGTCGTGGACGTCGAGGGCCGCACGCTACAGCTCAAGGGCTCGGCCGAGCAGCAGTACGCCGAGTGGCGCCAGCTGCTGCGCGAGCTGTACGAGAACGAGACGGGTATGCCCGCCGCGGCCAGCACGGCCGCGCCGCCCGGCAAGCCCTGACGCACGGACGGCCCGACGCGCCATGCTCGAGAGCGGGCAGATCCTGGCTGCGCGATACGGCTTGCTGCGCAGGCTCGGCGAGGGCCGCTGCTCGCAGGTCTGGCTGGCGCGCGACCGCGAGACCGGCGCCGATCGCGTCCTGAAGATCCTGACCTCGGCATCCGCGGAGGAACGCGCACGCTTCCTGGATGCGCTGCGGCTGCAACAGCAGCTGCGCCATCCGCGGCTGCAGGCCTGCGAAGCGGTGCACGACGGCGATCCGGCGTTCGCAGTGTTCGCCGGGGCGGCGCTCGGCGATCTCGCGTCGTGGCGCGGCCGTCCGTGGCGCTCGCTGCTGCCCGCGCTCGCGGGCGTCGCCGAGGGGCTCGCGGCGCTGCACGCGCGCGGCCTCGTGCACCGCGACCTCAAGCCGGCCAACGTGCTCGTCGACGGCGACGGCCTGCCGCAGCTCGCGGACTTCGGCCTCGCCGCCGCGGCCGGCGACATCGCCGCGCCGCGCGCCGGCTCGCCGTTCTCGATGAGCCCGCAGCAACTCGACGGTGCGCCGCCCGCGCCGGCGGACGACGTGTACGCATTCGGCGCGCTGGCCTACGAGTTGATCGGCGGCTATCCGCCGTTCTACCCGGATGCAGATCCCGGGCGCGTGCGCACCGAGCCGCCGGCGGCGCTGCCCGTGCGTGCCGCGGTGCCCGACGAACTGGAGTCGCTGCTGCGCCGCTGCCTTGCGAAGGCACGCGAGGATCGTCCGCGCGACATGAACGAAGTCGCCGCTCAGCTGCGCGGGATGACGGCGACTGCGTCCGCCGAAGTGCCGCGGTCCGTCCCGAGGCCGGTGGTCCTCAAGCCACCCACCGATGCCGAGCCCGCGATCGCACCGCAGTGGAACCGCACCGGTGCCGCGGGCCCGACACCGCGGGAACTGCGCGCCCAGGGTTTCCGCCGTGGACTGCTCGCCGCGAGCTTCCTGGTGCTGCTGCTCGGCGCGGGCTTCGTGTTCTTCCTGCTGCCACGCTGGGTGGAACGCAATGCAGCGGCCTCGCCGCCGCCCGCTCCCGCAGCGCCCGCTGCCGCAGGCCAGCGAACCGGGTCCCGCTGCAAAGCCCGACCCGACGGCCGAGCTGGAGCGGCTGGCGCTGGCGAAGCGCGACTTCGAGGCGCTGCGTCCGCAAGTGGCGCAGCGTCTCGCGGCACTCGAGTCACGTTCCGCCGGCACCTGGGGCGGCGCGACGTTCGCACGCGGCAAGCGCTCGCTGGCCGACGCCGATGCGGCCTCGGGGCGCCGCGAGTACGTCGGCGCACTCGCGACGCTGCGCGCGGCCGACGCCGACCTCGCGGCCACGGAGAAGCTCGCGGCCGACACGCTGCGCGCGGCGCTCGCCGCCGGCGCCGCGGCACTCGAGGCCGGCGATGCCGCGGCGGCGCGTCGCGGCTTCGAGCAGGCGCTTGCGATCGATCCGTCGAACGCGGCGGCGACGCGCGGGCTCGAGCGAACCGCCACGATCGGCGAGGTGCGCACGCTGCTCGGCGAGGCGCGCTCGCTCGAGGAGCGCGGCGACGCCGCGGGCGCCGAGGCTGCTTACCGCAAGGCGCTGGCACTCGATCGCGACACGCGCACGGCGCGCGAGGGTATCGCGCGCCTGCAGGCGCAGGCCGGCAGCGCTGCGTTCGCCGCGGCGATGTCGCTCGGCTTCGACGCGCTGGCGCGGCGCGACTATGCGGCAGCCCGCGACGCCTTCGAGCGCGCCGGCCGCATCCGCCCGGGCGCACCGGAGGTGGCCGACGGTCTCGCGCAGGTCGAGCGCGGTCTCGGTGATCGCAGCATCGCCGCGCACGTCGCCGCCGCGCAGCGCGCCGAGCGCGAGGAACGCTGGGCCGACGCGCTCGCCGAGTACCGCAAGGCGCTCGCCGTGGACCGCAACCTGCTCGCGGCGCAGCAGGGCGTGGAGCGGGCCGAGCCGCGCGCGCAGATCGATGCCGAACTCGGCGCCTATGCCGAGCGTCCGCAGCGGCTCTATTCACCCGACATGCGCAGCGCCGCGCGCGCGGCGATTGCGCGCGCGCGCGCGATTCCGCAGCCTGGCGCGGTGCTGAGCCGGCAGATTGCCACGGTCGAATCGCTGCTCACCGCCGCCGAGACGCCGCAGCGCGTCGCGCTCACGTCGGACAACCAGACCGACATCACGGTGTACCGCGTCGGGCGGCTGGGCACGTTCGAGCGCAAGGAAGTCGACCTGCTGCCGGGCCGCTACACCGTCGTCGGCCAGCGCGCGGGATTCCGCGACGTGCGCCGCGAGATCGACCTGCTGCCGGGCCGCGAGGCGCCCGCCGTCGTGATCCGCTGCGAGGAGCCGATCTGAACGCCACGGTCATCCTGCGCGAGCCGCTGGGCGAGCGGGTGCTCGGTCCCGCGGACTTCCCGCTGTCGCTCGGCGGCGCGGGCGCCGATCTCGTGCTGCCCGCGGCGGGCGGCGTGCTGGCGTGGCTCGGTCTCCACGACGGGCAGCTGTTCGTGCAGGGCGAGGGTGGATCGATCGTGCTGCACAACGGCGCGCCGGTCGCGGGTTCTGCGTGGTTGCGCGGCGGCGACGTGCTCGACCTCGGCGGCGGCAGGCTCAAGCTGCGGCTCGAGGACGGGCGGCGGGTGCTCGAGGTGGTCGACGGCGGCGTGGGCAACGCCACCGCGCCGCCCGCGGCGGAGTCTGTCGCGACCGTGGGCGGGCTCGCGACGGGCGAGGACGAGCGCATCGAGCCCGTGGTGTTCCGCCGGCCGGACGCGACGCGTTCCGCGGCGCGGCGCGGATGGCCGTGGCGCAGGCTCGCGATCGCCGCGGGCCTCGCGCTGCTCGCCGCCGTTGCGACGGTGCTGTTCACCGCGGTGCCCGTGCAGCTGGAGATCGAACCCTCGCCGGAGCGCGTTGCGTTCGAGGGCGGGTGGGGCGGCCTGCGCTTCGGTACCAGCCACCTGCTGCGGCCCGGCGCCTACACGCTGGTGGCCGAGCGTGAGGGCTACGCGACGCTGCGCGTGCCGGTCGCGATCGGCGAGGCGCGCGACCAGCGCCTGAGTTTCGCGCTCGTGCCGCTGCCGGGACGCCTCGAGGTCGTGCTGCCCGTGCCCGGCAAGGTGACCGTCGACGGCCGTGCGCTGGGCGAGGCGCCGGGCCCGTTCGAACTGGCCGCCGGCAGGCACACGGTCACCGTGGATACCGAGCGCTACCTCGATGCGACCGCCGAGGTGCAGGTCGAGGGGCTCGGCCGGTTGCAGACGTTCGAGCCCAGGCTCGTGCCCGCGTGGGCCGAGGTCTCGATCGCCTCGGAGCCCGCCGGCGCCGAGGTGCGCGTCGGCGGCGCGGTGCGCGGGCGCACGCCGCTCGCGACGGAACTCATGGCCGGCTCGCATCGTGTCGAGCTGCGGCTCGGCGGTTTCAAGCCCTGGGTGAGCGACGTGCAGGTGCAGGCGAACCAGCCGCTGACGCTCGGCCCAGTGCGCCTCGGGGTGCCGGACGGGCGGCTCGCGGTGCGCAGCACGCCGTCGGGCGCGAACGTCACCGTGGGCGGCGCCTACCGCGGGCGCACGCCGCTCGAGATCGACGTGCGGCCGGACGTGCCGCAGGCGATCGGCGTGCTGCGCGAGGGCTACGAGCCGGCGCGTCGCGAGGCGAGCGTGGCCTCCGGCGAGCGCGTGGTCACGGAGTTCGCGCTCACGCCGATCCTCGGCGAGGTGACGGTGCGCGCGAATCCCTCCGACGCACAGGTCTTCGTGGACGGCGCTGCGCGCGGCGCGGCAGGGCAGACGCTGCAGCTCCCGGCGACCGCGCAGGTGATCGAGGTGCGCAAGCCGGGCTACGTGACCCACCGTGCGACGGTGACGCCGCGGCCCGGCCTGCCGCAGAGTCTCGAGGTCACGCTGCGCGAGGCGGTCGGCCGCGAACCCGTCGAGACGCAGGTTTCCGCCGGGCCCGCGACTGCAGCGACGGGGGGCGCCGCGGTTGTGTCCGGCGGCACCGCCGGCGCCTGCTGCCGCCGCGACGTTGAGCGCGGCGGCGCGCAGCAAGGCCGGGCAGGACCTCAAGCTGGTCCCGGCCGGCGAATTCACGATGGGCAGCCCGCGACGCGAGGCGGGCCGTCGCGCCAACGAGTCGCAGCGCGCCGTGAAGCTCGAGCGCCGCTATTACCTCGCGCTGCGCGAGGTCACCAATGCCGAGTTCAAGCAGTTCCGGCCGTCGCACCGCTCGGGCTTCGTGATGCAGCAGACGCTCGACCTCGACCGCCAGCCGGTCGTCAACGTCACGTGGCAGGACGCCGCGGCCTACAGCAACTGGCTGAGCGCGCAGGAGGGCTTGCCGGCCGCATACGCCGAGCAGGGCGGGCGGCTCGCGCCGGTCGTGCCGGCGACCACGGGCTATCGCCTGCCGACCGAGGCCGAGTGGGAATGGGCGGCACGCTGGAACAACGGCGGGCTGCGCAAGTACCCGTGGGGCGATGCGCTGCCGGTGCCGCCGGGTGCCGGCAACTTCGCCGACCTCAGGGCGCAGCCGCTGGTGCCTCAGGTGCTCACGGACTACGACGACGGTTACGCCGCGACGGCACCGGTCGGCAGCTTCACAGCCAGCCCGCTCGGCTTCTTCGATCTCGGCGGCAACGTCGCCGAGTGGACCCACGACCTCTACACTGTCCAGCCGGCGGGCGGTGCCGCGACCGTGGACCCGGCCGCGGCAGGCGCCGGCGCCGTGCGCGTGATCCGCGGCTCGAGCTGGCAGCAGTCCGGGGTGACCGAACTGCGGCTCGCATTCCGCGACTACGGGGACGGCAGACGCAATGACCTCGGATTCCGCATCGCGCGTTACGCGCAGTAGCAGCAGCCTGCGCCGCTCGCTGCTGCTGTTCGCCGCCGTCCTGGCAGGCGTGACGGCGCTGCGCGCGCAGGAGACGCCGCCACCTGCGCCGCCGGTGGGTGCGCCCGCGCCGGGCACACCGACAGCTGCGGCCGAGCCGCCCGCGAGCGCTCCGCCGGCTGCGGCGCAATCCGCCACCGGCGCGCCCGCCGCGTCCGCCGCCAGCCCGACTGCCGAGGCTCCGGCGCCCGCGCCGGCCGCCGGCAAGCCCGCGGGCCCGGTCGGTCCGACCCGCGACCGATTCGAACCCACCGAGAAGGTGCGCGCCGACTTCGACGTGTCCTTCCCAGTCGACATCTGAATCCGGAGAGAAACGGCATGGCCCGACCGAAGTCCCGCGCCCCGAACGAGCTGGTCTACAGCCTGTTCGCGTTCCTGATCATCGCCATCGGCGTGCACGCGGTCTACGTCACGATCGTGCGGCCGCGTGCGGCCGCCGTGCTCGCCGAGCAGCGGGCCGCGATGAAGAAGGATCCGGAATTCGTCGCCGAGCGCTCGATGTACGTCGTGCTGAAGGACTGGGAGCAGGAGGCGGAGGTCATCCTCGGGCTCTGGGCCTTCGCGATCATCGGCTACAAGTTCTGGCACGCGCGCCGCGAGCGGGAACTGCTGTCGCGTGACCTGACGCAGGTCCCGGAGGGCATGCGCATCCTCCCGGAGGACGCGCGCGAGTACGCGCGGCCGCTGGAGTCACTTCCTCCGGCCGAGGCGCAGTGCCTGCTGCCGCGCGCGCTGCTGGCGGCACTGTACCGGTACAGCGCGACGCGCAACGTGCAGGACGTGTCCGACGCCGCGCGCGGCGTCTGCGAGGCCGAAGCCGATCGCCTCGACTCCGAGCTCTCGATGCTGCGCTACATCGCCTGGGCGATCCCGGCGATCGGCTTCATCGGCACCGTGCGCGGCATCGGCGACGCGCTCGGCGAGGCGCACCGTGCCGTCACCGGCGACGTCTCGGGCGTGACCGAGGGTCTCGGTACCGCGTTCAATTCCACGCTGGTCGCGCTGCTGATCAGCATCGTGCTGATGTTCCTGCTGCACCAGCTGCAGCTCGCGCAGGAGCGCCTCGTGCTCGACAGCGAGACCTACCTCGACCAGTACCTGATCCGGCACATGCAGGTGCGCTGAGCGGCGATCCGGCAATGACCCTCGCGCTCGAGATCAACGACGTCGGCCTGGTGCTGGTGCGCGACGGCCTGATCGTCGCGGAGGAGCCCGGCTGCGCAATGCTCGACGGGCGCGCGGTCGAGACGGGCGAGGCGGCGCTGCGGCGCGCGCGCCTCAAGCCGCTCTACGCCGAGACGCGCCACTGGCAGGAGCTCGGCACGGCCCCGCTGCCGCGCGCGATGCCGGCGGCCGCCAGCTACGCGGAGGTCGCGTGGGCGCAACTCGCGGCGCTGGCCGCGGGCATTCCCGACGACGCGCGCGACACGCTGCTCGCGGTGCCGGAGTGGTACGGGCGCGAGCAGCTCGCCGTGCTGCTCGGCGTGGCCCGCGAGGCGGGCCTGAACCCGGTGGGGCTGGTGGGTGCCGGGCTCGCCGCCGCCGCGCTCGAGCCGGTGCCGGAGTCGCTGCTGCAGCTCGAACTCGCCACGCACCAGTCGGTGCTGACCGTGCTCGACCACGCCGGCGAGCTGCGACGCACCGGCTGCGAGCTGCTGCCGCGACACGGCTGGCTCGCGCTGCAGCAGGCCTGGACCGATCTCGTGGCCGCGGCCTTCGTCCGGCGCACGCGCTACGACCCGCTGCACGAGGCGGCGAGCGAGCAGCGGCTGTGGGACGCGCTGCCGGGCTGGCTCGCCACGCTGGAGCGGGAGCCCGTCGTCACGATCGAGACCGAGGCGGCCGGCGCGACGCTGTCGGTCGAACTCGCGCGCGAGGAGTTCGTGGCCGCGGCGGGCGGCAGCTACGACGCCGTCGTGCATGCGCTGCAGCGGGCGCGCCCGGCGCGCGGCCCGCTGCACCTGCGCCTGTCGCACCGCTGGGCGTCGCTGCCGGGCTTCGCCGAGCGGCTCGCCGGGCTGCGCGACTGCGAGGTCGTGCGCCTGCCGCGCGGTGCCGCGGCACTCGGCGCATTGGCCTGCGAGCGGGCGCTGCGGCGCGATCCGTCCGCACTGGTGCTGGTGCAGCGCCTGCCGGTGCCGCTGCGCGCCGCGGCGACCGTGGGCGCCGCGGCGTCGCCGATGCTGCCGCCGCAGGACCGACCGACGCACGTGGTGTTCCGCGGCCGGGCGCGGGCGATCCTCGCCGAGCCGCTCGCGATCGGCGCGGCCTTGCCGGCGGGACGGCGTGCGCTCGAAGTGCCCGCGGGTCCCGGAATTTCGCGGCTGCACTGCACGCTGTCGCACGATGCGGATGGCACGTGGCTCGAGGACCTGAGCACCTACGGCACGCTCGTCAACGGCGAGCGCGTCGGCGGCCGGACGGCGCTGCGCGCGGGCGACCGCCTGCGGGTCGGCAGTCCCGGCGTGGAACTGGAGCTGGTGCGCGTGGTGGACGACGATGGCGCGGCGTAAGACCGAGGTCTTCAGCCTGTCGTTCCTCGACGTGATCGCCTGCGGGTTCGGAGCGGTCGTGCTGTTCTACACGCTCCTGAGCGCGCAGGCCGGTGTGCAGCGCGAGAAGCGCAACGACGACCTGCAGGCGGAAGTGGACCGCCTCGAGGAGGAGGTGCTCGAGGGTTACAAGAACCTCGTCGTGCTCAAGAACTCGCTCGAGAGCACCGACGAGGCCGTGCCGGCCGAGGGCCTCGCGGCACGCATCGTCGAGGAGACCGAGCGCCTGAAGCAGCAACTCGCAGAGGCCGAGAAGGACACGCTCTCGAAGCGCGAGACGATCGAGCGCCTGAAGCAGGATCTCAAGTCGCTCGAGGAGGGCACGCGACGCCTCGCCGCGGGTACGCCGGACCCGGGCAAGCCCGGCACGCGCATCAAGGGCTTCGTCGGCAGCGGCGACCGCCAGTACCTCACCGGGCTCAAGGTCGGCGGCGAGCGGATCCTGATCCTCGTCGACGTTTCCGCGAGCATGATGGACGAGTCGGTCGTGAACGTGATCCGGCTGCGCAACATGCCGGAGGTGAAGCGCATGGCCGCTGCCAAGTGGCGGCGCACGATCGGCACGGTCGACTGGCTCACTTCGCAGCTGCCCGCCAAGGCGAAGTTCCAGGTGTACGCGTTCAACACGACCACGCGTGCGCTGGTGCCGGGCAGCGAGGGCAAGTGGCTCGCGGCCGACGATGCCAACGCACTCAGCGGCGCGCTGCGCGAGCTGCGCCGCACCGTGCCGAAGGACGGCACCAGCCTCGAGAACGCGCTCACCGCGGCGATGGCGCTGTCGCCGCGGCCCGACAACGTCATCCTGGTCACCGACGGGCTGCCGACGCAGGGCGCCTCGCCGCCGGCGGTGAAGCGCACCATCGACGGCGAGGGGCGGCTCAAGCTCTTCGAGCGGGCGATCGCGAAGCTGCCCACCAGCGTGCCGGTCAACGTGATCCTGCTGCCGATGGAGGGCGACCCGCTCGCCCCCGGGGCCTACTGGGCGCTCACGCGGCGCACCAGCGGGGCATTCATGAGCCCGGCGAGGGACTGGCCGTGAGGCGTTCGCGTTCCGGTCGCCGCGACGTGGAGGTGTTCAGCCTCTCGTTCCTCGACGCGATCTGCTGCGGCTTCGGCGCGGTGATCCTGCTGCTGGTACTCACCGAGGTGGGCGAGCCGGTGGTATTCGAGAAGTCGCGCGTCGAGCTGGAGGGCCGCGTGCTCGACCTGCAGGCGCAGCTCGTGGACATCCGCGGCACCAGCGAGGTGCTGAACCGCGAGCTCAAGGCGCGGCGCATCCAGCTCTCCGAGGAGCAGCAGAAGATCGCCCGCCTGCGCGGCGACCTGAGCTCGCTGCGCGGGCAGTACCAGTCCTCGCGCAAGGACGCCGAGGTGGCCAACGAGATCGAGGGGCAGCTGGTCTCCGCGCAGCAGGATCTCACCGAGGAGATGAAGCGCCTGCTCGGCGCGCAGTACCGGCGCAAGGACGACTCGCCGGTCGGCGGCGTGCCGGTGGACAGCGAGTACATCATCTTCATCATCGACACCTCGGGCAGCATGGCGAACTACGCGTGGCCACTGATGCTGGCGAAGATGCAGGAGGTGCTCGACGCCCACCCGACCGTGAAGGGCTGGCAGGTCATGAACGACGAGGGCGGCTACATGTTCCCGTCCTACCGCGGACGCTGGCTGCCCGACACGCCGGGCCAGCGCAAGCTCACGCTCGAGCGGCTGCGCAACTGGTTCCCGTTCAGCAACTCGAGCCCGGTGGAGGGCATCGTCGAGGCGATCCGGACCTACTACTCCTCGGGCCTGCGCATCAGCCTGTACGTGCTCGGCGACGAGTTCACCGGCTCGTCGATCGACTCGGTGGTGCGCGCGGTGGACCTGATCAACCGCGAGGACCGCTCCGGCAAGCGCCGCGTGCGCATCCACGCCATCGGCTTCCCGGTGCGACCGGATGCCCCGCAGTACACGAGCGTGCGCTTCGCCACGCTGATGCGCATCCTCTGCGACCGCAACGGCGGCACGTTCGTGGGACTCAACGAGCCGGGCAGCTACCGGCGCTGAACGCGGACGTGCGACGATGAACCCCATGGCAGGCCGCGGCGCAACCGACGAGGCGTGGGCCCGCGCCCCGGGGCGGCGGGCGCGCTGGTCCGTGCTGCCGCTGCTCGCGCTGCTCGCCGGCTGCGGCGCGACGCAGGTGGCCGTGCAGCAGGTGATGCCGCCGCCGCTGGTGACCCGCATTCCCGTGGTGGTCGGGCTGTACGTGCCGCCGGCATTCCGCGAGGCCGTGCATCGCGAGGAGCGCGACGGGTCGGAGTTCGTGATCGAGATCGGCACGGCGCAGGCCGATGGCTTCCAGCGACTGATGAACGCCATGTTCACGCGCGTGGTGCCGGTGGCCTCGGTCGAGGCCGGCGCGGCCACCGATCCCGAGATCCGCGGCGTGCTCGAACCGGTGCTGACGGAGCTGTCGTTCGTGACGCCGCGCGACACCGGGACGCCGGTCTACGCCGTGAGCCTCAAGTACCGGATCAACGCCTACACGCCGGCCGGCCAGCCGGCGGATTCGTGGACGTTCACGGGCTATGGCGCGCAGCCCGGCAGCCAGATGCCGGGCCAGGGCCGGGCGCTGCTGCAGCAGGCCGCGGCGCTGGCCATGCGCGACGCGGGCGCCAAGCTCGCCGTCGAGTTCCGCGAGCAGGCGATCGTGCGCGGGTTGATCGACGCGTCGGCTGCGCCGCAGCAGGTCGAGGTTCAGCCGCCGCCCTGAGCCGGGCCCGGCGGCGGCATCGGGCCAGGCCGAGGCTGCGCAGGCGGCGCCTCGGGTGGTTCCGGCGGCCCGGCAGGAGACTGGGCCGGTGGCTGGGCCGGTGGGCTGGGCCGTTGGCTGGGCGGGTGGCTGGGCAGGCGGTGGTTCTCCCAGCGTGGCCGGCGCCGCTGGGCCTGTCTCGGGCGCGGCGCCCTCGCGCAGCACATAGAACGGCTGGACGAAGCGGACGCCAGGTGCCTCCACCGGCTGCCCGTCCACGAACCGCGGCCGGTAGCGCGCCGACTCGGCCGCACGCAACGCCCGCTGCGCAAGCTTCGGATCGCCGGCGTCGGCCAGCACCTTCGGGTCGCGCAGCCGGCCCTGTGCGGTGACGGTCGCCTGGATCTCGACGAGGCGCCGGTCCACCTCCTCGGACGGGCGGGTGGCGTAGCGGTTCCAGCCCTCCGGCAGCGCGTACTGCAGCAGCACCGGGTCGCCAAACAGCGTCTGCTGCAGCGGTCGCCCGTCCTGCACCGGCGCCCGCGTCGCCGCCTGCCAGGCCCGCTGGTACTGCGGCAGCGCCGCGTCGGGCGTCTGGCGGATCTGGAACAGGTCGCCCAGCTGAACGTGCACCGCGGCGATGCTCGCCGGCGGCGCATCCGGATGCGCGTCGGCAATCGCCGTGGCGCGCTCCAGGGCGCGCAGTCCCTCGGAGGCGATCATGCTCGGCGCCAGGCTGGGCGGTCCCGGTATGACCGGATCGTGGTAGAGGATCCGGCGATCCTCGTCCGGGGCCACCTCGAACCTCGCGTTGGGATCGGTCAGCCAGCGGCGTGCGTTCTCGGCGGCTCCGGTCAGCGGCCCGAGCAGCTCGAGCGAATCGGGGCCCTTCAGCTCGACCACGAGGTCCGCAGTCTGGCGGAAGGTCACGCGCGCCGACTCGTAGGCCCCGGCGCGCGTGTACCAGCGACCGAGCGACTCGAGTTCGCGCGCGTAGCGCAGGCTGTCCTCTCCCCAGCGGCGCCCGACCAGGCGCAGCGCGTAGCGGTGCGCCTGCAGCGCCTCGGTGGGCCGGCCGAGCTCGGTGAGTGCGTCGGCCTGTCGATCGAGCAGCGGCAGCTGCTCCTCGTTGAACAGGCCCTCGGCACGACGCAGCAGCGCGATCGCGCGCTCGAAAGCGGGCACGGCGAGGTCGTAGCGCCGCGCGGCGTGGTAGGTGAGTGCGAGGCCGGCGTTGGCCCGGGCCAGGCGCGGGCTGGCGAGGCGGCCCGCGCCCTCGATCAGTGCGATCACCCGCTGGTAGGTCGCTTCGCTGGCGAGGTAGTCGCCCGCCATGCGCTCGGCGAGGCCGAGGTTCATCAGCGCGACCTGCAGCGCTTCCGCGTCCGCCGGCTGACTGCGCTCGGCGAGGGCAACGACGGCATGCGCCTGCGCGACCGCCGCGGCGTAGTCGCGCGCCTCGAAGCGGCGCTTGAACTCGGCATACGCCTGCTCGCTCGAGCCCGGCGGCGGCAGCGCGTCCGCAGCGGACGTCGGTGGCACCGCGCCGGCCGGTGAAGCGGGCGCCGCTGGGCCCGGCGCCTGCGCCAACGCGTGCGCAAACCACGCGCAGCCGGCCAGCGCGACCAGCAGGCGACGGGCGGAGCGGTGACGGTGTGCGGCCGGGGCTCTCACGACACCGGAAATTGACACGTCCCGGGTGACGCGCGCAATCGGCGGCGTCCCTGCCGCTCGCGGCGCGCGCCGCTCAGGGACGCTCGAACAGGTAGTGCGACACCAGCCACTCCTGGCCCGCGCGATAGCCGAAGAGCTCGGCGCAGGACATGAAGAACACCCGCCAGTAGACCCACCAGCGGCGTGCCTCGGCCTCGCCGTAGGTGGCCGCGATCATCGGCATCACGCGCGAACGCTCGCGGTCCATGTTGGCGAGCCAGGCTTCCGCGGTGCGCTGGTAGTGCGTGCCGTCCACCCGCCAGTGTTCCCGGATGCGCAGGTCGCGCTGGAAGTAGAGCAGCAGGTGGTCGCTCGGCATGATGCCGCCGGTGAAGAAATGGCGCGCCATCCAGTCGCTCTCGTCGCGCACGTCGTAGGGATAGGCGTAGCGGGCGTGCGTGAAGATGTGCACGAACAGCGTGCCGCCCGGCCGCAGCCAGCCCGCGATGCGCCCGAGCAGCGTCTGGTAGTTGCGCATGTGCTCGAACATCTCGACCGACACCACGCGGTCGAACCGCGTGCTCGCGGGGAAATCGAGCACATTGGCGTCGCGGGTCAGCACCTCGACGTTGCCGAGGCCGCGCTCCGCGGCGCGCGCGTCGATCCACTGCTTCTGCGTGCGCGAGTTCGACACCGCGGTGATGCGTGCGTTCGGGTAGCGCTCGGCCATCCACAGCGTGAGCGAGCCCCAGCCGCAGCCGAGCTCGAGGATGCGCTCGCCGTCGGCGAGGCGCGCCCGCTCGCAGGTGAGCGCCAGCATGCGCGCCTCGGCCTCGTCGAGCGTGGTCGCGTCGGTGTCGAAGTAGCAGGACGAGTACTTGAGATGCCGGCCGAGCACCAGCGTGAAGAACTCGCTCGGCAGCTCGTAGTGCTGCTCGTTCGCGGCTCGCGTCTCGATCGCGACCGGGCTCGCGCGCAGCGTCTCGACGAAGCGCATGAAGTGCGCCTGCTGGGCCTCCGGTCCGCCCTTGTCCTCCTCGCGCAGCCGCGCCTCGAGCAGCCGTCGGATGCCGAGGCGGATCGCGGCGTCTGGAAGCAGGTCGCGCTCCAGCAGCGCGAAGGGCAGGGAGTTGCCGTCGCTCATGGGGTGACCGCGTCTTTCTGGCGGCGCAGCAGCAGCGCGGCGACGGGCTCGCCCGGGCGCAGGCGCGACAGCTCGCGCAGCACATAGATCGCCATGGCGATGTTGCCGAGCAGCATGATCGCGACGAACCAGGCGGCGCGTGCCGTGGCCCGGAATTCCTTGTAGAACACCCAGGCGTAGAAGGTCAGGAAGCCGAAATAGGCGTCGAAGAGCGTCGCCCACGTCCACCAGCGGTCCGGCTCGGCGACCAGGCCGTTCCACTGCCAGAGCGGTTGCTTCAGGCTCGCCGTGCCCGTGACGACGAGCATGGCGGCGAGGATGCCGCCGAACAGCAGCGTGAGGACGAGTCGTGCGGACATGGCGGCTCGTTCGCGCCGGCCGCGATGGCGGATTCGCTCAGGGCGCGAGGGTGCTGCGCGCGGCCGGGCGCTCCCCGGCGATCACCTCCGCGCCGTAGCGCCAGACCTCGACGTCCTCGGCCCAGAAGTCCTCGTGCCAGCCGGCCTTGCGTTTCAGGTGACGCAGGAAGCCCTCGGGTTCGTGCAGCTGCTCCCAGACCTTCGGCAGGAACGTCGCGCGACTGCCGCGCCACGCGAGCAACAGGCCGTCCTCCCCCGGCGCCAGCCGTCCGATCAGCTCGGCCTCGTCGCGCACGACGATGCGCTCGAGCGGCGACAGCACCGACACCTCGAGGTCCACGCGGGCCCATTCCCGCGCCTGCAGCGGCTCGAAGCGCGGGTCCCGGAACGCGCTCGCCTGCGCGTTCCACCACACGTCGAGCGCCAGCGCCCGTCGTGCCTCGAGCGAGCCGCAGCAGCCGCGCAGCGCGCCGGCGATGGTCAGCGTCACGAAGCTCGCGCGCGGCGCGCGCAGCGCCTCGGGCAGGTCCCCGGTCGCCGGCGCACTGGCCGCGCGGCGCGCGAGCTGCGACTCGATCGCGTCGGCCGCGGTGGCGAGCAGGATCGCGCGCGAGCGCGGCTCAAGGCTCGAAGACGGCGTAGCTGCCATAGCCCACGACGCGCGAACGGTCGCCGGCGGTGTCGCCCGAGTTGCGCTGGTCGAGCAGCGTCACCGCGAGGCCGCGCCGCCGCGCCACCTGCATCAGGCCGTTGATGCCGCCGGCGCCGCAGGCCTGCTCGTCGGAGAGGTCGCTGCGCCGCTCGAGGATGGCGCGCGTCGTGGCGTCGTCGAGTTGCCGCGCCTCCTCATAGGTGTGGTAGTGGCTCAGGTCGGAACTCACGACGATCAGCGTCTCCTCGCCGTTCCACACCGACTCGAGCGCATGGGCCACGAGGTCGGTCGGGGCGAGACCAGCGGCGATTGGCAGCAGGTCGAAGTCGTCGAGCACGCACTGCAGGAACGGCAGCTGCACCTCGAGGGAGTGCTCGGTGGCGTGCGGTGCATCGGTGACGCCGGCCAGCCCATGCTCGCGCAGGCGCTGCCGTCCGGCCGCGTCGATCGGCACCACGCCGAGGGGCGTCACGAATCCGTCCACCGCGGGCACGCCGAGGCCACGCAGCGGCACGCGGTGGCTCGGCCCGACCAGCACCACGTGTCGCACCGGCCGGCACGTGTCGCGCAGCAGCCGGTACGCGCAGCCGGCCACCGGCCCCGAGTACGGATAGCCCGCATGCGGGACGATCAGCGCCTTGGGGCGGCGGCTTTCCGCGGAGCGTGGGCAGGACTCGATGAATCCCGCCACCGTTCGGCGCAGCTCGGAGGCATCCGCCGGGTAGAAGATTCCGGCGACCGCCGGCGGTCGCAGCCTTGACATGTCGCCGACCAGGCTCAACATCGTAACCCCATGGGAGTGCGTTCCTTCTCCCGTCGCCGCTCACGCACCGACGCGCCGCAATATCCCGCCGGCCGCGCAACGCCGCCAATCGTATGAATACAGAGTTTTCCGCCGTTCCTACGCGCCACTGGCGGCGGCTCGACGACGGTCGCGTGCAGTGCGACGTCTGCCCGCGGCACTGCCGGTTGCACGAGGACCAGCGCGGCCTGTGCTTCGTGCGCGGGCGGGGCCGCAACGGCATAGAGCTATATACGTATGGACGCTCCAGCGGCTTCTGCGTGGACCCGATCGAGAAGAAGCCGCTGCATCACTTCCTGCCGGGCTCCTCGGTGCTGTCGTTCGGCACCGCGGGCTGCAACCTCGCCTGCAAGTTCTGCCAGAACTGGGACATGAGCAAGTCGCGCGAGATGGACACGCTCGCCGATGCCGCCTCGCCGCGCGAGCTCGCCGCGACCGCGCGCCGCCTCGGCTGCGCCAGCGTGGCCTTCACCTACAACGACCCGGCGGTGTTCATGGAATACGCGATCGACGTCGCGGATGCCTGCCACGAAGCGGGCGTGCGCACGGTCGCCGTCACCGCGGGCTACATCTGCCCCGTGCCGCGCGCCGAGTTCTTCGCCCCGATCGACGCCGCGAACGTGGACCTGAAGGCGTTCACCGAGCGCTTCTACCGCGAAGTCTGCGGCGCCGAACTCGCGCCGGTGCTCGACACGCTGCGCTGGCTGCGTCACGAGACGCGCGTGTGGCTCGAGATCACGACGCTGCTCATCCCCGGGGAGAACGACTCCGACGCCGAGCTCGATGCGATGACGCGCTGGATCGCCGGGGAGCTCGGGCCGGACGTGCCGCTGCACTTCTCGGCCTTCCACCCGGACTGGAAGATGACCGACCGGCCGCCGACGCCGCCTGCGACGCTGACGCGCGCACGCCGCATCGCGATGGGCAATGGCCTGCGCTACGTCTACACCGGCAACGTCCACGACCGCACCGGCGGCAGCACGTGGTGCCCGGGCTGCGCGGCACTGCTGATCGAGCGGGACTGGTTCGAGCTCGGTCGCTGGGGGCTCGGGCCCGACGGGTGTTGCGCCGCATGCGGCGAGCGCATCGCGGGCGTGTTCGAGGCGCGGCCGGGGACGTGGGGCGGGGGGCGGATGCCGGTGAGCCTGCACCGCCGCTGAGCCACCGCGCGGCGCGCGCCGGTGGATCCGACGGCGAGTCTCAGCGCCGCGGCGCCTTGCGCGACCGGCCTGCCGGCAGGTTCGCGCGCAGTTCCTCGAGCCACACCGTCGCCGGCGAGTCGCTCGGCGCGCGCCAGTCGCCGCGCGGCGAGAGCGAGCCGCCGGAGCCCACCTTCGGGCCGTTCGGCATGGCCGAGCGCTTGAACTGGCTGCCCTGGAAGAAGCGCTGCAGGAACACCTCGAGCCAGCGGCGGATCGCCTCGAGGTCGTACTCGTGGCGCTCGGCGGCGGGGACGGTGTCGGGCCACTCGCCCGCCGCGCGGTCGCCCCAGGCGGCGTGCGCGAGGAACGCCACCTTGCTCGGCCGGTAGCCGAAGCGGCTCAGGTAGTAGAGATGGAAGTCCTGCAGCTCGTAGGGGCCCACCACGGCTTCCGAGGATTGGTCGGGCTGCTCGCCCGAGCCCGGCACCAGTTCCGGCGAGATGCGCGTGTCCACGATCCGGGTCAGCACCGCCAGCGTCGCGGCGTCGAACTGCCTGGTGTGGACCAGCCAGCGGATCAGGTGGCGGATCAGCGTCTTCGGCACCGAGGCGTTCACGTTGTAGTGCGACATGTGGTCGCCCACGCCGTAGGTCGTGAAGCCGAGCGCGAGCTCCGAGAGGTCGCCCGTGCCGAGCACGAGGCCGCCGTGCAGGTTCGCGAGGCGGAACAGGTGCGAGGTGCGCTCGCCGGCCTGCACGTTCTCGTAGGTGACGTCGTACACGCGCTTGCCGCGGGCGGCCGGATGGCCGATGCGCTCCAGCATCAGCTTCGATGCCGCGCTGATGTCGATCTCGCGCGCCGAGATCTTCAGGGCCTTCATCAGTGCGTGTGCGCTGTCGAAGGTGTGCCGGCTGGTGCCGAGGCCGGGCAGCGTGTAGCCGAGGATGTTCCGGCGCGGCAGGCCGAGGCGGTCGAAGGCGCGCACGGCGACCAGCGCCGCCTGCGTGGAGTCGAGGCCGCCGGAGATGCCGATCACCACCTTCTCGAGGCCCGTCGCGGCGAGGCGCTTGCTCAGGCCCTCGACCTGGATGTCGTAGACCTCGGCGCAGCGCTCGTCGCGGCGCGCGGGGTCGGCCGGCACGTAGGGGAAGCGCTCGACGCGCCGGCGCAGCGGGATCCGTCCCGCCGGCACGCCGAACTCGAACTCGAGGCGGCGGAACCCCTCGAGCGCCGCGGCGTGCGCCTGCGCGTTGTCGCCGAAGCTGGTGAGCCGCGCGCGCTCCTGGCGGAGGTGGTCGAGATCGAGGTCGGCGGTGACGATGCCGGGCTCGAGCGGGAAGCGCCGCGACTCGGCGAGCCGCTCGCCGTTCTCGTAGATCAGCGCGTGGCCGTCCCATGCCACCTCGGTCGTGGATTCGCCGGGGCCTGCACCCGCGTAGATACAGGCCGCGACGCACTTCGCCGACTGCGAGGCGCAGAGCAGCCGCCGGTAGTCGGCCTTGCCCACGGTGATGTCGCTCGCCGAGAGGTTCGCGAGCACCGTGGCGCCGGCGAGCGCGGCGAGCGTGCTCGGCGGCAGCGGCACCCACAGGTCCTCGCAGACCTCGAGGTGCAGTACGAAGCCCGGCAGGTCGCGCGCGACGAACAGCAGGCGGGGGCCGAACGGCACCTCCTGCCCGAGCAGGCGCAGCATGGGCGAGGCCGCCTGCGCGGCGGGCGCGAAGTGGCGCTTCTCGTAGAACTCGCGGTAGTTCGGCAGGTACGACTTCGGCGCCGCGCCCAGGATGCGGCCGCGGTGCACCAGCACCGCGCAATTGAAGAGCCGGTCGTCGGCGCGCAGCGGCAGGCCCACGGCGAGGGCGAGCGGCAGGTCGCGGCTCGCGGCCACGACGGTCGCGAGCGCGTCGAGCGAGGCGTCGAGCAGCGCGTCCTGCTGGAACAGGTCCTCGTTCGAGTAGGCCGACAGCCCGAGTTCCGGGAACACGGCCAGCACGGCGCGCTCGCGGGCCGCGCGCCGCGCGAGTTCGACGGTGTGCTCCGCGTTATAGGTCGGCGAGGCGACCTCGACGCGCGGTGTGCCCGCGGCCACGCGGGCGAAGCCGTGGCGGTAGATCGACTCGAAGGGCGGTGCGGCAGCCGGTCGGCGGGGTCTGGCCATGCGGGGCTCTGGAATGGGCCGGGACGGGCAGTTTCGGCTCACCGGGCCCGAGCGGCAAGGGAGGGCGTCGCCGTTCCTGTGAGCCGCATCACGCCGTCGCGCGAACCGGCGGAGCTAGGCTCGCGGCACACGACAGCCGTGGGGTCGGCAGTGGCAGGCAGTCTGTTCCAGCGCGCGAAGGTCCTGTTCCGGCAGTCCGAGCCGGAGTCGACCGCGGCCGCGTCGCGCAAAGTCGCAAGTCCCCACCATGCGGTCTCGATCGTGCCGGGACGGCACGCCTGCCCCGAGGCCCATGCGCTGCGCGAACGGCGCTTCCTGTCGCGCGAGGCGCCTGCGCTGCCGCTCGCCGGCTGCGCGGCCGGGCAGTGCGGCTGCCGCTACGAGCATCACGCGGACCGCCGCAAGGGCGGGCGCCGCGCCCGCGATCTCGCGGTGTCCATCGATGGCTACGAGGACGAAGACCGGCGCGATCCGTCGAAGCGCGGCCGCCGCAAGTCCGACACGAAGTCCGAAACCCGCTCCGACTCAAGGCCCGACGCCAAGGCGGACGCGAAATAGCGGGCGCCGGTCCTAGCTCCCGTCCGCCACGAACGGGTTGCTGCGACGCTCTTCCCCGAAGGTGGACATCGGCCCGTGGCCGGGCACGAAGCGCACGTCGTCGCCCAGCGGGAACAGCTTCTCGCGGATCGCGCGGATGAGCGTGTCGTAGTCGCCGCCGGGAAAGTCGGTGCGGCCGATGGAACCGGCGAACAGCACGTCGCCGACGAAGGCCACCCGGTCGACCGGCGAGAAGAAGATGACGTGCCCCGGCGTGTGGCCGGGACAGTGGCGCACCTCGAACTCGACCTCGCCCACCTGCACGCGGTCGCCCTCGTCGAGCCACCGGTCAGGCACGAAGCGCTCGCACACCGGCAAGCCGAACATGCGCGCCTGCTCGGGCAGGCCGTCGATCCAGAACTGGTCGCCGACGTGCGGTCCCTCGATCGGCAACCCGAGACTGCGCGCGAGCTCGGCCGTGCCGCCGGCGTGGTCGATGTGCGCGTGCGTGAGCAGGATCTTCTCGAGCCGCACCCCCTGCTCGCGTACGGTCTCGAGCACCTGCTCGAGGTCCCCGCCCGGGTCGATCACAGCGCCCGCGCCGGTGCGGTCGCACCAGACCACGGAGCAGTTCTGCGCGAACGCCGTCACCGGCACGACGGTGGCGCGCAGCATCTCAGCCTCCCGTGCGGGCGCCGGGCGCCGGGACGGCCGCGCCCTGCACGCCGCCCATGAGTGCGATGCGCATGCCGGCCTCGACCGACAGCGGCGTGGTCTCGAGCAGCTCGCGCGGGACGAAGACCGTGTAGCCGCCCACCATGTAGCTCATCGGCAGGTACACGGCGACCTGGTCGTCGCCACCCTGGCCGAGCCCGAGCGCCGCGGAGGATTCGGCCGTGACGAAGCCGATCGCCTTGCCCGGTCCGAACGGCACGAGCACGACGCGCTTCAGGTCGCTGCCCTGCCCCGAGGACGGGAAGAAACGCATGAAGTCGCGGATCGCCACGTAGACCGTCTTCACGACCGGGATGCGTGCAAACAGGCGGTCGCCGAGGCGCAGCGCGCGCCGCACGACGTAGGCGTTCACCGCGAGCCCGGCGAGGTAGAGCACGAGGAGGCCGGCGAGCAGCCCGAGCCCGGGCCAGTACGCAGACTCCGGCAGCAGCGGCTTCAGCGCGCGCGAGAACAGCCGTTCGGCGGTGACCGCCAGCCAGTACACCAGGTACACCGTGAGGCCGATGGGCAGGATCGCCACCAGTCCCTTGAGCATCGTGTTCCAGATCTTGCGCATCGGAGCCCTCGTCGCGGGCCCGAAGTATGCAGAGCGCCGCCTCGCGCCGCCACCGCGCTCAAGTATCATTCCGCCGCCCTTTCCGACCGGCCGGCGAAACCGATGTCCCTGCGCACCCGACTGCTTGCGAACCTGCCGTGGCTCTGCGTGGCGCTGTCCCTTGCGGCGGGCGGCGATGCGCTGGCACTGCCCCAGGAGGTCGAGCGCGCGCTCGCGGAGCGTCGCGTCCCGGCCGCGAGCCTGAGCGTGTTCGTGCAGGAGATCGGGGCCCCGGCGCCGCTCGTCAGCCACCACGCGGCGATCCCGCGCAATCCCGCCTCCACGATGAAGGTGCTGACCACCTATGCGGCGCTCGAGCTGCTCGGGCCCGCGCACACCTGGCACACGAAGGCCCATGCGACCGGCCCGGTTCGCGACCAGGTGCTCGACGGCAACCTCGTGATCGAGGGCGGCGGCGATCCGTTCATGACCGCCGACCGGTGGTGGGGCTTCGTCAACGCCCTGCGCCAGGCGGGCATCGAGCGGATCACGGGCGATGTCGTGATCGACAACAGCTACTTCGCGCCGCAGAACGACGACCGCGCGGCCTTCGACAACCGGCCCTATCGCGCCTACAACGTCGTGCCCGACGCGCTCACCGTGAATTTCCAGACGGTGAACGTGAGCGTCGCGCCCGATGCCGCCACCGCCAGCGCGCGCGTGCGCCTCTACCCGTGGCCCGCCAACCTCTCGGTGGACAACGAACTGCGGCTGGATCGCGGCTGCCGCGGCACCGGCGGCGTGATCATCGTCTCGCCCGAGGGCCCGAGCGGCAACCGCCTCAATGTCGCGGGGCACTACGGCGCAGGCTGCGCCCCGCTCAGCGTCCAGCGCGCGGTGATGCGCGCTCCGGAGTTCGCCTACGGCACGTTCCGCACGTTCTGGCAGCAGTCCGGCGGCACGATCGACGGCGGCATGCGAATTGGGCCGGTGCCGCCGAATGCGCGCCTGCTGCACACCTTCGACTCACTGTCGCTCGCCGAGGTGATCCGGCTGGTCAACAAGTTCTCGAGCAACGTGATGGCGCGCAGCCTGCTGCTCACGCTCGCCGCCGAGAAGGCCGGGCGCCCGGGCACGACCGCGAACGGCCAGCGCGTGATCGGCGAGTTCCTCGCCGCCCGGGGCATCGCCATGCCCGGCCTCGTGATCGAGAACGGCGCCGGGCTGTCGCGCATCGAGCGCGTCACGGCCGCGGGCCTCGGCGGCGTGCTGCTCGAGGCCTGGCGCAGTCCCTACAGCGCGGAGTTCCAGGCCTCGCTGCCGGTCGCCGCGGTCGACGGCACGCTGCGACGGCGCTTCCGCACCCCCGGCATGGAGGGCCGCGTGCGCATGAAGACCGGCAACCTCGAGGGCGTGAGCGCGCTCGCCGGCTACGTCAACGCCGCCTCCGGCCGCAACTACGTCGCGGTCATCATCCTCAATCACCCCGACGCCGACGAGGGTTCCGGCGCGGTCGTCCAGGCCGCGCTGGTCAACTGGCTGTTCGGGCGCTGAGGGGGTCGCCGGGCCGCCCGACTCATCCTTTGGTCTAACGGCCCTCCGGCCGGGCATCGCACGCTGGCTATACTGCGGCCAGCCCGTCGGCCCGAGGGGACATCGATGGCCTACGACCGCAACAACGTGTTCGCGCGCATCCTGCGCGGCGAAATCCCCGCGCACACAGTGTGGGAGGACGCGCACACGCTCGCCTTCATGGACGTGATGCCGCAGGCGGACGGCCACGCGCTCGTCATCCCCAGGGTCGAGGCGGAGAACATCTTCGAGCTGCCGCCCGAGTCGCTCGCCGCGACGATGCTCACCACGCAGCGCGTCGCCCGCGCCGTGCAGAAGGCCTTCGACGCGCCCGGCGTGATGATCGCGCAGCTCAACGGCGCGGCGGCCGGCCAGAGCGTCTTCCACGTCCACTTTCACGTGCTGCCGCGTCACGCGGGGCTCGAGCTGCGCTTCCATGCGCGCGGCATGGCCGACCCGGCCCTGCTCGCGGAGCACGCGAAGCGCGTCCGGGCGGCACTCGACTGAGCGGCAGCGCATCGCGGTTCGAACAGGGGAGAGAAGAAACATGAGCAGCAAGGTCTACCAGGTGCCGGCCGAATTCGCCGCGCGCTCCCGGATCCGCCACGACGACTACGTGCGCATGTACGCGGAGTCCGTGGAAGACCCCGATAAATTCTGGTCGCGCATGGGCCAGCGGATCGACTGGATCCGGCCGTACACGAAGATCAGGGACGTGAACTTCGACGCCCGCGACTTCCGCGTCCGCTGGTTCTACGACGGGCAACTCAACGTGTCGGCGAACTGCCTCGACCGCCACCTCGCGACGCGCGGCGACAAGACCGCGATCCTGTGGGAGGGCGACGACCCCTCGCAGTCGGCGGCGGTCACCTACCGCGAGCTCTACCACCGCGTCTGCAAGCTCGCCAATGCCTTGAAGTCGCTCGGCGTGCAGAAGGGCGACCGGGTGACGATCTACCTGCCGATGATCCCCGAGGCCGCGGTCGCGATGCTCGCCTGCGCGCGCATCGGCGCGATCCACTCGGTGGTGTTCGGCGGGTTCTCGCCCGATTCGCTCGCCGGCCGCATCTCCGACTGCGCGTCCACGGTGGTGATCACCGCCGACGAGGGCGTCCGCGGCGGCAAGAAGGTGCCGCTCAAGGCCAACGTGGACCAGGCGCTGTCGAGCCCGGGCACCGAGACCGTGCAGCACGTGCTGGTGGTGAACCGTACCGGTGCCACGGTGCCGATGTACCGCCGTGACCGGTGGTACCACGAGGTGGTGGACGGGCAGCCCGACGAGTGCCCGCCGGTGACGGTGGACGCGGAGGATCCGCTGTTCATCCTCTACACCTCCGGCTCGACGGGCAAACCCAAGGGCGTGCTGCACACCAGCGGCGGCTACCTCGTCTACGCGGCGCTCACCCACGAGGCGGTGTTTGACCTGCGCGATGACGACATCTTCTGGTGCACGGCCGACGTCGGCTGGGTCACGGGCCACAGCTACGTGGTGTACGGCCCGCTCGCCAACGGCGCCACCTCGCTGATGTTCGAGGGCGTGCCGAACTACCCCGACTCGAGCCGCTTCTGGCAGGTCTGCGACAAGCACAAGGTGACGCTCTTCTACACCGCGCCCACGGCGCTGCGCGCGCTGATGCGCGAGGGCGAGGGTCCGGTGAAGAAGTACTCGCGCGCGTCGCTGCGGCTGCTGGGCTCGGTGGGCGAGCCGATCAACCCCGAGGCCTGGGAGTGGTATCACCGCGTGGTAGGCGACGATCGCTGCCCGATCGTGGACACCTGGTGGCAGACCGAGACCGGCGGCATCCTGATCACGCCGCTGCCCGGTGCGATCGCGCAGAAGCCCGGCTCGGCGACGCTGCCGTTCTTCGGCGTGCAGCCGGCCATCGTGGACAACGAGGGCCAGCCGCTCGCGGGCGCCTGCGAGGGCAATCTGGTGCTGATGGACAGCTGGCCCGGGCAGATGCGCACGGTGTTCGGCGATCACCAGCGCTTCATCGACACCTACTTCAAGACCTTCCCCGGTCGCTACTTCACCGGCGACGGCGCGAAGCGCGACGAGGACGGCTACTACTGGATCACCGGCCGCGTGGACGACGTGCTGAACGTCGCCGGCCACCGCCTCGGCACGGCCGAGGTGGAGAGTGCGCTGGTGTCGCACTCCAAGGTGGCCGAGGCCGCCGTGGTCGGTTGTCCGCACGACATCAAGGGCCAGGGCATCTACGCCTACGTCACGCTGGTGGTGGACGCCGAGCCCACCGAGGAACTGCGCAAGGAACTGCGCGAGTGGGTGCGCCGCGAGATCGGCCCGATCGCCACGCCCGACTTCATCCAGTGGGCGCCGGGGCTGCCGAAGACCCGCTCCGGCAAGATCATGCGGCGCATCCTGCGCAAGATCGCCGCCAACGAGCACGACCAGCTCGGCGACATTTCGACGCTGGCCGATCCGTCGGTGGTGGCGAACCTCGTGGCGGAGCGGATGAACCGCTGACGAACCGCTGAAGATCCCTCCCGCTGTGGCCCGGGGCCGTGACTTCGGTCGCGGTGACCCGGGCCGCGCTTTCCCGCTTCGGGATCGAAAGTGGCCGGCGCTCCGCGCTGGCCTTCGTCTCCAGGCAGCCCGGAATGCCGCTTGCCTCACTGCCGGCGGCAGTTCCACCGACTCTGCGTTCATGCTTGCAAATTGCATGATGACGCCCAGACGGCGCGAGGGTTGAGGCATTTCTCGGCAATGAGGTGAGAAAGCGATGATGCGCTGTCATCGGGCGAGAGCGACGATCAATCGTACCCATCACGTCCGGCGATGCTCCCGTGCGCGAGTACAAGTTCGCGGAGTACTTCGAGCGCAAAGTCCTCCATAAGCGGCCATACCTCCGCAAGGAATGGTGCATTGCAGTCGTGGAGCATCCAACGCGATCAGAGCCACAAGGCGACGCGCGATACCGCTTCTGGGCGCCGATCCCAGAACTTGGAGGTCGCTACTTGCGGGTGATCACACTGGTCGATAAGGTCACGATCCTGAACGCCTTCCCCGACCGGGGGTTCAAACCGTGAAACTCAGTTACTTCGCCGACACAGACTCGCTTTACATCGACCTTTCGGAAGAGCCGAGCGTCGAGAGCCGCGAGATTTCCGAGGGCGTGGTGCTGGACTACAACGCCGCGGGGCGACTCGTGGGCATCGACATCGACGAAGCTAGCAAGCGCGTCCAAATGGACAAGCTGGTGCTGAGCCAGCTGCCGTCAACGATCGAGACGGCTGCTGCGTAGGGCCTGTTCAAGCGCATCATTTGATGCCGCAATTGTGAAGGTGGGCCGCATTCTGGCTGAGATGCACGAGACGGCCCGCGGCCTGCGCTTGTGATGTTGCAGGTCCTCGGGGTGCAGGTCGGTGCGGTGCAGCCCCTTCAGGTGGGCGAACAGCGCGTGATGAGCGGTTTCCGGAAGCGGGCGGCCCGCGGACCCGTGGGCGTCGAGGCGCTCGGGCTCGCAGGCGACGAGCAGGCCGACCTGACGGTACACGGCGGGCTTGCGAAGGCGGTATACGCCTATCCCGTCGAGCACTATGAATTCTGGCGAGAGCACCGGCGGGCCCTGGGGCTCTCAACGGACCTGCCGTATGGAAGCCTGGGCGAGAACCTGACGCTCAGCGGCGTGCTGGAAACGTCGCTGCACGTCGGGGACGAACTCCGGTTTCCGGACTGCGTGCTGCGGGTGACGCAGCCGCGCGCGCCCTGCTACAAGCTCAATGCGGCCATGGACGATCCGACTGCGGTCCGCGCCCTGGCGCGGTCCGGCAACAGCGGCTTCTACCTCGCGGTCGAGGTGCCGGGCAGCGTCACGGCGGGACAGGACTTCTAGGTGATCGCGGGTCCGCGTGAGATGCCGCTGATGACGTTGATCAATTCGGTCCGGTCGAGGCTCGGCTGACTCGGAGAGATCGCGCGGATGCAGCACCTTCGAGCGGAGAGCCGGTGGACGACCGCCGACTGAGAGCGATCAAGCTTCTGCACACGTTCGTCTGGGCTGGGTTCGCCGGCTGCACCGTGGCGATTCCCGTGCTCACGCTTCAGGAGCGCTTCCGCTTGGCGGCGATCCTCGCGCTGATCGTGCTCGGCGAAGTCGTCGTGCTCGCGGTCAACCGCTGGCGCTGCCCGCTCACGCCGATTGCGGCGCGCTACACCGAGGACCGGCGCGCGAACTTCGACATCTACCTGCCGGAGTGGCTGGCCCGGTACAACAAGGAGATCTTCGGGCCGTTGTACCTCGCGGGCGTGGCGCTGCTTGTAGTGCGGTGGGTGGGGGCGGCCAATTAGGCGACCTCCTGGGGCCACATTCCTCGTCCAACGCGGTCAGAGCCACAGGGCGCTCGTGGGCATCGACATCGACGAATCCAGCAAGCGTGCGTCATTGCCAGGGCCCCTGTGCGTCCACCTCCGCCCGGATGGCGTCGACGTCCAGTGCATCGATGTAGCGCAGCAGGTTCCGCCACATCGGATGGAAGCCAAAGCCGCCATTGACCATCTCGTCCGTGGCCTGGGCCTTGGTCCAGCCTTCGACGACGATCCGGTAGATGGCCACCATGGTCCCGGTGCGATCCGCGCCATGGTGGCAGTGAACGAGCACAGGTTGCAGGGCGGGCGTGGTGGCGATGCGCAGGAACCTGACGACGTCCTCGTTCTCGGGGTGCCAGGTCTTGAACGAGATCTCCTCGAGGCGCAGTTCCGAGGAAGCTGGCAACCGCGAAGGGTCTTCGTTGAAGACACGCAGCGAGACCACGGTGTTGATCGGAGGATCTCCGACCGCGAGACTCGGGCGCGACTCGAGGAATGCAAAGCCCGCCCGTGAGGGTTGCGCCGAGCGATACAGCGACGCGTTGACACGGTAGAGATTCGGCAGCCCGGGGCTCGCTACGACGGGGCTTGCCCAGCTGGCCGGCCGAGGACCGGGGGCGGCCGGCGCGGTCGTCGCACAGCCGCCCACGAAGGCCAGGGCGCCGACCAGCAGCACCAGGAGTGTGCTCGAGCGGGATCCCCCGGCTGCCCGCGTGCGGCGCATGGCCAGACCGCGCATGCCTGTCCGAGGGAACCGGTCGCGGTGAGGATTCATGCGTGATCGTAGCGGATCGCGATGCTGCCCGGCACGTGAACGACCAGTTGGAACGTGGCGGTACCGGGTTGGCAGACGTGCATGGCGGAGGTGTCGAGCCGGGCAGTCGATTCGAAGCGTCTGGTTCGTCGAGACTGGTGAGCGCGGTCCGAGGTTCGTCGCGACGCTGGCTGGCGAGACGCTGGCCGTGGTGACCGTGCCGGCGAACGCAGTTCGCCCGGTCGGTGACAAAGAGATTGCACACGTTCCGCAGTTGGCCGGACGCAGCAGCTGTCGGCGTTTCGAGCACCTCCCCGGCGTGCGCGTGCCCGCCGCACTCGTCACCGAGGACTCGCTGCTGCTCGTGGGCCGCAGTGGCACGGGCAACAGCTTACTGTTCAACACGCAGTCAGAGGCCCTCGGCCTCGAGCAACACAACCGCCGGCAAATCTGTTTACAGGGGCCAGATTCGAGGCTGGTGACGTGTCGTCGCGCTCGTCACGATCGGCCACATGACCGAGGTGCCCTTTCCGACGACAGACTACTTCCGCGCCGTGCGAACGCGGCCGGACCGTGCGATCATCCGCGACGACTGGATCCGCCAGGCGATAGAGCGACCGGTTCGCGAAGCGGTTCAAACCGACGGTCGCGTTCGCAGGTGGGCGATGATTCCGGAGGCGGACGGCAGGGCATTACGCGTCGTCTTGTTGCCGGACCAGCTGACGGTTCATAACGCGTTCTTCGACCGGACATTCAGGCCATGAAGATCACGTACTTCCAGGATACCGACACGCTCTACATCGAATTCCGGTCGTCCGAGGTTGCAGAGACCCGTGAACTCGACGAGAACACGCTCCTGGACATCGATGGCGACGGAAATCTCTGCGGCCTGACCCTGGAGCACGCCCGGGAGCGGGCGGACATACCACACGTGACCTTCGAGCAGGTGGCGGCCTGACTCCCTGGCTGCCTACAGCGCCTTCTCCGTCGCCGCGACGAGCGACTTCAGAAAGCTGATTGCTCGTTTCAGATCTTCCCGCGTCACAAGGTGCGGGGCTGGGGTGCCGTTTCGCGGAGCCTTGGACCGATGCACGGCCTCGCCGCGCTTCCCGATCAAGTCGTCGAGCGTCAATTTCACCTTCGTACAGTCGTACTGATTCCACGCCCAGGAGTTCGTGACGTCGACCTCGAGGAAATCCAGGAACAGTCGGCGTGTCTTATCAGTGTTTGGGTTATTGAAACGCTTCAGTTCTTCGTCCAGACGTTTCTTGACGAAGCGCGTCGAAGGACTGTCGCCTTCGGTGCCGATTCGAGAGCGCAGCCCCTCGGCGACGCGGTCCTCAACGTAGGTCTCCCAGGCCGTGAAAGCCATGATCAGTCCTGCGCGTTTCAGGACTTCGGCGTTCTCTGGGGGCGGCTGGGTATTGGCCTTGTCGAAGTGCGCCAGGAGCTCCTCGGCGTCCCGGATGGCGTCGTCAAAAGTCGTCTTGGCCTGAGACATCGAGGTGATCACTCCCTTGATCGGTTCTCGCCCCGGACGTATCGGGACAGGTGATACGCGGCCATGGCGACCTCGTCAGTCGACATGACCGGTAGCGCGTGCTCGATGAACTTTGGCAGCGCCTTGGGCTCCAGTACCCACACCTCCCGCGGGCGATCGGGGTGGGTCTGCTCGACCCACCAGCGCGGGTACACCACGACACCACGCACGGGAAAGGCCCTGCCGGTTGACTGCTCCAGCAGACGTCGCAGCCAGCTGGCTTCGGCCGCAGCCTGCGCCACGGGATCGCGGTCCGGTGTGTGCCCGGCCACGGTCACCCGCTCTCCGTCATAGACCACCTTGGCCTCGGCGGTCGGCTTCGTGATGGCCTTGGTCTCGACCACATAGATCCCGCGGGTCGAGATCACGACGTGGTCGAGGTTGAACCCCTCGGCTGGGATGTCGTGGAAAATTCGGGCGCCGGCCTCGCGCAGCCCCTCGAGGAACTGGCCGACGGCCCGCTCGCCGTCGCGTCCCAGCTTGAGCGCCCGGACTTTCCGTCGCAGGCGAACGATATGGATGGCAAGCCAGGCGGTCCCGATCAGGGCCGCGCCAATGAATATCCACGGTTGGCGAGGAAGGGAGCGCCAATACGCCAGCCACTCGACGAACGCGACAGTCCACAGCCCGGCGATAGTCATGAACGGCGCCATCAGCTGGTCGTCGATGACCCGCTGGATTTCCTCGTCGAGCGACTGCCCCGGATTGCGGAGCGGGCTTGTCCTTCAGCGGCGATCTCGGTCCGGCCATCCATGCGCTCCGTGGGTAGATCGGGCCGGATCCTAGCGACGAACCGCCTGCAAAAACACCGACTGCCTATGAAATTCGAGATGCCGCCGCTGTCCCTCCGAAAACGCCCCCGCTTTGAACCGCCCGCCCACCGGCACACCCATCTTCCGAAGCGACACCTCATGCGCCACGCGCGACACCAGCAGCTCGCCGTCGTTCTCGAAGCTGATGAACCCGCGGTCGAAGAGGTGATCGATCGAAGGCGTGAGCAGCAGGCCGTTCTCCCCATCCAGCCGCTCGGCGTTGTCGCTGTCGCGCCACGGCTTGCAGTGACTGGCGATCAGGTGTTCCGGGCGGTTCACGCCGGTGACGCGGCAGTGGGTTTCGATCCGCGCGACCTCCTGGCGGAAGCGGCCCTGGCCGCGTCGGGCGAGCACGAGCTGCTCCCGCGTCGTCTCGGGGATCGCGACGTCTCGTTCGATGGTGGAGCGCAGGTGCTCCTCCCACTCAGCGATAGACTGCGCGGGCCGATCGGAGAGGCCGGTGTCCTGGGCGAAGCGGGTGCCCACCTCGATGGCAAGTTGGGCGTCGCGCCCAACCAGCCCGGCCAAGGCCTGGGCCATCGCCGGCGGAACGGCCGTCAGGTACACGGACTGGCTGCCGCGCCCGTCGGGTGAAAGGGGCGAGTACCGGTCCGGGAGCAGCGGCCGCAGCGTCGCCATGTGGTCGACCGGGCGGATGGGTCCGTCACCGATCGATACTCCACATCGACCTTCCAGCCGACCTGCTCCCAGTTCATGCCGACCGAGCCAAACTCGAGCGGCTTCGGGCATTCGTAGCAGTGCGACTTGGCGATGCCGATCGCGCGGATGTACGTGTCGGCGAACGAGAAGATCAGGTCGCCGGGCGCGACCTCGCGCATGAATTCGTAGAACGGGTTGATGTGGCCCATTGGCCTTGCGCTTCGGCGACCACAGGTAGCCGCCGGCCACCTCGTGCCGGTAGGTCTGGTTCTGATTGACCCACCAGTAGCGCAATCCGTGACGCCTTCCGCCCGTTGGGCATGCGGCCGCATCTAAGGCGCTGACTAATCTAGAGAACTTCGCCCAAATGGGCTATAGATGACGGCGCGCAAGGACGCGTTGGGCGACCGAGCGGCGAGGGTGGGGCCCAAGAACGCGAATGACGCCCGAGCAACAGGCCAGGCAAGAAGTCGACCGCCTCCTCACGGCGGCGGGCTGGCATGTCTGCGGCGTGTCCGATGCCAACATCCACGCCGCCCGCGGCGTCGCGATCCGCGAGTTCGCGCTCGACGCCGGGCACGGCTTCGCCGACTACCTGCTCTACGTGGACGGCAAGGCCGCCGGCGTCATCGAGGCGAAGAAGGCAGGGCGTGCCGCTGATCGGCGTCGAGCACCAGTCGGGCCGCTACGTGCAGGGCCTGCCGGCGACGTTGCCCGCCTGGCGCCGCCCACTGCCGTTCGCGTACGAATCCACCGGCATCGAGACGCGCTTCACCAGCGGCCTCGACCCCGAGCCGCGCTCGCGTCCCGTCTTCGCCTTCCACCAACCGGCGACGCTGGCCGACTGGCTCGCGGGACTGCCCCCGCAAGGGACGGTCCCCGTCACCGGCGGCGTCCACGACGCCCCGCCCACCGATAGCTTCCGCCGCCGCCTGCGCTCCATGCCCGAGCTGCATCACCGAGTGGGGCGACCAGAAGCTCTGGCCGGCCCAGATCCAGGCCATCCGCAACCTCGAGAAGAGCCTCGCCGCCGACAAGCCGCGCGCCCTGATCCAGATGGCCACCGGCAGCGGCAAGACCTTCACCGCCATCAGCGCCATCTACCGGCTGATCAAGTTCGCCGGCGCGCGGCGCGTGCTGTTCCTGGTGGATCGCGGCAACCTCGGCCGGCAGGCCAAGAAGGAGTTCGACCAGTACGTCTCGCCCGTGAACAACTACAAGTTCGGCGAGGAGTTCATCGTCCAGCACCTGCACGAGCAACCAGCTCGACCGGACCGCCCGCGTCTGCATCTCGACCATCCAGCGCATGTACTCGATGCTCAAGGGCCGCGAGCTGCCGGAGGACGACGAGGAGCGCTCGACCGCCGGCGTCGAGGGCCTGTTCACGCGAAGCCGAGCCGATCGACTACAACCCCGCGTTCCCGATCGAGACCTTCGACATCATCGTCACCGACGAGGCGCACCGCTCCATCTACAACCTGTGGCGCCAGGTGCTGGAGTACTTCGACGCCTACCTGATCGGCCTGACCGCCACGCCCAACAAGCAGACCTTCGGCTTCTTCAACCAGAACCTGGTGATGGAGTACGGCCACCCGCAGGCGGTGGCCGACGGCGTGAACGTCAACTACGACGTCTACCGCATCCGCACCGAGGTCACGCGAGGCGGGCAGCCAGGTGGAGGCGGGCTACTGGCTGCAGGTGCTCGACAAGCCCACCCGCGCCCGGCGCGACTGGCAGCTCGACGACGACTTCGAGTACGCGCCCGAGGAGCTCGACCGCAGCGTGCAGACGCCCGACCAGATCCGCACCATCGCCCGCACGCTGCGCGACAACTGGAAGCCCGACCTCTTCCCCCAGCGCGAGGAGCTGCCCAAGACCCTGGTCTTCGCCAAGGACGACAACCACGCCGAGGCGATCGTCGAGATCCTGCGCGAGGAGTTCGGCCGCGGCAACGAGTTCGCGCAGAAGATCACCTACCGCACGACGGGCGAGACGCCCGAGAATCTGATCAAGGCCTTCCGCACCAGCTACTACCCGCGCATCGCCGTCACCGTGGACATGATCGCCACCGGCACCGACATCAAGCCGGTGGAGATCGTCGTCTTCATGCGCAGCGTGAAGAGCCGCAGCTTCTTCGAGCAGATGAAGGGCCGCGGCGTGCGCGTGATCAAGGACGACGACCTGCGCGGCGTGAACCCCGGCGAGCACGTGCACAAGGACCACTTCGTCATCGTCGACTGCGTGGGCGTGTGCGAGCGCGACAAGACCGACAGCCGCCCGATGGACCAGAAGAAGAGCGTGCCGCTGGACGCGCTGCTGCAGGCCGTGAGCCTGGGCAACGTGGAGCCCGAGGTGCTCTCCAGCGTCGCCGTGCGCCTGGCGCGGCTGGACGCCCAGCTCACCGACGCCGAGCGCGCCAAGGTGGTCGACCGAAGCCGGCGGCCTGGGCCTGAAGGAACTCTCGCGCGGCATCGTGCAGGCGCTGGACCCGCGCGAAGACCGCACGCCGCAGGAGGCCGAGGCCGCGCTGCGCCACGCCGTCAAGCCGCTCTCCAACCCCGCGCTGCGCACGCTGATCCTGACGCTCAAGCAGCAGAAGGAACTGGTGATCGACACCGTCACCCAGGACCGCGTGCTCGAAGCCGGCTTCTCCGAGGCCGCGCGCGAGCGCGCGCAGGGCATCGTGCAGAGCTTCGAGGCCTTCATCGCCGAGCACCGCGACGAGATCACCGCGCTGCAGATCCTCTACAACCGCCCCACCAAGGCGCCGCTGAAGTTCGAAGACCTGAAGGCGCTGGCCGACACGCTGCAAGCCCCGCCGCACCTGTGGACCGAAAGCCAGCTCTGGCAGGCCTACGCCGCGCTGGACAAGAGCAAGGTCAAGGGCGCGAGCCGCCGCCGCATCCTGACCGACCTGGTCTCGCTGGTGCGCTACGCGATGCACCAGGAGAACGAGCTGGTGCCCTACCCCGAGCGCGTGGCCGCCAACTTCAAGGCGTGGATGGCGCAGCAGCAGGCGGCGGGCAAAGCGTTCACCGACGAGCAGCGCTGGTGGCTGGAGAAGATGGCCGAGCACATCGCCAGCAACCTCGGCATCGAGGCCGAGGACTTCGGCTACGCGCCGTTCGACCAGCGCGGCGGGCTGGGCAGGGTGCATCAGCTCTTCGGGGCGGAGCTGCCGAAGGTGATTGATGAGCTGAATCGGGAGTTGGTGGCGTGAGCGACGTGCTCGACGACTGGCCGTCGATGCTCCAGCCGGCTCGCATTGGGCGATCCGATGAGTGAAATCGCCGAAGTCGTTGGCGGCGGTACGCCTCGAACGAACGACTCGACGAATTCTGACAGGTGGCGACGTTCCGTGGATCACGCCAGCGGACCTGTCTGAGGTACAGCGGAGACGACATCTCCCACGGCAGCGCGGTTTGATTCACGGAGGCGCGCCTCGAATCGCTCGATCACGCTCAGGCTGCGTTCGGCGGGTACCGTGCTCTGTCACGTTCAGCGCGCGCCAATCGGGTACGTCGCAATCGCACGCGATCCGATCTGCACGACCAATCAGGGTTCAAGAGCTTTGTCCTCAAGGCCAGGTCGTCTGCCCGAGTACGTCTATTGGTGGCTCAAGGGTTCAAGCACCGGCGGAGGCGCTTGCCAGCGGGACAACGTTTCGACGCAGCTCTCAGTGCGACAGCGCTGAAGAAGTTCCCGATTCCGATCGCTCCCGATGGACGAGCAGCGCCGCATCGTCGCCGAAATCGAAAAGCAGTTCTCCCGCCTCGACGAAGCCGTCGCCAACCTCAAGCGCGTCACCACACGGCTGGCTGGCTATCGCGAACGCGTCCTCGATGACGCGTTCTCGCTTGAGCCGAATGCAACTCTGGGCGAAGTCATCGCCGCGGGCCCGCAGAACGGTCTGTATCTGCGGAAAGAAGCGTACGGCACCGGCACCGCGATCGTCCGAATCGACGACTACCAGACGGATTGGATACGCCCCGTCGCAGAACTTCGCCGAGTGCGCGCCAGTGAATCGCAGGTGTTGACATGGGCGCTTCAGCCGGCCGACTTGCTCGTCAATCGGGTCAACAGCATGTCGCACCTGGGCAAGTGCATCGTTGTTCCTGACTTGCTGGCCGGCGCACTGTTCGAGTCCAACATGATGCGTTTTCGCCTTCTGGCTGGTGTGCTGCCTCGATACGTCGAGCTCTACATTGGCAGCAGGATTGGCAAGCGGCGTATGACCGCGAACGCCAAGTGGGCGGTCAATCAGGCGAGTATCAATCAGAAGGACTTGCTGGATACCGAGATCCCGATCCCCAGCCTAAAGCGTCAAACACGGATCGTCACCGAAGTCGACCGCCGCCTTTCGATCGTCCGAAAGGTCGTAGCCCAGGTCGAAGCGAACCAAAGGCGAACGGCTACGCTTGGATCAAGTTGTCTTGCGGCCTCGTTCTCGGCCGCTCGCACACGAGAAATGCCTGGTCAACTGGAAAGGACAGAGGAGGCCTCACCTTGAAGCCTGTTCGTGCGTTTGTTGGTCACAGTTTTACACCCGACGATGCTGGGTTGGTCGATGCCTTCTTGCGGTACTTGACCGCGATATCGGAAATGCATCCGTCGTTCACTTGGCAGCATGCCGAACGAGCAGAGCCGAGAGTCATTGATGAGAAGGTGCTTGGGCTCTTTTCGGACAAGACTCTGTTCATAGCAATTTGCACACGAAAAGAGCGGGTGATTTCCTCAAGCGCGCTCCAGCCTGCATTTCTCCGGCCCGGGCGGCTGATAGCAGATGAAGATGCGTTTGATTGGAAGACATCGGACTGGATCATTCAGGAGATTGGGCTAGCGATTGGCCTTGGTCTCCCCGTGGTGCTTCTCGTCGAGGATGGAGTCAGATCTCCAGGCGGCTTGCAAGGCAATCTTGAGTACATCGTCTTTACCAGGAACGCGCCGGAGAAAACGTTTCCAAAGTTGCTTGAGATGATTGGAACTCTCTCGCCACGAACAGAAGCGATTCAAGAAGCGAGAGAAGCGCCAGAAACGTCGACCTCGGCCGAGACGGAAAAGCCAGAGGCGCCGCCACACGATGAAACATGGGCGACTCCGTCACGGTCATGGAGCCGTCGCAACTACGAGTTGGCGTTCATGCGCTTTGTGGCGACGGGAGATGAGTCAGACGCGGAGTCCATTTCGGAATCGTTCCTCGCCTCGAGCATTGGAGGCTCCGAGGAGAGTAGAAGGAGCTGGTCAGCGTATTGTGAATGGATTCGTATCGCTCTTGATAAGGGAGGCAGGCTTCAGCGATTGGTGAGTCTCGCGAAGGAGAGTCCAGCCAATGCAGACGTAGTCGAGAAGCTCGCGCGTGCTTTTTGGCACTACGACGAGTACTCGAAGGCGGCGGAGGTTTTTGAACAGGCGGCAGGCATAGCGAAAGACGCGCATTACGTGATCCGGCTCTTGAAAGAAGCTGCGCTCGCAGCTCAGAAGGCGGGCGACGGCGCTCGAGCCGTGAGTAGCGTTGATCGCATGAGGCAAATCGCTGCGGCAGAAGGAGTTGGGCAAGAGAACATCTTGGAAGCGGAGCGTGCGCTCGGCGAACTGCGCAAAGAGGATGACGTCCAGCTGGCAGCGCTGGAGCGATTGCTTGAGCTTTCTCCAGAGGACGCTGATAAGCGATTCGCTGTCGCTTATAAGTACTCGGAAACGGAGAGGGACGATCTAGCAGCATTGCACTACACACGCATTCCGTCTGCGGAGCGGACGGGTGTCGTTTGGAACAACCTCGCTGTCTCACTCGACCGACTTGAAATGCCATGGAAGTCTGTTGCTGCGTACCGAAAGGCGGAAGAGCTCGGCGAGACGCTCGCCATGAGTAATCTCTCGAACAAGCTAATGGGTGCCGGGTTTGTGACCGAAGCACAGGCAATCTGTGAGGCCGCCATTGCCATCAAGGACCACCACAAGAACGTTGACGCGTCGCTTTCTCGTCTTAAGGAGTTGCCTGAGGAGGAGAACAAGAAGGAATCGGATGCATTTGAACGTGCAAAGCCTATTGCCGACTTCTATCGTGAATTCGGATCGGGGTTCACGAGACCATCGCCGTCCGCACTCGCGAAGCAGTGGCGAGGACCGGACTGTGCACTGGCGATTCGAGTAGAGGCGGGGAGGCTCACTGCCCGAGGTACGTATGAACGGGCCCAAAGCGGGCTAGCCGCAGCTTTGATGAGCATCGAGGGCGTCGCGGGAAGACCGGAAGCCGCACCTCTGCGTTTTCAAGTCGAGTACGTTGCAGCCGCGAGAGGGAGTGCTTTCATAGGGACGGTGGAGCGAAATCAAGTGGGAGAGGCTCTCAAACGGGCAGCCTCTATGTTGCTAACTCAGGAAGCGGGATCGACGGTAATGATGGTGGTAAGTGTCGATGGCAGGTCGATTCGGGTATTGGAGAGGAGCAAGAACAGCGCCCCCCGTATATACACATTGGGCGCGACCTGATGCCCGGCGCCCAGCGACACCATACGCTTCTGGGTCACTCTTGAGCACTTCAACTCTGGTCCAGAAGCTCTGGAACTACTGCAACGTCCTGCGCGACGACGGGATGAGCTATGGCGACTACGTCGAGCAGCTCACCTACCTGCTGTTCCTCAAGATGGCGGACGAGCGCAGCCGCCCGCCGTACAACCAGCCCAGCCCCATCCCCGCCGCCTACGCCTGGCCCGCGCTGCTGGCCAAGGATGGCGATGAGCTGTTCGACCACTACCGCCACACGCTGGAAGAGCTGGGCAAGCAGCCGGGCACGCTGGCGCTGATCTTCGGCAAGGCGCAGAACAAGTTCCAGGACCCGGCCAAGCTGCGGCGCGTGATCGTCGACCTGATCGACGCCGAGAACTGGTCGGCGATGGGCGCCGACGTGAAGGGCGACGCCTACGAGGGCCTGCTGGAGAAGAACGCACAGGACACCAAGTCCGGCGCCGGCCAGTACTTCACGCCGCGCCCGCTGATCCAGGCGATGGTGGACTGCATCGCGCCCAGGCCCGGCGAGCTGATCTGCGACCCGGCCTGCGGCACCGGCGGCTTTCTCTTCACCGCGCACCAGTACCTCACCCAGCACTACCCCAACCTCACCCGCGACGAGAAGCGCCACCTCAAGGAAGGCGCCTTCCGCGGCTGGGAGCTGGTGCAGGCCACCGCGCGCGTGTGCGCGATGAACCTGATGCTGCACGGCATCGGCTCGGAGAAGAGCGTGCCCGTCAAGGTGGCCGACGCGCTGGCGGCCGACCCCGGCGAGCGCTTCGACGTGGTGCTGGCCAATCCGCCCTTCGGCAAGAAGAGCAGCACGATGATCGTCGGCGAGGACGGCAAGACCTCCACCGAGAAAGACATCGTCGAGCGCGACGACTTCTGGGCCACCACCAGCAACAAGCAGCTCAACTTCGTGCAGCACATCAAGACGCTGCTCAAGCCGCACGGCCGCGCCGCGGTGGTGGTGCCCGACAACGTGCTGTTCGAAGGCGGCGCCGGCGAGACCATCCGCCGCAAGCTGATGCACGAGTGCGACGTGCACACCCTGCTGCGCCTGCCCACCGGCCTGTTCTACGCGCAGGGCGTGAAGGCCAACGTGATCTTCTTCGACAAGAAGCCGGCCAGCGAGACGCCGTGGACGAAGAAGCTCTGGATCTACGACCTGCGCACCAACAAGCACTTCACGCTCAAGACCAACCCGCTGAAGCGCGAGGACCTGGACGAGTTCGTGGCGCTCTACAACCCGGCCAACCGCCATGATCGGCGGCCTACCTGGTCGGCAGAGGCAGACGCGAAGGCAGGCACTGGCCCCGACGGCCGCTGGCGCGTGTACGACTACGAAGAGTTGGTCGCCCGCGACAAGGCGAGCCTCGACATCTTCTGGCTCAGGGACGACTCGCTCGCCGACAGCGACAACCTGCCGCCGCCCGCCGTGATCGCCCGCGAGATCATCGAGGACCTCGAGGCGGCGCTGGAGCAGTTCCGGTTGATTGAGGCGGATCTGCAGACACCCGGCGAGGTGGCCCCTGAGGGCCGGGTCTGAGGCTCGGGTGCGTAGATGGCCATCTTTCCCCAAGGTCTGACAAACGTCGACCAGCGCTGTAACCCCGGTGAACGGCGGGTGCTGCACCAGCTCAAGCGCTGCCTCGAGGACGACTACCTGGTCTGGCACAACGTCCCGATCGGCCCGCGTGCTCGGCAACCCGACTTCGTAATCCTCAGTCCGCGCCGGGGCATCCTGTTGCTGGAGGTGAAGGACTGGAAGCGCGCGACCCTCGTCACGGCCTCTCGTGATCGTGTCGAGTTGAACACCCAACGAGGCCGGGTCATCGAGGCCAATCCGCTGCGCCAGGCGCGTGACTATGCGCTGGAGCTGGTGGACGTGATGCAGCGTGACCCAGCGCTAATGCAAGTCGAGGGTCCGTTCCGCGGCAAGCTGCTGTGTCCCTATGGGTGGGGCGTGGTGTTTTCGCATTTGACTCGCGACGAGGTCGCGGGCACCAACTTCCACGACGTTTTCCCGGATCAGCAGCTGCTACTCCGCGATGACCTAGCGGAGACCGTGGACCCCTCGGCGTTCCAGAGTCGGCTTTGGGGCATGTTCACGGTGTCCTACAGGCACACGCTAACGTTGCCGCAGCGTGACCGCATTCGTTGGCACCTGTTTCCAGAGATCCGGGTGCCGCAGCAGTCAACGCTCGACCTTGCCGAGACCGGGGGACGGACGCCTCTGCTGCCGGACCTCCTGAAGGTGATGGACCTCCAGCAGGAGCAGATTGCGCGCACTCTAGGCGAAGGGCATCGCGTAATCCACGGTGCGGCTGGCTCCGGAAAGACGATGATCCTCATCTTCCGTGCCCAGTACCTCGCAGCATTGGCACGGCCCGACCAGCCGGTGCTCGTCCTGTGTTTCAACCGTACGCTGGCTGATCGCATAGAAGCGCAGCTGCGCCAACGTGGCGTGGATGAGCGGGTGCAGGTACGCACCTTCCATGCTTGGTGCTCCGACGTCATAAAGAGCTATCAGATTCGCATCCCACCCGCTGACGATGTCAATGTGCGTTACCGGCTGATGGTCGAGGCCGTCGAGCGCGCCTTGAAGACGGGACTGGTGCCCAGTGGTCAGTACTTGGCCCTGTTGGTGGATGAGGCTCACGACTTCGAGGATGCATGGTTGCGCATGGCGACGCGACTGGTGAACCCGGCGACGAACAGTCTGCTCGTGCTTTACGACGACGCCCAGTCGATCTACCAGGCCAAGCGCCGCAAGTTCAACTTTGCCAGCGTTGGCATCGAGGCTCGCGGTCGCACCAGCATTCTGAAAATGAACTACCGCAATACGGCCGAAGTACTGGCGCTGGCGGTACATTGCGCACAGACCTTGTTGGAGGGTGCGGGCGAGATTCGCGAAGAGGACGAGATTCCGCTTGTGCAGCCGGCGAGCGCCGGTCGTAGAGGTGCGCTGCCGGTGCTGGTGCAGGCGCGCGACGAACGTGAGGAGGCCGAGCTGATCGCCGAGCGTGTCGATGCGGCCAGTTCCACCGGTATTCCGCTCGATGACATTGCGATCCTGTGCCGCGCCAAGTACCTGATGAGGCCGATCGAGCTGGCACTGGGGCGCCGAGGGCTGCCTGTGCAGTCGATGAATTCGCAGGCGTTCCGCCGGTTCGACTGGCGACGGCCGAGCGTGAAGCTGTTGACGATGCACAGCGCGAAGGGTCTGGAGTTCCCAATGGTCTTGGTCGCTGGGCTTCAGTCGCTCCCCATGAGGGACGAGTCGATGGAGGACGCGGCGCGCCTGCTGTACGTCGCGATGACCCGGGCGACGCAAGACCTGGTGCTTTCGGCCCATGGTTCGTCGCCGATCGTTGCGCGGGTCAAGGCCTCGCTGGACGACGTGGCGCGACGATTCGCCGCCGCGTCTGATGTGCACTAGCGACGACTTGATCTGACATTCTCCTGACGCGTAGTTGTACGCGGGAGAAGCCAGATGATGCAGGAGTAGAAGATCATCAAGAAAAAGGTGGGACTCCTGAAGCTGGCCGAGACTCTGGGCAGTGTCTCGCAGGCCTGCAAGGGAATGGGCTTCAGCCGTAACAGCTTCTACTGGATCAAGGAACTGCACGAGAACGGCGGTGAAAGCGTCTGAAGGCGCTGTCGGCGCGGATGGCGCAGGACGGCCTGATCCTGAGGTGCGGGCCCTGGAGAAGGCCAGGCAGGAGAAGGAAGCTCACGGCGAGATCGAGACCGAACATCCGGGCTACCGATGCATCGCGCGCGACATTCTCGCAGCACGGTCGGGACAAGTGCAGCATAGGCCCCACAACTCATTGAAGCCGACGCCGCTTCCCGGCGCGGCTTGATTCAGGCGTCAGGCACCAGATGCAACTGCGGGACGCGAGCCCCACCGACTTCGCGCAGATCCTGCGACTCAACGCAGAGTCTGAGCAGTTCCTCAGTCCGCTGCCGCTTGCGCGCCTCCAGAGCCTTCACGCCCAGGCCGCCTATCACCGCATCATCGAGTCCGGCCCGGCGGTTTACGCGTTCCTTCTGGCCTTTCGGGAAGGTTGTGCGTACGACAGCCCGAACTACCAGTGGTTTGCGAGTCACTTCGACAGGTTTCTGTACATCGATCGCGTAGTCGTTTCGGCTCAGCAGCAGGGCAAGGGCCTGGGCAAGCTGCTTTACTCCGACCTCTTCGCGTTTGCTGGCCGTACTGGAGCGGTTCGAGTAACCTGCGAGTTCGATGTCGAGCCACCCAATGAGGCTTCGCGGCGGTTCCACCAGGGTTTCGGGTTCCGCGAAGTCGGCACCCAGCGGGTGGCCTCGGGCAAGAAGTGGGTCTCATTGCAGGCTGTAGCCCTTGCCACCGCAGGTGGGACCTGACAGTTCGCTCAAGAGGACCTCAACCGGCATGGCCCGCCACGCTGCTCGCTCACCATGCGCTTCGCGGGCCGGGCCGGCTCCGGCTGCTTAGCTCCAACGTTCGGTCGAGGAGGTAGCGCCGTGCGTCAGTTGTCGGCTCCCGCTCAAGTGTTCGGCCTGGCCGGCTGGCTGGCTGCCAGCTTCGCTGCGGGGGCCGTCGGCGCCTATGCGTCAGCGACGGCCGCGCAGTTCTACGGCGCGCTTGTTCGACCGCCCTGGGCTCCCCCAGCGTGGCTGTTCGGTCCGGTGTGGTCGGCGCTGTTCTTTCTCATGGGCATCTCGGCCTGGCTCGTGTGGCGCAGGCACGGATTCCGGGCTGCGCCCGTGGCGCTTGGCCTGTTCGTCGTGCAGCTTGTGGCGAATGCCTTGTGGACCTGGCTGTTCTTCGTCTGGCAGCGGGGTGCGTTGGCACTTGCCGAGATCGTTCTGCTTTGGCTGCTGATCGCAGCAACGTGCCTCGCGTTCCGTCCTCTACACCGCGGTGCAGCCGCGCTGCTGTTGCCCTACCTGCTCTGGGTCAGCTTCGCAGCGGCGCTCACCCTCTCGCTATGGCAACTCAACCCGACCGTGCTTGGCTGATCGCACAGCTCCCGGGGCCTGTCAGGTCGCTCGAGCGGACCTCCACTGGCGGGCCGCTCAGCTCCGACGTTCGGTCGCTTCGTGCGCCCCGAAGATCTCGTACTGCCCTTGATACTCGCAGCAAGAGGGAAGCATGATGCTTCAACTCAAACCGCTCGACCTGGCCATTCCGATCTTTCAGCAGATTCAAACGGAGCAGTCGCCAGTGGTCCTGGTGAACGTCTTCACCGTCGCGGAACGAGACATCCCCGTCTTGCTGAAAGCCTGGGAAGCGGACGCAAACTGGATGAAGAAGCAGCCAGGCTATATCTCAACCCAGTTGCATCGCGGCATCGCCGGCAGCACGGTCTTCCTGAATTACGCGATCTGGGAATCCGTAGCTCACTTTCGAGCCGCGTTCAGCCATCCCGACTTCAAGAGCGCCTTGGAGCACTACCCGTCTTCGGCGGTGGCCTCTCCGCATCTCTTCGAACGTCTTTCGGTGCCGAACCTGTGTGTCGGTCCATAGAGCATCGGCCTGACAACCGGTTACAGCAGACGGCGCAGTGCGCCGCCGCTGAACCGCCGCATTAGCCATCCCAGAAGGTCGCGTCCCGCGGAGTGGCGTACGAGCGTGACCTGGCTCGGATCCAGCCGACATCCGAGCCGGCCAATACGATGATGTAGTCGGCGTGTCCGTCAGATCAAGTCTCGGCTAGGACACTTAACGCGGGGCCCGCCATCCCGCCGCCCGCGCCTCTGCCTCGCTGCAGAACCACCGCTCGCCCTTGGACTCGTCGATCTTGGTCTGCTCGTACGACGGGCTGCCCGGCACGTGGTAGATCCTGCCGCTCTGACTGATGTTGCCCTTGATGCGGCAACCGGCGGTCGGCGTTGCCGGAGCCGACGCTGAGGCAGTTGGGGCAGCGATTGCGCTGCGCGTTGGCCCAGGACGACCGTGCATCGCGGCGACGCAGTTCGCAGCCGTCTCGCCGCTGTAGTTCGATAGACGCGTCGACGCGTCACGCTGGTGTGCCCGCCATTCCCACGGCGCATAGGTGGAGTTCGCAGGCAGGCCCCAGAGTCCCAGGCGTCGGGAACGGGCGTCGGCCTCGGAGTAGCAGTAGCTCGGATCCTTCAGGTAGTCGCGGTACGCCCAGGCGTTCCCTTCGCTCACCATCCAGGCGTTGATGTTCTGCTCGCCCAGGAACACCGTCGCCACGAGGCGCTCGTACCGGTCCTGACTCTCGACCTCGAGCGCGACCTGCCGGCGGTCCAGCCGACTTGCCAGTGCGGCGCGCGCTTCCAGGCCCCACGGCTGGTCCTTCTCCGGCGCGTCGATCGAATACATGCGGACCGAGATCGGCCCGGAGCTGAGCTGGACCTTGATCGTGTCTCCATCCGTGACGCTCAGACCGTGCCGTCGAGCACCGGCATGGCTTCGTCGGCCTGCGCCTGCGGCGCCGTGGAGACCGCGGGCGGACGCGGCGCCGGGTAGGACGCTGGAGGCGCCGCTGCAGGCTTGTCGGGCGACAGGGGTGGAGCGGCCGCGCAACCGACGAGCCACGCCGCGATGACCGCGATCGACACAACCTTCGCCGCCGCTAACGCGGTGGTCACCATCTCGGGAGCGGCGGTCTGATCGATGGCTCAAGGCCGGGTCGGCATGGTTGTGTAGGTTGCCATACACCCGCGACCACCGAGTATCGTTAGCCCGCGGCCGCGCCAAGACGCGGACGGAGAGAGGGCAGGGCAATGACCTGCAGCGGGCGATGCGGCAGCCGCGTACGGCGCCGCACCGCCAGCGCCAGTGGCGCCGGAGTCCCAGCGCATTCCGCGCTCAGACTCCGGCACCGACTCGGCGTGTGGGTCAGAAGCTGATCTTTAGGATCCGGCCGTCGGTGCCCACCAGCCATCCGGCCTTCGGGCTCGCGAACGCCACGGCCCAGTAGCCCGTCACGCCCGGCAAGCTGTACCAGGTGTCGCCCTCGTCGGGAGTCCAGGCAGCACCGCCCGCGTTGGCCGTGATCACGACCGTGCGGCTGCCGTTGCCGGCCCCCTGCGCATAGGCCAGTCCGAAGATGGCCCCGGTCACGGGCGGCTCGTTGGTGAGCGTCCACGTGGCGCCGCCGTCGGATGACGTGGCCGTTGCTGCGTTGTTCGGAAAGGCCGGGTCGAGGTCGCCGCCGCCTACGATTCCGTTGCGCGGAGTGCGGAAGGCCACCGTGAACGCGCCTGCACTCGGCGAACTGACCAGCGGCGTGTCGTACGCCTCCCAGGTGTCGCCGCCGTCCCTCGTCGCGAGCACTCGCGCGGTCGTGGAAGCACCGGTCGCGATCCAGGCGCTCTGCCCGCCGCGCGTGGCCACGCAGGTGCCGCTGGCGGCGAACGAGCCTTCTCCGGGCAACGCGGGCGGCATGTTGGCGCTGATGTCCTGCCAGTTCACGCCGTCGGTGATGCGCAGATCGGGGAATACCCCGTCGACCGAGTCGCTGTGCGAGATGCCGCGGTTCGGCGTCCAGAACGCGAAGCAGTCGTAGAACGCCCCCGGGTTCTGGTTCTGGAACTGCATGGTCCAGGATGCGCCGCCATCGACCGTCTTGTAGATGCGGAAGTCCGTCGGATTGCTGCCAATCGACTGGAGATACGCGACTTTGGCGCTCACGCCCTCGACGTCCCGGAACTGCAGCGTCTCGGCGCCCGGCACCACGCCGGCCCGCCACGTGTTACCGCCATCGGTGGTCACGACGAAAGTGCCGAAGCGCCCGGACGCCCAGACCACCTGCGGGTTCACCGGGCTGACCGCAATCAGGCCGCTCGTCGTGCCGCTGTTCTGCGGCGTCAGGGTGGGTTGAGCGATCTTCGGCGCCCCTTGGGCGTTCATCGCCGCAATCGGAGCCGTGATCACGAACATGACCAGTGATGGTTTCACTTTCAGCATGACAGCACTCCCCTTGAATGATCGCGGGCAGTATCGACCCCGGTGTCAGGTGGGTCAAACGCGCGACACGGGCTCCGCATTCAAGATCGCGGTACCCATGGCCGGTGAGCGGTACGGTCGCGGTGCGTAATTGACACCTTCGCGACAGAAAGAAGCGGCGACGGCCGAGATGCCGTGGTGCAGCGTGGCAGTAGTCATCGAGGCCGGCGAGCGGGCCCAGAGCGCCTTTGCACGGCGAGCCCGTGCGGTCGCCGAACGAGTTTGTGTATATCATCCGGGGATATACAATGGCCGAGAAGGACGGCGGCCTGCGAACGCTGCTGGACTTGAGCGAGCAGGTCATCGATCAGGAGGATGGCTACTGGGTCAAGATCGAGGCGTGGGAAGTGGGCCGAAGTGACGACATCCCGCATGGGATTCGCTACTCGCTTACGCTGCACGCGCCGAGCGGCCAGCGCATCCTGGGCTACGACAATGCCCACGCGGTGCGGGTTCGCCGTGGTAGGTATGGAGGGCGACGGCTGCCATTCGACCACAAGCATCGCCATGCTGCCGATACGGGCGTCCCTTATGAGTTCAGGGATGCGCATCAGCTGCTGTCGGACTTCTTCGTCGAAGTCGATGCGGTTCTGAAGGAAGTGAAGTCGAAATGAAGGTCATCAGGATCGGTATTGCGCCGCAGGCCAGGATTCGGGAGCGAATGCTGGCGATCGCTCGTGGCGAATTGAAGCCCAAGGCGTCGGATCCGAAGATCTGGTTCACGTCGATGCGTTCGCTTTCTCAGGTGCTGAGCGACGAGAACCGGGCGTTACTCGAGGTGATTCGTACGGCGAAGCCGGAATCGATCAGCGCGCTCGCAACCCTGACGGGACGCAAGCAGGGCAATCTGTCCCGGACGTTGAAGACCATGTCCCGCTACGGGCTCGTGAGATTGGTGCGGATCGACCGACAGGTGCGGCCGGTCGCCGACGCGGAGCGCTACCAGATCGTGGCTTGATCGCGCGGCGCGCAACCGATCGCGCTAGAGTTTCCGCACCACCGTCCACGGGAGCCGCACCATGTCCGTCAACGTCCTCTACACCACGCACGCCATCGCCACCGGCGGCCGCAACGGCCACACGCGGTCCGCCGACGGCATCGTCGACGTCGACCTTTCGATTCCAAAGGCGATGGGCGGTCCGGGCCGCGCCGGCGCGACCACGCCCGAGGACCTGTTCGCCGCGGGCTACGCGGCCTGCTTCTGCAGCGCCGTCGAGTTCGTGGCCCGGCAGACGGGCCTGCGGCTCAGTTCGCTCGAGATCCGCGCCAACGTCGGGATCGGGCCGCGCGAGGCCGGTGGCTTCGGGCTGGTCGCCAGTCTCGCGGCGACGGTCGGCGGGCTTTCGCAGGCCGACGCCGAGAAGCTCGTGGCTGCGGCGCACCAGGTCTGCCCGTACTCGAACGCGACGCGCGGCAACATCGACGTCGGCCTCGAGGTCGCGGTGGTCTGAGCGGTCACGCTTGGCGTCATTGCCGGATCCGATGGGCCATGTCGTCGTCGGGCTGCCGTTGTCGCAAGCCCGCGAGGCCTTCGTCGACGGGTCAGCGAGCCGGGTCGTTCAACTGCGCATCGAAGAACGCAACGACGCTGGCATTCATGCTCGCGTGAAAGGCCTTGCGATCGAAGTTCCCCGGATCCGCGCAGACGCCCGGGGGCCTGAGAAGACCGCAAGGCGCGAGAAACGAGAAGTGGCCGGCGCCGGGCACTGAGTGAAACTCCGCTCGCGGGCCGAGTGCTTCGCGAACCAGCCGGGCGTTGCTGGCATACGGGACGTTGGCATCCTGGTCGGCGCTCCACAGCTGGACCGGCACGCGCACATTGCTCAACCCATCCGGTGCGAAGGTGAACGCCAGGCCGGGTGCCGCGATCACCGCGGCCTTGATTCTCGCGTCCGGCAGGAAGGCTCCCGCGACGCTCGACGTCTCCGGCCTCAGCAGGGGCGAGTTCGCCTGCCGCAGCAGATCGCAGGCAAACTCGGGCGACTCGCGGCAGTGCGTGGCGATGGTGCGCAGGTCGGGTCGGGCTCCGATGGCGGTCAGGACGGTGAATCCGCCCGCCGAGAACCCGAACGCGCCGACGCGTTGCGGGTCGATCCGGTCGCGGCCTTGCCAGGTGCCGAGCATGTGGTCGATCGGTGGCGCGGAGCTGCTGGTTGCGATCACCGAGCCAGGACTCCGAGCCCACGGCGCTCTGGTCTGAGTAGTTGTCGCCGGCATGCATCGGCGCGGCGGCCACGTAGCCGGCGCTGGCCAGGGCGAGGGCCAGGTCGGCGTGGCTCCCGGGTCCGCCGCCATTGCCGTGCGAGATGACCACCAGCGGCAGGTCCTGTCCGCGGATCGAGCCATCGGCCGCCACGTCCATCAGCAGTGGGCCCAGCAGCGTGGTCGGTCGGGGGCGGGCGTCGGTGGGATACCAGACGGCGATCGGGAACGACTCTCCGTCGGCGCCGGTCGCTCGAACCACCTGGAAGCCCACGGGGTGCTCGGTGCGCAGCGCGGTGAGGAGCGCGGCGGCCACGAGTCCGCCGACCAGCGACGGCCAAGGCGATCAGGACACGCCGAATCCATTTCACCGGCTCTCCCCAGTGGCACGCCACCGACACCGCGTGTCGCCGTGAGCGGATGGTAGCTGATGCGGCACGAGTGCCTCGCGAAGCTTGCGTGTGCTCATCCTGCCAGCCATGCTCCGCGCCCGCAGACAAATCGGGGGTCGACATGACGTTCCGCCGCGCAGCCGTCGTCATCCTCCTGCCGCGAGCGCCGCGAGCGCCGCCATTGCGGCCGTTGCCGCGCCGGTTCCCAAGGACCAGCTGATGCAGCCGCCGCCGGACGCACAGCACTACGTCATCGTTTCGGAGAGCAACACGCACGGCAGCGAATGGCGCTGGAAGACGGCTGACGGGGCGATCGCCTTCCGCAAGTCGCAGGACCTGCGCGGCTGGATCACCGAGATCGACGGCAAGGTGCGGCTCGACGCCGCCGGCAAGCCGGTCGAACTCGAGGTTCGCGGCGTGACGGATTACGGTGATGCGGCCGAGGTGTTCCGCGTCACGGACGGCACGGCCTCCTGGGACAGCGGCGCCGACCGGGGCCAGGCGGCCGCCGGCGACGCGTTCTACCTTTCGAGGGGTGGCCCCTCGTCGATGAGGGGCTTGTTCGTCGAGCGGCTGCTTGCCGACGACGACGGCGTGATGAAGCTGCTGCCCGCCGGCACCGCCCGGCTGACCAAGGGCCCGACCGTCACGCTGGACGGCAAGCACGGCAAGGTCGAGGCGCAACTGGTGTTCGTCGAAGGGCTGACCGCCGAGCCGGCACCGTTCTGGGTCGATGCAGCGGGCAGGCACTTCGCGACCCTCGGCTGGCTGGGCCTGTTTCGCGAGGGCTACGAGCAGCATCTGCCGACGCTGCGCAAGATGCAGGACGAAGGGATGATCGCCGCGACCCGGGCGATCGGCGCCCGCTTCCTCACAGAGGCGGCCCGTGCACCGGTCGTGATCGAAAACGTCAGGATGTTCGACGCCGACGCTGGACGCTTCGTCGAGGGCATGTCGGTCATGGCGAGCGGTGGCAGGATCACGGCGGTCGCGCCGACCGCCGCCTTCACTGCGCCCGCCGACGTGCGCCGCATCGACGGCAGCGGCAGGACGCTCGTGCCCGGCCTGTGGGACAGCCACAAGCATTTCGACAACGAATACGACCTGCTCGCCAACGTCGCAACCGGGATGACGTCGATCCGCAGCCCGGGCAACCAGATCGACGACACGCTGCGGGTCCAGCGGCGCCGTGCGGCCGGCGAGATCGTCGCGCCGGAGTCGTTCGTCGCCGTGATCGTCGACCGCAAGGACCCGCTGTCCGCGCAGAGTGCCGAACTGGTGTCCAGCGAGGCCGAGTCGCTCGCCGCGGTGCGCAAGATCAAGGACGCCGGCATGTGGGGCGTCAAGTTCTACACCTCGATGAACCCGGCTTGGATCGCTCCGGCAGCGGCCGAGGCACATCGCCTCGGACTGCGCGTGCTCGGCCACGTGCCGGCCGGGATGCGGCCGCTCGAGGCGGTCCACGCCGGCTACGACGAGCTGACCCACATCAATTTCGTGCTGATGCAGGTGATGCCGCAGTCGGTGGTCGACGTCGCCAATACCGCGGCGCGCTTCGAGGGACCAGCCGAATTCGGACGCACGGTCGATCTCAACAGCCCGGCGATGAAAGCGTTCGTTGCCGAGCTGGCCGAACGCAGGATCTGGGTGGATCCGACGATGGTCGTTTTCGAACGCTCGTTCACCCACGACACGCCCGAGCTCGGTTACACCTATGCGCCTTTCGCGGGGATCCTCCCGGTGGTGTTCGAGCGAGGGCTGGCGGAGGGCGGTTACCCGCTGTTCGGCAAGGTGACGCGCGCGGACATGCGCGAGAGCTACGCGAAGATCGTCCAGCTGGTCGGCCGGCTGCACGAGGCGGGTGTGCCGATCGTCGCCGGCACCGACGGCTGGGGCCTCGAGCTGGTGCGCGAGATCGAGATCTACCAGCAGGCCGGGATGAGCGCGGCCGAGGCGCTGCAGACCGCGACGATCAATCCGGCACGGCTGGTCGGCGCCGCCAATCGCACCGGCTCGATCGCGATCGGCAAGGAGGCCGACATGGTGCTGGTGGCCGGCGACGTGTCGAGCGATCTCGGTGCGCTGCGGCGCGTGGTGACGGTGGTCAGCGACGGCTACGTCATGGATGGCGATGCGCTGCGCACCGCCGCAGGATTTTCGGGCATGCCCAGATAGGGCGGAGCAGATCGTCGCAGTACGTCGACGATACCGCGAGCCGCCGGGTCTGATGACCGTGAGACCATCCGGACGACATGACACCGCGTGACCCTTTGGATCCGAAGACGGTCGACGAGTTGTACGGCCTCGAGCCGGTGCTCGAGCCGGGCGCGGGTGAGCCGGCCGCGCTCGGCGAGTTCGTCACCGTGCAGTGTCCGTACTGCGGGGAGGCCTTCGAAACGGCAGTGGACCTGTCCGCGGGGTCGTTCCAGTACGTGGAGGACTGCCAGGTCTGCTGCCAGCCGATCGAGCTTTTCGGTGAGGTGGATGAGGATGGGCAACTCCTCGGGCTAACCGCGAATCGCTCGGGGTGAGCGCGGGGCCGGGAGAACCTGGGCATGCACTCTGAAGGATTCCCGCCGGTCGCGGATCCGCGTGCACGCGTGCTGGTGCTCGGCTCGTTGCCGGGACCGGTGTCGCTGCGCGAGCGGCAGTACTACGCGCAGCCGCGCAACGCGTTCTGGCGGATCATGGGGGTGCTGTTCGGTGCGGCGCAGGAGCGTCCTTACGAGGACCGGCTGCGGAGTCTGCTGCGGCACCGCGTGGCGCTATGGGACGTGTGTGCATCGGCGGATCGACCGGGTGCGCTCGATGCGGCGATCCGACGGGCGTCGGTGGTGCCGAATGATCTCGCGACATTCTTCGTGACGCATCGCGAGCTGCGCCTGGTCTGTTTCAATGGGCAGGCGGCGGCGGAACTGTATCGGCGGCGCGTGCTGCCCGGTCTTCCGGCGGAGCTGCAGGTGCTGCGATACGAGGTGCTGCCATCGACGAGTCCCGCGTATGCCGCGATGACGTTCGAGCGGAAGCTCGAGCGATGGAGGATCGTGCGAGAGGCGGCTCGGTAATGGCGAACAGCCGGGTGGAGGGCATCATCGAAACCGTCAGGATCAACAGCGCGCGGGGGGCGGCGTGATCCTCGTCACTGCCTCGGCGTGGCGAGGGATGCTGAAGATCCTCCTGCCGATCGTCCTCGCGTCACTCCTCGTGGCCTGTGGCACCAGCGACGAGAATGCCGCTGCTGCGAAGTCCGAGAAGGTCCTGCACGTCTACAACTGGGCCGACTACATCGCCGAGTCGACGATCCGGGACTTCGAGGCGCGGACCGGCATCAAGGTCGTCTACGACGTCTACGACGCGAGCGAGGTGCTCGAGACCAAGCTGCTGACCGGACGCTCGGGCTACGACGTCATCGTGCCCTCCGGCGCGCTGACCTACCGGCTGATCCAGGCCGGTGCGATCCGGAAGCTCGACAAGTCGAAGCTCGGTAACCTCGGCAACCTGGATCCGCAGATCATGCAGCTCGTGTCGGCCAACGACCCGGGCAACGAGCACGGCGTGCCCTATCTGCGGGGAACGACGAGCCTCGGCTACAACCCGGAGATGGTCGAGAAGGTGCTCGGCACCCGGACGATCGACAGCCTGGCCGCGATCTTCGATCCGGCGACGGCTGCGAAGCTCGCGGAATGCGGGATCACGTGGCTGGACGCACCGGCCGACATGTTCCAGCTCGCGTTCATCTACCTGGGCCTCGATGCCAACAGCCACCGGCCCGAAGACCTTGCGGCCGCGGAGGCGCTGCTGACGCGCGTGCGGCCGTACGTTCGCTACTTCCACTCATCGCAGTACCTGAACGATCTCGCGAGCGGCGAGGTCTGCCTCTCCGTGGGCTGGAGCGGTGGGATCGAGCAGGCACGCCAGCGTGGTGCCCAGGCGGCGGCGCCGGTCGAGGTGACGCACGTGATCCCGAAGGAGGGCGCGCCGCTATGGTGCGACATGGTCGCGATACCGGCCGACGCGCCGCATCCGGAGAACGCCTACCTGTTCCTCGACTACCTGATGGAGCCGCAAGTCATCGCCGACATCACGAACACGGTGGGGCAGGCGAACGGCAATCCGCCTCGCTGCCGTACGTCGCAGAGGCCGTCCGCAACGATCCCTCCATTTACCCGTCGGAGGAGGTGTACCGGCGACTGACGATCGACCGGTCCTGGTCGCCCGAGCAGATGCACGCGGTCAATCGTGTGTGGACGAGGATCAAAACGGCGCGGTGACCTACGCCGGCCCCAGAAACGCACGGGCCGAGCGCTTCGCTACGGCGCTCGGCCTCGGTGCTGGCTCATACCCGCCGGGGCGTCGTGCCGACGGCGACAGTGTCGCCACTCTATCGGCCCGTCCCGGCACCCCTTGCGGCGGGGGACCTCCAGCAGGGGAGAAACCTGCAGTCCGAACCGCCCGGGCCTCGTGCGGTCGGCGGCCAGCAGGCACCGACGCTCGGGGCTCAATTTCTTTGTACGCCCGGCAGGGGCGGCGCAACAGCTCCGGATCTACGTACGCTGGTTGCACTAGGCGAAGACGCAAGTCGTACAAAGCCCAGGCCCGGACGAAGTTCATGGCAGGAGCCGCCGAGCGAGCGGCACCGGGCGCAGTCACATCGTCAGCACGTCCCCCTTGCCCGACCTGGCTGCACCGGCTGCGACGGCGGACAGGAACCGCGAGCGCAGCGCGTCCGACATCAACGCCTTCTTCACCGGGGTCAGGCGCAGGAAGCCGCCGACGATGCCGCGCATCGCCTTGTGCGAAAGGCGACCCGGATCGTCGAACAGCTGGTACTGGAGCGTGCCTCGCTCCAGGCACTGCAGGATGACCCGCTCGAAGGTCGTCTCGGGGTGGATCACGTGCTGCTCGCGCTTGCGCATCTCGATGGCATCGGGTTCGCAGACGAGACTGCACACGCCGCAGCCGATGCAGGCCGCCTCGTCGATCTGTGGCATGAACATCCGCTTGCTGCTCGCCGTCTTCGGCTCCGGAACGAGGGTGATGGCGGAGACGTGGCACGCACGCGCGCACTTCTGGCAGCCGTTGCAGTCCTCCATGTCGACGTGCGGCACCAGCGTCGAGGAGACGATCGCGTTGGGATACCCGTGCTTGTTGATGCCCTCCATGACCCCGCAGCAGCAGCCGCAGCAGTGGCACAGGAACGACGGGTGGTTCCGCACGTTGTCTGCGGAAAGAACCAGCCTGAGGTCCTTCGAGCGCTGCACGATGTCCTTCATCTCCGACCTGGAGATCTCGCGCGCCATGCCGTGACGCACGAGGTACTGGGCGCCCCGTCCGAAGCTGGTGCAGGTCTCGAGCGGTACCTTGCAGACCTGCTGGCCGGCGTGGTGCTTCTTGTGCCGGCACGAGCACACGCCGACCGAGAAATGCTGTTCCTCGTCGATCAGCCGGTCGACCCGTTCGTAGTCGAGGATTTCCACGTGGTCGCCCAGGTGCTCGAGGTGCGGCACGACCCGCTCGACCGACACCTGCTCGCCATTCCTGAAGTTGGCGCCGAAGAAGGCGCCGTCCTCGAGGTATTCGACGAACAGTTTCGAGAGCTTGCCGATGTCCGGGTCGGAACCCCGCATCCGCATCATCGTGAACTCGAAGATGCCGATCACGAACGGCGCCGGCATGTAGTGGTAGGTCCCGCCGAGGTTGAGGTCTACCACCAGGCCCTTGTCGGCCAGCCTGGCTAGCAACGGCTCGAGCTCCGCAGGGTCCTTGCCCGCCAGCGTCGCGATCCGCTCGACCCTGGCGAGCGTGAACGGCATCTTCACGATCAGCTCGGCCTCTTCGGGCGAGTACAGCTCGTGCAGCATCGCGTGGAAGGCCTCGGTCTGGGGCGTGCGAACCGTCAGGCTGTCGATCTTGTCGCCCAGCGCGCCGTAGACGTCCTTCGCGACCATGTGTCCCATGACGCTGTTACCTCTTCGGCGGCCACCCGCCGCAGGTCCTTCCTGTCACCCGGAGGTGGCGAGTGGAATAGGTACAAGTAGCCGATGGACGCTCCGAGTTCCCGCGTGCTCCGAATGAGAATCAGTCGCCACTCGTCGGCCGGCCAGGATCAGCTCACCGGCTCGTGCGGGTCACGCGGGAAGTGACGGTTCACCCACTCACGGGTGTCCTTGTCGTACGCCAGCACGATCTCGCTGTTTGTGCCGTAGGCCGCCGTGAGCCAGGCGGCCCTGGTGACCGTTTGACCGTCGGCGTGGAGTGCCTCGGCGATCGGGTCGCCACGCAGCCAGTCGGGGAGGTCGTGTGAGCGGGACATTGGCTACCTCTCGCGTGGGTTCAGCCTGCGCGCGTGCAGCACCAGCGCGATGCCGGCGAGGGTCATCAGGGTCGCGCCGGTCCAGTGCGGCGCCGGAGACGAGCCGGATCACCGTGAAGGTGGCGGGATCGATCGGGGTGGTATCGAGCGCCTGGCGACAGAGAATCGAGTTCGCCGCGAAGGCCGTCATCGTGAGCGCCGTCAACGTCGCCAGGCGCCCGTCACGAACGGCAGCGACCATCAGGAACTCTGCGGCGTCTGGTCCGGGCGGCGCGGTCTCAAGGCACCGCTTTGGTAGGCGAGTTCCAGCGCTGACTTGAGCCAGGCGAGGCGCTGCTCGGGCGTACGGCGCTCGAACGACCAGCGACGCAGGGCCTCCGCATCCTCGAAGGTGCCCCAGGCGCTCGGCTCCTGGTTCGGTTTGAAGGTCTTCATTTCCTCAGCCCGCGAGTTTCGCCCGCAAGCGCTCGATGTCCGCGAGGTCTTGCGGCCGGCCTGCGGCGGCTTTCATCCGAATCAGGTGCTCGATTGAAGCGACGCGAACGTCGTGACCACCGAGGTTCATCACCGCGGCCGCGACCCAGAGTTCCTCGAACGGCACCTCGGGCGACAGCATGATGTCGACCGTCGGACGAGTGTTCGCGCTGTCCCAGAAGCTGAACACCTGCATGTTGCGCAGGGTCTGCCACTCGCGCCGCTGCTCCGGATCGGAAAGTGCGATCGGATCGACAGGCGCCAGCGGGCGGTAACCTGCCTCCGTGAGAGCCTGGACTGCAGACCGTGCGGAATCGGCCGACAGGTCGATGACGAGGTCGACGTCGGCAGTCAGGCGATCGAGCCCATGCAGCACCAGCGCGAGCCCGCCGACGAGAACGAACCGAATCCTGGCGGCGGCGAGTATTGCGAAGAGGCCGATGAAATCGGTGGGCATGGCTCATTGTCCCTTCCGACCTTTCGATATGCCAGATGTGCGGGTGGCACTCGCGCGCCAATTGCCGCCCAATGCTGGCTCAGCTCGCAGCGTCGCCACCGCGCGCGGGAGGCGGCGGCTCGTCGTCGCCACCCGGGGCGAGCTTCATCGCGGCCCAGCGCCGCAGCTCGCGCACTTTCCTGGGACCCGTGCCGGGCTGGCGGACCAGCGTCTCGATGCTGCGCATGACCGCGTCGATCTCGAGGTCGACTGCCCTGCCGTCCGCCTTCACGCCCCAGAGGTCGATGCGGCGCTCGCAGCGTTCACCGAACCGCAGCACGGCATGGAACCACCGCGGCTGTCGCCAGTTCCCGAGCAGCAGGTCCATGCCCGCCGCCACGAGCGACACCGGGATGAGCGTGATGTCCAGCAGCGCTTCCGCGCCCAGCTTGACCTGAAACACCAGCACATCGCGCAGGAGTCTCAGGCGCGAGCCGCGATGGGGGCTGTCCGTCATGAGCGTCCTATGTTGTCAGGCTCATGCACCGAGCCTGGCCAACTCTATGCCAACCAGCGTGAATTGCAGCTCATTATGGCTTATGGACTGGGCCGAGGCGGCGCACCCATGCAGCGACCGGCGTGTGTGACGCCGACTGCTTCCCTACACCCGACTGCTCCGCGCGTGAGCCGCGAGTCGTGCGCGGACGATCCGTTCCGCCAGCTTGCGGACCTCGTCGAAGAGCAACACGCTCGACGCGATCAGCATCGCCAACGCCCAATCGGCGATCGCCAGGTCGACGGTGTCGAACAGGGCCTGCGCGGGCGCCCAATGCACGACCACGAACTGCAGTCCGACCACACCGAGCAGGGCCAGCCACAGCCGCGGATTGTCGAAGAACTGCCGACCGAACGCACTGTCGTGTTCGGCGCGCGCATTGAAAATGTTGAAGAACTGGAACAGAACGAACGTCGTGAAGGCGAGCGTGACTGCATAGGCGTGCCCGCCGTCGCCGCGTGCGCCCCAGGCGTACGCGGCAAGGGTGCCGACCGCCATGGTCAGGCCATAGAGCGCGAGGCGTGCCATGCGGCGGCTGGTGAGGATGCTCGCATCGGCGGAACGCGGCGGCTGGGTCATGATGCCGGGCCGCGCCGGCTCGACGCCCAGGGTCATGGCCGGCGGTCCGTCCATGATGATGTTGACCCAGAGGATCTGGATCGCGGTAAACGGTGTCGGCAGACCGAACAGCGGCGCACCGAGCACGGTGAGGATGGCGCCGATGTTCGTGGAGAGCTGGAAGCGCACGAATTTCACGATGTTGTCGTAGATCGTGCGTCCTTCCTTCACCGCATCGACCATCGTGGCGAAGTTGTCGTCGGCGAGCACCAGGGTGGCAGCCTCCTTGGTCACCTCGGTGCCGGTGAGGCCCATGGCGACGCCGATGTCGGCCGCCTTCAGCGCCGGCGCGTCGTTCACGCCGTCACCGGTCATCGCGACCACGTGCCCGCGCGACTTGAGGGCGTTGACGATCGCGAGCTTGTGCTCGGGCGAGACGCGGGCGAAGACGGCGGTGCATTCCAGCAGTTCGCCCAGCGCCGGGCCGGAGAGTCCCTCGATCTCGCGGCCCTCGCGCACCGCGCCCTGCAGGCCCAGGTCACGGGCGATGGCCGCGGCGGTGCTGCGATGGTCGCCGGTGATCATCTTCACGTCGATGCCGGCGTTGCGGCAGGTCGCGATGGCGGAGCGCGCTTCCGGGCGCGGCGGGTCGATGAGGCCGACCAGTCCGACGAGCGTCAGTGCGTTCGCCCATGCCATCAGGTCGCCGGCCGGGTCGAATTCACCGGCAGGGATCGCTCGCCCGGCCAGTGCGAGCACACGCAATGCGTCGGTCGCGTAGGCGGTGTTGGTGTCGGCGAAGGCGACGCGCGCGGCCTCGTCGAGTGGCCGCTCGCCGTCATTGGTGATCCATCGGGTCGCGCGTGCGAGCAGCACGTCGGGCGCGCCCTTCAGCCACATGCGCACGACGTCGCCGTCGTGGTGGAAGGTGGCCATGAACTTGTGTGCCGAGTCAAAGGGGATCTCGGCGATGCGCGGACATTGATCCGCGACGGACTCGGCGTCGATGCCGCCTTTCGCAGCCAGTGCCAGCAGCGCACCCTCGGTGGGGTCGCCGATGAGTTGACCGTCGCGGATGCGGGAATCGGCGCACAGGGCCGCCGGCAGCAGCAGCGGCCGGAGGTCCGGTGTGTCTGCTCCGTCCTCGGCGCGGATGCGTCCGCGGCCGTCGTAGCCTTCGCCTTCGACGGCAAAGTGCCGGCCCAGCAACCACGCGCGGCGCGCCGTCATCCGGTTCATGGTCAGGGTGCCGGTCTTGTCCGAGCAGATCACGGTCGTGCAGCCGAGCGTCTCGACGGCGGCCAGCTTGCGCACGATGGCACGGCGCCTCGCCATGCGATGCATGCCAAGTGCGAGGGTGACGGTGACGACGGCGGGCAGGCCCTCCGGGATGGCAGCCACCGCCAGTGCGATGGCCGTCATGGCGGTGTCCACCAGGTCGTCGCCGCGCGCAAGACCGAGCGCGAACATCAGTGCCACGACGGCGCCGGCAACGACGGCGAGCCGCGCGCCCAGGGCGTCGAGCTGGACCTTCAACGGCGTGGCGGATTCGGCGGTTTCCGCCAGCAGTCCGGCCAGCTTGCCCATCTCCGTGCGCATGCCGGTGGCGCAGACCATGGCCTCGATGCGGCCGTGCGTCACCACCGTGTTCATGTAGACCATCGAGCGCCGCTCCGCGAGCGCCGACTGCACGGTTACGGCTGCCGGCGCTTTGCCGACGGGATGAGACTCCCCGGTGAGGGTTGCCTCCGCCACCTCGGCGGCATGCGCGGACAGGACCCGCGCATCGGCCGGTATGCGGTCGCCGGCCTCCAGCAGCAGGAGGTCGCCGGGCACGAGTTGCTCCGCCGGCACGATCGTCGGCTCGTCGCTGCGACGCACGCGTGCGACGGGGGCGAGCATGCTCTTCAAGGCAGCCAGCGCTGCCTCGGCGCGATGCTCCTGGACGAACCCAAGCGTGGCGTTGAGCAACACCACGACAGTGATGACGATCGCGTCCTTGAGATCGCCGACCGTGCCGGCCAGCACGGCGGCGCCGATCAGCACGATGACGAGGAAATTCCTGAACTGGTCGAGGAACTTGCGCCACGCGGGGCGCGGCGGTCGTTCGGCGAGACGGTTCGGCCCGCGCTCGGCCAGTCGCGCGGCGGCCTCCTCGTGGGTAAGGCCTTGCGCAGGATCGCTGCCAAGCTCGCTGGCCACCTGCGGAGTGGCCATCGAGTGCCAGGGTAGGGCGGTCGCGGACTGGGAATGCGGCGCGTTCATGGAGCAGGCAGGCGGAAGGGCCGGCACTCGATATCATGCCGGATCGGTGAGCAAGGAGCGGCACCGCGGGCATGGTCAGTCGGCTGGTCGCTCCCCGGCTCTACGACCAATGTCCAAGGGGACGGGCGACCGGCGCTTGCTAGATTCCCTCCCGGGCACGATCGCATCCCGACCGGCCCATCAGGGGAGAATCACATGGCAAACGCACCCGACATCGACTGGGACACGGTCATCGCCGACCCGCGCTTCCAGTCCCTGCACCGCCGCAAGCAGGGGTTCCTCACGAGACTCATGATCTTCTCGGTGGTCTTCTACTTCCTGCTGCCGATCGGCGCCGCCTACTTCCAGGACCTGTTCAAGATGAAGGTCTGGGGCGTCGTGAACTTCGGGCTGCTGTTCGCGCTCGGCCAGTTCGTGGTGGCGTGGCTGGTGGCGTTCTACTACTCGCGCCGTGCCAGCACCGAGTTCGACCGGGCCGCGGCCGAGATCGCCGCGAGCTACGAAAAGAAGGGGAGGGGCTGAACCATGACGAGCCAACATCGCCGCTGGGCCGCACTTGGCCTCGGGGGACTCCTCGTCGTCGCGAGCGGCAGCGTGCTCGCCGCGGGAGCGGTGGCAGCCGAGTACCGCTGGCTGACGTTCGCCGTGTTCGCGGCGATCATCGGCTTGACCATGTACGTGACCTACCTCGCCGCGAAGCGCGTGAAGTCGGCCTCCGACTTCTACACCGCGGGCGGCGGCGTCACGGGCCTCCAGAACGGCTGGGCCATCGCGGGCGACTACCTGTCGGCCGCGTCGTTCCTCGGCATCGCCGGCCTGATCTCGCAGTACGGCTATGACGGCTTCATGTACTCGGTGGGCTGGCTCGTCGCCTACATCACCGTGCTGCTGCTGATCGCCGAGCCCTGCCGCAACATCGGCAAGTACACGCTGCCCGACATCCTTGCCTACCGCAACAACCCCAAGGCGATGCGGATCGTCGGCGCGCTGTCGGTCATCACCGTCTCGACCTTCTACCTCACGGCACAGATGGTGGGCGGCGGCGTGCTCGTCAAGACGCTGATCGGCATCGACTACGAATACTCTGTGATCGCGGTGGGCGTGCTGATGCTGGCCTACGTGCTGTTCGGTGGCATGGTCGCCACCACGTGGGTGCAGATCATCAAGGCCATCCTGCTGGTGGCCGCGTCGCTGATCCTGGTGATGCTCGTGTGGACGCCCTACGGCTTCTCGCTGCCCGGCTTCCTCGGTGACGTCGTCGCCGACCCGAAGGTGCAGGCGAGGGTGGCGACGCTGCTCGGCGACCCGGCGAAGAACATGACGGCGGCCGAGCTCGGCCAGCGCTTCCTGGAGCCCGGGCTCTACTTCAAGAATCCGATCGACCAGATCTCGCTCGGCATGGCGCTGGTGTTCGGCACCGCCGGTCTCCCGCACATCCTGATGCGCTTCTTCACCGTGCCGACCGCCCAGCAGGCGCGCAAGTCGGTGGTGTGGGCCATGGCCATCATCGGCGGCTTCTACGTGCTGACGCTGTTCCTCGGCTTCGGCGCCGCGAAGCACGTCGGCCCGCAGGCGATCGCCGCGGTGGACGCCGGCGGCAACATGGCCGGACCGTTGCTCGCGCAGTACCTCGGCGGCGGACCGAACTCGTTCCTCGGCAACTTCATGCTGGCGTTCGTCTCGGCGGTGGCCTTCGCCACGATCGTCGCGGTGGTCGCGGGCCTGGTGCTCGCCGCGGCCTCGGCGATCGCGCACGACCTCTACGTCGGCGTGTACCACGGCGGCGACGTCGTCCCGCCGCAGCAGCAGGTGCGCGCCGCGCGCGTCGCCACGGTGCTGGTGGGGGCGCTGGCGATCACCATCGGCATCGCGGCCAAGGGGCAGAACGTCGCGCACCTCGTGGCACTCGCCTTCGCCGTGGCGGCGTCGGCGAATTTCCCCTGCGTCCTGCTGACGCTCTACTGGAAGCAGTGCAGCACCGGCGGCATCGTGCTCGGCATGATCGTGGGCACGCTGGTCGCGGTGGGCCTCACGCTCGTGTCGCCGAATGTGACCTACCCGGTGGCGGTGCGCGAGGCGTCGCAGAAGGTGTTCGACGGCGAGGCTGCGAAGCGCGGCGCGATCGACGCGGCGCTCGCCTCGGGCGACGCCGAGGCGATGGCCAAGGCCAAGGTCGACCTCGCGGCACTCGACAAGGCCGTGCAGAAGGCCCGGGACGACGTCGCCAAGGTCGAGGGCAAGGACACCTCGATCATGGGGCTCGTCAAGCCGATGTTCACGCTCAAGAACCCGGGCATCATCTCGATCCCGCTCGGGTTCCTCGCGGTGCTGCTCGGGTCGCTGCTGTTCCCGGACCGGCGCTCCCTGGCCATGTGGCCGGAGGTCTACGCCCGCCAGAACACCGGCATCCTCGTGTCAAAGGCCGCATCGCACTGAGCGACGGTGCGTCGGTAGCAGGGCGGGTGTAGCGTTCGGTACATGGCTGCACCCGCCCTGATCGTCGAGTCCACGCTGCGCCTGCTGCGCGAGCATCCGCCCTTCTCGCGGATGGCGCGCAAGGACCTCGAGTTCATCGCCGAGCGCGCGCAGCTCGCCTACTTCCCGGTCGGCACCACGATCGTGGATCCCGCCGACGGCACGGCCCGCCACCTCTTCGTGATCCAGCGCGGCCACGTCCGCATGGCCAACCTCGCGGCCGCCGGGGACGACGAGGTGCGCGGCGCTGGCGAGTGCTTCCCGGTGGCCGCGCTCGCGGCCGGCTCCGCCGGCACCCGTCGCTTCGAGGCCACCGAGGACGTGTTCTGCTACAAGCTTTCGCGCGCCGACTTCGAGGCGCTGCGGCAGTCCTCGCGACCCTTTGCCGAGTTCTGTACCGAGGCCCTCGCCGGCATCCTGCAGCAGTCGCTCGGCCAGCTGCGCCAGAACTTCTCGCAGCGCGCCGTCGAGCAGCGTTCGATGCTCGAGCCGTTGAGCTCGGTCGTGCGGCGTGCCCCGGTGTACTGCGACTCGAAGACGCCGATTCTCGAGGCCCTGCAGTCCATGCGCGCCGAGAAGACGCGCTCGATCGCGGTGGTGGACGAGTCGCAGCGTCCGGTCGGCATCTTCACGCTCACCGACCTGATGGAACGTGTCGTGCTGGCGGGGGTGGACATCTCGACGCCGGTGTCCGGGGTGATGTCGCATTCGCCGGCGAGCATGGACGAGATGGCGACGGCGCAGGAGGCCCTCGCGCTGATGGCCGGACAGGGCTACCACCAGCTCATGGTCACGCGCGAGGGGCGACTGGCGGGAGTCGTCTCCGAGCGCGACCTGTTCGCGCTGCAGCGCGTGACCATGCGCAACATCCTGCAGTCCATCCGGCTCGCGCGCGACGTGCCGTCGCTGCACGGCGTGTCGCGCGACATCGACGTGCTCGCCGACAATCTCGTCGCGCAGGGCGCTGCCGCTGAGCCGATCACCCACACCATCACCGGTCTCAACGACGCCCTGACCCACCGGCTGTTCGACCTGCTGCTGCCGCAGTTCGACCTCGAGGGCCTCGACTGGTGCTGGCTCGCGGTGGGCAGCGAGGGACGGCGCGAGCAGACCGTCGCCACCGACCAGGACAACGCGATCCTGTTTCGCTGTGCCGAGGCCGACGTGGCCGCGGTCCGCGAGCGGCTGCTGCCCTTCGCGCGTGCGGCGAACGCCGGACTCGCCGAGCTCGGCTTCCCGCTGTGCACGGGCAGGATCATGGCGTCCAATCCCCAGTGGTGCCTCGAGTGCTCGGAGTGGCGGGCGCACTTCGCCGCCTGGATCCGCGAGCCGACGCCGGAGGCGCTGCTCGGCGCCAACATCTTCTTCGACTTCCGGCCGCTGACCGGCAACCCCGCACTGGCCATGGAGTTGCGCGCCTGGCTCGCGAACATGGCCTCGGGCAGCCGGCTGTTCGTCCGCATGCTGGTCGCCAACGCGCTGCAGGCCGAGCCGCCGCTCGGCGTGATCCGCAAGTTCCGCACCGACGGCGGCGAGTACGCTGGCACCATCGACCTGAAGACCCAGGGCACGCGCATCTTCGTGGACGCGGCCCGGGCCTTCGCGCTCGCACTCGGCATCCGCGAGACCAACACCGCGCAGCGCCTGCGGCTGGCGGGGCGACGCCTCGCCATCGAGGAGCGGCAGATGGACTCCACCGTGGAGGCGTACCACTACCTGCAGATGCTCCGGCTGCGGACGCAGCGCGGCGACTTCGAGCCCGAGCCGGCCAGCGTGCCGGATGCGGAGGGCGAACGGCCGGTCGCGGCGTTCAACCGCGTGGATCCCTACGCACTGAACGAGATCGACCAGCGCATGCTGAAGGAGTCGTTCCGCCAGGCACGCGCGCTGCAGCAGCAGCTCGAGCAGGCCTTCGGGCAGTAGGCGTCGGGCGGGACGCGCCGCATGACGCTGCCATTCGTTGCCTCGCTGCGGCGCCGCCGCATCCGGCACGCGCTGCCGCCGGAGGTGCGCGCCCGGCTCGTGGCGCTCGACGTCCGGGCGCGCCAGCGCGCCGACGAGGACCGCGACCCGGCCACCGGGCTGCTGTCGCTCGCACGGTTCGTCGCGATGGATCTCGAGACCACCGGCCCGGACATGCACGCGGACCGCATCATCTCCATCGGCGGCGTGGCGGTGACCGAGCGGGCCGTGCGGCACGCCGACGCATTCGAGATCGTGGTGCGGCAGGAGCGCGAGAGCGAGGTCGACAACATCCTCATCCACCAGATCGGCGGGCAGGAGCAGCGCGGGGGTGCCGATCCAGTGAGTGCCCTGCTGTCGTTCCTCGAATACCTCGATGGCTCGATTGCGGTCGCCTTTCGGGCCGAGTTCGACGCCACCGTGCTGAAGCGCGAGCTGCACGAGTGCCTCGGCATCACGGTGCCGCTGCGCTTCCTCGATCTTGCCGCGGTGCTGCCCGCGCTGTTTCCGGACACGCCGAACGACACGCTCGACGAGTGGGCCCGGCACTTCGGTCTGCCGCCCATCGGCCGGCACCACGCAATCGCGGACGCCTACGCGGGCGGACAGTTGCTGCTGCTCGCCATCGAGCAGTCGCAGCGGCTGGGGCTCGTCACCGCCGGCGAGCTGATCGACATGGAGAAGGCGCAGCGCTGGCTCGGCCGGCGGCGCTAGCTCGCCGTGGGTCGACGCTAGGGAGTCGGCCCGTAGAGCCGGCCGGCGCCGGCGTAACCGCGCCGGAACACCTCGTCGTCGAGGCTCGCCACGCGCACGGCCCCGCCGCGCTGCGGGGCGTGCACGAAGCGATCGCCGCCGGCGTAGATGCCGACGTGGCTGATCTCGCGTCCCGAGAGCCGGAAGAACACGAGGTCACCAGGCCGCAGGTCGCGGCGCTCGACCGGCGTGGCGGCGGCGAACTGCTGCGCGGCCGTGCGCGGCACCGCAATGCCGACCTGCCGATAGGCGTAGGCCACGAGCCCGCTGCAGTCGAACGCGTCGGGGCCCGCGCCGCCGTAGCGGTACGGCGCGCCGATACGCGACTCCGCGATGCGCAGCACGGCCGTCCCGGCCTCCGCACCTGGCGCAGTCGCCGGTCCGTCGCCCGGCTGGCCGCGCTGGAACGGCGCGCAGGCCGCGAGCAGCGCCAGCAGCGCCGAGGTGGCGAGGGCGCGCGCGAGCTGCGTCGCGGCGCTCACGTGCCCGGCGGCCTGACGCGCCGCGTCGCCACCGCCTCGCGCGGATCCTCGGGCCAGTAGTGCTTCGGGTAGCGACCCTTCAGCTCCTTGCGCACCTCGTGGTAGCCGCGCGACCAGAAGCTCTCGAGGTCGCGCGTGACCTGGACGGGGCGTCGCGCCGGCGACAGCAGCTCCATCGTGACCGCCACGCGCCCCTCCGCCACGCGCGGCGATTCGACGAGGCCGAACACCTCCTGCAGGCGCACCGCCAGCGTCGGCACGCCGCCGGAGTAGTCGATGGCGATGCGCGAGCCGCTCGGCACGGCGAGATGCGTGGGTGCGACGGTGTCGAGTCGCCGCTGGGCGTTCCAGTCGAGCAGGCCGAGCAGCGCGGCGCGCAGGTCGAGTCGCGCGAGCTGCTCGCGGCGCGTGATGCCCTCGAGCCACGGCGCGAGCCACGACTCGAGCGAGGCGAGCAGCGCGCGGTCGGAAACGTCGGGCCATGTCGCGGCGCCGCGCGGGTCGTGGGCCCGCGCGAAGGCGACCCGCGCGCGCCACTGGTCGAGATCGCGGGTCCACGGCAGGCAGCCGAGGCCGAGCGCCCGGATGCCCGCGAGCATCGCGGTCGTTGCCTCCGCGCCGACGCCGCGCAGCGGCTCGTCCGCGATCACCAGCCCACCCAGCCGCCGCACGCGTCGCGCGGCCACCGCCTCGCTGCGCGGGTCCCACTCGACGCGCGTCGTCTCCTCGATCAGCGCGCCGAAATGCCGCTCGAGCAGCGCGGGGTCGAGCGGCGCGGCGAGCTGGATGCGTGCCTCGCGATCGCCGGCGTCGAGTGCGGCGACCACGAGGTACTCGGAGCGCGCCAGCGCGCTCGGCCCGGGCAGCGCCGCGCCGCGGCCGCCCGCGAGCAGGTAGCGTCCGCCCTCGCCGCCGCGCGATCGGCCGATGCGGTCGGGGTAGGCGAAGGCGAGCAGCAGCCCAACGGCGGCCGATTCATCGAGGTTCGTGCCGTCCGGGTTGCCGCGCGTCGCGCGGCGGTCTAGCTGGCGCTCGAGCTGGCCGGCGACACGCTCGATGCGCGCGATCGCGCCGCGGTCGGCCGTCATGCCATGCGGCAGGGACCGGCCCCACAGTGCGTCGAGCCGGCTGCGGAGATCCGGATCCGCGGGACCTGCGATGCCGCGCAACGGGTCGCGCTCCGAGAGCACGGCCGCGATCGCGCAGCCGAGCGGCCCGAGGCCGAGTGCCTGTGCGCGCAGCACGAGGTGCGCGAGCCGCGGGTGCACGCCCAGTGCGGCCATGTCCCGGCCGAGCGCAGTGACGCGGCCGCCGGCGTCGAGCGCCTCGAGCCCGGCGAGCAGTTCGCGGGCCTGCGCCAGCGCGGCGGCGGGCGGCGGGTCGAGCCACGCGAGCGAGGCCGCGTCCTCGCAGCCCCAGCAGGCGAGCTCGAGCGCCAGCGGCGCGAGGTCGGCCTCGAGGATCTCGGGCGGCGTCTGCGGCAGCAGCGCCGCCTGTGCCGACTCGCTCCACAGCCGATGGCAGACGCCCGGCGCGGTGCGTCCCGCGCGGCCGCGGCGCTGGTCCGCCGAGGCACGCGAAATGCGCACGGTCTCGAGGCGGCTCATGCCGGTGGCGGGATCGAAACGGTTGCGACGCTCGAGGCCCGAGTCCACGACGATGCGCACGCCGTCGATGGTGAGGCTGGTTTCGGCGATGTTGGTGGCGACGATCACCTTGCGGCGTCCGCGCGGTTCGGCGCGCAGCACGGCGTCCTGCGCGCCAGAGGGCAGGTCGCCGTACAGGGGCAGCAAGGCGAACCGATCGGGCGCCAGTTGCCCGGCCAGTATTTCGATGACGCGCCGGATCTCGCCCGCGCCCGGCAGGAAGGCGAGCAGGTCGCCCTCGTGCGCATCGAGTGCGGCGACGATGCGGGCGGCAACGCGCGATGCAAACTGCGGTCCCGGCAGCGGCCCGGGCGGCGTCGCCTGCGTGCCCGGCGGCGGCGCGAAGCAAACAGTCTCGACCTCGAACATGCGTCCCGGCGCCCGCACCACGTGCGCCGCGCCCATCACTCTCGCGAGGGCGTCGCCGTCGAGCGTCGCGGACATCACCAGCAGCCGGAGATCCGGCCGCAGGTGCCGCTGGCATTCGAGCGCCAGCGCGAGGCCGAGGTCGGCCTGCAGGCTGCGCTCGTGGAACTCGTCGAAGATCACGCAGGCGACGCCCTCGAGCGCCGGGTCGTGCTGCAGCATCCGCGTCAGGATGCCCTCGGTCGCCACCTCGATGCGCGTGCGCGGGCCGACGCGCGTCTCGAGCCGCGTGCGGAAGCCGACGCGTTCTCCGGCGCGTTCGCCGAGCGTCGAGGCCATGCGCTCGGCCACGGCGCGCGCGGCGATGCGGCGCGGCTCGAGCATCACGATGCGGCCGTCCCGGCGCCACGCAGCGTCGAGCAGCGCCAGCGGCACGACGGTGCTCTTGCCGGCGCCCGGCGGCGCCTCGAGCACGGCCTGCGTGCCGTCCTCGAGGGCTGCGGCGAGCGAGGGCAGGGCCTCGACGATCGGCAGTGGCGGGAGCGCGGTCATGTTGCGGCCGTGGAGTCTACCGTGCGGGCCACCGGTTGCCGGTCGCGGCATGCCCGCCGGGTGACTCGCGCTCCGGCGGCAGGCACCATGGCGCACCCGACCGGCTCCAGAGGTGATTCGATGTCCGCCGAAGTCATGTGGTACGTCCTGGCCGCGCTGCTGGTGTTCGCCGGACTCGCTGGCTCGGTACTGCCTGCGCTGCCCGGCGTGCCGCTGGTGTTTGCGGGCCTGCTGGTCGCCGCGTGGGCCGACGACTTCACGCGCGTGGGCGCGGTGACTCTGGTGCTGCTCGGCCTGCTCACGCTCGCGTCGTTCGCGATCGACTTCACGGCGACGGCGCTGGGCGCCAAGCGCGTGGGCGCCACCAAGCTCGCGGTGGTGGGGGCCGCACTCGGCACGCTCGGCGGCCTGTTTCTCGGGATTCCCGGGCTGGTCCTCGGACCGTTCGTGGGCGCGGTTGCGGGCGAGATGCTGTCGCACGGGCAGTGGCAGCAGGCGACGCGCGCCGGCGTCGCCACGTGGATGGGACTGCTGTTCGGCACGCTCGCCAAGCTCGCGCTGGTGTTCACGATGCTCGGGGTGTTCGCGTTCGCGTACTTCGTCTGAAGCCGCCGCAGGCGTCCCGTCGGTCAAGCCGTTTGCGCTGATTGCCAGTGCCGGGCCCGGCATTGCCACCCTCGGCCCCGGCGAGTAGATTGGATCGGGCGCGGAAACACGGGTGTCGTATGAAATCAATCGCGTTGCGCCTTGCCTCGGTCGTGCTGCTCGCCACGGCGATGTCTCCGGCTGCTCACGCAGGTGTCGTGAGCGGCACGGCGAACGGGACGGTGACGATCCTCGGGCCCTCTGGCCCCGTCGCCCAGGTGAATGGGCCTTACCAGATCGACCTGCCGCCGGGGCAGTACACGGCGTTCTGCGGCAATCGGCCGGCAACTCCGTCGAGCTTTCAGAGCCTTTCCACACCGGTGACTGTCGACTTCACCTGTCCGTCCTAGGAATCGGTGGGTGCCTGAGACGTCCAGACCGCCTGAGTCGCAAGGTCCGGAGACGCCGCCGGTCGCGGAGCAGTCGGGAAACTGGCGTTCGAATCTCGTTTTCATCGCCGACGTCAGCCAGAAGCTGGCCATCCCGCTGCTGACGGTTGCAGCGACCGGTCTCGGCATCTACCTGAGCTACAACGCGAACGAGCGTGCCCGACTCTCGAGGGAGCGCGAGCAGGAAATCGCCGCGGAGAACAATCGGCTGTCGCTGCAGAACCAGCGCGAGCAGTCGGAAACGGGCATCCGCTCCGCGATGTTCAGGGAGCTCGTCGGTCCTCTGCTGAGTGGAGAAGAAGAGAAGAGCGAAACGTCGCAGCAGGCAGCAGAGCGACTGGCCCTGCATGCCGAATTGTTGACGCTCAATTTTCACGAGCACTTCGAACTCGGTCCGGCCCTGCGTTACGTGGACGGCCTCAAGTCCCAGACCGACGAAGCGCGCAATCGACTCAGGAGTGCCGCCCGACGCGTGATCTCGCGCCAGCTCGCGCCGTTGATGGCGACGCCCGACGAGGCAGGGGACGCCAGGAAATCGGACTACGTCGAGATCAAGCTGAGCGAGTACCTCGAACGGCGACCCGCTCGCGACCAGCGATCCGTTTCGGCGGAGCGCCCAGTTCTGCCGTCGTGCTATCAGCTGCCCGCCCCCGAGCCGGGACAGGTCATCGATCCCTGCAAGAGGTCCGCCGACGACCCTGAAGTGGTCGAAATGATCTGTTCGACCGAGCGACCGATGCGGGAACTGGAGATCGGTACTGGAGCGACGGCCACGAAAGTAATGATCCAGGAGCAGGTGCAACCGCTGATCATTCGCTCGCCGGATTGTCAGGACACCCTGAAGGTCACATTCAGTTCGTTCGATTGGGACGGCGGGGCAGTCACCGTCTTCGTCGAGACTCAGCCCCCGGGCGATCTGGGCGAACAGGAGGCGGCGGGGTGCGCGAAGAAGAGTAACCACCCACCGGCTGCGCGGGCGGGGAAACTCCCGAGACAGAGCATCGAATTCACGCTGACGCCGTATTCGCTGCCTTTTTCGGACAACACGTTGCTGGCCAGCGGCAATCGCTTCGGCGTGTACGTCAAGACTGCAGATGAGATTGCGTGCAAGCCGGATGGCCAGGGGACGGAGATTGAGCGACAAGCGGTCGTGTGGTTCGTCTGGTTCCCGCAGGATTTCGTGCCGCCCAGGGAGCGGCCCCTCGAGCTGGACCTCAAGGCTTCCGATTCGGAGGACCGCGGGGCCGACGATGGCAGCCGCAAGGCGAGCGGTGGCCCCCCCGCGGCGGGGGGCACCGGAACTTAGCAATACCGCCGGTCCCTACGCCGCGTACAGCCCGCGGCACTCCGTCTCGCGGCCGCGCACCACGCGCCGGCCGACGAGCGCTCCGTGCGTCTCGGTGACGACGGTGTGCTGTCCTTCGGCGTGCTCGTCGTCGTAGAAGTAGATCACCACCCAGTCGCGCGTGCGGTTCAGCTGGTGCGCCTGCGCGGTGTTCGAGAACAGCGCCGTGAAGTGCCAGCCGTCGCGCGCGGTGTGCAGCACCGGCAGCCAGGCCTCGCCGGTGGGATTGAAGCGGCGCGGCGCGATCGTGGGCAGCGTCCCGGCCTCCGCGCCGCGGCGGTACGCCTCGTCCACCGCGAGCAGCGTTGCGATCGAGGGACCCTGCGCGACGTGGCGCGAGGCCGCCGTGAACTTCGGCCGGCTGCGCGAGAGCATCGATTGCAGGCTGGCGCGGATCGCCGCGGCGCGCCGCGGACCGATGCCCGGCACGGACTCGAGGCGGCCGTCGTGGGCCGCGAGTTCGAGCGCCTCGAGCGTGTCCACGTGCAGTTCCTCGTGGATGCGCTCGGCGAGGCGATGGCCGAGGCCGGGGACGACCGTGAGCAGTTGCACCGGATCGGCGTTGCCGCGCAGCCGCTCGAGCTGGATCCAGCGGCCTGTGCGCGTCATCTCGAGCAGCGCGGAGGCGATGCCCCGCCCGATGCCGGGCAGCGCCTCGAGCCCGGGCAGTCCCTCACGCTCGACGATGTCGGCGACGTCCGCGGGCAACGCGAGCACGGTGGCGGCGGCCTTGCGATAGGCCGAGACGCGGAACGGATTGGCCCCCTGCGCCTCGAGCAGGTCGGCGGCCTCCCGCAGGCGGTCGGCGCAGCGCGCGTTGCTCGACGCGGCGATGTCGTTCATGGTGGTTCAGGCGACCTGGTCGGGCGGGGAGTCCGGGTGCAGCTCTCTCAGGACGCGGGCGAGCGCGCGGCAGGCGTCCGTGGTCGTGAAGATGCCGACGAGCTTCCCGGCGCGGGTCACGAGTGCCGACCCGACGTGGCGCTCGGCCATGGTGGCGGCGACCTCCTCGAGGTGGTCGCCGGCGTCCACCACGTAGCACTCCGGCTGGAACACGTCGCTCACCCTGAGCTCGCGCTCCGGCGGCGAGCCGAGGTCCGGCCCCAGCGCCAGCTTGATGTCGCGGTCGGTGAGCACGCCGGCGAGCACGCCGTCGCGCGTCACCGGCAGGTGGCGGATGTGACGCTCGCGCAGGAACGCGTGCGCCTCGGCAAGCGGCGCCTCGATGTCGATCGAGAACGGGAAGGGCGTCATGTACGCCAGGATCTGCGGGAGCCGTTGTCGGGACATCGCGGCCGGATCTGGACGGGCGTCGTACCCGGGCGATGCTGCCCCGCGCCGTGCGCTAGGACCATTCGGGTTTTACGAGAGGCGGCCGGCGCAGACTATGATTCGGGATCTTCGTCATGGGGCCCATGCGCCCGGAGTGCCAATGGTCCGTTCGCTGTTGCGCTGGCTGATGCTCGCGGCTGGCTCCGCGCTGTTCGGGCTCGCGCTGGTCGGGCTGGGCTTCTATGCGCGTTACCTGGGCAACGGGCCCCCGCTCAATCCGTGGCAGCGAGTGGCGCTGGCGGATTTCACCGCCGGCCAGGAGGCGGAGGTGGCGACGATCGAGGGTTATCGCAAGCTCGAGGACCGGCTGTTCGCCGACCTCGAGTCGCGCGTCTATCGCCCCGCCGCCGGCGAGCCGGAGCTTTTCAACCGCTACCGCAATGGCAGCCGCAGCGACCCGACGGTCTGGCCGCAGAACTGGAACCGCACCTTCTACCTGCCGCCCGCGGCCGATGCGCCGCCGCGCGGGGCCGTGCTGCTGCTGCACGGCCTGACGGACTCGCCCTACAGCATGCGCTCGATCGGCGAGCACCTCGCCGCACGGGGCTTCGAGGTCGTTGGGCTGCGGCTGCCGGGTCACGGCACCGCGCCGTCGGGGCTGTTGAGCTTCCGCATCGAGGACATGCAGGCCGCCGTGCGCATCGCCGCGCGGGACCTGGCCAGCCGCGGTCCGCCCGGCCGCCCGTTTTTCCTGGTGGGCTATTCCAACGGCGCGGCGCTCGCGGTGGACTACTCGCTCAGCGTGCTCGAGGGCGAGGCGCTGCCGCGGCCCGCGGGACTGGTGCTGCTGTCGCCCGCCATCGCGATCTCCAAGTTCGCCGTCGTCGGCCGCGTGAAGACCGGCCTGTCCTCGCTGCCCGGGTTCGAGCGCGCGGCCTGGGAGACCATCGCCCTCGAGTTCGATCCGTACAAGTACACGTCATTCAGTCTCCACGCGGGCGGCGAGACCTTCCGCCTCACGCGGCGCCTCGCACGCGGTATCGACCGGCTGGCCGACGGGCATCCGCTGCGCGAGTTCCCGCCCGTGCTGGCGTTCGTCTCGACGGTGGACGCGACCGTCGAGGCGAAGGCCGTGAGCACCACGCTGCTCGACCGGCTCGCGCCCGGGGATCACGAACTCGTGCTGTTCGACGTCAACCGCTACTCGGGCATCCAGGAACTGCTGGTCAAGGATCCGGGCAGGCTCACCCGCGAACTCGAGTCGCGGGCCGGACGCCCGTACGCGCTCACGGTCGTCACCAACCAGTCGCGCGACACGCTGCAGGCGCTCGAGCGGCGCGTCCCCGCGGGCAGCGTCCAGCCGGCCTTGCGGCCGCTCGCCCTGGCGTGGCCGGCGCAGGTGTTCTCGCTGTCGCACGTCGCGCTGCCGTTCCCGCCGGACGACCCGCTGTACGGCTACGACGTGGCCCCCGGCGCGAACCACGTGCAGCTCGGCAGGATCCAGGTGCATGGCGAGAACGGCGTGCTGAGCGTGCCGACCTGGACCCTCACGCGCCAGCGCAGCAACCCGTTCCACGCGTACATGCTCGAGCGCATCGACGCATTCCTCGACGGGAAGGGTGCGCGCTGACGACCTGGACCACTGAGGCAGGATGCCCCGACCGATGACCCAGGCCGCATGCCGCCCGCGCAGGGCCCCGATTCCGGCCGGCAGGCTGGCGCGCCTCGCCCTGCTCGCCGTCCTGCCGTGGCTCACGCACTGCGCGACTGCGCCCTCGCTCGAAGGCATCGAACCGAGCTACGCGCTGCCGCCGCTGCCGGGAAGCGCGCTCGATGAGGCGGTGCTCGATGAACTCGGCGACGCGCCGGACGTCAACAGCGTACGGCTCGTGGACCACAACGCGATGGCCTTCGCCTACCGGGCGGTCACCGCCGACGCGGCACGGCGCTCGCTCGACGTGCAGTACTACATCTGGAACGACGACCTGACCGGACGCCTGCTCGCGGCGGACCTGATGCGTGCCGCCGAGCGCGGCGTGCGGGTGCGCGTGCTGTTGGACGACATCGACGCACGCGCCAAGCACGAGGTGTTCCTCGTGGCCGACCTGCACCCCAACGTCGAGGTTCGCATCTTCAACCCGTTCTACAGCCGCGAAGGAACGCTCGGCTGGCTGACCGAGTGGACCGTTCGCGCGAACCGCCTCAACCGCCGCATGCACAACAAGGCCTGGATCGCCGACAACCGCGTCGCGATCGTCGGGGGCCGCAACGTCGGCAACGAGTACTTCGGCGCGTCCGGGCATTCGAATTTCAGCGACCTCGACGTGCTGCTGTCCGGGCCCGTGGTCGCGGAGGTGAGCGCCGCGTTCGACGCCTACTGGAACAGCCCGAGCGCCGTGCCCGTGTCGCGCTTCGAGGGCCGCAAGCCGAAGCCCGAGCAGCTCGCGAAGCTGATCGAGGGGGCACAGGCGTATCGCGAAAAGACGAGCGACAACCCCTACCTCACCGCGCTGCGTGACCCGCAGAAACGCGCGGCGCTGCTCGCCGATCGCCCGGCGCCGCTGCGGGTGGCGAACCTGCGCCTGCTGGTGGACGATCCGGCCAAGATCGGCCGGGAGACCGAGACATCCGAGGCCTCGAACGTGCTCGCCGGTCTCGAGGGCCTGATGTCATCCGCCGGCGACGAGATGCTGATCTTCTCGCCGTACTTCGTGCCGCGCAGCGACGGCCGGCGCGCCCTCGTCAGGCAGGCGCGGCGCGGTGTGCGCGTCGCGGTGCTCACCAACTCGCTGGCCGCCACCGACGTGGCCGCCGTGCACACCGGCTACGCCCGCGAGCGGCGCGAACTGCTCGCCGGCGGCGTCGAGCTCTACGAAATGAAGCGCAGGGCGGGCAGCGAGGAGGAGCGCCAGCGGATCAGCCTGGTCGGCTCCTCCGGCACCAGCCTGCACACCAAGGCCATGATCGTCGACCGCCGCTGGGTGTTCGTGGGTTCGATGAATCTCGACCCGCGCTCCGCGTTCCTCAATACCGAGATGGGCGTGCTGATCGAGAGCGAGGCGCTGGCGGAGCAGGTGCGCAGCGAGTTCGAGCGGGCCACCGGCCCCGAACTGAGCTACCGGGTGGTGCTCGAGGAGCACGAGGGGCTCGTCTGGTACGACCGCGTCAACGGCAAGGACCGCCGGCTCGAGCGCGAGCCCGACGCGAGCGCGGGACGCCGCCTCGGCGTGACGCTGCTGCGGCTGGTGCCGCTCGATTCCCAGCTCTGACACTGACTGCCGCCGCCGCCCGGCGAGCGGCTATCATGCCCGGACAACGCCTCGCGCGAAGGACGCCGCATGAACGCTCCCGATTCGACCGTCCCCGTCACGCCGGTGCCGCCGGTTCCGCGCACGCCGCCCGCGGCGCGCCCGCCGCGGCGCAGCTTCCGCTCCTACTTCTGGTGGAGCGTGTTCGGCGCGCTGGTGCTGATCGGGCTCTACACGCTGGTCATGCTGTGGTGGAGCTACTCCGACGGCGATCGCGCCGGTGTGCTGCAGAAATTCTCCAAGCGCGGCTGGATCTGCAAGACCTGGGAAGGCGAGATCGCGATGTACGTGGTCGGTGGCGTGGCGCCGCAGATCTGGGAATTCAGCGTGCGCGACGACGAGGTCGCGAACCAGCTGCAGGCCGCGGTCGGGCAGCAGGTGCGCCTGCACTACTCCGAGCATCGCGGCCTGCCCACGAGCTGCTTCGGCGAGACCGATTACTTCGTCCAGCGCGTCGAGGTCGTGGGACCGCCGCCCTACCTGCAGCCGCCGTCGTCGCCGCCGGCATCGCCGGGCTCGCTGTCGTCGCCGCCGCCGACAGCGCCTGGCACGTAGTCCGCCACTCCAGCAGGGACGCCATAGAGCACGCAGGCGGGCCGCGCCGAATCGGGACCGACGAACCACGCGGACTCGCCACGAACCGGGTCGACGACCCAGCCCACGCTGTAGGCGTGCGGGAAGAACGCGCGCTGGGTGCGCCGGTCGGTGTCGCTGAAGAACGCCCCGAGTCCGGGGTGGCTGTGGTACCAGCCGACCACCAGCTCGTCCGGGCCGAGCCGCCGGCGCGCCTCCTCCCACACGCCGCTCTCCATGCGCAGCGACACGCCGGTACTCGAGAAGTCCTGCGACGGCACGGCCTGAGTCACCCGCACCACGCGGCTGCGGGCAGGGTCGTCGTCCTCGGCGTAGACCTCGCCGAGCATCAGGCCGCCGTGCTCGTCGTCATGAGCAGCGAGGTGGCGGAGCACGGTATCGGCGGCTGCGGCGCTCACTGCCACGAGCAGCCCGGCGTCGGCAGCGGCGTCGCGCAGCCACGCTTCGAGGTCGGGCGCGCGCCCGGCGAGCGCGCCGAGGGGCTGCAGCGGCAGCATCGGGGCCTGCTCGGTCCAGCGCATCAGGTGACCGTCTCGAAGGCCGCACCGCAGCCCGGGCAGCGCACGCGTCCGCTGCGGCCCGCGGGCAGTCGCAGCGTGCGCGCGCAGTTCGGGCAGGCGCGCTCGACGCGGCCGTCGTCGGCCGCCGCCTCGCGCCAACCGACACGGCCGCGGGCGGTGCCGCGCGCGGACTCGCCGAACTGCGGGCGGTCGGAGGGAAACGCCTCGGGCCGCAGTGGCCGCGTGCGCGCATACCAGTCGGCCGCGGCGCGGTTGGCCGGCGAGGCCGTGTTCACGAGCAGCGAGTCGAAGGTGAGCAGCCGCACGAGCCGTTGCACGAACAGATCGAGCCCCTCGGAGGCGAGCCACCGGGTGCCGAGGCAGATCGTGCCAGCGGGAAACACGTTGGGGTGCCAGATCGGCGACAGCACGGTCGCCGTGGGCGCCTGGAACGGATAGCGGGCCGGAAGCGCGATCCGCAGGCGCGTCTGGCGCGTCACGTCCGCCGGGTAGCGCTCGGAGCGGGCGACGGCATAGCGCAGCTCGAGGTCGGCCTGCGGCAGCGCCACCGTCGGCCCGGCGAGCAGCACGATCATCTCGGCGGAGGTCGCGGCCAGCGTGCGCAGCCGCTCGTGGTCCGCCTCGAGGCGGATCGGGCTCGTCATGTGCGGTCGTCGCGCGTCGGCGCCGCGTGCCTCAGCCCGCGACCAGCACCGGCTGCACCTCGAGCACGTCGCCCGGGCGCACACCCTTGCCGAGGTCCTCGCCGGGCGCGAGCGCGCGGCCCGTGGTCGTGTTCACCAGCGTGTAGTCGGTGTCGGCGGGCAGGGCCCAGTTGTCCACCGCCGCCTGGATGATGTCGGCGCCGGTGCTGGCGGCGTCGAGATCGAGTTCGGCGCGGCGGGTCTGGTCCGCCGTGCGCACGTAGAGCTTCAGCGACTGCGTCATGATCCTCAGTTCTCCTCGAGATCGAAGCAGACGGTGCCGCCGTTGATCTCGGCCAGTGCGAATTTGGCCGGAACGCGGCGCTCGCCGAAGCGTGCCGAGAGCTCGCCCACGGTGAAGGTGTCGCGGATTTCGACGCGCACCGAGGGTGTTGCACAACCCGGGCAGACGGCGATGCCGTCGTCGAAATCACCGGCGCGCCGGTTGACGTACTCGGCGGCCTGGGCCAGCGGCCCGCAGGCCGCGCACTCGTAGCCGGTAACCAGCGCGTCGCTCAGCTGCAGCGGCTGCGCGGCGACGTCGTCGGACGCGTCCTCCGGGTGTGCAGTCCAGCGGTTACGGATCCGCACCAGCCGTGGCGGCTGCAGGAACGCCGAGCAGCCCGGGCAGCCGTCGCGGCGCTCGACCGCGACTGCGCTGCCGGCGCCGCCGAGGGTGTCGAGCAGCCGTCGCTGCGCGCGTTGCGGCACATCGTCGCCGAGGCGCAGGGCCGCGGAGGCGGCCAGCGCGCCCGCGACGCTCGCCGTGATGGTCGTGGTCGGGATGCGGCGCTCGAGGCTCGCACGCCGGCGCAGGCCACCGCAGGAGTAGCGCTCGGCCACCCGCAGGTAGGCCGACTCCGGCAGCGTGCACTCGTAGCAGGCCACCTCGTCGGACGCGGCGAAGGGAAACGACTCGATGACGGCCCAGCGGCTGTCGAGCCCGGCGTTCACGAGATTCACGCGCGCGATCATGCACATCTGGTTGAGTTTCAGCCGGGCCTCGAAATTGTCCACGGCCGCGATCGCGCAGTCGTAGCCCTGCAGCCGGCGGAGGCTCAGGGTGTCCCAGAAGTCGCCCGGTACGGCACGCAGGTCCACGTTCGGGTCGAGGTCGCGGGCGCGCTCGGCGACGGCCTCGGCCTTGTTGCGCCCGGCGTCCGCCTCGCGCAGCAGCACGCTGCGGGTGAGGTTGTGCAGCTCGACCGTGTCGAAGTCGAACACGTCGATGGATCCGCAGCCGAGCAGCGCGAGGTTCTTCACGACCTCGTTGCCCACTGCGCCGGCGCCGATCACGGCGATGCGCGAGGCGGACACCTGCTCCTGCGAGAACCAGTCGATCAGGTCGTGTCGCCGGTAGCGCTGTGCGCGACTCGGGTCCAGCATCTGGGTTCGCCCTCCGTCAGTCCGGGATCAGCTTGACGGCGGAGAAGTCGGTGCCGCCGCAGGCCGCGCAGCGCCCGCCGTTGTCGCGGGCCAGCACTGCGGCGCTGTCGGCATGATAAAGGGACTGGCAGCCGCCGCAGCGAACCAGCGGGCGGGCGGGGTCGAGGGGCTCGCCGGAGTAAGCGTCGCGCAGGCCGGCGAGGTCGCCCCGCCGCAGCAGCGTGACGCCGTTGCCGGCGGCGGCGCGGTCCCTGGCACTGGCACGGGCACCGGCCCGCGGCCGGAACGTGCGGCCGTCGCGCGGCCGCTGGTTGGACGCCTGGCGCGTCACCATCAGCAGCACGCCGACGACCAGGAACAGGAGCAGGGGCAGCAGGCGTGCCATGGTCACCCCCATCGTTGGTGCCGGACCGCGCGAGTTCAAGGAACTTCCTCCACTTTGACCCAGGCCGAGTACTGCGACTCGGAGGTGTGGCGGCCCCACACCAGCAGCCCGCTGGAGGTACCACCCGACGACTCGCCAACCGCGCCGAGCTCGATCCACTCCCCGAGCCGGCCGCTGACGATCGACGCGCTGCCCGCGGTCTCGACGACGGGTCCGCTCGTCGTGCTGCGCAGGCGCTGCTGCCGGGGCGAGATCTCGAGTGTGACGTACTCGCCGCTCAGGCGCACCGTGGCGTAGAAGCCCGTGCTCACCTCGCGGTATGCCGTGGAGGGGTACACGACCGGCCCGCGCCGGCCGGACACCACCTGGGTGGTCGTCAGCGGCACGACCTGCCCGATCGCGATCCAGGCCTCGGAGCCCTCCAGCGTCCGCACCGTCGAGACGTTGCGCAGATTCGCCTGCTGCGAACCGCCGCGCGCACCGACGGCGACGCCGGTGCCGACGCCGGGCGGCACGTTCACGCCCACCCGCACGTCGTCGTTGCCGACGCGCGCCGCGCCGCGCACGTCGGTGGCCTCGCTGCGCGCGACCGTGCCCTGGCCCACGCTCACGTTGAGCTCGCGCGGCCGCCGGTCGAGTGCTGCGACCGCCTGCCGGATCTGCTCGAGGTTCGCCGGACTGGTGCGCACGAACAGCATGCGGTCGGTGCCGGTGAGCACGCCGCCCGGTGCCAGCAGCGGCTGCACCACGGGAACCACCTCCTCGGCGAGCCGCCACTTGAGCTCGATGACCTCGAGTTCCTGCGCGGTGGCGAGACCGGCCGCGACCAGCAGCGTGCACAGCGCCAGCAGCACGCGCGCGTGAACGCGCAGCATCGGGTGGGACGGACGCCCGATGCGGATGCTGTCCGGACGCCGCCGCACGCCGGTCATGAGGCCGCCCGCGACGCCGGGACCGCCGCCAGCGCCTCGCGCACGCAGCGCACCAGCGCCTCCATGCCCGCGGGCTCCTGGTCGTGGCGGCAGACGAAGCGCAGGTCGTGTCCGAGCTTGTAGAACTCGAACGGCCCGCGCTCGAGCGCCGCGACCGCAGCCTCGGGCATGCGCAGGAACAGCATGTTGATCTCCACGGGCGCGACCAGCGCCACGCCCGGCAATGCCGCGAGCTCGCGCGCAAGCGCCGCCGCGTGCGCGTTGGCGCGGCGCGCGCGCTCGAGCCAGCGGTCGTCGGCGACGTAGCGCGCGAGCTGCGCGGAGACGAAGCGCGCCTTCGACAGCACCTGCCCGCCGCGCTTCATCAGGAACGGGATCTCGCGCGCGAGCGCCGGGTCGAACACCACCACGGCCTCCGCGTTGATCGCGCCGTTCTTGGTGGCGCCGAGCGACAGCACGTCCACGCCGGCGCGCCAGGTGAGCTGCGCCGGCGTGCAGCCGAGCGCGGCCACGGCGTTGGCGAAGCGCGCGCCGTCCATGTGCACGCGCAGGCCGTGGCGGTGCGCCACCTCGCAGAGCGCCGCGATCTCGGCGGGCGTGTAGAGCGTGCCGAAGTCGGTGGGCTGAGTGAGGTTGAGCGCGAACGGCTGCACGCGCGTCGGGTTGCCGCGCCCAGCGAGCGCGAGCGCCGCCTCGAGCGTCGCGGGCTCGAGCCGGAAGTCGCGGCCCGGCAGGCCCACCAGCTTCGCGCCCGTGTAGAACTCCGGCGCGCCGCACTCGTAGACGTGGATGTGCGCCGTCTCGTGGCAGTAGATCGCGCCGTAGGCGTTGGCGAGTGCGGCGAGCGCCACCGAGTTCGAGCCCGTGCCCGAGCACAGCGGGAACACCTGTACCGGCCGCTCGAACAGGTCGGCGAAGCGCGCGTTCATCGCTCGCGTATAGTCGTCGTCGCCGTACGGGGCGGCGGTGCCATCGTTGGCCGCCAGCAGCGCCTCGAGGATCTCGGGTGCGGCGCCACCGACGTTGTCGCTGCGGAAGTCGTAGCGGATACCGGTCATCTCGGTTTGCGTGAGCGTGGCGCGGCCACGCGGTCGGGTCAGGAGGCTGCGCATGCAGGGGCAGGCGACGGGCGTGATTCTACTGGAGACGCTGCGGCTCAGGCTCAGGCGCTTCGTGCCGGAGGACCTCGACCGGCTGGTGGAACTCGACTCCGACCCCGAGGTGACGCGCTACACGAGCTACGGCGAGCCCACGCCGCGCGAGCGCTACGCGCACGAGATCCTGCCGCGCTGGTTCGCGTACTACGGCGTCGAGCCGGCGCTCGGTTACTGGGCGGCCGAGTCGCGCGCCGACGGCGAGTTCGTGGGCTGGTTCCACCTGCGGCCCGACCGCTTCGACGCAGGCGAGCAGGAACTCGGCTACCGCTTGCGGCGTATGGCGTGGGGGCGGGGCTACGCGACGGAGGGCGGCCAGGCGCTGCTCGCGCATGGTTTCGGGCCGGTGGGCGCCGCGAAGATCTCCGCCCGCACCCTGGCGCGCAATCTCGGATCGCGACGCGTGATGGAGAAGTGCGGTCTCGCCTTCGAGCGCGACTTCGTCTGGCCCGAGGACGTGCTCGCCGGGCGCACGGAGGACGAGCGCGCCGGCGTGAAGTACTCGATCACGCGCCGGCGGTGGCTGGCCCTGAGGGCCTGAGGAACGCCTCGCAGTTCGCGCGACCCTGGTCGCCCGAGGGCAGCTTCGAGCACAAGCCTGCGGTGCGCTCGCGCAGCTTCGTCACCACCGCCGTGCGATCCGGCTGGCGATGGCTCCAGTCGAGCAGCTTGCTCGAGAGCTGCTCGAGCCGCAGCCGCGTGCGCTGGTAGAACGCGTCGGGCGAGCCGTCGAGCTCGCCGAGCACCTCGAGGCCGACGCGCTCGATGCGCGCCGTGTCCCCGGGAGTCATCTCGAGCAGGCCCACCAGATAGTTGTAGCCCCACTGGAAGCGCGTGGCCGGCCCCTTCGCATCCGCGTAGGCGCGCTCGAACCAGGCGAGCGCTTCCGCTTCGCGGCCGACCTTCTTCGCATGATCGGCCAGTTCGACCATGAAGTAGTACGGCGACTTCGACTTTTCGATCTCGGCGACGAGCAGTGCGTTCGCCTCCTGGTCGAGCCCGGCTTCGAAGTACAGGTTGCCGGCGGCGTTGACCGCGGCGTGGCGCGCGTAGCCTTCCGGCGTCGCGCCGGTGACGCGCGCGACCGTCTGCCGCGCCTCGTCGAGCAGCGCCGGCGGGAGCGGGGCGTCGGGTGCTGCCAGCCGCTGGAGGAGCACCCGCGAGCGCACCAAGTTGATCTGCTCCGGACCCGACAGCGCGAGGCCCTCGCCGCCGCGTGCCAGCGAGTCGAGGGCGGCGCGCCAGGCAAAGACCAGCTGCTCGCGCCCGGCGGAGCCCGGCTCCGACAGCAGGCCGATGACTTCGGTGGGCGCGTAGAGCAGGTTCTCGACGTTGGCGCGGATCGCCTCGGGCGAACCGAGCAGACTCAGCAGCGCGCTGGCCATCGACGTGCGCTGCCCGGCATCGAGCGGTGCCTTGCCGTCCTTCGCGGCCGCCGCCAGCGCACGCAGGTACTGGAACTGGATGCGCGCGCATTCCGCCACGAGTTGCGCCGGGCAATGGTCATGCAGGCCGCGGAAGACGTCGACCCGGTCGGCGGGTGCGACCAGCTGGCCGTTGTCCGTGCTCCACGCGTAGTACGCGAGCAGCGTCCAGTCGGCCGGCTGCAGCGCGGCGCCGCTGGTGGCCGCGCGCAGCGTCTCGTGCATCGGGCGTGAGGAGGCGAGCGCCGTGTCGAGCACGGTCGCGTAGCGCGCCACGTCCACGCCGCCCGGCAGGCGCGTGATCTCCTGGCCATCGGCGCGGAACAGGATCATGGTCGGGTAGCCCACCACTCCGAAGCGCTCGCCGTAGCGCTGCGCGCTCGGCGTGTCGCCGTCGAGGTAGACGGGTATGAACAGCCGGCTGCGTTCCTGGAACTCGCGCGTGTTGAAGATCGTGGACTTGATCTGCGCGCAGGGCGGACACCACTCCGCGCCCCAGAACAGGAACAGCGGCTTGTCGGCCGCCTTCGCCGCGACGAAGGCGGCGTCGACCTCGCCCTGGAACCAGTCGATGCCGGGCGGCAGGTGCGCGCCGGCGTCCGCGGTCGCCGGCGCGGCCGTCGTTTCCTGGGGCTTCGTCGCGGGTTCCGGGGACTGGCGGCTGCAGCCGGCGGTGGTGAACAGGGACAGCACGCAGATCAGCAGGGTCAGCCGGTGAATCTCGGGTCGCATCGATGGGATCTCTCGGTGTCTCGCGCGCGAGTGGCGCGGGCGGCGCGCAGTATGCCAGCCCGCCGGCAAAGCACGCCCGACCTCAGCGGATCGCGGCGATCTCGTAGACCAGGCGCGCAGCAACGCGTGCGGTGCGGCCGTCGGGATCGTGGCGCGGGTTCAGTTCCGCGACGTCGGCCATCAGCAGCCGGCTGCCGGGCCGGCCGTGCCCGCAGGCCGCGAGCGCCGAGCGCAGCAGCGCCACCGCGCGGTGCAGCGCCACGCCGAGCCCCGACGGCGCGCTCACGCCCGGGGCCACCGCGGGAGGGAGCACGTCCAGGCAGAACGTCAGGTACACGGCCGAGGAGTCCGCGATGAAGCGCGCGAGCGTTGCCTCGGCCGCCGCGTCGCCGGCATCCACGTCGTGCACGACTTCGGCCCCCAGCCGCGCCGCGCGCTCGAACAGCGCCGGCGTGTTCGCGGGCGCGCTCGCGCCGAGGCACAGGTAGCGAAAGGGCAGCCCGGCCGCCGCGCGCGCTGCGGCGATCTGCAGGAAGGGCGTGCCCGAGGTGCCGCGCCCGGGCTCGGTGGGCTGCCGCAGGTCGAGGTGCGCGTCGAAATTCACGATGCCCAGCTGCGCGATGCGCGGGTCGCCGGCGAGTGCCTGCGCGATTCCCTGGTACGCCGCCCACGCGATCTCGTGGCCGCCGCCCAGTCCGATGGCGAAGTGCCCGGCGCGCAGCAGGTCCGCGATGCGCTGCGCGTAGGCTGCCTGCGCGTCCTCGAGCGCGTCGCCTGCGCAGGCGACGTCGCCGGCGTCGTAGAGGCGCGCCTGCGGGCCGCCGTGCCAGGCGAGGTTCGCGAGCATCCGGCGCAGCGCGGCCGGGCCCTCGGCGGCACCCGGCCGGCCGCGGTTGCGCGAGACGCCTGCGTCGCTCGCGAAGCCCACCAGCGCCACGCCGGGATGCGCGGCGACCGGCTCGACGACCTGGTGCCAGCGCCGGCCCGCCGCGCCGTCCTCCGCGTCCACGCGGCCGGTCCACAGCGTCCGATCCAGTTCGTGATGCTGCGTCACGCGGGTCTCCTCACACGTCGCGCTCGAGCACGATCGCGCCGTCCTTCACGACCATGCTGCACGGGTTGAAGCCCACCCAGTAGCCGAGTTCGTCGGGCGAGTCGATGGACCACACAGCGAAGTCGGCGGCGCGGCCCGGCGCCAGCGAGCCGCGCTGCGCCTCCAGGCCGAAGCGCGCGCGCCGCGTGGCGCGTGACGCCGAGCAGCACTTCCGCGCTCGTCAGACCGAACAGTCGCCGCGCCATGTTCATCGCAAGCAGCAGCGAAGCGCCGGGCGCGGAGCCCGGATTGCAGTCCGAGGCCACGGCCAGCGCCACACCGTGGCGGCGCAGCGCCTCGATCGGCGGCAGCCGCTTCTCGGCCAGCGCATAGAACGCGACCGGCAGCATCACGCCGACGGTGCCCGCGTCCGCGAGCGCCCTGGCATCGGACTCGGTCGCGTACTCCAGGTGGTCGCAGGACAGCGCGCCGTGGCGCGTCGCGGCCTGGGTGCCGCCGACGTTGGAGAGCTGCTCGGTGTGCAGCCGGACCGGCAGTCCGCATGCGCGCGCGGCCGCGAACAGCCGCTCGCACTGCGCGGCGGAGAAGGCGATGTCCTCGCAGTAGGCGTCCACGGCGTCCACGAGCCGCCGCGGCGGCGGCCGCTCGCCCGGCATCCCGTCGGCCGTCGACGGCCCGGGCACCGTTTCGCTCGCCAGCAGCGGCAGCCATTCACTGCAGATCAGGTCGATGTACTCGTCGGCGCGTCCGGCGAACTCCGGGGGCAGCGCGTGCGCGGCAAGCAGGCTCGTCGCGACGCTGACCGGATGCGCCGCCTCGAGCTGTCGTGCCGCGCGCAGCATGCGGGCCTCGGTCTCGAGCGTGAGCCCATACCCCGACTTGATCTCGACGGTCGTGACGCCTTCCGCCAGCAGCGCTGCGAGGCGCGGCCGCGACTGCGCCACCAGTTCGTCCTCGCTCGCGGCGCGCGTCGCGCGCACGGTGGAGAGAATTCCGCCGCCCTCGCGCGCGATCTCGGCGTAGCTCGTGCCGGCGGTGCGCCGCGCGAACTCCGCGGCGCGCTGCCCCGCGAACACGAGGTGCGTGTGGCAGTCGACGAGCCCGGGCGTGAGCCAGCGGCCGGCGAGTTCGATCGTGCGCTCTGGGCGCGGGCCGGCGGGCAGTTCGCGCTCGTCGCCGATCCACTCGATGAGTCCGCCGCGTGTGAGCACGGCGCCGCGGTCCAGCACCCGCGATTGCTCGTCGCAGGTGGCGATGCGGGCGTGTCGCCAGAGCGTGCGCATGCTGCGATGTGACTTGGGGAGCCGGTTCCCGGTCAGTCCGGACGACCGTCGCGCGACAGGGATGTCGCGCGCGAGCCCCCAGGGATGGGTTCACGGCGTGTCGTCCGGACTGACCGGGAACCGGCTCCCCGGCTCATGGAGACTGCAGTCGCTACAGGCATGGCAAGTCCAGCCCCTGCTCGCGCGCACATGCGATCGCCTCCGGATACCCCGCGTCCGCGTGGCGCATCACGCCCGTGGCCGGATCGTTCCACAGCACGCGCTCGATGCGCTTCGCGGCGGCCGGCGTGCCGTCGCAGACGATCACCACGCCGGCGTGCTGCGAGTAGCCGATGCCGACGCCGCCGCCGTGGTGGATCGAGACCCAGGTGGCGCCGCTCGCGATGTTGAGCATCGCATTGAGCAGCGGCCAGTCGGCCACCGCGTCGGAGCCGTCGCGCATCGCCTCGGTCTCGCGGTTCGGGCTCGCCACCGAACCCGAGTCCAGGTGGTCGCGGCCGATCACCACCGGTGCGGCGAGCTCGCCGCGCGCCACCATCTCGTTGAAGGCGAGGCCGAGGCGGTGGCGCTGGCCGAGACCCACCCAGCAGATGCGCGCCGGCAGGCCCTGGAACTGGATACGATCCTTCGCCATGTCGAGCCAGCGATGCAGGTGCGGGTCGTCCGGGATGAGTTCCTTCACCTTCGCGTCGGTGCGGTGGATGTCCTCCGGATCGCCCGACAGCGCCGCCCAGCGGAACGGGCCCACGCCGCGGCAGAACAGCGGACGCACGTAGGCGGGCACGAAGCCCGGGAAGTCGAAGGCGTTCTTCACGCCCTCGTCGAGCGCGACCTGGCGGATGTTGTTGCCGTAGTCGAAAGTCGGGATGCCCTGCTTCTGGAACGCGAGCATCGCCTCGACGTGCTTCGCCATCGAGGCGCGCGCAGCTTTCTCGACGGCGCCGGGTCGCTCTCGCGCAGGCGGTCCCACTGCTCGAGCGTCCAGCCTTCGGGCAGGTAGCCGTTCACCGGGTCGTGGGCCGAGGTCTGGTCGGTGACGGCGTCGGGACGCACGCCGCGGCGCAGCAGTTCGGGCAGCACTTCGGCCGCATTGCCGAGCAGGCCCACCGACACCGCGCGCCGCTCGCGCGTGGCGCGCTCGATGATCGCGAGCGCCTCATCGAGCGTCGCCGCCCGCTCGTCGAGGTAACGCGTGTCGAGGCGCTTCTGGATGCGCTCGGGTCGGCACTCCACTGCGAGCATCGAGGCGCCGGCCATGGTCGCGGCCAGCGGCTGCGCGCCGCCCATCCCGCCGAGGCCCGCGGTGAGGATCCAGCGGCCGGCGAGGTTGCCGCCGTAGTGCTGGCGGCCCATCTCGACGAAGGTTTCGTAGGTGCCTTGCACGATGCCCTGGCTGCCGATGTAGATCCACGAGCCGGCCGTCATCTGGCCGTACATCATCAGTCCCTTGCGGTCGAGTTCGTGGAAGTGCTCCCAGGTGGACCAGCGGCCGACGAGGTTCGAGTTGGCGATCAGCACGCGCGGCGCGTCGGTGTGCGTGCGGAACACGCCGACCGGCTTGCCCGACTGCACCAGCAGCGTCTCGTCGTCGCCCAGGCGGCGCAGCGCCGCGACGATGCGGTCGTAGCAGTCCCAGTTGCGCGCGGCGCGGCCGATGCCGCCGTAGACCACGAGGTCGTCGGGGCGTTCGGCCACCTCCGGGTCGAGGTTGTTCATCAGCATGCGCAGCGGGGCCTCGGTGAGCCAGCTGCGGGCCGAGAGCGTGCGGCCGCGGGGAGCGCGGATGCTGCGGTGGAGATCGTTCATGTGCTTCGAACCCGGGGGGCGAGCCAGCGGTAGAGCAGCAGGACGGCGAGCAGGCCGCCGAGCAGCAGCGCGATCAGCCATGCGGCGCGCACGAACAGGTAGTCGATCAGCGAGCGGCCTTTCGCCACGCTCGCCTCGAGCGTGCCGCCGAGCTGCGGAGCCTGCGCGTCGATCGAGCCGATCAGTTGCTGGAGTTCGACGGCGGTGCGCGTGATCCCGTCGGCCGCCTGCGTGTACTCGGTGATGTCGAACGGCCGGCCGGGCCTGGCGCCGGCGCGGGCGGCGCCTTGAACCGCGCCACCAGCGCGTCGATCGAGCGCACCGCACCGTCCACCGAGGTTGCCGTGAGGTTGCCGGCCTCGAGCGCCCCGCGCAGCTCGACCAGCATCGGCAGCAGCGTCGCCTGCTGGGTCGTGAGCAGCTCGGAGAGCTGCCGGATCAGCGCTTCGCGCTCCTGCGAGAACTCGTCGGGCAGCGCCTCGGCCACCGCGGCGAAGCGCTCGGCCGAGGTGCTGATGCTGGCGGTCTGCGCCAGCAGCGCGCGGGTGTCGGGGTCGACCATGATACGGTTCAGCGAGCGGTCGAGCTGCAGGTCGACGATGAACGGCACGCGCTGCGCGAAGTAGATGGCCCGCTCGGCGAGCAGCCGCGACTGTTCCACCTGCCGGACGGCAGGATCGAGCCCGGCCATCGGATCGAGGCCGACCAGGCCCATCAGGCTGGTGGGCGTGGCCGTGGTCTTCTGCGCGGTCGTCGACGGCATCACGTTCACGAATTCCCTGAAACGCACGAACGGAGCCGTCTCGACGTCCATGTGCTGTGCCCGCCAGTCGAGCAGCACGCGGCGCAGGTCGGCCTGCTGCGTCGGCGTCAGGAAGTCGGCTGCCAGCTTCCACGCCTCGGCCTCGAGTTCGCGATGCACGGCGAGCACCGCGTCGGCCTGCTGCGGGAAGCGCTTCGGTCCGGACACCTCGACGACTGCGCGGCTCAGGGTCGCGAGCGACACGAGGTCGAGCGCGGCCATGACGGCGTTGTCGCCGGATGCGGCGGAGTAGGCCGTCACGGCCTGGGCGAGCAGCCACCCGGAGAGGTGGTAGCGCTGCATCGGATCTGCGGCCCGGAGCTCGGCCACGCGCACGGCCTCCATCAGTCGCATGACGTAGTTGTCCGCGAACCGCATGTTCTGTTGCTGCAGCTGCAGCAGGCGCGCGGCCGTCTCGGCGTCCTTGCGGGCCCTGGGCGACATCGAGCGCAGCGTCTGGCAGCCCGCGAGCACCAGCGCTGCCGCCAGTACCGCGATGACCAGAACGAGGGCGCGCGGCGGCAGCGTGCGACCCGGCATGGAGGCTTGCATCGGCGAAGTATGGTTAGGCCGGGCGCGGCTGCCTAGGGCCCCAGGGCCGGGCGGGCGGGGTCGGGCGACGGTCGCCCGCCATGTGCCCAGCCTCTACAATCCGGCGGCGAGACCGCGCCAGCCCGGAGTCCCCATGATTCGCGTGATCGTCATTCTCTCGCTGCTGCAGGTCGTGGCCTTCTGGAAGATCCTCGGCCGGATGGGGTTCCCGCCGTGGCTCGCGATCATGGCCTCGGTGCCGCTGGTGAACCTGATCGTCCTGTACTACGTGGCGCTCACGCCCTGGCCGCGCGAGCGGGCACTCGAGCCGCCGCGCGAGGGCGGCGGCCCCGACGCCGGCTTCTGAGCGGCCGCGTTGTCGCGGCCACGGCGCTCCGGTACCGTGTCGCCCCAATCCCCACCGACCGCCCGATCCGAGGAATACCCATGGCCGGCCCGAGAGACGCCCTTGACCCAAACATGGACGTGAACGACCTCTACCGCGAGGACATCTACTCCGACCGCAAGGTGGGCACGATCCGCGTCCTGACGCCGGTCAGGTCCGACGGTTCGCCGGACCCGGCGCGCGCGACGTCCTATGTCGGGCAGGCGCAGATCATGACGCCGGCTGGCGCGCTGCCGCTGTCGTTCGAGATCGATGCGAAGAACCTCGCCGAGGCCTGCACGCACTTCGCCGACGCCGCCAAGGTGGCGTTCGAGGAGACGCTGAAGGAGCTGCAGGAGATGCGCCGCCAGCAGGCCTCGTCGATCGTCGTGCCCGACGCCGGCACGGCCTCTGCGCTCACGGGGCAGGGCGGCCTGCCTCCGCGCGGGAAGATCCAGATTCCCTGACGGTGCCTAGACGCGCGTCGATCCGCCGCGCGCCATCTCCTCCAGCCGCCGCACGCGCTCCGCGGTCGGCGGGTGCGTGGAGAACAGCGACGCGATCCCGCCGTGGAAGGCCGCCAGAGGGTTGACCTGCGCGAGCGGCGCCATCGCCGGCGACACCGCCATCGGGATGCGCTGCGCGGCCATCTGCAGCTTGCCGAGCGCACTCGCGAGCGCGAGCGGCTTGCCGCTGATCTCGGCGCCGGTGGCGTCGGCCTTGTACTCACGCGTCCTGCTGATGGCGAACTGGATGACCATCGCCGCGAACGGTGCGGCGAGGGCCGCGAGCGGGGCCAGCGGCGAGCGCCCGCCGCGCTCCCCCGGCGCGATCATGCCGAAACGCGCGAGGTTGGTGATCGCGCCGGCCATCGTCGCGGAGATCGTCTGCAGCAGCATGTCGCGGTTCTTGATGTGGCCGAGCTCGTGGGCGAGCACTCCGGCGAGTTCGTCGCGGTCCACGAGCTGCAGCAGTCCCTGCGTGACGCAGACCACGGCGGTCTCCGGGCTGCGGCCGGTGGCGAAGGCATTGGGCTGGGCGTGCGGCGCCACGGCGAGCGTCGGCATCGGCAGGCCGGCGCGCTGGCGCAGCTGGTCGACGAGGTCGTAGAGCTCCGGCGCCTGCTCGCGCTGGATGATCTGCGCCTTGTAGGCCCGGAGCGCCATCTTCCCCGAGTTGAAGTACATGACGAAGCTCATGACGGCGGCGATCGCGAGGGCGACCAGCATGCCGCCCTGCCCGCCGAGCATGCCGCCCACGACGCCGAACAGCGCCACCATGCCGGCCAGCAGCACGAAGACCTTTACGTTGCTCATCGAACACCCGTCCCGAATCCGCGATTGAGTCTCGATTCTACCGGTCGAGCCGCCCGCGGCGGCCGTTTGCGGGTCTTCTTGCACTGCCGTGGTGCAGAAAAGTGCCGTGTCATCGAAGATTCACGCTGTACATGTTGCGGCGCAGCAAAATCGGCGTAGGGTGGCTCCGTGGAAAAGCCGCTCGATCTGGGCGGCCCCCGGGAGGAAAACATGGAACGCGGATGGTTAGAGACAATTCAGCTCCTTGGACTCGACGTGATGGTCGTCGCCGTCTTGTCGATGCTGGTAATCGACCGCTTGCTGGCGGTGTCGAGGTCGCTCGCTGGTTCGATTCGCAGCCGGGCCTCGTCCGGCAAGCGCCCGGCCGCTGTCCGCGCGCCGGCCCCGCCGGCTGACGCCTGGCCGCCCAAGCAGTGGCGCCCGAGCCACTGACCCGCCGGGGATAATGGGCGCCCCCGCTCCGGAGGCCGCCCGCATGACCGACCCTTTCCGCGATCTGCGCGACGCGCTGCGCGCATTCGCCGCCGAGCGCGACTGGGACCCGTTCCACTCGCCGCGGAACCTCGCCACCGCGCTCGCGGTGGAGGCGGCGGAACTGCTGGAACCCTTCCAGTGGCTCGACGATGCGCAGGCCCGCGACCTGCCGCCCGAGACCCGGGCTGCGGTCGAGGAGGAAATGGCCGACGTGCTGCTCTACCTGGTGCGCCTCGCCGACAAGCTCGACGTGGACCTCGAGCAGGCGGCGCGGGCCAAGATGGCGCGTAACGCCGAGAAGTACCCCGTCGAGAAGGCGCGCGGGTCGAGCCGCAAGTACGACCGGCTCTAGGCGCGGGCCGGGCACCCCAGGCGGCGCGCTCAAAGGGGGGGGCACTCGCGGCCCGCGGGATCGGGGACAGTACGGAAGAATCGCCCTGGCGCTGCGCTGTGGCGCTGCGCCCGCCGCACTTGTACGTGCGCAGCCGCCGTGCCCGCCGGCGGATAATCCTCTCTGGGGCCGTTGCCGATTCTTCCGGCCCGGCAACGGCTGTCCAGGAGGGACCAGCCATGTTGCCGCGTCATGCCCGACAGTCCGTCGGGGGTGCGATTCCCCCGACACACTTCTTCTTCTTCCGACACGTTTCGCCGCTCTGGTGGCTGTTGCTCGTCGCTGCGGCCGCCTTGGTGCTGCTGTTCGCGCTTCCGGCGCACGGCGCGACGGTGAGCGGGCAGGTGGCGCTGCCGGTCTCGGATGGCGGGTACCAGCCCGCGATCGACAACTGGAACCCGGCCAAGGTGCGCGTGGCCGGCACCAGCCTCGAGACCAACGTCGTCGCGACCACGAAGTTCACGGGTACGTTCACGCTCACGGGCGTGCCCAACGGTCCGGTCACGCTGCTCTACGTCGAGACGCCCGGTGAGGACACGTTCACGATGGACTCGCGGCGCCTCGCGCTCAACGTCGCGGGCGACGTTTCCGGTTTGACGTTCAACCTCCAGCACCACTGGAAGTTCCTGCCTTCCTACCCGCCGCCCTGGTACAACCGCGCGGCCTATGACATCTGGGAACCCTACTGGGTCAGTGCCAAGGTGGGGTTCATTTTCTTCCTGAACCGCAGCGTCTCGCCGATCGAATCGGAGTTCTGGCGCACGACCAACGGAGGCACGAGCTGGACCCAGATCGGCCACTGGATCCACACCGCTTGGACCATCCTGCCGGACCTCACCGGCCGCTCGATGCTGTTCGCGGACAAGGACCACGGCGTGATCGTCGCGCGGTACACGGCGCCCGTGGGCGTCTTCCGCACCGCCGACGGCGGCGCCACGTGGACCATCGTCGGGCTGCCGAAGAGCGCGGACGGCAACGGCGTCGTCTCGGCGCAGAACTTCGCGAAGATCGACGCCACGCACTGGATCGCCTGCGGCTCGGAGAACACCGGCACCTACTACGGCGTGGGTACTCCGTTCCGATTCACGATCTGGGAGACAGCGGACGCGGGCGCCACCTGGTCCATCCGGCGCAGCTGGTACGAGGACTACGCGGGCTGCTCCGCGATCGACGCCGACAAGAGCGGCCGCGCCGTGCTGTTCTCTACGCCCTACGCCTTCGGCGGCGGCATGCACCGCGAGCTGCGCAGCACGACTGGCGAGTGGACCAACGTCGCCGACAACAACATCATCACCAACTCGGGCTACGGCACCGCGGACATCCCGATGGTGGGCGCGGAAGTGTGGGTGCGTGCGGACGATCACGGTCCGAGTGGCGCCGGGCTCTTCAAGAGCACCGACTACGGCGCGACCTTCACCAAGCTCAACGATACGCTGCCGCAGTACATGGACTTCGTGTCCTCGTACAAGGGCTTCGCTCCGTCGGGCGGCCCGATGTACGCGACCTACGACGGCGGCCTCACCTGGCTCAAGCAGTCGAACGGCGGCGGCATCTGCTGCCACGGCAACTACATCTGGGCCTTCGACACCATGAATGCCATCTGGACGGACGGAGGCGTGGGCGACCCGAACGGCTTCGCCGACGTGTTCAGGCTCGTCGAGCCGCGCACCGCCAGCTTCGAGCTGCTGCCGGGCTCGGCCGTGCTGCCGGCGAGCGTGAAGCCGGGCGACGCGAACGTGCCGGTCATCGGGCTCAGGTTCGTGAACAACGGGCCGATGCCGCTCAAGGTGACGGCCCTCCGGCTGCAGGCCTCGGGCAGCGGCAACGACCAGCTCGACGTCGCGGCCGTGAAGGCCTGGTGGGACCGCGCGGGCAACGGCGTCGTCGACGCGGACGACGTGCTGCTCGTCTCGGGGGTCTATCCCGCCGACAACGGCCTGGTTGCACTCAACCTCGGCACCAAGCAACTGATGCAGCCGCGCGTGCCGTTCGACGTGCTCGTCAGCTACGACTTCGGCGGCTTCATCACCGAGGCCGGAACGTTCAAGGTCACGGTGACGCCGGCGAACGTCACGGCACAGTCGGCCGACATCGGCGCGGCGCTGATCGTCAGTGCCACTGCGCCCACCGGCACGCTGATCACTTCGGACATGACCAGCGTCACGCCGAGCAGCGTGGCGCTTGCGTCGGTGACGCTGAAGTCGTCGCTCGTCGCGGGCTGCAAGTCTGTGACTGGCACCGTGGCGATCTCCGAGCCCGCGCCGGCGACCGGCATCGTGGTCTACCTCTCCGACACGCTCGACGCGGCCACCGTGTCCGCGACCGTGACCGTGCCGGCCGGCGCCACAACGAAGACGTTCACCGTGAAGAGCAGCTACGTGGAGGCCAACCAGGCGGGGCTGGTGAGCGCGACGCTGGGACCGAAGACGCTGAGCCAGGCGCTGACGCTGCGGCCGGTGGGGATGTACAGCCTCTCGGTCGTGCCGAGCCCGGTGGTCGGTGGCCTCACCGCGACCGGCACCGCCAAGCTCGAGTGCAAGGCGGGCCCGGGCCCGATCACGGTCACGCTCGGCAGCAGCAACGCGGTGGCGAGCGTGCCGCCGAGCATCGTGATCCCGGCGGGCCTGCAGAGCGGCGGGTTCCAGGTGGCGACGACGCCGGTGGCGGCGTCCACCAAGGCGATCATCTCCGGCACCGCCAATGGCATCACCAAGAGCAGGACGCTGACGGTTTCCCCGCCGTAAGCGCCTGACAGGGGGAGATGAAGATCCGGCGCGTGGGCCGTGGGGCCGACGCGCCGGGTTCGTTTCAGGTCGGGGCGCGGTGCGAGGGACGCCCCGGCGCAGCGACCGGCAATTGCGGTCCCGGATCGCCGCTCGAGTTCAGTCCTTGCGCCAGACGCGCAACAGACCGATGGCCACGATCCCGAGTCCCATCAGCGCCAGCGTGCCCGGCTCGGGCACCTTCGCGAGGAAGCCGCGGATCTCGCCGCCCGGCGCGAAGCTCGAGTGCACGTTGAAGTAGCCCTTGCCCGCGTCGAGGCCGGCGAGCAGCCCGGCGAACGCGCCCGCGGCGGTGCCGCCGTTCGCCGCGAGGAACCCGGCCGTGTAGCTCGAGGCCAGCGCCATGTCGAAGCCCTGGTTGTAGCTGCCGGACTTCACGCCGGCGGGCCAGCCCGGGAACGTAACAGGATAGGTCGCGACGCCGACGGTACCCGCGCCGGCAACGGCGGTGCAGCAGTGGATGTGCGCGACCGTCGTGGTGCCGACGAGCCCGGCAAAGTTGGCCTTGACCTGCATCGTCAGGCCGACCGTGTCGAAGGTGACGGACACTGTGCCGGTGCCCGGGGATGCCACTGGCGGCGACTCCGCCGGTCCGGTCATCGCGGCCGAGTAGACGATCTTGGCGGCGTGGGCCGGCAGGGCGAGTACGGCGGCGACGAGCGACGCCGCGAGCAGGGTGGAGTGGCGCATCGGGGGCTCCCAGTCAGTGGTGGCCGTGGTGGCGGGCCGTACATGCGAATGACTTGCATTTATCGTGCCCGGCGCGGGACGGTGAGGAAATTCAATGGCTTACGGCACAGGACCGCAAGTGGGCCGCGGGAATATGTAAAAGATCCCGACAGCGAGTCACTGGCCGGACTGGCTGCCACCCGTGGCCGGTGCGAACCGAGCGCTCATGCTTGTGCGCTCAGGGCGTCGCGGTGCTCAACCCTCACAGCCCATATCTGGAGAAGTCCATCTGCTCGCCGGCATTCGCCTGCAGCTCGGGCTGCGCGAGACTGGCCGACCAGACGTTTTCGAAATGATCGACGTGGCGGCGGGCGATGCCCCGGTCGTCGACCTCCACGACGCCCGCCCAGCGCGAGGCCTGCGCCCGATACGCGATTGCCGTGTCGTCGGCGACGATGTAGGCGCAGGCGTTGTCGCGGTGGTCGCCGAGCACCTTCCGCAGGTGGATGCAGCTCGAGAGGCGGCGGGCCATCTGCATGAACCGATGACCTGCGCGGGGGGGATGGCAGACCAATACCCGGACGCGCGCATGGCGCTGGGTCAGTACGAAGCGCTTCACCGGCTCCAGGAAGCAGTCGTGATCGTAGAGTGACGGCTCGAAATCCGGCGTGTAGATACACAACGTGCGGCGGGCGTGCATCGCAATCTCGGTCACCGCGCCGCGGTAGTCCTCGAGTGTCGACACGACGCGCCTGCTCCCGGTGATTTCCAGCCACATGCTCGATGCCTCGGCTCGCCCGCTGACGCGCGTCAGTTCAACGGCGACCGGGTGCCGCGGGCGGCGCTGGCCCTCAGTCCCGCGAGGTAGTGGCCCATGCGCCCATCGCCCTGCATGCAGGCCTGCACCGCGTCGGCGCCGGCCGATTCAAACAGGTCCCGCAGGCGCTGCTCCGCCCTGATCGGATCGACGTCGGACTGAATGCCGTCACCGAAGACGAGGGCGGCAACCTGCCGGAAGACCTGATTCCGGTCCGCTTCGGCATGGCGCTCAAGCAGGGCGCAAACCTCGAGGGTCGCGCCGATCGCGAACCACAGCAGCCAGAGCCGCCCCGGGTCATACGCGGCAACGAGCTCTGGCTCCTCCTGCAGGGCCCGGTCACGCTCCGACTCAATCAGTTGCGTCAGTGCCTCGACCGCCGGGTCTGCCGGCAGGTCGTGACCGGCCAGTTCGAACGACCGTCGGCGGGGCCCTGTGCTGTCCATCATGGCGCGGCACAGTACTGGCTCGGCCGTCCGGGTTCTGGTCGCCGGACGGCAGCTTCTGGTCAGAAAACGTCAGCCCATCGGCAGCAGCGTCTCCGCCACCGACCGGAGCCCTCCCCTCGACTCCCAGTGCGCCATGCCGTAGGTTTCCACGATCCCCACCCGGAGCGCCCACATGCCCCTCGTCCATCGCCCGCACCGCGGCCTGCTGCTCGTCGCGGCCCTCGCGCTCCCGCTCGCCGCCTCCGCGCAGACCACCTACAAGGTGCAGGTGGACACCCTGCTCGACGGCGCCGACGTCAAGGTGGACTACACGCCCTACGACGGCATGCTGATCGTGACGCTCGAGAATATCGGCGAGGTCCGCGCACGCTGCGATCTCGTGTTCGACCCCTCGCCGCAGATCCTTTCGCGCAAGACGAAGTTCGTCGACCCGGGCAAGAAAGTGACGGGCGAACTGCGCGCCACGCAGACGTGGTTCTCGGTGCACGTGGACGTGAAGTGCACCGCGGCACCGAAGTGACGCCCACCGCGTGGCTCACTTGCCGAGGCTCTGCACGCACTCGGCCACGGTCTCCTTCGAGTAGTCGGTGAACGGCTGGCGGCGCGTCTCGCGCCGCCGCCACTCCCACGGCGCGACCCATTGCTCGCGCGGCAGCGCCCACAGCCCGCGGGCGTGCCGCCGCGCCTGCTGCTCGCGCGCGCAGGAAGCGGCTTCCGGCGCGTAGTGGCGATACACCCACGCGTTGCCGGTCTCGAGCAACTCGGCGTTCACGTCCCGGCCGTCGAGCCACAGCCGCGCGATCAGCCGGTGGTACTGGTCCTGCTCGACCGGCTCGATCGCGACGGTCTCCAGGTACACCAGCCGCGACAGCGCGCGCCGCGCGGCCCTGCCATAGGGCTGGTCGCGCTCGGGCGCGTCGACGCCGTGCAGCCGGACGCGGATCATCCCGGACTCGAGCCGCACGTCCACCGTGTCGCCGTCGACGACCCCCACCACCCTGCCGGAGAGACGCGGCAGTTCCTCGCGCGGAGGCTCGGCACGGCCGGGCTCGGCCACGACCGCCAGCACGGCGAGCAGCACGAGCAGCGGGGCACGCATGGGCAGTCGGGGCACGCGAATCCTGGGCAGACCAAGAGCGGATTGGCCGAGAGTATGTCGGACCCGCGCCGCGGGTCGCAGGGAGTTCGCCGGCCGCGATGGCGGGGGGCTTTTCCGTTCTGGGATGATGCAGGCCCGCCCCCGTCACCGGAGAATTCCATGGCCCGACTCGACGGCAAGGTCTGCATCGTCACCGGCGGCACCAGCGGCATCGGCCGCTGCACGGCCGAGGTCTTCGCGGCGCACGGCGCCCGCGTGGTGATCGCGGGACGGCGCGAGGCGGAGGGCCGCGCCGTGGCGGATGCACTCGGTGCCGCCTGCGACTTCGTTCGCACGGATGTCACCGACGAGGCGCAGGTCCGCGGGCTCGTCGAGTTCACGGTCGCGAAGCACGGCCGCGTGGACTGCCTGTTCAACAACGCCGGCGGCCCCGCGCCGCCGGGCGGCATCGAGAGCATCACGGTCGAGGGCTTCGACGCCGCGATCGCCACGCTGCTGCGCTCGGTGCTCCTCGGCATGAAGCACGTCGCACCCGTGATGATGCAGCAGCGCTCCGGCAGCATCATCAACAACGGCTCGGTGGCGGGGCTGCGCGCCGGGCTCTCCTCGTCGCTGGTCTACTCGGCCGCCAAGGCCGCGGTGATCCACCTCACGCGCTGCGTCGCGATGCAACTGGGCGAGCAGGGCGTGCGTGTGAATTCCATCTCCCCGGGCGGCATCGCCACGGGCATGTTCGGCAAGGTGGCGGGCCTGCCGACAGAGAAGGCGGAGCAGACGGTCGCGGTCGCGAAGGTCGCGCTGGCGGCGATGCAGCCGATCCCGCGCGCGGGGTTGCCCGAGGACATCGCGCAGGCTGCCGTGTTTCTCGCCGGCGACGATTCCACCTTCGTCAACGGCCACGACTTCGTCGTCGACGGCGGCCTGATCGGCGGCCATCGCTGGAGCCAGCAGCAGGAGCGTCTGCAGGCGCTGCGCGCGGCGATGCTCGCACAGGCCGGCTCCGCAGGCTGAATCGGAGCCAGGCGGGGTCGTGATCTGCCGTCGCGGGGGCGGCGCTCAGGCCTTCGACAGCCGCGCCGTCGCCTCGCGCGCGGCCCGCTCGCCCGACTCCATCGCGCCTTCCATGCCGCGCGAGTAGAGGGCGGTCTGCTCGCCGCAGAAGTGCACCCGCCCGTGCGGCTGCAGCATCGCGGGCATGAACGTCGTCACCGTGCCCGGCGCGAAATAGGCCCAGGCACCCGCCGCGTGCGGATCCGCCGTCCACGAGTGCTGCGCGGCCACGCGCAGCTTGCCCCTGGCCGCCGGGCGCATGCGCTCGATCTCCGTGATCACGAAGCGTGCGGTGCCGTCGCGTCCGAGGCGGTCGAGGTGCGCGGACTTCCGGCCGTAGGCCGTCACCAGCAGGCTCGCGACCTCGTCGTCCGTCGGGCTGCGGGGAATGGCGAACACGCGCCCGGCCGGGCTGTCGGTCCACATCGCGGGCGGCAGGCCGTCGTCGGTCCAGAACGGCTTCGAGGCCACGAGCGCGACCTGGGTGATCATCTGGGTCGGCAGCGTCTTCACCGCCTGCGCCTGCGCCCCGGCCAGCGGGGGGTCGAAGCGCACCTGACGCAGCGTCGAGTAGGGCAGGGCGCAGACCGCGGCCTTGCCCGCGTAGCGCCGTCCGTCCTTCGTGTGCACGGTAACGCCCGTGGCGTCGCTCACGATGGCGCTCACCTGCTGGCCGAGCCGCACGCCGCCCTTGAGGCGCTTCGCCATGCCCTCCGGGATCTGCTGGTTGCCACCCTTCGCCTTGTAGACGGCGGGCTTCACGCTGCGCTGCGCGCGCTGGAACGCCTCGACGAACCCGAGCATCAGCGCCGAGACGTCGCGCGCGCTGCTGCCATAGCTGGTGTTGGTGTCGTAGGCGAGCTCGATCATCGCCTCGGTCGCGCCCTGCGCCTTCAGGAATTCGTGCATGGACACGTCGTCCGCGGCATGCGCCGGCGCGAACCAGCCGTCCACGGTCTTGAGCGGATTGCCCTTGGCCATCGCCATCGGCGCGTACTGCCACGGCATCGTCTCGCGCAGCCCGTCGGGAAAGGGATTGCGCGGCGACTTCGGCCACTCGACCTTCGGGATCGCACGGCCGTCGAGCACCAGCGTCACGTCGGGATTGCGCTGCGCCTGCGGCAGCTGGTCCTCGAGCGTCACCCCGGCGAGCGCCGCGGCCGCCACGACGCGACCGTAGCCGCTGCCGATGCTCTGACCGCCGGCCTCGGGCTCGCCCGGCACGTCGGCGAACGTCAGGATCTTGCCACCGACGCGCCCGCGCGCCTCGAGCACGATCGCGGAGTGGCCTGCCCACTCGACCCCGAGCGCGGCCTGCAGCCCGGCGAAGCCGGCGCCCACGACGATCACGTCGGCGGTGTCGGTGGCCGCCCATGCGGGACGGCGAGGCAGCGCGGCGAGGCCGGCGGCCACGGCGGAACGGACCAGGAAGTCACGACGGCTGATCGTCATGGCGGACACCTCCGGCGTTGCGTGAGTCGCTGACGTGCGCGCACTCTCGGCGCAGCCGGGCCGGCCGTCCATCCGTAGGCCTACCGACCCGACGCCGGCCTCACAAGGCAGCCGCGAGCCGCGTCCCCTGCTCGATGGCGCGCTTGGCGTCGAGCTCCGTGGCCACGTCGGCCCCGCCGATCAGGTGCACGTTCACGCCCTGTTCGCGCAGCGGTGCGGCGAGTTCGCGCGCCGGCTCCTGCCCTGCGCACAGCACGACTGTGTCCACCTCGATCAGCATCGGCTTCTCGTGCGCCTCGCCGAAGCTCACGTGCAGGCCGCGCTCGTCGATGCGTTCGTAGTTCACGCCGCCGATCATCTCGACGCGCTTCATCCTGAGCGCCGCCCGGTGGATCCAGCCGGTGGTCTTGCCGAGCCCCTTGCCGAGCGGTGCGGCCTTGCGCTGCAGGAGATAAACCTTGCGCGACGGAGGCGCGATCTCGGGCTTGCCGAGTCCGCCGCGCGCGACGGCCGGATCCGCCACGCCCCACTCGCGCAGCCAGGCCGCGGTGTCGAGCGTCGTGGAGTGGCCCTCGCTCACGAGGTACTCGCTCACGTCGAAGCCGATGCCGCCCGCGCCCACCACGGCGACGCGCTGGCCTGCGGGACGGCCGTTCAGCAGCAGGTCGACGTAGGAGATGACCCTGCCGGACGCGCGGTGCTCGTCGTCGCCCTCGATGCGCGGGTCGCGAGGCGTGACGCCGGTGGCGAGCACGACCTCGTCGTAGCCGCCGATCGCGAGTTCCGCGGCGGTGACCCTGCGGCCGAGCGCGAGGCGCACGCCCGTGACCTCGATGCGGCGGCGGAAGTAGCGCAGCGTCTCGTGGAACTCCTCCTTGCCCGGAATGCGCTTTGCCATGTTGAACTGGCCGCCGATCGCCGTGGACGCCTCGAAGAGGTCCACCGCGTGGCCGCGCTCCGCGAGGGTCGTGGCGCAGGCGAGGCCCGCGGGGCCCGCTCCCACGACCGCGATGCGCCGGCGGCGCGCCGCAGGAGCGATCACCAGTTCCGTCTCGTAGGCGGCGCGCGGGTTGACGAGGCAGGAGGCCACCTTGCGCTGGAAGACGTGGTCGAGGCACGCCTGGTTGCAGGCGATGCAGGTGTTGATCTCGTCGGCTCGCCCCTGCGCGGCCTTGTTCACGAACTCCGCGTCGGCCAGCAGCGGGCGTGCCATCGACACCATGTCGGCGCAGCCCTCGGCGAGCACCTGCTCGGCCACGTCGGGCACGTTGATGCGGTTCGTGGTGCACAGCGGGATCGCGACCTCGCCCTTGAGCTTCTTCGTCACCCAGGCGAAGGCCGCGCGCGGCACCGAGGTCGCGATCGTCGGGATCCGCGCCTCGTGCCAGCCGATGCCGGTGTTGATGATCGTCGCACCGGCGCGCTCGATGGCTTTCGCGAGCTGTACGACCTCGTCCCAGCTGCTGCCGTCCGGCACGAGGTCGAGCATCGAGAGTCGGTAGACGATGATGAAGTCGCGCCCGACGGCCTCGCGCGTGCGCGCGACGATCTCGACCGGCAGGCGCATGCGGTTTTCGTAGCTGCCGCCCCATCGGTCGGTGCGGTGGTTGGTGTGGGCGGCCACGAACTGGTTGATGAAGTAGCCCTCGGAGCCCATCACCTCGACGCCGTCGTAGCCCGCCTCGCGCGCGAGCTTCGCGCAGCGCACGAAGCCGCGGATCTGGCGCTCCACGCCGCGCGCGGACAGCGCCCGCGGCGTGAACGGCGAGATCGGGGACTTGATGCGCGACGGGGCCACCGCGAGCGGGTGGTAGCCGTAGCGGCCGGTGTGCAGGATCTGCAGCGCGATCGCCCCGCCCTCGGCGTGCACCGCGTCGGTGATCGGGCGGTGCCTGCGCGCCGCGGCGCTCGTGGCGAGGCGACCGGCGAACGGCGAGGCCCAGCCCTCGACGTTGGGCGCGAAGCCGCCGGTGACGATCAGCCCCACGCCGCCGCGCGCCCGCTCGGCGAAGTAGGCCGTCAGGCGCGGGAAGTGCTTCGGGTCGTCCTCGAGCCCCGTGTGCATCGAGCCCATCAGCACGCGGTTGCGCAGACGGGTGAATCCGAGGTCGAGCGGGGCGAGAAGATGCGGGTACGCGCTGGTCATGAATGTGCCGTCGGGCTGCGATGAGGGGTCCGATCGGGCATTATTTCACCGCGGCACGCCCGCTGCCGACCTACGCTCCCCCCGGCCGATGACCACCCACTCCCACGACCTCATCCGTGTCCGCGGCGCGCGGCAGAACAACCTGCGTGCGCTCGACCTCGACATCCCGCTCCGGCAGCTGGTGGTGGTCACCGGCGTGTCGGGCTCGGGGAAGTCCTCGCTGGTCTTCGACACGGTCTACGCCGAGGGCCAGCGCCGCTACGTCGAGACGTTCTCGCCCTACGCGCGACAGTTCCTCGACCGTATGGACAAGCCGCAGGTGGACCGCATCGAGGGCATCCCGCCCGCGATCGCCATCGACCAGACCAACCCGGTGCGCACCTCCCGCTCGACGGTGGGCACCATGACCGAGCTCAACGACCACCTGAAGCTGCTCTACGCGCGCGCGGCGCGGCTGTTCTGCAGCGGCTGCGGGCAGCCCGTGCGCCGCGACACGCCCGAGAGCATCGCCGCGGAGCTGCGCGCCCGGGCGGCTGCGGCCGGCGATCCGCGGCTGGTGGTGAGCTTCCCCGTAGCGGTGCCGAAGAACTTCAGCGAGGCCGAGGTGCTGAAGCTGCTCGAGCAGCAGGGCTATACGCGCATCCACGCGCGCAGCGAGGCCGGGCTCGAAGTCGTGCAGGACCGCTTCCGCGCGGGCAGCGTCGACGGCAGCCGGATGCTCGAGGCGCTCGAGGCCGCGATGCGGGTCGGGCGCGGGCGCGTGGACGTGCGGGTCGAGGACGGCTCCACCTGGAAGTTCTCGGCCGACCTGCACTGCGCGACCTGCGACATCCATTACCGGGATCCGGTGCCGAGCATGTTCTCGTTCAACTCGCCGCTCGGCGCGTGCGAGACCTGCCGCGGCTTCGGGCGGGTGATCGGCGTGGACTGGGGCCTCGTGGTCCCCGATGCGACGAAGTCGCTGCGCGGCGGCGCAATCCGCCCCTGGCAGACGCAGGCCTACCGCGAGTGCCAGGACGATCTCGTGAAGTTCGCGCGCAGGCGCGGCGTGCCGCTCGACGTGCCGTGGCGCGAGCTCGCCGAGGAGCAGCGCCGCTGGGTGCTCGACGGCGAGGGGCCGTGGGAGAAGAAGGTCTGGTACGGGGCGAAGCGCTTCTTCCAGTGGCTCGAGGGACGCAGCTACAAGATGCACATCCGCGTGCTGCTGTCGAAGTACCGCAGCTACACGGCGTGCGCGGACTGCGGCGGGGCGCGCCTCAAGCCCGAGGCGCTGCTGTGGCGGCTCGGGTCCGACGAGCCGGCGAACGCAACGGCCGAGGCGGCGGCAGCGGGAGCCGGGAGCGTCGGCGGGGGCAGGGCTCAACATCCACGACCTCATGCTGCTGCCAATCGACCGTGTGGGCGGCTTCTTCGCGACGCTCGCGCTGCCGAAGCCGCTCGACGAGGCGGCCGACCTGCTGCTCGGGGAGATCCGCTCGCGGCTCGAGTTCCTGGTGCGCGTCGGCCTCGGCTACCTCACGCTCGATCGCCAGTCGCGCACGCTGTCGGGCGGCGAGGTGCAGCGCATCAACCTCACCACTGCGCTCGGCACGTCGCTCACCAACACGCTGTTCGTGCTCGACGAGCCCTCGATCGGCCTGCACCCGCGCGACATGGGCCGCGTGGTCGAGGTGATGCAGCGCCTGCGCGACAACGGCAACTCGCTGCTGGTGGTCGAGCACGATCCGCAGATCATGCTCGCGGCCGATCGCATCGTGGACATGGGGCCCGGGCCCGGCGAGCACGGCGGCCGCATCGTCTTCGAGGGCACGCCGGCGGAGCTCGCCGCAGGCGCCGACACGCTCACGGCCGGCTATCTGACGGGGCGTCGTGATGCCGTGGCCGCGGCCGGTCGTCGCGGCCCGCCGGGACCCGGGGATCCGCGGCTCGTGCTTCAGGGCGCGGCGGAGCACAACCTCCGGGACCTCGACGTCGAGATCCCGCTCGGCCGGCTGGTGTGCGTCACCGGCGTGTCGGGCTCGGGCAAGTCAACGCTGGTGCAGGACGTGCTGTACCCGGCGTTGCGGCGTGCGCAGGGCCGTCCGACGGAAACGCCCGGCGCGCACCGTGCGCTGCTGGGCGCCGAGCACGTCGGCGAGGTGGTGCTGGTGGACCAGACCGCGATCGGCCGCACCACGCGCTCGAACCCGGCGAGCTACGTGGGCGCCTTCGACGTGATCCGCAAGCGCTTCGCCGCGGAAGCAGTGTCGCTCGAGCGCGGCTACACGCTCGGCACGTTCAGCTTCAACTCCGGCAACGGCCGCTGCCCGACCTGCGCGGGCAACGGCTTCGAGCACGTCGAGATGCAGTTCCTCTCCGACGTGTACCTGCGCTGCCCCGACTGCGACGGCCGGCGCTACCGACCCGAGATCCTCGAGGTGAAGCTCGCCCGCGGCGACGGACCCGCGAGAAGCATCGCCGACGTGCTCGACCTGACGGTGTCGGAGGCCGCGGTGTTCTTCGCCGGCGACCGCGAGGTGCTCGAGCGCATCGAGCCGCTGGTGGCCGTGGGCCTCGACTATCTGCGGCTCGGCCAGCCCGTGCCGACGCTGTCGGGCGGCGAGGCACAGCGGCTCAAGCTCGCCGGGCATCTTGCAGAGAGTGGCACGTCGGGTGCGCCGCGCAGCGCGCGCAAGAGCGCGAGCAGCGTGCGCAAGGGCGCCGACCGCGCGCAGCCGGCCACCGGGCGCGCCGCATTGTTCCTCTTCGACGAGCCGACCACGGGCCTGCACTTCGAGGACGTCGCGAAGCTGCTCGGCGCCTTCAAGCGCCTGCTCGACACCGGCGCGTCGCTGGTCGTGATCGAGCACAACCTCGACGTGATCCGTGCGGCCGACTGGATCCTGGATCTGGGCCCGGAAGGCGGCGACGCCGGCGGCCTGCTGGTCGTGGCCGGCACGCCCGGCGGACGTGATGGCCTGCGCGGCCTCCCACACCGGACGCGCGATGCGCGAGTACACCGCCGGCCGCGCACGCCTGCTCGAGTCCGCACGCGCGTTGCGTCCCCCCGCGCGCCGCGATGCCCCGGCCGCGCGTACGGCACTCCAGGCCACCGGAGTCGCCGACGCCGCGCGCGAGGCGATCGTCGTGCACGGCGCCCGCGAGCACAACCTGCGCGACGTGGACGTGGCGATCCCGCGCGACGGCATGACGGTCGTCACCGGTGTGTCGGGCTCGGGCAAGTCCACGCTCGCCTTCGACATCGTGTTCGCCGAGGGCCAGCGCCGCTACCTCGAGTCGCTGAACGCGTACGCGCGCCAGTTCGTGCAGCCCGCGGGCCGCCCCGACGTGGACGCGATCTTCGGCATCCCGCCCACGGTGGCGATCGAGCAGCGCACCAGCCGCGGCGGCCGCAAGAGCACGGTGGGCACGCTCACCGAGGTGCACCACTTCCTGCGGCTGCTGTACGTGAAGCTCGGGCTGCAGCACTGCCCCGACTGCGAGGTGCCGATCGAGCCGCAGAGCGCGGATGCGATCGCGGCGCGACTGCTGCGCGAGGCGAAGGGCCGTCGCATCACGCTGCTCGCGCCGCTCGTCGTGTCGCGCAAGGGCTATTACACCGATCTCGCCAAGTGGGCCGCGGGCAAGGGCTACGAGCGCCTGCGCGTGGACGGCGAGTACCAGCCGACCGCGCCCTGGCCGCGCCTCGACCGCTTCCGCGAGCACACCCTCGAGCTGCCCGTGGGCGAGGTCGTGCCGGGCGCGAAGACCGAGGGCGAGCTGCGCCGCCTGCTCGCCCTCGCGCTCGACCACGGCAAGGGCGTGGCGCACGTGCTCGACCGCGGCAAGGTCCGCGTGTTCTCGACACGCCGCGCCTGTCCTTCCTGCAGTCGCAGCTTCCCCGAGCCGGACCCGCGGCTGTTCTCCTACAACTCGAAGCACGGCTGGTGCGAGTCCTGCTTCGGCACGGGCGTGGCGATCAAGGGCTTCGATGCCGCGCAGACCGGCGAGGAGATCTGGTGGAACGAGTGGTTCGAGGGCGAGGCGCGGCCCTGCGAGGACTGTGAGGGACGGCGCCTGAACCCGGTTGCGCTCGGCGTGCTGTTCCGCGGCCGCTCGATCGCCGCGCTTGCGGCGCTGCCGGTGGACGGCGCGCGGACGTTCTTCGACGGCCTCGAACTCGCCGGGCGCGAGGGCGAGATCGCACGCGACCTGCTCGCGGAGATCCGCGCGCGTCTCGCGTTCCTGCAGGACGTGGGCCTCGGCTACGTCTCCCTCGACCGCGCGGCGCCCACGCTCTCGGGCGGCGAGGCGCAGCGCATCCGCCTCGCTGCGCAGCTCGGTTCGAACCTGCAGGGCGTCTGCTACGTGCTCGACGAGCCCACCATCGGTCTGCACCCGCGCGACAACGAGGTGCTGCTCGATACGCTCGCGAAGCTCGCCGCCAAGGGCAACACGCTGCTGGTCGTCGAGCACGACGAGGAAACCATCCGCCGCGCCGACCACGTCATCGATCTCGGGCCCGGCGCCGGCACGCGCGGCGGCCGCGTGGTGGGCGAGGGCCGCATCGCGGATCTCATCGCCGCCCCGGAGTCGCTCACGGGCCGCTTCCTTGCGCACCCGCTCGTGCACCCGCTGGTCCCGCGCCGACCCGTGCGCCGCGGCGATGCCGCGCTCGAGATCGAGGGCGCGGCGCTGCACAACCTGCGCAGGGTGAACGCGCGCATCCCGCTCGGGCGGCTCACCGTGGTCACGGGCGTGTCCGGTTCGGGCAAGTCCACGCTCGCCCGCGACGTGCTGTACGCCAATCTGCGGGTGCGAACCGGGGATGCGCAGCGCCGCCGCCGGGCTCCAGAGTGGGTCGGCTGTGCCGCCATCCGCGGCGTCGAGCAGGTCGGACGCGTGCTCGAGGTGGACCAGACGCCCATCGGGAAGACGCCGCGCTCCTGCCCCGCCACCTACGTCGGCTTCTGGGACGACATCCGCAGACTCTATGCGGGCACCACCGAGTCGCGGGTACGCGGCTACGGCCCGGGGCGGTTCTCGTTCAACACGCCGGGCGGTCGCTGCGATGCCTGCGAGGGGCAGGGCGTGCAGACCGTCGAGATGAGCTTCCTGCCGGACGTGAAGGTGCTGTGCGACTCGTGCCGGGGCCGGCGCTTCAATGCCGAGACGCTCGCCGTGCAGCACCGCGGCCGCAGCGTGGGCGACGTGCTCGCGATGAACGTGGACGAGGCGGTGGAGTTCTTCTCCGCTCACCCGCGCATCCACCACGCATTGCGGCTGCTGCAGGACGTCGGACTCGGCTACCTCACGCTCGGCCAGCAGAGCCCGACGCTCTCGGGAGGCGAGGCGCAGCGCATCAAGCTCGTCACGGAACTCGCCCGGCTGCGTCCGCAGGCGGAGCCGCGGCGGGCGGCCGGCGCGACCACGACGCTCTACGTGCTCGACGAGCCCACCGTCGGGTTGCACATGGCCGACGTCGAGAAGCTGATCCGGGTGCTGCACCGGCTGGTGGACGCGGGCCACGCCGTGGTCGTGATCGAGCACAACCTCGACGTGATCGCCGAGGCCGACTGGATCCTGGACCTCGGTCCCGAGGGCGGCGCGGGCGGCGGGCGCATCGTCGCGCAGGGCCCGCCGGAGGCGGTGGCAGCGGCCAGCGGCAGGTCGCACACCGCCCGGGTGCTGCGCGAGTTCCTCGAGGCCCGCGCACCGCAGGCGACCGTCGCCGCGGCTGCGCGCGCGGACCGCCCGCCTCGCGCGGCCCGTTCCACGCGCAAGCCGCGCGCACGCCGGGGTGCGATCGCCTGAGGGCGCATGCGATGGGCCCGCTGCTCACCTCGACGCTGCACGACGCGCTGCTTGCGGCGCGCGACCGCGGTGCGGCCGCGCTCGACTGCTCGCTCGACCTCGAGCGCACGACCACGACCGTGGCGGTCGGTGCGGCACACTGGACGTGGCAGGGGGTCGGGTATCCGTACCTCGAGGCCTGCCGCGAGCGGACCATCTACCACTGGGATGGCGAGGCGTTCCGTACCGTGTCGCGCTACGGCGGCGCGCTCGTCAAGCTCGTGCCCACCGGGTGGGGGCCGCCGACCTTCGAGATCGACGGAATCAAGATGCTGCCCACCGCGCAGGTGTCGCCGTGGGAGGACGCACGGCTCAAGGTGGCGCTCGTCGAGCCGCGTGGCAAGGTGATCCTCGACTGCTGCGCGGGTCTCGGCTACTTCGCCGCGTGGTGCCTCGAGGGCGGGGCTGCGCGCGTGGTGTCCTTCGAGAAGAACCCCGACGTGCTCTGGTTGCGCAGCCTGAACCCGTGGTCGCCGCCCGCGCAGGAACGGCTGTCGCTCGAGCAGGGCGACATCGTCGAGCGCATCGCGACGCTGCCCGGCGCCTCGGTGGACGCGGTCCTGCACGACCCGCCGCGCTTCGGCATCGCGGGCGAGCTCTACTCGCAGGACTTCTACGGACAGCTCGCGCGCGTGCTGCGGCGCCGGGGCCGGCTGTTCCACTACACCGGTACGCCCAATCGACTCGCGAGCGGACGCGACCTGCCGCGCGAAGTGACCCGGCGCCTCGGGCATGCCGGGTTCGACGCCCGACCAAGCGGCGACGGGGTGCTCGCGCTACGGCGCTGACGCCGGCTGCGCGCTCTCCACCTTCCACTTCACCTGGCGCAGCACCTCGTTCGTGCCGAACGGGCCGAGCGAGGTGCGCAGGTTGACGGTCTGGCGCGGCGGGATCGTGCCCGAGCCTGTGCCGATGCGCTCGGGCCCGTGGATCGTGCGCCCGGACGACGGGTCCACCACGCCCACGAGCACGGTGACGTTGCTGAGCGACACCGAAGTGCGATTGCCCACGGTCAGCCAGACGCGGCCCTGCTTGTCGAGCTGCGGCTGGATGGCGAGGTAGGTCTCCGGGTTCTGCGCGAGGTCGAGTCGCACGAGCCGTGCCTGCGCCTGCTCGCCGTAGGGTGACTTCGAGCCTGCCGCCAGCGTGTAGAGGCGCACCGCCTCGGGCATGTTGCCGCGATCCTCGTTGATGCGGCCGAGGTAGTAGGCACCCGGCGCCGTGGGCAGCAGCTTCATGCTCTGCTCCAGCAGGGGCGCGGCGGCCATGGCGTTGCCGAGCTGGTACTGCGCCGTGCCCTGCTGGACCATCGGCTTGAAGTAGCCGGGGTCGAGCTGGCCCGCCTTCTGATAGTGGCCGAGCGCGGTGCGCGGGTTCTTCTCCGCCATCGCCAGGTCGCCGAGCAGGCCGTAGAAGCGCGACTCGCGAGGTTCGATCTTCACCGCCTCGTTCGCGAGCCTGCGCGCCGAGGCGAGGTCGCCCTTGCCCGCGGCGGAACTGGCCTGCTCCTGCTTCCCGTAGGCCGGTGCGTCGCGCTTGAGCGTCGCCATGGCCGCGGCGTAGCGCTCCGTGCCCATGTCGCCGCCCGGTCCGCCCATTTCCTGCATCGTCCGGCGGTTTGCGTCCACGCGTTCCTGTGACGGCGGATGGCTCGCGAACAGCCCGGTCATCCAGTCCTGGTCGTTGCCGGCCTGGAACTTGCGCACGAACAGCTCCTGCAGCGTGACGGCCGCCTGCAGGTCGTAGCCGGCGCGCTTCATGTACTGCATGCCGTAGCGGTCGGCCTCGAGTTCGTCCTCGCGACCGTACTTCGCCGACAGCAACTGCGCGCCCACGGCCGCACCCTGGCCCACCACCTGCCCGAGCGCCGAGCCGCCGTAGACCGAGGCACCGATCGACGCGACGGCCGCGCCGATCTGCATCAGCTGTCCCTTCTCCATCTGCTGCGCGCCATGGCGCGCGGCCGCGTGCACGATCTCGTGGCTCAGCACCGCCGCGAGCTCGGCCTCGTTCTTCAGCTCGACGAGCAGACCGCGATTGATGGCGATCTTGCCGCCGGGCAGCGCCCACGCGTTCAGCTCGCTGCTGTTGAGCACCACGAACTCGTAGGGCAGCGGTCGGTCGGCGACGGCCGCGAGCTTTCGCCCGACCTGCTGCACGTAGGCGTTCACGGCGGGGTCGGTGACGTAGTCGCCGCCCTGCGACTGACGCGACGGGCCGTAATACTGCTGCCCGAGCTGGATCTCCTGCTGCTCGGAGACCATGTGGATCTCCTTGCGGCCGGTGACGGGGTTGGTCGCGCAGCCGGTCAATGCGGCGGCCAGTACGAGCGTGGCGATCAGTCGATGCATGGTGTTCCTCGTGTTCAGGCGCCGTACGCGCGGCGCGCTTCCTCGGCGATCGCCAGGATGCCGGCTTCGACGCTGCCGGGCGCCTGCGAGCAGTTGATGCGCAGGCACTCCTCGCGATGCGTCCACGGCTCCTCGAGGCCCGGGAAGAAGTGGTGCCCGGACAGCACCAGCACGCCGCGCGCCTTGAGCCGGCGATAGAGCGCCGCGCTGCCGCCGGGCAGGCCCGGGAACCACAGCCACAGGAAGAACGCGCCCTCGGGCCGGTGGATGCGCAACGGCAGGCCGGCGCAGGCCTCTGCCAGCCAGGCCACCGCCTGCTGCGAACGCGCCTCGTAGTACGGCCGGATCACCTCGCGGCACAGCGTCTCGAGTTCGCCGCTCGCGAGCAGCGGCTCGACGATCACCGCGCCGGTCGAACCCGGCGCCAGCGCGGCCGTGGCGTTGAACGATGTGATCGCATCGATCACGGGCTCCGCCGCCACGACGATGCCGGTGCGCGTCGCGGGCAGGCCGAGCTTCGAGAGGCTGAGGCACAGGATTACGTTCTCGTTCCAGAGCATGCCCGGCTCCGCGAACTGGATGCCGGGGAAGGGCATGCCATAGGCCGCATCCACGATCAGCGGCACGCCGCGGGCGCGTGCCATCGCGTCGAGCCGCCCGAGTTCCTCGATCGTCAGTACGTTGCCCGAGGGGTTGGTGGGCCGCGACACGCAGATCGCGCCGACGTCGGGCACGTCCTCGAGGCCCTCGAAGCGCACGCGGTACTTGAAGAATCCGCCGGGCAGCTGCTCGATGTCGGCGCGTCGCGAGACGATGGCGCCGTCCTCGAGACCGACGTCGGCGTAGCCGATGTACTCCGGCGCGAGCGGCAGCAGGATGCGGCTGCGGCGGCCCGCGCCGGCGCCCGCCAGCAGGTTGAACAGCGTGAAGAACGCCGACTGGCTGCCGCTCGTGAGTGCCACGTTGCGCACGGACAGCGGCCAGCCGTAACGCGCGCCCAGCGCGGCGGCGACCGCCGAGCGGAAGGCGACGTCGCCGCCCGGTGCCGCGTAGCAGGCGGCGAAGCGACCGAACTGCGCCGGATCCGCCGCGATCTCCACCAGCCGCCGTGCATAGACCGCTTCCAGCGCCGGGATGCGCGCCGGGTTGCCGCCGCCCAGCATCAGCGTGCCGGGCGCAGCGCCGCCGAGGTCCTCCATGAGCTCGAGCGCGCCGGTCGGCCGCACGAATCGGCGCGCGAATCCGGTGGTGAAGTGCATGCGTCGCTCCGTCCTGCCGCCTGTCTGCCCTCGCTCCGCTAGACTCCGCGACGCGATGCGCGAAGTCCAGGCGATCATCTTCGACCTCGACGACACCCTGTGGGAAGTGGGGCCGGTGATCGTGCGCGCCGAGCACGCCATGCGCTCGTTCCTGGCCGAGCGCTACCCGCGCGTGCTCGAACTGCACACGCCGGAGTCCATGCGAGACCTGCGCGCGCGCATGGCGCGCGAGCATCCCACGATGCGCCACGACTTCACGTGGCTGCGGCTCGAGTCGCTGCGCAGCCATGCCCGCGAAGCGGGCTACCCGGAAGCGATGGCCGAGGAGGCCTTCGCCGTGTTCTACCGCGCGCGCAACGAGGTGACGCTGTTCGAGGACGTGCTGCCCGCGCTCGAGCGGCTGCACGGGCGGTTCCGGCTGTTCGCGGCGAGCAACGGCAACGCGGACCTCGAGGCGATCGGGCTGGCGCGGTTCTTCGAGCATGCGCTGGCCGCGCGCGAGGCGGGGATGCTGAAGCCCGACCCGCGCATCTTCACGCTGCTGCTCGGCCGCGCCGGGCTCGCGCCATCGCAGGTGCTGCACGTCGGCGACGATGCGTTCGCCGACGTCGAGGGCGCGCGCCGCGCCGGACTGACGCCGGTGTGGGTGAACCGCGCGGGAGACGCATGGCCGCTGTCGGCCTCGCCGCCGCCGCTCGCTGTGCAGACACTCGCGGAGCTTGCCGACCTGCTCGACTAGCGTCCCCGGCGCCCGTCGCGTACGACGCCTGCAAACGTTCCGTCTGCGTCCGTGCGACACGCGTCGTCGCAATAGCGTGCGCTGCTTCGCATCGAGGGTCTTGATCCCGCCGGCCAGGCTTCGGTAACTTCGGCGCATGGCTGCATGCCGTCGCATCGCCAGCGCGCACGCACGATGGGTCGTCTGACCCGCCGCCGCTGCGCCCCACCGAACTCCTGCGATTCCGTCCGGCCCGCCCGCTGTCAGCAGGCGCGGTCTCTGGCTGCCAGCAAGCCCGTTCCAACCGCGGAGATCACGCCATGACGTCCGACGAGGCCGAGTCCGCCACCCCTGCCATCGACGTCCGCAATCTGCGCGAGTTCTTCCGCGACAGCGTGCAGGAAGCGCTCGCACGACAGCAGGTCGGTGTCGACGACCACACGGAACATTATGTCGTGAACCTGCTCACGATGTTCTCGCGCTCGGAGGCGTTGTTCGATGCAACCTCCGGCGGCCAGCGCCTCAGGCCGCTCGCGCTCATGCTCGTCGACGCTGCGAGCGCGCCGTCCGCAGAGCAGCGTACGCGCGCGCTGCAGCGCCTCGGCGACGTGTCGCTGTTCGTCGCGGGATTTCTCTCCCACGGCTTCGCGCGCCGCCTGGTGGACATCGACTATCACATCGCGATGGGCGGCCGGGCCTACGGCACGCTCGCCGACAGCTGCGGCAGCGGGGCGCGCGGCAGGGCGCTCGCCGGCGTGTTCGCGGAGCTCGCCGCGAAGTTCCAGCGCCTCGTGGACGCACTGAACGACGTGAGCGAGATGTCGTGGCGCAGCAGCGACCGCGACGTGCTGCGGCTGTACGAGGTCTGGCTGACCACCGGCAGCCCGCGCGCGCACGCGCTGCTGAAGGAGAAGGGTGTGAGCCCGGTCGCCGTGCCCGCGGGTCGCGGGCGCAACTGACCGCCGTGCTGCTGCGCGAGTTGCAGAACCGGCTCGCCGGGCTGTACGACGCCCCGTCGGAGCATGACGTCGACGATTTCCTGATCACCGACGCGGCGCACGCCGCGGCGCTGCAGGGCGCCGAGGCCGCTCCGCCCACCGACGAGCAGCTGCTGGTCGCAGAGGACGGTGACGGCGTCGAGGTCTCGCTGTACGTGGATCGCTCGGTGATCGAGCGGCTCGCGGCGCGCTGCCCGCTGCGTTCGCTGTCGGAGGAGAACCTCGCCGACTACTGCACGGCACTCGAGGGTGTGAGCCACTTCCATTACTTCGTCTGGAGTGCGGGCCGCGATCGCCGTGTGTCGCTGCTGGAGCTCGAGCTGCAGGCGGAGGTGGACAAGTACGCGAGCGCGCTGCGCCTGATGCTCGAGCAGCGTGGGGGACGCTTCCCGGCGGAGCTGTTCGAGCGGCTGTTCGATCGCGCCGGATTCCTGCCCCACCTGCCGGCTCACGAGCGGACCCGCTACGAGGAAGCGCATCGCTTCGCGGCGCGCTTCTGCCGGCGACTGGAGGAGCGGTTCCTGAGGCGGCGGCAGGCCCGGCCCGACGCGCTGCTCGCGGAACTCAGGACGTTCTACCGCCTCGGCCGGCATGCCAAACTGCGCCACGCGGAGCAGTGGCGCTGAGCGCGTCGCTCATTCGTCGCCCTTCTTCTCCGCTGTCTTTCTGCGCAGCTCGATCCACTTCGACAGTTCACGCAGGTTCTTCGTCCGCTTCCAGTTCTGCTTCTCGAGTGCCCCGCTGTTGTAGGGGTTGTAGCCGGTCTTGAGGCCCTTGGGGTTGCTCTGCGCCGGGTTCAGCGGATCGTCCTCGTCGTCGCGGATCTGCAGGCTGGGGTCGACCAGTGCGCGCAGACGGCTGGTGGCGCCGAGGATGTCGTCGGCCAGCAGTTCCTGGTCGTTGGCCCATTCCCAGGTCTTGTTGCCCCGGTCGTCCACGCCGAGGCGGCCCGGCTCGCGCTCTGGGGGGGTCGGCGCCGGAGGGCCGCTGGGCGGTTTTCCGGTCATGGGCATGCGCTCCGCGGTCGGACGAGGGTGACGTCGCGGATGCTATCGCCCCCGATCGCGCCGTGACGCGAACCGTTTCACATAACCGTATCGTGGCCGCTGTGCAGCCAGGCGACCGCGCCCCGTGCGGCCGTCGGACCGCTCAGCGCGCCCCGAGGCGCTCGCGTGCCCAGAGCAGTCCGATCAGCGTCTTGGCGTCGTGCAGCTGGCCGGTCGCCGCGAGCGCCACGGCTTCCTCGAGCGCGACCCAACTCGCCTCGAACACCTCGTGCTCCTCCGGCAGCAGGCCGGAGGGGACCAGGTCGCGGGCGAGGAACAGGTGGATGACCTCCGTGAAGATGCCGGGCGAGCTGTAGAACTCGCCGAGCTTCTCCCAGTCGCCCGCGTCCACTCCGGCTTCCTCCGCGAGTTCACGTCGCGCGCACTCCAGCGGCGGCTCGCGGTTGTCGATCTTGCCGGCCGGCAGTTCCACGAGCCAGCCGCCGGCGGCATGGCGGAACTGGCGCAGCAGGCACACTCGGCCCTCGCCGTCGAGCGCCACGACCGCCGCGCCGCCCGGGTGATGCGCGATCTCGAGCTCCGCGACACGCCCGTTCGGCAGCTCGACGCGCTCGAGGTTGAGGGTGAGCACGCGGCCCGTGAAGACGTTGGTGATGTCGGGTTCCATGACGGGTCCGCGACGGGCGATGACCGAGAGTGGCCGGGGATCATACGCCGGCGGCTGTGCTATGTTTGTCGGCGGTCCCGCACACGGCGGGCCGACTGGAGATCCCACGTGAGCACCTCATCTCTGCCCGGCACGATGGCCCGGTTGCGGCAGGCTTTCGACAGCGGCAAGACCCGGCCCATCGAGTGGCGCCTCGCCCAGCTCGGCGAAGTCGAGCGCATGATGCGCGAGCACGAGTCGGACTTCGCCGACGCGCTGCGGCAGGATCTCGGTAAGTGCCGCTTCGAGGCGGTTCTGACCGAGATGAGCTTCGTCGAGTCCGAGGCAAAGTACGCTCGCCGCAACCTCGCCTCGTGGATGAAGCCGCAGCGCGTGCGGACGCCGCTCATGGTCCAGCCGGGCCGCAGCTACATCCAGCCCGAGCCCAAGGGCGTGGTGCTGATCATCGCGCCGTGGAACTACCCGCTGTCGATGGTGATGGCGCCGCTGGTGGGCGCGATGGCCGCCGGCAACTGCGCCGTGATGAAGCCCTCCGAGATCACCTCGCACACCTCGGCGGCGATCGCCTCGATCCTGCCGCGCTACCTCGACAACGACGCGTTCGCGATCGTGGAGGGCGGCGTGCCGGAGACCACCGAGCTGCTCGAGCAGCGGTTCGAACACATCCTCTACACCGGCAACGAGCGCGTGGCGAGCATCGTCATGACGGCCGCCGCCAGGCACCTCACCCCCGTGACGCTCGAACTCGGAGGCAAGAGTCCCTGCCTGATCGACAAGAGCGCCGACATCGAGGTGGCCGCCTCGCGCATCGCCTGGGGCAAGTTCATCAACGCCGGCCAGACCTGCGTGGCGCCCGACCACGTGCTCGTGCACCGCTCGGTTGCCACGCAGTTCGTGGACGCGCTGGCGGCCAAGATCCGGCAGTTCTACGGCGACGACCCGGAGCAGAGCCCGGATTTCTGCCGCATCGCGAGCGAGCGCCACGCGGCGCGATTCCAGCAACTGCTCGAGGGGCATCGCATCCACACCGGCGGCCGGGTGGACGTGGCCAAGCGCTTCGTCGAGCCCACCATCGTGCTCGACCCGCCGGCCGACTCGGCACTGATGACCGAGGAGATCTTCGGGCCCGTGCTGCCTGTGATCGCCGTCGACGAGATGCACCACGCGATCAAGCACGTCGCCGATCGTCCCAAGCCGCTTGCGCTGTACCTGTTCACGAAGAGCAAGGCGCTCGAGACGGCGGTGCTCGAGAAGCTGAGCGCCGGCAGCGTGTGCATCAACGACGCGGTGATCTTCATGGTGTCGCCGGAGCTGCCGTTCGGGGGCATCGGCAACAGCGGCATGGGCCGCTACACGGGCTGGTACGGCTTCGAGACCTTCAGCCACCTGAAGCCGGTGATGAAGCGCAGCTTCCGCTTCGACGCGCCGATGCGCTATCCGCCCTACACCGAGCAGAAGGCCCGGTTGCTGAAGCTGGTGCGCTGACGCGGGGGCCGGGCGGCGTGCCCGGCCCGGTCCTGCTTCACTGGTCCACGCGGTCGACGGATGACTGGCCGGAGAGCTGCTGGCGCACGTGCGACCACGACATGCCGATGCCGAGCACCAGGCCGAGCACCAGCAGCACGACCCAGGCCATGGCCGAGCGGTTGCTGGGGTCGAGCCAGCCCTGGCTGACCACCCACCACACGACCGCCGCGAAGAACGCGACCAGCAGCGCGAGTCCGAGCGTCCCGATGGCAGAGAGCGTCGTGCGGACGAACACCAGCCACGCGATCAGCAGCGCGATCCCGGCAATCGCCTCGAGCGGCTGGATCGAGGGGAAGCCGTCGGCCAGCCAGTGGAAGTACGAGTGCCCGGTCGGGTTGAAGGTGAGCAGCACGAGCGCCACCGAGAACAGCAGCCGCCCGAGGAGACTGCCGAAGTCGAATTCTTCCATGGGCCCGCGCTGCCTCCCCGCCGTGTTGACTGGCGCGCATCTTACAGGGTCCGACAGCAGGCTCCGGCGATCTGGATATCCATACAGTAGGGCCCTATAGTGGCCCGGCGATGACGACCAGCGACGCATACGCGCGCCTGAACCCGGCGCAGCGCGCGGCCGCGACCTTCGGCGAGGTCGACCCGGGGCGCGGCGTTCGGGCCGGACCGCTGCTGGTCATTGCCGGCGCGGGCACCGGCAAGACCAGCACGCTCGCCCACCGCGTCGCGCACCTGCTGCTCTGCGGCGTCGCGCCCGAGCGTCTGCTGCTGCTCACCTTCACGCGCCGCGCCGCGCTCGAGATGACTCGCCGTGCGCAGCGGGTGGTCGCCGAGGCGGCCGCGGCCGCGCGACCCGGCGCCACGGCGCCGGGGGCGCTGCGTCTGCCGTGGTCGGGCACCTTCCACGCCATCGGCAACCGGCTGATCCGCGAGCATGCCGGCCGCCTGGGCCTCGACCCCGGCTTCAGCGTGCTCGACCGCGCCGACGCCGCGGATCTCATGGACGTGGTGCGCCACCGGCTCGGCCTGTCGAAGACCGGGGAGCGCTTCCCGCGCAAGGACACCTGCCTCGGCATCTACTCGCACCGCGTCAACGCGCAGTGCCCGCTGCGCCAGACGCTCGAGACCGCCTATCCCTGGTGCCTCGACTGGGAGCCCCGGCTCACCGCTCTGTATCGCGCCTACGTCGAGGAAAAGCTCGCACAGCAGGCGCTCGACTACGACGACCTGCTGCTGTGGTGGCAACTCATGATGCAGGACGAGTCGCTCGCCACGGAGATCGGTGCGCGCTTCGACCACGTGCTGGTGGACGAGTACCAGGACACCAACGCATTGCAGGCCGGGATCCTGCTGCGACTCAAGCCGTCCGGCGCCGGCGTGACGGTGGTGGGCGACGATGCGCAGGCGATCTACTCGTTCCGCGGTGCCACGGTCGAGAACATCCTGGAGTTCCCCGAGCGCTTCTCGCCGCCGGCACACGTCGCGGTGCTCGAGGAGAACTACCGCTCGACGCAGCCGGTACTCGACGCGGCCAATGCCGTGATCGCCGACGGTACGCGCCAGTACCGCAAATTCCTGCGCAGCACCCGCGGCGGCGGCCCGAAGCCACGTTACGTGACGGTGCAGGACGACCAGGCGCAGGCTGGCTACGTCGTCGAGCGCGTGCTGGAGTGCCGCGAGCGCGGCGTCGACCTGCGGCGCCAGGCCGTGCTGTTCCGCAATGCCGATCACAGCGACGTGCTCGAGCTCGAGCTGATGCGCCGGAACATACCCTACGTGAAGTACGGCGGACTGAAGTTCCTCGAGGCCGCGCACGTCAAGGACCTGCTCGCCGTGCTGCGCTGGGCCGACAACCCGCGCAATCGCATCGCGGCCTTCCGCGTGCTGCAGCTGCTGCCGGGCATGGGTCCCGCCAATGCCCAGCGTGTCTGCGACGCGTTCGAGGCCCAGGGCTTCGGCTGGCCGTCGCTGGCCGGACAGCCCGTCGCTGCCGCGACGCGCGGGCACTGGCCGGCGTTCGCCTCGCTGATGACGGGGCTCGGCGAGCCGTCGGCGGCATGGGAGGGGCAGCTCACGCGCGTGCGCGCGTGGTACGAGCCGCAGCTCGAGCGGTTGTACGAATCCGCGCCGGCGCGCAGCGGCGATCTCGAGCAGCTCGAGCGCCTCGCCGTGCAGTACCCGACGCGCGAGGCCTTCGTGACCGAGCTGACCCTCGACCCGCCACAGGCCACGGGCGACCTCTCTGGCGACCCGCTGCTCGACGAGGATTACCTCGTGCTGTCGACCGTGCACTCGGCCAAGGGACAGGAGTGGGAATCGGTGCACGTGCTCAACGTCACCGACGGCAGCTTTCCGTCGGAGTTCGCGACCGGTCGGCCGGAGCTGCTCGAGGAGGAGCGCCGGCTGCTGTACGTCGCGATGACGCGTGCGAAGCAGGAACTGCACCTGATCGCGCCGCTGCGCTTCTACGTCACGCAGCAGTCGCGCACCGGCGATCGCTACGTGCACGGCGCGCGCAGCCGCTTCCTGACCGACACCGTGCTGGAGCGATTCGAAGGCGCGGCGTGGCCTGCGCAACCGGAGTCGATGGCGGCACCGCTTCAGTCGCCGGGTTCACGCATCGACGTCGCTGCGCGGTTGCGGGATCTCTGGTGAGGCCGTCGCGCAGCGCCCAAAAAGAGAAGGCCCGGGTCGCCCCGGGCCTTCTCGGCATCGCATGGCACGGGCGCCCTCGGGCGCCCGGCGACGATTACCAGCGGCGCGAACCGCCGCCGCCACCGCCACTGCCGCCGTAGCCGCCGCCACCGCCGCCGCTGCCGTAGCCGCCGCCACCGCCGCCGCCGTAGCCACCGCCACCCGGACGGCCACCGCCACCAGGACGGCCACCGCCGCCGCCGGTGCGCGGACGATCCTGCGCTTCGTTAACGCGCAGCGGACGGCCGCCCATATTGAAGCCGTTCAGCGCCTGCATCGCCTTCTGGGCGTCGGCCTGCGGCATCTCGACGAAGCCGAAGCCGCGCGGCCGGCCGGTCTCACGGTCGGTCGGCAGGGCGACGGAGTCGACGGTGCCGTGCTGGGCGAAGAGGTCACGGATTTCGCTCTCGGTCGCCGAGAACGGAAGGTTGCCCACGTAGATCTTGGTCATTCGAACATCCTAAGAGATTAACAACACACAACGACAGGACTGGAATCAAGCCGATTCACCCGCGGCGCCATGCCCTTCTCAAGGCGAGCGCTCGGGCGATCCCTGTCACCTGATCGAACACGTTTCGGCTTAACAAACCAGGCGCCAGACGGCGCCCTGCAAGACACGGACGGGCAACGATCGCGCGACAGTCTAGCACAAGCGTATGTCTATGAAGGAAAAACTCGGGCCGGGCAGCAGGTCGTCGCCATGGCTAACCGCGTCTGCCGCCGCTGCTCGTGGCGTCGAGAGTCAGGTTGTGGTCACGAGCGACAACGAATTCTCCGCCCCCGGGGACGAGGCCGACGATCGCAGCCCGACCCCTGCGAAGCGAGGGCTCCGCGGGCCTGTGGCCTGCGCCTGCGGACTGGAATGAGAAGGCGTTCACCGGACGGGGAGGAGAGGGAGTCGATCTCGCGGGAGGCAGCAGTGCGAACGGCTCGGAGTCCGGTGCCTGAAATTTGAAACGACGCAAGAGTAATGACAGTAGCCGAAAGCTGCAACCTAAATCGTTGATGCAGCGCAAAAATCCGGCGCCGCATCGGTCAGTCGTGCGGGGGCAGACCAGCGGCGGGGCCGCCGGCAGCGCCCCGCCTTCAGCCGCCGATGGCGAGGCCGGGCGATGGTCGGTGCTTCACTATCTCTGACCTCTGTTCACCGACCTCATTTCTGGCCGCTGGCGGCCTCCATCTGCCTCTTGAAATACGTCCAGCTCGTCTCGTTCGGCCGCTGGTCGTCCACCGGCGGCGGGTCCTTGTAGATCGGCGCCCGCGCCTCGATCGCCGCGCGCATGCCGGCCGGCAGTTCGGCGTAGCTGTCGAGCTTGAGGCCGGCCCCATTGAAGTACAGCAGCCCTGCGCGGCCCCGCATCTTCATCCACGGCAACCAGTCCGAGACGCGCGCCCATGCGACGTTGACGTCCGCCGAGTGCTTCTTCGCGTCGGTGAGGTCGGACATGCGGCCGAAGAAATTGAACATCTCGGTCGCGTGGTAGGTGCCGCCGACGAAATCCTGGAAATCGCCTGCGAGCGGATTGCGGTAGAAGAGCGGCACGGTCGTCGTGCCCCACCAGTGGTCACCCATCACCTGGATGTCGGTTTCGTAGGGCTTGCCGTCGGCGCGGACCGGGAAGATCGGCGCGCGGAAATTCACCGGGTCGTTGGCGATGTGCAGCACCTTCACGGTTTCGCCGCTCCAGGGGTTCTTCCACTCGTCGACGATCTGGCCGGTGGTCGGATCCTGGTAGAAGAGCACTTCGCGCGAGACTTGCCGGAACCCGGTGCCGCGCACCGGGTCTTCGACCGTGACGCACTGGCGCACGTTCATGCCTTCGAAGCGGAACAGCAGCCGGTCCGGCTCGCCGGGCACGCGGCTGTAAGTCTCGCCGGTCCAGTAGTAGACGGTCGGTCGCCGGTCCTCGGTCGAGCACTGGACCTTGCGGAACGCGGCGATCGCCCCCTCGGGCGTACCGATGTCGATGCCTTTCGCCGCCGCGGAACTCGCCGTCGCGCAGCCTGCGAAGAGCGTCGCGGCGAGCGCCGCGCCTCGGATGAAGCTCGATCCCATGGAGTCTCTCCCCGTGCCGGTAGCGGCTGGCGGGATTATGTCCCGCGACGGCGGAGGGACGGAAGTCAGGCGCCGGCGCGCGCCAGCCAGTGCTCGAGGTTGCGCAGGTTGGTCCAGGCGTCCTCGCGGTCGTTCCAATTCCGCAGCCAGCCGGTCGGGTCGACGCCGGCGGGTCCGCTTTCCGCTGCTCTGGCGGCCAGCGCGCGGACGAACTGGTCGGGGTCGGGGCGAGGGTCGAGCCGGTCGTCGTGCACGTGAGCCGCTCCGTCGATTGACGCGCGGCATTTCACCGATCGAAGGTTGCGGTCGCATGTCGCGCCTGTGACGGGCGCGTGAACGCCGCCTGGCCGGGTCAGTCCGGCTCGAGGTAGGTGTAGCCGTTCAGCTCGCCGTCGTAGAAGCGACGCAGCGCCTGGCTCTCGGCGAGCGACAGCCGGCCCTCGCGCACCGCGCGCTCGCAGTCGCGCGCGAGCTGCGGCAGCAGCCGGTCCACGTCGTAGCGCATGTAGCGCAGCACCTCGGCGGCGGTGTCGCCCTTCACCGTCTCCTCGATCCACCAGCCGCCCTCCTCGTGCAGCTTGATGTGCACGACGTGGGTGTCGCCGAAGAGGTTGTGCAGGTCGCCGAGGGTCTCCTGGTAGGCGCCGACGAGGAACGCCGCGAGGTAGTAGGGCTCGCCGTCGCGCAGGTCGTGGACCTCGAGCGTGCGCTTGGTCTCGCGCAGGCTGACGAAGCGGTCGATCTTGCCGTCGGAATCGCAGGTGATGTCGGCCAGCACCGCCTTGCGCCCGGGGCGCTCGCCGAGGCGGTGGATCGGCATGATCGGGAACAGCTGGTCGATCGCCCAGCTGTCGGGCAGCGACTGGAACACCGACACGTTGCAGAAGTAGATGTCGCTCAGCACGGCCTCGAGGCCCTCGAGCTCCTCGGGCACCGACTCGAGTCGCCGGCACGCGTCGCGGATGCGCGCGCAGGTCGCCCAGTACAACCGCTCCACGAGGCCGCGGTGCACGAGGCTCAGGTAGCCGAGGTTGAACATCTGCAGCGCCTGTTCGCGCGCCTGCTGGGCGTCGTGGTAGCACTCCACCAGCCGCCGCTCGCCGATCGAGCGGTAGGCGTCGAGCAGGTCGCGGACCGGCTGGGGCGCGCCGCCGTCCTGCGCGTCGTGCTCGCTGACGCTGAAGCGGTCGAGCGCGGAACTGCCGAGCGCATTGAACACGAGCAGGCTGTGGTGCGCCGCGATGGCGCGCCCCGACTCGCTCACGATCACGGGATGCTCGACGCCGCGCGCGTTGCAGACGCTCGCAATGCGGTAGACGACGTCGCTCGCGTACTCGACGAGCGTGTAGTTCATCGAGGAAGCGTAGTTGGTGCGACTGCCGTCGTAGTCCACGCCGAGGCCGCCGCCGACGTCGATGTAGCGCAGTCCCGCGCCCATCAGCTTGAGCTCGGCATAGACGTGCGCGAGCTCGTTGACGGCGTCCTTGACGCGGCGGATGTCCTGCAGCTGGCTGCCGGGGTGGCAGTGGACCAGCTGCAGGCAGTCTTCCATGCCCTGCTCCTTCAGCACGCGGAACAGGTCGAGGATCTCGCTCACGAACAGGCCGAACTTCGATTTCTCGCCCGAGGATTCCCGCCAGCGCCCGGCGCCCTCGCTCGCGAGCTTGACGCGCACGCCGATGCGCGGGCGCACGTCGTAGGCGCGCGCGTGCTTCAGGATCAGCTCGAGCTCGCTGAAGTTCTCCACCACCGGGATGATCGTGCGACCGAGCTTGGTGGCCAGTATCACCGCCTCGATGTAGCTGTCGTCCTTGAAGCCGTTGCAGACGATCATCCGCTCCGACTCGCCCTCGGTGATGGCCATGACCGCGAGCAGCTCGGGCTTGGAGCCCACCTCCAGCCCGAAGCCGAACTCGCGCCCGTAGCCGTAGACCTCCTCGACCACCAGCCGCTGCTGGTTGACCTTGATCGGGTAGACGGCGGTGTAGCGGCCGCGGTAGTCGTTCTCGGCGATCGCGGCGGCAAACCCGTCGTGCAGGCGCTTCAGGCGGTGGCGCAGGATGTCGGAGAAGCGCACCACGACCGGTGTCGCGAGGTCGCGCGCCGCGAGGCCCCGGATCACCTCGTCGAGGTCGATTTCGTGCTCGGCGGTCTGGTCGGGCCGCACCACGACGTGGCCGTCGGCGTTGATGCCGAAGTACCCACCGCCCCAGGCGTTGACGCCGTAGAGATCGAGGGAGTCATCGATCGTCCAGGGATCGGTGGGACGCGGCTTGCGCGCGGCAGTGTCCACGGTGGCGGTGCTCCGGCAGGGCATGGAAAACGAGGCGCGGAAGATAGCAGATGCGACCGGGAGAGATCGCGACGCAGGCGCGCCGCTGTGGCCGCGCCGTCAGGGTGCCCCGTCAGGGCGCGGCGCCGGTGCGCACCGGGCGCAACGGGTCGCTCGACCATTCGCTCCACGAGCCCGGGTAGAGTCGCGCGCCGGCGAGGCCCGCGTGCTCGAGCGCCAGCAGCAGGTGGCAGGCGGTGACGCCCGAGCCGCACATGGCCACGGCCGCTTCCGCGGGCACGCCGTCGAGGGCCGCCGACAGCGCCGTGCGCAATGCCTCGGCCGGCAGGAAGCGCCCCTCGGCATCGAGGTTCCTGGCGTAGGGATGGTTGCGCGCGCCGGGCACGTGGCCGGCGACCGCGTCGAGCGGCTCGACCTCGCCGCGATAGCGCTCGGGAGCCCGCGCGTCGAGGACGCGGCGCGACGGATCGCGCGCCGCCGCGAGGACCCCGGCGGCGTCCGCCGCGAGCGACGGGCGCGGGTGCGCGACGAAGTTGCCTGGCACCGGCTCGGGCAACGTGTCCGTCAGCGGCAGGTCGAGTTGCAGCCAGCGGCGCATGCCGCCGTCGAGCACCGCGACCGCGTCGTGCCCGAGCCAGCGCAGCATCCACCAGAGGCGCGCGGCGTACATGCCGTTGCCGTCGTCGTAGGCGACCACCTGCGAGTCGTCGTTCACGCCCCAGCTGCGCAGCCGCGCCTCGAAGACGGCAGGCGAGGGCAGCGGATGCCGCCCCGACGTCGCGCCGGGTGGGGCGGCGAGGTCGCGGTTGAGGTCGGCGTACACCGCGCCCGGCAGGTGCTCTTCGCGGTAGCGCCGGCGTCCATCGTCGGGGCGCGCGAGGTCGAAGCGGCAGTCGAACACGCGCAGGCGCGCGTCGCTGGCCAGGCCTGCAAGCGATTCCGCGGAGATCAGTGTGCGATGGTTCATGGTTGCGGCTCCGTGGATCCGGAAGATACCGCGGTACGGAACGCGCCGGTACAATCGCCGCGCCGCGTTCGCCCGGGACGTGCGGCGGGATGCTAAGGAGCCGTCATGGCGCTGGAACTCTTCTGGGGCAGCGGCAGCCCCTATTCGTGGCGGGTGCAGCTCGCGCTCGAGCACAAGCGGCTGGCCTACGAGTCACACCTGCTGCAGTTCTCCATGCAGGAGCACAAGTCGCCGCAGATGCTGCGCATGAATCCCCGCGGGCGCGTGCCGGTGCTGAAGGACGGCGACTTCGTGGTCTTCGAGTCGCTCGCCTGCCTGCTCTACCTCGACCGCAAGTACCCGGAGCCCCCGCTGTTCGGGCGCACGCCCGAGGAAGCCGCCACCGTCATGCGCGTCATCTGCGAGTACCAGGCCTACGCCGAGACGCACCTGATGCGCATCGTCTACGCCGTGTTCTTCGAGAACATGGACGAGCGTGCCGAGGAAGTGACCCGCGCCATGCACATCGTCGCCGGCGAGGCGCGCACCATCGAAGGACGGCTGAGCGGCTCGGACTGGCTGGTCGGCAACGCGCTGTCCGCGGCCGACATGGTCGTATTCCCCGGCATCATGCTGCTGCTGCGCGCCATGGAGAAGCGCGAGGCGGGCGACCTGCGATCGCGCTTCCTGCCGCTCGAGACGACGCACCCGGCCATCGCGCGCTGGATCCGGCGCGTCGAGGCGCTGCCCGGCTACGAGCGGACCTTTCCGCCGCACTGGCGCGAGGGGGCGCCGCGGGGCTGAGCGTGCCGCCGCAACGCGCCGCGGGCGTGACCAAAGATCGAATCCGGGTAAACTAAAATGAGATTTCCGGGCGTGAGCGCCCCGTCGTCACCAGGCACACGCGGTAGGTCATGAGTCAATATCCGGTACACGTCGCCTTTCCGGGGCGGCTCGTCTTCGTCGGCTTCGGCAGCATCGGGCAGGGCATCCTGCCGCTGATCCTGCGTCACGTCGGTATCAAGCCCGACCAGATCACGATCGTCACGGCCGAGGAAGCCGGCGAGAAGGTCGCGGCCGAGTACGGCGTCCGCTTCGTCAAGCACCCGCTCACGCGCGAGAACTTCAAGAACGTCCTCGACCCGCTCGTGGGTCGCGGCGACTTCCTGCTCAATCTCGCGGTGGACGTCTCGAGCATCGCGCTGATCCAGCTCTGCTGGGAGAAGGGCGCACTCTACCTCGACACCTGCATCGAGCCGTGGCCGGGCGGCTACACCGACCCGACCGTCCCCCCGGCGAAGCGCACCAACTACGTCCTGCGCGAGTCCGCGCTTGCGCTGCGCGAGACCTTGAAGCGTGCGCCCACGGCGGTGCTCACGCACGGCGCGAATCCGGGCCTCGTCTCGCACCTCGTGAAGCAGGCGTTGCTCAACATCGCTACCGACACGGGCGTGCAGCACGACGATCCGGGCTCGCGCGCGGACTGGGCGGCGCTCGCGCACAAGCTCGGTGTCAAGGTGATCCACATCGCCGAGCGCGACACGCAGGTCGCCTCCTGCGCCAAGGAGGCTGGCGAGTTCGTCAACACGTGGTCGGTCGACGGCTTCGTGGGCGAGGGGTGCCAGCCCGCCGAACTCGGCTGGGGCTCGCACGAGAAGAACTGGCCGCGCGACGGCCGCAAGCACGACTTCGGCCGCGGCAGCGCGATCTACCTGATGCAGCCCGGAGCCGGTACGCGCGTGCGAACGTGGACGCCGATGGCCGGACCCTTCCACGGCTTCCTGATCACCCACGGCGAGGCCATCTCGATCTCCGACTACCTGACGATCAAGAAGGGCGAGCAGCTCATCTACCGCCCGACGGTGCACTACGCCTACCACCCGAGCGACAGCGCGGTGCTTTCGGTGCACGAGTTCGCGGGCCGCAACTGGGTGCTGCAGGACCGCAAGCGCATCATGATGGACGAGATCGTCAGGGGCGTGGACGAACTCGGCGTGCTGCTGGCGGGCCACAAGAAGAACGCCTACTGGTACGGCTCGCAGCTCTCGATCCAGGAGGCCCGGCAGCTGGCGCCGCACAACAGCGCGACCTCGCTGCAGGTGACGGTCTCGGCGATGGCCGGCCTGATCTGGGCGATCGAGAACCCCAACAGCGGCGTCGTCGAGCCCGACGAAATGGACTACAGGCGCATCCTCGAGATCTGCCGTCCCTACCTCGGCCTCGTCGTGGGCGAGTACACCGAGTGGCATCCGCTCGTCGAGCGCGGCCGGCTCTTCCCGGAGGACCTCGACGAGACCGATCCCTGGCAGTTCAAGAACGTCCGCGTCGTGTGAGCGGCGCGGGCGAATCCCCCCCGGGAGCATCTCCCGGTGTCGTCGTGGAAGACCTGCGCAGCGGTGGCTGCCTGTGCGGTGCGGTGCGCTACCGCGCCGGCCTCCCGCCGCTGTGGGTCGCGCACTGCCACTGCGCGATGTGCCGGCGCGCGCAGGGCGCGGGTTTCGTGACCTGGGTCGGAATCGCGGACGATCGCTTCGAACTGGAGCGCGGCGCGGAGTGGCTCGAGCACTTCCGCTCCTCGGCCTCGGCGACGCGCAGCTTCTGCCGGCGTTGCGGCTCGCCGCTGCTGTTCCGCTCCCGCCACTGGCCGGGCGAGACGCACGTGACGCTCGCGACGCTCGACGATTGCGCGGGCCTCGAGCCGCGCGTCCACGCCTATTGGCGCAGTCGCGCGCCGTGGAGCGACTGGAGCGGTCGCGACCTGCCGACCATCGACCCGCCGGACCACGACGAGCCCGCTGCAGACTAGCCCCGGTGGACCGGCGCCACCCGCGCCGCTCAGGGGGTTTCGCAGGGGGTCTCGCCCTCGTCGTACCTGAGTCCGGTCACGACGCAGGTCTTGCGGCCACCCGGCACTTCGACACTCACCTGGTCGTCGCGCCGACGGCCCATCAGCGCACGGGCGAGCGGCGAGTCCATGCTGACGTAGCGGCGGGCCGGGTCGATCTCGTCGGGTCCGACGATGCGGATCTCGGTTTCCCCGCCATCCTCGTCCTCGAGTCGCACCCAGGCGCCGAAGAAGATGCGACTGCGGTCGTCGGGCGGGCGGCTCACCACCACCAGCCCGTCGAGGCGCTTGCGTAGAAACCGTACGCGCCGGTCGATCTCGCGCAGCTGCTTCTTGCCGTAGATGTACTCCGCGTTCTCAGAGCGGTCGCCCTGTGCGGCGGCCTCGGCCACCGCGCGCGTGACCTGCGGCCGGTGCACCCGCCACAGCCAGTCGAGTTCCTCGCGCAGGCGGCGCGCACCCTCGGCCGTGGCGTACTGCGAACCGGCGTGCAGCTGTCCGCGGTAACGCGTCACGTTCCCCGTGCCTCGCGGCCGCGGGGCGCCGGACTGTGCGGATCGTCACGGAAGGGACGGGGGCGCACCACTAGCCTCGCTTCCCATGAGCATCAAGTACTACGCGCACTTCCTGCTGGACGAACCCGACCCGCGCGGCCTGCAGGAGTATCGCGGCGTGGTGGAACTCGACGGCGTGCCGAAGCGCGGCAGTCGCGAGCTGCGCGAGGCCGCGAACATCATCGCCCGCAACCTGGGACGCCAGCTGCGCGAGGTGAAGGTGCTGCAGTGGGCCCGACTGCACTGATGCGCTGATCTCACGATCCCCTGGCGGACTCTTCCCCTTCCCTTCGACCAGAGTCCGCACCTCGACCCCGGGCCAAAAACCCGGGGTCATTTTTTTTCGCGCGGACCGATGCGCAGCGCGGCGATCGCCACGCGCACCTCGAGCAGAAAGCTCAGCAGCGAGCCGACCAGGGCCGCCATCGCCGTGACGAACAGCACCGCCACCGAGCCCGCGAGGTTGATCGGCACGAAGGTGCTCGCGAACAGCAGCGCGATGACGAGCGCCACGAGCAGTGCGGCGACGGTGCCGAGCGTGATCGACACGTTGATGAACCGCGCGCGGCGCGCGGCGACCCGCAGCTGCTCGCGCGCCTCGTCTGCCGCCTCGGCGACCGCCTGCCGGAGGCCTTCCTCCACGCGACGTGCGCGGTCGACGATGCGCGCCAGCCGGTTGGTGAGCACGCCGAGGAACACGCCGATGCCCGAGAACAGGAACACGGGTGCCACGGCGAGCTGGATCGCATGGGCAATGTCCACGACTTCGATGCCGTCCATGGCGCGATTCTAGGGCAGGTCGCGTTGCAGCGGTCGCCGCCCGCGCGCAGCATGCGCGGCCGGGGAGCGACCATGAGCTTCAAGGACCACTTCTCCCGGCAGTCCGTCGCCTACCGTCGCTACCGGCCCGGCTATCCGGTCGACGCTGGTGGACTTCGTCGCCTCGCGTGCGCCGGAGCGCGGCCTCGCCGTGGACTGCGCGACCGGCAGCGGCCAGGCGGCGGTCGAGCTCGCGCGGCACTTCGACGCCGTCCTGGCGGTCGACGGCAGCCTGCGCCAGCTCGCCGGCGCCCAGCCCCATCCGCGGGTGCACTACGTTGCCGCGCTGGCCGAGCGCCTGCCGCTGCGCGATGGCAGCGCGACCCTGGTCGCCGCGGCCCAGGCGGCGCACTGGTTCGACTTCGAGCGCTTCCATGGCGAGTGCCGTCGCGTGCTCGCGCCCGGGGGCGTGGTCGCGCTGTGGACCTACGAGAAGTTCCGCGTGGACGCGGCAGTGGACGCCGTCGTCGACCGGTTCTACACGGAGGTGGTCGGGCAGGACTGGCCACCCGAGCGCCGCTTCGTCGAGCAGGGCTACCGCACGCTGCCGTTCCCGTGGCGGGAGGAGAGCGTCCCGGCTTTCGCGCTCGAGACCGACTGGGACCTCGAGGAGGTGATGGGCTACCTCGCCACCTGGTCCGCGGTGCAGCGCTTCCGGGACCGCCTCGGCCGGGATCCCCTGCCCGGCCTGCGGCCGCAGCTCGAGGCCGCGTGGCCGGCCGGCGGCCGCCGCCGGCTGCGCTGGCCGATCCATCTGCGGCTCGGGCGGGCCTGAGTCCTCTATACTCCGCGACCGTCGTGGCCGATCCGCCCCAGGGTCCGGCCGTCCCATCCCCGGAGAATTCAGATGAAGCGCTGGTCCCTGACGCTCGCCTGCCTCGTTGCCCTGAATGCCCAGGCCGCGACCCCGACGGCCCCGACGACCCCGGCAGCCACGACCCCGGCCACGTTGCCGTCGGGCGTGATGCTCGAGAACTTCGACCGCAAGGTCCGCCCGCAGGACGACTTCTACCGGCACGTCAACGGCGCCTGGCTCGCGCGCACGCCGATCCCGGGCGACAAGTCGAACTACGGCATGTTCACCAAGCTCGAGGACGACGTCGAACGCAACCTCAAGGTGATCGTGGAGGAGTCTGCGGCGGCGGGCCCGTCGAGTCCGGCCGAGGTGCGGCTGGTCGGCGACTTCTACTCCAGCTTCATGGACGAGGCGCGCGCGGAGCAGGCCGGTCTCAAGCCGCTGGCGCCGGAGTTCGAGCGGATCGCCGCGATCGACGACCGCCGGAAACTGCTCGACTACCTCGCCCACGCGCAGCTGGTCGGCATCAACGCCCCGATCGGCATGGGCATCTACCCGGACGCGAAGCGGCCCGACCTCAACACGGTCTGGTTGGGCCAGTCGGGCCTCGCGATGCCGGACCGCGACTACTACCTGAAGGACGACGCGCGCTTCGCCGAGATGCGCACCAAGTACGAGGCCTACGTGGCCGACATCCTCGCGCTCACCGGGCACCAGGACGCGAAGGCCGCGGCCCGCCGCGTGCTGGACTTCGAGACCCGGCTCGCGCGCGCGTCCTGGGCGCCCGTGGAGCTGCGCGACGTCACCAAGACCTACAACCCCTTCGACGTCGCCGGCGCCACCAAGGCCACGCCGGGCCTCGACTGGGGTGCCTATCTCGGCGCGCTCGGCATCCGCGGCCAGGACCAGCTGGTGGTCGGGCAGCCGAGCTTCTTCGCCGACCTGGGCAAGGCGCTCGACGACGTGCCGCTCGCGACGTGGAAGGACTACCTGCAGGTGCGCGCCGTCGATGCCTACGCGCCGTACCTCAACGACACGCTGGTGCAGAAGCACTTCGACTTCTACGGTCGCACGCTGTCGGGCACGCCGGAACTCGAACCCCGCTGGAAGCGCGGCATCGCGGAGACCGAGTCGGCGATCGGCGACCTGCTCGGCAAGGCGTACGTGGCGAAGCACTTCCCGCCGCAGGCCAAGCAGCGCATGGACCAGCTCGTCGCGAACCTGCTCAAGGCCTTCGGCGGCTCGATCGACGAGCTCGACTGGATGGAGCCCGAGACACGCCGCGAGGCGCACGCCAAGCTCGCGGGCTTCACGGTCAAGATCGGCTACCCGGAAAAGTGGAAGGAGTACCCGGGCCTCGAGGTGCGCCGCGACGACCTCGTCGGCAACGTGCTGCGCGCGCGCGAGGTCAACACGAAGCGCGAGCTCGCGAAACTCGGCCAGCCGGTGGACCGCACCGAGTGGTTCATGACGCCGCAGACCGTCAACGCCTACTACAACCCGCTCGGCAACGAGATCGTGTTCCCGGCGGCGATCCTCCAGCCGCCGTTCTTCGACATGAACGCCGACGACGCGGTGAACTACGGCGGCATCGGCGCGGTGATCGGCCACGAGATCAGCCACGGCTTCGACGACCAGGGCCGCAAGTTCGACGGCAAGGGCGTGCTGCGCGACTGGTGGACGACGGAGGACGACACGCGATTCCACGCGCTCACCTCGCGGCTGGTGGCGCAGTACTCCGCCTTCAGCCCGTTGCCGGGCATGAACGTCAACGGCGAGCTCACGCTCGGCGAGAACATCGGCGACCTCTCGGGCGTGGCCGTCGCGCACAAGGCCTACCGGCTCTCCCTCGGCGACGGGGCGGCTCCGGTGCTCGACGGCTTCACCGGCGACCAGCGCTTCTTCATCGGCTGGGCGCAGGTCTGGCCGCGCCTCTACCGCGACGACGAGCTGCGCAAGCGCCTGCTGACCGACCCGCACAGCCCGTCCGCCGTACCGCGTCAACGGCATCGTCCGCAACATGCCGCAGTTCGTGGAAGCCTTCGGCGTGAAGGCGGGAGACGGGCTGCACCTGCCGCCCGCCGAGCTGGTGCGGATCTGGTGAAGCGGCACGGGACTGGAGATTTCGCGGGCCGGCCCCATAATGCCGGCCGTGGTGGGTGGACCAACCTCGCTCAGGAGAGTGTTCGATGCGCGCAGTTAGAATTGCCCTGATCACCGTCGCGAGCGTGCTGCTGTCGGCCTGCGGCTACAACACGATTCAGGTCCAGGACGAGACCGTGAAGTCCGCCTGGTCCGAGGTCGTGAACCAGTATCAGCGCCGTGCGGACCTGATCCCGAACCTCGTCAACACGGTCAAGGGCTTCGCGGCCCAGGAGCAGGCCGTGCTGATCGGCGTCACCGAGGCGCGCGCCAAGGCCACTCAGATCAAGGTCGACGCGAACGACCCGGAGTCGCTGAAGCAGTTCCAGGCCGCGCAGGGCGAGGTCTCGAGCGCGCTGTCGCGCCTGATGGTGGTGGTCGAGAAGTACCCGGAGCTCAAGTCCGACCAGAACTTCCGCGACCTGCAGGCGCAGCTCGAGGGCACCGAGAACCGCATCACCGTGGCGCGCAACCGCTACATCCAGGCGGTGCAGGACTTCAACGTCACGGTGCGCAGGTTCCCGACCAACCTCACCGCGATGCTGTTCGGCTACAAGGTGAAGCCGAATTTCACGGTCGAGAACGAGGCCGCGATCGCCAAGCCGCCGACCGTGGACTTCTCGACCCCGGCGCCCGCCGGCACGAATTGAGGCAGCGCGGCGCCCCTCGCGGGCGCCGCCCGTGCCCGTGTCCGCCATCGTGACCGGCATCGCATCCGTCTCGCGTGGGCTCGCGGCGAGGATGGCGGCGCTCTGTGCCGTCCTCCTGCTTGCGGGACTGCCCGCGGATGCGCAGCAGCTCGTGGCGGTCCCGGCGCTCAGCTCGCCGGTCACGGACCTCACCGGGACGCTCTCGCCCGACCAGGTCGCCTCGCTCGACGCCAAGCTGCGCGCCTTCGAGCAGCAGAAGGGCAGCCAGGTGGCGGTGCTGATCGTGCCGACCACGCAGCCGGAGGTGATCGAGCAGTACGGCATCCGCGTGGCGGATGCCTGGAAGCTCGGACGCAAGGGAGTCGATGACGGCGCGATCCTGATCGTCGCGCTCAACGACCGCAAGCTGCGCATCGAGGTCGGTCGCGGCCTCGAGGGCGCGATGCCCGACGCGATCGCCAACCGCATCATCGACGAGGACATCACGCCCCAGTTCCGCCGCGGCGACATCTACGGCGGCATCGCCACCGGCGTGGACCGCATGCTGCGCGTGATCGACGGCGAGCCGCTGCCGGAGCCGGAGCTGAACTCGCCTTCGCAGGGTGTGCCGGGACTGTTCACGCTGCTGCCGTTCCTGTTCATCTTCGCGATGGTCGGCGGCTCGATCTTCCGGCGCCTGTTCGGCCGCGTCGGCGGCGCGCTCGCCACCGGCGGCCTGGTCGGTTTCCTCACCTGGCTGCTGATCGGCATCCTCGGCCTCTCGATCGGGGCCGGGTTCCTCGCCTTCCTGTTCGCGCTGGGCGGAGGCCTCGGCGGCGGACCGACCGGCGGCAGCAACGGCTGGTACAGCCGCCGGCACGGTGGTGGCTGGGGCTATCCCGGCGGCTTCGGTGGCGGCGGCGGTGGCTTCGGCGGCGGCGGCTGGAGCGGCGGCGGCGGCGGCTTCGGGGGCGGCGGCGCCTCGGGGAGCTGGTGAGGCGCATGGACTGGGCACGCTGGTTCCGCCACCTGTTCGCAACGCGCTACGCGCTGCACCGCGCCTTTTCGCCGCGGGCCCTCGACGCGATCGAACTCGCGATCGACGCGTCGGAGCGGCATCACTCCGGCGAGATCCGCTTCGCCATCGAGGGCGCGCTGGAGCCCGGCGAGATCTGGCGCGGCAAGACGCCGCGCGCGCGCGCGCTCGAGGTTTTCGCAGCGCTCGGCGTCTGGGACACGGCGGCGAACAACGGCGTGCTGATCTACGTGCTGCTCGCCGACCGCGACGTCGAGATCGTCGCCGACCGCGGCTTCAACGACCGGGTCGCGCCCGCCGAGTGGCAGGCGGCCTGCGCCGACATGGAACGCGAGTTCCGTGCCGGCCGCTACAGCGAGGGCGGTGTGGTCGGTGTCGCCGACGTCGGCAGGATCGTCGCGCGCCACTTCCCGCAGCTTGCCGGCCAGCGCGACGAGGATGAGCTGCCCAACCGACCTGCACTGCTCTGAGTTCCGGCTGCGACATCCCGCAGGAGTGCGTTTCCCGATGCGTGAGTGCCACCGTTCTGTGAGCCGCTGGCTGCGCCACGCCGCGCCGGTCGCGGCGTTGCTGCTCGCCGGCTGCGCGGTGTTCTGCCCCGCAGCCACCGTCCGGTGCGCCCGCCTCGCGCGGCGCGTCCGCACCGCCGCTGCAGGTGGTGCAGCCCCGGTCGCGACCCACACGTTCGCGTTCGATCCGAAGACCACCGGCGTCGTCGGGCAGCTGCAGGTGACCCGTGCGCGGCACGAGGACACGCTCCCGGACATCGCGCGCCGCTTCAACCTCGGCTACGACGAAGTCGCGCGCGCCAACCCGGGCGTGGACCCGTGGCTGCCGGGCGAGGGCACGCGGATCGTCCTGCCGACGCAGTTCGTGCTGCCCGAGGCGCCCCACGAGGGCATGGTGGTGAACCTTGCGGCGCTGCGTCTGTTCTACTTCCCGAAGCCGGCGAAGGACGGCCGCCGCGTGGTGATGACCGCTCCGATCGGCATCGGCAAGGTCGGCTGGGCCACGCCCGAGGGCACCACGACCGTCGTCTCGAAGCGCAAGAATCCCTGGTGGACGCCGCCGGTGTCCGTGCGCAAGGAGCACGCGGCCGAGGGCGACCCGCTGCCGGCGCGCGTGCCGCCGGGGCCCGACAACCCGCTCGGCGCCTACGCCATGAACCTCGGCTGGCCGACCTACCTGATCCACGGCACCAACAAGCCCGCCGGCGTCGGCCTGCGCGCGAGCCACGGCTGCATCCGCATGTACCCCGAGGATATCGCCGCGCTGTTCGAGCGCATCCCGGTCGGCACGCCGGTCACGGTGGTGAACCAGCCGCTGCTCTACCGCTGGCAGGGCGACAGCCTCTACGTGCAGTCCTACCCGCCGCACGAGTCGCCCAGCGCAGCAACGGCGGCCGCAGGCGACGACGAGGCCGATGAGGTCGCCGGCCCGGCCTCGGTGCCGTTCGACGACCCGCTCTCCAGCAGGATCTGGCAGGCAGCCAAGCCCCACGGCGTCCCCGTGAACTGGATTCTCACCGAGCAGGTGGTCACGCAGGCTCGCGGCGTGGCCGTGCCGGTCTCGCGCCGGGGCCTGACGCTGGAGCGCTACGTCGCATCGGCCCGGCTGGTCGAGAACGCGCTGCCGGACGGAGCGAACTGGGACGGGCGCGACGGCGAGACGCCGACGGATACCACCGCCTCAGACCGCGGCGGAGGGCGTTGAACGCGCCGCGAGCGCGGTGGTCATCGAGCCGGTCACCACGAGCGCGGCACCGAGCACGTTCCACGCTGAGAGCGCCTCGGCCGGTGCCGCCGCGGGCCACAGCCACGCGGCGCCCTGGATGCCGAGCAGCGTGAAGATCGGCGCCAGCGTCAGCACCGCGCTCACGCGCGACACGTCCCAGTGCTCCAGCGACTCCGCGAAGCAGCCGTAGGCGATCACGGTGTTGGCGCAGCAGAACGCGAGCATGCCGAACTGCAGGCGGTCGAGCGACAGCACCTGCGCGAGGTCCGCTGGCGGCAGCAGCAGCGGCACGGCGCCCGAGTAGAGCAGCAGCAGCACCTGGCCGGAGGCGAGTCGCGTCAGCAGCTGCTTCTGCACGAGTGCGTAGACGGCCCACGCCGCCGCCGCGACCAGCATCACCACGACGCCGAGCCCGAGGGGCGTGCCGAGGCTGAAGACCTCGGCGAGGCGATCGTGGAAGAACACCGCGAGGCCAGTGGCCAGCACGGCGAACCCCGCCCACTGCAGCGGCGCGAAGCGCTCGTGGAATACCAGCACGCCGCCGAACAGCAGGAACAGCGGTGCGATCTGGATCAGCACCTGCGCGACCGCCGGGCTCGTGAGTTCGAGCGAGACGAGATAGCCCACGTAGTTGGCCACGAGGCACACGAGGGCGACGCCATACAGCCACCAGCCGCGGCGCCCGAGCGCGGAGCGCCGCGGCAGCCGTCCTCGCCACGCGAGGAACGCGCCGAGCGCGATCGCCGCCGTCGCGAACCGATACCACGTGAGCGTCCAGGCATCCATGCCGGCGAGCGTGAGCTTCAGCGCAATCGGCAGCAGGCCCCAGAACAGCGCGGTCGTGAGCGCGAGCGCGAGGCCGAGTCGCCAGCGTCCGGTGGTGGCGTGCATGCGATGTAGTAAAGAAGCGGAGTCAAAGCATACCGCCGCTGTGCTAGCTTTGGATCGTCGTCACGGGGGCGCAACTTGCAGGATCCTGCACTCGGCAACATCGTGGTCACCGAAGGGCCGGGCGCCGATGGCGCCGTCCTCCGCCGGCCCACCGCCGTGACTGCCTTCGTCGGCCGCACGCTGCGCGGCCCGGCCAATCGCCCGGTCCCGGTCCGCAGCTTCGCCGAGTTCCACGGCATCTTCGGCGGACTGTGGCAGCCCAGCACGCTGTCCTATGCCGTCGAGCAGTTCTTCGAGAACGGCGGCCGCACGGCCCTGGTCGTCCGCGTGGTCAACGGCGGCGCGCCGGCGACCATCGCGCTGCCCTGCGGCGCCGAGTCGCTCACGCTCGCGGCGCTCAGCCCGGGCTCGCGCGAGATGCTGCGCGCCTCGGTCGACTACGACAACGTCGGGGCGAACGAGCCCGACCGCTTCAACCTCGTCGTGCAGCGCGTGCGCGCCCACGGCTCCGAGCGCATCGAGGACCAGGAGATCTTCCGTCGCCTGTCGGTGATCCCCGGCACGGCGCGCTTCGTGTCGACCGCGCTCAAGGACTCGCAGCTGGTGCGCGTGCGCGGCACCGTGCCCGCGCACCGACCGGACCAGACCTACCGCACCGGCGCGCGCCACCCGATCGGCTACGTCGACTCCAACCCCGACGGCGACGACGGCCTGCCGCTCACCGACTACGACGTGATCGGCTCGCCGGAGGCGGGGTCGGGGCTGTTCGCGCTGGCAAAGGTGGACGACCTGCACTTCGTCTGCATCCCGCCACTCGAGCGCGACCGCGACGTGGGCGTGGGCACGCTGATGGTGGCGGCGCGCCTGTGCCGGCAATGGCGCGCGATGCTCATCGTGGATCCGCCGGCCGCTTGGGACACGTGCGACGACGTCCTGCGCGGGCTGCGCGAGTTCGATTTCCGCTCCGAGCACGCGCTGCTGTGCTTTCCGCGGATCGTCGCGTTCGACCGGCTGCGCGGTCGTCCCGAGACCTTCGCCAACTGCGGTGCGGTGGCCGGAACGCTTTCGCGCCTCGACGGGCAGCGCACGCCGTACGAGCCCGGCGCCGACGACGAGTTGACGCTGCGCCTCGGCACCCGTCCGCAGCGCGTGCTCACCGACGCCGAGCGCCAGCGACTCGCGACCCACGGCGTCAACCCGCTGCAGGCGCTGCGTTCGGCCGTGCCGCGCCCGCTGCCGCTTCGGACGCTCGCGGGCGGCGCCGCATCGAGCCCCGAGGGCCTGCTGCTGACCGCGCAGCGCCGGCGGCTGCTGCTCATGCAGAGCATCGAGGCCGGCACGCGCTGGGTGCTGTTCGAGGCGCCGGAGCGTGGCATGTGGCAGAAGCTGGAACGGCAGGTGCGGACCTTCCTGCAGCCGCTCGCGGACGCGGGCCTGTTCGGCCCGCCGGAGACGACGGGCGTGGTCCAGGTTGCCTGCGACGAGCGGCTCAACGGCCCGTACGAGGTCGCCGCCGGCCGCGTGAACCTGCTGGTCTCGCTGCGCACCTCGCGTCCGGGCGCGTGGTGGTCGTTCGTCGTGACGCACGCCCGCGAGGGCAGCGCGGTGCGGCAGGTGCGCGCCGCGTGGCTGCCGGAGCGGGATGCGCATGCAGCGTGGATGCGGCCGAGCCGCAGGTCGCGGTCGACCACGCGGTTGCCGCGCGGCCCGCCGCGCAGTCGCACGATGGCTATTACCAGGAGCCGCGTCCCGCGCCCTCAGTCGTCGTGCGCAACAGCACGCCCATGGCCGCCCCCGCCGGGGGTCTCGATCCGGAGGCGATCGCCCGCATCCACCGCGAACTCGGCGGTGGCGGACAGCGCTTCTGAGGTCCCGTCGCGGCGCAGCAGCCGGTCGAGGCCGGCCGCCCCGGGGCCGCCGCCGTCCAGTCCGAACGGTCGCACGCGGCGGTGGTTCGCCAGGATCGCGGCCGTCATGGGCTCGAGGAACTCGATCTCGCGCACGAGGCCGTCACCGCCGCGGAACGCGCCGCTGCCGCCCGAGCCCGCGCGCAGCGAGAACTCGCGCAGCCGCACCGGGAAGCGCCGCTCGAGCACCTCGGGATCGGTGAGCCGCGAGTTGGTCATGTGGGTCTGCACGCCACTGGCGCCGTGGTACCCGGGACCGGCCCCCGCGCCGCCGGCGATCGTCTCGTAGTACTGGTAGCGCTCGTTGCCGAACGTGAAGTTGTTCATCGTGCCCTGTGCCGCAGCCTGCAGGCCGAGCGCGCCGTAGAGCGCGTCCACCACGCACTGCGAGGTCTCGACGTTGCCGGCCACCACCGCGCCCGGGGGCGCCGGATCGAGCATCGATCCCGGCGGCACGAGGATCGTGAGCGGACGCAGGCACCCGGCATTCAGCGGGATCGGCTCGTCGACCAGCGTGCGGAACACGTACAGCACCGCGGCGACGGTCACCGCGCGCGGCGCGTTGAAGTTGTTGGGCTGCTGCACCGAGGTGCCCGTGAAGTCCACGATCGCGGCGCCGGCCTCGCGGTCCACGCGGATGCGCACCGCGACCTGCTGGCCGCTGTCCATTTCGTAGCGGAAGGCGCCGTCGCGCAGCCGGCCGATGGCGCGTCGCATGCACGCCTCGGCGTTGTCCTGCACGTGGCCCATGTAGGCGAGCAGCGTCGGCCAGCCGTGCGTGTCTGCGGCGCGCTCGAGCTCGCGGATGCCACGTGCGTTGGCTGCGAGCTGTGCGCGCAGGTCGGCGAGGTTCTGCTCCGGGTTGCGGGCGGGCCAGGGAATTCCGGTCAGCAGCCGGCGCACGATGTCCTCGCCGAAGCGGCCGTCGCGCACGATGCGCACCGGCGCGATCAGCGCGCCTTCCTCGCCGATGTCGCGGCTGCCCGGCGGCATCGACCCCGGCGTGATGCCGCCGACATCCGCGTGATGGGCGCGCGAGGCGGTGAAGAAGCGCGGCCGGTCGCCGTGCGCATCGAACACCGGCGTGACCACGGTCATGTCCGGCAGGTGCGTGCCGCCGTGGTAAGGCGAGTTCAGCAGGAAGGCGTCGCCCGGGCGCAGGTCGTCGCCATGCGCCTCGAGCACGGCGCTCACGCTCGCGCCCATCGAGCCCAGGTGCACCGGCATGTGCGGCGCGTTGGCCACGAGGTTGGCATCGGCGTCGAACAGCGCACAGGAGTAGTCGAGCCGCTCCTTGATGTTGACCGAGCTCGCGGTCTGGCGCAGCACCACGCCCATCTGCTCGGCGACGTGCATGAACAGGCCGCCGAACACCTCGAGACGCAGCGGGTCGGCCGGCCCCGCCGCGGCCTCCGCGGTGCGTGCGACGGGCGTGGTCCGGCGCAGCGCGAGGCCGCCGGGTTGCACCGTCCCCGACCATCCCGGGGCGATCCATGCCGTCGAGCCCGGCTCGCACAGCAGCGCGGGGCCCGCGACCGACTGCCCCGCCACGAGCGCTTCGCGGACGTGCAGTGGCACCGTGCGCCAGGTGCCGTCCAGCCAGGCCTCGCCGGTGCCAGCCGGTGTCGCCGGCGTCGCGCAAGCCGCAACCGGCCGCGGTGCCGACTGGCCGCTCATGCCTGAGACGGCCCCGGCCTCCGTCTCCGCAGCCTCCACCGCAGCCGTCGCGATCACCAGCCGCGCCGCGGCGTCGGTGTAGCCATAGAGCCGCTGGTGGGCGGCGAGGAACCCGCTGCGCAGACCGGCAACCGGCTGCCACGGCAGTTCGAGCGCGGTGTCGGAGCCCGCGACCCGCAGGTGGACGCTGCCGCGCGTCTCGATGTCCGACTCGCCGATGCCCTGCCGGCGCAGTTCCGCGCGCGCGGCCCGATCGAGCTCGCCGATGGCCGAGGTCGCCGCGACGTAGCCGGCGTCGTCGAGCGCAACCTCGAGGCTCTGCCGGCGGATGCAGCGGCGTCGCGCCAGGCCGATGCCCCACGCCGAGAGCACGCCCGCGAGCGGATGCAGGAGCAGCGCGTCGATGCCGAGCGCGTCGGCCACGGCGCAGGCGTGCTGGCCCGCGGCGCCGCCGAAGGGCACCAGTGTGAAGCGGCCGGCGTCCTCGCCGTGGCGCAGCGCGAGCTCGCGGATCGCGTTCGCCATCTTCGTCACCGCCACCTCGACGAACGCCGCGGCGAGATCCTCGTTTGCGTATCGCGGACCGCCGGCCGCGGCGACCTCATCGGCAATTGCCGCGAGGCGCGCGTGCGCGGCCTCCGGGTCGAGCGGCGCGTCGCCCACCGGGCCGAACACCCGCGGGAAGCGCTCCGGCCGGATGCGCCCGAGCACGACGTTGCAGTCGGTGACCGTGGCCGGTCCGCCGCGCCGGTAGCACGCGGGGCCGGGGTCCGCGCCGGCGGAGTCCGGCCCGACCTGCAGGCGTCCGTCGGCGAAGCGCACGATCGAGCCGCCGCCTGCGGCGATGGTGTGGATGTCGAGCATCGGTGCGTGCAGGCGCACGCCGTCGATCTCCGTCGCGAAGCGCCGCGGCAGCGCGCCGGCACACAGGCTCACGTCGGTCGAGGTGCCGCCCATGTCGAGGCCGATCACGCGCTCGCGGCCGGATGCCGCGCCGACGGCAGCGAGGCCGACCACGCCGCCCGCCGGACCGGACAGCACGCCGTTGAGGCCACGGAAGCCATCGGGGTCCACGAGGCCGCCGCTGCTCTGCATCAGCAACAGCGGCGGCTCGCCGTGGCGTGCGCCGAGTTCGGCGCGAAACCCGGCGAGGTGGCTCAGCAGCACCGGCGACAGGTAGGCGTCGGCCACGGCGCTGTCGCCTCGTGCGATGAGCCCCACCATCGGTGCGACCACGTGGGAGACCACCACCTCCTCGAAACCCGCGGCCCGCGCCAGCTCGGCAGCGCGCCGCTCGTGGTCCGGATTGACCACCGCGTGGAGCAGGGTGATCGCGACCGAGCGCAGCCCCTCGCGTCGCGCCAGCGCGAACTCGCGGGCGAGCGCGTTCTCGTCGAGCGGCTCGAGCACGCGGCCGTCGGCCGCCACGCGCTCGTGCGCCTCGCTCACGCGGGCGTAGAGCATGGCGGGCAGCCGGATCTCTCGGGCGAAGATGTCGGGCCGGTGCTGCTGGCCGATGCGCAGCACGTCGCGCAGGCCGCGCGTCACGACCAGCAGGGTCGGCTCGCCCTTGCGCTCCAGCAGGGCGTTGGTGGCGACGGTGGTGCCGAGCCGCACGGACTCGACTCGGGTTCCCTCCGACGCGTGGCGCGCCAGCAGCGCTGCGATGCCGCGCACCGCCGGGTCGCCGCCGTTGGCCGGGTCGCGCGACAGCACCTTGTGCGTGTGCAGCGCCCCGGCGGGGTCCACCGCGACGATGTCCGTGAACGTGCCGCCGCGGTCGACTGCGAATCGCCAGCCCTGCCGGTCCGTCGCGGCGGTCATGGCCGGCACCGCAGGCGCGCCCTCGCGCCGCGTCGCGTGCGCGCGTGGCGCGTTGCGATGCCCGGCTGCGAACGGGTTCCCCTTTTCGTCACGATCGACGGCGTATGATTGATTTGCCGGAAGGGGGACTGCCCATGACCGAAAGAATCGTCGTGTTCTCGCATGGCCAGGACAGCGAGCCGTGGGGTAGCAAGATCGCCGCGATGGCGGAGATCGCGCGCGCGGAGGGCTTTCACGTCGAGTCCGTGGACTACCGCGGCATCGACGACCCGCGCGAGCGCGTGACCCGACTGCTCGCCTTCTGCAAGGACCTGCGTGGCTCGCTGGTGCTGGTGGGCTCGAGCATCGGCGGCTATGTCTCGGTGGCCGGCTCCTCGTTGCTGCAGGCCCGCGGCATGTTCCTGCTCGCGCCCGCGCTCTACATGCCGGGCTACGAGAAGTTCAGCCCGCGCCCCGCCGCCTGCCCGACCACGATCGTGCACGGCTGGCGCGACGAGGTGATTCCCGTCGACAACAGCATCCGCTTCGCACGCGAACAGAAGGCCACGCTGCACGTCGTGGACTCCGACCACCGCCTGCTCGACCAGATCCGCGCGATCAACCACCTGTTCTCCTACTTCCTGTTCGTCGTGGACGAGTTCCTCTAGGCTGGGGGCATTCTCCGTCCTGCTGCGGCTGCGCCCGGGACCGACCCATCGGTTAAGATTGCGGCCCCTCGGACCCGCGGGAGAGCAGATGCGACCGCTCGCAGGATTATCGCTGACGGGGCTCGCGCTGGCGGCCCTCGTCGGCTGCGGCGCCCCGGCCCCGCAGGACAAGGCAGAGGCCCGCGAGAAGGGCCGCGACACCGACGAGACGGTGTTCGACGACACCATCCAGACCCAGGACCGCGCCCGTGCGGTCGAGGACCTGACCCTCGGCCGCAAGTCCGACGTGGACGAGGCGCTCGAGCAGGCGGAGGGCGACGAGGAACCGGACGGGCACTGAGCGGATGACGGGATTCACCGCGTTCGAGCGCCTGCTCCTGCCGCCGGTGCGACGACTCGTCGCGCTGTGGGTGCGGCCATCCGTCCTGCCCGTTGACCCCGGCGAGCGGCAGGACCCGCGGCGGCCGCTCGTCTACGTGCTCGAGAAGCGCAGCGTGATCGACGTGGCGGTGCTGGACTACGTCTGCCGCGAGCGCGGGTTGCCGTCGCCGCTCGCCGCGCCCGTGCCGGGCGAGCGGATCCCGCAGCGCGTGATCTTCCTCGAGCGACGGGCGGGCGTGTTCGGCATGCGCATCGACCGGCGCATGCCCGCGGAACTGCGCACACTCGCCGACGCGGCCGCGACCGACTTCGCCCTCGATGCGGACCTGGTGGCGGTCAGCCTGTTCTGGGGTCGCGCGCCGGACCGCGAGCGCTCCTGGATCCGCCTGCTGGTGGCCGAGGGCTGGGACATCGGCGGCCGGTTCCGCAAGGTGCTGTCGCTGCTCGTCAACGGCCGCAACCTGCTGGTGCTGTTCGGCGACGCGGTCCCGCTGCAGCCGTCGCTCGCCGAGACGCGCGGCCTGCCGCGCGGACCGCGCCGGCTCTGGCGCCAGCTGCGCACCCAGCTGCGCAATCAGCGCGTCGCGACCATCGGTCCGGACCTCTCCCATCGCCGCACGATCGTCGCGCAGGTGCTGCGCACGCGCACCGTGCGCCGCGCGGTGCGCGCCGAGATCGCGGAGAAGGGCGTCGGGCGCCGCGACGCGCTCAAGACGGCCCGCCACTACGCCTACGAGATCGCGGCCAACTACTCCCACTGGTTCATCGCGCTGATGTACGGCGTGCTGAGCCGGCTGTGGAACCGGCTCTACGACGGCGTCGAGCTGGCCAACTTCTCGAGCCTCGAGCAGGTCGCCGAGGGCAGTGAGATCGTCTACGTTCCCTGCCACCGCAGCCACATGGACTACCTGCTGCTGTCCTACGTCGTCTACCACAAGGGTTTCGCCGTGCCGCACATCGCCGCCGGCATCAACCTCAACATGCCGGTGGTGGGTTCGTTCCTGCGGCGCGGCGGCGCGTTCTTCCTGCGGCGCAGCTTCGGGGGCAACCCGCTCTACTCGGCCGTGTTCATGAAGTACCTCGGCACGATGATGTCGCGCGGCCACTCGATCGAGTACTTCATCGAGGGCGGGCGCAGCCGCACCGGGCGTCTGCTGCAGCCGAAGACCGGCATGCTGGCGATGACCGTGCGCAGCTACCTGCGCGACCCGAACCGCCCGGTCGTATTCGTCCCGATCTACTTCGGCTACGAGCGGCTGGTGGAGGGACGCACCTACATCGGCGAGCTGTCGGGACGGCCCAAGGAAAAGGAGTCGGTGCTCAGCCTGCTCAAGGTCGTCCCGGCGCTGCGCAGCCGATTCGGCAAGGTGTACGTGAGCTTCGGCGAGCCGCTGCCGCTCGATCCGCTGATCCGCAAGCACTCCCCCGGGTGGGATGGCACGCCGGCGGACTCGAGCGCCCGCCCCGAGTGGCTCGGCGCGCTGGTGAGCGAGCTCGCGAGCGGCATCATGACGCGCATCAACGCCGCCGCCTGCGTGTCGCCGATCAACCTGATCGGCCTGGTGCTGCTCGCGACGCCGCGCCAGAGCATGGGCGAGGCGGACCTCGCCCGCCAGCTCGAGCTCTATGCCTCGCTGCTGCGCCAGGCGCCGTACTCGCCGCGCGTGTGGGTCACCGCCGTCGACGGCGCGGCGATGATCCGCTACGGCATGTCGATGGGCATCCTCCGCCGGCGTCCGCACGAGCTCGGCGACGTCGTGTTCATGACCGAGGAGCACTCGATCCTCACGAGCTACTTCCGCAACAACGCGCTGCACCTGCTGCTGATGCCCTCGCTGCTCGCCTGCGCGTTCCTGAGCAACGCCTCGGTGCGGCGCGAGGATCTGCACCGCTTCGCGCGCCGCGTCTACCCGTACGTGGCCGACGAGTACTTCCTGCGCTGGACCGAGGAGGAGCTGCCCGGCGTGGTCGACGAGCTGCTCGAGGACCTGTTCAACCACGGCCTGCTTGCCGCCGATGCCGATCGCGGCGTGTGGCGCCGGCCGCCGGCGGAGTCGCCCGAGGCCGTGCAGCTGTCGGTGCTCGCGCAGGCAACGGTGCCGATCCTCGAGCGCTACTACCTGTCGCTGGCGCTGCTGCTGAAGGCGGGCAGCGGCCGGCTCACGCCGGAGGCGCTCGAGCGGCAGTGCGAGCTCATGGCCCAGCGCATGGCGCTGCTCTACGAGATCAACTCGCCGGAGTTCTTCGACCGCGCGCTGTTCCGCAACTTCGTCGAGCAGCTGCGCGTCCGTGGTGTGCTCACGCTCACGGAGGAGGAGAAGCTCGCTTTCGAGCCGGAGATGCTCGAGGCCGTCGTCGCGGATGCGCAGACGGTGCTGAACGAGCAGGTGCGCAACTCGATCCTGCAGGTGGTGCACCGCTGAGCCGCATCGGGCTGGGTTTCGCCGGCCGGGGGAGAACCTCCGGCGGGACGCCGCAAGTACGTCCATGTAGGCTCGCGCGCGACGTCCATGTCGCGCGACGCCCGCCGGAAGTTCTCCCCCGGCCGGCGAAACGACCGTACGCAGGCTACGTCCGCGCGACGAGGACTAGCACGTCGGGTCGGTTGGCGGCGGGCGTCGCGCCGCAGGGATGCGGCGCGCGAGCCTACATGGACGTACTTGCGGCGTCCCGCCGCCAACCGACCCGACGTGCTAGTCCTCGCCGCGCGGCGGGCTGCGGAGCTTTTTGGTGCGGCCGGCGCGTGTCTTGCCCGCGAGGCGCCGTTCCTTCGAGGCGCGCGTCGGCCTGGTGGGCCGGCGGGGCTTCGGCTCGATCAGCGACTCGCGGATCATCGTGACGAGGCGCTCGAGCGCGTCGGCGCGGTTCTGCTCGAGCGAGCGGAAGCGCTGCGCGTCGATGACGATCAGGCCGTCGGCGGTCATGCGGCGGCCGGCGAGGCGTGCGAGGCGCGGGCGCGCCGCGGGCGGCAGCGACTCCCACGCCGCGGCGTCGAAGCGCAGCTCCACGGCGTTCGAGACCTTGTTGACGTTCTGCCCGCCGGGACCGGAGGCGCGCACCGCCCGGAACTCGAGCAGCTCGTCGGGGATCGACAGCGAGTGCGAAATCTCGACCGCCACGTCGCTCAGTCGTTGCGCGCGGGCGCGAGACCGGCGGCGCGCGAGTCTACGACCTCGAGGCGTACCTCGCGCTGCGCCACCGGGATGGTGATGCCGCGCGCCTTGAAAAGCCGCCAGATCGCGCGGTTCACGTCGGAGCGGACGTTGTTGACGCCGGCCGCGGGATCCGGGATCCAGAAGCGCAGCTCGAGTTCGATGCCGTGGTCGCCGAAGGACATCAGGCGCGCGACGGGCGCCGGGTCCTGGATCACGCGCGGGTGCCCTTCGGTGGCCTCGAGCATCAGGCGCATCGCGAGCTCCGGGTCGTCCCGGTAGCTCACGCGCACCGGCAGCTTGAGCCGCACGCGCGGGTCGCTGTAGCTCCAGTTCACGACGGAGTTGGTGATCAGGTTCTGGTTCGGCACCAGCGTCGCCACGCCGTCGCGGTCGCGCACCACGACGTAGCGCCCGCGCAGCTCCTCCACCCAGCCGAAGCCCTCGGTGGCCGTGCCGGTCGTGCCGGAGAAGCTGATCACGTCGCCCGGCTTGATCGAGCGATCCATCAGCAGCACGAAGCCGCTGACGAAATTGGCCGCGATGCTCTGCAGGCCGAAGCCGAGGCCGATGCCGATCGCGCCGGTGAGCACGTTGAGCGTGGTGAGGTCGAGGCCGGCGGCGTTGAGGCCCACCAGCACCGACAGGCCGACGAGGAACGCCTGCGTGAATTTGGCGATCCCGATGCGCATGTTCGGCGCCAGGCTGTCCAGCTTGAGCACGCGCCGTTCCAGCCAGCGCGACACCCAGATCGCCGCCAGCACGAACAGGCTGACCGTCACCAGCAGCTTGGCCACCGACCAGACCGAGATGCGGGTCTTGCCGAGGCTGATACCGATGCCGTCGAGCGCCGCGACGACCGGTTCGCCCCACCCGAGCAGGTGCAGCGCCAGGAATGCCCACACGACGAGGCTGATCGTCGTGCCCCAGCCCTTGATGCGTGCCCGCGCGCCGAGCGACACCCGCAGCAGGTAGACGCCGAGGCGGATCAGCAGCAGCAGTCCCGCGAGCTGGACGGCCGGGTCGACGATGCGCGTGTCGGCGCCGCCGGCGTGCAGCAGGCCTGCGGCCGCAGCGAGCAGCAGCAGCGCGAGCGCGAACGGCGCGGCGACCCATGCCGCCTCGCGCGCACGCTCACGCAGGCCGGCCGGCGGCGCGTCATCGGCGAGCCTCGGGCGCAGCAGGCCGGCGAGCCACCAGCCGAGCAGGACCGCCCCGGCGATGCAGGCGAGCTGCAGCAGGGTAGCGGGTTCCAGCAGGCGGTCGAGCAGTTCGCCGGCCGAGTACAGCGGCTTCTGCATCCGGCTCAGGCGTTCAGGTCCGGGATCAGCTGGCTCTCGAGCCGCGCGATCTGGTCCTTCAGCAGCAGCTTGCGCTTCTTGAGGCGCCTGAGCTGTACCTGGTCAACGTAGAGGTCGAGCTGCAGCCGGTGGATGACGTCGTCCAGGTCGCGGTGCTCGATGCGCAGCAGTCGCAGCCGCTGCACGTGCTTGAACGTCTCGGTGTCGACGTTGTCGATCGCTTCCGCCATGGTGAACCGGCCTCGCGTCGGTCGGGTGCGAGTCGGGTAGCTTAGCCCCGGGGGCCGCAAAAGGGGATAGGGCCGCTCAGAGCCCCACGCTGTCGATCCTGTGCCCGGTCAGCACCACGAAGCCCTGCTGCCGGCTGACGCCGTCGCGCGTGTAGTCGAAGACGTAGGTGCGCCGCAGCTGCAGGGGCCCGCCACTGACCCGCACCGGCTCGAGGCGGCGGAACGCGACCGTGCCGTCGAGCAGCGCCGCGCCCGTGCTGCGGCAGGTCTCGAGCGCAGCCTCGTTGGCGCGTTCGCGGGCCCCGAGGCTGTCGTGCCAGAACCAGGCGGTCGCCAGCATCGCCGCCAGCAGGAACAGCAGCGCCCAGGAGAGTTCCACGCGTCAGAAGAGCGTCGACCAGCGGCGGCCCGGGTCGCCGAAGGCGATGAAGTGCGGGTTGAGCAGCGTGTCCCGCTCGTTGTAGCGGAGCGGCGCGCCGTCGAGCGTGGTCACTGCGCCGCCGGCGAGTTCGAGCACGGCCTGGGCCGCGGCCGTGTCCCACTCCGAGGTGAGCCCGAGCCGCGGGTAGAAATCCGCCGAGCCCTCCGCGACGAGGCAGAACTTCAGCGCGCTGCCCATCGGGCGCAGCTCGTGCGAACCGAGTTTCGCGAGCACCGCGTCCAGGGAGTCGCCGCGATGCGAGCGGCTGCCGACGACCACCAGCGGGTCGGCCGCCGGACGCACGTGGATCGGTTCGGCCCCGGCGCCGTCCTCGCGCCGGAACGCGCCCGCGCCCTCGGCCGCGTAGTAGGTGAGCCCGAGCGCCGGGGCCGCGACCACGCCCAGCACCGGGCGATGGTCGCGCACCAGTGCAACGTTCACGGTGAACTCACCGTTGCGGCTGATGAACTCCTTCGTGCCGTCGAGCGGGTCCACCAGCCACAGCTGCCGCCACGCGCCGCGCACGGCACGGTCGTGGGCCGCCTCGGCCTCCTCCGACAGCACCGGGATGGATGGCGCGATCCGCGCGAGGCGCGCGGCGAGGATCTCGTGCGCGGCGCGGTCGGCGCGGGTGATCGGCGACTCGTCGGCCTTGTACTCGACGTCGTGCCCGCCGGCGTACACCTCGAGGATCGCGGTGCTGGCGGCGGCGACGGCGTCGAGCACGGCGGGCAGCAGGTCCGCGGGGCGCGCGGGCGTGGTTTCGGTCATGCGGGGACTCCGGCGCGGACGGGCGCGGCGCGTATCATAACGGCCCTTTCCTGCAGCGCGGGTGCCGCAACGTGCCGGCCGTCGCAGAACCACGAGTGGCAGCGCCCGACTGGAACGCCATCCGTACCGTGTGCCTCGACATGGACGGCACGGTGCTCGACCTGTGCTTCGACAACCTGTTCTGGCTCGACGCGCTGCCGCGGCGCTGGGGCGAGCGCCACGGCGTGCCGGCGGAGGAGGCGATCGCGCGGCTGCGCGCGCGCTTCGACGCCAAGCGCGGCACGCTCGAGTGGTACTGCATCGATCACTGGAGCGAGGAGCTCGACTTCGACATCGCGGCACTCAAGTCCGCGATGAGCGGACAGATCCGCTACCTGCCCGGCGCGACCGACTTCCTCGACGCGGTCCGTGCGCTCGGCAAGCGCCTGCTGCTCACGACCAACGCCCACCCGATCAGCCTCGCGGTGAAGGAGCGGCGCACGGGCCTGTCGCGCCATTTCGACGAACTCGTCTCCTCGCACGAGTTCGGCGTGCCGAAGGAGTCGGTGGGCTTCTGGAGTCGGCTCGCGGCGAGTCACGCCGTCGATCCCGCGACCACGCTGTTCGTGGATGACAGCGCGGCCGTGATCGAGGCGGCGTGCCGAGCCGGAGTGAGTGCCGTCTACCAGGTGCTGCAGCCGGACTCCACGCGGCCGCCGCGCGCACCGCTGCCGGGCGTGACCGGGATCGGTGGGCTCGCGGAGCTGATCCCGGCACCGTAGCACCGCGCAGCCGACGGCCGCGCGATGCCTCGCCTCAGTCCTCGGACGACGGTGCGGCAGGGGCTGCGGGCGCACTACCAACCGGTGATTCCCCGCTGCCGGACCGTCCTGCGCCGCCGCGCCGACGGCGGCGTCGCTTGCGCGGCGTGCCGTCGGTGCCGGCAGCCGGCGCGCCCGTCGCCTCCGCGGTACGCGGCACGTCGGCTGGAGGCGCGGTGCTGGCGACCGGCGCGGCCGGCTGGGGCCGCGGCGCCGGCGGGGCAGTGCTGCGTTCCGGCGGGCGCCCGTCGCGCCGCTCTTCGCGCGGAGGGCCGCTGCGTCGTCCGTCGCGGCGCTCACCGCCCCGTCCGCCGCGCCCGCCACCGAAGCCGCCGCGTCCGCCACCGAAGCCGCCGCGCCCGCCGGCGGTCCCTGCGCCAGCAAACCGGCGCCGTTCCCGGGCCGGCACCGTGATCTCGGCAAGCAGGTCCTCGCTCAGCGTCGCCCGCGGCAGGCTGCGGCCGATGTAGCCCTCGATGTCCGGCAGCGACTGCACGTAGTCCTCGCAGCCGAGGCTGATCGCGTCGCCCTCGGCGCCGGCGCGCGCCGTGCGGCCGATGCGATGGACGTAGTCCTCGGGGTCCTGCGGCATGTCGTAGTTGAAGACGTGGCTCACGTCCGGGATGTGCAGGCCGCGCGAGGCCACGTCCGTGCCGATCAGGATCGCGAGCTCGCCGCTGTGGAAGTCGCGCAGCAGGCGCAACCGCTTCTTCTGCGGGACGTCCCCGGAGATCGCCTCGGCGTTCAGGCCGTTGGCGCGCAGCAGGGTCTCGAGTTCCTCGGCGCCGCGGCGCGTGTTGACGAAGATCATCGAGCGGTGCGGGTCCATCGAGCGCAGCAGCCCAACCAGCAGCCGGGGCTTCTCCTCCATCGAGGGGAAGTAGATCACCTGCCGCACGCTGTCCACGGTCATCTTGTCCGGCTCGATGCGCACGAGCTCGGGGTCGTTCATGTGCTCGTAGGCGAGCTCGAGCACGCGCTGCGCGAGCGTGGCGGAAAACAGCAGGTTCAGCCGCTGGTCGGGCGGCGGCAGGCGCCGCATGACGTAGCGGATGTCGGCGATGAAGCCGAGGTCGAACATGCGGTCGGCCTCGTCGAGCACCAGCACCTCGACCGAGCGCAGCTCGAACACGTGCTGCTTGAAGAAGTCGATGAGGCGGCCCGGCGTGCCGATCAGGATGTCCACTCCCTCCTCGAGCTCGCGGCGCTGCTTGTCGTAGTCCACGCCGCCGAAGGCGAGGCCGAGCCTGAGGTCCGTGTACTGGCCGAGGAGCTCGGCGTCGTGGTGGATCTGCACGGCCAGCTCGCGGGTCGGCGCGATGATCAGCGCGCGCGGCGCGTTCACCTTGCGCGTCGGGGCGGGCGCGTTGCGCAGCAGCCGGCTGTAGAGGGCAACCAGGAAGGCGGCCGTCTTGCCGGTGCCAGTCTGCGCCTGCCCGGCGACGTCGCAGCCGGCGAGTGCGCGCGGCAGGGTCTGCGCCTGGATCGGTGTGCAGCGCTCGAACCCGGCGTCGGCAATGCCGCGCGCGAGGGTCTCGGGCAGGTGGAGGTTCGTAAATGAGAGGTCGGTCAGGTGTGCGTCGGCCATCAGGTGGATTCTTGAGGTGTGCTCTTGCAAATTGGGAAAAAGCGGGGTCAAATACGTCGGAATTCGCGGTCCCCGACCGCTCCCGCCATCGTGTGAAGCCGGCCCGCCGGGTCCGAACGACCCGACGCTCCAGTCCGGCGCACCGGGAATCCAGCAGCGCAAGGTACCGCCGTACTCGCAATAGTTTGCCTCACGCGCACGTCGCCGTCACCCGTTCACCCGCGCAGCCCACGCCCTGCCCGATATCCACGCCTGATCCAACCAGCTCAAAACGCCAGCGGAGGTAGTCTCTGGTGAGCCAGTCCATCATCCACGTCACCGACTCGAGCTTCGAGCAAGACGTGCTCAAGTCCGACAAACCGGTGCTGCTCGACTTCTGGGCCGAATGGTGCGGTCCCTGCAAGATGATCGCGCCGCTCCTCGACGAGATCGCGGCCGACTACGACGGTCGCGTCGTGGTCGCCAAGATGAACGTCGACGACAACCCGCGCACGCCGATGAAATTCAACGTGCGCGGCATCCCGACGCTCATCCTCTTCAAGAACGGCCAGGCCGAGGGCCAGAAGATCGGTGCCGTGCGCAAGGCGGACGTGACCGCGTTCCTGGACGGCAAGCTGTGAGAGGCTACCTCGGCAATCCCAATCGCGGCCGTCCCGGCAAGCGTGGCCGCGGCGGCGGCGGCCAGCCCGACGGCAATCGCGGCCCGCGGCAGGACGAACTGCCGCCGGACGATTTCGTGGAAGGCGAGGACCTGGACGTCATCAGCCCCGCCGAACTCGAGGCCAGCCGCCGCTCGATGAACCTGAGCGAGCTGAAGCACAAGCCGATCCCGGAACTGCTCAGGATCGCCACGCAGATGGGCATGGAGAACCTGGCCCGCTCGCGCAAGCAGGACATCATCTTCGCGATCCTCAAGGCGCACGCGAGGAACGGCGAGGACATCTACGGCGACGGCGTGCTCGAGATCCTGCAGGACGGCTTCGGCTTCCTGCGCTCGCCCGAGGGCTCCTACCTGTCGGGCCCGGACGACATCTACATCAGTCCGTCGCAGATCCGCCGCTTCAACCTGCGCACCGGCGACACGATTTCGGGCCTGATCCGTCCGCCCAAGGACGGCGAGCGCTATTTCGCGCTGCTCAAGGTCGGGCAGATCAACTTCGACTCGCCCGAGAACGCGCGCAGCAAGGTGCTGTTCGAGAACCTCACGCCGCTGCACCCGACCAGGCGCTTCCGCCTCGAGCGCGGCACCGGCAGCACCGAGGACCTCACCGCGCGCATGATCGACCTGATCGCGCCGCTCGGTAAGGGACAGCGCGGACTGATCGTCTCGCCGCCGAAGGCCGGCAAGACCATGCTGCTGCAGAACATCGCCAACTCGATCACGGCCAATCACCCCGAGGTGTACCTGATCGTGCTGCTCATCGACGAGCGGCCCGAGGAAGTCACCGAGATGACGCGCACCGTGCGCGGCGAGGTGGTGTCCTCGACCTTCGACGAGCCGGCGAGCCGCCACGTGCAGGTCGCCGAGATGGTGATCGAGAAGGCCAAGCGCCTCGTCGAGCACAAGAAGGACGTGGTGATCCTGCTCGACTCGATCACGCGTCTCGCGCGCGCCTACAACACCGTCGTGCCGAGCTCGGGCAAGGTGCTCACCGGCGGCGTCGACGCCAACGCGCTGCAGCGCCCGAAGCGGTTCTTCGGTGCCGCGCGCAACATCGAGGAGGGCGGCAGCCTGACGATCCTTGCCACGGCGCTGATCGACACCGGATCGCGCATGGACGACGTGATCTACGAGGAGTTCAAGGGCACCGGCAACAGCGAGATCCACCTCGACCGTCGCATTGCCGAGAAGCGCGTCTACCCGGCGTTCAACATCAACCGCTCGGGCACCCGCCGCGAGGAGCTCATCACCTCCCCGGACGAGCTGCAGAAGATCTGGATCCTGCGCAAACTGCTGCACCCGATGGACGAACTGGCGGCGGCTGAGTTCCTCATCGACAAGATGCGGGACACGAAGACCAACGCCGAGTTCTTCGACTCCATGAGGCGCTGAGCGGACCGGGCGGCGTGGGTCGCACGCCGCCCGGTCCACGCGCGAGTCCCGGCCATGCACGCCACGGAGAACCTGCGCGGCATCGTTGCGATGCTGATTGCGGTGGCAGTGTTCTCCGTCATGGACGCGCAGCTGAAGCTGCTCGCTGGCCACTACGGTCCCATGCAGGTCGCCTTCCTGCGCGGCGTGACCTCGCTGCCGTTCGTGCTGCTGCCGGTGCTGTTGCGGGGCCGGATGGCGCGCCTCAAGCCCGTCAACGTGCGACTGCACCTGCTGCGCGGCGCGCTCTCGGTGCTGATGCTCGGCAGCTTCATCTACGCGGTGCGCGAGTCCTCGCTCGCCACGACGTACTCCATCTTCATGTGCGCCCCGCTGGTGCTCGCCGCCATCTCGGTGCCGCTGCTCGGCGAGAAGGTGTCCGGTCCGCAGTGGGTGGCGATCGCCGTCGGCCTCGGGGGCGTGCTGCTGATGATCGCGCCGCGCGGCGGCGGCCTGGTGTCGCTGGGTTCGCTCGCGGCGGTCGTGGCCGTGGCCACCTATTCGCTGGCCGCGGTCTCGATCCGGATTCTGTCGCGGACCGACACCACCGAGAGCATGGTGTTCTGGTTCTCGGTGCTGCTGAGCCTGTGCGCAGGGCTGCTCGCCATTCCCGCCTGGGTTCCGCTGCTGGCCGAGCACTGGCTGCTGTTCATCGGCATCGGCGTGACCGGCGCGACTGGCCAGCACTTCATCACTGAGGCCTTCCGTCACGCGCCTGCCGCGGTCGTGGCGCCGTTCGAATACACGGCGCTGCTGTGGGGCATGGTGCTCGATCTGGTGATCTGGGGCGTGCTGCCAGGCAGCGTGACGCTCGTCGGTGGCGCGATCGTGATCTCCGCCGGCCTGTACCTGCTGGCACGCGAGCGCCGCTCTCGCGCGGCCTGAGGATCGGGTTCGCGAAGCGTGCGTGGACCCGGCGGCATGCTGCCACCGGATCCCCGCGAACGTCGGTCACTTCGGCAGCAGCACCGTGTCGATCACATGGATCACGCCGTTGCTCGCGCCGACGTCGGTCTTGATGACGTTGGCGTCGTTGACCTTCACCTTGTTGCCATCAACCGCGATCCTCAGCATCTGGCCGTTCACGGTCTTGGCTTCCTTGAGCTTCACGACATCGGCGGCCATCACCTTGCCGGGCACAACGTGGTAGGTCAGGATCGAGGCGAGCTTGGCCTTGTTCTCGGGCTTGAGCAGCGAGTCCACGGTGCCGGCCGGCAGCTTCGCGAACGCCTCGTCGGTCGGCGCAAACACCGTGAACGGGCCCGTCCCCTTCAGCGTATCCACGAGTCCTGCGGCCTTCAGCGCGGTGGCCAGCGTGTTGAAGCTTCCGGCGGCGACAGCGGTGTCGACGATGTCCGCGCTGGCCTTCGACTTCGCGTCGTAGGCGTGGACGGGCTGGAGTGCGAACACGCACGAGAGCATCGCAGCAAACGGGAGGGTGGCGCGCAGCCGCGTCGCGATCGAGATCGACATGGGGGTTTCTCCTGCGTCAAACGGTTTGGGGAAGCCGGTGCGGCCCGTGGGCGACTGCGCCGTACCCCTCGTTTCGCCAGGCGCGACGGCCCAGTTTCCCTTGTACAGGTCCGTGTCGCGTGCGTCGTCCGGTGGCGCCGCGGCGGGCGCCCGGCTGGATCGTGCGGACCCGCGGTGGACTCAAGCCTCGCGTGCCACCGCCCGGTAGCCGATGTCCCGCCGGCAGACCATGCCGTCCCAGCCGATCGCATCCACCAGCGCATAGGCCTGCGACTGCGCGGCGCGCACGGTCGCGCCGAGGCCGACTGCGCACAGCACGCGACCGCCGTTGGTCACGACCTCGCCGTCGCGCAGGGACGTGCCGGCATGGAAGACCTTGCCGGGCAGTTTCGCGGCGGCATCGAGGCCGTGGATCACGTCGCCCTTGCGCACGGCGTCGGGGTAGCCCGGCGCCGCCAGCACCACGCCGACTGCGGCACGCGGATCCCACTCGATGGGTGCCTGGGCGAGGCGGCCGTCGAGCGCGGCGTCGCAGAGCACGGTGAGGTCCGAGCGCATGCGCGCGAGGATCGGCTGCGTCTCCGGATCGCCGAAGCGGCAGTTGAACTCGAGCACCTTCGGCGTGCCGTCGGCGCCGATCATCAGGCCTGCGTAGAGGAATCCCAGGTAGGGCGTGCCCTCGGCGGCCAGCGCCCGCACGGTGGGCCACATCACCTCGCGCATGACGCGGTCGTGGATCTCCGGCGTCACCACCGGCGCGGGCGAGTACGCGCCCATGCCGCCGGTGTTGGGGCCTTCGTCGCGATCGCGCAGGCGCTTGTGGTCCTGCGAGGTGGCGAGCGGCAGCACGTGCGTCCCGTCCACCATGGCGATGAAGCTCGCTTCCTCGCCCTCGAGGAACTCCTCGATCACTACCCGCTCGCCGGCCTCGCCGAAGCGGCCGTCGAACATGGCGCGCGCGGTGTCGACGGCTTCGTCGGGCGTGGCGCAGATCACGACTCCCTTCCCTGCGGCGAGACCATCGGCCTTCACCACCAGCGGCCCACGCTGCGTGCGCACCCAGGCCGGATCGAAGTCGCTGCGCGTGAAGGTGCCGTAGGCGGCCGTCGGGATACCGTGGCGCTTCAGGAAATCCTTGGTGAAGGCCTTCGATCCCTCGAGCTGCGCGGCGGCGCGGCCCGGACCGAAGCAACGCAGGCCGGCTGCGGCGAACGCGTCGACCACGCCGCGCACCAGCGGGCCCTCCGGGCCGACGATCGTGAGCCCGACCTGCTCGGCGAGTGCATGGCGCACGAGGCCATCGAGGTCCTCGGCCTCGATCCCGACGTTGCGCACGCGCGGCTCGAGCGCCGTGCCCGCGTTGCCTGGGGCCACGTGGACTTCCGTCACGCGCGGCGACTGCGCGACCTTCCACGCGAGCGCGTGCTCGCGGCCGCCCGAGCCGATGACCAGGACTTTCATCAGTGCCTGAAGTGGCGCATGCCGGTGAACACCATGGCGATGCCGTGCTCGTCGGCGGCGGCGATCACCTCGGCGTCGCGCTTGGAGCCGCCCGGCTGGATCACGGCCGCGATGCCATGCCCGGCCGCGGCGTCGAGGCCGTCGCGGAACGGGAAGAACGCGTCGGAGGCCATCACGGAGCCGCGCGGCTCGAGGTTCTCGTCGCGGGCCTTCATCGCCGCGATGCGGGTGGAGACCACCCGACTCATCTGCCCCGCACCGATCCCCACCGTCGTGCCGTCCTTTGCGAACACGATGGCGTTCGACTTCACGTACTTGCAGACGGTCCATGCGAACAGCAGGTCGTCGAGCTCGGCGTCTGTCGGCGCCCGCTTCGTCACCACCTGCAGCTGCTCGCGCCTGACCACGCCGATGTCGCGGCTCTGCAGCAGCAGGCCGCCGTTCAAGCTGCGGATCTCGAAGCGCGTGTTGCTCGGCGCCAGCCCGCCGGTCACCAGCAGGCGCACGTTCTCCTTGCGCGCACAGGCCTCGCGGGCCTCGGGTTCTACCGCCGGGGCGACAATCACCTCGACGAACTGCCGCTCGACGATGGTGCGTGCCGTCTCGCCGTCGAGGGGCCGGTTGAAGGCGATGATGCCGCCGAACGCCGAGGTGGGATCGGTGCGGAAGGCGTGGTCGTAGGCCCCGCGCAGGCTCGCCGCGACGGCGACGCCGCAGGGATTGGCGTGCTTGACGATGACGCAGGCCGGCGCCTCGAACTGGCGTACGCACTCGAACGCGGTGTCCGCGTCGGCGAGGTTGTTGTAGGAGAGCTCCTTGCCCTGCAGCTGCGAGGCCGAGCCGACCGAGGCGCCCTGGCTGTCGGTCGCGACGTAGAACGCTGCCTGCTGGTGCGGGTTCTCCCCGTAGCGCAGGTCGAGACGCTTGCGGAACTGCAATGCGAGCAGGTCGGGGAACTCGCTCAAGGCTCCGTTGCGCCCGGCGCGGCCGAGGTAGGACGCGACCGCCGCGTCGTACTGCGCGGTGTGCGCGAAGGCCTTGGTGGCGAGCCGCAGCCGCGTCTCGGCCGGCACGCCGCCGCCCTCGCGGTCGATCTCCGCGAGCACCGTGCCGTAGTCGAGCGGATCCACGACGATGGTTACGCGGTCGTGGTTCTTGGCCGCGGCGCGCACCATTGCAGGCCCGCCGATGTCGATGTTCTCGACGGCGTCCTCGAAGGTGCAGTCCGGCTTCGCGACCGTGGCAGCGAACGGGTAGAGGTTGACCGCGACGAGGTCGATCGCCTCGATGCCGTGCTCGGCCATCACCGCGTCGTCCGTGCCGCGCCGACCGAGCAGTCCGCCGTGGATTCTCGGGTGCAGCGTCTTCACGCGTCCGTCCATGATCTCCGGGAAGCCCGTGATCGAGGCCACGTCGGTGACCTCGATGCCGTCCTCGCGCAGCAGGGCCGCGGTGCCGCCGGTCGAGAGCAGCGTCACGCCGCGGCTGCGCAACGCGCGTGCGAACTCGAGCAGCCCCTCCTTGTTCGAGACGCTGAGCAGCGCACGCCGGATCGTTGTCTGGCCCATCGTGGATCCCGTGACCGGTCAGCCGGAAATGCCGTAATGCCTGAGCTTCTTGCGCAGCGTGCCGCGGTTGATGCCCAGGATCTCGGCGGCGCGGCTCTGGTTGCCGTCGGCGTACTCGAGCGCCGCGCGGAACAGCGGTTCCTCGACCTCGCGCATCACCAGCTCGTAGAGGTGCCCGGGCGCATGGCCATTGAGGCTGGCGAAATAACTGCCAAGCGCCTGCTCGGCATGCGAGCGCAGCGGCACGCTGCGGCCGGAGTGGATCACCGCGGGCTTCGCCTCGCGACGGACTGGTGTTTTCTTGCGCGACGCCATGGACCCCGACCTCGTTCGTCCGTCGGCCGGCGCGCGAGTTCAGGCGGCGGCGGCGTGCTCCGCGCCGGTTCGGTCGAAGTACTCGCGCACGCGCGCGAGCTGCGCCTCGGCCGACTCCACCTGCATCACGGACTGACGGAAGGCCAGCGCCTGCGGGCGCTCCCGGCAATACCAGCCAATGTGCTTGCGCGCGATTCTGACTCCGGGCCCGGGGCCGTAGAAGTCGTACAAGTCGCGCAAATGGGCCAGCATGATATCACGCAGCTCCGCTGCGGAAGGCTCGGCCGGCGCCGCCGTGCCGGCGAGCGCGGCCTCGATCTCGCGGAAGATCCACGGTCGTCCCTGGGCTGCGCGGCCGACCATGACGCCGTCGACGCCGGTCAGCGCGACGACGTGCGCCGCCTTGCCGGCGCAGTCGATGTCGCCGTTGGCGAACACCGGAATCCGCACCGCCTGCTTGATCTCGGCGATGGTCGCGTACTCCGCCGCGCCCTCGAAGCGACAGGCGCGCGTGCGACCGTGCACCGCGAGCGCCTGCACGCCGGCGGACTCCGCGATGCGCGCGATCCGTGTGCCGTTGCGGTTCGACGGGTCCCAGCCGGTGCGGATCTTGAGCGTCACCGGCACGTCCACGGCCCGCACCGTCGCCTCGAGGATCGCGGCCACGAGGGACTCGTCGCGCAGCAGCGCCGAGCCCGCCTCCTTGTTGCAGACGCGCTTGGCGGGACACCCCATGTTGACGTCGATGATCTCGGCGCCCGCATCGGCATTGCGGCGCGCGGCGTCGGCCATCGCCTGCGGATCCCCGCCCGCGATCTGCACGACGCGCGGGCCGGGCTCGCCGGAATGATCACGTCGCCGGCGCGACAGCTCCGTGTCCCAGAGACGCGGATCGGCGGAGAGCATCTCGCCGGCGGCGAGCGCCGCGCCCATGCGCCGGCACAGCCGCCTGAACGGCAGGTCGGTGACGCCCGCCATCGGGGCAAGGAGCGCGCGGCCCGCCAGTCGGTGCCGGCCGATCGTGAGAGTGGACATGCGGTTCAGCCCGGGTCCTGGGCGCAGCGCAGCTGGCCGGCGGGGTCGCGCTGGCAGACGTCGAGCCGGTAGCCGACGGCTTCCGGGCCGGGATCGGCGAGCACCAGTTCCGCCTCGCTGCTGCCGCCCGGCGCGAGCAGTCGCGAGGCCTGGGCCGCGCCCGGCAGGTAGTCCGACGGCTCGAAGTCGCGCGCGGCGATCATCGAGCCGTAGCGGTCCTCGAACTGCAGCCGCAGGATCGGGTTCGGCTGGGCGAATGCGGCGCGATTGGTGAGGCTTGCGCGCACGACCATGCGACCGGAGTCGCGGTCGTCGTTGCCCCACTGGCGCAGCTCGATGGCCGCGAGATCCCAGCTCGTCGGCAGGTCGAGGCCGAGCCGTTCGTAGGCCATGCGCAGTGGCGGCCCTGTGCGCGCATCGCGCGCGAGCTGCTCCCGCCAGTGATGCGCGAGCTGCGCCGCGAGCAGCAGCGCGAGCAGCAGGCTGCCGGCGCTCCACGCGAGCGTGGCCCAGATCGAGCGTCCGCTCGCTGCCTCGGGCTCCGGTTCCACATCGACGGCGGCCGTGCGCCAGCGACGCGCCGAGAGCGGCAGTTCCTCGACAGGGGTGACGGTGGCCGCGACCCGTTCCGGCTCCACGGGGGGCGGCTCGGGCACGGCAATTGGCTCGACAGGCGGCTCTGGCTCGAACTCCAGCAGCACCGGCTCGGTGACCGCCGACGTCGGCTCGGGCGCGAGCGGCTCGGCCATATGCGATTCCGCCACCGGCTCTACCGGCGCTGGCACGAGCTCGGAGTGGCCGGACCCGGCCGCGGCGGCTGCGACGAACATCGGCTCGTCCGCCGCGACTTCCGGAGTCGCCGGTTCGATCAGCGCCGGTGTCTCTGCCGTGTCCTCGGCGGCGTCGAACTCTCCGTCCGGTTCCACGTCGTCCGGTCCGAACTCACGCTGCAGGCGCTGCACGAGCGCCTCGAGCTCGCGTTCGGCTGCGCGCTCGTCCAAGTCGGACGCCTCCTGGATGCGCAGGATCTCGTAGTGGTCGGTGGCGTCGGGATCAGGCTCGTGTGCGGGCGGCTCCTCAGGCTCGGACTGGGCCTCGAAGCTGACGCGCTCGCCTTCGAGCGTGATGGTCTCGGTGCCGCGGCTCTCGTCGACCAGAACCGAGGTGGCCTCGGCCGAGGGCTCCTCGCGCGCGGGCTCGACCAGGGATGCGAGCTGGATCGAAATCGGGGCCATCAGCAGCGGCAGCGGATCCTGCGCCGGCTGCGCCGGCTGCATCGAGTCGGAGAGCCGCTCGAGCGCGTCGAACGCGCTGCCGCAGCGTCCACAGCGGACGGTGCCGCGCGCCGCCCGCAGGACGCCGGCCGTCACGCGAAACCGCGTCTGGCAGTCAGGGCACTGGGTGTACATCGGACCCGCTCGAGGTATCTATGCTCTGTCAGCCTGTCCGGCGTCGACCGCCGAGCAGGACCCAGCCGTCGCGTGTGGTGGTCGTCTCGATATGAAACCACGGGCGATAAGCCGCTGTCACGGCATCGGCCTGCTCCGCCAGCAGTCCGCTCAGGGCCAGCAGGCCGCCGGGTCGCAGCGCCGCGGCGAAACGCTGGGCCAGATCGACCAGCGGGCCGGCGAGGATGTTTGCGAGCAGCACGTCGGCGCTGCCGGTCTCGAGTTGCGCGTCGGCCGTTATGTCCACTTGCCCGGCAACGCCGTTGCGCAGGGCGTTCTCCCGCGTCGCGATCAGTGCCTGCGGATCGATGTCCACGGCGCGCACGCGGGACGCGCCGAGTCGGGCCGCGGCGATCGCGAGGATCCCGGAGCCGCAGCCGTAATCGACGACGTCGCGGCCGCCGAGCTCGTGGCCGTCGAGCCATTCGAGGCACAGCGCCGTGGTCGGGTGCGTGCCGGTGCCGAACGCGAGTCCCGGATCGAGTTCGATGCGCACGGCGTCGGGCGCGCCCGCCGGCAGGCCGCCAGGGCAGACCCAGAGCCGGTGGCCGAAGCGCATCGGGCGGAAGTCCTCGAGCCAGACGCGCTCCCAGGCCTGGTCGGCGACTGTCTGGTAGCTGGGTGCGGGCCCGCCGGGCAGCCGACGGGCCAGCGCGCTGGCGATCGCCGCCGGATCGGCGCCGGCATCGAACAGCGCCTTCACGACGACCGTCGGCCACAGCGGTGTCGCGCCGGGGGCGGGCTCGAGCACGGGATCGTCCGCGGCGTCCTCGAGCGTGACCGAGACGGCGCCGAGTTCGAACAGCGCGTCCTCGTAGGGCGAGGGGTCGCGCGTGCCGAGGTCGAGGGTGAGTTGCAGGTGTGGCACGTCGGGTCGCGCGTGTTCCGGTTGTTGCGCTCGGCGCCGAGCGATTCGCGGCCGCGCATTGCCCGCCGCGCCGGATGGGGTTGCCGCGAGGCCGGCGGCGACGCGCAATCGCTGCGGGCTACTTCAACCCGAGCCGTCGCTCGAGATAGTGGATGTCCGTCCCGCCCGCCCGGAACGCCGCGTGCTGGAAGATCTCCTGGTGCAGCGGCACGTTGGTCTTGATGCCCTCGACCACGATCTCGCTCAGCGCGTTTCGCATGCGGGCGATGGCCGTGTCGCGGTCCTCGCCGTAAGCGATCACCTTGGCGATGAGCGAGTCGTAATGGGGCGGCACCACGTAGCCGGTGTAGAGGTGGCTGTCCACGCGCAGGCCGGGGCCGCCGGGGGCGTGCCAGAGCTTCACCGGGCCCGGCGAGGGCGTGAACTTGCGCGGGTCCTCGGCGTTGATGCGGCACTCGATCGCGTGGCCGCGGATCTGCACGTCGTCCTGCGTCCACGGCAGGCGCTCGCCGGCGGCGATGCGCAGCTGGGCCTTCACGAGGTCGATCCCGGTGATCATCTCCGTCACCGGGTGCTCGACCTGGATGCGCGTGTTCATCTCGATGAAGTAGAACTCGTCGTCCTCGTAGAGGAACTCGAGAGTGCCGGCGCTGCGATAGCCGATGTCGGCGCAGGCCGCCGCGACGCGCTCACTCATCGCGCGGCGCTGCTTCGCGGTGAGGCCCGGCGCCGGCGCCTCCTCGATCACCTTCTGGTGGCGGCGCTGCATCGAGCAGTCGCGCTCGCCGAGGCAGATGACGTTGCCGTAGTGGTCCGCGAGCACCTGGAACTCGATGTGCCGCGGCTTCTCCAGGAACTTCTCCATGTAGACCTGGTCGTTGGCGAAGGCCGCGAGCGCCTCGGCGCGCGTCACGCTGACCGAGTGCAGCAGCGTCGCTTCGCTGTGCACCACGCGCATGCCCCGCCCGCCGCCGCCCCCCGACGCCTTGATGATGACCGGGTAGCCGATGGTGCGAGCGATGCGCAGGATCTCATCCGGCTCCGAGCCGAGTGGCCCGTCCGAGCCGGGCACGCACGGCACGCCCGCCTTCTTCATCGTCTGGATGGCCGAGACCTTGTCGCCCATGAGACGGATGGTCTCGGGGCGCGGGCCGATGAACGTGAAGCCGCTCTTCTCGACGCGCTCGGCGAAATCCGCGTTCTCCGACAGGAACCCGTAGCCCGGGTGGATCGCGACCGAGTCGGTCACCTCCGCCGCGCTGATGATCGCGGGCATGTTGAGGTAGCTGTCGCGCGAGGGCGGGGGGCCGATGCAGACGGTCTCGTCGGCGAGCAGCACGTGCTTGAGGTTGCGGTCCGCCGTGGAGTGCACGGCCACGGTCTTGATGCCCAGTTCGCGGCACGCGCGCAGGATGCGCAGCGCGATCTCGCCGCGGTTCGCGATGACGACCTTGTCGAGCATGGCTGCGGTCTTCGCGTCGGGCCGCTACTGGATGATGAACAGCGTCTGGCCGAACTCGACCGGGTCGCCGTTGTTCACGAGCGCCGACACCACGCGGCCGGCCTTGTCCGATTCGATCTGGTTCATCATCTTCATGGCTTCGATGATGCACAGCACGTCGCCGGGCTTGACCTCGCTGCCGATCTCGACGAACGGCTTGGAGCCCGGAGCCGGTGCGGCATAGTAGGTGCCGACCATCGGGGCAGTGACGGCGTTCTCCGGCGTGGTCGCGGCCGCAGCCGGCGCCGAGGGCGCCGCGCCTCCAACGGGGGCCGGGGGCCCGGCCGCGGGAGGCAGCGGCGCGTAGGCGGGCGCGGCGATCGCGTGCACCGTGCCGGTCGGATGCCGGCTGATGCGCACGGATTCCTCGCCTTCCTTGATCTCGATCTCGGAGATGCCCGATTCCTCGAGCAGTTCGATCAGCTTCTTGACCTTGCGGATATCCATGGACGGTCCCCCGGAACCGGTGTGCCTCAGCCGTGCGGCGCGGTCTGGGCGGCGAGATGGTGGGCGGCCGCGCGCAGCGCGAGCTCGTAGCCGACCGCGCCGAGGCCAGTGATGGTGCCCAGCGCGACGTCGGAGAAATAGGACTGGCGGCGGAACGGCTCCCGCGCGTGGACGTTGCTCAGATGCACTTCCACGAACGGGATCCTCACCGCGAGCAGCGCATCGCGCAGCGCGACACTGCTGTGGGTGAACCCGGCGGGATTGAAGATGATGTACGCCACGTGTTCGGTCGGGGCCTGGTGGATGCGCTCGATGAGCTCGGCCTCGGAATTGCTCTGGTAGGCGGAGAGGCGGTGGCCCGCCTCGGCAGCAAGCTGGGTCATGCGCTCGTGGATCTGCGCGAGCGTGACCTGCCCGTAGATGCCCGGCTCGCGCATGCCGAGCAGGTTCAGGTTCGGGCCGTTGAGCAGCAGGATGTGCGCCATCGCTGGGGCCGCTTGCAAGGAGATGCCGGCGAGTTTACCGCCAATGGCCGCAAATTTGCGATGTTAGGCGCGATCGGTGCGACTTGGGGGTCACTCCGACTCGGCGGGTGGCTCCGGCAGTGCGTCCAGCGCCAGCTCGAGGGCCTGGCGGGCCTCCAGCGGCGACTGCTGGCCCGCGTCCACTTTGCGCACGGCGTCGAGGATGAGCGCAGCCTCTGCCTCGGTCAATTCCCCGAGGTGGGCGGTGACGATCCGGCCGCGCCGGTCGCTGAACACGGTGAACGGCAGCCCGACCGCCTCGATGCCGAAGGCCGATGCCGCGTCGAGCGCCTCCTGCTCGCCGATCAGCAGCGGGTAGTCGATCTTCATCTCGTCGGCGTAGGCGAGCACCTTGTCGCGGAAGTCCACCGCGACGCCGATCACCTGGAATCCTTCCGCGGCGTGCTCGCGCTGCAGCTTCTGCAGCAGCGGGATCTCGCGGCGGCACGGCGCACACCACGTCGCCCAGAAATTCACGATCAGGGCCTTGTCGGGCCAGTCGGCGAGCGAGCGCAGCGTTCCCTCGCGGTCGGCCAGCCTGAAATCGGGCAGACGCTCCGCGAGCTGCGACGGCGCCGCCTCCGCGAACGGACCGGCGGGTTCCGGCGCGGGCGCCCTGCGCAGCAGGTACGCGGCCGTGCCCGCGGCGACGGCCGCGACGAGTACGACGGCCGTCACCCACGGCTTCACGCGCCGGCCCCGCCGAAGGCCGCGGCCACGTGGCTGCGGAATTCACCGGCCTTCTTGAAGCCCACCACCCGGTACCCGGGCTGCTCGCGGCCCGCGGCGTCGAAGAACACGATGGTCGGGGGGCCGAGGATGCCGAAGCGCTGCAGCAGCGCCTGGTCCTCCTCGTCGTTCGCGGTGACGTCGGCCTGCAGCAGCACGGCGTTGCCGAGCGCGGCGCGCACGCCGGGATCCGGGAAGGTGTAGCGCTCCATCTCCTTGCAGGACACGCACCAGTCCGCATAGAAATCGAGCATCACGGGCCGTCCCGACGCCGCTGCCGCCGCGAGTTCGCGCTCGAGGTCTGCCTCCGACTTGATGCGCCGGAACTCAAGATGCTCGCCCGCCGCTTCGCGCGAGCCCGCCAGCGGCCGCAGCGGGTCGTCGTGGCCGCGCAGCGCGCCAGCGAGCAGCAGCACGCCGTAGATCGCCGCGAGCACGCCCGCGCCCCGCCACGCCAGTTTCGAGCCTGCGCTGGCGTTGCGCGCCGCGACGATCGCGAGGTAACCCGCGGTGAAGAGCGCCAGCAGTCCCCACAGCCCGAGCGTGACCGGCCCGGGCAGCAACCGGCTCAGCATCCAGATCGCCACGCCGAGGAACATCAAGCCGAAGATCGACTTGACGGTGTCCATCCATGCGCCGGCCTTCGGCAGCAGCTTGCCGGCCGATGCGCCGAGCAGCAGCAACGGTGCGCCCATGCCGAGGCTGAGCGAGAACAGCGCCGCCGCGCCGCGCAGCACGTCGCCACTCTGGCCGATCACCGCGAGTGCGGCGACCAGCGGCGGCGCCACGCAGGCGGTGACGATCAGCGAGGAAAGCGCTCCCATCACTGTCGTGCCCACGAGCGAGCCCTGCTTCTGCCGGCCGCTCAGCTCGTTGATCCGCGACTGCAGCGCCGCTGGCACCTGCAAGCTGAACGTCCCGAACATCGCCAGCGCCAGCAGCACGAACAGCCCGGCGAACACCACGAGGATCCACGGCTTCTGGAAGAAGGCCTGCGCCTGCTGGCCGACCGCGGCGAACGCCGCGCCCGCCACCGTGTAGGTGAGCGCCATGCCGAGCACGTAGGCGAGCGAGAGCGAGAAGGCGCGACCGCGCGAGACGGGCTGGCCGCGCCCGGCGCCGACGATGATGCCCGAGAGGATCGGGATCATCGGCAGCACGCAGGGCGTGAAGGCGAGCAGCAGGCCCGCGCCGAAGAAGGTCGCGAGCACCGCGAGCAGGTTGCCGCTGCGGATCCTCTCGGCGAGCGCGTCAGTCTCCGACTGCGCCGGCACGGGTCGCAGGCCGCCGGCGCCGGTTGAGGCCGCCCCGGGCGCGGAGGCCGGCGCGAGAGTGACCGTCAGCTGCTTCTTCGTCGGCGGATAGCAGAGCCCGGCGTCCGCGCAGCCCTGGAAGCTGACCTCGAGCGGCACCGTACGCGCGCCCGCGGCGGCAGCGATCGGCACTTCTACGATCAGTTCGCGGCGATAGATCACCTGTTCGCCGAAGTAGTCGTCGTGTTCGACCTCGCCGCGCGGCAGCCGCGGGTCACCGAGCTGGGCGTCCTGCGTCAGCGCCACGACCTTGGTCTTGTCGCGATACAGGTAGTAGTCGTCGGCGATGTCGAAGCGCAGCAGCACCAGGTCGGGGCTCGGACTCGAGGCCGAGAGCACGAAGGCCTGGTCCACCGGCAGGAAATCGCCTTCCGACTTTGCTCCGCCGCCCAGCAGGCGGCCGAGGCTGAACTTGCGGCCGTCGGCGGGCGCCGCCGAGCCTGGCCCTGCCGGCGGGGTCGCCGGCGGGGTCGCCGGCGTGGCCGTCGCTGCGACCCGGGTCACCCAGGTCTGCGGCGGATAGCACAGGCCGGCATCGGCGCAGCCCTGCAGCTTGAGTTTGACGTCGAAGTCCCGCGGCGGGCCGTCGAACCCGAGTTCGACGCCGATCGCGATGTCGCCTCGGTAGATGACCTGCTTGCCGAAGTAGTCGTCCTCGTGGTCCTCGCCGACGGGCAGGCTGGCGGCCCCGACGGTGACGCCCGGCGTGGCCGACTCGAAACCGAGCCGGTCGCGGTAGAGGTAGTAGCCCGGGGCGATCTCGTAGCGGACGGAGAGCTTTCCGTCTGCGACCGTGACCGTCGGCTTGAAGGCGAGCTTCGGAGGCAGGAAATCGTCGGCCGCGCGTGTCGCGCCGCCTCCGAGCAGGCCGGGCAGGAGCAGGAGCGTCGCGGCAAGCCGGCGGGCAATCGTCAGCGCTGTCTGGTGCATGTTCACCGAGTCCGGGCCGGGGTCGGCGACCCATTGGAGGTCGGCATCATGCCCGTCTGCAACGGCCAGCGCGATGAACTCCGGCACATCGCAGGCATGAACTAAGAGCGGGTCGCGCCCAGGGCGCCCGCTGGTCGTGGCGTCCTGGGGGCGGCACCTTTTTGCAAAAATTTGCTGCTGAATCATGCAGTTGCACGATCCACGCTCGAGGAGGGGCCGCCGCGGCGATACAGCCGCACTCGACCGGGAATCGCCGACGGGACTTGAATTCGGGTCCGGGACCCCTATTATTAGCAGCCGTGTGGGGTGAGTGCTAACACACTTGTCCCTTCATCCCCCTAAATCGCTGAACAGACCCATGGAGTTTGCAGCAATGGCTGACAAATTGAAGATTCGTCCGCTTCACGACCGCGTGATCATCCAGCGGCTCGACGCCGAGACCAAGTCCCCCGGCGGCATCGTCATTCCCGACACGGCGGCCGAGAAGCCGATTCGCGGCAAGGTCATTGCCGTGGGCAAGGGCAAGATCCTCGAAAACGGCACGGTTCGTCCGCTCGACGTCAAGGTCGGCGACCACATCCTCTTCGGCAAGTACAGCGGTACCGAGGTGAAGGTCGATGGCGAGGAGTACCTCGTCATGCGTGAAGAAGACGTGATGGCGGTGCTCGAGAAGTAAGCGCCCGCCCGTAACCAACCAACGAATTCCGGAGAACACTGCAATGGCAGCGAAAGACGTACGTTTCAGCGATGACGCCCGCGCGCGGATGCTCCGCGGCGTCAACATCCTCGCGAATGCGGTCAAGGTGACCCTCGGTCCCAAGGGCCGCAACGCGGTGCTCGAGAAGAGCTTCGGCGCCCCGACCGTCACCAAGGACGGCGTGAGCGTGGCGAAGGAAATCGAGCTCAAGGACAAGTTCGAGAACATGGGCGCGCAGATGGTGAAGGAAGTCGCTTCCAACACCTCCGACGAGGCCGGCGACGGCACGACGACCGCCACCGTGCTCGCCCAGGCGATCGTGCGCGAGGGCCTCAAGGCCGTCGCCGCCGGCGCCAACCCGATGGACATCAAGCGCGGCATCGACAAGGCCGTCGAGACGTGCACCGAGGAGCTGAAGAAGCTCTCGAAGCCCTGCAAGGACCAGAAGGCGATCGCCCAGGTCGGCACCATCTCCGCCAACAGCGACGAGTCGATCGGCAAGACGATCGCCGACGCGATGGAGAAGGTCGGCAAGGAAGGCGTGATCACGGTCGAGGAAGGCACCAGCCTGCAGAACGAGCTCGACGTCGTCGAGGGCATGCAGTTCGACCGCGGCTACCTCTCGCCGTACTTCATCAACAACCAGACCAGCCAGTCGGCCGAGCTCGAGAACCCGTACGTCCTGCTGTACGACAAGAAGGTCTCGAACGTCCGCGAGATGCTGCCGCTGCTCGAGGGCATCGCCAAGGCCGGCCGCCCGCTGCTCGTGGTGGCCGAGGACGTCGAGGGCGAGGCGCTCGCGACGCTGGTGGTCAACACCATCCGCGGCATCGTCAAGGTCGCGGCCGTGAAGGCGCCGGGCTTCGGTGATCGCCGCAAGGCCATGCTGCAGGACATCGCGGTCCTGACCGGCGGCACCGTGATCGCCGAGGAAGTCGGCCTGTCGCTCGAGAAGGCCACGCTGGCCGACCTCGGCCAGGCGAAGAAGATCGTCGTGGAGAAGGAGAACACCACGGTGATCGACGGCCACGGCAAGGCTGCGGAGATCAAGGGCCGCATCGCCCAGATCAAGCAGCAGATCGAGGAGGCCACCTCCGACTACGACAAGGAGAAGCTGCAGGAGCGCATGGCGAAGCTCGCCGGCGGCGTTGCGGTGATCAAGGTCGGCGCGGCCACCGAGATCGAGATGAAGGAGAAGAAGGCCCGCGTCGAGGACGCGCTGCACGCGACCCGTGCGGCCGTCGAGGAAGGCGTGGTGCCGGGCGGCGGCGTGGCGCTGATCCGCGCGCAGCGGGCGCTCGAGAAGCTCGAGGCGGTCAACGAGGACCAGGCCATCGGCATCAAGATCCTGTCGCGCTCGATCGAGGAGCCGCTGCGCCAGATCGTCGCGAACGCGGGCGAGGACGCCGCGGTCGTGCTGGCCGACGTCAAGAAGGGCAAGGGCACCTACGGCTACAACGCCGCCACGGGCGAGTACGGGGACATGCTCGAGATGGGCATCCTCGACCCGACCAAGGTCACGCGTCTGGCGCTGCAGAACGCCGCCTCGGTGGCGGGCCTGCTGCTCACGACCGAGGTGATGGTCGCCGAGTCCCCGAAGGACGACGAGCACAAGCACGGCGGCATGCCGGACATGGGCGGCATGGGCGACATGGGCATGTAAGGTCGAGACGACCTTACCGTCCGCTGACGAGAAGGGCCCGGGAGGCGACTCCCGGGCCTTTTTCGTTGGGGGCCGACAGGAAGGCCCCGGCGGCTGAAGCGTGTCTTCGGCATCGAGATCGACACGCCCGGCTCAGCGGAACGGCCCGACGCCGAACACCGTGCTCGCGAGCGCGAACAGCCCGATCGCGAGCAGCGCGACGGCGGTGACCAGCGTCAGCGAGACCGGGAATGCGCTCTCGCCGTGGATCAGCCCGTCCGACTTCATCTGAGCCCGCTCGCGTCGCAGCCCGGCCATGAACTGCACGTGGTAGACGATGCCGAGGCCGAGCATCAGCGTGCCGAGCAGCACCAGCGCCTGACCGAAATTGCGCGCTGCGAAGCTGCTCCTGATGATCTCGGCCTCGTGGGCCTTCGTGAACACCTGGAAGATCGTGAACCCGAAGCTGATCAGGGACAGCGACGTGCGTATCACGGACATCAGCGTACGGTCCGCGCTCATGCGGGTGCGCTGGAACGACATGCCGGTGCGCCGCGAGGAGAGTTCGACCGAGATGCGATCGGACTCGGACTTCGAGGTCACACGCCCGGCTTCCGACTGGTTCATGCAGTCCTCCCTTCAGCTGCCGCGCGCTCCATCTCGCGATCCGGGGACGAGCCGCGACCCGCGCCACGCGGTCACTTGCCGGCGCCCGCGCCCTCCGCGAGCTGTCGCATCACCTGGTCGATGTTGAAGCTCGCCGACTTCTGCCGCTGCGGGAACTCCTGGAACGTCTGCAGGAAATGCCCGACCAGCGCCTGCATGGGCACGAATGCCCACATCTTGTCCGCGACCCAGCGCATGGCCATCGGCGACTCGGAGAAGTCGACGTGGGCCTCGAACGGATCCATGCGCAGGTTGGTGATCCGCGGGAACGCCAGCGGCAGCGGCGGGCCTCCGTACAGCCAGTCGCCCGGGAGCGCAAACGTGGCCTTCCAGTCGCGCACGCGCACGGCGTTGAGGTTGCCGCTGTCGTCGAAGTAGAAGATCTCCTGGCGCTGCCCGGGCTCCTTGCCCGCGAGCAGCTCGCGCTGGTCGTAGCCGTCGAGGTGAACCTTGAAGGTCTTGCCGTTGGCGACGTGACCCTTCTTGAGTTTCTCCTTCACGTCCGGCTCCCCGGCCGCGGCCAGCAGCGTGACCGCCCAGTCCTCGAGCGAGAACAGTCCGTTGATGACCGTCCCGGGCTTGGCGACGCCGGGCCAGCGGACCACGGACGGGACGCGCAAGCCGCCTTCCCAGGTGCCGCCCTTCTCGCCGCGGAACGGCGACTCGCCGCCGTCGGGCCAGGTGAACTTCTCGGCGCCGTTGTCGGTCGAGAACACCACGATCGTGTTTTCGGTGACGCCGAGTTCGTCGAGCCTGGCGAGCAGCGCGCCGACATTGTCGTCGAGCTGCTTCATGCCGTCGGCGTACAGGCCGTAGCCGGTGCTGTTCTCGTACTTCGGGCTCAGCCGCGTCCAGCAGTGCATGCGCGTCGAGTTGTGCCAGATGAAGAACGGCTTGCCTGCCTTGACTGCGCGCTCCATGAAGTCGAGCGAGCCGGCGAGGAACTCCTCGTCCACGGTCTCCATGCGCTTGCGCGTGATCGGGCCGGTGTCCTCGATGGTCTGCTTGCCGACCCGGCCGAAGCGCGGATCGACGGTCGGGTCGTCGTGGTCGGTGGCCTTGCAGCGCAGCGCACCGCGCGGGCCGAAGCGCTGCTTGAACTTCGGGTCCTTCGGGTACTGCGGGTCCTCCGGCTCCTCCTCGGCGTTGAGGTGGTAGAGGTTGCCGAAGAACTCGTCGAACCCGTGCACCGTCGGCAGGTACTCGTTGCGGTCGCCGAGGTGGTTCTTGCCGAACTGGCCGGTCATGTAGCCGTGGTTCTTCAGCAGGTCGGCGATGGTCGGGTCCTCCGGCCGCAGGCCGAGCTCGGCGCCCGGCAGGCCGACCTTCAGCAGGCCGGTGCGGAACGGGTGCTGACCCGTGATGAACGCGGCGCGCCCAGCCGTGCAGCTCTGCTGCCCGTAGCAGTCCGTGAAGATCGCGCCCTCCGCCGCGATGCGGTCGATGTTGGGCGTCCGGTTACCCAAGAGGCCTCGGTGGTAGCACGAGACGTTCCAGATACCGATGTCATCGCCCCAGATCACGAGAATGTTGGGCTTCCTGCTCGTCGCCATGGCGCACTCCTCCATCGCTCGGTGCCGAGCGGTCGGAGTCGCAGGCGTGGGGTGTCGGGATGGGGCGGGGGGAATTCCGCCTCAGGCGCGCCCGGGGCTCTGCATTTCGGCAGCAGTCCGCGTAACGACTTCGTCCGCCTGACGCAACAACGCTGAATCCTCGTTCACATGCTGCCCCCGGCCTGCGGTGCGAACAAGCGTAGTGGCCGCAAGTGCATTGCCGCCCACGCGCTGCAGGCGCCTGCGACGGAGCCGCCCAGGCGATCGCAGGCCGCAGGCGGCCACGCCCGGCGGCCAGCTCAGCGCATGACCGTACCTGCCAGCGAAGGCGTCGATGTCCTCGGGGTCGTCGATATCTGCGCAGCAGTAGTGGTTGCCGCAACGTCAGTCGCCCGCCCGTGGCCACGGAGCGTCTGGCGCCGAGCGTCTCGGGCCAGGTCCGCCATGCGCTCAAGACGCCGTACCGCGATGGCACGACGCACATCGGGCTCGAGCCACTGGATCTGATGGCGCGCCGGGGCAGGGGAGCGAAGCCGTCCGCTGCGGCGGCACGCTAGCCGTGCCGCGACAGGCCCGGCTGGCCGGCCCGTCGGTTGCGGGGCAGACTCGCGCGCATGCAATCGACGGTCCGGCCCTGCAAGGCGTCCTGCCGGCGGCGTGAGCGCCGCTGCGCGCGGCGTGCCGCTGCTGCTGCTCGCCTGCGCCTCGGCGCCTGCGCTCGCCGCCGCCGATCCGCTCGGCTGGCACCACAGCCCGGCGACGCAGGTCACGCCCGAGAACGTGGCGCGACTCGAACCGGCGTGGATCCACCGCAACGGCGACATGGCCGCGGCCGCCGGTCCGCCCTCGAACGTGTCGGCGCAATCCACGCCGGTGCTGCTGCCGCCCGAGGCGGGCGGGCACCTCGTCTACTGCACGCCGTTCAACCGCGTCATCGCGCTCGACCCGCGGACCGGCCGCGAGCGGTGGTCCTACGACCCGCAGGTGCGGCGCACCAGCGAGCGGCCGTATCGCTGCCGCGGCGTCGCGTACGCAGAGGTGCCGCAAGCCGACACGCAGGGCGCGTGCCGGCATCGCATCTACACCGTCACCGGCGACCGCCGTCTGATCGCCCTCGACGCGCGCGACGGTCGGCGCTGCGCCGGCTTCGGCGCGGACGGCGTGGTGACGCTCGCCGAGCACGATCGCTACGGTCTCGAGGAAGTCGGCGCGAGTTCGCCGCCGGCGGTGGGCAACGGCGTGGTGGTGGTGGGCTCGTCGGTGATCGACTTCGCGTACGCCGAGGCGCCGCGCGGCATCGTCGCCGCGTACGACGCCGCGACCGGCGCGCCGCGCTGGAGCTTCGATCCGCTGGCGGGCATCACCGGGACGGGCGCGGCGAACGCCTGGGCCCCGCTGGCGGTCGATGCCGCGCGCGACCTCGTGTTCGTCCCGACCGGTGCGCCGTCGCCCGACTACTACGGTGCGCTGCGCCCGGGACGCAATGGCTACGCCAACTCCGTGGTCGCGCTGCGCCTGTCGACCGGCGAGGTCGCCTGGGCCTTCCAGCTCGTCCACCACGATCTGTGGGACTACGACACGCCGGCCCAGCCGGTGCTGTTCGACTGGCGCGCGCCCGACGGCCGCCGCGTGCCGGCGCTGGCGCAGGTGAGCAAGCAGGGCTTCGTGTTCGTGCTCGACCGGCGCGACGGCACGCCGCTGTTCCCGGTGCAGGAGCGCGCGGTGCCCGCGAGCACCATTCCCGGCGAGCAGGCGTGGCCGACGCAGCCGTTCCCGACGCGAACCGCCGCCGCTGCTGCCCACGCGGGTCGCGGCGGCCGACGCCTGGGGTCTCACGTTCTGGGATCGCGGCCGCTGTCGCGACGCGATCGCCGCCCTGCACAACGAGGGCATCTTCACGCCGCTCGCCGAGCGGCCGACGCTGCTGTTCCCCGGCAGCCTCGGCGGCGCCAACTGGGGCGGCGGCGCGTACTCGCCGCAACGGCAGCTGCTGATCGTCAACGTCAACGCCGCGCCGTTCGTCGCGCAGTTGATCCGCGGCAGCGCGGGCGCGACCCGGCAGGACCACCCGGTCGCCGGCCAGAAGACGATGTTCGTCACCATGCAGGGCACGCCGTACACGCTGGCGGTCGGTCCGCTGCTGTCGCCGCTCGGCATCCCCTGCACGCGGCCGCCGTGGGGCCGCCTCGTGGCGGTCGATCTCGCCCGGGGGCGCATCGCCTGGGACGTGCCGCTCGGATCGGTGCACGAGATGGGGCCCTTCCCGCTGCCCTGGCACATCGACTGGGGCACGCCGAACCTCGGCGGCGGGCTCGTCACCGACGGCGGCGTGTTCTTCATCGCCGCGACCATGGACCGGCAGTTCCGCGCGTTCGACGTGCGCGACGGACGCCGGCTCTGGACCCACACGCTGCCAGTGGACGCGACCGCGACGCCCATGAGCTACACGCTCGATGGCCGCCAGTACGTGCTGCTGAACGCCGGCGGTCACGCCATGTTCGGCCGCGGCACCGGCGACTACCTGATCGCCTTCGCGCTGCCCGTGAACCCGCGGCACGATGCCCCGCGCCGCCTGCCGTGGCCGCTGCCCGTCGCGAGCGAGGCCGTGACGGCGCATGAGATCCTGCCCGACGGACGCATCCACCTCACGATCGAGCACCGGCCGCTGTCCGGCGTGACGCCCGAGATGCTGGCGTGGTGGTACCGCGTGCTGCCGATCAGCAAGGTCGAGTTCGACGGCGCCGTGCGCCCGATGTACCACCTGTTCCATCCCACCGAGCATGGGCGCATCTGGATCGAGGCGCCGGCGGCGGACGGCAAGCCGGGCGTCGGGGCTGGCGGGATCGTGGCGCGCTACGAGTGGTTCGGTCCGTACGACAGCGAGGGCGCCGCGCGCGTCGTCGAGCTGTCGTCGCGGCGGTTCGTCACCCGGCCGACTGCTCGCGGGCGTGACCTTCGGCGAGATCCGCCACGAGTGGAGCGCCGCGCCGCAGGGTGCGCGCTACACGGTGGACACCGTCATCGGTGTCGACTGGCCGCTGCTCGGCCCGGCGGTCAACGCGCTGCTGCGCCGCCACGTCTTCAGCGACGGGATGCTGCGCGAGTGGCAACGCCACCAGGTCGAGGAGGTCGGCCTGCTGCCGCACTTCCTGCCGGCGTTGTATGCCGCGCGCAATGACCGCAACATCTACCGCCTGCCCGCGGACTGACGCGAGCGAGCACGACAACGAGATCCGCGAGGGGAGAGCATGGCCCGATTCCAGAAGAGCCGCTGGTCGATCGCCGTCGCCGCGTTGCTGATGTGCCGCGAGCGCGCCGTCGGTCGCGACCGTGCTGACGGTGAACGATCCGTCCGGCCAGCCGCTGGCCACCGTGATGGTGCGCGAGCGCCGGGCCGACGGCCCCGGCCTCGACACGTCGGACGACGGCTACCAGGCGCCCGGCGTGGCGCGCACGGTGGTACCGGAGATCACCCGCTTCAGCGACGCCGTCGGGCCGCGTCGAGTTCGCCGACCGCAGCGAGCCGATGGAGTACCTGGTGCGCAAGCCCGGCTACCAGGATCTCGCGATCAAGCCGCCGCTCGAGCCGCGCGCGCTCGCACGTGACCCTGCAGCCCGAGACCGACCCCGTGAAGCTCGCGGAGGCCAGGCCCGCGAGTTCCTGGCTCGGCGCCCTCGACCTCGGCGACCGCGACACCAAGCTGCACTTCCAGCTGCAGTGCGCGTTCTGCCACCAGCAGGGCAACAGTTTCATCCGCATGGAGCGCACGCCCGAGGAATGGAGCGCGATCATCCACCGCATGATGCGCTACGGCTCGCGGCTGTCGAGCGCGGACCAGCGGGCGCTGCCCGCGCGCCTGTCCGCCGGCTATCGCCGGCTGCGCGAGAACCCGGCGCTGGTCCCGGACCCCGCGCCCTGGAGCCCCGCGCTCGCCGGCACCACGATCACCGAGTGGCCGCTCGGCGACATCTTCAGCCAGGTCCACGACATGCTGTACGCGGCCAACGGCCTCGCCTACGTCGCCGACAACATCCAGGACCGGCTGTACGAGGTCGACCCCCGCACCAACCGGGTCACCGTCTACAAGATCCCGCACCGCAAGGGCGAGAAAAACGGCGGCCTGCTCGCCGGGCGGCTGCGGGACTTCCCCAAGCACGACAGCACCTCGAACGCGCACTCGCTGGCCGAGTCGCGCGTCGACGGCCACATCTTCATCACGCCCAGCGCCCAGCGCCGCCTGGTCGAGTTCGACCCGCGAGACCAAGGCCTTCACGCTGCACGAGATGGACGGGGGCTTCTACCCGCACACCATCCGCGTCGACCAGAAGGACCGCGTGTGGTTCACGGTCGCGCTGTCGAACCAGGTCGCCATGTTCGACCGGCAGACGAAGCGCTTCACGCTGTACGACCTGCCCACCCGCGGCCTGCGCGAGTGGCTCAACGTCCGGCTGATCGGCGTCATCTTCAAGCTGATGAGCTGGGGCGTGCCGCTCGCCAACTGGCTGCCGGTGGACCGGCAGGCCACGGGCACGCCGCTGCCCTACGGCATCGACATCACGCCCGACGGCAAGGTCTGGTTCGCCCGCCTGCACACCGACGAGATCGGCTCGATCGATCCCGACACCGGCAAGATCGCGATGTTCGCGACGCCCTTCAAGGGCCCGCGCCGGCTGCGCGCCGACGCCGAAGGCAAGCTCTGGATCACGGCATTCCCGGAGTCGGCGATCGTGCGCTTCGATCCCGCGACGTCGCAGTTCACGCGCTTCGACCTGCCGCTGAGCCCGAAGGGCGGCGACACGCCGTACGCGCTCAACGTGGACCGCCCGCGCGGCATCGTGTGGGTGAACGGCAACCAGAGCGACTCGCTCTACACCTTCGACATCGCGAGCGAGACCTGGCAGCAGATCCCGATGCCGCGCCGCGTGACCTTCACCCGCGACGTCGAGTTCGAGCCCGACGGCACCGCCTGGACCGCGATCGCGCATTTCCCCGGCTGGCACGTCGAGGACGGGCAGTCGACGCTGATCCGGGTGCAGCGACCCTGAGGGTGCGGCCGCGACGCCGTTGCCAATCCCCGGCTATTCGCCTGCCAGGGTCTTCAGCAGCATCACCCAGTGATCCACGTCGTCGCCGAGCGCCTTGACCGGAAGTCGCTCGTCGCGCCCGTGGGCCCGGTAGTCGACGGGCACGATCCCCCACGATCCATCGACGCCGTAGATCGGGATTCCGGCCACGCGGAACGGCCGCGCATCGCTCGCACCGGTGCTCATCTCGGGCATGATCGGCGCGCCGGGATGCAGCGCGTGGACGGCGCGCGTGTAGGCGGCGACGACGTCGGCACGCAGCGGTGAAGCCAGCGAAGCCACGTAGTCGTCGTTGCGCGTCACGACCACGCCGGGATCGGCAACCAGCTTTTCCAGTTCCGCCCGGATCTGCTCGGGATCGACGCCGGGCATGATCCGGCAGTTGATCAGCGCCGTGGCCAGCTGGGGCAGCGCGTTGTCGGCATGCCCGGCGGAGAGGCGCGTCGCGACGCAGCGCGTGCGCGTCAGCCCGACCTCGGCCTCGTCCGCTTCGATGACGTCGGCCGCCTTGCCGTCCGCCGGATTCGCCAGCCACGCGCGCATCGCATCACCCAGCGGGCCGGGCTCGCTCTGCTCGCGCACGCTGAAATAGGCGCGCGTCGTCTCGTTGAGCGATGGCTCGAAGCGGTAGGTCTCCAGCCGTCGCAGCGCATTGGCGAGCTGGTAGATGGCGTTGTCCGGACGCGGCTTCGAGGAGTGCCCCCCTCGGTTGCGCACCGTGAACGTGTAGTCGGCAAAAGTCTTCTCGGCGGACTGGAGCGCGAAGCCGATCGGCTTGCCATCCGGCGTGAATCCGCCGCCGCCGCCGTCGGCATTCAGGCCGTACTCGGCATCCAGCAGTGCCTTCCATTCGGTGGCGCCCTTCTCGGCGCCGATGCCGGTGGTCTCCTCGTCCCCGGTGTAGAAGACGATGATGTCGCGCCTGGGCTTGAAGCCCGCGGCCTTCAGCTCGAGGATCGCGGTGGTGGTGGCGACGATGCCCTGCTTGATGTCGGTCGTGCCGCGCCCGTAGAAGTATCCGTCCCTCTCGGTGAACACGAACGGGTCGCTCTCGGACCAGTCCTCGCGCTTCGCCTCGACGACATCCATGTGCGCCATCACCATGATGGGCCTGGCACTGGGCTCGCCGTCCGCACGCCAGCGGACGATGAGCGCCGCCGTCTTGTCGTAGGGCATGATGCGGATGTCGGCATCGGGGATGCCGGCGGCGCGGTACTGGTCGGCGAGATAGGCGGCGAGTTCCGGGACACGATCGCGTCCGAGCACCGTCGGAATGTTGACCGCGTGCTCGAGCATCTCCCGGGCCTTCGCGTGCCAGGGGTCGTTCGCCGTGGCGGAATGGACTGCGGATGACGCGAGCAGCGACAGGGCCAGCACGACAGGCAACGGGCGCATTGCGGGTCCTCGGTTCATCGGGGAGGGCATGCTAGAGCGCGCCCCTCGCCACCGCCAGAAGTTTCAGGGCACCCGGCTACCGCCGGGCCTTGAGCCCGTAGACCAGCAGCATGTTCCCCGGCATCTGGCCGAACATGCCGTAGCCCGACAGCACGAACAGCTGCCCGCCGCTGACGATCGCGCCGCCCACGTCGATCGCGCCGCCGTGGCCCTCCACGCCGTTGCTCGCCGCGTAGGCGCGCTGCGTGTCGATGACGCGCAGCTCCCGGCCGGTGTCGGCATCCAGCAGCCGCAGCTTGCCGTCGAGCGCGCCGGCGTAGACGACGCCGTCGGCGATCACCGCGGCCGCGGAGTGGCCGTAGTAGTAGCTGCACTCGGGCCAGGGGGATCGTTCCGACTTGCCCTTGGCCATCTCGGCGAGGCCCACCAGCGGCGCGTCCTTGGGGTCGAAGGTGCAGCCGCGCTGCACGGGGTGCGACCACAGCAACTCGCCGTCGTCCACGGCCAGCGCGTAGACGCCGGGCTTCGGCACGTAGCCCGCGACCTTGCGTTCCGGGTCGGCGACCGGCACGTAGACGCGCCGGCCGTCGGTCGCCATGCCGTGGTGCACGCCGCCGTTGGAGCTGCCCGAGCCGACGCGCCGGCGCCAGACCACCGCACCGTTGCGGTCGGGATCGAGCGCGAACACCTCGCCGGACTTCTGGCCGGCGAGCAGCAGGTCCCCCTGCGTGCGTTCGACGAGGATGACCGAGGCGCCGAAATCGAAGTCCGGTCCGTTCTCCTTGGGGCAACTCGCGCCGCCGCTGAGGCAGGCGGCGTTCCACGCGTCGTCCGCCAGCGCCTGGAACAACCAGCGCTGCGCCCCGGTCTTCAGGTCCAGCGCGATGATCGAGTCGCTGGTGCCGGTGGCCGGCGACGAGGAATTCTGGCCGGTGCCGAAGTAGATGGCGCCGCGCTTCGCGTCGATCGTCGGCGCGTTCCAGACCACGGCGCCGCTCGGGCCCCACATCTGCACGCCGTCGCGGTTGACGGTCGTCTTCACCGCGTGCGGCGTCGTGTCGAAGCGCCACACGGCGGCGCCCGTCGTGGCGTCGAGCGCGGCGATGCCGCCGTGCGTGCGGCAGCACTCGTGCGTCGGCAGTCCGGCGGCGGCCACCTCGAACGACGACATCGGAACGTAGAGCCGGCCGTCGTGGTATGTGATCGGTCCGCTCACGATCGAGGTCGGGAACCACTTCAGGCGCTCGCGCCAGCGCAGCCGGCCGGTCGTGGCATCCACCGCGTACACGGTCGCCATCTCGTCGGCGAAGAACAGCGTGGCCACGCCGTCGGGGGTGCGCCCGAGGGTGAGCGCGGAGTGGACCGGCGCATCGGTCGGGAAGGCCCAGCGCACGCAGCCGCTGTCGCGGTCGAGCGCGAGCAGGTGCGAGCCCTTGCTGCCGAGGAACACGGTGTCGCCCGCGACGACCGGCTGCGAGCGCATCGTGGTGACGGCGGGAAGCGCGACCGACCACAGGAGTTCCAGCCGGTCCACGTCCTCGCGGCGGATGCCGGCGCCATCGGCGTGGCGGGCATTGCTGCGGCCGAGGCCCCAGTTCTCGGCCCCGGTGACCGGCACCGGCGTCTCGCGCGCACAGGCCCGCGCGGCGATCCATGCGTCGCGCTTGCCGTCCTCGGCGGCGGCGAGCCACTTCGCGAGGCGCACGCGCTGCTCCTGGGTGAGGGCCGCCGCCTGCGGCTGCATCTTGCCGAGTTCCATCGCCATCAGGATCTGCGCGGCCGGCAGTCGGCGCAGCGTCTCGACCGGCGGGGCCTTGGTCGCGGGCACCTCGTGGCAGATGGCGCAGGTGTTCCGGTAGAGCTGCGCGGTATCGTCGGGCGCAGTGGCGCTGGCGTGCCCGCGGTCCGGCCCGCAGAGCAGGGCCACGCCGGCGAGGCACAGCAACGCCCGGGCGGCGCGCGCGGTGCTGGGTAGTGGCGAAGGAAACAGATGCGTGCTCACGGCTTCTCCGGCGCTCGGGGTCTTGCTCCTGCCCGTCGGTCTGCCCGCGACGCGGCACCGCCGCGAACTCTAGCGACTCCCGCTCGCCGCCGCTCGCCGATTGCCGTCACGGGATTTGACCGAGCCGTTGTCCGCGAACGAGACTGCCGCCCGACATGCACCCGACTCCGGTCTTCGTTCCACCGCCGCCCGGCGAGTACATCGGCCATCCACGCGGCCTGTGGATGCTGTTCGGTGCCGAGTTCTGGGAGCGCTTCGCCTACTACGGCATGCGCGCGCTGCTCGCGGTGTACGTGGCGACTGCGTTCTTCGCGATGCTCCCGGCGGGCGAGGCGCGCGCGCGGGCCAGCCTGACCTACGGCGCCTACACCGCGCTCATCTACGCGACGGGGATCTTCGGCGGCTTCGTCGCCGACCGCTACCTCGGCTACCGGCACGCGATCCTGCTGGGCGGCGCGCTGATGGCGGCCGGCCTGTTCCTGCTGCTGGTGCCCGACCTCACGTGGTTCCTCGTCGGGCTCGCGGTGATCGTGGTCGGCAACGGGCTGTTCAAGCCCAACATCTCCGCCATGGTCGGCCAGCTCTACGCACCCGACGACATCCGGCGCGACTCGGGCTTCACGATCTTCTACATGGGCATCAACGCCGGCGGCGCGCTTGCGCCGCTGATCTGCGGCACGCTGATCGGCGCGCGCTTCGGCTACCAGTGGGGATTCCTGGCCGCTGCGCTCGGCATGATCCTGGGCCTGGTCGTCTTCCAGTGGCGCGCAGGCTGGATCGGGCACATCGGCGCGCCGCTCGCGCCCGGGCAAGCGCCGCGGCGGATCGCCACCGTGCTCGCCGGCTGCCTCGCCGCCGTGCCGCTCGTCTACCTGCTGCTGAGCCGCGCCGCGCTGGTCGGCTACCTGCTGCTCGGGCTGTTCGTGCTGCTCGCCGTCTACTTCATCGCGAGCGCGGTGCGCAGCGGCGACCAGGTGCAGCGGCACCGCTACACCGCGATGCTGCTGCTGTTCCTGGCCAAGATCCTGTTCTGGGGCATGTTCGAGCAGGCTGGCTCGTCGCTCAATTTCTTCGCCAAGGACCACGTCGACGCGCCGTTCGACTTCACGCTGTTCCAGTCGGCGAATCCCGCGTTCATCCTGCTGCTCGCGCCGGTGTTCGCCTGGCTGTGGCCGCGCCTCGAGCGCATGGGCTACAACCCGTCGATCCCGCGCAAGTTCGCGCTCGCGCTGCTGCTCGTCGCGTGCGGATTCACGGTGCTGGTGGCAGGCATCCACCGCCTCGACGATCCGGCCGGCAGGGTGGCCTGGGGCGTGCTCGCGTTCACCTACCTGCTGAACACGATGGGCGAACTGTGCCTCTCGCCGATCGGCCTCTCGATGGTCAGCAAGCTCGCCGCGCCGCAGGACACGGGCCTCGCAATGGGCGCGTGGTTCATGTGCACCGCGATCGGCAACTACGCCGCCGGCGTGATCGCGGCGGTGGCCTCCGGCGGCGGCGGGGCGGGCGGCGTCGCGCAGTACGCCGCGACCTACACCCAGATCGCGATCGGCGGGTTCGTGCTCGGCGCAGTGTTCCTGCTCTGCGCGCCGTTCATCAACCGGCTGATGCACGGGGTCCGGTAGTCGTGCCGCTCGGCTGGCTCTCGCTGGCGATCCTCTGCACGGTGGCCTACCACCTCGTGCTCAAGCTCACGCCCGCGGGCGCGCATCCGCTGCTCTCGCTGATGATCACCTATGCCCTCGTGACGCTGCTGCTGGGCGCAGCGCTGCTGGTCGCGCCCGCGGGCTTCGAGTGGCGGCAGGAACTGCGGCAGCTCAACTGGACCGCGCTGGCGCTGGCCGTGGCCATCGTCGGGCTCGACCTCGGGTTCCTCTACCTGTATCGAGGCGGCTTCGACGTCAGTCTCGGCGCGCTGGTCACCCAGTCCGCCGCGGCGCTGCTGCTGCTGGTCATCGGCGTGGCCGTGTTCCGCGAGCGGCTGAGCACGGCCAACGTCCTCGGACTCGCGCTGTGCGTCGTGGGGCTGTGGCTGGTGAACCGCCGCTGAGCGGGCGCCTGCCTCCGCACAGCCCGAAGGCGACGTCGATCGGCGTGCCGACCGGCCGCAGGGGCTTGGCGATCCGCAGGAAAGCGTCTACTTCTTCAGGCGGTTCCAGCCCGACGACGGCAGGGCGTTGAAGAACATCTGCACCCGGTGCAGCAAGCCGTTGCGGTCCGCCCAGACCACCTGCTCCTGCAGGCGCTCGACCTTGTCGTCCTCGGTCGGTTCGTGGTCGAGGGCGTAGGTGAGCGGCGCCGGGGGCGGCGTCCGGCCGCGCCGTTCGGCTTCTTCCTCGAGCATCTGGAACAGCCGCTCCCAGTACTGCGGCTTCGGATAGGAGCGTCCGCGCAGCCGATGGTGATCGAGCAGCTCGCGGGCGCGGCCAGTGGGTTTCAGCGGCGGCATGGGGTCAGCCTCCGCCGAGGTGACGAGCGAACCAGGCGAGCGCGGGCTCGAGGAACTCGCGGTGCCTGGGGCCTTCGTAGGGATCGAAGTGCCGTGCCTGCACGACGACGCAGCGACTTCGGCTCGCGCGCCCGCTCGAACGCCTTCCGTTGCTCGGCCGTGGGCGTGACGATGTCGTCGCTCGCGATGATCATCAGCAGCGGCGTCGGCGCGATCAGGTGGATGTAGGCGGTCGGGTCGTAGTACATCCCCGTCTCGAGCGACTCGACCGTGACGCGGTTCTCCCAGCTCGGGGCGAGTCCGGCGGCCCTGGTGACCCACTCGTGCGCCTCCGGCTGCGGCATCACGGCGGACTGTCCGGGTGGGGCGACCACCGGCGCGTAGAGCACCTGCCCGGTCCGCATGCGCTCGGCGCGCGCCTGCGCATGCCAGGCCGAGAGTTGCGCGATCTGCTCGGCGGGCAGCGCCGCGAAGTACGACTCCCAGGTGCTCACCGCCGGCACCTGCGCGACCACGGCCTTCACCCGGCGATCGAAGGCCGCGAGGTGCATGACGTGCCCGCCGCTGTAGGACGTGCCCCACACGCCGATGCGCGAGGCGTCCACGCCGGGCTGCATCGAGATCCAGGTGATCGCGTTGCGGTAGTCCGTTGATCTGCTCGTGCCAGAGGATCTGCTGACGCGGCTCGCCTTCGCTGGCGCCGAGGAAGCGGTAGTCGAACACCAGCACCACGAAGCCCGCCTCGGCAAACGGCCGGGCGAAGTTCTCGAGGTATTGTTCCTTGACGCCGCTGTAGCCGTGCGCCATCACGATCGCGGGTCGCCGCTCGCCGGGCGCAAGGCCGGCGGGCAGGTACTGCCAGGCGGCGCACCGCAGGCCCTGGCTCGTGAAGCCGACGTCGCGGCGCTCGCAGGCCGCCGCCGGGCTCACGGCACCACCCGATGGTCGGCGGGGCGTGGCGCTGCGAATGCATGGGAGCGGGATACGCATGGCGGGTATTCTCCAGGCCGGAGCCAGCGAGTCATTATCCTCCGGCGGGCCCGCGGCGGTACCTCGACTGGCGCGCAGCCCGACGCGGTCCGTCCCGGCGCTGGGCTATGCTGCCTCACCGTCCGCACGCTTCCCCGGCACGCCAGATGAGCACGATGAGCACGATGAGCACGGATTACCGCGAGCAGTACCGGCGCGAGCACATCCCGGCCCGCTACCGGGGTGGGCTGCACCTGCTGTTCACCTTCGGCATCGGCGGAACGGCGCTGCTGTGGGCGGCGCTGCAGGCCGAGCGGGTCACGGCGCTGGAGTGGCTCACGGTGCCGCTCGCGTTCCTGTACGCGAACCTCGCCGAGTACTGGGGGCATCGCGGGCCGATGCATCACCTGAAGCCCGGGCTGCGGCTGGTCTACGAGCGGCACACCCGCCAGCACCACCGCTTCTTCACGCACGAGCGCATGGCGCTCGACGGCCTGCGCGACCTGCGTGCCGTGCTGTTCCCGCCCGTGCTCATGACGTTCTTCATCGCGGCGTTCATGCTGCCGGCCGGGCTGTTCCTCGCATGGATCGCCACGCCCAACGTCGGCTGGCTGTTCGTCGCGACCTCGCTCGCCTATTTCCTCAACTACGAATTCCTGCACCTGTCCTACCACCTGCCGCCGGGGCACCCGATCGCCCGCTGGGGGCTGGTCCGCCGCCTCGAGCGCCTGCACCGCGCGCACCACGACCCGCGGCTGATGGCGCATCGCAACTTCAACATCACCTATCCGATCTGCGACGCGCTGTTCGGGACGCTGGAGCGGAGGTAGGCGGGCGGCGGCGGTCGCCGGTCTGCCTATCGCCTCATCCGGCGGCTGCGCCACAGGCCGTCCGCCGCGTACACCGCGAGCGCGGCCCAGATCAGCACGAAGCCCACCGCGCGCGCCCGCGGGAACGGCTCGTGGAACACCAGCACGCCGATCAGGAACTGCAGCGTCGGCCCGACGTACTGCACGAGGCCCAGCGTCGACAGCGGGATGAGGCGCGCGCCGAAGGCGAACAGCGTGAGCGGCAATGCGGTGGCGAGGCCGCTGCCGAGCAGCAGCGCGGTGACCGCCGGCGTCGAACGGCCGAGCGCACCGCTGCCATTCGCCTCGGCCCACAGCAGCAGCGCCACGGCGAACGGGGCGAGCAGCAGCGTCTCGGTCGCGAGCCCCGGCACGGACTCCACCGCGACCACCTTGCGGATCAGGCCATACAGCCCGAACGACGCCGCCAGCGCGAGCGCGATCCACGGCGGCCGCCCGGTGATCACGGTGAGATACGCCACGCCGATCGCCGCCAGCGTCACCGCCAGCCACTGCGCGCGGTTCAGCCGCTCCTTCAGCACGAACACGCCGAGCACCACGTTGAGCAGCGGGTTGATGAAATACCCGAGGCTCGCCTCGACCGTGTGGCCATTGGTGACGGCCCAGACGTAGATCAGCCAGTTGACGCTGATGAGCGCGGCGGAGAGCGTGAGTCGCTTGCGCGAGACGGGATCCGCGAGCGCTCGCCGCACCGCGCCCAGCTCGCCGCGCAGCGCGAGCCACGCGAACACCAGCAGGCAGCACCAGACGATGCGGTGCGCCATGATCTCGAGCGCCGGGATCGCCGGACAGCGGCTTGAGGTACAGCGGGAACAGGCCCCACAGCACGAACGCCCCGACCGCGGCGGCGAGCCCGGTTGCGGCGGACGGCCGCGGCGCCGCCGTCGTTGGCGTGGATGGGCTGCGCATGGGGGCGCGCATTGTGGCAGATCCGTCGCCTGCGGAAATCCACGAGCGCGCGCCGCGAGCGCGCTGCGGCAAGCTGTCCCGGTCCCGCACGCATGACGCCACGCCGACACCGATCGTGACCCTCGAGACGCCCCGCCTGCAGCGCGAGCACCGCACCATGACCGCCATGGTCGGGATCTACTGCCGCGACCATCACGGCGCCGGCGCGCAGGCGCCTTGCACCGAGTGCCGCGAGTTCCTCGGGTACGCGGAACGCCGGCTCGAGAAGTGCCCCTACGGCGAGGCCAAGCCGACCTGCGCACGCTGCCCGATCCACTGCTACAAGCCGGCGCAGCGCGAGCATGCGAAGGTGGTGATGCGCTATGCGGGGCCGCGGATGCCGCGGCGCCATCCCTGGCTCGCTCTCCTGCACGTGCTCGACAAGCTGCGTCGCGTCGAGCACCCGATGGAGGTCCGCAGGCGCGGACGCTCCTGACCGCGGGCCGCCTCAGGCGGCGCGCACCCCGCGGGCGCCGAGCTGCGGCGAGCGCTCGGCCACCTGGTCCTTGAGGAAGCCGTTCTGCGGCCGCCACTCGATCTGATCGAGCTTGCGGCGCAGCGCCTCCGCGTCCCCGTCTGCCACCAGGCGGGCCCGGGGCGAGATCCGAAGGCTGCGATTGCTGATCCAGCTGAGTTCCATGCGTAGTGCTCCACGAGACCTGAGGCGATGTTGCGCATGGACTGTTGCAGGATGCGTGCCAACCGCTGCCGGGGCTCGGAAATCGTGTGTTTGCGCGCGGGGCCGGCGCAATCGACCCGCGACGTTGTCAATCCGGGCGACAGCATTGCGGCGTGATTACTGCCGCGGGCAGGGCCGGGACCGTGAACCGCGTCACGGCTTCGCGGACCGATCGCGCCGCGGCGCGACATAAGCGGTCGGGCGCGGCGGCCGAGAACTGTAAGGATTGTCGACAGCTTGCGGGCAGCCCGCGCGGTGATCAGCGGGAACAAAGTCCGTACGACCCGTCCAGAATAGCGAACGGCCGCTTTCTGGTCGTGGCCTGACCGGCCGGAGTCGGCCTATTGTGTTGAAAAACTCGGCGAACTGCCATCGTTTGGCGTTGTCTGAAGAAGCAGAACAACGAGCGACGGGGTAACGCCGCGATGATGGGACAGCAGGGTGCCGCACAAGAGCAGCTCTTCTACGCCTTCAGCATCGAGTCTCACGTTCCTGTCGACCACCTTCTTCGGCGCATCGACCGCGTCCTTGATCTAACCGATCTGCGGCAGCATCTCGCGCCGTTCTACAGCCATACCGGCCGCCCTTCGATCGATCCCGAGCTGATGATCCGGATGCTGATCGTCGGCTACTGCTTTGCCATCCGGTCCGAGCGCAGGCTGTGCGAGGAAGTGCATCTGAACCTGGCCTACCGCTGGTTTTGCCGCCTTGGCCTCGAGCAGCCTGTACCGGAGCACTCGACCTTCTCCAAGAACCGCCACGGCCGCTTCCGCGACAGCGGCACCTTCCGCTGGCTGTTCGATGAGGTGCTGCGCCGCTGCATGGCAGCCGGACTGGTCAAGGGCGAAGGCTTTGCCGTCGATGCGAGCGTCGTCGCGGCAGATGCCAGCGGCCAGCGCAGCGTTCCTGGAACGACCAGCATCGACTGGAACGACGAGCGACTGCGCACCCGTGCCGTGCGCGAGTATCTTGCGGCGCTCGACGAGTCGCGTGCGCCGCCGAAGAGCGTGTCGCTGACCGATCCGCAGGCGAGCTGGACCTGCGCGCCAGGCGGCCCCGCCTTCTTCGCGTACTCGACCAACTACCTGATCGATGTCGAGCACGGCGTCATCGTGGACGTCGAAGCGACGCCGGCCAACCGCTCGAACGAAGTGGAGTCGACGAAGCGCATGATCGAGCGCGTCGAAGCAACCTTCGCCCTGAAGCCCGAGCGGCTTATCGGTGACATGGCGTACGGCGGCCGCGCCGATGCTGGCGTGGCTCGTCGACGACAAGGGCATCGAGCCGCATGTGCCTGTCTGGGACAAGACGCAGCGCACGGACGGCACGCTCTCGAGCTCCGACTTCGTGTGGAACGAGCAGGCCGACGAGTACCGCTGTCCGCAGGGCCAACCGCTGCGCAACCGGTGGCGCGCGTTCAGCAACCCGCGCGGCCGTGTCATCACGCACGCGGGCGCCATCATCTACCGCTCGAGCCATCAAGCATGCAAAGACTGCCCGCTGAAGGCGCGGTGCTGCCCGAACACGCCGACCCGCAAGATCGCACGCAGCGTTCACGAGGAAGCCCGCGACGTAGCCCGCCGTATCAACGCGAGCGACCAGTACCGGCGAGTCGCGAAAGCAGCGCAAGAAAGTCGAGATGCTGTTCGCGCACCTCAAACGGATCTTGCGGCTCGACCGGTTACGACTGCGAGGCCTGTCCGGTGCCTTCGACGAGTTCACACTCGCGGCCACAGCGCAGAACTTGCGACGCCTGGCGAAGCTGCCGGGCAGGGTCCGCCGCCCGATCACGGGCATTCCTGCGCCTGCTTGAGGCGCAGACGAGCGATCGAGGCGCGGATCGGCCGCAAAAGCTGGTCAGAAGACGCTCGTCGCAGCGAAACAGTCCGGGAACGAATGCGCTCAACCGGGTTCAGCGCGTGACTTCCGACCGAGTTTTTCAACACAATAGGCCACAAGCGGACGACCGGAACGCAGAGGCGTTTGAGACAGGCGGTCCACCGCGCTGATATTTTTGGGCGGTCCGCGTGGACCTTGCGCGGCCAAGGATCATCGTCGCCGAATCCGCGGCCGTTGGGCTCTACATCGCTCAGAAGGCGGGCAAGCTCATCCCGTCGGATTTACACGGCCGCACGCGAGAGACGCAATGGTGTTTCGCCGCCATGAACACTCGAGCCGCCCTCTTTCAGATCGCGTTGGACCGACATGAAAGATGATGATCCAGTTGTAGGTGCTCTCCACTCCGAAGCGCCCCGATCCAGCGAAGATGCCATGTCTTCTGAGCGCCTTGACCCGAGTCGCATTCCTTCGGTGGCACCGGGAGGCATCGCACGGCAGCGCATGCGCGTCGCCGGCCGGACGCTGGGCTCGCTGCTGCTGGGTGGTGCGGCGGTCCTAGGCTCGGTGCTGGTCTTCCGGCAGGGCCTGCTGCCGCTGATCGACGCGGTGTTCAAACCTGGGCCCGAATTGCTCAGTGGGTTCAGGCGCGCCGGCATCCTGCTGTCGGCAATGGCGAGCTACTGGGCTTACGTGCATTGGCATGAAAGACGCGAAGCGACCGAGCTGCGGCTGCGGCCGGTTCACCTGATGCTTGGCGGCGCAAGCGGCACCGTCCTGGTAGCGTTGCCGATCGCCGTGCTGTTCGCGCTCGGCGCCTACGAAAAGGTGCTGTTCCGTGGCGTCTCGCCGGCGCTGTGGAGCGTGGCGGTCCTCATCGGCATCGCGGCCGTCCTGGAAGAACTGGTCTACCGCTGCCTGTTGTTCCGGCTGCTGGAGCGGGCCTTGGGAACGAGCATTGCGCTGGTTGCACAGGCGTTGATATTCGCCGTGGGGCACTTGGAAAACGTCCCCCAGGGCAGGACTGGCGATGTGGTGGCGATGCTGGTGTCGGTGACCTTGCTGGGCCTGCTGTGGGGCGGACTGTTCGTCCTGGCGCGCAACCTGTGGGTGGTGGCCGCCAATCACGCGGCGTGGAACTTCACCATACTGCTCAGCGGCGTGCCGCTTTCCGGCATCGAGGACTGGCGCGCGCTGGCGCCGTTCGAAAGCCGCTATGCCGGGCCCGACTGGCTGACCGGGGGCATGTTCGGTCCGGAAAGTTCGCTGCTGGTGATCGTGTCGACCACGGTCGCGGTTGCGCTGCTGCTGCGCGCGGCACGGCGGCGTGGGGTCTTCCTCGTGCCGGCGACCTAGACCGGCAGGCGCTCGGCTTCGGTATCCGGCGCGACGTTGACGAAGCCGTTGGCAGCTAAGCGCACCTTCAGGCTGATCCTTTGGTCGTGTCCGTCACTTGCCCTGCCGGTGCGGGCCTAACAGTTGATTCAAGCCGAAGCCGCTTCGCGGCTCGGCTTAACCCAGACGTCGAGCGTCTGCTTTGCAGCGCGACCAACTTCTGCTAGAGGTCGACTGGAGACCTCGCCGGCCGCAACAAGCGGACGTTCCGGCATGGTCTCCAGAGACGGTGATGGAGGCGCTGGCCACCTCCCGGGGCGGGCAGGAGGTCAGCGTGCCAAGAGCCGGGCTACGACGGGCGACGCCTTACGGACCATACCGTCCGCAATCAGCGGTGTTGCTCAGAACCCGCGCAGCGTCGCGATCTCCGCGAGTGGCGCGCGGTCGGTGCGCAGCCGATTGATCGGTGCGGACTCGTCGCGCCAGCCGAGTGCCATGCCCGAGAACAGCAGCAGTTCCTGCGGCAGGCCGAGGAACCCGCCGACCGTGCCGTGCCACGCCGACCACGCCTCCTGCGCGCAGGTGTGCAGGCCGTGCTCGCGCGCGAGCAGCATGACGCTCTGCATGTACATGCCGAGGTCGGACCACTGCGGCGGGCCCATGCGCCGGTCGAGGCAGAAGAAGAGTCCGACCGGGGCGCCGAAGAACTCGAAGTTGCGCGCGAACTGCAGCAGGCGACCGAACTTGTCCTCACGCTTCACGCCGATCGTCGCGTAGAGGTCCTCGCCGCACTTGTAGCGCCGCGAGCGGTACGGCTCCCACAACTCGGGCGGGTAGATGTCGTACTCCGGCGGCTCGCCGCGCGGGTGTGCCGGCATGGCCGCCTTGACGCGCGCCACGAGCTCGGCGAGCGGCGCACCGGCGAGCGCGTGGACGTGCCACGGCTGCAGGTTGCCGCCGGAGGGCGCCTGGCGCGCCGCGTCGAGGATCGCGCGCACCGTCGATTCGGGCACCGGCGTTGGCAGGAAGGCGCGGCAGCTCATGCGGGTCGCGAGCGCTTCGGTCACGTTCACTTGCAATCCTCCGGCGGGAACCGCGATTCTCGCAGCCCGCATGACCCGGCGTCACAAGATCCTGCTGCTCACCGGCCTGTACGTCGCGCAGGGGCTGCCGTTCGGCTTCTTCACGCAGGCGCTGCCGGTGCTGCTGCGCGACGCGGGGCTGTCGCTCAAGGCGATCAGCGCCACGAGCCTGCTGTTCCTGCCCTGGGCGCTCAAGTTCCTGTGGGCGCCGTTCGTGGACCGCTACGGCACGCGCAGGCAATGGCTGCTGCCGCTGCAGGTCGCCTCGGTCGCCGGCGCGCTGCTGCTCTCGCAGGTGGATCTCTCGCGCGGCTACGTCGCCGTGCTGGCGGCCGCCTTCCTCTTCAACCTGATCGCCGCCTGCCAGGACGTGGCGACCGACGGGCTCGCCGTGCGCATGCTCGACACACGCGAGCGCGGGCTCGCCAACGGCATCCAGGTGGGCGCCTACCGCGTCGGCATGATCCTCGGCGGCGGGCTGCTGCTGTGGATCTTCGCGCGCACGGACTGGTCCACGATGTTCCTGTGCATGGCGGCGCTGCTCGCGCTCACCGTGCTGCCGGTGCTGCCGCTGCGCGAGCCGCCGCGGGCCGCACCGGATCCCCGCGATACGCCCGCCCGGCTGGCGCTCGGCTGGGCGCGGCGTCTGCGCGTGCCGGGCATGCTCGCGTTCGTGGCGCTCATCTGCTGCTACAAGTTCGGCGACTCGATGGTGGCCACGCTGGTCGGCCCGTTCCTGCGCGACCAGGGCGTCTCGAAGGAGACCATCGCGCTGATGAAGGGCACGGTGGGCTCGGTCGCGAGCCTCGCGGGTGCGGCACTCGGCGGCTGGTACGCGTTCCGCGCCGGGCGGCGGCGCGCGCTGCTGGTCTGCGGCCTGCTGCAGTCGGCGAGCCTGCTGTGCTACGTCGCGGCCGCATTCGGCTTTGGCGGGCTCCCGATGCTGTGGGCGGGCAGCGTCGCCGAGCACCTGCTCGGCGGCATGGCGACGGTGGCGCTGTTCACGCTGATGATGGACGCCTCCGATCCCGAGCACGCCGGCACCGACTACACGCTGCTCGCCTGTGCCGTGGTGTTCGCGATGGGGCTCGCCAACTTCACCGGCGCGACGATCGCCGACGCGTACGGCTACGCGCCGACGTTCGTCGCCGGGTTCGTGCTCTCGGTCATCGGCTGCCTGGTGCTGGTGCGCAGTCTCGATGCGCGGCACGGGCCGGCGCGGCTGCAGCCGGTGTGGCAGCCGGCGTGAGGCTCGCCGCAGCGGGCGAAATTCGCTAGGCTCGCCGCGCGAGGTGAGCATGGAAGAACTCAGGGCGCTGGTCGCCGAGATCCCCGATTTCCCGAAGCCCGGCATCCTGTTCCGGGACATCAGTCCGCTGCTGCGCCACCGCTTCGGCCAGACCATCGACACGCTCGACGGGCTGTTCTCCGAGGTGGAGTGGGACGAGGTGGACGCGGTCGCCGGGATCGAGTCGCGCGGTTTCATCCTCGCCGCCGCGCTTGCGGAGCGCCGCGGCAAGGGCTTCGTGCCGATCCGCAAGAAGGGCAAGCTGCCGCCGCCGGTGATCGACGTCGCCTACGACCTCGAGTACGGCTCCGGCGTGCTCGAGATGCAGACCGGGCGCGGTCGCCTGCTGCTCGTCGACGACGTGCTCGCAACCGGCGGCACGCTGGGCGCCTCGGTGCTGCTCGCCGGCCGCGCGGGTTATGCGCTGCACGGAATCGGCGTGCTGATCGACCTCGGGCTGGTGCCCGGCTTCCGCTGCGGCGACTTCGAGCCCCGCGCGGTGCTGCGCTACGGCTGAGCGGCCATGAGCGACGCAGGCCCGGTGGGCGGGCGCCGCCGCGCGGCGCTCGCCTTCATCTTCGTCACCATCCTCCTCGACATGTTCGCGCTGGGGCTGGTGATCCCGGTGCTGCCGCGCCTCATCGAGGACTTCCTGGGCGGCGACACCGCGGGCGCCGCCCGCATCTACGGACTGTTCGCCACCGTCTGGGCGGTCATGCAGTTCCTGTTCATGCCGGTGATGGGCGCGCTCTCCGATCGCCACGGGCGCCGCCGCGTCATCCTGCTCTCGAACCTCGGCCTCGGCCTGTCCTACGTGCTCATGGCGCTCGCGCCGGGACTCGCCTGGCTGTTCGTCGCGCGCGTGATCTCGGGCATCACCGCCGCGAACGTCAGCACGGCCATGGCCTACGTGGCCGATGTCACGCCGCTCGCGGGGCGTGCCGCTGCCTTCGGCCGCACAGGCATCGCCATCGGGCTCGGCTTCGTGCTCGGTCCGGCGCTCGGCGGGCTGCTCGGCAGCGTCGATCCGCGGCTGCCGTTCTGGGTTGCCGCCGCGCTGAGCATCCTCAATGCCGCCTACGGCATTTTCGTGCTGCCCGAGTCGCTGCCGCCCGAGCGGCGCCGGGCGTTCGAGTGGCGACGCGCCAACCCGCTCGGTTCGCTCACGCTGCTCCGCTCGAGCCGCGTACTGACGGGGCTGGCCGGCGTCATGTTCCTGGCCAACATCGCGCACGCCGCGTTGCCCGCCACGTTCGTGCTCTACGCGGGCTACCGCTTCGGCTGGGATGCCCGCGATGTCGGCTTCGTGCTCGCGGGGGTCGGTGCGTCTTCGGCGCTGGTGCAAGGTGTCCTGGTCGGTCCCCTGGTCCGGCGCTTCGGCGAGCGGCGCGTGCTGCTCGCCGGCCTGATGTGCGGCGCCGTCGGCTTCTGCTTCTACGGTCTCGCGCCGACGGGCCTGCTGTTCCTCGCGGCGGTACCGGTGGTCGCGCTGTGGGGACTCGCCTCGCCGACGGTGCAGGGGATCATGTCGCAGCAGGTCGGTGCCTCGCAGTACGGCGAGCTGCAGGGCGCGGCGGGCGCTGTGATGGGCGTCGCCACGATGATCGGGCCCGCCATGTTCGCCGGGACGTTCGCCTGGTTCATCGGCGAGGGCGCGCCACTGCACCTGCCCGGCGCGGCATTCCTGCTCGCGGCGCTGCTGCTCGCCGCCGGTGCGGCACTGGCGTTGCAGGTGACCGCAGAGGTGCCGGCCTGATGGCCGGCGGCAATCTCCCCGCGGCGTTCGACCTCGAGTCGATCCCGCCGCTGCTCAGGCCCGCCCTCGAGACGCGGCTCGCCGAGCTGGCCACGCGCGGCGCCTGGCCGCCGGGCGGGGATTCGGCCGTCGTGGCACGCAGCCTGCCGCTGGTGTGGGCCTGCAGCGACTTCGCCGCCGAGGCCTGCCTGCGCGATCCGTCGCTGCTGCCCTGGCTGTGTGCCGAAGGCCGCCTGACCGGCACGACGGACGCCGACGGGCTCGAGCGCGACCTCGACGGGGACGCCGCGCGTGCCGGCGACGACGCGCAGTTCATGGACGCACTGCGACGCTTCCGCCGGCGGCAGCTGGTGCGCATCGCGTGGCGCGACCTCGCCGGCCTCGCCGACGTCGAGACGGTGCTGCGCGAACTGTCGCTGCTGGCCGACGTCTGCATCGCTGTCGCCTGCCGCCGCGCCGTTGCCGCGCTCGCCACGCGCCACGGCGCCCCGCGCGGTGCCGGCGGGGTACCGCTCGAGCTCATGGTGCTCGGCATGGGCAAGCTCGGCGGCGGCGAGCTCAACTTCTCCTCCGACATCGACCTCGTGTTCCTGTTCCCGGAGCACGGCGAGACCGCGGGGCCGCGCCCGATGGAGCACGAGGAATACTTTGCGCGGGTCGGGCGGCGGGTCGCCCAGCTGCTCGGCAGCGTGACCTCCGAGGGCTTCGTCTACCGCGTGGACCTGCGGCTGCGGCCGTTCGGCGAATCCGGGCCCCAGGTCGTGAGCTTCGACGCCTTCGAGGACTACCTGCAGCAGCACGGCCGCGACTGGGAGCGCTACGCCTACGTCAAGGCGCGGCCCGTGCACGGGGCGGGCCCGTTCGACGCGCTGTACCGTAACGTGCTGCGCCCCTTCGTGTACCGCCGCTACCTGGACTTCGGCGTGTTCGAGTCGCTCCGCGAAATGAAGGAGCTGATCGCGCGCGAGGTCGAGCGCCGCGAGCTGCGCGACAACGTCAAGCTCGGCCCCGGCGGCATCCGCGAGATCGAGTTCATCGTCCAGGCGTTCCAGCTGATCCGCGGCGGCGGCAAGCCCGCGCTGCAGACCCGCAGCCTGCTCGAGGCGCTGCCGCTGCTGGCGGGGCAGAAGCTGCTCGGCGCCGTCGCGGTCGAGGAACTCGCCGAGTCCTACCGCTTCCTCAGGCGCGTCGAGAACCGCCTGCAGGAACGCAACGACGAGCAGACGCACGACCTGCCACAGGACGAGACCGGGCGCGCGCGCCTCGCCCTCGCCATGGGTGCGCCCGACTGGGACACGATCGCCGCCGAGATCGAGCGGCACCGCCGGCGCGTGAGCGCGCACTTCCAGGCGCTGATCTTCGCGCCCGCCGTGCCGGGTACCGCCGGCGATGCGGCCCGCGTGCTGGTCGCACTGCTCGAGCCCGGACTCGACGCCGCCGGCCGGCTCCGCCTGTTGCAGGACGCTGGCATCCGGGACGCGGCCGCGGTGCTCGAGCGCCTCGAGGTGCTGCGCGGCAGCGCCTACTGGCAGCGGCTCGACGAGACCGGGCGACGACGGCTGCAGACCCTGCTGCCGGCGCTGCTCGCGGGCATCGCGGGCGGAGCGACCGAGGGCGTGGCGCTCGGGCGCCTGCTGCACGTGATCGAGCGCATCGGCGGGCGCACCGTATACCTCGCGCTGCTGAACGAGAACCCGAAAGCACGCCGGCGGCTCGTCGAGCTCTGCGCGCAGTCGCAGTTCCTCGCCGACCAGATGGCGGCATTCCCGCTGCTGCTCGACGAGCTGCTCGACGAGCGGCTGTTCGAGACGACACCGACCCGCGCGGAGTTCGAGCAGGACCTGCGCGCGCGCATGGCCGGCGCCGGCGCCGACGATCCCGAGCAGCAGGTGGACCTGCTGCGGCAGTTCCAGCGCGCGGCGGTGTTCCGCGTCGCGGTCCCGGACCTCACCGGACGCCTGCCGCTGATGAAGGTGAGCGACCGGCTCACCGACATCGCCGAGCTGATCGTGGCCGAGGCGCTGGCGCTGTCCTGGGAGCAGATCGCCGCGCGCCACGGCGCGCCGCGCTGCGGGCCGGACGAGGCGGCACTGGAGGAGGCCGGCGTGATCGTGGTGGCCTACGGCAAGTTCGGCGGTATCGAGCTCGGCTACGGCTCCGACCTCGACCTCGTGTTCCTGCACGACTCCGCGGGCGAGGTGCAGCACACCGCGGGCCCCAGGACCGTGGAGAACAGCGTGTTCTTCCTGCGCCTGGTGCAGCGCCTCGTGCACGTGCTGAGCGTGCACACGGCCGCCGGGCGCCTCTACGAGGTGGACACGCGGTTGCGGCCGAGCGGCAAGGGCGGGCTGCTGGTGCAGAGCCTCGCGGGCTTCGGGGAGTACCAGCGCCGCGAGGCGTGGACCTGGGAGCACCAGGCGCTGCTGCGCGCCCGCGTGGTCGCGGGCAAGCCCGCGCTGCGGGAGCGCTTCGAGGCGCTGCGCCGCGACGTGCTGCGCTACGCGGTGCACCGCGAGACGCTGCGCGCGGACGTGCGCGCCATGCGCGAGCGCATGCGGATGGAACTGTCCCGTGCGGGCCCCGGCCAGTTCGACCTCAAGCAGGACGCCGGCGGCATCACCGACATCGAGTTCCTCGCGCAGTACTGGACGCTGCTGTGGGCGGAGCGCTACCCGGACCTCGTCACCTACTCCGACAACATCCGCCAGCTCGAGAGCCTCGCCTCGGCGGACCTCGTGCCGCAGGCCACGGTGGACGTGCTCACGGGCGCCTACCGCAGCTACCGCCAGCGCCTGCACCACCTGTCGCTCGAGGCCGCGGGCAACGTCGTGCCGGCCGAGGAGTTCGCCGCCGAGCGCGCGGCGGTCAGCGCAATCTGGGATGGCGCGCTCGGAACATAGGGCCCGCGGCCGGCAGGGAGATGTTGCGGCCTCGCGGGCGCCGGCCGCGGAGTCCGCCGCTGCGGCGATTGCGAAACGCGGGAATGTCCCCTATTTTCCCGGCATGGCCGAACTCATGGTTCCAATCTCCCCGGGCGAGCTGATCGACAAGATCACGATCCTCGAGATCAAGTCGCAGCGCATGACCGACCCGGCCAAGCTGCACAACGTCCGCACCGAGCTCGCGCTGCTCAACGAGACCTGGCGGGCAAGCCCGTATTCCGCGACCGACATCGGCGCCGAGTGGGCCGCGCTGCGCGAGGTCAACGGCAGCCTTTGGGACATCGAGGACCGCATTCGCGACCAGGAGCGCGACGGAGCGTTCGACGACGTGTTCGTCGAACTCGCGCGCGCGGTCTACGTCACGAACGACCAGCGCGCCGCGGTGAAGAAGCAGATCAACCTGAAGCTCGGCTCGACCCTCGTCGAGGAGAAGAGCTACGCCGACTACGCCCGCAAGGGCTAGCGCTCAGCGCTTGAGCGTGTACTCAGCCGAGCAGTAGGGACACTTCGCCCAGCCGGTCTTCTCGACCGGCAGGTAGACGCGCGGGTGGCTGCTCCAAAGCTGCATGCCGGGCATCGGGCAGGCGAGCGGCAGGTCGTCCGCCGTCACCTCGTAGTGGTGCTGGGCGTTGGGCTGGATCGGCGTTTCGCTGGCTCGGGCACCCACGTCGTTGACTCCTGGCGCATGCGCGGGCCGCATTATCGCCCGCCGCGGCCCGGGCGTCGGGGCGTCAGCCGGTGGGCGTGCGCGGCGCCCCGGCGGCGAGCAGTGCGTCGAGCCGCTCGATCACGTCGGCCGGCGGTGATGAGGTCCATCACGCCCGGTTCCTCGATCTTGGCGGTCCACGGCAGTTCGGCGGCCGGGCGCCCGCGGAACCGGCGGGCGGCCTCCTCGTAGCGGTCCACGCACCACGGGCGGCTGTAGTACGGGCCGCTGCGGGCCGGATTCGTCGCGGCGTACAGCCCGATCACCGGCGTACCGACCGTCGTGGCCATGTGGGCCGGGCCCGAGTCCGGCGTCACGACGGCGGTGGCGCGCGCGAGCGTCGCCAGCAGCTGCGGCAGCGTGTCCTTGCCGATCATGTTCACGCAGGGCGTGCGCATCAGGCCCTCGATGCGCGCCCCGTACTCGAGCTCGAGCGGGCTCGGTCCGCCGCAGACCAGCACCCGCAGGCCGTGGCGAGCAGCGGCGTGATCCGCCACGGCCGCGTAACCCTCCGCCGACCAGTTGCGCAGCCGGTGGCTGGAGCACGGGCTGACGACCAGCGTCGGCACGCCGTCCGGCACGGCACGGCGCGCGTACTCGAGTGCGCTCTCCGGCAGCGGGATGTCCCAGCGCATCGAGCGCGCGTGCACGCCGAGTGCCTCGGCAAATCCGAACAGGCTGTCGAGGACGTGCTCGCGCCGCCGCGGCAAAATCTTCTCGTTGGTGAACAGCCACTGCAGCTCCCGGGCGCGCGCGCGGTCGAAGCCGATGCGCCGCTGCGCTGGCACGAGCGCCGCTGCGAGGCTCGCGCGGAACGCGAGCTGCATGTGCAGCAGTGCGTCGTAGCGGCGGCCGGTCATGCGCGCGTGCAGCTCGCGGTAGGCCGCGACGCCCGCCTTCTTGTCGAACACCACGAACTCGACGTCCGGCAGGTGTCCGAGCAGCTTGTGCTCGAGCCTGCCGACGATCCAGGTGACGCGCGCCTCGGGCCACGCATCCTGCAGCGTGCGCACCACCGGCAGCACGTGGCAGACGTCGCCCAGCGCCGAAAGGCGCAGTACGCAGAGGTCGGCGGAGTGGGGCGGCGGGAGTCGGCGGCATCGCGGGCGGTAGGCAGCGGCGTTCCGATGGTGAACAATCCGTCCCGGGAACCAGCCAGGAAACTCCAGCGGCGTGAGCGCAGGCCCGGAAATCGTCGCGCCGACCGCGCGCGGCGCGATGCTATACGATGCCTCGCGCTGCGACCAGCCGGACGAGCGGATCTTCGATCGCGACGCGTGGCGCGCTCGCGGCGCGCTCGAGGAAACCGCGGGCGGACGCGGGTCGATCGCGTTCATTCGCGACGGCGAGCGGCGCTGGGTGCTGCGCCACTATCGCCGCGGCGGACTCGTCGCCCGCGTGCTCGACGACACCTACCTCTGGCACGGCGCCGCGCGCACGCGCTCGTTCCGCGAGTGGCGCCTGCTGCGCCTGCTGCGCGAATGGCGACTGCCCGTCCCGTGCCCGGTGGCCGCACGCTGCGCGCGCAGCGGCGCGCTGTACCGCGCCGACCTGATCACCGAGGAACTGCCCACGCGACGCACGCTGGCGCAGGCGCTCGCGGACGCGCCGCTCGATGCCGGGTCGTGGCGGGCGGTCGGCGCCTGCGTCGGCCAGCTGCATGCGCGCGGCGTGCACCACGCGGATCTCAATGCGCACAACCTGCTGCTCGCGGACGACGGCGCCGTCTACGTGCTCGACTTCGACCGCGGCCAGGTGCGCGCGCGCGGCGCCTGGGAGCAGGCGGTGCTCGAGCGCCTGAAGCGCTCGCTCGCCAAGGTCAGCGCGGGGCTGCCGGCCGGCCGCTTCGACGCCGCCGCGTGGATCGCGCTGCTCGCGGGCTGCCGGGACGCCTGATGCGCCTGGTCTACGTCCTGCTGACCTACCTGCTCGCGCCCATCGTCATTGCGATGGAGGCCTGGAAGGCGCTGTGGCAGCCCGATTACCGCGGACGGCTCGGCCCGCGGCTCGGCTTCGTGGACCCGCAGCCGGCGGCCGGCAGCCTCTGGCTGCACGCCGTGTCGGTGGGCGAGGTGCAGGCCGCGGCCGGCCTGATCCGCGCGCTGCGCCAGCACTTCCCCGACGTCCCGGTGGTGGTCACCACCGTCACGCCCACGGGCGCACAGCAGGCGCAGACGCTGTTCGGCAAGTCGGTGCGCCACTGCTACCTTCCCTACGACCTGCCCGGCGCGGTCAACCGCTTCCTCGACCGCATCCAGCCGCGCGTCGCCATCATCCTCGAGACCGAGATCTGGCCGACGCTCTACGACGCGCTGGGCCGCCGGCGCATCCCGCTCGTGATCGCGAGCGCACGCCTCTCGACGCGCTCGGTGGACCGCTACCGGCGCATGGCCGCGCTGTTTCGCGAGACGCTGTCGCACGGCGTGCTGATCGGCGCGCAGACGGCCGCGGACGCCGAGCGGTTCCGCGCGATCGGGGCGGCGCCCGCGCGCGTGCAGGTCACCGGCAACGTCAAGTTCGACCTGGAGATCCCGGCCGCGACGGTGGCCGCGGGTCGCGAGTTCCGCGCGCGCTGTGCGGCGGGACGCCCGGTGTGGATCGCCGGCAGCACGCACGAAGGCGAGGAAGAGGCGGTGCTCGTGGCGCACGCGATCGTGCGCCATCGGCATCCGTCGGCGTTACTGGTCCTCGTGCCCCGGCATCCGCAGCGCTTCGAAGCCGTTCGCGCGCTGCTGCGCCGGCGCGGACTCGCGTTCGCGCAGCGCAGCTCCGGCGCGGAGCCGGTGGCGTCCGACACGGTGTTCCTCGTGGACACGCTCGGCGAGCTGCAGAAGTTCTATGCGGCCGCAGACGTGGCGTTCGTGGGCGGCAGCCTGGTTCCCATCGGCGGGCACAACCTGCTCGAGCCCGCTGTGCTCGGCCTGCCGATGCTGTCGGGCCCCCACACGCAGAACGCCCAGGACGTCGCGGACCTGCTGGCGGAGTGCGGTGCGCTGCGCATCGTGCGCAGCAACGAGGAGCTGGCGCAGCGCGTCGGCGACTGGTTCGACGATCCCGCTGTCGCCCGCGCCGACGGCGCGCGCGGCCACGAGGCAGTCGCGCAGAGCCGCGGTGCCGTGAACCGGCTGGTCGAGATGATCGCGCCGCTGCTCAGCCGCCCGGGGGACGCGCCGGGGGTTCGGACGGAGACGGGACCGGCGCGGGAGTCGAGCCGGGACGCGTGACCGGCAGCGTCGTCGGCTGCGTGAGGTTGCTGTTGATGTCCGCGAGGTCTGCTGGCACCAGCACCCCGGATGCCGACTTCAGGCGCACGACGTTGACCAGGTAGTCATAGCGCGCGCGCGCGTAGTCGCGCTGCGCCTCGAACAGCCTGCGGCGCGCGTCGAGCACGTCGACCGTGGTGCGGGTGCCGACGTCGAAGCCCGCCTCGGTCGCCTCGAGCGCAGTCTGGTTCGACTTCACTGCCTGCTGCAGCGCCTTCACGCGCGCCCGCTCCGCGATCACGCCGAGGTAGGCGTCGCGGGTCTCGCGCTCGGCGCCGCGGACGGCACCGTCGAGGCGCTCGCGCTCGGCGCGGTGCAGGTAGGTCTGCTCGCGGACCTGGGAGCGCGTCACGCCGCCGGTGAAGATCGGCACGTTGAGGCGCAGGCCGATCTGGTCGTCGTTGCGGTCGAGGTCGGCCGGGAACTTCTGCGCGGGCAGGTTCGGATCCTGGAATTCCTGCGGCACCCTCGTCAGCGAGGTGGCGTCCGAGGCCGAATCGCCGTAGCGCGCGTACAGGTCGAGCGTCGGCATGTAACCGGCCTGTGCGATCTTCACGTTCGACTTCGCGATGTCCACGCCGAGGCGCGCGGCCACCACGTTCAGGTTCTGGTCGAGCGCCTTGTCCACCCAGATCTGCTCGTCGAGCGGCTGGGGCTGGTCGAGCGGCATGTTGTCGGCGGGCTTGGCGAGCTGCTGGTAGGCCTCGCCGGTGAGCTCCCGCAGGTATTCCTGGCTGCTGGCCAGCGAGCGCTTCGCGAGGATGACGCCGGCGGTGGCACTGTCGTGCGCCGCGCGCGCTTCCTGCACGTCGGTGATCGCGATCAACCCGACCTCGAAGCGCTTCTCGGCCTGCTCGAGCTGGCGGGTCACGGCCTCGAGCGTGGCCTCCGCCGCGCCCAGCGTGTCGTCGGCCGCGAGCACCTCGAAGTAGCGCTGTGCGACGCGCACCATCAGGTCCTGCTGTGCGACGCGGTAGTTCGCCTCGGCGAGCGCGACGCGCGAGTCGGCCTGCTTGAGGCGCTGCCACTGGTCCCAGCGGAACACCGTCTGCGTGAGCTGCGCGTCGTAGTTCCAGTACGCGCTGGTGTCCGTCGTGTTGGTGAAGGGAACGGACACGGCCGCGACCGACGTCTCTCCGGTGACCGGGTCCACGACCTCCCGGAACTGCCGCTGGAAGCCCTGCGTTTCCGCATTGCCCGTGTACGTGTCGCCATTCACGGAGACCTGCGGGAACAGCACGCCGCGGGCCTGGGGCTTGGCTTCGAGCGCCGCCATGCGGCGCGCCTCTGCCTCGCGGATCAGCGGATCGCTCCGGGTTGCGTCCTGGTACACCCCGAGCAGGTCTTCGGCGCGTGCGGCCGCGCCGGCGAGGACGAGAGCGACGCAGCAGGCGAGCAGGGCAGGCTTCTTGAGCATGAATTCACCGTCTGGCGACCGGGTCGCCACTGGATCCGTTGGTGTTGTAGCACACTATATCACCCAGGAGGCCGCTGAACAGCCCTCGTGAGCCGCCGCGCGGCGCACCCTCTCAGAACACGAACCGCGGCGGCTCCGCGGCATGGATCAGCGGATCCATGACCGTCTCGAACAGGGTCTCCCGCAGCCACTGGCCGGGGCCCGCGCGGGTCACCCGCAGGGCCTCCATCACGTGGCCCTGGCCCACGACCGCGAACAGCCGGCCACCGTCGGCCAGCACCTGCTCGAAGCGGGCGTCGTACAGCGGCAGCGAGCCCGTGAGCACGACGACGTCGTGGTTCCCGAGGTCCTTGCGGCTGAGGGCGTCGGCGGCCTCGACCGTCACGTTCGCACTGCCGGTGCGCGCGAGGCTGGCGCGTGCCGACTCGGCCAGGTCGGGGTAGATCTCGAACGAGGTCACGGTGCGTGCCAGCGCGCCCAGGCAGGCCGCGAAGTAACCGCTGCCGGTGCCGACCTCGAGCACGGAGTCGTCGGGCTGCAGTTCGAGCGCCTGCAGGATGCGTCCCTCGAGCATGGGCGTGAGCATGCTCTGGCCATGGCCCAGCGGCACTTGCGTGTCCGCGAAGGCGAGCTCGCGGTAGGCGACCGGGACGAACTCCTCGCGCGGGACCGTGGCCATGGTCGCGAGGACCGCCGGGTCGAGGACCGCCCAGGCGCGGACCTGCTGCTCGATCATCTGGCGACGTGCGGAATTGAGATCCATCATCGGGGCGTGTCCCTGGCTGCGACGGGGTCGGGTGAGCGCCGCGCGGCGAGCCGAAAAGGTTAAGCGCTCCACCGCCGGGCGACAAGCCGAGGCTGCCGAGGCATTATGGTGAATCCCTGCGGTGTCGGCGAGTCGTTCCGTTATCCTCGGCCGACGACTCTAACAACGACAACGCCAGAGGAAACCGGGCGCGCTCCGCGCCCCGCGAAGCCAGGGACGATCCGGACCACGCCATGCTGACCGTCGCGCTCGTCGCCGTCGGACTGCTGGCAGCGCTGCTCGCGCTGCTGCTGGGCAGGCGCGTGCGCGAGATCCGCAAGGTGCGCGAACTGGGCGAACGGTTCGACGCCGCCGTGCAGTCGGGCGACCTCGCTCCCGATCTCGCCTCCGAGGCGGGCGAGGGCGCCGCCGCCGCGGTCGCGCAGCGTGCCGACGGGTTGCTGGCGCGGCTGCGCGACGAGCGCGCCGAGCATGCCGGGCGCGAGGCGATCCTGCAGCGGCTCGCCGGCGCGATGCACGAAGGCCTCGCGGTGGAGCGCGACGGCATCCGGCTCGCCAACGCGCGCTTCGCGGAACTGTGCGGGGCGGCGTCCACCGACGCACTGACGGGCCGCGCGCTGTCGGAACTCGTGCATCCGGATTTCCGCGAGCTGGTGGAGCGCCAGGTTGCCTGCCACCGGGCGGGCAAGCCCGCTCCCGAGCGTCTCGAGGTCGAGCTGCCGGCGGCGGCCGGCGGTGTCACGCGCGTCGAGCTGGCGCTCGAGCACATCGTCCACGACGGCCACCCGGCGCTGCTCGTGTCGGCCGTCGAGATGCGTCCGGCGCAGCCGACCGAGGCGCCGCGCCGCCGCCACGCCTCGGCCTGGGAGGCGCTCGATGCGCTCGTCGAGGGCGTCATCACCACGGATCTCGATGGCCGCATCGTCTACGTGAACCGCGCGGCGGAAGAACTCATCGGCCGCAGCGGGCGCGAGTCGCTCGGGCTCACGCTGCTCGAGGTGATCGAACTCGTCGAGGAAGGCGAGCGCAAGGCGCTCGGCGACCCGGTGCGCCAGTGCCTGAGTTCGGGCTCGCGCGTCCAGATCGGCCGGCGCGGCATGGTCGTTTCGGGCAACGGGGAAGGTGAGCGCTCGATCGAGCTCAACGTCTCGCCGCTGCGCGACGCCGCGGGCGACCTCGCCGGCACGGTGATCGCGCTGCGCGACGTCAGCGACCTGCGCGGCCTGACGCGGCAGATGTCCTACCAGGCGAGCCACGACCCGCTCACCGGCCTCGTCAACCGCCGTGAGTTCGAGCGCCGCCTGAACGAGTCGCTCGAGGATGCCCATGCGAGCGGGCACCGCCACGTGCTGTGCTACATGGACCTCGACCGCTTCAAGGCGGTGAACGACGAGTGCGGCCACACCGCGGGCGACAGCATGCTGCGCGAGGTCGCGGGGCTCATCAAGGACGCGGTGCGCGACTCCGACACCGTCGGCCGCCTCGGCGGCGACGAGTTCGGCATCCTGCTGGTCGGCTGCCCGCTCGAGAAGGCGCGGCAGATCGCCGACGACGCGGTGCGCAGCGTCGGCGAGTACCGCTTCGTCTGGAAGGACAAGATCTTCACCATCGGCGTGAGCGTGGGCCTGGTCGAGATCTCGCGCGAGAGCGGTTCGCTCGAGGACCTGATCGGTGCCGCGGATTCCGCCTGCTACGTCGCGAAGCGGCAGGGCGGCCACGTGCACGTCTACTCGGCGCGCGACGAGGCCGCGGCGCGCGGCCGCGGCGAGATCCAGTGGCTGCAGCGCCTGCAGGCGGCGCTGCGCGACGGGCGCTTCGAGCTGCACGTGCAGCCGATCGTGGCCGTGGACGAGACTGCGGGGACCGGACCCGGCCTCGAGGTGCTGCTGCGGCTGCGCGACGACGACGGCGTGTCGGCGACGCCGGCCGAGTTCATGGTCGCCGCCGAGCGCTACCGGCTGATGCCGCACGTGGATCGCTGGGTGGTGCAGACCGCGCTCGCCGCCTTCGCGCGCGGGGTGCTCAAACTCGCGCCAGGGCGCAGCCTGTGCATCAACCTCTCCGGGCAGACGCTCGGCGACTCGGCCTTCCTCGAGTTCGTGGTCGAGTGCCTCGACCGCACCGGCGTGGCGCCCGACCGCGTCTGCTTCGAGGTCACCGAGAACTCGGTGATCACCAACATCGAGCACGCCCGTCGCTTCATCGGCGTCCTGCACGGCATGGGCTGCCAGTTCGCGCTCGACGACTTCGGCCGTGGCCTGAGCTCGTTCGCCAACCTGAAGAACCTGCAGCTCGACTACCTGAAGATCGACGGCTACTTCATCCGCAACCTCGCCACCGACAGCGTCAACCAGGCGATGGTGACGGCGATGATCAAGCTGGCGCGTTCGCTCAACTTCCAGGTGATTGCCGAGCACGTCGAGGACGCCACCGCGCTCGACTCGGCGCGGCGCATCGGCGTGGACTTCCTGCAGGGCTACCAGATGGGCCGCCCGCAGCCGCTGTCGCTGGCGGGCTGACGCAGTCCGAATCGGCTATCGTGGCGGCGTGATCACGCTCGCCGCGCTGCACGTCTACCCGGTGAAGTCCTGCCGCGGGCTCGCGCTCGACGGCGCGCGCCTCGCGGCGGCCGGCCTCGAGCACGACCGCGAGTGGATGATCGTGGGGCCCGACGGAAGGTTCGTCACCCAGCGCGAGGAGCCGCGGCTCGCGCGCGTCGCGGTGGCGCTCGCCGATGGAGCGCTGGTGCTGTCGGCGGAGGACGCGGGCTCGGTGCGCGTGCCGGTCGAAGCCGGTGGCGTCGCGGCCGGCAACGCTCGGCCGGTCGCGCCGGTCGAGGTCACCGTCTGGCGCGATCGTTGTCGCGCGTTCGATCAGGGCGACGCCGCGGCCGACTGGCTCGGCGGCTTCCTCGGCAGGCCGCTGCGGCTGGTGCGTCTCGATCCGGCCCATCGTCGCACCAGCGACTCGGCGTGGACCGGCGGCCTCGAGGCGCTGACCCGCTTCTCCGACGGCTACGCGCTGCTCGCGATCTCGCGCGCCTCGCTCGAGGATCTCAACACCCGGCTCGCGCAGCCGCTGCCCATGGACCGCTTCCGGCCCAACCTCGTGCTCGACGGCCTGCCTGCCTATGGCGAGGACGCGCTGGGCGACCTCGTCGCCGGCTCCGTGCGGCTGCGCCGCGTCAAGCCCTGCACGCGCTGCATCGTCACGACCACCGACCAGGCCAGCGGTGCGCGCGCAGGCGAGGAGCCGCTGCGCACGCTGAAGACCTACCGTTGGGACGCGTCGCTGCGGGGCGTGACCTTCGGGCAGAACCTGATCGTGGTGGCCGGCGCGGGCGAGCGGCTCGCGGTGGGGATGGAACTGCGTGCCGCGGCGGCAGCCGGCTGACGGCCGCCGTCGCTAGCCTCGGCCAGCAGGCGACGGCCGGTGCCCGACGATCAGCGGCATCAGCGCCAGCAGCAGCAGCGCGAGGTAGTAGGCCGTGCCCGACACCGGATCCCGCGTCGCGAAGTACTCCTCGAGCGTGAGGCCGCGCAGCCGGAGGACCAGCGAGAACTCCGCGGCAATCATCAGCACGGCGGCCAGTGCGCCCATGGCGAGGCGCGCCCGCCATCCGTCCGGCACGCGCAGCCGCCGCGTCACCCAGCGGGCCGCGAGCCAGCTGATCGCGAGCATCACCGGCAGTTCGACGAGTTCCGCCATGCGCGCACCGATACGCGGCACCAGCCACAGGATGCGGATCGGGCCCAGCAGGAAGCCGGCGCCGAAGGTGAGCGCGAAGTAGAGCAGGCCCGCGCGGATGACCCGCCCGGTCACGCCTTGGGCACTGCCCTGGATTCCATCACCAGCTGCGTCTGCGACACGACGGCGCACAGCCGACCGTCGTCGCGGCGGATCGAGGTCTGCCACACCATCGTGGTGCGGCCCTTGTGCAGCGGAACCGACTCGCCGGTCAGCACCGTGCCCTCGGGCGCCGCGGCGAGGAATTTCGTGCTCGACTCGATCGTCGTCGTCGTGCCGCCGGGCGGCATGTTCATGAACGTGCCCACCGCACCGAGGGTGTCGGCGAAGGCCATGATCCCGCCGCCGTGCAGGATGCGACCGACCGTGCAGAGCTCGGGGCGCACGCGCAGCCGGCCGACCACGCGATCCGGCGTCGTCTCCACGATCTCGACGCCGAGCAGTCCCGGCAGGTGCGGCGCGATCACCTGCTGGATCATCGCCGGCGTCAACGCGGCAGCCGGCGCAGTGGCGGCAGGTCCGGACGCGGATTTCGAATCGTCACGCGGCGAGTTCATTTTCCGACCTCCCTGGGCCGCCACACCTGCGGCGAGTGGAACGCATAGCGGTACGCGGCATAGAAGGCAGGGGCCACCAGCAGCAGCATCAGTGCCACCACCGCGATGGCGTCGCGGCCGGCGATCGCGGCCGGGATCGTGGTGATCAGCGTCGCGGCGGACACGACCCAGAATGCAGGACCCCAGTAGCGGTGCGCGCCGATCGGGCGCTGCAGCGCATAGCCCCAGGTGGCGAGCAGCAGCACCAGGGTCAGCACCCAGTTCGCGAGCGTGCGCGCGTCCACGGCGCCGTGGCCCAGGTTCCACGCCTCGCCCATCACGATCGCGGCGGTGAGCAGTGCGGCGTAGACGGTCCAGACCCGGCGGATCGGCGTTGGGGAGTTCATCTGCACGATCGAAGGCGGAGACGGGCCGGGCGCTCAGTAATGAGGCGGGATCTCGACGGGGGACGCATCGGCGCTGCGGTCGTCGATCTCCTCGACCTGCTGGCGCAGTCGCTGGTGCAGGGCGAGCACGGCATCGAGCTGCTGCTGCTGGCGGTAGAGCACGTCGCTCAGTTCCTGCACCGCCCGCTCGACGTGCGCGAGCTTGAACTCGACGGCCTCGATGCGCGCCGCGTCGGCGTCGCGCGCATCGGGTTGGTGGGTAGAGCTCATGGCGCCGTCTTGTACCATACGACGGCGATGATGCCATCCGCCGCAACGTGCCGGTCGCGCCGGGGATCGGCGCCGTGAGGCCCCTCCCGCCCGCGCTGCGCGCCGCAGTCGGCTATCTTTTGCTCACCGGCGTCGGCACGCTGCTCTACTGGATCGATTTCTTCGTCGCCGGCAACGTGCACGTGCGCGACGACGCCGTCTACCTCGCCTTCGAACGCGCCTTCCCGCTCGCCGACGCGTGGATGGCGGCCTGCGCGCTGGCCGGCGCGGTGGGACTCCTGCGGCGCCGGCCGTGGGGATTACTCTTCGGCCTGCTCGCCGCCTCGGCGCAGGTGTTCCTCGCGCTGATGGACCTGCTGTTCAACCTCAACGAAGGCAACTACGCGATCGCCTCGGGCCCGATGGCCTTCGAGTTGCTGATCAACGTCGTGCTGCTGGTGGGTGCGCCGCTGCTGATCGCCGTGCTGTGGCGACGGCGCGAGGTGCTGCTTCAGCAGCGATCGTAGCGAGATTTCCTCGCGCGGGCCTGCCGCGGGGCCGGGAGGCGAGGCCGCGCCGCGTCACTCCTACCGCGTTGCGCTGCGTCCCCCGCGCAGCAGGAACGCGCACACGGCGACCACCACCACCAGCGCCACGAGTTCGCCCGCGAGCCCGCCGAGCCGCGGGTCCATCGACTTCGGCGCGATGCCGGCGGCCACGAGTCCCGCCACCGCCACGCCGGCGAGGCCTTCGCCGGCCACGAGCCCCGAAGCCGCGAGGATGCCGGGATCGCTCGCACCCTCGGCCCGCGGCGGCCGGTCGCGCTCGACCAGCGCACGCACGCAGCCGCCGACGAACAGCGGCGCCATCGTGGCGAGCGGCAGGTACACGCCGATCGCGAAGGCGAGGCCCGACACGCCGCAGAGCATCGCGCCGATCGAGAGGCCCGCGCCGGTGAGCACGAGATCCCACGGCAGCGCGCCGGAGAGCACGCCTTCGATGATGGTCTTCATCAGCGTGGCCTGCGGTGCGGGGATCTCCTTCGAGCCGAACTCGTAGGCCTCGCCGAGCAGCATCACCGTGGCCGCGACCGCCCAGCAGGCGAAGGCCGCGCCGATCAGCTGCCCGAGCTGCTGGCGGGCCGGCGTGGCGCCGACCAGCCACCCGGTCTTGAGGTCCTGGGAGATGTCGCCCGCCTTGCTCGCGGCCACCGCGACGATCGTGCCGACGGTGAGCACGCCCGCGCGTGCGCCGGAGTCCACCCAGCCCGCGGCGGCGAACACCGAGGCCGTGCCGAGCAGCGTGACCAGCGTGATGCCCGAGGTCGGCTGCGAGGACACGCCCACGATGCCGACGATGCGCGCCGCGACCGTGACGAACAGCACGCCGAACAGCGCCCACGCCCGCCGCGAGCACGGCACGCTGCACCGCGCCCATCTCGCCCGCGAACACGCCCGGCACGAGGCCGGCGGCGAGCACGACGAAGGCGATGCCGCCCAGCACGAACCCGCCCGGCAGGTCGCGGTCGGTGCGCTCGAGCGCACCGCCGCCGCCGCCCGCGCCGCTGCCCCGCAGCCCGCGCGCCACCGAGAGGAACGCGTCGGCCATGGTGGGCAGCCCGCGCAGCACCGTGAGGATGCCCGCCGTCGCCACCGCGCCGGCGCCGATGTAGCGCACGTACTTCGCCCAGATGTCGCCCGCCGACATCTCCGACACCAGCCGCGTGGTCTCCGGGTAGAGCGGCGTACTCATCGCGCCGCCCATCCAGGCGATCAGCGGCGTGATGGCGAGTGCGGAGATGATCGCGCCCGCGACGCACACCGCCGACTGGCGGTAGCCGAGGATGTAGCCCACGCCGAGCAGCGCCGGCGCGATCTCGAGCGCGAGCTCGGCCTTGGGCAGCACCGGCACCGCGGCGCTCAGCTCGCCGGGCATCAGGTAGACGAGCGACACCAGCAGCTTCACCGCCGCACCGACCGCCATGCCGCGGAAAATCCAGGCGCTCGCGCTCGTGGCGCTGCCCGTCTCCTGCACCGTGGCGCGCAGCACCTCGGCGCAGGCCGTGCCCTCGGGGTAGGGCAGCTCGTCGTGCGCCTTGACGATCAGCAGCCGGCGCAGCGGGACCATCGCCGCGATGCCGAGCACCGCGCCGAGGAACGAGAGCGCCACGACCTGCAGGTAGGGCGGCACCATGCCCCACAGGAACAGCGCGGGAATCGTGAAGATCGTGCCGGTGGCAAGCGAGGTGGAGGCCGACGCCACGGTCTGCGAGAGGTTCGCCTCGAGGATCGTGCCGCGCGATCGCATCAGGCTGAACACCGCGACCGTCATCACCGCCGCCGGGATCGAGGCCGACACCGTCATCCCGACGCGCAGGCCGAGGTAGGCGTTCGCGGCGCCGAACACGAGCCCGAGCACGATGCCGACGGCGACCGCCTTGAGCGTGAATTCGGCGACGTCGCCGGTGACGGGCTGCATGGCGGCGATCATGACCGAGCCGGGTGGGAAAACGAAGCCGCCCGATGCGCCGACCGCCGTGCGTTCATCCGCGATGACGAACTGCGTCCGCGGCTCGCGCGGCCGCCGCGACTCCCCTACGATGCGCGACCGCAGTCGGCCGCGACGCCGATCGAGTGGCGGCCGTGCACGCGGGTCGCATCGCGAAGGAATCCATCATGATCGAACGACGTCACCCGCTCGTCTCGCCCGCGCCGGGCACCACCCGCGAATTCACGAGCCTGCACTACGGCCCGGCGGGCACGGGCCTCAAGGCGATGATCCAGGCCTCGCTGCACGCCGACGAGGTGCCGGCGATGCTGGTCGCGCACTACCTGCGCCGACGCCTCGCCGAGCTCGAGGCGCGCGGCGCGCTCAAGGGCGAGGTGGTGCTGGTGCCGTTCGCGAATCCGATCGGGCTCGCACAGCGCGTGCTGCAGTCCGTCGAGGGCCGCTTCGACCTTGCGAGCGGCGAGAACTTCAACCGTCGCTACGCCGACCTCGTGCCGCGCGCCTGCGAGCTGCTGGTGGCGAAGCCCGGCGACGGGTCGAACCCGGGCGTGCCCGTGGTCCGCGAGGCGCTGCGCCAGGCCTGCGCGGAACTGCCGGCCGCGACCGAGCTCGAGAGCCTGCGCCGCACGCTGCTCGGCCTCGCGATCGACGCCGACGTGGTGCTCGACCTGCACTGCGACAACGAGGCGGTGCTGCACCTCTACACCGCGCCCGAGTTGTGGCCCGACGTGGAGCCACTGGCGCGCCTGATGGGTGCGCGCGCGGTGCTGGTGGCCGAGGGTTCGGGCGACGAGCCTTTCGACGAGGCCTGCTCGCTGGTGTGGCCGCGCCTCGCCGCGGAGCTCACCAGGCGCCTCGGCCGCACCGTGACGCTGCCCGCGGCCTGCGTGGCGGTCACGGTCGAGCTGCGCGGCGAGACCGACGTGCGTCACGAGCTGGCTGCGGACGATGCGGAGAAGATCATCCAGTACCTCGCCGTGCGCGGTCTCGTCGACGGCGCGCCCGCGATGCTGCCACCGCTTGCCTGCGAGCCCACGCCGCTCGCGGGTTCGATCCCGCTGGTGGCGCCGCACGCCGGCGTGTCGGTGTTCCGTGCCGAGCTCGGCGCCACGCTGCGGCGCGGCGATCCGGTCGTGGACATCGTCGATCCGCAGACGGGCAACGTCACCACGCTGGAGAGCCCGACCGACGGCGTGTTCTATGCGCGCGAGAGCCGGCGGTTCGTGCGTGCCCGGCATCCGCGTCGCCAAGGTCGCGGGCCACGACGCGGTGCGCAAGGGGCGGCTGCTGTCGGACTGAGGACTGCCGCGGCCGCCGGCGCCGCGACGATCGCGCCGGCATCGCCCCGGTGCCCGGTGACTCAGAGCTTGAACGTCGACAGCAGCAGGCTCGTCTCGGTGCGCGACACGCCCTCGAGCTGACGGAGGCGGCCGAGCACGCGGTCGAAGGCCTCGAGGCTGTCGGCGCGCAGCTCGGCGACGATGTCCCAGCGGCCGTTGGTGCTGTGCAGGGCGCTGACCGCCGGCTCGCCGCGCAGAGCCTCGATCACGCCGTCCACCCGGTTGCCCTCGACCGCGATGGTCGTGAGCGCGCGGATGCGGTGCTCCTCGACGTCCGGCCGCAGGCGCACCGTGTAGCCCACGATCGTGCCGTCCGCCTCGAGGCGGGCGAGACGGTTCTGCACCGTGCCGCGCGCCACCCCGAGCGCCTCGGCCAGCGAGGCGATGGTGGCGCGGGCATCGTGGCGCAGCAGCGCGATCAGGCGGCGGTCGGTGTCGTCCATCGAAGGGCCTCCGCAGGGCGAGCCTGCTCAAATCGCCAATAGCATCTGACAATTTGCCAGAAATGGGCGGCAAGTTGAACGCTTCTCTGTCTATTAACTGGCCGAGGATCGGCAGAACAATAGGCCTCGCGAGCCCAGCCGGGCCCGCCTCGCGGGGAGAAGAACCATGGTGGACTACACGGGCATCGAGCGCGTCCGCGAACTGGTGTCGCGGACCGGGACCGCAGCCTTCATCGAGGCGCTGGCGGGCGAGATCGAGGCGGACTTCCGCCGCTGGGACGAATTCGACAAGTCGCCCCGGCACGCGGTGCATTCGCCGGTCGGCGTGATCGAGCTGATGCCGATCAGCGACGGCCGCCTGTACTCGTTCAAGTACGTCAACGGGCATCCCGGCAACACCGCCGCGGGCCTGCTCACGGTGACGGCCTTCGGCGTGCTCGCCGAGGTGGCCACCGGCTACCCGCTGCTGCTGTCGGAACTCACGCTCACCACCGCGCTGCGCACCGCTGCGATGTCGGCGCTGGCCGCGCGCTGGATGGCGCGCCCGGACAGCCACTCGATGGCGCTGATCGGCAACGGCGCGCAGAGCGAGTTCCAGGCGATCGGCTTCCACCACCTGCTCGGCATCCGCGAGCTGCGCCTCTTCGACGTGGACCCGGCCGCGACCACCAAGCTCATGCACAACCTCGAGAGGCTCGAACTGCCCGGGCTGCGCGTGCTGCGCTGCGCATCCACCGCCGAGGCGGTGCGCGGCGCGGACATCGTCACCACCGTCACCGCCGACAAGCGCTATGCCACGATCCTCACGCCCGAGATGATCGAGCCCGGCATGCACCTCAATGCCGTCGGCGGCGACTGCCCGGGCAAGACCGAACTGGCGGCCGCGATCCTCGCCCGTCCCGACGCGCGCGTCGTGGTCGAGTACGAGCCGCAGTCGCGCGTCGAGGGCGAGGTGCAGCAGATGCCCGCGGACTTCCCGGTCATCGAGTTCGCGCAGGTGCTCGCCGGTACTGCCAGCGGCCGCGCGCACGACCGCGAGGTGACGATCTTCGACTCGGTGGGATTCGCGCTCGAGGACTTCTCCGCGCTGCGCTACCTGCATCGCCTGCATCGCGACGAGCGCGGCAGCCGCAGCACCATCGACCTGGTGCCCGAACTCGACAATCCCAAGGACCTGTTCGCGCTGATCCGCGGCGATGCCGAGGGCGCGGTCGCCGGCGTGCCTCCCGCCGCGCGTGCGGGCGCGGCGGCCGTCGCACCGCGGCGGGCCACCGCATGAGCGGCCGGCGCGCGTGCGGGCCGCGGCGCTGATCGGCGCGCCGACCGACATCGGCGCGAGCGAGCGGGGCGCGTCCATGGGGCCCGAGGCGCTGCGCGTCGCGGGCGTGCAGCGGCGGCTCGAGGAGTACGGCCTCGAGGTCGTGGACCGCGGCAACCTCGCCGGTCCCGTCAACCCGGTCCAGCCGCCGGTGGACGGTTACCGCCACCTCGACGAAGTCGTCGCCTGGAACCGCCTCGTGCACGACGCGGTGTACGCCGAACTGCGCGACGGCCGCCTGCCGGTGCTGCTCGGCGGCGACCACTCGCTCGGCATCGGCTCGATCAGCGCCGTGGCGCGGCACTGCCGGGCCTCGGGGCGGCGGCTGCGGGTGCTGTGGCTCGACGCCCACGCCGACTTCAACACCCACGAGCTCTCCCCGAGCGGCAACCTGCACGGCATGCCGCTCGCCTGCCTGTGCGGCTTCGGGCCGCGCGAGCTGCTCGCGCTCGCCGGTCCCGTGCCTGCGGTCACGCCTGACTGCCTGCGGCTGGTGGGCGTGCGCAGCGTGGATCCGGGCGAACGGCGCTTCGTGCACGCGCAGGGCATCGAGGTGTTCGACATGCGCTACGTGGACGAGATGGGCATGCGCGCCACGATGGACGCGGCGCTCGCGGGCATCGACGAGCGACACGCACCTGCACGTGAGCTTCGACGTGGACTTCCTCGACCCCGAGATCGCCCCCGGCGTCGGCACGACGGTGCCCGGCGGCCCGACCTACCGCGAGGCGCAGCTCTGCATGGAGATGATCGCCGACACCGGATGCCTCGGCTCGCTCGACATCGTCGAGCTGAATCCGGCCTTCGACCTGCGCAACCGCACCGCGACACTGGCGGTGGACCTCGTCGAGTCGCTGTTCGGGAAGAGCACGCTGATGCGGCAGCAAGACAGGGGACGTTCCCCCGTCACCTCAGATTAGGAGAGTGTCCGCTGCCTCCTCACAGCAGCTCGATGCGGGCTTTCACCACGCCGTCGTCCACGAACCCAAGCTCGCGGGCGGCGGCGTTCGACAGGTCGGCGATGCGGCCCCCGACGTAGGGCCCGCGATCGTTCACGCGCACGACCACGCTGCGGCTGTTCTCCAGGTTCGTCACCCGCACGCGGCTGCCGAACTCGAGCGAGCGGTGGGCCATGGTCAGCTCGTGGGTGTCGAACACCTCGCCGTTCGCGGTGCGCCGGCCGTGGAAGCCCGGCCCGTACCAGGAGACCCGGCCCTGCTGGACCCACTCGGGCACGGTGTCCGGGAACGACGGGCCCCTGCCGGTCGGCGCGGCGACGAGCAGGGCGGCGAGCGCCGCCACGGTGGCCAGCACGACGGTCGGCCGCGCAGGACCGGTCTCCGGCCTCGGGCGGGCACAGGCGGGCAATGGCAGTGCGTATTGATGTTGCATTGCAGCATAGACCGCTGACCCGCGGGGATGGTTCCCCTGCGGTCCCGCCGGGCGGTCGTGTAACCTCCCGCCCCCATGCCCCGTCCCCGCATCGCCGGCCGAACGGCGTTCCTGCTCACCCTCGGCCTCACCGCCGCCACCGCGCCCTGCGCCCGGGCTGCCGGTCCGGCCGCGCTCGCGGCCGAGGCCCCGCTCGCCCCCGCCGCGCTGGCCGAAGCCCGTGCCCTGCGCGAACGGGCGCTCGCCGACGACACCGCCTACGAACTGATCCGCTCGCTCACCACCGAGGTGGGCCCGCGACCGGCAGGCTCGCCCGGCGACGCGCGCGCCGTGGCGTGGGCCGTGGAGCGGCTGCGCGCGCTCGGCTTCGAGAACGTGCGAGCCGAGCCCGTCACGGTGCCGCGCTGGGTGCGCGGCGAGGCGCACGCGGAGATCGTCGCGCCGTGGCCGCAGACGCTCGCGGTCGCCGCACTCGGCGGCAGCGTCGCCACACCGCCCGGCGGGCTCGAGGCGGCGGTGGTGCCGTTCACGAAGATCGAGGACCTCGAGGCCCAGCCGCGCGAGAACATCGCCGGGCGCATCGTGTTCTTCACCCACCGCATGGAGCGCTCGCGCGACGGGCACGGCTACGGCACGGCGGTGGAGGCGCGCGGTCGCGGCGCCGCGGCGGCGGCGAAGCTCGGCGCCGTCGCGATGGTGATGCGTTCCTCGGGCACCTCGAGCGCGCGCACGCCGCACACCGGCGCGCAGCGCGTGGCGGACGGCATCCCGCCGATTCCCGCGCTGGCGCTGTCGAATCCCGACGCCGACCTGCTCGAGCAGCAGCTCGCGAGCGGCCGCGAGGTGCGGCTGCGGCTCTCGAACACCTCGCGCTGGGACGGCGAGGCGCAGTCGGCGAACGTGATCGGGGAGATCCGCGGCCGCGGCCTCGCCGAGGAGATCGTGCTGCTCGGCGCGCACCTCGACTCCTGGGACCTCGGCACCGGCGCCCACGACGACGGCGCGGGGGTCGCGATCATGACCGCGGCGGCGAAGCTGGTCGGCGAGGCGCAGCGTCGGCCGAAGCGCACGATCCGCGTGGTGCTCTATGCCAACGAGGAGTTCGGGCTGTCCGGCGCGAAGGCCTATGCCGCGGCCTACTCGGGCGCGGTGGACCGGCACGTGCTCGGCCTCGAGTCGGACGGGGGCGCGTTCCGGCCCTACGGCCTCGCGGCGCGCGTCGGGCCCGACCGGCTGGCGCTGGTGCGCGCGATGCAGTCGGTGATCGAGCCGCTCGGCGTCGGCTATTTCGGCACCGAGGCGAGCGGCGGCGCGGACCTCGGGCCGCTGCGCGAGCGCGGCATGCCGGTCATGGACATCCACACCGACACGCAGCCCTACTTCGATCTGCACCACACCGCCGACGACACCTTCGACAAGGTCGACGCCGGAACTCGTCAGGCTCAACGTCGCGGCATTCGCCGCGATCGCCTACCTGGCGGCGGAGGCGGAGGGCGGGTTCGGGAGGCTGCCGGTGAAGGCCGAGAAGGCGCCGCCCCCAGACGTGCCGCCGGCCGCACCACCGGCCACACCGCCAGCCAGGGCGCGCCAGTGAGCGCGCCGCCGGAGGCTGCGCTCAGTTGAGGGTCTTCTGCGCCAGGTTCGAGACGTCGCTCTCGACGCTGGCCGCCGTGTAGGACTTGACCGCGAAGTACCACGTGCCCGGCGCGAGGTCCTCGATCATCGCGGAGGTGATCGCCGGGCTGTTGATGGTCAGCGTCTTCGTGAGCGCGCCCGGCGCGAGGCCGTAGACGATGCGGTAGCCCGCGAGATCGATGAGCGGCGTGCCGTCGACGTTCGACGTCGGTGCCGCCCAGGAGAGCGTCGCGAGGTGGTCGCGGACCTTCACCGAGAACGGCGTGAGCGAGGCCGAGGCCTGCCCGTCGCTGGCGATGATCACGATGCCGGAGTAGAGGCCCACCTGCGGCTTGAGCGGCACTCCGGAGAGCCGGCCGGTCGCTGCGTCGAAACTCGCCCACGCGGGCTTGTTCGAAATCGCGAACGTCAGCTTCTGGCCGTCGGCGTCGCTGGCGGTCGGAAGGAACGAGTATGTCCGCCCGATCTTCGCGGTGTCCGCCGGCGTGCCGCTGATCTTGGGCGCCGTGTTGCCGCCGGCGACGACGGTGATGGAGAACACCGGCAGCGAGCGCGTGGTCGTGCCGTCGCTCACCCGGATGCGGATGTTCGACCACTTGCCCGCGTGCGAGGCCTTCGGCGTGCCGACGAGGCTGCCGTACGTCGTGCTGAACTTCGCCCACGCCGGCAGTCCCGTGATGCTGAAGGTGAGCTTGTCGCCGTCGGCGTCCGAGGCAGTCGGCTTGAACACGTAGCGCTGGCCGGCGTTCACGGTCGTCGCCGGGCTTCCCGAGATCACCGGACGGGCCGCCAGCGCGGTTCCAGGCACGCCGAGCGCCAGTCCGCAGACGATGGAGAACAGCCCTCCGTCACTGGCAGCGCGCATGCCAAGCACACGTTTGGATTTCATCAAAGACCGCTCCGGCCGCGACCGGTGCGGGCGCGGACCAACTGGGTGGCGGGAGTGGCGCGCAAGCTCGCATATGAGACTTAATCGCGCAAGCGGAAATCGGGTCTTGCCGCGGAAAAAAGCCGCTGGGGCGCTGTCGGCAGCGGTATCCATGGCGTTATGTCACATCGCGATGTGACATCGCCGTCATCTGCGCGTCACTTTCGTGTGAGCCATGTGAACGCGCGGCACTGGGCCCGCGCGGCGGCTGCGAACGTCACGAACGGGCGCAGGCCGCGACTCACCCCGTCGGGTGAGCGCGGCCTGTGATGGTCGTCGTGCGTGATGCAGCCGTTGCGGCGTCGGCGCCGCGCGGCGCTCGGTCAGTTGATCGTCTTCTGCGCGACGTTCGACAGGTCGCTCTCGACGTTCGCCGAGGTGTACGCCTTCACGGCGAAGTACCACGTGCCGGGCGCGAGGTTCTCGATCGACGCGGAGGTGATCGCGGCGCTCGCGATCGTGAGCGACTTGTCCAGTGCACCCGCGGCCTGGCCGTACACGATGCGGTAGCCGGCGAGATCGGTGAGCGGAGTGCCGTCCACGTTCGAGGTCGGCGGCGACCACGACAGCGTCGCCGAGCCCGCGGTCGGCGGCGAGGCGACGGCCACCGAGAACGCGGGCAGCGAGGCCGAGAGCTGGCCGTCGCTTGCGGTGATCACGATGCCCGGGTAAACGCCCGCCTGCGCCGTGCTCGGCACGCCGGAGAGGCGCCCGGTCGTCACGTCGAAGCTGGCCCAGGTCGGCTTGCTCGAGATCGAGAACGTGAGCGTCTGGCCCTCGGGGTCGCTGGCCGTCGGCACGAACGAGTACGACTGCCCGGCCGTCACCGAGTCCGCGGGCGTGCCGCTGATCTTGGGAGGCGTGTTGGCGGCGGTGACCGTGACCGTGAACGGCGCGAGCGAGGCAGACGCCTGGCCGTCCGACACGCTGATCGCAATGCCCGGGTACGTGCCGGCGTGCGACCACGACGGCGTCCCGCTCAGCGTGCCCGTGGCGGTGTCGAAACTCGCCCAGCCCGGCATGCCCTGCACCGCGAACGTGAGCGGCTTGCCCTCGGGGTCGGAGGCCGACGGCTTGAACGTGTAGGCCTGTCCAGAGGTCACGGACGTGGCCGGGATGCCCCAGATCGAGGGCGGGCTGTTCGGCTTCGGCTTGACCGTGATGCTGAACGGCGCGAGCGACGCGGTCGCGGTGCCGTCGGACACGGAGATCGTGACGTTGGCGAAGGTGCCGGCGGAACCGGCCGGCGGGATGCCGCTCAACAGGCCCGTGGACGCCGTGAACGTCGCCCACGCCGGGCGATTGCCGATGCTGAAGGTGAGCGCATTGCCATCCGGGTCGCTGGCCGTCGGTACGAAGCCGTAGAGTTCGCCCTCGACGACCGAGGTGACCGGCGTGCCGCCGATCGTGGGCGGCGTGTTCGACACGACCACCGTGAGCGGTGAACGCAGGCAGGGCGGTCGAGAGCTGGCCGTCGCTCGCCGCGATCACGATGCCCGGGTAGGTGCCGGCGTGCGACCCCGACGGCGTGCCGCTCAGCGTGCCCGTGGCGGTGTCGAAGCTGGCCCAGGTCGGCCTGCCCGAGATCGAGAAGGTGAGCGGCTGGCCGTCCGGGTCCGAGGCCGACGGCTTGAAGCTGTAGGCCTGCCCCGCGGTCACCGACTTCGCAGGCACGCCCGAGATCGTGGGCGGGCTGTTCGGCTTCGGCTTGACCGTGATGCTGAACGGCGCGAGCGACGCGGTCGCGGTGCCGTCGGACACGGAGATCGTGACGTTGGCGAAGGTGGCGGCGGAACCGGCCGGCGGAGTGCCGCTCAGCAGGCCCGAGCTTGCTGTAAACGTCGCCCACGCCGGGCGATTAGCGATGCTGAAGGTGAGCGCGTTGCCGTCCGGATCGCTGGCCGTCGGTACGAAGCCGTAGAGTTCGCCCTCGACGACCGAGGTGACCGGCGTTCCACCGATGGTGGGCGGCGTGTTCGACACGACCACCGTGACGGTGAACGCAGGCAGGGCGGTCGAGAGCTGGCCGTCGCTCGCCGCGATCACGATGCCCGGGTACGTGCCGGCGTGCGACGCCGACGGCGTGCCGCTCAGCGTGCCCGTGGCGGTGTCGAAGCTGGCCCAGGTCGGCCTGCCCGAGATCGAGAAGGTGAGCGGCTGGCCGTCCGGGTCCGAAGCCGACGGCTTGAAGCTGTAGGCCTGTCCCGACGTCACCGACTTCGCAGGCACGCCCGAGATCGAGGGTGGGCTGTTCGGCTTCGGCTTGACCGTGATGCTGAACGGCGCCAGCGAAACCGTGCTGGTGCCGTCGGAGACCGAGATGATGACGTTCGCGTAGGTGTTGGCCGAGCCGGCCGGCGGGGTGCCACTGAGCAGGCCCGAGTTCGCGGTGAACGTGGCCCAGACGGGCCGGTTGGCGATGCTGAAGACGAGCGCGTCGCCGTCAGGATCGCTGGCCGTCGGCACGAAGCCGTAGAGCTCGCCCTCGACGACCGAGGTCGCCGGCGTGCCACCGATGGCAGGCGGGCTGTTCGGCGGCGGAGTGGGCGAGGGTGCCGGAGCGGGCGCGGGAGCCGGGGCAGGGTGCTCGGGTCCGGGTCCGGTGTCGGAGCTGGAGCGGGAGTCGGGGTCGGCGCCGGCGTGATGCTGGCCGGCGGCGGAATGGTCGCGGCGACTGTGACGGTGAACCTCGGCAGCGCGACCGCGAGCCGTCCGTCCGTCACCGAGACCAGGATCGCATACGACCTGCCGAGGTGACGATTGGACGGCGCGCCCCAGATGCGGCCGGTGCGCCTGTCGAACTTCGCCCAGCCGGGCAGGCCGGACGCGTTGAACGTCAGACGGTCGCCGTTGGCGTCGGTCGCACGGGGCTGGAAGGAGTACATCTTGCCGGGAACGGCGGTCGTTGGCGGCGTGCCGGAGATCACCGGCGCGACGTTCTGTGCGTGGGCGGGAGCGCCGAGCAGCAGGCCGCCGAGCAGGAGCAGTGCGAGTGTTGCGATCCGCTTGCCGATGTCCAGTTGCGTGCTCATCAACAGCCCCTCTCTCCTTGGCCCTCGGGCCCCGGACTCAGGGGACAGCGCGACGAGTTGCTGGACTCGGCCGGACGCGACGCGGCAAGCCGCGCGTCCTGGTGGGTTCCGGCAACCCCGCTATCCTTGGCCTGTGCCGAGGACCGGAGGCTTTGCGTCCCCGCCTTGCGACGGGTTTGCCCTTGACTAGAACGAGGCTGAGTCTGCGCAGACCGCCAGCCCTCGTAAACGTGGTCTTGACGAACTGTGCCGGACGGCTCAGTTGACCCGTCCAGCGCATTGACATAAACACCTGCCGCGCACTTGCGGCGACTGCATTACGTGCAATCGCGCGCAAGGCACACGACACGGCGCGACGTCGCTTCGATGCGAAACACGAACGAACCCGCGTGGAGAGCGCTTGAAAACCAGCTTGTTCAGTCGCCGCGCCGCGCGGGACGCGGCCCGCATCGCGCGGCTCGACGCACTGCTCGACGAGCTGCGCGCCGCGCCGCCGCCCGGCACGGGCGAGTGGCTTGCGCGGCTGGTGCGCAGGATCCGCCCCGCGCGCGGCGAGGATGCGGCGGCCGCCGCGGCGCGGCTGCGCGTGCTGGTGCAGCGGCTCGAGGCCGACCCCGCGCTCGCCGCGGCGCTGAACGCGCACCTCGTCGGGCTGCTGTGCTCGCGCATGCACCGCATCCTCTACTCGGACGCGGGCGCGATGGCGAACGAGGGCTTCACGGGCGGACTCGTGCGCCGCGCGCTCGGCAAGCTGCTGCCGCCCGCGATCGACACGGACTACCTGCGCGGGCTGTTCGCCGAGGTGTTCGACCACCCGCGCGACCACGAGTGGCTGGCGGCCGTGCCGCGCGCCGACTGGGAGGCGCTGCTCGGCGCCGTCGAGGTGGACGGCGCGGGCTTCGCGCCGGCGCGACGCCAGTGCCGCCACGAGGTGCTCGAAGCGATGCGGCTCGCCTCCGCGCGGCTCGCCGCACTCGGCACCGATGCCGCGCTGCTGCAGTACCTGCCGGCGCTGGCGCGCCACGAATCGCCGTTCCTGGTGCAGGCCGACGAGGTGCGCGGGTTCATCGCGCGGCAGGGCGATGACGCATCGGCCGCGGACGACGGCCACCTCGAGGTGCTGCTCGAGCAGTGCGACGGCTACGTCGCCGCGATCCGCCGCCGCTCGCGCGAGGCCGGCGTCGGCGTGAACCTCGTGTTCCTGCTGGCGCGCATCGAGCACGTGGTGGCGCGGCTGCGAACGCTGCGCGACCTCGTGCTGCCCGCCGGGCCGGCACCGGCGGCCGGGGCGCTCGCCGCGGCCGGCGAGGTCGCACCGGAGCACGGCCGCGTGCTCGATTTCTTCCTCGCGCTCGTGCGCCAGGAGAACCGCCGCAACAGCGTCCGCGATCTCGTCAGCGGCACCACCGAACTGCTCGCGCGACGCGTCACCGAGCAGGCGAGCCGCTCGGGCGAGCACTACATCACCGCGTCGCGCGGCGAGTTCGTCGCGATGTACCGCGCGGCGGCCGGGGCGGGACTGATCATCGCCGTGATGGCGCTGGTGAAGATCCAGATCGCCAAGCTCGGGCTGCCGCTGGTCTGGGAGGCGGTGGCGTTCAGCCTCAACTACGGTCTCGGCTTCGTGCTGATCCACGTGCTGCACCTGACGATCGCCACCAAGCAGCCGGCGATGACCGCGGCGACGCTGGCCGCCTCGCTCGACGGCCGCGACGACCCGGACGCCCGCCTCGACGCGCTGGCCGGGCTCGCGGCCGAGGTGAGCCGCACGCAGTGGGTCTCGATCGCGGGCAACGTGACGATCACGCTGCTCACGGCCTTCGCCATCGCGCTCACCGCGGGCACCTTCCTCGGCTGGCACCCGGTGAGCCCCGCGAAGGCCGCGCACCTGCTGCACGACCTGCACCCGTGGAAGAGCCTCGCGCTGCTGCACGCGGCCATCGCCGGCGTCTACCTGTTCCTGAGCGGGCTGATCTCGGGCTACTACGACAACCTGTCGCTCTACCACCACGTGCCGCAGCGGCTGCGGCGGGTGCGGTGGCTGCGGGTGCTGCTGGGTTCCGCGCGCCTCGAGCGCCTCGCGCGCTACGTCGAGCACAACCTCGGGGCACTGGCCGGCAACTTCCTGTTCGGCTGCATGCTCGGCTGCACGCCGATCGCGGGCGTGCTGCTCGGGCTGCCGCTCGACATCCGCCACGTCGCCTTCGCCTCGGCCAACCTCGCCTACGGGCTCAACGGCCTCGACTACGCCGTGCCGCTCACCACGGTCGCGGTGAGTGCGCTGGGCGTGCTGCTGGTCGGGCTCACCAACCTCGTGGTGAGCTTCGGCCTCGCGCTGCGGGTGGCGCTGCGCTCGCGGGGCATCCACCGGGAGCAGACCCGCGGCCTGTGGAGCCGGGTGCTGCGGCGCTTCCTGGACCGGCCGCGGGACTTTTTCTGGCCGCCGGCGGCGGAGGCCGCAGGCTGATCCGGCGCCGGGCGCGGTCCCGCGGGGTACCCCACGGCACCGACCCGATTCTTGTATCCTTTCAGCCGGGTTGGCGCGGGGACCTCGCTGTGACCGTTGTCACGCGCAGAGTCTGTGTCGCGGTGTACATTCCCGCGGTGGCGTGCCGGCCTCCGGGGTGAGGCGGGACCGGTTGCCGCGGCCCGCCGCGGGCGGTTTGCGGGACCCATGGAAGGCAGGTTTCAGGAGGACGATCACTTGGCCGAGGCACGCAAACAGGCAGTCTCCCTGCGCTTGAGTGCGGGAGACATCCGCCGGATCAAGAAGCTCGCGGACCGCTTCGGGGCACGCGACTCCGACGTCGTGCGCTTCGCCATCAAGATGATGCTGCATCGCATGCTGCCGCTCACCGACCCGGGCGTGCAGGGGCGTGCCCTCGTGCCGGTGCTCGCGGAGTGGGGCCCCGAGGCCGTGCGGCACTTCGAGTTCGACGCGCACACGCTCGAGGAAATCGTCAACGGCGACGCGCCGGACGCAGAGCGGGTGGACCTCGAGGACATCACGCTGCTGACCATGGTCAGCGCCCAGGAGTCCTACGCGAAGCTGAGCCTGCGGGCGCTGACGCCGCCGTCGAGCCCGCCGATCACCGGCGACCGCCGGGACTCGAGCCCGGTCAATGCCATGCGGCGGCATCTCTATGCCAGGTACGGCTTCGCCGCGCCCGAATCCAACGGGCGTGGCGACTATCCGGCGGTACGCGGCGGTACCCCACCCCCCGCGCCGGCCCCTGACGGCAAGCCCTCCGGATCCAGGGGCCGCAAGGAACGCCGCGGATGAACCGCGCTGCCGACGACGACAACTGGGGCAGCGAGCGGCCACAGGAAGGCCTCGACCTCGCGGCACAGCTCGAGGCCGTGCGCAGGCGCATGTGGCCGATGCTGATCACGTTCTTCACGGTGCTGGCCATTGCGACGGCGGTGGCGCTGCTGCTGCCGGCCACCTACCGCTCGATGGGCACCATCCTGATCGAGCAGCAGGAAGTGCCGCTCGACTTCGTGCGCTCGGCCGTCACGAGCTATGCCGACGAGCGCGTGCAGGTGATCAGCCAGCGCGTGATGACCTCCGCCAACCTGCTCGACATCATCGAGAAGCACGACCTCTATGCGAAGGATCGCAAGGACATGGCGCGCGAAGCAGCTCGTCGAGCGCATGCGCGAGGACGTGCAGCGCGAGATGATCAGCGCCGACGTCGTGGACCCGCGCGGGGGCGGTGCCAGGAAGGCGACCATCGCCTTCGCCGTGGGCTTCGAGAACGAGTCGCCGCAGCTCGCCTCGCGGGTCGCCAACGACCTCGTGACGCTCTACCTGCAGAAGAACATCGAGACCCGCACCCAGCTCGCCGCGGGCACCACGGCGTTCCTCTCCGAGGAGACCGAGAAGCTGCGCGCGCGCATCGCCGAGATCGAGCAGCGCATCTCGGACTTCAAGGAAAAGAACTACGAGCGGCTGCCCGAGTTCGCGGGCACCAACTCGCAGATGCTCGCCAGTGCGGCGCAGGAAGTGCGCGACCTCGACAGCCGGGTCCAGGCGCTCAACCAGCAGGTCGGCTTCCTCGACGCGCAGCTCGCGCAGCTCGACCCGCGCATGCCGGCGGTGACCGAGTCCGGCCAGACCATCCTGAGTTCCGCCGAGCGGCTGCGCGCGATCCGCGAGCAGTACGTGGACCAGCTCTCGCTCTACACGCCCAGGCACCCGAGCGTGGCGAGCCTGAAGCGCGAGATCTACGGTCTCGAACTGCAGGCCGGCGGCGGCAGCGCCGCCACCGCCGTACTCGACCGACTCGAGCAGAGCTACGCCGAACTCGCCGCCGCCCGCTCCCAGCGCCCGCCGGACGAGGCCGAGGTGCAGCGCCTCGAGCGGGTCGTGGGCGATCTGTCGAGGGAACTGAAGAATATGCCGGTGCGCAGCGGCCGCAGCGGCCCGACGTCGGCCGCCGCGGACAATCCGGCCTACGTCTCGATCCAGGCGCAGCGGCAGAACGCCATGACCGAGCGCTCGGTGCTTTCCGCGCGGCGCGGCGAACTCGCGGCCCGCGTCGCCGACCTCGAGCGCCGCCAGCTCGAGACGCCCGCCGTGGAGCGCGACTACGCCGCCCTGCAGCGCGAGCTGGAGGGCGAGCAGCAGAAGTACGCCGACGTGCGCCAGAAGCTGCTCGATGCGCAGCTCTCGGAGAACCTCGAGACCGAGCAGAAGGGCGAGCGCTTCACGCTGATCGAGCCGCCGATGACGCCGCAGGAGCCGGTGAGCCCCAATCGCCCGGCGATCTTCGCGCTCGGACTGCTCGGCGCGATCGCCTCGGCGATCGGGCTCATGGTGCTGCTCGAGCTGCTGGACACGCGGGTGCGCGGCCGGCGGCAGGTGGTGAGCCTGGTCGGGGCGCCGCCGCTCGCGATCATCCCGTGGGTGGCCGAGGAGGAGAAGCCGAACCGCTTCGCCTTCTGGCGGCGCAAGCCCAAGCCCGGCATGGCGGCCGCGCCGGCGGGCGCCTGAGCAACGGCACGGGATCCACGCATGGTCGAACGCATCAAGCGGGCGATGGAACTGGCGCGGCAGGAGCGCGAGAGCGTCACCACCGGCAAGGCGGCCGCCTCACCCGCCGCCGAGGCGGCGGCCCGGGCGGCAGCCGCCTCTGCGGCGGCCGACGCGGCGGATGCGGCGGCGGTCGCTGCTCGAGCCGTTGCGAACGAAGCGGTGCTCGAGACCGCGCCAAACGAGGGCGCCACGCCGGTCCTGCTGCCGGTCGGCGATTCGGGCGACGCCGGCCGGACGATCACCGTCAGCGACAGCACGCTGGAGGAGTCCCGGCTGCTGAAGCCCGGCATGGTGGGCGATGCCGCGCATGGTTTCCGGTTGCTGCGCACCCAGGTGCTGCAGCGCATGCTGGCGCGCGGCTGGAACACGCTGGCGGTCCTGAGCCCGGGCCCCGACGAGGGCAAGACCTTCACCGCCATCAACCTCGCGATCGCGATCGCCGCGAACCGCGACTCGACCGCGTTGCTGGTGGACCTCGACCTGCGCTTCCCGCGGATCTACCGGCGGCTCGGCTTCCTGCCGACCGCGGGCATCGAGGACTGCCTGCGCGGGCAGGCGAAGCTCTCCGACGCGCTGGTGGCCGTCGAAGGCTACCCGGGCCTGATGCTGCTGCCGGCCCGCGGTCCGGTGGCGCACTCCTCGGAACTCATCAGCGGCGCCACCGCCCGCGCGCTGTTCCGCGAGATCAAGGTGCGCTACCCGAACCGCATCGTGATCTACGACCTGCCGCCGGTGCTCGCGACCGACGACGCGATCTCGTTCCTGCCGCAGGTGGACGCCGCGCTGATGGTGGTCGGCGACGGCCGCACGCATCGCGACGACCTGCTGCGCTGCCTCGAGATGCTCAAGGACACGCCCATCCTCGGCACCGTGCTGAACGGCTCGCGCCGCGAGCGCAGCGCCGAGTACGCCTACTGACCATGTACGAGCGGTTCTACGGCCTCAAGGAGAAGCCGTTCGCGCTGCGGCCGGATGCGCGCTTCCTGTATCTCGCCAAGCACCACATGCGGGCGCTGCTGTTGATGGAGTACGGCCTGACCAACGAGGCCTCGTTCCTGCTGATCACCGGCGAGATCGGCTCGGGCAAGACCACGCTGATCCGCTGCCTGCTCGACCGGCTCGACGAGACGCTGGTGGTGGGCCTGCTGAGCCACACCAGCCGCGAGTCGGGCCGCCTGCTGCAGTGGGTGTGCCTCGCCTTCGGCCTCGACGTCAAGGGCAAGGAGGACGTCGAACTCTACGACGACCTCGTGCACTTCCTGATCGACGTCTACGCGCAGGGCAAGCGTGCCGTGATGATCGTCGACGAGGCGCAGAACCTCGGCCGCACGCGCCTCGAGGAACTGCGGCTGCTGTCGAACCTCAACTCCGACGAGGACTTCCTGCTGCAGATGATCCTCGTCGGCCAGCCCGAGCTTCGCGACCTGATGCGCACGCCGCAGCTGCGGCAGCTCGCGCAGCGCATCGGCGGCGACTACCACATCGGCGGGCTGACCAAGGACGAGACCGCGAAGTACATCCAGCACCGCCTGCAGGTGGCGGGCGGGCGGCCGGACATGTTCAGTTCCGGCGCCATGGCGGTCGCCTACAGCTGCAGCCGCGGCATCCCGCGCCTGATCAACCAGCTCTGCGACAGCGCGCTGGTGTACGGCTACTCCGACCAGCGGCCCACGATCGACGAGGCGCTGATGGAGGAGGTGGTGCGGGATCGCCTGGCGGGGGGGATCTTCCCTGGGCGACGGGCGACCGCGGCGGCACAGCGGAAGGAACGGGAGCCGACGCCGCAGGCTTCGAGTGGCAGCTAGCCTGCCCGGGGAAATAGTTCGCATGTTCAATTTCGAGAATCGCTCGGTGCTCATCACCGGGGGCACGGGCTCCTTCGGAAAGGCATTCGTCAAGACGGTGCTGGAGAGATACCCGGGCATACGGCGCTTGGTCGTCTACTCGCGCGACGAGTTGAAGCAGTTCGAGATGTCGGAGGACTATCCGCAGTCCCGCTTCCCGGCGATGCGCTATTTCATCGGGGATGTGCGCGACGCTGCGCGGCTGAAGCGCGCCTGCGAGGGTGTGGACACGATCATCCACGCCGCCGCGATGAAGCAGGTGCCGGCGGCCGAATACAACCCGATGGAATGCATCCTGACCAACATCCACGGCGCGCAGAACGTCATCGAAGCGGCCCTCGATTCCGGAGTCCACGATGTCGTGGCGCTCTCGACCGACAAGGCCGCCGCGCCGATCAACCTGTACGGTGCGACCAAGCTCTGTTCCGACAAACTGTTCGTCGCGGCGAACAACATCAAGGGCAAGCGCGAGATCAAGTTCTCGGTGGTGCGCTACGGCAACGTGCTGGGCTCGCGCGGATCGGTCGTTCCGTACTTCATCAAGAAGCGTGCCGAGGGCGTCCTGCCGATCACGGACCCTGCCATGACCCGCTTCAACATCTCGCTCGAGGAGGGCGTGGACCTCGTGCTGCGGGCCCTGGACCTGGCGTGGGGCGGAGAGATCTTCGTGCCCAAGATCCCCTCCTACTCGATCACCGAGCTGGCCAAGGCCATTGCGCCATCGTGCCGCGCTGGACGTCGTGGGCATACGGCCGGGCGAGAAGATCCACGAGGAGATGATCACCACCTCGGACTCGTTCCTGACGGTGGACCTCGGGTCGGGCTATGCGATCCTGCCGCAGACGTACCGGTTCACCCCGGAGCGCTACTGCCACACCGTGGGCGCCAAGCCGGTGCCGCAGGGGTTCACCTATAACTCGGGCTCCAACAGCGACTGGCTGTCGGCCGAGCAACTCCGGGAGCTGATCAGGAAGCACGTGGATCCGGCCTTCGTGCCGACATGACGGTCGGCCGCATGCTGGTGCTCGGAGCCCGGTCGTGGATCGGCTTCCGCCTGGCGGAGGCGCTCGACCGGATGAATCCCGTGGTCGTCGTCGTGGGCACGAGCCGCGGCACGGATTCGAACGGCCGCTTCGTTCCGGCCAGTGTCCTGCCTGACTATCTGTCTCTGGTTCGCGAGCAGCGGCCAGCGTGGGTGATCAACCTGCTTCGCGGCGAGGACGAGCAGGGACGCGCGATCCACGCAGGCGTCGCCGCGCTATGTGCCCGCGAGGGCATCCATTACACGTTCGCATCGTCGGCACTGGCCCTCGACGCCTACCGGGGCGTCGAACTCACCGAGGACCTTCCGCCGCGAAGCGAGACGCCGTACGGGCAGTTCAAGGCAGCGTGCGAGTCGGATCTGCAGCGAACCGGCGGCGAATGGCTGGTGCTTCGATTCGCTTCCATCCACGGCTGGTCGCCCTGGCAGAAGACGCGTACCGAGTCGTTCCTCGGCCGGCTCGCGGCAGGCGAGGCGGTCAAGGTCGATCGCGGCGTGGTGCAGAATCGTCTGCAGGACACAGTCTTCGCCGAGGCCGTTGCGCAGGCCGTGCTCGACCGCCGGACGGGTACACTCCACCTCGGCACGACGGACAGCTCCGAAGAGCTGGTGTTCCTGCGCAGGCTGGCGGCGGCGTTCGGCCACCCTGCCGACCTCGTCGTCGAGGGCAGGGAGCGCAAGGTCAACCTCGTCGTGCAGCCTGGCAGGCTGCTGGAGCTTTACCCCGGCCGATTCGAGCGCACCGAGGCGGAGACGATCGAGGGCCTGCTCTCGTGCCCCCAGTTGCGGCAGTACAGGACCAGCGAGGCGGCAACATGCCAGTGACCATCAGCGGGCGGCCCGTCGGGCCCGAGTACCCCGTCTATTTCATCGCCGACATCGCCGCCAACCACTGCGGCGACCTCGGCAAGGCCAGGGAACTCGTGCACGCCTGCGCGGAGTCGGGCGTCGATGCGGTGAAGATGCAGAACTTCACGGCCGAGACGATCGTGTCGGACTACGGCTTCCGGCACCTCGGCGGGGTCAAGACCCACCAGTCCGGGTGGAAGCAGTCCGTCTTCGATTCCTACGCCGCGGCGTCGATCCCGCTCGACTGGACGCTCGAGCTCAAGGCCCTGTGCGACCGGCTCGGCCTGCACTATTTCACCTCGCCGTACTCGATCGAGCTGATCCGAGCCGTCGCGCCACACGTCTGTGCCTTCAAGCTCGGCTCCGGCGACATCACCTGGCACCAGGAGCTCGCGGAGATGAGCCGGCACGGCAAGCCAGTGCTGATCGCGACCGGCGCCTCGACGATGGCGGAAGTCGAGGCCGCCATGGCGGTGGCGCTCGCGGAGACGCGCGACATCGTGCTCATGCAGTGCAACACCGAGTACACGGCCAAGGTCGGCGACTCGAGAGAGGCGCAGCTCGAGCGATTCAGCCACATCAACCTTCGTGTGCTCGAGACGTATGCGGCCCGGTGGCCCGGCCTACCGCTCGGGCTCTCGGACCATACGCATGGCGCACTCACCGTGCTCGGCGCCGTCGGGCTGTTCGACTGCTGCGCCGTGGAGAAGCACTTCACCTTCGACAACACGCTCGAAGGCCAGGACCACGCCTTCTCGATGACGCCGGACGGCTGGCGCCGCATGGTCGAGCAGACACGCGAGCTGAAGACCGCGCTCGCAGGGGCCGCGAGCTGGGAGGATCGCTATCGCATCACTCGCCGCGCCGTGGATGATCCGGAGATTCTGGATGTCGCGATCGGCGATGGCGTGAAGCGACTGGAGTCGAACGAGGCCGGGCCCGTGATCGTGCAGCGACGCGCGGTGCGGGCCGCAAGGGCCCTGAAGGCTGGTGCGACGCTGGGTCCCGACGACGTGACCGCGCTGCGGCCCTGCCCGGCCGATGCGATTCCCCCTTACCGGGCCGGCGAACTTCTCGGGCGAGTCCTCGCGCGGGACGTGGCATCCGGCGACTGCGTTCGGCTCGACGACGTGGGGCTGGCCTGAGGCGCCAAACCGCGAGAATCCGCGCCGCTCCATGCTTCCCGAGAATCCACACCCGCCCGGCAGCGACCTGCACGATCTGTGGGAGGTCTGCATCCGCCGCGACGTCGAGGCATTCCTCGCGCAGGACTGGGAGCTGTGTGCCGCCGATTTCCACGAGCCCGGCTTCATCGGCCTCGACGGCCGGGCCAGCGGCAACCCGGACGACTGGCGCATCACGTTCCCGACGCTGGCGGCCTACCGCGAGGCGTGGGCGAGCCAGAGCCGCGACTTCGCGCAGCAGCGCTACGCCTCGGACCCGCGCGCGGCGCTGTACGCGGCGATCTCGCTCGCGGCCGTGGAGATCGACGGGGACACGGCGCTGGTCCACAAGAAGTTCGACGGCAGCCTCAGGCGAACGGACGGGACGTCCGAGCCGCTGAACTGGCAGAGCCTGTTCTTCGCGCGCCGGTTCGCCGGCCGCTGGAAGCTCTGCGGCTTCGTGGGATACCTGCCGAACCCGATGGGCGCGGCGAAGGCGCCGTAGGCCGGGCGGACGAATTGGACACGAACTCGAAGCCGCTGCTCCTGATCCGGGCCGACGCGGACGCGCGCATCGGGGCCGGGCACGTCATGCGGGCGCTGGCGGTCGCGCAGGCCTGGCAGGACCGGGGTGGCGCCGCCCGGGCGCTGTTCGCGCAGCCCAATCCCGCCATGGCGTCGCGGCTGTCCCACGAGGCCGTGGACGTCGCGACGCTCGCTTGCGAGCGCGCCGGGCCGGCGGATGCGGCGGCGGTCGTCGGCGAGATCCGACGGACATCGCCGGCGGGAGTGGTGGTCGACGGCTACGAGTTCGGCGCCGACTACCTGCGGCAGCTGCAGTCGGCGGGGCGGCCGGTGGTGCTGTTCGACGACTACGTCCAGGCGCCGCGCCTGCCAGTGCAGGCGATCGTGAACCAGAACCTTTACGCGCAGCCGTCGGACTACGCGGGGGCGGCAGCCGGCAGCCGACTGCTGGTCGGGCCGCGCTACCTCGCGCTGCGGCGCGAGTTCCGCCGGGCGTCGAGGAGACGCGAGGCGCCTGCCGGCCCGCTCCGGCGCATCGTGGTCACGCTGGGGGGCGGCGACGCGGACAACGTCACGAGCCTGGTGCTCGAGGCACTGTCGCGGGTCGACCGGGCGGGATTCGAGGTCATCGTGCTCGCCGGTTCCCAGAACCCGCACCTGCCGGAGCTCGAGCACCGCGTCCGGTCGCTCGGCCGCAGCGTCAGTCTCGAGGTCGACCGGCGCGACATGCCGTCGCTGCTGGAAACCTGCGACATCGCCGTGTGCGGTGCCGGTGCCACCTGCTGGGAGATGGCCTACATGGGTGTGGCGACGCTGCCGATCGTGCTCGCGCCGAACCAGGAGCGCATCGCGGCCGCCATCGACGAGCGGGGCCTCGGCCGCAGCCTCGGCTGGCATCACGCGCTGACGGCGGCCGGCGTCGCCCGGGCCGTGCAGGAGATCTCGGGCGATTCCCGGGCGCTGGCGGCGATGCAGGCGCGCGCGCAGGCGCTGTTCGACGGCCGCGGGGCCGAGCGCGTCGCGGAGGAGGTCGCCGACCTTGCCGCGGCGGGGTTCGCGCCGGCGGGGGAGGTCGCTTGATCATCGTCATGCAGGGCCGCGTCCGCTCGACCCGGCTGCCCGGCAAGGGGTTCTTCACGTTCTTCGGCCAGACGATCTGGGAGCGCATGTGCGACATCGCCCTCGACGTGCGCGGCGTCAGCGAGGTCGTGTTCGCTACGGGCGACCTGCCCGAAAACCACCTGGTGCGGCCGCTCGTGGAAGCCAAGGGCGTGCGGTTCTTCGCCGGCAGCGAGGACAACGTCCTGGAGCGTTTCTGCCGGGCGCTCGAAGGAACGCAGTGCCGAGTACGTGATCCGGATCACCTGCGACAACTACCTGATCCAGCCCGACGTGATCGAAGGCCTGGCGGGGGCGACGAAGACGGCCGACGCGGATTACGGATTCATCGAGCCCTTGTCCCACTATGCCGGCGAAGTGATCCGGGTCGAGGCGCTGCGCGAGGCGTGGGCCAGTGGTGACTATTCCGACCTCGCCCGGGAGCACGTCACCTGGGACCTGCGCCAGTCCCCGGCCACGCGCAAGATCGCCCTGCCCAAGGACTACCTCGGCCTCGACCATTCGGCCAGCGTTACGCTCGACACGATCGAGGACCTGATCCAGCTGAAGACGCTGGAGGCGGAGCGGCCGGAACTCGAACCGGTGCGCTGCCTCGATGCGGTACGGCAATTCGCCGGCTCCGCAAGCTGAACCGCTCCGCGTCAGGAACCGGATCGCGGCCCCGGGTCGCGTGGCAGCAGGAAGTCGGTCTGATCCTCGATGGCGCGAACGACAACCTGCACCGTCGGATGGCGCAGAAGTTCCTCGTCCGACCGGAAGTTGAAGGCCGTGTAGTTGCCGTAGCTGGCCTCGTACAGGAAATCCCACGGCAGGTGATAGCGCTCGAACAGCAGGTGCGCGTAGCGGAGCGCGTACTCGCGCATCGAGGGGACGTCGGCACGGGAACCGTCCCAGGTCTCGATCAGGCGGAAGTACTCCTCCTTGCTGTCGACGTCGACCGTGAAGCCCTTGCCGCGGTAGTGCGTCTTCGACACCACGATGCAGGGGATGCCCTCCAGGGGCAGTTCCATGCCGGGCGTGCTGGTGTGGACCAGCCCGGCGGTGGCGATCCGGCCGATCGACCAGCTGTTGACCTTCTCCTGCGGCTCGATGATGCGCACGTTGGCGGGCAGTTGCGGGAAGCGGCTGCGGATCTCGGCCGCGAACGGCTGGTTGGTGCCGATGACGACCTCGGCCGGGTGGATCTTCACGACGAGTTGGCGGTCGGGATGACGGCCGAACCAGTCGATGGTCTCGAGCACCCAGTCCACCGCGTTCGGGAACGCGATCTCCTTCTGCGCCGAGGCCGCATCCCAGAGCACGTTTGTGAACAGGACGAAGGTCGGCGTCGCCGGGTCGAGGTCCAGGCGGCGCCAGGTCGCCTCGACGGGCTCCTCGTCACCGAAGTTGTACTGCAGGGCGTCGGCAGCGTGCTTCACGCGGGAACCGAGGTAGCCGAGGATGCGCTCATGCTCCGCCGCGGTGAGAGGGGACGTCCTTGACGCGCTCCCATTCCGCGGAGACGTCCCAGTCCATCACGCCGCGCACCCAGTTCATCACCGTGCTGTTGCGCCGCTTGCCCTTGTTGTAGACCGCGACGGGGATGCCCTTGGCGTTGAAGACCTCGAGTGCCGGCGCCCACGTGGAGTAGACGCCGTGGCTCATGATCACGCGGTCGACGCCGCTCGCCGCGACCGCGAGGGCGGCGCGGGCGGTGATGCGGCAGGATTGCTCGATGCGGGTCCGGAAATCGACCTCCTCTGGCGAGCCGCGCAGCCGCCCGATCCGGAAGCACTTGAACAGCGACGAATCGACGATGTACGAGAAGTCCACGTCTGTCGAGGAAGCGACGATCCTCGTCGGACAGCGGGCTCGCCGAGCAAGGTCGCCGACGAGGCGATACGGGAGCCCCGCGGCGTCGAACAGCGCCTTTCCGAAAGAAAAGCAGCGGTGGCAGTGCGCGCCCCACTGTGACACGCGTGGCCGCCGGCTTGTTCTCGCAGATCGGCAGCGACTGGTCGCAGAGCACGAGTCGAACCTCGTGCCCCTGTGCTCGCAGCGCCCGCCCGAGCGCCACGTCGGTAGCGGTCATGTAGGAATGACTTCCCAGCATCGTGAAGAACACGATCCTGAGCGGGCGGTCGCACTTCGCCGGACTCGGCAAGCGGGATGCTGCGCAACTGCCCGATCAGCAGTTCCGGCCCGAGCCTCCCGTGCTGGGCCAGTGCCTGCGGGTCCAGCCCTAGCGCGTTCCACGCGCGGGAGGCTCCCGCGACGAGATGACGGCGAAGGGCGTACTTGACCCGGGAATCGGGGTCGATTCGAGACATAATGCATCCGATGCTGAACAGCCACCTGCTTCTACGAAAGGTATTCTATGGCACTTGGCCGATGCGCCGACATGGATACCAGTCTCTGAGACATGGCAATTCGGCCGCGTCGCGGTGGTCGGTGCCGCGGTGATAGGTTCCGGGATGCGGGCGTTCGGCTCGCTGGCGGCGCTGAACATGCTCGGTGCGCTTGGTCGCGGTCCCCAATACCGTGCTGATCGCCTACTTCTTCGGTACCAGCCGCGCAGTCGAGGTCTATCTCGCGGCGATCGGCCTGTATGCGTCAGTGTCGAGCTCTGCACAGACGGGGGAAGTGTCTGAGGTGCTGCTGCCCCCGTATCACGCGCTGCGCGAGTCGCAGGGTCGCGAAGAGGCCTACAGGGCGTAAACTGCGCTTGTGAACCGCTTCCTGCTGGTGCTCGCGACGGTTGGACTGCTCGCGTGAGCACTGGCGCCGCAGCTGGCGCGGCTGCGAATCCCGGGATTTGGCGCAGCGCCGACATCGCGCTCGCTACGGAGATGTTTCGCTGGGTGCTGCCGCTGGTCGTAATCCAGGTGGCCGGCGGAACTGCTGAAGACGCTGGCGAACGCCGAGCGGATCGTTCGGCGCGCCGGAAACAGTGAGCCTGCTGGCCCGGCTGTCTCGCCCTGGCGCCGCTCGCGCTCCTGGCGCGGCCGTTGGGCGCCTGGGCGCTTGTCGTGTCGCTGTTGTGCGCCGGAGCGGTCGAGATCGTCGCGATCCTGTGGCTGCTGCGCCGCTGTCGAGTATCGCTACCGGCCTTCGCTCGGCGTTGCCGGACAGCGCGCGGGGCGTTGGCATGTTCGGCAAGCTCGGCGCGACGCTGCCTTATGTCGCCTTGACCCAGGTGTTCGCCTTCGTCTTCGACGCCGCGCTCTCCCACCTTCCGCAGGGCAGCTTCGCGGTGTTCCGTTACGCGACCATGATCTGGTCGCGCACGCAGCGCATCTTCCTGCGTCCGCTCAGCATCCCGTTATTGACGAATTTCTCCGACTCCGCCGCGCGCAACCTGCCTGCCACGGTGACTCTGATTGAGAGCGCGCGGGTCGGGTCCTCGCGGTGACCGCCATCGTCACGTCGGCCGTCGTAGTAGGCGCCGGGCGTGTCCTGTCTGCGCTCTGGGAAGGAGAAAAGTTTCCTCCCGAACAGATCGCTACCCCGGTTTGACTGCTCGCGGGTCTATATGCGCTGCTGCCATTCGCGGGAGCGGCGGCGATCCTGAGGAAGGCGTCCGTGTCCGTGCATAGCATTCGCGAGACGTACCTGGGGTTCGCGGTGGTGCAGGTGATCAGTACTGTGCTCGTATATGTCCTGGTGGAACCCTTCGGCCTGTGGGGCGCTCTGGTTGTCAGTGCCCTCAACCAGGTCGGGTTCTATCTCGCATCGCTGGTTGCCATTCGACGAGGGGGTGATTCGTTCCGGTTCGTCCTTCCCTACTGCTGTGCGTGGCGCTGGTTGGTCGCCGTCAGCATCGGCGTCGCAGCGGGCCTCGCGGTCGACCAGGGCTTAGCTCAATTGGGGTTCGGCGGGGATCTGATGCGTCCGGTCGAGTTGCTTGGCGGCTGTCTAGTCGCCGCAACGGGTGCAGGCGTGTGCCTGGTCGGCGCGCTGCCTCTGAGAGTCCCAGAGTCGCACCAGTTGGTTGCGGCGGTACAGTGAACCTTGCGGGACGCCCTTCGCGGCTAACCGCCCTTACGAAAATACCTGTGGTCCCAGGGGATCCGCGGAACCCGGCCGGAGCGGCGCAACCCGCGAGACTTCCACATCACCCTCGCCATGCGCGGCACGGCGCTGATGCGATTGAACATGCGTGTCGCAAGCGTGTAGGGGCGATACATCTTGATCGGAAGCTTTTCTTTTTCGGCGACACGCCTGCATGCGAGTGCGCCGCGCTCGATCACAATGTGCAGATACTCATTCGTTAGACCAACCGACACCATGGCGAGATAGGAAATCTGTCCTCCCACGCCTTCCGCCAGGTCGATGGCATCTCGTAGAGAAACGACCTCGTCGATTACCTGCAAAGCGTGCCCGTTCTCGCGCATCCAATCGAAGTAGCCCGGCGCAGGGCACGTCAGGAGAATCCTCCCATCGTCAGCAAGCAGGCGCCCGAGGCCCTTGTTCATTCGGGCCCGCTCGGCCTTGGGGAGGTGCTCGTACACGTCGGGAACGATGATGACCTCAAACTTCTGTTCGAGCTTCAGGGTCAAGGCGTCCGCCTCGAGAAACTCGATTCGAGGATGGTCGAAAAGCGCAGTGGCGATGGCGATATTGCTCGAGCTGAGGTCGACCGCCGTGACCCGCGCACGGGGCGCGACCTTCCGAGCAAGAAAGTCCGCGTTCGCTCCCGAACCGCAGCCGACTTCAAGAATGCTTCTCGTATCCGGGTGAATCGAGCGCCGTTCGAACTCCCGTATCAGGTTGACGCGTCGGTTTCCATACACGTAGTCATGCACAAGTCGTGCAGAGAACTCATCATAGAAGTCTCTTACTGCGGTGGTGTCCGGAGAGGAGGCACGCCCATCGGGCAATGTCGTGGTGTTTGGATTCATGTCACCTGCTCGAAAGTGCGTATTGGGGCTACCGCCAACGCGGCGCATAGGACATCTGGTAGTTCAAATTGCTCGACCGTTGGCCCACTATCCGCGCCGGCACGCCGGCCACGATAGCCATCGGGGGCACATCACGAGTTACCACCGCACCGGCCGCCACGACCGCGCCGCGACCGATTCTTACGCCCGGAAGAACGGTCACGCGGGAGGAGAGCCACACGTAGTCCTCGAGAACCACCGCGCCACCGACCGCGCGGAAATCGTCGGAATTCACGTCATGTTCCAGGGTCCATATATGCGTATGGGCACTGATCCCAACCTGGTCGCCGATGCGCAGCGGCGCCCCTCGTCCATCGAGGATACAATTCGGTCCGACGTTCGAGCCACGACCGATGGACACCTGGACCGGCTCGAGCATCTGCACACCCAAGCACAGGAACGCGCCCTCCTGGGTTTCGGCGAGCATGCGCCTCACGAAGAAACCTCTGACGCGGCGAGACGGTATCCGGCAGATAAACAGATTCCACGTAGCCGTGACCAACTTCTCAGATCTAGTCATCTGGGATCACTACATTCTTGTGGTGGCCGAGGCGCCCGCGCCCTCGCGTTGGACAGACGGCCGGGGGCAGCGGATATCGAGCCTATCATGTCACATGCTCCCCGCCGTGGAGTCGTCGTCGAGAATGAACTTTGCGGTGGGCGTCGGCAGACAGTTGACACTGGGTTGGCGCCGGTTAACGAGGACCAAAGGCACACAAATCGAGCGCGGCGCGATTCTTAGGGACCTCGCCGGTGGCGCTAGGGAACGAGCGCGCAGTGCAGCGTGACCGGTGTCGATGGCAGTGAGGCGTGACATACTTTGAAAAATGGAGACGACGATTCCGCATCTTCGCAACAAGCGATCGGGTCTAGGGACCGCGGACAATCCGCGGCCGCGATGAGTTCGAAGTTGCCTTCCATCGACCGTCTCAGGGTGGGGCTATTCCCGTTTGGGGGAGTGCAGAACCCGTACACGACGCTAATTGGTCGCGCGCTCGACAAGGCCGGGATCTCCTGGAAGCCCCTCTACGACACGAAGTGGTTTCCGATACAGCGGGCCATTCGAGGAGACGTGGATCTGCTCCAGATGTACTGGACGAGCGGTCTATACAAATCCTCTACATGGCTCGGCGCGATGGTCAAGCGTGGGATGTTCTTCGATGGCCTGCGCCAGCTCGGGAAATTCCCGTTCGTGTACTCAGTTGAGAATCTATGGCCGCATGACAGCGAGGACGAGGAGCACGACCGTCGGGTCACCCAGGCGATACTGGATCGGGCAGACGGCGTGATCGTGATGGCGCCCTCTGCAAAGCGCATCCTTTTGGAGACGTATCGACTCAAGAACGACGTCGTGTGGGGGCATGTGCCGCATTGCAGTTATGTCGGCTGGTACGCAAATTCGGTTACGCAGATCGAAGCAAGGGAGCGGCTACGGATTGGGCAGGATCAGCCGGTACTCTTGTTCCTCGGCCGTATCGCGGCGTACAAAGGACTCTCCGGTCTCGTCGACGCATTCTGTGATGCGGACGTCAAGGACTCAATTCTCCTGGTGGCCGGGCGCCCGCAATCCCAGCCGGCACTGCGCGACGTTCAGCAGGCGATCGAGCGTGCGTCCCGCGGCAAGTCGTGCGAGGTCCGGCTGATCCCCCAGTTCGTCCCGGACGATGAGATTCAGGTCTTCTTAAACGCCTGCGACGCCATGGCGGTCTCCTATTCGGACGTGCCGATGAACCCCGGTTCCGTGCTGCTCGCGATGAGCTTCGGTCGGTGTGTGCTGGGCCCGGACAAGGGCGTCACGTCGGAGGTTGTGGGGTCGGAAGCGTTCTTTGGCTACGACGAGCGCAGCAAGGAGTCTTTCGTTACAGCGATCCGCAGGATGCTGCGCAGTGACGACCTCTGCGCGCGGGGCATGGCCGCGCTTGAGCGCGCGAATACCAACCACTCACCCGACTTAGTAGCAGAAAGGTTTCGCGGCTTCTACACAGATCTAATTCGGCACCTCGGGTTGGAGGATCCATGAGATATCTGGTCACCGGTGGGTTGGGGTTCGTCGGCAACGAGGTCGTTCGCCAACTGCGGAGATCGGACGAGGTGTTCGTTGTTGACAATCGGAACCGGGTCGCGCCCGACATCGAGGACCTGCGCGACGTCCCGCTGTATGAAGTCGACATCACGGACCATCCCTCGATCCGCAGCGTGTTCGCTGAGGTGAGGCCCGACATCGTGGTTCATCTTGCCGCCATTCACTTCATTCCCGAATGCAACGCCGCGCCGGAGCGGACGCTGCGGGTGAACGTGGAGGGCACTCTTGGAGTGCTCCATGCCGCGGCCGAGTGCGGGACGCGAAAGGTCGTCGCCGCCTCATCCGGCGCCGTTTACGCAGATTCTAGCGAGTCCCTTTCGGAAGACTCACCGACCGAGCCGGTCGACATCTATGGCCACAGCAAGCTCGCGTGCGAGCGTATCGGCAGATGGTTCCAGGCGGAGCACAGCCTTTCGTTGGTCATGGTCCGCCTCTTCAACGTCTACGGACCACGAGAGACGAATCTACACATCCTCCCGGAGATCGTGTCACAGCTCCGGCAGTCAAACGTTCTTCGTCTCGGCAATACGACTCCCAGACGCGACTTCATCTTCACGGAGGACGCGGCGGAGGGCTTCATTCGGCTCGCGCGAGCGGAGACAGGTCCGTACCTTCACGTGAACCTTGCCAGCGGCCATCACGCCTCGGTGGACGAGTTGATTCACCGTATGGCCGTCATGCTCGGCCGGGAAATCAGCGTTGACACCGACCCCAGTCGGTTCCGCAAGGCAGACAAGTTGATCCAGGTGGCAGAGCTCTCCATGCTCGAGCGCGTCGCGGGATGGAAGCCACGCCATGATTTGGATGCAGGCCTCGGGAAGCTGCTTCGATACGAGGGGCTGCTGTCCTATTGAGACATGCGTGAATAGTTGACGATTTCAGAACAATTCGGCTTGCTGCCAGAACGCCTGCACCAGTGTCGGGCGTCGCTGCATGGAGCGCAGGTTATGGCGGGCCCGATGCGCGAGATCGCCAAAGTCGGATAAGCCGCAGTCACTTACCGCGCGCCAGCCAGACGGTTGCCATTACACTCGAACCAGGTATGAAGACCGCGACCCGCGTCTCGATCAATTCGCTGTCGAACATCATGGCGTTCGGCGCCGCCAACATCGTCTCGTTGCTTACCCTGCCGACTTTCATCCGCTACTACGGTGAGTCGCTCTACGGTGTGTTCATCCTCGCGATCGGAGTGACGGGCACCCTCGCGCTCATCGACTTTGGCATCAACACCAGTCTCACTCGGTTCGTGGCCGAATACGAAGTCGACCGAAACCGGGGACGCGTCGCAAGCGCGTATACGAGCAGCGTGGTGCTGTCTTCGGTAATCGCGCTTGCGTTCGGGGCGGTGATATTCATCTTGAGCTTCTTTGTGGAGGAGGCCTTCAAGGTAGGGCCGGACAACGCGCGCGAAGCAAGGGTCGCCTTCCAGTTGGCGGCGGCCTACACGGTATTGTTCGTCGTCGGCCGGATTCCCCAGAGTATCCTTGAGGGATTTCAGCTCTTCTACGTTCGCAACCTGACACAGATCGGATCGATCGCTTTCACGCTCATCACGTTCTGGCTCGTTCGGTCGCACGGTCTCCCGTTCCTAACCTTCTGCGTCTTGATGATGGCCGCGCAGCTGGTGCCGGCACTGCTGAACGCCATCGAGATTCGCCGGAGGGGTCTCCTGCGGGACGTGAGCCTGCGCTCCGGGCTGGGCGCCGGTCTAGGCCGGTCAGAGTTCCTCCGCTACAGCGGCGACCTCTTCATGCTGCAGTTGATCAGCGTATTCACGTTCTCCGCGGACAAATTTGTCATCGGAGCCATTCTCGGACCCGGTCCGGTGTCCGTGTACAACGTCGTGACGAAACCGATGTTCATCGTTCGGATGGTCAACAACCAGACCGCGCTTGTCTTCGGTCCTCTCCTCGCCCAGTTGTCCCGCAGGAGTCAGTTGGAAATGGTCCGCGAGGTACTTACCCGCGGAACGCTGATGCTGGCGATCCTGATCTTCCCGCTGGTGGTGTTGCTCCTCATGTTCATTCAGCCGTTCATTGATCTCTGGATCGGCGAGCCATTCAGCCGCCACGCATATTGGGGAGCAGTCGCTGGCTGCATCTTTCTGTTTACTCCATTCTCCGCGCTAACCATACGCCTGTTGATTTTCACGGACGCAGCCAAACGCGTGCGCAGCGTGGAACTAGTCCTCGTCGCGATCAACCTGACCTGCAGCGTGATCGGCACGTTCTATTTGGGCATCGGGGGGGTCATCCTCGGTTCGCTCATACAATCGGTGCTTGCGGTTCCGATGTACCGCCGGCTGCTGAAGCGGCAGATGCCTGACGTTGCATCGGGACCAGTGTTCGGCCGGTATACGGGCTGGCTTGTGGCGAATGTCGCCTACTTGGCCATCGCCGGCGCAGCGGTCGTTTGGTTTCTCCAGCGGTGGCAGGTCGATTCGTGGCTGCGGCTGGTGCTCGCTGGTGCGGGCGCGACGACCGTCCTGTACCTATTCGGCCTGCTGGCGCTGTTGCGGCTCCGTCCGTGGCAGCCTCCGCGCGCGGGTTGACAGCCGGCACCATGTTGGAACTGCTTGTCATCGGTGGAAATCTCGCGATTTTCGCCGCAGTTCTTGGATTCGCTTCCGTCGTCCGTACCCAGGCGTACTCCGGCAGGATTCGACAAGTTGACGGACAGGAGTTGCAGGAGTGGTACGAGAAGGACCGGGCCAACGCTTCAGTTGGAAGCCGGAAGCTAGTCGGGGCGATCAGCGAGTTGAGCACCGCCGAAATCATTGACGACTGCCTCGAAGTGCGAGTCGGCGGCTACGAGCCGGTCCGCTTCGTAATCGGCAAGTCGCAGAACTTCTGTAAAGCGTTTACCCGGGGCCCGACAAGCGAGCTGAGCTATCACGGCTTCGAGATGCAGCGCCATTTCATCGCGAAGTTCGATGAGACCGGCGACTCCCGACTCGTCGACGATTTCTGGAGGGCGTGGAACGAATGGGATGGTCGCCGGCTGACGAAAGCGTTCGGATCGCTTCCTTGGTACGACCACTGCGTGGCGCACCGGATTGTTATCGCTCGCTACGCGACTTTCGTACTGCTGAAGCGCGATTGCCTGTCTCTGGACCAGTATCGGATCCTGTTGGAGTTCACGTTCAGGCAGGGGCGGTACCTTGCAAGTAATCGCTGTTATGACGCCAACACAAACCACGGGCTGATCGTCGATGCGTGTCTAATCAGTGCTGCGGAGTCCCTCCCGGACGGCACTGAGCGCAACACCTGGATGGAGCGGGCCCTGTCCCGATCGCTCGGCCGCATCGATCACTTCGTCAGCGACGACGGCGTGCCGTTGGAAGGGTCCTGCTCGTATTGGAGATTGATCTACGACTTGCTCTGCCAGATCAGGACGGTCGCGGTTCGCGCCGGATGTCGAGTCCCATCCAACGCGGAGGCGAAGCTGTTGATGGCGCGGGATCTACTGATCGATACTAACATCCAAGGCAGAATTCACAGACTGGGCGATACCTCGGGCGATCACACCTGTGCGCCGCCGGGTGAGCGTTCACCGACCGCCGATGGTTACTACCTGCATGTGCTGGATAGCGGGCTCGTGTACTTCAACGGGATTCGCGAGGGCGTTGTCCTTACGCAGTTCATGTTCAACGTTCAGGACAATCCGCCTTACGTGCACCGACACGAAGACACGCTCTCTTTCAACCTGTTCCATGACGACGTGTTCTGGATCGAGTCGCCGGGTAGCTATTCGGTGGGGTACGGAGCGAAGGTCATGGCGGTGAAGGGCCGTGACAATCAGTCGATCGTGTTCGACCCGATTTCCGGGTACCGGGAAACGAGTCGCGTGACTCGCTGCGACTGGGATGCCCGCTCCTTTGCAGTCACCGCGGTAACGCCGAGGGAAGGCCCTCCTCTGATCGAAAGGACCATCAGGTTCAACCTGGATACCGAGGAACTCGTCATCGACGACCGTCATTGCTCGGGCGGGTCGGTTATCAGCCAGTACCTCCTAGATCCAAGGGCGGCGGTCAGGCTAGACAAGGCTATCGGCGCGACATTGGAGCGCCAAGCGAAGCGGCTGACACTGTTTACGTCAGCTCCGATCGAGATTGTCGAGGGATGGATCTCGTATGCGCGAAACCAGCTGGAGAAGACCGCGATGCTCAGGGTCCTTGGGATCCGAACCGAAGTCAGGATTCCAATCGCCGTCGGTCTTCGGAAACTGTCCGTGTACAGGACGCCTCACCAGTACCCGTATGCGAAGCGGCGGACCACGGTCACAGCATGGGAACATCGCCTGGCGACTCGGCTGCACGTTCGAAGGCTTCAGCAACTGGCGCTCCTGCTGGCTGTCGAATGCGTGGTCATAGTAGCAGTCGCCAAGGCGCTATCCCTTGCCTAACCTAGCGCAGTCCGGTCGGGCATGAATCTGATTGATGCAATGGACCGTCGTTGGTACCCAGGCTACTCGCGGAACTGGGATGACCAGCTATTTCGGCAGCGGATACTCGCCTTCATCGGGCCGCAGAGCTTAGTGCTGGATCTGGGCGCTGGCGCGGGCATCATCCCGCACATGAACTTCCGCGGGCTTGTGGGGAAGATGTGCGGGGTTGACCCCGATGCGCGTGTGATACGCAATCCATTCCTCGACGAGGGTCGACAGGGGATCGGCGAGGCAATTCCTTACCCAGACTCGACGTTTGATGTCGTGTTCGCGGGCAACGTGCTCGAGCATCTCGTATGTCCGGAGAGGGTGTTTCGGGAGGTGTCACGAGTGCTGAAGCCTGGCGGGGTCTTCATGGTCAAGACACCAAACCGCGGTCATTACGTGCCGCTGATCGCTCGTTTGACTCCGCATTGGTTTCATCAGTGGATCAACCGGATTCGCGGTCGGGCGGTTGCGGATACGTTCCGGACAGCTTACCGGGCCAATTCACCGGGAACTCTTGAGAGGCTGGCACACCATGCGAGACTTCAGGTCGATGACATCTCCTTGATCGAAGGGCGGCCCGAGTACGCGCGAATTGCGGCACCTTTGTACCTCTTCGGACTCGCGTATGAACGCTCCGTTAACGCGTGCGCCTGCCTGGCACGGTTCCGGGTGCTCATGATCGCGACCATTCGCAAGCCGGCCTAGATCGAGATGTCGTCTTGAACTCGCGGTTGAGTTCACAGGGACCGATTCGCGTGGCGCTCGTCCATGCAAACGACGGTACCGACGTGCGGATCGGAAAGACCTGTCGATCGTTGTCCCGGTTGGGCTTCGAAACCTATTTCGTCGGCTGGAATCGCAGGCCGGTTGGTGATCACGAGGTCAATCTTGGAACCACGCAGGTACGGATCCTGGCCAAGCAGACTCCACATGGTCGTTGGTCTGCGGCGGGCCAGGCAGCCTTCCTGCGCCACATCGTCGCAGTCCTGCGCAAGGTCCGCCCGGACGTCGTTTGCGCTGTCAATGAGGAACTGGCATTCCTGCTGCTGCCATTCAAGGGTGTGTTCTATGATCGCCTGGTGTGTGAGATCTACGATGCGCTCGACGCTCGGCTTCCCAATCCGTCAACCACGCTGGGATTGGTCACTCGTGTAGTAGGTACAGTCGCAAGACAATTCGCGGATCGCCTGATCGTGACCGACGCGAACCGACTGGAAATGGTCGGCCGATTCGGACGCAAGGCCCGCATTCTGGAGAACGTGCCCGAAGATCCGGGAAGCGAGCTCGCGGCGAGATTGCCTGAGGGCCCCGTATCGATCTGGGCCGCCGGCACTCTTGACGAGGCCCACGGTCTCCGGCAGTTGCTCGCTGCGGTCGGGCCCCTGGACGGCATTCGGATCGTTTCGGCAGGGTGGCCGTATGACAGCTATGCAGCGGACGTGTTTCTGGCAGATCCGCGTGTCAGCTATCAAGGCGTGGTCAGTTCCGGTAGGGCGTTGGAGCTGGCGGCCAAGTGTGATGCGGTGTTCTGCTACTACGCTCCCACAAATGCGAATATGGTCAATGCTAGCCCCAACAAGGTCTATGACGCTCTCGCGGTGGGTCGCCCTATCCTGATCAATCGCGAGGTCAAGGTGTCGTCCTGGGTCGTCGAGAATGCCGTCGGCCACGCGTGCGCCTACGACGACGTTGCGAGCCTGAGGGCCGCGATCAGTCGGTTGGCCACCGAACGCGTGTCCCTCCGTCGTTCGTAGCGAGAAGTCGCGCGCTGTTCGGTCAGCGCAGCTGGGGTCACCAGGAGCCCGAACTGGCGCGTGTCTACCTGGATCTCGTGCCGAAGAGGTCCTAGGCAGGCCCATGTGTGGCATCGCCGGCTATGTGGGAATGAACGATCCCCAACTGCTCACCCGGATGGCGGACCGGATGGCCCATCGCGGGCCGGACGACAGCGGGACGTGGTGGAACTCCGATGAAGGCGTAGGCCTCGCGCACCGCAGGCTGTCCATTATTGATACGTCGCCGGCCGGCCACCAGCCAATGAAGATCGACGGTGGTCGCCTGTGGATCGCATTCAACGGCGAGATCTACAATTTCCTGGAGCACCGTCGGCGGCTGGAGTCGGACGGGAGTAGTTTTCCAGAGCCGAACGGATACTGAGGTGCTGCTGCACTTGTACCGTGAGCACGGGAAGCGCTCGCTTGGCGCTACTCGACGGCATGTTTGCCATCGCGATCTGGGATGCCGAACAGCGAAGCCGTCTTCTCGCACGAGATCATGCCGGGGGTGAAGCCTCTTTACTACACGAATGTTGGTCACGGATTGATCTTTGCGTCCGAGATCAAGGCGTTGTTGGCCTCGCCAATCGTGCGCAATGAGTTGAATGCCGAGGTTCTGGCGGACTACCTCACGTTTCTCTGGGTGCCGGGCGAAGCGACGATGCTTCGCGGCATCAACAAGCTCCCTGCAGGGCATTCGCTGACTTGGCAAGATGGGCGCATGTCTGTCGAGCGATGGTTCGATCTCGAGTATTGCCCCATCGAGGGGCGTACGGAGGATGAGTGGGTCGAGGCGACGCGCTCGACGTTTAGGTCGGCGGTACGGCGCCAGATGGTTGCGGATGTGCCGCTCGGCGCCTTTCTCTCGGGTGGCCTCGACTCCTCGAGTATCGTGGCTGCAATGCGGCAAGAGTTTCCGCAGCGACCGATCAAGGTCTACACGGCGCGTTCGACCGCCGCCGACGTGCAGGCGGAGCAGGGTGAGGACGACTTTCCGCACGCTCAGAGAGTGGCCCGCGAGCTCGACGTCGACCTCCAAGTCGTGGACATTCAGCCAGACGTCGTGCAGCTGCTACCGAAGATGGTCTTCCATCTCGACGAGCCGGACGCAGATCCGGCGGTCTTTCCGTCGTACCTCATTGCACGGCTCGCGCGGCAGGACGGTACGACGGTGCTGCTGTCCGGCACCGGCGGCGACGAGGTGTTCTTCGGCTATCGAAGTCACCAGGCGTTGGCCTTTGCAGAGTCGTTAGGGCTGTTCAGGAGGCCTGCGGGCGCGCTCTGCGCCGGGGCCGCCGTGGCAGTGAAAGCCGTCGGTGGTGCACAGCACCGGCTCGCGCGCCGGCTCGGTAAGCTATCTGCTGGTCTGCTTGCCCCGGATCGCCTGTACCGGCATGTGGCCGTCGTGCAGTGGTCCAGCGAAGACGACCGAGTACGACTGCTGGGCCCGGAGCGGGTCCGCAATGACCCGTCTCGAGCGCTGCTGCCACTGGACGGCTCGTTCCTCGGTACTGGTGCGCTGAACTACCACTCCCACCTGCTGGTCGGCTCTTTCCTTGCGGCACACAACTTCCTCTACACGGACAAGTCGAGCATGGCTGCTTCGCTCGAGGTGCGGGTGCCCTTCATGGATCTCGAACTGATGCGTCTGGCGGCAAGCATGCCGGAGGACATGAAGCTCAGGGGGCGCATTACGAAGTATGCGCTGAAGGAGGCGATGTCCGGATTACTGCCGAACCAGGTCATTCACCGGTCGAAAACGGGCTTCGGTGCTCCGTTGCGTCACTGGATGCGGGCCGAGCTTCGCCCGCTGGTAGAGGATCTGCTGGCGCCGGACGTCATACAGCGACGCGGACTGATGCAGCCGAACGAGGTTCGGCGCCTCGTCGCCGAGAACGATGCCGGCGTGGCCGACCATGCCTATGAGATCTACGCGCTGCTGACGCTGGAACTCTGGATGCAGACCTTCATCGATCGGCGCGCCGATGGACCTGTCGCTTGAGGTCAGGCCGCATGCCCATGCAACGGCCGCCCGATCGCCGCCGACTGTCGAAGGGAGTCGCATGGATCGCGGCGTCCTTGTCGATCGTGCACCTGCTCAATTTCGTGAACTACACGACCCTCGCGCGGTACTTCGATCCCCCGATGACGCGCTCGATTCTGCTGGTGTCGGCTGCGTTCCTGATAATCGTCTCCAGCGCCCGACACCTCGGACTACACATGGCTCGATCGTGGGATGTGTATGCCATCTGTGGCGTCGCACTGCTCAGCACATTCGGATCGGGCGATGCGGAGCTCACACTGACATACTCCGCATGGTTGCTGCTCGCGGTGTACGTCGGCACGGAGCTGAGCTTGCGGATCCGCAGCCCCACGGATGTGGCGGTAGCCCTGGGAATCGTAATCGTTCCGGCAGCATTGCTCGTGGCCATCGCGAACGTCACGCTGGGTCCGGTGGTTGTTCATACGGGGCGCCACTATGGGGCGCTCGGATCGCGGCACATCGATTCGGCCTACGCGATGAACTTCATCAGCCTGTTCTTCGCGCTTCGGGCCATGCCGAACTGGAGCAGCAATGCTCCGGTCCTTTTGAAGTGGTCGATGCTGGCAACACTGGCGTGGGCGTTCTACCAGGCGGTGGTTGGGCTCACGCGTTCCGTGTGGCTCGGTGTGATGTTCACCCTGGCCCTCTATGTGTTTCGTACCAAGTTCAACACCAATACCCTAGCGCTGGCCCTGTTCGGAACGCTACTGCTCACGATTGCGATCAGCGTCATCGGGGTGGACCGGCTTGTCCCGGAGTCGGTGAAGGGCCGCGTCGAGATTACGGAGCAGCGGTACGAGACCGGGCAGGTCGATCCGCGCATTGACTCGATGCTGGCGGCATTCGAGAAGATCAAGGCGAATCCACAGGGAACTGGCTATGCGGTTGGCGATTCGCATAACAGCTATGTGAACATCCTCCTTCAGTTGGGTTGGCCTGGATTGATTCTCGCCCTTCTGGCAGTTGGTCGATCGACCGGCATGGTCTGGCGGATGGGATTCGACTGGTTCATGTTCTTCGCGATCGGCTGTGGCGCGCTATTGATGCACGCGTTCTTTGAGATCCAGAACCTGCCGGGCCAGGCGAACTTTGTGCCGTTGTTGACATGGTACGCGGTAAGTCGCGCACGATTCCTGGCGCCAACGAAGCCGCAACAGCGACCGAGAGCACGATTTGTCGAGCCGTAGAGCGCCCCGCGTGGTCTTCCTGACTACGGTGTTCGAGGAAGTCGACACCGGCCCGGGCGTTTACGCCAACTACCTCTGGAGAACGTTCCGCGATGATCCGGCGATCGAGTTCCACGTCGTCGCACCCTGGTTCACGGAGCGGCACCCGAGTCTGCACGCCGTGGGGACCGAGGGAGGTTCGCTAGCACTGTACCGAAGGCTGCAAGAAGCAGCGTTGGAGCTGGCGCGCGCGCCGGGCGCCGGCACGACGATCCTGCATGGCAACAGCACGCATTGCATGGGTAAGGTGACTCGCTATCGTGGACCGCTGCTCACGCAGGTCAACGATTACGAAACGGCGACGCTGCCACGTACGGTCTGGCCACTGGTCCGTGAGGCTGGCCTGCGCAAGCTGCTGAGTACCACCTGGCGGTACCGCGAGGAACGGCGGGTGCTGCGCCACGCGACAATTGCGCTCTGTAACTCCGAGTTCACCGCGGAGACGGTCAGCCGCAGCTTCGGGCTCTCGCGGGAGCGCTTTCGAGTTGTACATAAGGCCGTGGACACGAGGGCGTTCCACCGACCCACGGAGCTTCCGGCGGATCCCATGCTCGGCTGGAACCACAGTTCGCGGCTGGTTTTCGTTGGAGCGGACTGGCGACGGAAGGGGCTGGATGTCCTGATCGCAGCGTTGGCAGACCTTGCCGGCCGTGGCGTGAAGGCCACGCTTGCAGTAATCGGCCCAGACGCATCCGACAGAGATCTTGTTGCGCTGATCGATGCACATGGACTTCTCGAGCGCGTCCAGCTCGTCGGGCGAGCCTCGCGAGATGTGCTCACGACGTACTGCTGGCATTCCGACGTATTCGTGCTGCCTAGCCGCCGCGAGGCCTTGGGAGTGGCTGTGCTGGAGGGCATGGCGGCCGGGCTGCCGATCGTGGCGACGAGAACCGGAGGGATTCCGGAGATGGTGCGGACTGGTGTTGAGGGCTATCTGGTCGAGCCTGGATCTGCGCAGGAGCTAGCCGCTGCCCTGCAATGCGTGCTGGACGATCCGCAGGGTAGGCTGGACATGGGAGCCGCGGGTATACGGCGCGCGCGCGAGTTCTCGGTAGAAGCGATGACCCGCGCGATTCGCGAGATCTACCTACAGGTGCGCTAGGCATGACCTAGGCCCGACTGCTGCCCGCGCCCTGATTGCGGTACACGGTTGGGTCGCAAGCGAGCGATGCGTCACAGTGCTCAGTCCCGCGACGTCGTCCGCTATCATTTGCCAAACCGGTCGCGGAATCTGCAATACGGTTCGGTCGACCGCCGCTAGACCTGCGAGAATCGGTCGGCGTAAAGCGCAGCGTGGTCTGCCATACATGCAAGGTGCCTGAGATGAAGAGTGCAGTTGTCTTTCTCGTCGTCCTCTTGGCGAGCATTGAAGCGCATTCGGCGACACGTCGGCTTGCGACGGATTGCTCCGTTGCTGCGGATTTCGTGCCGACTGAGGCGCAACCACTCGACCTCGACGCGTGTACGCTCGTGGCTGATGACGACATCAGCTTGCTCCTCACGGACATCGCGAGTCGCTGGGGGGCGTTTACGTTCGCGCACCCTCGAAGTCGGTGACTGTGCGGGCGGACACGACGGAATGGGCGACCGCGGTATCTGGTAAGCCGATTAAGAATTTCGTTTTTCTCGAGGACCAGTCCTCTGCGAGCAAGCTGACGATCGAGCACGTTCCGAGCAAGCCACTGGATTTCATGACGTTGAAGTGGTCCTGCGGGACAGATCCTGTCGGTGCTGGGCCGGGCGATCTGATCCAGCGCAAGAACGTGCTCTGGGCGTTCTTGGACTATTCCTACGTCAAGCTCGGTGGGCCCAACCTATCGATGACGATTGTGGGGACCCATCCGGGACTGGGCAATGCCGGCCAGCGACGCTGCGGCGCCTACCCGGCGTACCCAACGAATGAACTCAACGTTGGGCTTCTCGACTTCCGGGTTTACAACGGATCTACGCCGCTGCTGGTGGACTTGCGCGTGAACACGCGCAATGCGGAGGTGTATTCCGCGTACTTTATGGGCGCGCAGGCAGTCAATGCGACCGGAAGTCGGGCGCAACAGGTGAACGTTTCGGGCACTCACTGGAACACCGGCGGCGTGTTCGTGAACGGTGGTGTCAAGAACGTCTGGTTGATCCAGACAATACGGTGCTGTCTGATCCCTACGTTCGTGGTTACGGCTGGGACGGCGCCGTCGCCGCCTCGGCAGGTGGGCGGTCGGTGGGCTGCTTCGACCGGGCGCGCTCCGCCAACGGTCGCGGGCATAACAGCGGTCCGTACTTCGTCGATTCCCTGCGTGGCGGAGTTACGTTCGAGTATGGCTACCTAATCTTCTCGCCGAACGCCCCGATCGGCTCGGTTGGCACGAGCCAAGCCGACCCATTCGTTATTCGCTTGAAGGACTGGGGATCATCCGGACCCGGGACCGGTTACCCCGAAGGTGTGCAGGTCAAGAACTCTAGCGACCCGATCTTTTTCAAGGGCGATCCACACCCGTCGTACGGAAAGACTGCTCCGTTCCGGTTCATTCGCTTCGTTGGATTGCCGTCGAGCTACGGTAATGGGGTCTATGGCGGCTCGTTGACGACATGTGCAGCTGGGAACGCCAGCAACAACAACTATCCAGACGCAGGCGGAAACGTCATTCGCTTCGAGGCCAATGACAACGATGGCGAGACGTTCGGGTGGGATGCGACATTCGACGGCGATTGGACCAAGGGGTGGGTACGCGGGCCACTGGTACTGCTGACCTACGGGCCGTGGAGTTCCACCGACCGAAGCTGGGGACACACGCTGCGTGCGGGGCCGGGCTTCAGCTTCACCGATACCATCTTCCTGCACGATACAAACACAGCCACAGGTCTTGGTAGCTATACAAACGTCCAAGTTCGAGCTGAGTGCATTTACAGCGGAGCCGTCTGGTGTGGCAAGGGCAAAGTTTCCGCGAAGAACAATGCAATCAAGGACACAACCGTTGTGGGCGCGATCACAATTGACCCGTCCTCCGGGGTCACGACGATCCAGAACGTCAACTTCAAGGGCGTGGCCAGGGACGTCGTGAACGTCGGTGCTGGGTCCGCGGTGAACATCTCGGATCTGTGTGTTCCGGCCAATAGCCGCGTCGTCGGCTCGGGTACCGCGACCTACAATGGAGCAAGCATTTCTCTGCCATACGTGCTGCCGTCAGCTAACGACTGTACGGCGGCGAAGCCCGCCGTTCCGTCGCCGCCTGAAGACGTTACGGTAGGTTAGCCCTGGTCTGCCGGTGACTTGAGTCCAACTCTATGTGGACCGCAAGAGCAGGACTCAGGACAGTACGAGGCCGGCGGCTTCAGCGTGCGAATGCTTTCCGTCGTTAGTCCCGGCTCGGGCCCAACTGGTCGAGGATGTGACTCGCTGCTCGTCCATCTCCATAGGGATTCGACGCCCGCGCCATTCGGGCGTAGTCGGCCGTGGCATTGAGCAGCCCGTTGACAACCGTCGTCATCCGGTTTTTCGCTGTCCCCACCAACCTCACCACCCCCGCCTCCACCGCCTCCGGCCTTTCCGTCGTCTCCCGCATCACCAGCACCGGCTTCCCGAGCGACGGCGCCTCCTCCTGGATCCCCCCCGAGTCCGTCAGGATCAGGTCGCACTGCACCATCAGCCACACGAACGGCTCGTAGTCCTGCGGCGCGATCAGCGCCACGTTGGGCAGCCCGCCCAGGATCTCGAGCACCGGCTTCTGCACGTTCGGGTTGAGGTGCACCGGATACACGAAGTCCCAGTCCGGGTGCGCCCGGGCGAGGTCGCGGATCGCGGTGCACAGGTCCACGAAGCCCTGGCCGAAGTTCTCGCGGCGGTGGCCGGTGACCAGGATCATCTTCCGGGCCGGGTCGGTGATCCGCCCGAACAGGTCCTCGCCGAACTGCGCCCGCCAGCGGGCCGGGTCCGCCGCCAGCACCTTGTCCCGCACCATCAGCAGCGCGTCGATCACGGTGTTGCCGGTGACGTGGATCGCGGCGTCCGGGATGCCCTCGCGCAGCAGGTTCTGCCGCGACCACTCGGTGGGCGCGAAGTGCAGCGTGGCGATCCGCGACACCATGGCGCGGTTGCCCTCCTCGGGGAAGGGCGCGCGCAGGTTGCCGGTGCGCAGCCCCGCCTCGACGTGGCCCACCGGCACGTTCTCGTAGAACGCGGCGAGCGCGGCGGCGAAGCAGGTGGTGGTGTCGCCCTGCACCAGCACGAGGTCGGGCCGTTCCTCGCGGAGCACGTCGCGCATCGCGAGCAGCACGCGCGAGGTGACGTCGAAGAGGTCCTGGCCCGGCTGCATCACGTCGAGGTCGCGGTCCGGCGTGATCCCGAACAGCGTCAGCACCTGGTCGAGCATCTGGCGGTGCTGGGCCGTCACGCACACCCGCGACTCGAAGCGCGGGTCGGCGGCGAGCGCGAGCACCACCGGCGCCATCTTGATGGCCTCCGGGCGGGTGCCGAACACGGACAGCACTTTCTTCCTCAAGCCTCGCTCCCTCACCTGTCGACACGGCCTCGCCGGCAGCCGCACGACCCTAAGCTTCCTCCCCCGCTCAATCTGCCGAAAGCGTCGGGATTCTTTACAGATTTCGGCCCGTTCAGGGCCGCTGCCGCCCGCCCGCCCCGTCAGTTCTCTGATTCGAAAGGGATTCCGAAAGCTGGCCCGGAACTTGCAGCTGTTCCAAGTGTAAAGTCATCCAAGTCGCCCGGTTCATAGGGATTCTAAGGAGAAAGGCATGAAGCTGAACAAGGTCCTGCTGTCGTCGATGACCCTGGTGGGTCTCTCGCTGGGCGCCATGACGGCCAACGCCAACCTCGTCATCGTTTCCGGGGTCGGCGGCGCGCCGACGGCCGGGGTGACACGGATCAACTTCAACGCCGACGACGTCCTGCCGGCAGGGGTCGCCTTGACGTTGACTCCGGATGCGGCTTTGGTGACCGGCAGTCAGGGTGGGGTGTACGCAGCGCCGTACCTGTCGGGCAACAACGGCAATGGATTTGCGACCGGCGGTGGCAACCAGGGCAATGGCCAGGACACGACCCAGTATGTCACCACCGGGTCGACCGGCAGTACCGCGGGCGCATCGGCGACGCTCGCGTTCACGTCAGCCCAGAAGTACCTCGGACTGCTGTGGGGCTCGGTCGACCTGTACAACACCGTGGAGTTCTTCTTCGGCAACGCCAGCGTCGGCAGCATCACCGGCTCCCAGGTGAATGCGGGCGCCACCGGCGACCAGGGCGCGAACGGCACGTTCTACGTCAACATCAATTCGGACACCGCGTTCAACAAGGTCGTGTTCACCAGCTCGCAGTACGCCTTCGAGTTCGACAACGTGGCCTTCGGTGAAAAGGAGATTCCGGCCGTGCCGATCCCGGCCGCGGCCTGGCTGCTCGGCTCGGGCTTGATGGGTCTGTTCGGCCTGGCCCGCCGGCGCGTTGCCCGCTGAGTCAGCCCAGCTCGTAGTTCGCTGATTGCAAGAGGCGGCCGATCCACGATCGGCCGCCTCTTTCACTTTCTGGCGGCCGCCTGCTCGAGCACGCCGAGCATCCGCGCCGCGAGGTCCTCGCGGTCGTACTCGCGTTCCGACATGGGCCCGCCCGGCCCGGCCGAGCGCCTCGGCCGCGGCGCGGTCGTCGGCCATCCGCCCGATCGCCTCGGCCAGCGCCCCGGCATCCTCCGGCGGAATCACCACTCCGCCGCCCGCCGCCTCGACGATGCCGGCGCTCTCGCCGCGCACGCCCAGGATCACCGGCCGCCCCGAGCCCCAGGCCTCGAAGATCTTGGACGGAATCACGTGCTCGAACAGCGGCAGGTCGCGCAGCAGCACCAGCGCGGCGTCGCAGAGCCGCCAGTAGTCCTTCACCTCGGTCTTGCTCACCGCGCCCACGAACCGGACGTTGGCGAGCCCGCGCGCCTTCGCGTCGGCCTCGAGCTTCGCGTGCTCGGCCCCGGTGCCCACCAGCACGAAGGCGACGTCCTCGCGCGCCTTGAGCCGTTCGGCGGCGTCGAGGATCGTGCCGAGCCCGTGCGCCATGCCGAGGGTGCCGACGTAGGCCGCGACGAACTTGCCCTCGAGTCCGAGCTGCCGCTCGAGCGCGGCGGGCTTCGGGCCCGGCGTGAAGGCCTGCGGGTCCACGCCGTTCGGCACCACGGCGATCTTCTCCGCCGGGATGCCGTTGCCGACCAGCACCCGCTTGAACGAGTGCGTGACGCTCACGATCCTCGCGGCCCGGCGGTACAGCCAGTACTCGACGCGGCGCAGGAAGCGGATGCGCGGCCCCCTCCTGCATGGCGCCCACCGCCGAGATCGAGTCCGGCCACAGGTCGCGCAGCTCGAACACGAACGGCCGGCGGCGGACGATCGACGAGCAGGCAGCCGCCCAGTGCGTTGAAGAACTGCGGCGAGGTGGCGACGATCACGTCCGGCCGCTTCACGAACAGCCCGGCGAGCCCGCCGGTGACCATGAAGCTCAGGTAGTCGAGCGTGCGCTTGAGGAACCCTTCGTTGGCGGTGATGTAGGTCCAGACGCGGATCACGCGCACGCCGTCCATGGTTTCCTGCTGCCAGGGCTGGTTGCGGTAGCCGGCGTGGACCTTGCCCGAGGGGAAGTTCGGCACGCCGGTGATCACGGTCACCTCGTGCCCGGCCCGCACCCAGCGCTTCGTGTGCTCGTGGGTGCGGGTGGCCGGGGCGTTGGTCTCCGGCGGGAAGTTGTCGGTGAGGAACAGGATGTGCACGGCTTCAGCCCGCGGGCACGAGCGTGGTGACGGCGCCAGCGGCAGCGGGCCGGCGAGATGCCACCTGACGACCGGTCGCGGCACCAGCTTGCCGAACTCGGGGCCGACGAACCCGTCGACGAGCTCGACGCTCGCCGGGGCTTCGACCGTCAGCCGCAGCCGGCCGGCATCGGGCACGTCGAGGTCGAAGGCGCGCTCGCCGGCGCGGGTGACGGCAATGCCGGGCTGGACATGCAGGAATCCCGTGGCGCGGTGTTCGCCGGACCCCGCGATCTCGTCTCGCACCTGGAGGCCGCTTGGCCCCAGGCGCCACTGCCGGCGGTGCACGGGGCGGCCGGGCAGGCGCGTGTAGCCGTCGTGGGCGCAGGCCGCGACGAGTTGCCCGTCGCGTGCGGCGGCCTCGACGCCCATCGGCCGCGCCCGCCGCGCGACGCGGAAGCCGTGCCAGACCTCGCTCGAGTCCGCGTCGTCCACCGCGACGGTGTTGTGCGCGGCCGTGCCGCGCTCGCGCTGGCGCTGCGGGCCGGTGCCGTAGCAGGAGGTGCCCGAGTTGCCGAGCACGCGCCGCCCGCGCCACGACAGCTCGAACGACAGCGTGTCGGCGTGCGCGTGGCCGGGGATGTAGTCGGGGCCGATCGGCGCGACGTCGGCCAGCACGACGAAGTCGCCGGCGGCCATGCGCACGTAGCCGCTGGGGTCGAGGCGGGTGAGGCCGTCGACGCCCGCGGCCGACTGGGCCGGCTCGATGCCGAGGCCCTGCGCCAGCGACCGCAGCACCGCCGGGCTCGCCGCGATGCCGAGCGCCGCGTCGTTGAAGAACGCGATGTCGCCGTCGGGGTGGGTCATGACCTCGAGCCAGCCGAGCATGGCGGCGATCGTCGCCCGCCAGCGCTCGACCGTCGCCTCGGGGAGCAGGCCGGGAAAGCACCGCGACAGCGCCACGAGGTCGAGCAGGTCCTCGACCATGATCGAGTGGTACATCGGGCTGCGCTCGAAGTGGCCGCCGTCGGCGAGCACCTGCTCGGCGAGCTGCTCGCGCGAGGATCCGAGGCCGGTGTCGCGCCAGCGTGCCGCCTCGTCGCCGTCGAAGAACGCGCCGGCGAACACCAGCGCCTTGCCGTTGGTCCAGAGGTGGTTGCCGAGCAGGTGCTACTCCAGCCGCTGCGTGAGCCAGCGCGCCTGCACGGCGAGGCTCTGCACCGCGGCCTCGGGCAGCGCGTGGCCCGCCAGCGCCCACGCGTCCAGTTCACGAGCGCGCAGCGAGAGCGGGTAGGGCTCCCAGCCGTTGCCGTGGCCCGGCGGGTTCTCGGCGATCCAGCGCGCCATCAGCGCCCGGTGCCAGGCCTCGCGCGCGTCGCGGCCGGCGGCGTTCAGGTCGTCGAAGTAGTGCAGGTTGTAGAGCCAGAGCTTGTCGGCGGCGGGGTCGTTCCAGCCGGCGGCGGCTGTCGACCTCGCGCGTCGACGTTCAGGAACTCGAAGCGGGACGGTCCCAGCAGGCTCGGGCGGCGGACGGCGGCAGCGGCCAGGCGTGCGCGGGCGCACGAACGGGCGGGGCAGGGCCGAGGTCCGGCCGCGGGCGGTGCAGCCGATGCGCGACCGGCCGTAGAACTGGACGGGCGCAGGTGGCGCAGCGTGTGGAGTAGCGCCCCAGGCTCGCCCGGCTCATGCGTGCGCGGAGCGGGCGGCCGCGATCGTGACGCGCGCGACCTCCAGCACTCCTCGAGCGGGATCGGCGACGGGCCCGCCGGCGCCACGGCCTCGACGAAGGCCTCGGCGCAGGCCTCCTGGCCCTTGTCCTGCCGCCACAGGTTCATGCCTGGAACCCCGGCCAGCCAAAGCCCCGCAGGCGCCGGAAGTTGTCGAGCTGGAGCACGCGCCCGCCCGCGAAGACCTCCAGCCGCTCCTTGGGGAAGGCGCGGTGGCCGTTCGCGAGGTAGTGGACGGTGCCGATCGAGCCGTCGGCGAAGCCGAGCGAGATCGTCACGCGGTCGACCGGGCCCGGGCCGCCGCGGATCGCGCTCACCTGCTGCGACGGCGATCGGCGCGCCCGCCAGGAAGCGCAGCAGGTCGATGAAGTGGCAGGCCTCGCCGATGATCCGGCCGCCGCCCACTGCGGGGTCCTGGGTCCAGTGCTCCGGCGGGATGGCGCCGGCGTTGACCGTCATGACGAACGCCTTCGGCTCGCGGACGCCCGCGAGCAGCTCCTGCATCTTCACGCACCTGGGGGGCGAAGCGGCGGTTGAAGCCGACCATCAGCAGCGGCAGCGGCATGCCGCCGTAGCGGCTCTTGCGCCGCTCGCTGAGTCGCAGCGTCCCTCGATCTGCGTCGAGCTCGTGCCACCGTCAGGCCAGGGGCTTCTCCACGAACACGTGCTTGCCGGCCTCGAGCGCGCGGCACGACAGGCGGCGTGGGTGTCGTGGCGCGTGGCGACCACCACGGTGTCCACTCCGCGGCCGCGAGCACGGCCGCCGCGTCGGTGGTGGCCTGCTCGAAGCCGTGCTTGCCGCCGTGGTACGCCGCTGACACCCCGCCTGCGGACGACCACCGTGAGCAGCGTGGCGCCGGCCGCCTTGAAGGCCGGGATCAGCACCCGGCCCGCGTAGTTGCCGGCGCCGATGACGCCGACGACGCGGGGCCGCGCCGTAGCGGGCCGCGCTGGCGGCAGCGTCCAGCGACACCGTCCGCGCCCCAGGCTCGCGCGGCCGCCTCGCCCTGCGCGCTCCGGGTACCCCAGCAGGATCCCAGCGACGGCGCGCCCGAGGCGAGCAGCTCGTAGGCCGCCGGCCTCGTCGATGGCGAAGCGGTGGGTGATCAGCGGCTCCACGTCCAGCGCGCCCGCGGCCATCAGGTCGAGCACCGCCTCGAAGTTGCGCTGCTCGGTCCAGCGCACGAAGCCGAGCGGGTAGTCGTGGCCCTTGTCCTCGTAAGCCGGGTCGTAGCGCCCGGGGCCGTAGGAGCAGGAGACCTGGAAGGTCAGCTCCTTCTCGTAGAAGTCGGCCCGCGAGAGCTCCAGGCCCGTCACCCCCACCAGCACGATGCGCCCGCGCTTGCGGCACATCTGCGCCGCCTGGTGACACCGGCTCGTTGCTCTTGGTGGAGGCGGTGATGATCACCCCGTCCACCCCGCGCCCGCGCGAGAAGGCCTGCGCGGCCGGCAGCGGGTCCTCGCCGCGCGGACAGGTCCACGCATCTCCGCGCCGAACTGCCGCGCCAGCGCCAGCTCGCCCGGGTCCAGGTCGATGCCCAGCACGCGGCAGCCGTTGGCCCGCAGCAACTGCACCGTCAGGAGGCCGATGAGCCCCAGCCCGATCACCACCACCGTCTCGCCCAGGGTGGGCGGAGCAGCCGGATGCCCTGCAGGGCGATGGCGCCCATCACCGTGAAGGCCGCGCTCTCGTCGTCCACGCCGTCGGGGATGCGGGCGCAGAGGTTCTCCGGGACCACCACGACCTCGGCGTGCTTGCCGTTCGAGGCCACCCGGTCGCCGACCGCGAAGCCCGGACACCCGGCGCCCACCTCGAGCACCACGCCGACATTGCAGTAGCCCAGCGCGAGCGGCTGGTCGAGCTTGCTCTGCACCGCCTCCAGGGTCGGCGCCAGCGCCGTCGGTGCGCACCTTCTCCAGCACCTGGCGCACCTTGTCCGGCTGCTGGCGCGCCTTGTCGAGCAGGTTGGCCCGGCCGAAGTCCACCAGCATCCGCTCGGTGCCGGCAGAGACCAGGGAGCGGCGGGTGCCGATCAGCAGGGAACCCGGGCCGGCGGCCGGGCAGGGGACTTCGGCGACCGTGGTTGCGCCGTTGCGCAGGCTCTGGAGGACTTGTTTCATACGTCGGTCGGAGTGTTCTCGGGTTACGGAACAACGTCGCGCGATCGAGTCGCCCAATCGACTTGCGCAGCCGCCAATGCTACCGGATGCGCCTGTTCCGTAGTTGGAGGGAGTCGGCAGTCTCACCGATCGTCCAGTACAACCGCGCCAAGATCGCGGGGATCGATGCCCATCCGTTGCTGGTTCCACATGCAGGCCTCGGGCAAGCAGAACACGCGTGCACCGGCTGCCTGCCAGTTCTCGATGTCATGTGCCGTTGCCCAGCCGTGAATGCGGACTGCTCCTGCAAGGCTATCGGGTCGAGTGAGTTCGAGCTTTGGTTCGAAGGCGGACCCGCTGATCAGGACCACGGGGCCGGACTTCTGCGTACAGCGCGTCCCAGATGCGCGCGAGGCGGCTCATCTCGGTCTGACGCGTCTCTTGGTAATCGATGATGGATGGGACTGCAGGCAGCAACGGTTTGAGCAACTGGCCGACAAAGGGCGAGATGATCAAGGCCACGCACATGATCACGAATCCCCGGCGGTCGGCCCATCGTGCGAGAAGGAGGAGGACAAAGGGGACGATCGGGATCAGTTTCGACGGTTCCCCGCGGATTTTGAGGTAGAAAAGTGCATAGAGGATCAGCGCAGAGACCCAAGCGGTAATCACCACTGGGCCGGGGCGGGCCGACATCGAAGGATTGTGTTGCCGTCCGCGCGCCAGGCTCCACAGGGTGACCGCTGCGACAACGACCAGCACAGCCGCACCCGGGATTCCCCAGACACCCACCGAGGCGATCCATGCCGCGACGATCAGCGATGTCTCATTGCCGGCGGGGGCCGACAGAAATCCCGACCCGTAGGTAATGTATGGCAGGGCGAAGCACAGTGAGGCGACTGCAATCGCTGGACCCGCAACTGCCGCCATGGCCACGACTCGCTCACGCCAACGGTCGGCCGGAGTCGGGGCCGCGATCGCCATCAGGACCAGCGGCAACCCCATCAAGGCCGTCGTGATTCCGAAGCCTGCCGCCAAGCCCAGGAGCGCACCGCCCAGCACTCGGCGGCCCCACAGGATCGCGAGTGTCGCACCGAGGATGCAGGCCAGCGACCACATGTAGTCCAGCATCTCTACGCTTTCGATGAATATGACTGGCGTCAGTGCAAACGCGAAAGTTGCGAGCCAGCGATCCCGCACTCCGTAGTGGCCCAGGAGCTGCCAGAACAGCGCGGCGGCGAGGGAACTGACAATTGCGGTGACCAGGATCCACAGCTCGGCCGGCGCGCGCGGCGCGAGTGCCACCATGAGTTCGTGGGGAGCGTGCCCGGGCATGCGGGAATATTGGTATGCCCCGGTGTCGGCGATCGTTCTTGCGGAAAGGGCGACTCTCCACGCGTCCGCATCCAGCCCGTAGCCAGGCCCAAGGAACGGCACTCTCGTCGCCAGCACTGCCAGGAAGACGATGACGGTCCCCGTATGTCGGGAATCCGAGATCACGGCGGTCACGGGCCTTGCGTCGGATCCCGGCCGAGGGGCGCTGCGACCCGGCGTGCGTAGAGCAGCCATTTCGTTCAAGATCCGTATACCTTGGTGCGCACAACGGTGCGTCTGAACATAAAGTCGATGAAAACCTGGTTCATGGACGAGCTGCAATGAGCGCGAGCGAACCCGATTCCCTGGCGCTTGCCTCGATCATACTGCCTGTCTACAACGAGGCGGCCTTACTTCGGAAGAACATCGCTGAGGTCGTGAACCACGTGTCCGGCCTGCAGGATAAGTACCGATTCGAGATCCTGCTGATCAACGACGGGAGCCGGGACAATAGCGCCGCCATTTGCGACGAACTAGCGGCGCTGTACCCAATGGTGCGCGCATTCCACCACCCGGCGAATTTCGGGGTCGGCCAGGCTCTCAAGTACGGCTTTTCAGTGTCGAGGGGCGACTACGTGGTGGTGCTCGACGCCGACCTCAGTTACTCCACTGACCACATCGGCTTGCTGCTGGATGCCATCGCGCGGACGCGTGCCAAGCTGGTGCTGGCCTCCGCGTACATGGAGGGCGGCATCGTTGCAAACGTGCCATGGCTGCGCCGATTCCTGAGCGTCTGGGGCAACCGATTTCTCAAGGTACTGGCGCGTGGCGGCATCAGCACCTTGACCTGCATGGTCCGTGCGTACGACGGGCCGTTCATCCGTGCACTAGTTCTTCGGTCGACCACGCTCGCGATCATGCCGGAGATCATATTCAAGACGATGATCATGCACGGGCGCATCGAGGAGGTTCCGGCGCGTCTTGATTGGAGCCTGCAGGTCGACAGCCGCAGCGTGTTTCCAGCACTCGGGTCCTGCGACACATCGGCTCGACCATTGTCTCGGGATTTCTTTTCCGGCCCATGTTGTTCCTGGTACTGCCGGGACTGCTGGTGCTCGCGTTCTCGCTGTATGTCCACGCATGGATGATCGTTCATTTCTTGACGGCGTTCGCCTCGGCGCCGGTCGGGGAGCGCACGTTCAGCCAGGCATTCGCGTTCGCCTACGCCGCTCACACGCATACGTTCGTCGTCGCCTTCCTGTCGCTGATGCTGGCGGTACAGTTGATCGGATTGGGCTTCCTCGCGCTGCAGGCGCAGAAGTACTTCGAGGAACTTTTCATCTGGGCATCGACCTGCGAAAGTACGACTAATTGGTAGTTCGCGGTCGGCGCCGCGCGACGAGCACGCCGCGCAGGAGAGATAACGGATGAAGAGTACCCTACACGATCGTCGTGACCGGCTGCGCCGGCTTCCTCGGCGGAAATCTGATCGGGCGCCTGCTCGCGGCCGGGCATCGAGTCGTCGGCATCGACAACCTCTCGATGGGCAGCCTCGAGAACATCGAGGAGTATCGGGACAACCCCGGCTTCACGTTCATGAAGGCCGACGTGACCGACGCGGCAACGTTCGCCGGAGTGGGTGGCGACGTTCAAGCGGTCGTGCACCTTGCTGCGTTCAAGATCCCTCGCTACGGGAAGGCGATCGAGACGCTGCAGATCAATTATCGCGGTACGGAGAATGTCCTCGAGTTTGCGCGCAAGCTGCGCTGCAAAGTGGTACTGGCCTCGACATCGGACGTCTACGGGCGGAACCCGGCCGTTCCGTTCAACGAAGATCACACCGACAGCGTCATCGGCTCCTCGACGGTGCCGCGCTGGGCGTATGCGGTCTCGAAGCTCTATGACGAGCACCTGGGGCTCGCCTACCAGGACGCGTATGGCTTTCCGGTCACGATCCTGCGCTTCTTCGGCTCCTATGGTCCGCGGCAGCACCTGACGTGGTGGGGCGGGCCGCAGTCTGTATTCATCGACTGCGTGCTTCGCGGTAAGCCGATTCCCGTGCACGGCGACGGCAGCCAGACGCGCAGCTTCACGTACGTCTCGGACACCGTCGAGGGCATCTACCAGGCGCTGGCGCGGCCGGAGGCGAACGGGCAGGTCATCAACATCGGGAGTACCGAGGAGGTCACGATCCTGGATCTCGCGCGACGGATCCATCGCCTCTGTGGCGCCGGCGGCGACGAGCGGATCGAGTTCGTGCCGTACGAGTCATTTTCCGGAAAGGCCTACCAGGACGTGATGAGGCGCGTGCCGGACGTCGCCAAGTGCGAACGCCTGCTTGGCGTTCGGGCCACCGTGGGCCTGGACGATGGTCTGCGCCGAACGATTGCCTGGCAGCGCGCGGTGACGGTGGACCGGGAGCAGGGGCCGCGCTAGGCGGGGTCGGCGCCTTGCGCATCGGAATCATCGGAGCCGGTCTGATGGGAATGGCCCTGGCCGAGCGGCTGTCCGCCGTGGGCCACGAGGTGCACGTCTTTGAGCGCGCCGATCAGCCGGGCGGTCTCGCGACGTGGCAGGACTTCGGTCCCTTCGTGTGGGATCGCTTCTATCACGTGATCCTGCCGTCCGACCTCGCCCTGGTCGGCTTCCTGCGGCGCATCGGCCTTGCCGATCGCCTGCAGTGGCGTGGATCCCGGACCGGGTACTACGTCGACGGGAAGCTCTGGTCGCTCAGCAATGCCTGGGAGTTCCTGCGATTCCCGCTGCTGAGTCCGTGGAACAAGCTGCGCCTGGCCTGGACGGTCTTGCACTGTTCACGACTCTCGGACTGGCGGCTACTCGAACGCGTGACGGTCGAGGAGTTCCTGGTGCGTCTCTCGGGTCGCTCCACGTTCGAGAAGTTCTGGAAGCCGTTGCTGCTGGCCAAGCTCGGCGAGCACTACCGGCGCGTCTCCGCCGTCTTCATCTGGACTTATGTCAAACGACTGTTCTCGGCGCGGGATCCGGCGACGCAGAAGGAGCAGTTGGGCTACGTATCCGGTGGCTACCGGACGGTGTTCCAGGCGCTGGAGCGCCGGATTGCGGCGGCGGGCGGACGGGTGGCCACGGGCGTCGAGGTCACCTCAGTCGAGCCGGATGCCTCTGGCCTCATCAGGGTTGCCCTGCCGAGCGGGCAGGAGTTGTACGACCGCGTGATTTTCACGGGTCCGGCGAGCGTGATGCGGCGAATCGTGTCGCCGGCGCTCGTGGACGCACCGGCCGGCACCGGGGTCGAATACCTCGGCGTCGTGTGCCTCGTGCTGATCACGCGAAGGCCGGTCGTGCCCTTCTACGTCGTCAACATCAGCGACGAGTCGGTGCCGTTCACCGGCGTGATCGGAATGAGCTCGATCGTCGGCACCGAGGAGACCGCGGGGCTCCACCTGACCTACTGCCCGAAGTACGTGCTTTCGAGTGACGCGATGCTGCGACGGCCCGACGAGGAATTGCTGGACATGTTCATGACGGGATTCGCGCTTATGTTCCCCGGTTTCAGCCCGGACGACGTCGTTTCCGCCCGTATCCACCGCGCCGACCGCGTCCAGCCTCTGCAGGTCAAGGGCTATTCCGGGATCGTGCAGGCGCCGCGCACGCGCTCGGATCGGTTCTTCGTGGTGAACACGGCGCAGTTCGTCCACAGTACCCTCAACAACAACGAGGTGATCGCGGCGGTCGACTCGTTCCTCGAACGGTTCGGCGACGAGTTCGCCATCGCGGCGCGGGATGCGGGACGAGGGGACGGGACGTGACCTACGCCAGCGTGTCACTGGACCTGGACAACCAGTGGTCGTACATGAAGACCCACGGCGATGCGGGCTGGCAGGACTTCCCGACCTACTTCGACGTCGTCGTCCCGAGGATTCTGGAGTTTCCTGGGTCGCCGGTCGATGACGATCACGTTCTTCATCGTCGGGCAGGATGCCGCGCTGCCTCGGAACGCCGCCCGCTCCGGCAGATCGCAACTGCGGGCCACGAGATCGCGAGTCACAGCTTCGCGCATGATCCGTGGCTGCACCTGTACAGTGACGAGCAACTTGCGGACGAATTGTCGCGGGCCGAGCAGGCGATCGAAGCGGCCACGGGCGTCCGGCCGATCGGATTTCGCGGACCGGGGTTCAGCCTGTCAGCGCCGACGCTGGCGCTGCTTGCAGAGCGCGGCTACCTCTACGATGCAACCGTGTTCCCCAATGTGCTCAATCCCCTGGCGCGCGCCTATTTCTTCTCGACGACACGGTTGTCCAGGGAAGAGCGACTGAAGCGACGGGCGCTGTTCGGCAGTTGGAAGGATGCGAGGCGACCGGTACAGCCGTTCCGATGGAGACTTCGTGAAGGTGAACTGCTCGAGATCCCAGTCACGACGATGCCGCTCTTCAAGGTGCCGATCCACTTGAGCTACCTGATCTACCTGGCGAAGTTCTCAGCCCCGCTCGCTCGGGCCTATTTCAGCACGGCGCTGTTCCTCTGCCGGGTGACCGGAACCCAGCCGTCGATGCTGCTTCACCCGCTCGATTTCCTGGGCGCCGAGGACTGCCCGGCACTGCGGTTCTTTCCCGGGATGGACCTGCCCGGGGAACGCAAGCTGGCATTCGCGTCGGATTTCCTGGCAATGTTGTGCGGTCGCTACCAGGTCGTGACCGTGCGCGAGCATGCGCGACGGGCGAGCGCCGACGGCAAGCGCTTGCCCAGCCTTGAAGCCGTGTTCCCACGATGATCCGCCTGCTTAGTCTGGTCGGCGCCCGGCCGCAGTTCGTGAAGCTCGGGCCTGTCTGCAGGGCAATCGAGCGCCGAAGCGGGTCCCTCGAGGCCGGTATCGAGCACGTGATCGTACATACCGGGCAACACTACGACCCGGGGCTGTCGGACGTGTTTTTCAGCGAAATGGGCCTGCCGCGGCCGACCGTGAACCTGGGCATCGGGTCCGGTCCGCACGGCCTCCAGACCGGCCGGATGATGGAGTCCTTCGAGGCGTGTCTGATGGAACTGCGGCCAGACGCGGTCGTCGTCTACGGAGACACCAATTCCACGCTCGCCGGGGCGCTCGTCACGGTGAAGCTCGGAATTCCCCTCGTGCATCTCGAGGCTGGCCTGCGCAGCTTCAACAAGACCATGCCCGAGGAGATCAACCGCATCGCGACCGACCACATCTCGGACCTCCTGCTGGCGCCGACGCTCACGGCGATGCGGCTGTTGGCCACCGAAGGCCTGAGTCGCCGGTCGATCTTCACCGGCGACGTGAACTACGACGCCGTGCTTCAGCACGAAGCAACGGCGCTGCGGCAGTCCACGATCCTGGCGCGGCTCGGGCTACGTCCGCGTGAGTTCCTGGTCGTGACGGCGCATCGCTCGGAGAATGCGGAAGGCGGAAGGCTGGAAGGGCTCCTGGACGCGATGTCGTCGCTGCCGAACCCGGGCTTCGACGTCGTGTTCCCCGTGCATCCGCGGATTGCCAACCACTTCCGGGACGTGCTCGCGGCCTATTCGAACCGACCGCCCCTGCGGCTGATCGAACCGGTCGGTTACCTCGACATGCTGCGACTGGTCCGCGAGGCTCGCATCGTCCTGACGGACTCGGGTGGCCTGCAGAAAGAGGCCTTCTTCCTCGACACCCCGTGCATCACGCTGCGCGAGGAGACGGAGTGGACCGAGACGCTGGACTGCGACGCGAACGTCCTCGTGGGCATGGACCCCGAGCGGCTGCGCGCCGCGGTTGCAATGTGGGAGCGGCGCATCCAGAACGCCGAGGCGTCGCAGTTCGCAAGACGGGGAGGGTTTCCGTTCGGCGACGGCACGGCCGCTGACCAGAGTGTCAACGCGGTGCTGCGCAAGCTCGGCGTGGCGTAGGTTCCGGGCGATGCGAAAGTTGCGGCTGGCGGGCCGATTCCAGCCGTCGCACACGAGTGACCCCCTTGGGACGCTTATGCGGGTGCTGCGAACCGGCGATCCATCGGCGCGGGCGGCGGTGTGGCGCACGGCGGTAAGTGCCGGAATCCTGCCGCTCGACGCATTGCTTTCGATCGCCGAGCGGCGGGCCTATCGTGCCGCCGGCGAGCCTCGGCTGCCGACGGTGTTTGTCTGCGGTCCCGCCAGGAGCGGCACCAGCCTGACGGCGCAGGTCATCATCCGGCAGTTCGCCGTCTCATACTTTTCGAACGTCGTGGAGCTGTTCCCGCGCGCGCCGCTCACGGCAAGCCGATTGCTGGCTCGATCCGCGCACCGGCAGTCCCTCCGGCTGTCGAGCTTCTACGGAAAGACGCGGAGCCTCCTTGAACCGAGTGACGCGATGGCGATCTGGGATCGGTGGTTCGGCCCTGATCGAGACTCCGTGCCGGAGACGCTCTCGCCAGAGGCGCGCGACGCGATGCGACTTTTCTTTGCGGCGTGGGAGCGGCAATGGGCGCGTCCGGTCGTCGCCAAGTACAACCGCCTGTATTTATGTGCCGAGCTCGTGGCGCAGGTGCTGCCGCGTGCGCATTTCGTCTGCCTGCAGCGCGATCCCGTCTTCCTGGCGCAGTCGCAGCTCACCGCCCGGCGCATGATCGTCGGCGACGAGAACCGCCCGTACGGAACGGTGACCCCGGAGTACCTGAAGCTCAGGCGGCCGGGCCGGTCGGTCGAGGACTCGTGTGCCTACGTTGCCGCCGACCGGCAGGTCGTCGCACGCACGAGGGCGCGAGTCGGGTCGGATCGATTCTGGATCGTCTCGTACGAGAGTTTCTGCCGGGATCCGTCAACGCTCCTGCGACGGCTGTCCGACGAGGTTCTCGGGATTCCCTTCGAGCCTCTTTCTGACAAGGCCCTCGCGGCGATTCACGTCTCGACCTCGCAAACGGTGGACGACGAAACCTTCG
>CAVPOQ010000009.1:0-275502 GCA_963707145.1 uncultured Gammaproteobacteria bacterium
CGGACCTGACTTGAAGGTCCCCGCCACGCGCGTCCGCGAGGGTGCCCGATGCCGGGCGGTCTCCGGTCTGTTGTTCGCCGGGCTTGCGATGCTGGCTGGCTGCGCGACGACAGAGCGGTCCGAGCCAGCGGCGCGGTTCGACCTGATCGTCCGCAACGGCCTCGTCTTCGACGGCAGCGGCGCCCCCGGCCGCCGCGCCGACGTCGGCATCGCTGGCGATCGTGTGTGACACTCGGCGACCTCTCGAGCGCCACCGCCGTGCGCGAGATCGACGCGCGCGGCATGGCGGTCGCGCCCGGGTTCATCAACGTGCTCTCCTGGGCCAACGAGTCGCTGATCGTGGACGGTCGCGGCATGAGCGACCTGAAGCAGGGCGTCACGCTCGAGATCTTCGGCGAAGGCGAGTCGGGCGGGCCGCTCACCGAGGCGATGAAGGAGGAGCTGCGCCGCCAGCAGCGCGACTACACCTACGACATCGACTGGACGACGCTCGGTGAATACCTCGAGTCGCTGGTGCGGCGCGGCGTGTCGCCGAACGTCGCCTCGTTCGTGGGCGCGACCACGGTCCGCATGCACGTGCTCGGCCAGGACGACCGCGACCCGACGCCGGCCGAGCTGGCGCGCATGCAGGAGCTGGTGCGCCACGCAATGCGCGAGGGCGCGCTCGGCGTGGGCAGTTCGCTCATCTACGCGCCGGCGTTCTTCGCCGAGACGCCCGAGCTGACCGCTCTGGCGCAGGCGGCGGCGGAGTCCGGCGGCGGCTACATCTCCCATGTCCGCAACGAGAGCTATCGCCTCGAGCAGGCGATCGACGAGCTCATCGAGATCGTGCGGGCCGCGGGCGGTCACGGCGAGATCTATCACCTGAAGGCCGCCGGCGAGGCGAACTGGGGTCGCATGGCCGCCGCGGTCGCGAAGATCGAGCAGGCCCGCGCGGAGGGCCTGCCGGTCACGGCCGACATGTACACCTACACAGCCGGCGCGACGGGCCTCGACGCCGCCATGCCGCTGTGGGTGCAGGCGGGCGGCCTCGATGCCTGGGTGGCGCGGCTGCGCGACCCGGCGCTGCGCGCCCGCGTGATCGCCGACATGAAGATCCCGCCACCGGGCGAGGAGAACCTGTTCCGCATGGCGGGTTCCCCGGAGCGCGTGAAGTTCATCGGGTTCCGCAACGAGCGGCTGAAGCCGCTCACGGGCAAGACGCTGGCCGAGGTCATGGCGCTGCGCGGCACCGATGCCGAGAACACGATCGTGGACCTCGTGATCGAGGACCACTCGCGGGTGGACACCGTGTACTTCCTGATGAGCGAGGACAACGTCAGGCTCGGCATCCGCCAGCCGTGGGTGAGCTTCGGCTCCGACGCCGCCGCGCTGGCGCCCGAGGGCGTGTTCCTGAAGGCCAGCACGCACCCGCGCGCCTACGGCAACGTCGCGCGGCTGCTCGGAAAGTACGTGCGCGAGGAAGGCGTGCTCACGCTCGGCGAGGCGATCCGGCGGCTGACGCGGCTGCCTGCGGAGAACTGGAATCTCGAGGGGCGCGGCTGCATCGATCCCGGCTGCTATGCCGACGTCGTGGTGTTCGATCCTGCGGCGATCGCCGACCGCGCGACTTTCGACGACCCGCAGCGGTACGCGGTGGGCGTCTCGCACGTGCTGGTGAACGGCGTGCCGGTGCTGAAAGACGGCGAGCACACTGGCGCGAAGCCCGGTCGCGTGGTGCGTGGGCCGGGCTGGACGGGGCGACCGGCCGCTCAGTGACGCCGGTGCAGCCGGCGGGTCGCGTCGCCGTCGGGTTGTCGGGGCCGGCCGCGCTGCGAGGCGTCGAACAGCGCGGACATGCGGGCGCGCATGGTTGCGGCGATCACGAGCACCTCGGCGGCCTCGACCGGCCTGGCGACCAGGTAACCCTGTACGCTGACATCGCCGCATCCCGAGAGAAAGTCGAGCTGGCCGGTGCGCTCGACGCCCTCGACCGTCACCTGCAGTCCGAGGCTGCGACACAGGGCGATGATGGAGTTGCCGATCGAGGCGGCGCGCGGGTTGGTGTCCACCTCGGCGAGCACGCTGCGGTCGAGCTTCACGCGGCTCAAGGGCAGCTGCTCCAGCGAGGTCAGCGAGGAGTAGCCCGTGCCGAAGTCGTCGAGCGCGGTGGCGATGCCGAGCTGCCGCAGCGCGCGCAGCGTGTGCACCGTGATCGCGCCGGTCTGCAGCATGTTCTCGGTGAGCTCGAGTTCGAGCGCGTCCGCCGGCAGTCCGTGGCGCGCGAGCAGCCGCTCGACGTCGCCGAGGAAGTCGCCGGAGATGAACTGCTGCGCCGAGACGTTGATCGCCACGCGAGCGTCCGCCCAGCCAGCGTCGCGCCAGCCGCGCACGTCCTGCGCGGCCTGCTCGAGAATCCAGCCGTTGAGGTCGAGCATCAGGCCCGACTGCTCCGCGATGCCGATGAACTCGCCTGCGGACACGATCGTCGAGTCGTCCTGGCGCCAGCGCAGCAGTGCCTCGGCGCCGGTCACCTCGAGTCGCGTCAGGCACACCTGCGGCTGGTAGTGCAGGACGAACTCGCCCGCGTCGATCGCCCGCCGCAGCGCCTGCTCGACGCGAAAGCGGTTGGACGCGGCCACCAGCAGCTCCGGGTCGTAGATGCACAGCCGGTTGCGACCGAGTTCCTTGGCGCGGAACAGGGCGGCGTCGGCCGCGCGCAGCAGCGACGCCGCGTCCGTGCCGTGGTCGGGCAGGATGGCGGCGCCGCAGCTGACGCCGATGGCGATCTCGCGGCGGTCCACCTGCAGCGGCCGCTGGAACCGCGCGACCAGCGTCCCGGCCCGGGCCTCGATTTCGTCGACCGAGCCGGAGAACGGAAACACGAGCGTGAACTCGTCGCCGCCAAGGCGCGCGATGAACCCCGACTCGCCGCCCAGCAGCCGCAGCCGCTCGCCGATCTCCGCCAGCACCCGGTCGCCGAACTCGTGGCCAAGGCTGTCGTTGACCGTCTTGAAGTTGTCGAGGTCCAGGAACAGGACCGCGAGGCGCTCACCGCGCGCGGTCGCGGTCGCGATGCGGTCGCTCAGGTAGCGGAACAGCTGGCGACGGTTCGGCAGGTTGGTGAGCGGGTCGTGCTCGGCGAGGTGCTGAAGCTGCTGCGTGCGCTCCGTCACGCGATGCTCGAGCTGCGCCTGGTAGCTGCGCACGGCGCGCTCGGCGCCGTCGAGCGCGGTGGCCATCTGGTTGAACGTGCCGGCGAGCTCGTCCACCTCGCTCGCCCCGCCGCGGCTCACGCGTGTCGTCAAGTCCCCGGCCGCGAGCCGCCGCGCGCCGGCGGTCAGCCGGCGGATCGGCCGGGTGACGAGCACCGCCGTGATGACCAGCACCAGCAGTGCGGCGAGAATCGACTTCGCGGTGGCACCGGTGATGTCCTGCTCCGCGCGCTGCAGCGACTCCGCGGCGGACGCCGCGGCACTCGCGAACCGGTCCCAGGCCGGCGTCTCGTAGTCCTCGCGGATCCGCAAGGACAGCGATTCGCTTGCGGCGGTGAACCGGGTCCGGCCGGCCTCGATCTCGTTGCGCAGCGCACGTGCCGACCGCCGCAGCCGGACGGCGGTGGCGAAGTCCTCCTCGACGAGCGAGAGCCAGGCGAGTCCGGGCGAGCGGCGCAGTTCGGCATCGCGGGCGCGGAGCACGCTGCGCACGCGTGCCTCACCGGGGGTCTCGGCGACCGCGCGCGCCGCGCGGGAATCGACCTCGAGCGCGGCGTCGTTGCGCGCGATGTCGAGCGCCGCTGCGAGCTCCTGCAGCTCCGGGCGGGTCAGCACCGATTCGCCCACGCGGATGCCGCTGCTGCCGCCCGCGCTCAGGCGGCGCGCGAGGTTGCGGTACGCGGCGTCCAGCCGCTCGAGCGACCGGCGCCGCGACTCGCGCAGTTCGGCGAGCCCGAATCCGAGCGCCTGCTGCGCCGCGAGATCCTCAGCCAGCGACGCGGGATGGTCGTCGGCGCCGGGCCCCATGGACGCCGGCGCTTCGTTGATGGCCCGGGCCATGCGCTCGCCGGCCACGGCCAGCTCCGCGCGGTTGCGGGCTGTGTCCGCGCCGACGAAGTCCAGCACCGCCCGGTCGAACGCGGCGGCGCTCTCGCCGAGCTCCCGGGCGGTCCGGGTGAGGGGCGCGATCTCGACCTGCACGCGCCGCAGCTCTTCGGTGGCGAGGCGGGCGCCGCGCTTCGCGAGCATGGCGCCGATCACGAACGCCGCGATCACCACCGCGAAACCCAGCACGAGCCAGGCGCCGATCGGCAGGCCCCATCCGCGCGACCCGCGCGCGTCGCCCCGTCGGTTCGCGGGCAGGTTCAAAGTGGCATGCGCGCCGCGGCCCGCCTCAGGGCAGGCCGGTCCGTCCCATCAGGAAACGGTCGCACTCCCGGGCTGCGCCGCGTCCCTCGTTGATCGCCCAGACCACCAGGCTCTGCCCGCGGCGGCAGTCACCCGCCGCGAACACGCCCTTCACGCTGGTGGCGAACCGGCCGTGCTCGGCGCTCACGTTGCTGCGTGCGTCGCACTCGATGCCGAGTTCCGCGAGCAGCGGCCGCTCGGGACCGAGGAAGCCCATCGCGAGCAGCGCGAGCTGCGCCGGCCGCACCTGCTCGGTACCCGGCACCTCGATCGGCACGAACTGCCCGCGGTCGCTGCGCTCCCACTTCACCTCGACGGTAATGAGGTCCTTCAGCCGGCCCCCGGCGTCGCCGACGAACTCCTTGACCGTCGTGAGGTACACGCGCGGGTCGGCGCCAAATTTCGCGGCGGCCTCTTCCTGGCCGTAGTCGAGCTTGTAGACCCGGGGCCACTCGGGCCACGGGTTGTCGGCGGCGCGCTCGAGCGGTGGGCGCGCCATGATCTCGATCTGCACGAGGCTTCGGCAGCCCTGGCGCAGCGCGGTGCCGACGCAGTCGGTGCCCGTGTCGCCGCCGCCGATCACCACCACGTCCCGGCCGCGCGCGTGGATCGGGCTCGCGTCGGGTCCGCCGTCGAGCAGCGCCCTGGTGCTGGCGGTGAGGTACTCCATCGCGAAGTGCACGCCCGCGAGGTTGCGGCCCGCGACGGGGAGGTCGCGCGGCTGGGTGGCGCCCGTGCAGATCACGGTGGCGTCGAAGTCGCGCAGCAGCAGGTTGGCCTCGACGTTGTCGCCGACGTTCGCGTTGCAGATGAACTTGATGCCCGACTGCTCCATCAGGTCGATCCGGCGCAGCACCACCTCGCGCTTGTCGAGCTTCATGTTCGGGATGCCGTACATGAGCAGGCCGCCCGGGCGGTCGTCGCGCTCGAGGACGGTCACGAGGTGGCCGGCGCGATTGAGCTGCTCCGCCGCCGCGAGGCCGGCGGGTCCCGAACCGATCACGGCGACGCGCCTGCCGGTGCGCGCCTTCGGCTGTTCGGGCAGTACCCAGCCTTCCTCCCAGCCGCGGTCGATGATCTCGTTCTCGATGTTCTTGATCGTGACCGGCGGGTCGTTGATGCCGAGCACGCAGGAGCCCTCGCAGGGCGCGGGGCACACCCGTCCGGTGAACTCCGGGAAGTTGTTGGTCATGTGCAGTCGGTCGAGCGCCTCGTGCCACAGCCCGCGGTAGACGAGGTCGTTCCACTCGGGGATGACGTTGTTGATCGGGCAGCCCGAGGCCATGCCGCTGATCAGCCTGCCCGTGTGGCAGAACGGCACGCCGCAGTCCATGCAGCGCGCGCCCTGCTGGCGCAGGCGCTTCTCCTCGAGGTGCGGGTGGAACTCCTTCCAGTCGCCGATGCGCTGCGAAGGCGCGCGATCGACCGGCAGCTCGCGCAGGTACTCGATGAATCCCGTTGGCTTTCCCATCGTCGTCTTCTCGGGGCCCGCGGGCCCGCTCAGTTGCCGCCGACCCGCGAGGTGTCGCGGGCGTTCTCCTCGAACGCGACCATGATGGCCTCGTCGCCGACCAGGCCCTGCTCCTCGGCGCGCGCGATCGCGGCGAGCATGCGCTGGTAATCGCGCGGGATGACCTTCACGAACTTCGGGACCAGGCCCGCCCAGTCGTCGAGCACCTGGCGCGCGCGACTCGACGAGGTGTGCTCGAGGTGGCGCTCGACGAGGCGGCGCACCTCACCGATCTCCGCCTCCTCGACGAGGCGCTCGAGGCTCACCATCTGCGGGTTGACCCGGCTCGCGAAGTCGCCACGCTCGTCGAGCACGTAGGCGATGCCGCCGGACATGCCGGCCGCAAAGTTGCGCCCGGTAGGGCCGAGTACCACCACGCGCCCGCCGGTCATGTACTCGCAGGCGTGGTCGCCCACGCCCTCGACCACGGCGTTGACGCCGCTGTTGCGCACCGCGAAGCGCTCTCCAGCCAGGCCGCGGATGAACGCCTCGCCGCTGGTGGCGCCGTACAGCGCGACGTTGCCGACGATGATGTTGTCCTCAGCCGAGAAGCTCGCTTCGCGCGGCGGCAGCACGGCGACCTTGCCGCCGGAGAGGCCCTTGCCGACGTAGTCGTTGGCGTCGCCCTCGAGGGACAGCGTCATGCCCGGGGGCATGAACGCGCCGAAGCTCTGCCCCGCGGAGCCGCGGAAGTGCAGCCGGATCGTGTCCTCGGGGAGGCCCCTGGCGCCGTGCCTGCGCGTGATCTCGCTGCCGGTGATGGTGCCCACCACGCGGTTCACGTTGCGGATCGGCAGTTCCGCGACCACTTCCTCGCCGCGCTCGATCGCGGGGCGGCACAGCTCGAGCAGGGTGGTCACGTCGAGCGAGCGCTCGAGCCCGTGGTCCTGCGCGACCTGGCAGTAGCGGCCCCAGTCCGGGTCGACCTCGGGCGAATAGAGCAGGTTGGAGAAGTCGAGGCCCTTCGCCTTCCAGTGCTCGACGGCCGTACGCGCCTCGAGGCGGTCCACGCGACCGACCATCTCCTCGACGGTGCGGAACCCGAGCTGCGCCATGATCTCGCGCAGTTCCTCGGCGACGAACTGCATGAAGTTGACGACGTGCTCGGGCTTGCCCTTGAACTTCTCCCGCAGCCGCGGGTCCTGCGTGGCGATACCGGCGGGGCAGGTGTTGAGGTGGCAGACGCGCATCATGATGCAGCCGGTGGCCACCAGCGGCGCGGTCGCGAAGCCGAACTCCTCGGCGCCGAGCAGCGCGGCGACCGCCACGTCGCGGCCGGTCTTCAACTGCCCGTCGGTCTCGACCGCGATGCGGCTGCGCAGGTTGTTGAGCACCAGCGTCTGGTGGGTCTCGGCAAGCCCGAGTTCCCAGGGCAGCCCCGCGTGGGTGATCGAGGTCTGCGGCGAGGCGCCGGTGCCGCCGTCGTAGCCGCTCACGAGCACCACGTCGGCGTGCGCCTTGGCCACACCGGCGGCGATCGTGCCCACGCCCACCTCGGCCACGAGCTTGACGCTCACGCGCGCGCGTCGGTTGGCGTTCTTGAGGTCGTGGATCAGCTCCGCGAGGTCCTCGATCGAGTAGATGTCGTGGTGCGGCGGCGGGGAGATCAGGCCCACGCCGGCGGTCGTGTGGCGGGTCTTGGCGACCCACGGGTAGACCTTGGTGCCGGGCAGCTGCCCGCCCTCGCCGGGCTTCGCGCCCTGCGCCATCTTGATCTGCAGCTCCGTGGCGCTCACGAGGTACTCGCTGGTGACGCCGAAGCGGCCGGAAGCCACCTGCTTGATCGCCGAGTTCCTCGAATCGCCGTTCGGCAGCGGCACGAAGCGCTCGGGATCCTCGCCGCCCTCGCCGGTGTTGCTCTTGCCGCCGATGCGGTTCATGGCGATGGCGAGCGTCTCGTGGGCCTCCCTGCTGATCGAGCCGTAGGACATCGCGCCGGTCTTGAAGCGCCGCATGATCTCGGAGGCGGGCTCGACCTCCTCGATCGGGATCGCGTCACCCGCCTTGAACTCGAGCAGCCCGCGCAGCGTGCAGAGGTTCGTCGACTGCTCGTTGACGAGCTGGGAGTACGACTTGAAGGTCTGGTAGCTGCCAGTGCGCACCGCCTTCTGCAGCCGATGGATCGTCTCGGGGTTGAACAGGTGGTACTCGCCGTCGGCGCGCCACTGGTACTGGCCGCCCACGGGCAGCGCGTGGCGCTCGAGCGGGCGCTCCGGGAACGCGGCCTGGTGGCGCAGCAGCACCTCCTGCGCGATCACGTCGGTGCCGATCCCGCCGACACGCGAGGAAGTCCAGCTGAAGTACTCGTCGATCACGTCCTGGCGCAGGCCGACTGCCTCGAACACCTGTGCGCCACGGTAGCTCTGCAGCGAGGAGATGCCCATCTTCGAGGCGACCTTGATCACGCCCTTGGCCGCGGCCTTGACGAAGTTGGCACAGGCCTTCTTCGGGTCCACGCCGCTCAGCATGCCCTCGCCGATCATGTGCTCCACGGTCTCGAAGGTGAGGTACGGGTTGATGGCGCTCACGCCGTAGCCGATCAGCAGCGCGAAGTGGTGCACCTCGCGCGCCTCGCCGGTCTCGAGCACGAGGCTCGCGCGCGTGCGCAGGCCCTCGCGGATCAGGTAGTGGTGCAGGCCGGCGACGGCCATCAGCGCCGGCACCGGCGCGAACTCCTTGTTCACGCCGCGGTCGCTCAGGACCAGCACGTTGCACTCCTCCTCCTCGATCAGGCGCCGCGCCATGAAGCGCAGCTCCTCGAGCGACTTCACGAGTCCCTTCTCGCCGCGCGACACGCGGAACAGGATCGGCAGCACGCCGACCTTGAGGCCCGGGAGGTCCATGCGGCGGACCTTGGCGAATTCCTCGTTCGTCAGGATCGGCCACTTGAGCTCGAGGCGGCGACAATCCGCGGGCTGCGGGTTCAGCAGGTTGCCCTCGGAGCCGAGGCGCGTCTCCGCGGACGTGATCAGTTCCTCGCGGATGCAGTCGATCGGCGGGTTCGTCACCTGCGCGAACAGCTGCTTGAAGTAGTCGTAGAGCAGCCGCGGCCTGTTCGACAGCACCGCGAGCGGCGTGTCGTTGCCCATCGAGCCCACCGCCTCGACGCCATCGCGTGCCATCGGCGTGAGCACGATGCGCTCGTCCTCGAAGGTGTAGCCGAAGGCCACCTGCCGCTGCAGCAGGCTGTCCGGGTCGGGCGCGGGAATCTCCGGTGCCGCCGGGAGGTCGTCGAGGTGCACGAGGTACTGGTCGAGCCACTCGCGGTAGGGTCGCTGCGTGGCGATCGTGCGCTTGATCTCCTCGTCGTCGATGATACGGCCCTGCTCGGTGTCCACCAGGAACATCCGGCCCGGCTGCAGGCGGCCCTTCTGCACGACGTTCCCGGGCGGGATGTCGAGCACGCCGGCCTCGGACGCCATGATCACGAGGTCGTCGCTGGTGACGTAGTAGCGCGAGGGTCGCAGGCCGTTGCGGTCGAGCACGGCGCCGATCTGCGTGCCGTCGGTGAAGGCGATCGAGGCGGGACCGTCCCAGGGCTCCATCAGGCTCGAGTGGTACTGGTAGAACGCGCGCTTGTCGTCGTCCATGGACTCGTGGTTCGACCACGGTTCCGGGATCATCATCATCACCGCGTGCGGGAGCGAGCGGCCGGCGAGGTAGAGCAGCTCGAGCGTGTTGTCGAACATGCCCGAGTCGCTGCCGTTCGGGTTGATGATCGGGCGGATGTTCTCGATGTCCCTGCCGAACGCCTCCGACTCGAAGCGCGCCTCGCGGGCATGCATCCAGTTGGAGTTGCCGCGCACCGTGTTGATCTCGCCGTTGTGGGCGATGTAGCGGTAGGGGTGGGCGCGGTCCCAGCTCGGGAAGGTGTTGGTGCTGAAGCGCGAGTGCACCAGCGCGAGCGCGGTCTCGACGGCCGGGTTGTGCAGGTCGGGGAAGTACTGGTCGAGCTGCGTGGTGAGCAGCATGCCCTTGTAGACCAGGGTACGGCAGGAGAGGCTCACCACGTACCAGGACTCTGCGCCGGCCAGCGTCGAGGTGCGGATCTCGTTGTAGGCGCGCTTGCGGATCACGTAGAGCTTGCGCTCGAAGTCGAGCTCGTCGGTGATCGACGGGTCGCGCCGGATGAACACCTGGCGCATGAACGGCTCGCAGGAGCGGGCCGTCTCGCCGAGCATGCCGTTGACGGTGGGGACCGTCCGCCAGCCGATCACCTGCTGGCCCTCGGACTGCACCACCTGCTCGAATTTCTGCTCGACCTGGCGGCGCACGGTCGGGTTGCGCGGCAGGAAGACGATGCCGCTGCCGTACTCGCCGCGCGGGGGCAGGGGGATGCGGGCTTTCTTGCACACCTCCTCGTTGAAGGCGTGCGGCATCTGGATCAGCACGCCGGCGCCGTCGCCGGTGTTGACCTCGCAGCCGCAGGCGCCGCGGTGGTCGAGATTCTTGAGGACCTGGATGGCCTGCTCGAGGATCCGGTGGGATCGATGCCCCTTGATGTTGACCACGAAGCCGACGCCGCAGGCGTCATGCTCAAACTGCGGGTCGTACAGCCCCTGCTTGCCGGGGCGCGTAGAGGCGGGGCGCTGGGTGCTGCTCATCGGTTCGGGCCTGCCTGCCGTGCGAAAGGCGTCGCTCAAGGACACGGTGAACCCGCGGCTGTCTGGGCCGGAGTCTCCCCGTGTGCGTGCCAGAGTGGTGGAAGCCCCTCTCATATGACACGAGGGGCAGCCGTCGTCAATGCAGTGCAGCAAACGCCGCCCGCGCGCGGTGCCGAAGGGCTTCCCGCGGTCCTGCGCGGACCTGTAGTAAGGTCCTGAAAGCCCTATACTTTCGCGGCCGGCACCTGGCCGGCGGCACAGCATGAAGGGGACGCGATGGACTCTGGTACGGCCGGTACGATGGTCGGGGTTGGTCTGGGGCTGTTCGTTCTTTACGTGGTCCTCAGCGGGTTGGTCATCGGTGCGCTGGCACGCTGGGCTCTGCCCGGCCCCGACCCGATGGGCTGGCTCCCGACGATCGGGTATGGCTTGGCCGGATCGTTCCTCGGAGGGCTCTTCGGGCGGATGATCCACCTGCCCGGCTGGACCGGACTGCTTGCCTCGGTGGCCGGCGCAGCCCTCCTGATCTGGTTCTTCCGCCGCCGGAAGGCGTCGCATTCGACAGTCTCGAAAGACATTAAGTAATTGAAAAATATCAATTTGTGAACCTTGGGGGGTGACGGGACGCGCATCACGGGGTAAGGTGCGCGCAACTTCATCGTGGCCGGACCGGTCACAAGACGCGACTCCCTCAGCCACCTCGGGGCTCGTGAAACCCGTCACCGGATCGCGTATCCGGTTTGACCCGGTGGCGAACGCGGTACACCCTTCCTCACCCGATCGAGGCACAGCTTCAGCATGACCCGTCGCAATACCATTGCCTCCAGAACCAACTCAGCCCGCGTGCGACCCACGGGTTGGCTGGCATTGGCGGTACTGGCGATCACGCTGCCATTCGGAGCCGCACGTGCCTCCGTGCAGGAGGGCCTCGTGTCCTGGTACGGCGCCCAGTTCCACGACCGTCCCACGGCGAGCGGCGAGCTGTTCGACGTCAATGCGATGACCATGGCCCATCCGTCCCTGCCGTTCGGCACCAGGGTCAGGGTGACCAACCTCCGCAACGGCCGCAGCGTGGTGGTTCGGGTCAACGACCGCGGCCCCTTCGTGGGCAGCCGTATCGCGGACCTGTCCGAAGCCGCCGCATCGTCCCTCGGCATGAGGAGCCGCGGCGTCGCCCGCGCCCGCATCGAGATTCTGGGCGAGGGCTGACACCGGCCCCGGTGGCGCATGACGAAGTCGGGTCCGACGCCAGGCGAATCGCCAGGCCAGCGGATCGTCGCAGCGGTGCTGCGCTCGGTGCTGCGCCTGACGCTTGGCCGCACCTTCCGCGCCGGCCTGCCGGTCGAGACGCAGCGTCGCCGGCTGCGTCAGGTGACGCGCCTGACGCTGCCGCCGCGCGGCAGCACTTTCGAGGCGGCGACCTGTGGCGGCGTGTCCGGCGAGTGGATCCGGGCGCGAGGCAGCCGCGCGGAGCCGCTCACCATCCTCTACCTGCACGGCGGCGGCTACTGCACGGGCTCCCCGGCGACGCATCGCGCGATCACGGGACACCTCGCCGTGCGCTGCAGTGCGCGGGTGTTTGCGGCCGATTATCGCCTTGCGCCCGAGCACCCGTTCCCGGCTGCAGTGGACGACGCGGTCGCCGCCTACCGCGGTCTGCTGGCCGCCGGCACGGATCCGAACGACATCGTCGTGGCCGGCGATTCGGCGGGCGGCGGACTGTCGGTTGCCACGACCCTGCGCCTGCGCGAACTCGCATCGCCGCTGCCGCGCGCGCTGGTGCTGTTCTCGCCGTGGGTCGACCTGACCCTGGAGCAGGCGGGCCCGCCGCCACCGGGCGAGATCATGCTCAACCTGCCCTGGGTGCGCGAATGCGCCAGGGCCTACGTCGCGTCGCACGACTGCCGCGATCCGCTGCTGTCGCCGCTCGAGGCGGACCTCGGCGGCCTGCCGCCGACGCTGATCCAGGTGGGGACCGACGAGTTGCTGCTGGCCGACTCGCGCCGGCTGCACGAGCGACTCAGGACCGCTGGCGTGACGGTGCGCTGCGAGGAATACCAGGCGCGCTGGCACGTCTTCCAGGCGAACGCCGGACTGCTCGTCGATGCGGATCGCGCGCTCGAGTCGGTGGCGCGGTTCGTCCGTGCGGCGGCGGGTCAGGCCACCGGCAGCAGGTCCACGCCTGCCAGCGTGGGATAGGTCACGAGGTCGTCAAAGCCCCGGGCACCCGGGGCGAGCGTGCCCGGCAGCGGTGCACCCGAGTGGCGGTGCACCGAGCGCTCGAGGATGAAGTCGGCGACGGCCTGCACGCCCTCGCGCGACTCCGGCATCCACGAGAAGACGTGGAACACGTGCGGCAACCCGCCCCACACCTCGATCTGCGCGTGCACGCCCGCCTGCGTCGCCCGGTCCTGGGCGCGCACGGAATCGTCGAGCAGCATCTCGGTCGAGCCCGCGTGGAACAGCAGCGGCGGCAGCCCGTTCCAGTTGCCGAACAGCGGTGACAGCAGCGGATTGCGCCGATCCTCGCCCGGGCAGTAGACGTCGGGCAGCAGCTCGATCGCGGCCGGCGAGAACATCGGGTCGGCCTGCGCGTTGTAGCGGGCTGAGGCACCGGACACCGTGAGATCGGTCGAGGGCGACAGCAGCACCGCGCAGTCAGGCAGTGGCAGCAGGGCGTCGCGGGCCCGCATCAGCGTGACGAGCGACAGGTTGCCGCCTGCGGAGTCGCCGGCGAGCGCGAAGGGGCGCTCGTCGTAGCCATGCTCCGCCAGCCACGCATAGACCGCAAAGCAGTCGTCGATGGCGGCCGGGAACGGGTGCTCGGGTGCGAGGCGGTAGTCCACCAGCAGCACACGCAGCCCGGTGCGCTTCGAGAGTTCGGCGACGAGTCGGCGGTAGACCCCTGGCAGGTTCAGGCACCACGCCCCGCCGTGCAGGTACAGCAGGGTGCCCCTGCGCTCGAGTTCGGGGGCACCGAACCACGTGGCCGGCACGCCAGCGATGGTCACGGGCTCCATCGGCACGACCGGCGCGCGTCGGCCGAGCCGAGCGTCCATCTTGGCCGTGTGCTCGCGGACCTTCGCGATGTCGAGGTCCGGGCGCCAGAGACGCTTGGTCGTCAGGCGGAGGAACCGGTTGATGGCGCGGGCGCGGAGGCTGGGCATCGGGGGCGTCCCAGAGGGGAATTTGCTGCGGTGCACCATTGTGAACCCTGGGCCGCAGGATCGCCAGTCGCGGCTGGTCGCGGGACCGATCGGGGCTGCGAGGCCACGCCGGCGGCGCTACGCTCTTCCGGGATGACCACCGACACGCTCCCACCGCTGTTGGCCGCCGCCACTCCCCTGGCACCGTCCGGGGGGGTGGCGCTCGACCTGCCGGACGGCCAGGCCCGCTACTGGCCCGCAGCGTTCGCGCCCGACGAGGCGACCCGGCTGTTCGAGGCGCTGCGCCAGGGCATCGCCTGGCGGGCGGAGGAGATCCTGATGTTCGGGCGGCGCGTGCCGGTGCCTCGTCGCGTCGCGTGGCACGGGGACCCGGGCGCCAGCTACACCTACTCGGGAACCGCCCACGAACCGCTGCCCTGGACGCCGCCGCTGGCGTCGATCCGCGAGCGTGCCGCCCAACTGACCGGCGCCTGCTACAACGCGGTCCTGCTCAATCTCTACCGCGACGGTCGCGACGGCATGGGCTGGCACGCCGACGACGAGCCGGAACTCGGTCGTGACCCGGTGATCGCCTCGGTCTCGCTCGGTGCGACGCGCCGCTTCTGCCTGCGTCATCGCCGTCGCAAGGATCTGCGCCTCGACCTGCCGCTCGCGCACGGCAGCCTGCTCTGCATGTCCGGCGCCACCCAGCACCACTGGGTGCATGCGCTGCCCAAGACCGCCGCGGTCGTGGGCGAGCGCATCAACCTCACGTTGCGGCTGGTCGTGCTTAGGTAATTGCGCGGATTGCCGATGCCTGTGGCCGGGGGGACGGTGGAACCCGCTTCCAGTGATACGAGGGGGTCGCCATGAACCCGTCCCGATCGGTCTGGCTGTGGATCTTGCTCGCCGGCCTCGCGGCGGTGGCGGGGTGCCAGCGCAACGCCACGGTGAGCTACTCGCGGGACGTCGTGCCCGTCCTGGACAAGCACTGCAAGGCCTGCCACGTGCCCGGTCAGGCCGGCTACGTGGTGAGCGGCTTCGAACTCGGCAGCTACGAATCGCTGATGAAGGGCACGCAGTACGGACCGGTCGTGCTGCCCGGCGACGCGCTCTCCAGCGTGCTCGTGATGCTGGTCGAGGGTCGTGTCGACCCGTCGCTGAAGATGCCGCACGGCGGGGCGTCGACGCCGACCGAGGCCGAGATCCTCACCATCCGCCGCTGGGTCGAGCAGGGCGCAAAGAATAACTGACCCGGCCGGTCGAACCGCGGGGCCGCCGGGAGCATCGCTACGGCAGCGGCCGAGGCTTCTCCTGCCGCCCCGATTCAGCGCGAGGGCGCGGCTGCGGCCGTCGCGGACGCCGCTGCCGCCCGGTCCTGGTTCGAGCGCTCGATCACGTACGCGTGGATGTCGCGTACGTCCTGCTCGGTGACCAGGTCGCCGAGGCGCGGCATGCCGGCCCCGTGGATCACGCCGTCGTAGACGATCTCCTTGAAGATCGAGTGCTTCTCGGCGCTCAGCATCCGCAGGTCAGGAACGACGCCGCCGGAGACCACGAGCGCGCCGTGGCAGACCATGCAGGTGCTGCCGTACTTGTACCTGCCGTTCTCGACCTGCGCGGCGGTGGCGTCGGATTTCGGCGGCTCCGGGATGGAGGCGTTCTTCTCTGCGATGCGCGGCATGGGCGCCCTGCCGCCGAGCTTGAAGACCAGCACGTGGCCGTCGTTCAGGTACTTGCCGGACGCCATCGTGCGCGGGTCGCCGCCGGTCACGCCGCCGGCGCCGCCGTAGCCTGCCATGACCGCGACGTACTGCTCGCCGTCGACCTGGTAGGTCACGGGCGGGGCGATGATGCCGACCATCGTCGGCACGGCCCACAGGATCCTGCCCGTGTCGGCCGCGTAGGCCACGAAGCGGCCGTCGCCCGTGCCCTGGAACAGCAGGTTGCCGGCGGTGGTGAGCAGGCCGCCATTCCAGAACGCGGGGTGCTCGATCTCCCACACAGTCTTCTTCTGGACGGGGTCCCAGGCTTTCAGGAAGCCGCGGTCCGGCGGCAGGCTGCCGCCGAACTTCGCGAGCAGCGCGTAGATCGTGTCGGTGTAGGAATTCCAGTCGATGCCCGGGTTCCAGAACATGTCGCGCCGGGTGTACTTGCCCGTCTTGAGGAACTCCTGGCTGGGCGGGTAGATGCCCGTCGGCTGCATGGCCGGGATGTAGACCAGGCCCGTCTTCGGGTTGAATGCCATCGGGTGCCAGTTGTGGCCGCCGAAGGCCGCCGGGACGATCAGCCGTGTCTCCTTGCTGTAGTCCGCCTCGGGCGTCTCGACCGGGCGGCCGGTCTTGAGGTCCACGTGCGTGGCCCAGGTGGCCGGGATGTACTTGTCGGCCGACAGCAGCTCGCCGGTCACGCGGTCGAGCACGTAGAAGAAGCCGTTCTTCGGCGCCTGCATCAGCACCTTGCGCGGCTTACCGCCGAGCACGAGGTCCGCGAGGATGATGTGCTGCGTGGCCGTGTAGTCCCAGTTGTCCGACGGCGTGGTCTGGTAGTGCCACTTGAGCCGGCCGGTATCGGGATTCAGCGCCAGGATGGACGACAGGTAGAGATTGTCGCCACCGCCCGGCGAGCGGATGTCGCGCGCCCACGGCGAGCCGTTGCCCGTGCCGACGTAGAGCGTGTCGAGCTCGGGGTCATAGGCCATCGAGTCCCAGACCGTGCCGCCGCCCCCGCCGACCCACCACTCGCCGTTCCAGGTCTTCGCGGCCCCGGCGAGCTCCGGGTGCTCGAAGCCGTCCTTCGGATTGCCGGGCACGGTGTAGAAGCGCCAGGAGAGCTTGCCGGTGTCGGCGTCGTAGGCCGAGAGATAGCCCCGCACGCCGTATTCGCCGCCGCCGTTGCCGATCAGTACCTTGCCCTTCACCACGCGCGGCGCGCCCGTGATGCTGTAAGGCTTGGTGCGGTCGATGGTGTTGATCTCCCAGCGCTTGGCACCGCTCTTTGCGTCCAGCGACACCAGTCGCCCGTCGATCGTGGCGACGTAGACCGCGCCCTTCCACACCGCGACGCCGCGGTTCACGGCGTCGCAGCACAGATAGCGGCCCCACTCGCGCGGCACCTCGGGATCGTACTTCCAGAGTTCGCGGCCGGTCTTCGCGTCGAGCGCCCACACGACGCTCCACGTGCCGGTCGTGTACATCGTGCCGTCGATCACGATCGGGCTGGCCTGCAGGCCGCGGGTCGTGGCCGTGGCGAAGGACCACGCGAGGCCGAGTTTCCCCACGTTGCCGTCGTTGACCTGCGCGAGCGGGCTGTAGCGCTGCTCGCCGTAAGTGCGGCCGTGGGCGAGCCAGTTCTGCGGCTCCCGGTCGGCGGCTGCGACACGCGCGCCGTCGACGGTGGCGGCGCCACCGGCCCGGTCGGAGGCTGCACGGGTCGGGAGCGCGAGGCTGCCCGCGATGGCGGCGGCGACGGTGGCGGCGAGCAGGAGGCGATGGCGTTGGGTGTTCATGGGCGGCCAGTCGTGAGGGAATGAACAGCAGCCGAGTTTCGACGCGCCGTCTGCGGATGGCAAGCTCCCGGGCCGACGCGCGCCGGTCGCATTCCGGCGGCAGCGGGGACATCATTAGCCGATCGCGACATTGCGCGACATTGGCCGTGACGATGCGCCGGGCCCGACCGGCGCCGCCGGAAGGGGAGTCCAGATGCCATTCGCAGACTACGGCCGCCACGACGCACTCGGGCTCGCAGAACTCGTGCACCGCGGCGAGGTGAGCCCGTCGGAGCTGCTCGACGAAGCGCTCGCCCGCACCGCGCTGGTGAATCCCAAGATCAATGCGGTCATCCATCTCATGGAAGCGCGCGCACGCGAGGCGATCGCAGCCGGCCTGCCGGACGGCGCACTGCGCGGCGTGCCGTTCCTGGTCAAGGACCTCATGACCGCCTGCGCGGGCGAGCCCATGCGCTGCGGTTCGCGCCTGTTCAAGGATTTCGTGCCAACGGAGGACGAGGAACTCACGCGCCGCTACCGGCAGGCAGGGCTCGTCATCTTCGGCAAGACCAACACCCCCGAACTCGGCCTCACCAACGTGACCGAACCCGAACTGTTCGGGCCCTCGCGCAACCCGTGGAACCTCGATCGGACGCCGAGCGGCTCGAGCGGCGGCTCGGCGGCGGCCGTGGCGGCGCGCATCGTGCCCGCGGCGAACGCCAACGACGGCGGCGGCTCGATCCGTACGCCGGCCTCCAACTGCGGCCTCGTGGGCCTGAAGCCGAGCCGCGGCCGCAATCCCACGGGTCCGCAGGCGCCCGACATCTGGTGGGGCTTCATCGGCGAGCACGTCGTGAGCCGCACAGTGCGCGACAGCGCGGCGCTGCTCGATGCGACCGCCGGTGACTACCCGCAGCAGCTCATGAAGCTGCCGCCGCCCGTGCGGCCGTTCCTCGAGGAGACGCAGCGCGAGCCCGGCCGGCTGCGCGTGGCGTTCAGCTTCGACCCCGGCCTCGGCAAGGTGCTGCACGCGGAGAACCGGCGCGGGCTCGAGGCGACCGCGGCCGCGCTCGACCGGCTCGGCCACGAGGTCGTGGAGGTACACCTGCCGCTGCCGCCGGAGTCCTTCGTCGAGTGCTACGCGGCGCTCGTCGCGGCCGACGTCGCGGCAACGCTGCGCATGGCCGCGCAGATCGTAGGCCGCGAGGCCACCAGCGACGACGTCGAACTCGCGACCTGGATCCTCGCGAAGATGGGCGAGGCGCAGTCGGCGGCCGACGTGGCCGCCGCGATGTGGACCATGCAGATCTTCTCGCGGCAGTGGCTCGGGTGGTCGTCGGCCTTCGACGTGCTGCTCACGCCCACCGTCGGCGTGCCGCCCATGCCGATCGGTGCCTACCAGCTCACGGGGCTGCAGCGGCAGGGGCTCAAGCTGATCACCGCGCTGCCGGCCGCGGCGCTGCTCTCGCAGCGCTCCAAGGTCGTCGAGGCTTTCGCGCCGGTGTTCGAGGCCTCGCCCTACACGATGGTGGCCAATGTGACGGGTCAGCCCTCGCTGTCGCTGCCGCTGCACTGGACCGAGGACGGGCTGCCGATGGGCATGCTCTTCACCGCGCGCATCGGCGACGAGGCGACGCTGTTTCGTCTCGCGGCGCAGCTCGAACAGGCGCTGCCGTGGCGCGACCGGATCGCGCCGCACGCGATCCCGTGAGCACGCTGCGCGGCACTGTGCGAGGAGGCCGGCCATGAACCTCGAATCGGTGATTCGCACGTATTTTGCCGGCGAGAAATCCGAGGCCGCACTGATCGCGCTCGCCGGACTCGTGGCGCTCGTGATGGCGCTATGGCTGTGGTTCTCGATCCGCGATCCCTTCGCGCGCGGCCTCGCGGCGGCAATGCTGCTCACCGCAGCGCTCGGGCTCGGCGTGGGCGGCGGGGTGTACTCGCGCACCGACGCGCAGGTCCGCCAGCTCGTGGAGCTGCAGCGCGCCGATCCGGGCCGCTTCGCGGCGGAGGAAGGCCCACGCATCCGCGAGGTCGTGCGGAGCTTCGGCCTGTACCGCGCCGGCTATGCGATCGCGATCGTGCTGGCGCTGGTGTTCGTGTTCCTGCCGGGCAGCCCGCTGTTCCACGGCCTTGCCGCGGGCCTGCTGATCCTGGCGGCGCTCGGCCTGACGATCGACTTCTACGCGGAGGCGCGCGCGGCCGGGTACGTGCGCGCGCTCGAGTCGGGCGGCGCGATCGCGGCGCCGTAGCGACAGGGCCGCCGCGCGCGGCTCAGGGCCGGTTGCGACCCAGTCGCTCGTGGCTCGTCACCCAGTCGCCGGCGAGCACGGCGCTGCCGAGCGACACGTCGCCGGCAAGCACGACGGCGGCCACGATCTCGGCGAGGCGGTCGGCCTTTCCCTGTCCGTAGCAGCCCATCAGCTCGAGGCACTCGCGCTGCGTCGGCAGGCCCGTGCCGCCGCCGTAGCTCGCCACGATCAGCGCGGTGAGCGTGACCGACCAGTAGTAGTCGCCGTCGTCGAGCAGCTGCGCGTAGGTGATCCCGGCGTGCGACTCGGCGACGTTCGCGACGTCCTGGCCGGTGGCGATGAACATCGCGGCGATGCCGTTGGCGGCGTGCGGACCGTTGTAGGCCGTGCCGGCGAGCAGCGCGCCGGCATTCGACACCTGCCGCGCGCGGAACAGCGTCTTCGTGTCCACGCGCATGATCCGCTCGAGCACCTCGCTGCGGATCACCGCCTCGGCGACGACGCGCCGGCCGCGCGTCTGCAGCGTGTTGATCGCGGAGTGCTTCTTGTCGGTGTCGATGCTGCCCGAGAGCAGGTACTTCGGGTGCGACGGGTGCGTGTCGCGGATCCACTCGCAGGCGGCGTGCGTGGCCTTGCCGGTCATGTTCTGGCCGGCGGCGTCGCCCGTCGTGTAGTCGAAGCGCAGGTAGAGCAGGTTCGCGACCGCGTACTGCTCGATCTCCACGAGCCGGCCGATGCGGGTGGTGGACTCCGCGGCGGCCTTCACGCCGTCGAAGTGCGCCGCGAGCCACTCTCCGAAGTCGCGCGCCTCGAGCGCCGTGCGGAACATGAACACCGGCGCGCGTTGCATGGATCGCTTCACGACCGTGGTCCGAACGCCACCGCACTCGGTCAGCACGCGCATGCCGCGGTTGTAGCTCGCGACCAGCGTGCCCTCGGTGGTGGCGAGCGGCACGTAGAAGTCGCCCCGTGCGTGCTCGCCCTCGATGCGCAGCGGGCCCGCGATGCCGATCGGCACCTGCGCGACGCCGACGAAGTTCTCGATGTTGCCGGGCAGCACGTGGGGATCGAACGACTGGCGGCGCACGTGCTCGAGCGCGGCGCCGGTCCGCTCGCGCAGGAACTGCGCGCGGCGCTCGGCCATCTCCGGGGTGTAGTCGTCGGCGGGATCGCGGGGGATCGGGGCTCGGTCGGACATGCTGGCGCTGCTCGATGGAGGGGACAGGGATGCTGGTAGCAGGGGGGCCACACTTTATCCCGCATCCGCCCGTGCGCGGAGCGTCTGACGGGCGCCACGGACCTGCGACGGCGGTGTTCCCCACGATGCCGGCCCGCGCAAGCCCATGCTAGGTTGCGGCGCAGCACCGAGGGGACCGCCATGCTGTTCGAACTGCGACTGCTCGCGTACCGGCTCGTGAAGCCCTTCCAGTGGCCCACCTCGCGCGTGGTGCCGATCCCGCGGCCGACGACCTTCGTCGGACCCGACGCGGCGCTGAAACTGTGCGACTCGATCGCGCAGTTCGGCTTCCGGCGTGTGCTGATCGTCACCGACGCGGTGCTCGTCAGGCTCGGGCTGGTCGAGCCGCTGCGTGCCGCGCTCGCGGCCCGGGGCGTGGAGGTGGCCGTGCACGACGGCATTACGCCGGACCCGACCCACGACGTGCTGCAGCGTGGCTACGAGGCGGCCAAGGCTCACCGCAGCGACGCGATCCTCGCCGTGGGCGGCGGCTCCGTGATCGACGCGGCGAAGGTGATCGACGCGATGGTCGTGAGCGGCAAGAGCCCGGCGCAGCTCGTCGGCATGCTCAAGGTCGGCAAGCCGATGCTGCCGCTGTTCGCGATTCCCACCACGGCCGGTACGGGTTCGGAGGTGACGGTGGCGGCCGTCGTCACCGACCCGGTCGCGCACCTCAAGGCGGCGGTCATCGACCCGAAGCTGGTGCCCGCGGCGGCCGCACTCGACCCGCTGATGATGAAGGGGATGCCGAAGTCCATCACCGCGGCGACCGGCATGGACGCGCTCACCCACGCGATCGAGGCCTACACGAACCGCTGGCCGCACGCCGAGACGGCGTTCCACGCCGTGTCGGCCGTGCGCATGATCTTCGCCAACCTGCCGCGCGCCTGTGCCGACGGCGACGACCTCGAGGCGCGCGAGGCAATGGCGCTGGCTTCGTTCTATGCCGGCCTCGCCTTCACCAAGGCCTACGTCGGCTACGTGCACGCCTTCTCGCACAAGGTGGGCGGCATGTACGGCGTGCCCCACGGCCTCGGCAACGCGATCCTGTTGCCCTACGTACTCGACTTCCTCAAGGATGCGCCGCTCGCGGAGCAGCGCCTCGCAGAACTCGCCGTCGCGATCGGCGCGGGGCAGGCGAGCGAGCCGCGCGCCGCGCTGGCGCGGCGATTTGTCGAGCGCGTTCGCGAACTCAACCGCACCGTGGGAATCCCCGACAAGCTCGAGGCGCTGAAGGCCGCCGACATTCCCGCGGTGGCACGCGCCGCGATGATCGAGGCGCACCGCGACTACCCGGTGCCGAAGAACATGAGCCTCGCGGAGGCGGAGGCGCTGCTGCGCGGCTGCCTCGTCTGACTCCGCCGCCGGCCCGCGCGACCCCCTGCGCGACCCGTGGACGCGTGCGGATCGGGTCAATAAGATTGCGATCCCGCTGGCGTGGGTCCTCGGGACCCGTCGCCGTTCCGCCCCGCATCCCCGCTATCGAGACCAGAGGGACTTGTACCCATGAACATCGAAATCCTCGTCCGGCCGGTTCTGCTGGCTGCCGCCCTGATGCTCACCGGATACGTCGCGAGCGCGCAGGAAGCTGCGCCGTCGACGACCCAGCCGGCGATCAACCCCGACCTCAAGTACTCGAACAAGTGGCGCATCGAGGTCAAGGAAGGCTCGAACAACGACGGCGTCGCGCGCTTCCGTGTCACGCCGCAGGGCGAGGCTCCGATCGAGGTCAACGTCAGCATCAGGGACGGCCGTTCCGAGAACGGCGTGGCCAGTGATGTTCAGAAAGCCTTCAAGGCCGCGCTCGACAAGAAGCGCTTCAAGGTCGAGGGCGACGACTTCGAGGACGTGCTGGTGAAGAAGAAGAGCGGCCCGGACTTCTCGATCCAGCTGATCGAGTCGACGCTCAAGGGCACGCACTTCGACGTCGAGCGCGAGTAGTCGCTCCCGCCCGTGGAGGCGGCAGGCGAAGGATCAGCCCTGCGCCTGCTGCATCAGCACGTCGCGGTAAGTCGCCCGCAGGTCCTTCTTGCTGATCTTGCCGGTGGCGGTCATCGGCAAGGCCTCGACGACGATCACCGCGTCCGGAAGCTGCCACTTGGCGAAATGCTCGCCGAGGTGGGCCAGCACGGACTCACGCGTCGGCTGGCAGCCCTGGCGCGCCACGACCAGCAGGATCGGCCGCTCCTCCCACTTCGGGTGCTTCACGCCGATGGCCGCGGCCATCAGCACGTCGGGGTGACCGCACGCGCAGTTCTCGAGGTCCACGGAGCTGATCCACTCGCCGCCGGACTTGATCACGTCCTTGGCGCGGTCGGTGATCTGCAGGAAGCCGTCCGGCCCGATCGCGGCGACGTCGCCGGTCGCGAACCAGCCGTCCGCATCGTGCGCCGCCGAGTGCTCCAGCCCGAAGTAGCCGCTGCACACCCAGTTGCCGCGCACCTTGAGCTCGCCCGCGGCCTTGCCGTCCCAGGGCAGCTCGTGACCGTCGTCGTCCACGATCTTCATCTCGATGCCGAAGATGCCGTGGCCCTGCTTGGCATGGATGCGGTAGCGCTCCTCGGCCGGCAGCGACTCCATGTCGGGCCGCAGCGTGCCCACGGTGCCGAGCGGGCTGGTCTCGGTCATGCCCCAGCCCTGCAGCACCTTGACACCGTGGGACTCCTCGAAAGTCTTGATCATGCTGAGCGGCACGGCCGAGCCGCCGACCAGCGTCTTCCTGAGCGTCGGCACCTTCTTGCCGCTCTGCGCGAGGTAGTTGAGCAGCAGCGTCCAGACGGTGGGCACGCCGGCCGCCATCGTGACGCCCTCGGTGTTCATGAGGTCCACGAGCGTCTCGGGGTCGCCCATCTTCGGGCCCGGCAGCACGAGCTTCGTGCCGGTCATCGCGGCGTTGTATGGCAGGCCCCAGGCGTTGGCATGGAACATCGGCACGACGGCCAGGATCACGTCGCGCGCGCTCACGCCCACGGCGTCGCCCATGCAGCCCGCATAGGCGTGCAGCACGTTCGAGCGGTGGCTGTAGAGGACGCCCTTGGGGTGACCGGTCGTGCCCGAGGTGTAGCACAGCGAGCTGGCGGTGCGCTCGTCGAAGGTCGGCCAGTCGAACTGCTCGGACTGCCCGGCGATGAACGATTCGTAGCAGGGCAGCACGCCCTTCACCGGTGCCGGCATGGCCTCTTCGCTGGTCATGACGACCACTCTCTCGACGCAGGGGATCTTGCCCTGCAGGCCCTTCAGCAGCGGCAGCAGCGTCGCGTCCACGAACAGCATGCGGTCCGCGGCGTGGTTGATGATGTACTCGAGCTGCTCGGGGAACAGTCGCGGATTGATGGTGTGCATCACCGCGCCGATGCAGGACACCGCGTAGTAGAGCTCGAGGTGGCGGTAGTCGTTCCAGGCGAGCGAACCGATGCGGTCGCCCGGCTTGATGCCCGCAGCGGTGAGCGCGTTGGCGAGCTGCCGGGTGCGGCGAAACACCTCGCGCCACGTGGTGCGGTGCCGCGGCGCGTCCATCGTCACGGAGACGATCTCCACGTCCGGGTGATTGCGGTCGGCAAACCGCATGATGTCCGTGAGCAGGAGCGGTCGCTCCATCATCAGTCCGTGCATGGCGTCTTCTCCCGCGTCCGAAGTCAGAGGACCTCGAGGGTCCCGTCGTTGGTTATCAGGCGGATGCTCGCATACTCGCAGCGGCCGTGGCCACGCTGGAACAGGCTGTTGGCGATCAGCCAGACGCGCACGACTTCGCGGGCCGGCCCGCCGAGGATTCGCCGGTAGTCGGCGTGCAGGTCGCGTTCCTCGTCGAGCCAGCGGCCAAGTCCCTCGCGGCCGCTGCGCACGACGACGTGAGTCTCCTTGTCGCGCCAGGTGGGCAGCGGGCAGCGGTACACCGTGCCCTCGGGCAGGGCGGCACTCCAGTAGTAGGTGAGGTCCTGTCCGTCGTCGAACTCGACGGCGATGCTCAGGTAGTCGTGCGAGGGCAGCGTGTCCTCGGCGAGATCGATGGGCAGCTCGTCCACCCGCCAGGACCAGCGCAGGCGCGTGCCGGGACCGAGTGTGCAGTGGGCGTCACGACGCAGGATGCCCACGTCGCCGTGGGTGTGGCAGCCGATCGCAGGCCGGCCGTCGTGGGCGGTCGACGCCCGGAAGATCTCGCCAGGACCGAGGTACCAGAGGTAGTCCCAGTGCTCGGGGGCGGGGACCGGCTGATCGAAGCGCTCGGCCTCGGCCAGCACCAGCCCGGGCACGCGGTTGTCCCGCGCGAAGCCGCGGAACAGGTCGGGCACGTCCGTCCCCGGTGCCCACCGCAGCACAAGCACCGACAGCCCACCCGACACCCCGGCGTACTCCCCGGGTGGAGTACCGAGCCGGCCGCTGGGGTCCGCCCATTCGCCCGGGAAATAACTCGCAAGCCACAGTCGACCGCCTTGCGGCGCGGTGAACGTGTTCGTGGCGCGGGTGCCGCGGAACACGGGACCGATCTCGCCCACGCGGCACCAGAGCTGGAACGAGGGGCCCACCCAGATGTCGAGCGCCTTCGACAGATGCACGCGCCCGTCGGCAAGCAGCGTGACGCGTTCGCCGGGCGCGAGGTCGATGCCGGTGTCGAACCAGGGCGGCCGGGTTGCCGGCAGGCGGTAGAAGGCATGATCCGTGACGAGTGCTGGCGGGAGCGACGCGACCCACGGCGCCAGCGTCGCGCGGAACTGCGCGTCGGTTGCGGGCTGGGGCACCGCACCAGCGGAGCGGCGGCGCAGCCCGCGTGCGCCCAGCCGTGCGGCGATGACGAGCTGATGAATGAGGTTGCGTGCGCTCGACACGTCGGGTCCGGCCTCCCTCCCCAGTGGCGGGAAGAGACTAGCGCATGGCAGCGCGGCGCGGGAGAAGGCCGCAGCGCACAAGCGGAGACCGCACGACGTGAGGAACGGGGTTTCCGACGGCCCGTCGAGAGCTGCCTGTCATGCCGGCGGAGGGCTGCTGTGCGGCCCTGGCCTGACGGGCAGGAACCGGCCTATTCCGTTGAAAAACCCGGTGAACCACCGTTGCTTGGCCATGTCCGAAGCGCAGGACAGCAAGTGACGGGGTGATGTCGCGATGATGGGGCAGCAAGGGACCGCGCAGGACCAGCTCTTCTACTCGTTCAACCTCGACGCCCGCGTACCCGTCGATCATCTTCTGCGACGCATCGATCGTGTTCTCGATCTGAGCGAGCTGCGCCAGTACTTGGCGCCGTATTACAGCCACACCGGGCGTCCTTCGGTCGATCCTGCTTGAAGTCCGGGGCGAGCCGCCCGGTCAGCCAGATCAGCTCGAGGTTGCGCTGCGTCTCGCGCTCCAGGCGCCGGCTCGAGGGCAGGCGGTTGAGGTAGCCGCAAATGTAGATCTTGAGCAGCGTGCCGGGGTGGTACGCAGGCCGGCCCGTGGTTGCTGGCTCGGCTCCTTCGAACCCAAGCTTCGCCAGGTCGAGCTCATCGACGAACGCGTCGACCGCCCGCACCGGGTTGTCCTCGGCGATCCAGTCGTCCAGTCGCTCCGGGAACAGTGTGGCCTGCGCTCGGCTCTCGCCTTCGATGAACCGCTTCATCGTGCACCTCTTCGTGTGGCACGATGCTATTCGCACGAATCACGAGGTCGTTTTCACACGGCCTCGGTCGACTTGAGACCTACCGCCTCTCGATAAGCAGACGTTCCGCGACGCAATCCATCCCCGTGAATGAGCTTTATGTCACCGCCCCTGGGTTCACGTCCGATGGTGCTGACGTGTAGCCCTCCGCTCCGGAGCGGCTGCATTTCGCGCTTCGCTCTCGTGAATCATTTCTGAGCCGCGGAACGACCCTTGCGCCGTGCGCGCGGCTTTGCCGGCCGCTTCGCCCTGCGCGCACGCGCGCCGCGGGCGAGGTCCGCCTCGAGTTCCGCCAGCGCCGCGGCCGTGTAGTCCGCGAGTCGCTGCAGGTCCGGAATGGCCTCGCGCAGCGCGATGAAGGTCACGTGCAGTTCGTCGACGTAGGTCGTGACCGTGATGTTGAGCACCTGGTGGTGCGCGACCACGGAGATCGGGATCGCGAGCTCGACCTCGGCGCCATTGAAGTACACACGCTGCTCGAACCCGGCGGGATTGGAGATCACCACGTTGGCGAGCATCGGCAGGTCGCTCAGGCCCAGCGACTCGATGGTGCTCGCGATCGAGTGCTGCACGATCGAGTAGAGGGTGAGCGCGCTGCCGGCGAGCGTGCGCATCTCGCGCTTGACCTGCGAGGTCTCCAGCAACACGTCCGCGAGTCGCTGTGCCGGGGCCACGCCCGGCCGGCCCATCGGCACCTGCAGGATGGTGATGCGGTTGCCCGCGCCGCCGTGGTCGTCGAGCGCCACCGGCATGTCGGCCACCAGCGGCCGGTCGGGCGTCACGCCGCGCTCGGCGAGGTAGCGGTGCATCGCCATGTCGATCAGCGTGAGCATCACGTCGTTGATCTTGGCGCTGCCGGTCGCAGCCGCCGCCCGCACCCGCGGCAGCGGCAGCACGCAATGCGCCAGCACGCGATGCGGGCTCGGCGCCGCCTTGAGCACGTCGGGCGTGCGGACGAACGGCGCGGCGAGGCCCTGGCCGAGCCCGAGGTCGCGCAGTCCCAGGTGCCACACGAGCCGCAGCATGTCCTGCGCGGTGCGACGCGTCTCGTTCGCACGCGCGCAGCAGGCCCTCGAGCCCGGTCGGCGGCGGGGCGCTCGGCGACGCCGGCACGTGGCGCAATCCTTCCCACAGCGCGCGCGGCCCGGCGGCTCGCCGCGAGGTCGCGACCATGGTGTTGAGCGCGCGGATGAAGCCGATGCCGTCGATCAGCCCGTGGTGCGTCTTGAAGTAGAGCGCCACGCGGCCGTTCGGGAGCCCGGTGTAGACGTGCTGCTCCCAGAGCGGACCGGCGCGGTCGAGCGGCCGCACGTGCAGCTCGCAGAGGCGCGCGAACAGCCCCTTGAGGTCGGTGCCGGGCCGCAGACGGTGGCGATGGACCTGCGGCGCGGGATCCATCGCCGCGTCCTCCTCGAGCGCGTGCAGTCCCTTCACCGGGCCGTTCACGAGGCGATAGCTGAACGGCGGCCCGACCGGGCACTGCAGCATCGAGCGGACCAGCCGGCCCGGGAAGTCGCCACGCGTGCCGGGCGGCGGCGCCAGCACGAACAGAGCGCCGATGTTCATCGGCCGCTCGGGTGTCTCGAGCAGGAAGAAGGCCTGGTCTACTGCGGACAGCCTGGCATGGCCCGATCCTACGCCCGCGCGGGTGGCGTGCCATCTCGCAGTTGGCTAGATGCGCTGCAACAGGCGCTCAGGCCATCGACTTGAGGACCTTGAACTCCTGCTCGAGCTTCTGCTCGATCTCGCCGCCCGCGAACGAGGCGATGATCCCGCCGAGCAGCGGGATGCCGCTGGTCACGTCGAAGTTCCACTCGACGCGGCAGCCGCCCTTCTCGGGTTGCAGCGACTTGGTGCCCACGATCTTCACCGGCACGCCCTTGATGTCGATGACGAGGTCCGCGGAGTAGCCGTCGCCGTCGGCGGCCCAGTCCTCGGTGTGGCTCACTTCGTTGGTGCTCGGCACGATCCTGCGGATCGCGGCAGGCGGATTGGCGACCTCCTTGCGGGAGATCTTCAGCTTCACGTTGGGCGAGCGGCCGTCGCGCTTGATCTTGATGTCTGTGCCGCCCAGCTGGCCGTAGATCGCCTCCTGGTGCTTCAGCTCGGTGCAGAGCTTCAGCGCCGACGCGGCATCGGTCTTGAGCGAGTGCTTGACGTGGACCTTCATGCTGTATTCCCCCGTGGCGCGCGGCGCCGGTCGTTACATGCCGAATCGTGCCGGAGCATAGCGCCCGCCGGCCCGCTCACGCACCGGGTACCAGCACCGCCGCGCCGGTGAGCCGTCCCTCCCGCAGGCGGGCGAGGGCCTCGTTGGCCTCCTCCAGCGGGAAGAGCGTCACCTCGGTGCGGACGGGGATGCGCGGCGCGAGCGCGAGGAACTCCTCGCCGTCGCGGCGCGTCAGGTTGGCCACCGAGCGCACGACGCGCTCGCCCCACAGCAGCGCGTACGGGAAGGACGGGATGTCGCTCATGTGGATGCCGCCGCAGACCACCGTGCCGCCGCGGCGTACGGCGGCGAGCGCGGCCGGCACCAGCGGGCCCGCAGGCGCGAAGATGATCGCGGCGTCGAGTTCGCCCGGCGGGCGCTCGTCGCTGCCGCCGGCCCAGGCGCAGCCGAGGCTGAGTGCGAAGCGCGCCGCGTCCCCGTCGCCGGGCCGCACGAAGGCGAGGCACTCCCGTCCCTCGTGACGGGCCACCTGCGCCACGATGTGGGCCGCGGCGCCGAAGCCGTAGATCCCGATGCGTCGCGCATCTCCCGTCATGCGCAGCGCGCGATACCCGATCAGGCCCGCGCAGAGCAGGGGTGCGACGTGCGCGTCGTCGAAGCCCGTCGGCAGCGCGAGGCAGTAGCGGGCGTCGGCGAGCACGTGGTCGGCGTAGCCGCCGTCGCACTGGTAGCCGGTGAAGCGCGCCTCGCCGCACAGGTTCTCGCGGCCGCCCCGGCAGAAGTCGCAGACGCCGCAGGTCCAGCCGAGCCAGGGCACGCCGACGCGCGTACCGATCGCGAGCGACGCGAGCGCGCCGCGCTCGACGACCTCGCCCACGATCTCGTGCCCGGGCACGATCGGGTGCCCGATGCCGGGCAGCTCGTCGTCGACCACGTGCAGGTCGGTGCGGCACACGCCGCAGGCGCGCACGCGCAGCAGCACCTCGTGCGGGCCGGGACGGGGCAGGTCGCGCTCGACCCACTCGAGCGGGGCGCGGGCTCGCGGCAACGCCATGGCGTGCATCCGTCGAGCGGAGGTCGTCACGGCGCGCCGAGCTCCCCGCGCAGCCGGGCCGACATGATCCGCTCGTACAGCCGCGGCGCGAGGCGGTTGAGCCACCAGGCCTGCCGTGCCGTGGCACCGACGAGCAGCAGGCGCCGGCCGCAGGCCGCGCCCTCGAACACGCGCCCGGCCGCGTCCTCGGCGGCAAGCGGATGCCCGACCGTCACTTGCGCATGGTCCGCCGGTCCGCCGTCGCCGCCGAGCGCATTGCGGTCGATCCGCGTCGCGACGAACGCGGGGCACACCAGCATCACCTCGACGCCCAGCGGCGCGAGCTCGCTGCGCAGGCTGTCGAAGAAACCATGCAGGGCATGCTTGCTCGCGGCGTAGCCGGTGCGGGCGATCAGCGGCGTGTAGCCCGCGACGCTCGAGATCGCGATCACCTGGCCGCGCGCGGCCACGAGATGCGGCAGTGCGGCCCTGGTGCAGTTCACCGCACCGAAGAAGTTCACCTCCATCACACGGCGGATCACGGCGAGATCGGTCCGGGCAAAGGCGCTGCGGTGGCTCACGCCGGCGTTGTTCACCAGCACGTCGAGCGACCCGAAGCGGGCAACGCCGTCGGCAACGGCCTGCGCGCAGCCCTCGGCATCGGTGACGTCGCAGTGCAGAGCCAGCCAGTCGCCGCCCCGGCGACCGATTTCGGTGCCGAGCGACTCGAGGCCGGCGCCGTCGCGGTCGAGCGCCACGATGCGCGCGCCCGCGGCAGCGAAGCGCAGTGCGATCGCGCGGCCGAGGCCGCCGCCCGCGCCCGTGACGAGCACCGTGCGACCCGCATAGCAGCGGCGCGCCATGCTCAGCGCGGCCCCAGCCCGCGGGCCTTGCGGAACAGTTCGAACACCTCGGCCGACGTGAGCTGCGGCACGTAGCCGAAGACTTCCTTGAGGCGGCGGTTGTCGAGCACCGGCCGGTAGCGCAGGAAGTTCACCTGCTCGGGCCCGTAGCGCGACAGCCGCAGCGGGTGCAGCACCGCGAGCGCAGTCCGCAGCAGCCACGGCGGCAGCGTCACGCAGCGCTTGCCGAGCCGCGCCGCGATCTCCCGGATGCCGAGCGCGCCGTCGCCGGCGACGTTGTAGACGCCCGCCGGCCCGCCGAAGACCGCGTGCTCGATCGCGCCCGCCACGTCGCGGTCCCAGATGAAGACGAACGGACTCGCCGCGCCCTCGAGCGCGAGCAGGCGCGGCCGCTCGAACAGTGCCGTGATCTGGTTGCGGGTGGTCTCGCCGAGGATCGTGCCGACGCGCAGCACCACCTGCTCGAGCGCCGGGTGCGTGCGCCGGTACTCCGCCAGCATCTCCTCGACGAGGCGCTTGTGGTGCGAGTACGCGAACTCCTCGTTGCCGCGCACCGGATCGTCCTCGGTCAGCCACGCGGGGTTGTCGGCGTGGTAGCCGTAGGCCGCGCCGCTCGAGGTGACGACGATGCGCCGCACGCCGGCGGCGACGCAGGCCTCGAGCACGTTGCGGGTGCCGAGCACGTCCACGGAGTACTCGAACTCGCGGCTGGAGGCGGGGCCGGGCGTGACGATCGCGGCGAGGTGCACCACCGTGTCGATGCGGTGCCGCGCCAGCACGTCGGCGAGGCCGGCGGCACGCACGTCCAGGGCAAGGTAGTCGACGCCCGGCAGTTGCCGCTGCAACGGCACCTCGCGCACGTCGGTCGCGACGATGCAGGCGGGATCGCCGTCGCGCCGGGCGCGCTCCGCGAGCGACTCCACGAGCCGCCCGCCGAGGTAGCCGGCCGCGCCGGTCACGAGCACGCGATGGGTCACGCGGCGCTCCCCGCGGGCAGCGGCGGATGGCGGCGCCACCAGGTCGAGACCGTGAGCCCGGCGATCAGGTGCCAGATGCCCCACCACGCGGCCACGATCGCCATGCCGCCGAGCCCGCCGAAGAAGTTGAAGACCAGCGCGAGGCCGAAGCCCGAGTTCTGGATGCCGACCTCGAGGGACACCGCGCGACGGTCGGCCTCCGGCAGCCGCGCCGCGCGCGCCGTGTAGTAGCCCGTCAGCAGCGCGAACGCGTTCAGCAGGAACACGAACAGCATCACCCGCTGCGTGTACTCGAGGAAGAAGTGCCAGTTCATCGCCAGTGCACCCACGACGAACAGCAGGAAGAACGCGAGCGACAGGGCCCGGAACGGCGCCCGCGCCCGGGCTGCGAACGCCGGGAAGCGGTGCGACACCCAGATGCCGAGCGCGGTGGGGATGCCGAGCAGCACCACCACGGTGCCGAGCACCTCCCACGGGCTCAGCTCGACGGCGTGGAGGATCGGACGCGTGGCGGGATTGAGCTCGCCCCAGAACGAGAGGTTGAAGGGCGTGAAGAAGATCGAGCCCAGCATCGAGAACGCTGCGATCGTGACCGACAGCGCGGTGTTGCCGCGCGCGTGGTTGACCAGGAAATTCGAGATGTTGCCGCTCGGGCAGGAGGCGACGAGGATCATGCCGAGCGCGATGCTGGGCTCCGGCCGGAGCACCATCGTCAGCACCCAGGCCACCGCGGGCAGCAGCACCGAGTGGGCGAGCAGGCCGATCGCGGTGCCGCGCGGCGCCGTCACGATCCCCTTGAAGTCCGCCAACCGGATGTCCAGCGCCACGCCGAACAGCACGAAGGCGAGGATCACGTCGAGCGCGACCAGCGATCCCGGGCTGAAGTTCAGCCGGACCGCGTCGAGCTCGGTCATTTGCCCTTCGGCTCCTGGTGCATGTCCTTGAAGTGCATGAGACCCGGCGCCCACATGTGCTTGACCGGGTCCACGTCGACGTGGATCACCGCCGGGCCTCCGCTCGCGATCGAGCGCTCGATGGCGGCCTTGAGCTCGCGCGGGTCGGCGACGCGCTCGCCGTGCGCGCCCATCGAGCGGGCCAGGTCGTCGAAGCGGATCTCGCCGAGGTCCGCCTTGATCGTCTCGTCGGGTCCGAGCGACTTCCTGATCAGCGTCTTGATCGGCTTGAGCATGAACTGCTGGTTCATCTTCACCATGCCCCACTGCTTGTCGCAGAGCACGAGGTAGACGACCCGCAGGCCGTTGCGCACCGCGGTCTCGACTTCCTGCGGATGGAAGCCCATCGCGCCGTCGCCGATGATGCAGCAGACCGGGTGCCCGGGCCGCGCCACCGCGGCGCCGCAGGCCTGCGCGACGCCGGCGCCGAGCATGCCCATCTTGAAGGTCGAGAGGATCGTGTTCGGCACCCGCGACTCGGTGAACATCATGGTCCACACGGCCGCGTTGCCGCCGTCGGCCACCAGCACCGAGTCCGGCGGAAACACCTGCTGGCAGACGTGGGCGACGTGCGCCGGGTTCATCGGCACCGCCATGTCCCCGAGCTTCTCGTCGAGCTTGGCGCGCTCGGCGGCGATCTTCTCGCGGTACTTCGCCACCTTGCGCCGCCGTGCGTCGAGGTTCATCTGACCCGTGAGCCCGGCGAGCCGCTGCGCGAGCGCCGCGAGAAACAGCTTCGCGTCGGCGAGCACGGCGAGCGCGGCGGGCTTGTTGGCGCCGAGCACGTGCCCGTCGGTGTCGACCTGGATCATCTGCTGCTCGGAGGGGTGCCGCCAGTACGGCGCCTTGCCCCACCAGTCCGTCTCGCCGAGGCGCGAGCCCACCACGAGGACCAGGTCGGCGTCGTTGCGCACCTCGTTGTTGATCGGGATGAAGGGCATCGGGATCGCGAGTTCCGAGGTCTCGGGCAGCACGCCGCGCGCGGCCCAGCTGGTGGTGACTGGCGCGTGGAGGAGTTCCGCGACCCGGCGCAGCTCGTCGTAGGCGGCGGCGTGGATGATGCCGCTGCCGGCGTGGATGATCGGCAGTTCGGCCTCGGCCAGCATCTGCGCGGCGCGCTCGACCTGCGCTGGCGAGGGGACGACGGGCTCGGTACGGCGGTACTGGTGCGGCTGCCACACGGGCACGTCGGCCTTCACCTTGCCGTTCATGATCGTCTCGGGCACGTCGAGGTGCACGACGCCCGGCCGGCCCTCCCAGCAGTTGCGCAGCGCCGTGCGGCCGAGCTCGGCGGTCCGCTCGAAGGAGACCACGGCCTTGCTCCACTTCGCGAGGTGCGCGATCGCACCCACCTGGTCGAAGGACTGGTAGGCGCCGCCGCGATCCGGATAGACGATCTGCGGGCGGCGGCAGCTGGTGATGCAGAGCACGCGATTGCCCTCGGCGTTCTCGACGGCGAGGCCCGGCAGGATGTTGGCGACGCCGGGACCGTTGCTCGCCATGCAGACGCCGAGCCGGCCGGTGAGCCTGGCGTAGGCGCCCGCCATGTGCGCGGCGCAGGTCTCGTGCCGCGGCGTGACGATCTCGATGCCGAGCCTGTGCAGGCTCGAGTAGAAGCCGAAGTAGGTGCCGTCGATGATGCCGAAGACCTTCTCGACACCTTCCGCCTGGAGCATGCGCGCCAGGACTTCGCCGCCGCTCGTTTCAGTCATTTTCTGCCCCCGGGGATGGCCGTGACCGGCCTCGAACTGGTTGTCCGGGCACTATAACTCCGGGCTTCCGTGCGGAGGCGGGGTGGACGCGATGCCGCTAGACTGCCGCGGTTTTCCACGATGGCGGGCCGGGGCATCGCGTTGACCGAAGCAAGCATCCAATGGCTGCCGCTGATCGCGGCGGTGCTCGGCGCCGGCGCGGCGGGCGGGCTGCTCGCCGGCCTGCTCGGTGTCGGCGGCGGCATCGTCGTCGTGCCGGCGCTCGACCTTGCGCTCACCATGGTGGGCGTCGAGCCCGCGGTCGCGCTGCACGTGGCGGTGGCGACCTCGATGGCCACGATCGTGCCGACCTCGATCTCGTCGTCCCGCTCGCATGCGAAGCGCGGCGCGGTGGATGGCGACGTGATCCGCCGCTGGTCGCTGCCGATCGTTGCGGGCGCACTCGCCGGCGCGCTGCTCGCCTCGCGGGTGGATGCGCGCGTGCTGTCGGGCGTGTTCGGCGCCGTGGCGCTGCTCGCGGCCCTCAAGATGCTGCTGCCGCTCGACCGGGTGGTGCTGCACGACGGGCTGCCGCGCGGTCCGGCCGGTGCGGCGCTCCCGGCAGCCATCGGCACGGTGTCCGCGATGATGGGCATCGGCGGCGGCACGCTGAGCGTGCCTTCGATGACGCTCTGCGGCGTGCCAGTGCACAAGGCGGTCGGCACCGCGGCGCTGCTCGGCCTCTGGATCAGCGTGCCGGCGACGCTCGGCTATCTTCTCGCCGAGACCGCCGGGACGGCGGTCCCCCCGTGGACGGTGGGCCTCGTGAGCCTGCCGTGCCTCGCCGTGGTCGGGCCGGTCGCCTGGCTCGTGGCGCCGGTGGGCGCCCGGCTCGCGCACTCGCTCGACCGGCGCAAGCTCTCGATGGCGTTCGGCGTGTTCCTGTCCGTGGTCGCCGTGCGCATGCTCTACCGGACGCTGGCCTGAACGCTTCCGGCGCCGTGCCGGGATCCCATGACACCCGCAATGGCAGCCGCTAGCATGGCGGCCCGGCCCCGACGAACGGGTGTCGGGCGCACGGCGAGGCCGACGAGGGGATGACCATGAAGCGCGCAATGACGTTGCTGCTGGGTGCCGCGCTCGCGCTGGCGGGCGCGACGGCGCTCGCGAAGTCGAAGGCCCCCACGCCCGCGACTCCGGATGCCGCAGCCACGGCCGCGGCGGCCGCCATCGCGGCGGCGATCGCGAGCCCGGACCGGCCCGAGACGGACCGCGAGCAGGACGGTCGCCGCAAGCCCGCCGAGCTGCTCGCCTTCGCGGGCGTAGCGCCGGGCATGCACGTGCTGGATGCCTTCTCCGCCGGTGGCTACTACACCGAGCTGCTCTCGCGAGTGGTCGGGCCGACCGGATCGGTGATCGCCTACAACAACGCGGCCTACGCGCGCTTTGCCGCCAAGGGCATCGAGGAGCGCTACGCGGGGGACCGACTGCCGAACGTGCGCCAGGTCACCGAGGAAGTCGACAAGCTCGCGTTGCCGGCCGACAGCCTCGATCTCGCGCTGTTCGTGATGTCCTACCACGACCTCTACTGGCGGCCGGCGGATGGCTCGTGGCCGCCCACCGATCCGGCGCAGCTGCTCGCCGTGCTGCGCACGGCGCTCAAGCCCGGCGGCACGATCGTCGTGCAGGACCACGTTGCCACCGGCGGCGGCGACACGGCCGCGATCGTCGACTCGCTGCACCGCATCGCCCCGGACGTGGTCAGGCGTGACTTCGAGCGCGCCGGTTTCGTCTTCGACGGCGAGAGCCCGATGCTCGCGCACCCGGACGACGATCACACCGTGCTGGTCTTCGATCCCGCGATCCGCGGTCGCACCGACCAGTTCGTCTACCGGTTCCGCAAGCCGCTCAAGTGACCGCCGCGCCGCTGCGCCTCGCCATGTGGTCGGGGCCGCGCAACATCTCCACGGCGTTCATGCGCGCGTGGGAGAACCGGCCGGACACGGTGGTCGTGGACGAGCCGTTCTACGCGCACTACCTGCAGGCCACGGGCATCGACCACCCCGGTCGCGACGAGGTGCTCGCTCACCACGAGTGCGACTGGCGCAAGGTGGTCGACTCGCTGCTCGCACCATTGCCGGAGGGCGTCGGCATCCTCTACCAGAAGCAGATGTCGCATCACCTGCTGCCGGCGATGGGACGGGAGTGGCTGGGCGCGATGACCCACGCCTTCCTGGTCCGCGACCCCGCGCCGATGCTCGCATCGCTCGAGGAGAAGCTCGGCCGCTTCGACCTCGACGCCACGGGCCTGCCGCAGCAGGTCGAGATCTTCGAGTTCGTGGAGCGCACCACCGGCCGCGCGCCGCCGGTGGTGGATGCGGCCGACCTGCTGGCCGCGCCCGAGGCCACGCTGCGCGCGCTGTGCGCGGCGCTCGGGGTTTCCTTCAGCGAGCGCATGCTGTCGTGGCCGCCGGGGCCGCGGCCGACCGACGGCGTGTGGGCGAAGCACTGGTACCAGCGGGTCGAGGCTTCGACCGGCTTCGAGCGCGCCGAGGCGACCGAAATGCCGCAGCTCGCCGGGCGGCTCGCCGAGCTCGACGCGCAGTGCCGACCTCTGTATGAGCGGCTGAGCGCGCAACGGCTGCGCGCCTGACCCGAACCCGACTGAGGAATTCCGCGTGCTGCAGAAGTTCGATCCGCGCAACGAGAACCTGATCGTCAACATCAACGGCCGGCTCGTGCACCGCGACCAGGCGGGCGTGAGCCCGTTCGACTCGTCGGTGCAGGGCGGTGATGCGGTCTGGGAGGGCCTGCGGCTGTATGAGGGGCGCATCTTCCGCCTCGAGCAGCACCTCGACCGGCTGGTGGGCTCGGCACGGGCGCTCGCCTTCGCCGGGATCCCCGCGCGCGAGCAGATCGTCAGCGAGATCCGCCGCACGCTCGAGGCGAACGGCATGTTCGACGGCGTGCACATTCGCCTCACGCTGACGCGGGGCGTGAAGATCACCTCGGGGATGGACCCGCGGCTCAACCAGTCGGGACCGACGCTGATCGTGCTCGCCGAGCACAAGCCGCCGGTGTACGGCACCGACGGCCTCGCGCTCGTGACTTCGAGCGTGCGGCGCTTCCCGCCCGACTGTCTCGACCCGAAGATCCACCACAACAACCTGATCCAGTCGATCCTCGCCAAGATCGAGGCGAACGCCGCGGGCGCCGACGACGCACTGATGCTCGACGTGCGCGGCTTCATCGCCGAGACCAACGCGACGCACGTGTTCCTCGTGGACGGCGGCCGGGTGCTGACACCGCGGCTCGTCGCCTGTCCCGAGGGCATCACCCGCGGCGCGGTGCTCGAGCTGTGCCGCGGGCACGGCATTCCCTGCGAGGAGCGCGACCTCTCGTTGACCGAGGCCTATCGCGCCGACGAGATGTTCTGCTCGGGGACGATGGGCGAGCTGGCGGCGGTGACGCGCGTCGACGGACGAGTGATCGGCGAGGGGCGGCCGGGCCCCGTCACGGGGCGGCTCACGGAGTTGTTCCGCGAGCTCACGGCGCGGGAGGGATCGAGGGTGGTCGAGGCCCGCTGACGCGCCGCGGCTACCCTGCGAGCGCCCGCGCGTGCCACCGCAGGTGATCCTCGACGAACGTCTGGATGAACCAGTAGCCGTGGTCGTAGCCCGCATGCAGGCGCAGCTCGAAGGGCTGCCCCGAGCGGCGGCAGGCGTCGGCAAAAACCTCCGGGTTCAGCTGCTCGGCGAGAAATTTATCCGCCGTGCCCTGGTCCACCAGGATCGGCGCATGGAACGGCCGCGCGGCGACCAGCACGCTGGCGTCGTAGTCGAGCCACTGCGATTCGTCGCTGCCCAGGTAGCCCGTGAACGCCTTGCGGCCCCACGGGCACTGCATGGGCGCGGCGATCGGTGCGAAGGCCGAGAGCGAGCGGTACTGCCCGGGGTTGCGCAGTGCGCAGACCAGTGCACCGTGGCCGCCCATCGAGTGGCCGAAGATGCCCTGGCGGCTGGCGTCGGCGGGAAGATCCGCTGCGATCAGCTCCGGCAGCTCGCGCGTCACGTAGGAGTACATGCGGTAGTGCGCCGACCACGGCGCCTCGGTCGCGTCCACGTAGAAGCCGGCACCGAGGCCGAAATCCCAGCTCGCGTCGTCGCCCGGCAGGCGCGGCTGCCGCGGGCTGGTGTCGGGTGCCACCAGCATCAGTCCCAGTTCGGCGGCGAGGCGTTGCGCACCGGCCTTGATGATGAATGTCTCTTCGGTGCAGGTGAGCCCGGCCAGGTAGTAGAGCACCGGCACGCGCCCGTGCCGCGCTTGCGGCGGCTCGTAGACCGCGAAGCGCATCTCGGTGGCGCACTCGCGCGAGTCGTGGGCGAGGAAGCGCTGCGTGCCGCCGAAGCAGGCGTGTTCGGAGAGGGTCCTCAGTGTCATGTGTGCCCATCCGCGTGGGACGACCAGCGCCGCTGGGCATCAGTCAGCACGGCGAACAACCCGATGAAATCGGTCGGCATGGCACATTGTGTCTGCCGCTCGCGCCCGGCGCCAGCACACGGAGCGCGCGGCTGAAAGCGTGTCTGGTCTCGTCGTCGTCGCGAGCTTGCGTGGCTGGTACGTGTCGCTTACTGTGCGCGCCGACCACAACAACCAACGGGGACTGTAGCAATGGAACCAGGCACTGCGGCAGGCGTGGGCGGGACGGCGATCGTCGTCCTGCTGTTGATGTTCATCGTTTCGGGCCTGATCGTCGGCGCGCTGGCGCGGCTCGCGCTGCCTGGGCGCGACGACATGAGCTACATGAAGACGATCGGTTACGGTCTCGCCGGGTCGCTGCTCGGCGGCCTGGTCTCGACCGCCGTCGGCGTGCAGAGCCGCATCCTGTCGCTGGTCATCGCGATCGCCGCCGCGGCTGCGCTGATCTGGTTCTTCACCCGCCGCAAGCCGAAGGCCTGAGCCCGCCGCCGCCCGTCGTCCGCCGTCGGTCACGCCGGCGGACGACGGGTTCTGCCGCCCGGGTGACGGGCGGTCAGAACGTCACCACCGTCCTGATCGACTCCCCCGAGTGCATCAGGTCGAACGCCTCGTTGATGCGCGCAAGTGGCAGCGTGTGCGTGATCAGCGGATCGATCTCGATCCTGCCGCGCATGTACCAGTCCACGATCTTCGGCACGTCGGAGCGGCCGCGCGCGCCGCCGAAGGCCGTGCCCTTCCAGACGCGTCCCGTGACGAGCTGGAACGGACGAGTCCTGATCTCCTGCCCGGCGCCCGCCACGCCGATGATCACCGACACGCCCCAGCCGCGGTGGCAGCACTCGAGCGCCTGGCGCATCAGGTCCACGTTGCCGACGCACTCGAAGCTGTAGTCGGCGCCGCCGTCAGTGAGTGCCACGAGGTAGGGCACGAGGTCGCCCTCGACCTCCTTCGGATTCACGAAGTGCGTCATGCCGAAGCGCTCGGCGAGCGCCTTGCGTGCGGGGTTGATGTCCACGCCGATGATCCGGTCGGCACCCGCCATGCGCGCGCCCTGGAGCACGTTCAGGCCGATGCCGCCGAGGCCGAACACCACGACGTTCGCGCCGGGCTCGACCTGCGCGGTGTTGATCACGGCGCCGATCCCGGTGGTGACGCCGCAGCCGATGTAGCAGACCTTGTCGAAGGGCGCGTCCTCGCGGATCTTCGCCAGCGCGATCTCGGGCAGCACGGTGTGATTCGAGAAGGTCGAGCAGCCCATGTAGTGGTGGATCTTCTCGCCGCCGATCGAGAAGCGGCTGGTGCCATCCGGCATCACGCCCTGGCCCTGCGTGGCACGGATCGCCGTGCACAGGTTGGTCTTGTGCGACAGGCACGACTTGCACTGCCTGCATTCCGGCGTGTAGAGCGGGATCACGTGGTCGCCCTTCCTGAGCGAGGTGACGCCGGGACCCACGTCCACGACCACGCCCGCGCCCTCGTGCCCGAAGATCACCGGGAACAGTCCCTCGGGATCGGCGCCCGAACGGGTGAACTCGTCGGTGTGGCACACGCCTGTGGCGCGGATCTCCACCAGCACCTCGCCGGCGCGCGGCCCGTCGAGTTCCACGGTTTCGACGACGAGGGGATCCCCGGCCCGATAGGCGACGGCGGCGCGAGTCTTCATGGCGGATCCTCGAGAGTGCGGGAGGGAGCCGGAAGCGTAGCGCATCGCTCGCCCGAACCGGGACGATGGCCCTGCCGCCAGAGTTGCACCGATCGCACCGTCAGCGCCGCGGCCGCGACCGCCAGCACGATGCCGAACGCGACGTAGCGTCCGTACCCGGCCAGCAGCGCGTTCATGCGCTCGAAGAACACCGCCCAGATGGCGACGGCAAGGTAGGTCGCGATCAGCACGGTGGGGAGGGTCTGCCGCGCCTTGAGGCCGATCAGGTAGCCGATGACCGCGCCGACCACGGGCCCGGTCATCCAGAACGGCAGGAACACGAACGCGAACAGCCCGAAGACCCCGTAGCGCGCCACGCGCGGCTGGCTGGCCTCGGCCGAGCGCCGCATGTGCACGAGGAAGCGCCGCATGTGCCGGAGGTCCACGAGGTTGTTCCAGCTCAGGACGAACAGCGGGTAGACGACCAGCACCTGGATGGTCTCCACGAGCACGTTGCTGGAGATCACCGCGGCGTGCTGGAGGCCGTTCGCGTAGCCGAACGACATTCCGGCTGCGCGGCCGACCGTCAGGCTCAGGCCGGTCATGGCGGCGAACACCGAGGTCGCGTCTGGAGCCACGAGCCAGCCGACGCCGAGCGCGACCACCGTCAGCAGCACGAGACCGAGGCCGACTGCGAGGATGCGGGCCTCGACGCTGCGCAGCAGCGCGCTTCCGGGCCACCCTCGGCGCGAGGGGTCGGACCGCGGCGGGTCGAATTCGTCCTTGAACGAGTACTGCATGGCGTGGCGGCCCTGCGCAACTCGGCGGGCCCCGTCTCTCCCGGACAGTATGCGCGGGCTTGCGCCGCAACGCCTCCTCTGGCTTCGGGGCCGGCGGCCGGCGGCCTGCAACCATTCGCCGCGCCCGTGCATCGAACCCCCATAACGAGATCCTTTCCCGGAGGCCGCCCATGTTCCGCTACGTCGCCACCCTGCTTTACGCCTTCTCCGCCGTGGCGCTGGGCTCGTCGGACGACCTCGACAAGGTCAATGGCAGCATCGAGGTCGAGGCCGGTCGCGAAGTGGGCGACGTCTCGACCGTGAATGGTTCCATCACCATCGGCAGCAACGCCCGCGTGCAGGGCGTCGAGACGGTGAACGGCCGCATCCGGCTGGAGCCCAAGGCCACCGCGCAGTCGGTCGAGACCGTCAACGGCTCGGTGACGCTGGCGGAAGGCGCGGTCGTGACCGGCAACGTCGAGGCGGTCAACGGCGAACTCACGCTCGGGCGCGACGCGCGGGTGGACGGGCGCCTCGAGAACGTCAACGGCGACTTCGTGCTGCAGGGCGCTGCGGTGCGCGGCGGCCTCGGCACGGTGAACGGCGACGTGCTGGTCGGCACCGGATCGCGCGTGGACGGTGGCATCCTGGTCGAGAAGCCCGAGGGCTGGTCGTGGGGTGGCAAGTCGAACCGGCCGCGCGTCACCATCGAGTCGGGCGCCGTCGTGAACGGGACGCTGAACTTCGAGCGCGAGGTGGACCTCTACGTCGGCGCCGCGGCGGTCGTGGGGCGGGTCGAGGGCGTCGAACCACGGCGCTACCCGCTGCCCTGAACGAAACGGGGGGCGGTCGAACGACCGCCCCCCGCCCGAGTCCAGGGCCTCGAGAACCGAACTACTTCTTTCCCTTGCCCGGCTTGCCGACGGTGCCCGCCGGCTTCGGCGAAGCCATCAGGTACACCTGGCCGCCCTCGACGAGCTCGCCCGGGATCTTATAGTGCGCCTGCATGTTTCCGAGGTAGTAGCGGCGACCGGCCTCGTACCAGTTCGCGTTCCGGACGATGTCCGTGACCTCGATGACGCCGGAGTTCTCCTCGTCCTGGGTCAGGAAGCCCGGTGCACCGCTCACGAAACGCTCGCGGTCCGACTCGAAGATCTGCACGTAGTCCTTCGTGACCGGGTCGATCTTCCAGGTCTTGGCGATGTACGACGAGTTGCCCGGGTCCTCCTGCACGATGACGTTGCCGTCGCCGTCGACCGTGATGTTGTCGAAGGAGCGTGCGGTCGTGCCGGCTGCGTCCCCCGTGGTCAGCATCGTCGAGGCGTCGCGCACGAGCTCGATCGTGCCGCCGGTCGGATTGGCGATGGAGTCGAAGGTGAGCTTGTAGAGCTTCGCGGTCTGCGCCTTGCCGCTCAGCGTCGCGCCGGTCGTCACCCAATAGAACACGTTGGGGTTCTTCGTGTCCCAGTGCCCGTCCTCGGGCCGGGCGAACTCGGTGACGCCGTTGGCGACCGACAGGATCTGCAGCGCCGAGCCGGCGCCCGACGCCTGTTCGCGGGTGAAGGGGAACAGCGTGAAGCTGCCGTTGATCGCGCCGCTATTCTCCAGCGGCACGCCCGGGACCTTGATGCCGTACAGGGAGCCGTTCTGCAGTCCGGCCCGCTCGACCGGGTTGCCGTAATCCTGCTTGTCGCCGACGTACACATACACCTGGCCCGGGGTCGAGTCGTCGAGGCCCACGACGATGGTCTTGTCACCCGAGTTCGGGTGCGCGACCGAATTCTCCCAGGAGAACCTGCCGAGGTAGGGCAGCTGGTAGGTCGTGCCCTTCTCGTCCCCGGTGACGACGTGACCGAAGGCACGCCCTTCCGCGCCGGACTCCTCGCCGTTCATGTAGATGAGACCGTCGAAGCCCTTGCCCGTGGCCGGGTTGTAGAAGCCCGTGTAGGCGGGCAGGTCGCCCGAGCAGAAGCGGTTGAACGCGGTCGTGCCGGTGGTGTCGGCGAAGGTGTCGCCCTGCCAGGTCAGCACGCGGCGGATCAGGTCCTCGCCCCACTTCACCTGCAGGGAGTTCAGGTGCACGGTCCACTGCGACACGAAGGCGCCGTTCGTGCCGTGAGCGCGCGGAACGCCAGGGTTGTTTAAGGGGGGCGGGTCGGAGCTGATCTCGTGGTTCAGGAAAACGGTCATGAAAGCCTTGTCGGCGACGTAGGTTCCGTTCTCGGCAAACTTGCCGGCGACGGCACCCATGCCGTCCGGAATGCCAACCAGCACATAGGGCGACTCCTTGGCCGAGTCACCCACGGTGATCAGCGAGGTCACCTGCCAGCCGTCCGCGGTCGGCACGACGTAAGGCGTCTGCGAGCTCTGCGGGCCGGTGAAGCTGTCGGCGTGGGCGCCGGCGGCGCCGAGGGTCATGGCAATGGCAAGGGCGAGGGTCTTCGAAAAATTCATGCGTTGCTCCCAGTGTGGAATGGCGGCGGAGGCCGGGGCACGTCCGCCAGGCGCTGCGATCATCAGCCGGGTCGGTGAACGTCCGTTGACCGACGGATGGAGTTTTTGTGACGGTTCGCGGCGTGGCGCCGGCCGGCGTAATCTCGCGGCCACGCGCCGGCCGGGTGCTCGCGAGGACGAACCCATGAAGACCCGCAACCGAGATGCCGGCAGCACAACCGGCCTGCCGCCGCCGCTGGCGCCACCGTCGCGCGACGCGAATCCCTGGACGATGTCCGGCCCCGATGCGCCCCGCGTCTCGGTGCCGCCCGTGGGTCCGACCGCCAGTTCGCTGCCGAAGCGGCACCCGGGCGGGCCGTCCGCAACCACCGGCTCGCGCCGCATGCCGGTGTTCGCCCTGCTGGTGCTCGGCGTGATTGCGTTCGCCGCGCTCGGCGCCGCGGTGCACGAGATCGGGTCGGGCAACTACGCCGACGCCGTCGGGCCGCTGTTCGCGGTGGCCTTCGCGACGTTCGTGTTCTGGAAGCAGGCGCGGGGGCGGCGGTCGTGAGGCGCGTCGGCTGGCTGCTGGCGCTGTGGAGCGCGGCCGCCGTGGCGGCGCCGTCGCCGGTGCTCGAGGAGTACCTGCGCCTGCAGGTCGGCAGCTACTCCAGCGAGGCGCAGGCGAAGCAGGACGCGCGCTACGACGTCATCACGTGGCACATCGCGGAGATCTGGCCGGGGCGCGGCGACGACCGCTGGATCTACACCGAGAGCTGGATGCCCGGCGCGCCCGCGCCCTACATGCAGCGTGTCTCGCGGCTGCGTGCCGAGCCCGACGGCACGCTGACTGCGCGCCGCTACTCGCTGCCCGAGGCGGCGCGCTTCGTCGGCGGCTGGCAGGACCCGACGCGATTCGAGTCGCTCGAACCCGGGCAGCTCACCGAGCTCGCCGGCTGCGATGCCGTGATCGTGCGCGCGGGGACGGGCCGCTTCGAGGGCGCGACCACCGGCAACCGCTGCCGGAACTCCTACAAGGGCGCGAGCTACGCGATCTCGCATTCGGCGCTCTCGGACGGCGAGATGACGAACTGGGACCGCGGCTTCGATACGAACGGCAACCTCGTGTGGGGTCCGGCCGCGGGCGGCTACCGCTTCCGCCGCGTGGGCGAGGCGAACGCCTGCGTGCAGCCGGTGCGCATGCTGGTCTACGGCACGATCACCGACCGCAAGGCCTTCGGCGCCTACGTGCGTGCGATCGCGGAGTCCGGGCTCTACCCGAAGAACGGCGGCTGGTACGAAGCGATCTCGCCGGCGATCGAGGTGTTCGAGGGCGCACCGCCGCCGGGGCGCGGCGTGATCATTGCGCGCTTCCCCTGCCTCGAGGCGGCGCAGCGCTTCTGGAACTCGCCCGAGTACGCCGAGATCCGCAAGCTGCGCGAGGGCATCGCGGAGTTCGAGGTGCTGGTGTTGCCGGTGCCGCCGATTCCGAAGACGGCGCCCTGAGGCGAGGCCACGCGTTCGGGCGTCTCAGCGCCGGTGACGCCGGCGCCGGCATCTCGGCCGGCCTCGCGGCGACGCCGGCTGCTCAGTCGCGGAGGCCCGCGCGGCTCGTGAGGTAGACGGCGAAGGTGCCGAGCCAGTGCCCGCCCTCGTAGTGCTCGCCGGTCACGGCGGGCAGCGCGGCGGCGGCGTGCGCGCGGGCTGCCGCCTCGAGCGCCGCGCGGCGGCGATCGCCCGGCGGCAGGCCGCTCGCGATGCCCTCGAGCATCCACGCGCGGCTCAGGTTCAGGCCGTCGATGTGCGCGAGCTTCGGGTCGCTGCGATCGGTGACGATGCCGGGCGCGAGCCAGTCCGCGCGGCCGTCGGCCGGGACCTGCGGCAGGAAACCCTTGAGCCACGCGGCGTATTCCCGGGCCGGCAGGATGCGGCGCATGAAGTCCGCCTCCGCAAGGCAGGGCGAGAGGAAGTCCTCGCCCGAGGGCTCGTAGGCGAGCGCGCAGTCACGGTCGTTGCCGTAGTAGGCCCGGCCACGCGACTCGAGCAGCCGCACCATGCCGACGTCGCCACGCACCTGCGCCCAGTCGGCGATCAGGCCGAAGGCGAACGCCGTCTGGCTGTGCTCGCCGGAGCGGATCGGGTACTGCAGCTTCGGCAGCCAGGAGGCGATGCGCTGTGCCGATTCGACTTCGAGCGGCTCGAGCGTCGCGGCCAACTCGCGCGCCTGCGGATCGTCCCAGCCGCGCAGTTCGCCGGCGAGCGCGAGCAGCCACGCGAGTCCGTAGGGACGTTCGAAGGAGACGCGCCCCGGACCGCGCAGGTAGGCCACTTCGTCCGAGATGTTCGCCGGGGTCAGGGACTTCGCCAGTGCGGCGCGCGCGGCCGTTGCGAACGGCGCCTGCGGGTACAGCCGTGCGAGGCGAGCGAGCAGCCAGTGGCCATGCACCGAGGAATGCCAGTCGTAGCAGCCGTAGAAGGCCGGCGTGAGCTGGCGCGGCGGGAGTGCGTCGGCGTCGGACGCCAGCACGTGCGCGATCTTGTTGGGGTACTCGCGGTGCACGCAGTCGAGGGCGAGCCGCGCGAAGCGCGCGGCGGTCGTGACGTCGAGTGCATGCGTATCCGTCGCGCCGGCGGGCGACCCGGCCGACAGCGCGGGCGCGGCGAACAGCGCGAGAAGGGCGGCGGCGAGCTTCATGAGCGGGTCTCCCGGGCGGGCGCCACATCGGCCTCGAACAGGCTCTCGAGCTGCCGCGCCGAGGCCTGGGCGGTCGCGATCAGCTTCTCCTCGTCGTCCTTGACGGCGGCCTGCGCGCGCAGCGTCTCCTCGTCGTGCACGCGGAAGCGCCGCACCTGCCGCGCGGCGTCGTCGCGCGGCGTGCCGAGCGCCACGAGCGCCGATTCGGCCAGCTCGAGGCTCGAGGCGAGCGTCTCGCGCCAGATCTCGCTCACGCCCGCGTCCATCAGCCGGAAGGCGTGCTGGCGGTTGCGGGCCCGTGCCAGCACGCGCAGCGCCGGGAAGTGCCGGCGCACGAGCTCGGCGATGCGCACCGAGGCCTCGACGTCGTCCACCGCGATCACCAGCAGCTTCGCGCTCTCCGCGCCCGCCGCCCGCAGCAGGTCGAGGCGGGAAGCGTCGCCGTAGTAGAGCCGGTTGCCGAAGCGCCGCACGAAGTCCACCTGCGCCTGGCTCGCCTCGAGCGCCGTGAAACGGATGCGCCGTGCGCGCAGCACGCGCGCCACGATCTGCCCGAAGCGCCCGAAGCCCGCGATGATCACGCGCGGCTCGTCGGGCTCGATCGCGTCGTAGGCCGGCGGGCGCGCGGGAGGCGCGAGCCGCCGCGCGAGCGCGTCGGCTGCGGCGATCAGCAGCGGCGCGAGCGCCATCGAGAGCGTGACCACGATCACCACCAGGTCTGCAGTCGCCCGCGGCAGCAGCCGCTCGCCCGATGCGAGCGCGAGCAGCACGAAGGCGAACTCGCCGCCCCCGGCGAGCGCGACGCCGATGCGCCAGGAGTTCGTGCGGTCGTGTCGCGTGAGGATGGCGGCGAGCAACGCCGCCAACGCCTTGAGCGCGAGGTAACCGAGGGTGAGGGCGAGCACTGCGAGCGGCCGCTCGAGCAGGATGCCGAGGTTTGCGGACATGCCGACGGCCACGAAGAACAGTCCGAGCAGCAGGCCCTTGAACGGCTGGATGTCGGCCTCGAGCTCGTGCCGGTACTCGCTGTCGGCGAGCAGCACGCCGGCCATGAACGCCCCGAGCGCCATCGACAGCCCCACCGTCTCGAACAGCAGCGCGGTGGCCACCACCACCAGCAGCGCGGCCGCCGTGAACGCCTCCTGCACGCGCGTGGCCGCCACGATGCGCAGCAACGGCCGCAGCAGGTAGCGGCCGGCGCCGATCACGAGCGCCACGGCAGCGAGCGGCACGGCGATCGCCCTCCAGTCCGCGTCGAGCTGCGCCGCGCCGGCGGCGAGCGGCAGCAGTACCAGCACGGGCATGATCGCGAGATCCTGGAACAGCAGGATCGCGAACGTCGTGCGTCCGTGCCGCGTCGTGAGTTCACCGCGCTCCGCGAGCACCTGCAGCACCAGGGCGGTGGACGACAGCGACAGGGCGAAGCCGATCACCAGCGCGGCGGTCCAGGGCTGGCCGAGCGCGTGGGCGACGGCGGTGAGCAGCGCGGTGGTGATGCCGACCTGTGCCGCGCCGGCGCCGAACACGGCGCTGCGCATCACCCACAGCCGCGACGGCTGCAGCTCGAGCCCGATCACGAACAGCAGCAGCACCACGCCGAACTCGGCGAAGTGCAGGATGCTCTCCACGTCCGCGAACAGCCCGAGGCCCCACGGCCCGATCACCACGCCTGCAGCGAGGTAGCCGAGCACCGCGCTCAGCTTGAAGCGCCGGAACAGCGGCACCGCGATCACGGTCGCCGCGAGGAACACGGCGAGCTGGGCGGTGAGCGTCACGGCCCGGTCCGCAGGAACACGTAGGCCGCGAGGGGTGCGAGCGTGACGACGCCGGAGGCGTTGGCGCCAGTGCCGCCGATCAGCTCGGCGGCGAATCCGCCGCTGTCGCCCGGCAGCCGGTAGCCGCGGATCTCGCTGCCCGAGAGGTTCGCGATGACCGTGAGACGCCGACCCTCGGCGGTCCGGTCGAAGGCGAGCACGTCGTCGCGGCCGGTGTCGAGCACGCGAATGTCGCCGCGGGCCAGCGCCGGCTCCGACTGGCGCAGCCGCACGAGCCGCCGGTAATGCGCCAGCAGCGAGGTCGGGTCGGCGTCCTGTGCCGCGACGTTGCGTCGCTCGTGGCCGGGTTGCAGCGGCTCCCAGGGCTGCGCCGCCGCGGTGAAGCCGCCGTTCGCGCCGCCCGTCCACGGCATCGGGTTGCGGATCATCTCGTCGGGCTTGGCGCCGATCTGGCCGATCTCCTCGCCGTAGTAAAGGAAGGGCACGCCCGGCGCGGTGAGCAGCAGCGTGGCGGCGAGCCTGAGCCGCCGCGGGTCCTCGCCGAGTTCGCTCGCGACGCGGTTCTGGTCGTGGTTGGTGATCATCGTCGCGTAGCGGCCGGCCGGGTACGCCGCAGCGACGTTCTCCAGCGCATAGGCGAGCTTGTCGCGTCGCCCGGACTTCGCCGCGTCGAGGATCGCGCCCGCGAGATCGAACTCGAAGGCGAGGTCGACCGCGTCGGCGCGGACGTACTCGCTCACCGTCTCGGTGCTGGTCCACACCTCGCCCACCGTGAGCGCACCGGGCGAGGTGCGCCGCACGTGCGCCTGGAAACCCTGCAGCCACGCGACGGACTCGGGCGTGTCGTTCATGACGTCGCCGTCCTCGATCAGGTGGCGGATCGCGTCGAGGCGGAAGCCGTCCACGCCGACGTCGGTGAGCCAGAAGTCGGCCACCTTGTAGGCTTCGGCCGTCACCGCGGGCGTGCGGTAGTTCAGGTCCGGCATGCCGGACCAGAAGATGCCGTAGTAGTGCTGGCCGTTCATCTCCTGCCACACCTGCTGGCCCCAGGGCCCGCGCGACTGGGGCACCTGCTCCGGCGGCACGAAGATGTACCAGTCGCGGTAGGCCGGGTCGCCGCGCAGCGCGGCCTCGAAGTAGGGGTGCCGCGAGGAGGAATGGTTCAGCACGAGATCCGTGATCACGCGGATGCCGCGGCGGTGCGCCTCGGCGAGGAACCGGCGGAAATCCTCGAGCGTCCCGTATTGCGGGTTGATGCCGTAGTAGTCCGTGACGTCGTAGCCGTGGTAGCTCGGCGAGGGATTGACGGGCATCAGCCAGATGCCGGTGATGCCGAGGTCCGAGGTGGTCGCGGGGTTGCCGTCGTTCAGGTAGTCGAGTTTCTCGATCAGGCCCTGCAGGTCGCCGATGCCGTCGTTGGCGAGCGGGCCGCTCGTCGAGTCCGCGAACGAGCGCACGAAGATCTCGTAGAACACCCGGCCGTTCCACCAGCCGGGCTCCGGGGCCGGCGCTGCGACGGGCCTCGCAGGGGCGGCTCCGGGCGCCGGCGCCGCGGCGACTGCCACCGGCGCGGGCGCTGCGACCGCGTCAGGGGCGCGCCCCGTCGCGGACCCGTCGCCGAGCGAGTGGCAGCCCGCGGCAGCGATTACGAGCGCGAGGATCGGTAGCGATCGTGCGTTTCCGTTCATCGGTCAGGCCTCCACGCGGTCAGCGGACGAAGCGGCGACGCATTATTCACGAGTCGCTCAGCGAATCACCTTCCCCTCGGCGTCGAGGACCCGCACCTCGCCGAGCCCGAGTGCGCGCACCGGCTGCTCGATCGCCTTGAGGTCGCCGATCACGATCCACGTGAGTCGGCCCGGATCGAGCGAGGCCTGCGCCGCGGCGCGCACGCCCGCGTCGGTCTGCGCCTCGAGGCGCGACTTGAGCGTGCGCACGTAGTCGTCCGGCCAGCCGAAGGTGATCGTCTCGGCGATCGCGCCGCTCACCGCGGCGTTGGTCTCGTAGCGGCCCGACAGCGCGCGCACGTCGCGGTTGCGGATCTTCGCGACCTCCTCGGCGGTGGCCGGACGGGTGCCGACGAACTCGGCGATCTCGCGCTGGATCTCGCGCATCGAGTCCACGGTCTTGTCGGTCTGCACGGGCGCCGACAGCAGCCACGGCCGCCCGCCGCGCGCGTCGGGCAGGCTGGAGCGCGCGCCGTAGGACCAGTGCTTCTCCTCGCGCAGGTTCATGTTGATGCGCGAGGTGAAGGTGCCGCCGAGCACGCCGTTCATGGTGTCCATCTCGAGGCGGTCGGGCGCGCTCGAGGGCGCCATCACCTGGCCGACGAGGATGTTGCTCTGCACGGCGCCGGGCTTGTCCACGAGGAACACCCGGGCCGCACCCGGCGGGGCGGCCGTCGGCAGCGACTTGCCGGGCCGCGCCGATCCGGCCGCCGCCCAGGTCCCGAAGTGCTTCTCGAGCACGGGCAGGACGGCGTCGGCGGTCGTCGCCCCGGTGACGATCAGCGTCGCGTTGTCGGGACGCAGCCAGTCGCGCTGGAAGGCAAGCAGGTCCTCGCGCGTGAGCGCCGCCACCGAGGCCTCGGTTCCGGAGCCGGTGAAAGGAATGGCGTAGGGGTGGCCCTCGCCATAGAGCAGCGGCGGCAGCAGTCGGCTCGCGAGCGCGTCGGGGCTCGCCTTCTCGCGACCGATCGCCGCGATCCATTCCTTGCGGACGCGCTCGATCTCGCCGGCCGGGAAGGACGGGTTGCGCACGACGTCGGCGAGCAGCGCGACGGACTCGTCGAGCCGCTCGGCGAGCGCCGAGACGCCCGCGAACGACGTGTCGAGCGAGGAGCCCGCCGTGAGGTCCGCACCGAGCGACTCGGCGCGCTCGGCGATCGCGAGCGAGCCGAGCGACTTCGTGCCCTCGTCGAGCATGCTCATTGCGAAGCTCGCCGTGCCGGGCTTGCGGCCCTGGTCGGCCGCGTAGCCCGCGTCGAACAGCAGCGAGACGCGCACCACCGGCACTCCAGGGCGCCGCGCGATCACGACCGGCAGGCCGTTCGAGAGGCGCCGCCGCTCGAGTTCGGGGAAGGCCACGCCCGGGAACTGCTCGATCACGGGCATGCCCGTGCTGCGATCCACCGCGCTCGCCTCGGCATTGCGCCGGGCCGGATTCGGGATCACCTCGAGCGTGTGGTCGCCCCGGGACAGCCAGCGTCCCGCGACCTCGCGGAGTTCCGCCGGCGTCGCGGTGCGCAGGATCTCGAGCGACTCGCGGTAGCAGCCGGGATCGCCCTCGTAGACCTGGCAGGCGGCGAGCACGTCGGCCTTGCCGCCGAAGCCGCCGATTCGCTCGAGGCCCTTTACGAAGCCGGCGCCGATCGCGGTGCGCGCGCGCTCCAGTTCTGCCGCGGTCGGGCCGTGCGCGATGAAGCGCCGCAGTTCCTCCTCGATCGCGGCCTCGACGCGCTCGGCGGACACGCCGGTCTTGACGTCGGCGGTGACGCCGAACAGTCCCGCGATCTCGAGCCCGCTGTAGCTTGCACTCACGGTGTCTGCGAGCCGCTCGCGGTAGACGAGGCGCTCGTAGAGCCGCGAGGTCTTGCCGCCGCCGAGGATCTGCGCGCCGAGCGCCAGCAACTCCGCGTCGCGCGTGCCGTCGCCGGGGCCGTTCCACACCCGGTAGAGGCGGGTCTGGGCGACCTGGTCATACATGGTCTCGCGGGTGCTCGCATCGCGCGCGGCGGTCCAGGCGCCGGGCCGCGTGAGCGCCGGGCCCGCCGGGATGTGCCCGAAGTACTGCTCAGCCTTGGCCCGCGCCGTCGCCGCGTCGATGTCGCCGGCGAGCACGAGGGTGGCGTTCGCGGCGCCGTAGTACTGCCGGAACCACTGGTGGACGTCGTCCAGGGTCGCGGCGTTGAGGTCCTCCATCGAGCCGATCGGGGTCCACCGGTAGGGGTGGCCGGCGGGGAAGCTGGCGCGGAACAGCGCCTCCCAGACCCGGCCGTATGGGCGGTTCTCGCCCTGGCGCTTCTCGTTCTGGACGACCCCGCGCTGCTCGTCGAGCCGGGCCTGGTTCAACACCCCGAGCAGGTGCCCCATGCGATCGGACTCCATCCAGAGGGCGAGGTCGAGAGCGGTGGTCGGCACGTTCTGGAAGTAATTGGTGCGGTCGAAGTTGGTCGTGCCGTTCATGTTCGTGGCGCCGACCTGCTCGAACGGCTTGAAGTACTCGTCGTTGAAATTCTCGGTGCCCTGGAACATCAGGTGCTCGAACAGGTGGGCGAAACCCGTCTTCCCTGGCCGCTCGTTCTTGGAGCCGACGTGGTACCAGACGTTGACGGCCACCACCGGCGCCTTGCGGTCGGTGTGGACGATCACGGTCAGGCCGTTGTCGAGCGTGAAGCGCTCGTACGGGATCAGCGGCTCCCCAGTCGCGCGGGCCGGCCCGGCTGCGAGGAGGGCCAGCACGAGCGCAAGGCCGGGAAACCGGCGGTGGGTGGGCCTCGATCGAGGCCGCTCAGCGCATGGAATCATGAAACCTCCTGTCGTGGCCGCCGCCGGGTCGCTCACCGATGTTGCTTCGGCGCATCATATTCGCCGGCGGGGGGTGCCGGCCCGCAAGGACGAGAAAAGGCGCGGTCCGCGTTGCTTCACGCCGCGCAGTCTGTGCATAATATCTGCGGTTGTTGTGCAATGTAGACAGCCGGGCGGTGCTAACACCGAGCAGCCTTGCATGCTGCAGCTGTTTATACTGCACCGCAGAAATCCTCAAACATGGGAGTTCGCGATGTACTCGAAAGTTCGGAAGGCCATGATGGTGGCGACGCTCGCCGCCGCGCCGTTTGCGGCGCAGGCGTGGGATACGGCGCCCGGCGAGCAGAAGGGCGACATCATCGTCCGCGCCGGTCTCTCCCAGATCAACCCGCAGTCGGAGAACCTGCAGCCGTTCGGCGGCGTGGCAGGCGTTCCGGTTTCCACGCTGGTCGTGGACAGCGACGTGACGCCGACCTTCGACGTCACCTGGATGTTCATGAACCACTTCGGCATCGAGCTGCTGGCGGCCTACCCGGCCACGCACGGCATCGACATCAAGCCGTATGCCGGCGGCGGCGAAGCGCGCCTGGGCTACGTGGACGTGCTGCCCCCGACGCTGAGCCTCGTCTGGCGGCCGTATGACGACAAGCGCACGCTGCAGCCGTACGTCGGCATCGGCATGAACTGGACGCTGTTCAGCGGCGAGAAGCTGCGCGGCGACACGCTCGCTACCACCGCCCTGCCGTCGAACACCAAGCTCGAGATGGACGACTCGTTCGGCGGAGCCGGCGTGATCGGCCTCGACTTCTTCCCGGGCGAGGCGAAGAAGTGGTTCGCCAACGTGAACGTCCGCTACATTGGCATTACGTCGGACTCCGCGATCAAGGTTCCGAACGTCGTGACGCCCGTGTCTGCCGGTGGCGCCCAGAAGACCAGCTACACGCTCGTGAAGCTCGGCGACATCGACATCAACCCGATGGTCTACACGGTCAACCTCGGCCGTCGCTTCGGTGAAGCGGCTCCCCCGCCGCCCCCGCCGCCGCCCCCGCCGCCGCCCCCGCCGCCGCCGGCTCCTGCCAAGTGCATGGACGCGGACAACGATGGCGTGTGCGACGAAGCCGACAAGTGCCCTGGCACCCCGGCCGGCACGACGGTCGACAAGTACGGCTGCCCGTGCGCCCAGGAGCTCAAGGTCCTGTTCGACTTCGACAGTGCCGAGCTGCGCCCCGAGTCGATCACCGAGCTCGAGCGCGTCGTCAAGTTCATGAACGACGTGTCGATCGCCACGGTGCTGGTCGAGGGTCACACGGACAGCGTGGGCAGCGAAGCCTACAACCAGGCCCTGTCGGATCGTCGTGCGAAGTCGGTGTTCGATTACCTGACCTCGCGTGGCGTGGACCCGGCGCGCATGAAGTCGGTCGGTGAGGGCGAGCTCAAGCCGATCGCCACCAACGACACCGAAGAAGGCCGTCAGCTGAACCGTCGCGTGATGCTGATCCGCACGGACTCCTGCGGCAAGTAGTCGACTATCAGGTTCCTGCCTGACACTGGGCCCCGTCGCGAAAGCGGCGGGGCCCAGTGCTTTGCGGAGCGCCTGAATCCGCTGCTCCGTCTCGCGCTAACGGGCGGACAGACTTACCATTGCGGCCCCTCGCCGCTGACGACTCGCAATCAGGAGAGACACATGCAGATTTCTCGGAAATTCGCGCTCGCCGCACTGGCGCTGGTGCCGCTCGCGGCGGGCGCTGACGACTCCGCGGCCAAGGTCGACGCCAAGGCTACGGCGCCCGATCCGGTGCTGGTCGCGGTCGTCGACGGCGACTGGCGCAGCGCCGACGCGAAGGCCCGCGACAAGTACCGTCACCCGGTCGAAACGCTGACGTTCTGGGGGCTGAAGCCCGGGATGGCGATTCTCGAAGTGCAGCCGGGCGCGGCGTCCTGGTGGACCGAGATTCTCGCCCCCTACGCCAAGCGCACGGGCGGCTCGTTCTACGTCACTGGCGCCGACCTCGACAACCCGGAGCTGCCGGCGGCCGCCCGCAAGTCACGCGAGGAGTTCGTGGCCCGCTACGGCGCGCAGCCGGACACCTACGGCAATATCACGGTGGTGAACTGGGGCACCAAGTCGAAGCCGTTGCCGAAGGACACCTTCGATTTCATCCTGACGGCCCGCTCGGTGCACGGCTGGATGCGCACGCCGGGCATGGCCGAGAAGACCTTCAAGGAGTTCCACGACGCGCTGAAGCCCGGCGGCATCCTCGCACTGGAGCAGCACCGCGCGAACCCGGGCCCGCAGGACCCGAAGGCCGAGAGCGGCTACGTGACCGAGTCGCACGTGATCGAACTCGCCGAGAAGGCGGGATTCAGGCTTGCGGCGAAGTCCGAGATCAACGCCAACCCGAAGGACACCAAGGACCATCCGTTCGGCGTTTGGACGCTGCCGCCGGCGCTGCGCTCGACGGCCTACGGCTCGGAGAAGGAGACCGACCCGGCGTTCGACCACTCGAAGTACGTCGCGATCGGCGAGTCCGACCGCATGACGCTGAAGTTCGTGAAGTAGGAAACCCCGGGGGCACTCTCCTGTCTTCCCGGCGCCGGCCCCCCGTAGCGACGGGTGACGGCGGGCAACAGGCAGACGGGAGAGTGCCCCCGACCTTCTAGATCTCCTCTGCCACGGTGCGGATCGCCCCGCAGGGGCACTCGCTGACGCAGATCCCGCAGCCCTTGCAATAGTCGTAGTTGAACTCGTAGCGCTGGCCGGGGCCGAGCTTGATCACGGCGTTGTCGGGGCACACGCCGTAGCAGTTGTCGCACTCGAAGCAGTTGCCGCAGGACAGGCACCGCCGGGCCTCGAACTGCGCGGTGTTCTCGTCGAAGCTGCCCATCACCTCGTCGAAGGTCGACTGGCGGCGGATCGAGTCGAGCACCGGCTGCTTCGACTTGGGCGCGTCGGAGTAGTACCAGGGGTTCAGCTTGTCGAAACTCGCGAGCTCGTGGCTCGGCGGGTGCACCCACTGCTCGCCGCGCAGCCAGGTGTCGATGTTGCGCGCCGCGAGCTTGCCGTGACCGATGCCCACCGTGACCGTGCGTTCGCCGGGCACCATGTCGCCGCCGGCGAAGATGCCCGGGTGGCCGGTCATCATCCCGCCGTCCACCTTGACCACGCCGCCTTCGATCTCGAGGCCCGGCACGCCGTCGAGCAGTGACAGGTCCACGTCCTGGCCGAGCGCCAGCACGACCGAGTCGGCCTCCAGCGTCTCGAACTCACCAGTGGGCTGGGGGTTGCCCTTGGCGTCGAGCTTCATCTTCTCGACCGTGATCGACGACTCCCCCGCCTGTTTGATCGTGGAGAGCCACTTCACCAGCACGCCTTCCTGCAGTGCCTCCTCGAGTTCGGACTCGTGGGCCGGCATCTTCTCGCGCGTGCGGCGGTAGACAATGATCGATTCGGTCGCTCCGAGGCGCTTCGCGGTGCGCGCCACGTCGAGCGCGGTGTTGCCGCCGCCATAGACGACGACCCGCCGCCCGAGCAGTGGCTGCTCCTCGCCCTCCATGCCGCGCAGCACGGCCACGGCGTCGAGCATCTTCGCGGCGCTGCCGGCGGGGATGTACGCGCGCTTGGCGATGTGCGCGCCGACCGCGAGGAACACGGCGTCGAAGCCGCCCTCGAGCTTCGCCTCGAGCACGTTCGCGACCTTGGAATTGAGTTCGATCGCCACGCCGAGAGCGACGATGCGCTGCACTTCCGCGTCGAGCACCTCGCGCGGCAGCCGGTACTTGGGGATCCCGAAGCGCATCATGCCGCCCGGCACGGGGCCCGCCTCGCGGATCGTGACGGTGTGGCCCATCAGCGCGAGGTGGTACGCGGCGGAGAGCCCGGACGGACCCGCACCGACCACCAGCACGCGCTTGCCCGAGGACTTCTCCGGCGGCTGGAACTTCCAGCCGCGGCGCAGCGCCTCGTCGCCGAGGAAGCGCTCGATGCCGTTGATGCCGACGCTCTCGTCGAGCTGCCCGCGGTTGCAGGCGCCCTCGCACGGGTGGTAGCAGACGCGGCCCATCACCGCCGGCAGCGGGTTGTCGCGCGTCAGTACGCGCCAGGCCTGCTCGTAGTCGCCGGCTTCGGCGTGGAACAGCCAACCCTGGATGTTCTCGCCCGCGGGGCAGGCGTGGTTGCAGGGCGGGAGGCGGTCGACGTATTCCGGACGCACGGTGCGCCAGGAGCCGGTGTGGTTGGCGAGGCTCGAGCCGGGGTCGAGCGTGATGGCGAATGGCTTGCGCTTCATGACCCGACCTCCGTCTCCTCGAGCAGGCCGTAGCGACGGATGTTGCGGTCGGCGAGCTGCTGCAGCCGCGCGACGATCTCCGGATGCCCGGGTGGCTTGAACAGGTGGGCGAAGCGGGTCTGGGGCTTGAGGTACTCCTCGACCGGCAGCTGCCGGCGGATCTTCGACACGCTGGTCACCTCGCCATATTCCGCCTCGAACACCGGGAAGGTCCCCGTCTCCTTCGCGAGCCGTGCCATGCGGATGGTCTCCGCGGAGCCGTGGCCCCAGCCGAGCGGGCAGGGCACGAGGATGTGCAGGTAGCGGGCGCCGCGGAATTCCATGGCGCGGCGCACCTTGGCCTCGAGGTCGCGCAGCTCCGCGACCGTCGCGGTCGCGACGTACGGGATCTCGTGCGCCATCGCGATGGAGGGCAGGTTCTTGCCCTGTCCGAAGCGATTGCCCAGCGCCTCGCCCACCGGCATGGTCGTGTTGGTGCGTGCCGCCGGCGGCGTCGCGGACGACCGCTGCACGCCGGTGTTCATGTAGGCCTCGTTGTCGTAGCAGATGTAGAGCACGTCGTCGTTGCGCTCGAACATCCCGGAGAGACACCCGAAGCCGATGTCGGTCGTGCCGCCGTCGCCGCCCTGCGCCACGACGCGCACGTCGTTGCGGCCCTTGACGCGCATCGCGGCCGCGATGCCGGTGGCCACGGCCGCCGCGTTGCCGAACAGCGAGTGGATCCAGGGGATCTGCCACGAGGTCTCGGGGTAGGGTGTCGAGAACACCTCGAGGCAGCCGGTCGCGTTGGCGGCGACGAGCTGGCGGTTCGTGGCGTCCATCGCCGCGTCGATCGCGTAGCGTGCGCCGAGCGCCTCGCCGCAGCCCTGGCAGGCGCGGTGCCCGGAGTTGAGCGAGTTGGTGCGCCGCAGGTTTGCCTGCACCGAGCGCTGATCGGTGGGCAGCAGGCGGTTGCCGACCGTGAACGTCCCGGTCTGGTAGAAGCGGATCGGTTGATGGGTCATGTCCGGTTCCTCAGCCGATCTTCGCGGCGACCACGCCGAGGTCGCGCAGGATGCCCTCGGCGATCGGGCCCGTGTGCCGCTGCTCGCGCTCGCGCGCCAGCACGCGCTCCACGAGCGACGTGTCGAGGTCCAGGAAGGTGAGGTGCTCGAGCGTGCCGCTCACGGCCGCGTCGAACACGCGCGTGAGCGAGGCTCGGGTGATCGAGCGGCCGCCGAGGCCGGCGACCACCGTGTACACGTCGTCGGCGGAACCGTGGTAGGCAGCCGAGACGTTGTTCGAGACGATGCCGCCGAGCCCCACGGCGAGGCTCTTCTCGAGCACCACGACACGCTTCGCGCCGGAGAGTGCCGCGCGCACCGCCGCCGCCGGCCAGGGCCGGAAACAGGAGATGCCGAGCACGCCGATCTTCACGCCGCGCTCGCGCATGGCGTCCACCGTGTCCTTGATGGTGCCGAGCACCGAGCCGAGCGCCACGATCACGGTGTCCGCGTCGTCGATGCAGTAGGCGTGCGTCAGGCCGCCGCTCTCCCGGCCGAAGATCTGCCTGAACTCGCTGGCCCAGGCCGGAATCAGCTCGAGCGCCTGTCGCTGCTTGGCGTGCGCAAGATAGCGCACCTCCATGAAGGCCTCGGGGCCGACCATCGCGCCGATCGACACCGGGTCGGCGGGGTCGAGCACCTGGCGCGGATCGTAGGGCGGCAGGTAGGCGTCCACCTGCTCCTGCGTCGGCATGTCCACACGCTCGTAGGCGTGCGTGAGGATGAAGCCATCCATGCACACCATCACCGGCACCGACAGTTCCTCGGCGAGGCGGAATGCCTGGATGTGCAGGTCGAGGGCTTCCTGGTTGTCCTCGGCGAACAGCTGGATCCAGCCGCAGTCGCGCTGGCTCAGCGCATCGGTGTGGTCGTTCCAGATGTTGATCGGCGCGCCGATGGCGCGGTTGGCGACCGTCATGACGATCGGCAGACCGAGGCCCGCGGCGTTGAACACCGCCTCGGCCATGAACAGCAGGCCCTGGCTCGCCGTCGCCGTGTAGGCACGCGCACCGGCTGCCGAGGCACCGATCGCCACCGACATCGCGGCGAACTCGGACTCGACGTTGATGAACTCGCAGGGCTTCAACTGCCCGGCGGAGACCAGCTTGCCGAGCCCCTCGACGATGTGGGTCTGCGGCGAGATCGGGTAGGCGCAGATCACCTGCGGACGGCACAGTGCCACGGCCTCCGCGACCGCGGCGGAGCCTTCGACCTGTTTAAGCACGGGCGGCCTCCCGCATCTCCTGGGTGACGAACGCGTGGGCCTCGGTGGCGGCGGCGATGTTGGCCTCGGCCACCTTGGTCGGGAATTTCTCGCGGATCGCGGCATTCACCGATTCGAGCGAGATCTGCGACGAGATGGCCGCAAAACCACCGAGCAGCGCGGCGTTCGGCAGCGGCCGTCCGACATGCTTCAGCGCGATCTCGGTCGCGGGCACGGTGCACATCCGCTCGGCGCGGAAGCCGGCCGCGAAATCCTCGAGCCCCAGCTCCTCGAAGCTGCGGCTGGTGTTGATCAGGATGTAGCCGTTGGCGGTGAGTCCGCCAAAGACGTCCACCTGGTGGAGCAGGGTGGGGTCCTGGATGATCAGGGCATCCGGCGCCAGGATCGGCTCGCGCAGGCGGATCGGCTTCGTGTCGAGCCGACAGAACGCCACCACCGGCGCGCCGGTGCGCTCCGACCCGAAGCTCGGGAAGGCCTGTGCGTGGCGGCCCTCGCGGAACCCGGCCACCGACAGGAGTTCTGCCGCCGTGACGACGCCCTGGCCGCCGCGACCGTGTATGCGTACCTGGAACATGATTCTCCCGCCCTTTGGCCAATGCGGACCTTGCCCGCACTGGCACGAAATTGGCATCCGTGGCGACACGGATGCGGGTGCGCCCTGTCGCGATGCCGGAAAGCCCCTTCCCGTGCCGGTCATGATGCGGCAAAGTGCCCGGCCTTCCACGGGCCTGCGGTAACTACCGATGCATCAACGATTCTTGCTGGCCGCCGCCTTGGCGGCCGTGTTCATTGCCAGCAGCGCCGGCAGCGCGGCGCCCACTGCGTCGAGCGCGCCGGCCGCGGCGCCCGTCGCGGCGACCGCTGCCGCGGCCGCCGAGTCGCGCCGCCTGCGCGAGCTCGTCGATGGCTACTTCGAGGACTACCTGCGGCTCAATCCGCTGGTCGCCACGTCGATCGGCGACCCGCGCTACGACGACCGCTTCGAGATCTCGATCTCGCCCGAGTGGCGCGCGCGCGCCGAGCGCCTGGAATTCGACTACCTCGCGAAGCTGAGGGAGGTCGACAAGGCGCGACTGCAGGGCCAGGACCTGCTGACCTACCAGGTGTTCGAGTCGGCGCGGGAACTCGAGCTCGAGGGTTTCCGCTACCCGGGCCACCTGATGCCGATGAACCAGTTCTACTCCGTGCCCAACACCTTCGCTCAGCTCGGCTCCGGCAACGGCCTGCAGCCGTTCAAGACGGTGGAGGACTACGAGAAGTTCCTGCGCCGCCTCGACGGCTTCGTCGCCTGGACCGACCAGGCCATCGTCAACATGCGCGAGGGCGTGACGCGCGGCTACACGCTGCCGAAGGTGCTCACCGAGCGCACGCTGCCGCAGCTCTCCGCACACGTGGTCGAGCGACCCGAGGACTCGGTGTACTGGGGCCCGGTGCGCAACATGCCCGCGTCGTTCAGTGCGGCCGACCGCGAGCGCATCACCGCGGCCTACCGCGCCGCGATCGCGGGCAAGGTGGTGCCCAGCTACCGGCGCCTGCACGACTTCATGCGCGACGAGTATCTGCCGCGCGGCCGGACCACCGACGGCCTCGGTGCGCTCCCGGACGGCGACAAGTGGTACGCGTACCGGGTCCGGGACATCACCACGACCGACCTCACGCCGGCCCAGATCCACGAGATCGGGCTCGCGGAGGTGAAGCGCATCCACGGCGAGATGCAGTCGGTGATGGACCGCGTCGGCTTCAAGGGCAGCCTCGACGAGTTCTTCCGGTTCCTGAATACCGACCCGCGCTTCGTCTGGCCGAATCGCGAGGCGCTGGTGGCCGGCTACGTGGACATCATGAACCGGGTGGATCCGCAGCTGCCGAAGCTCTTCGACGTGCTGCCGAAGGCCGCCTACGAGGTGCGCGCGGTCGAGCCGTTCCGCGAGAAGAGCGCCGCCGGCGGCAGCTACCAGGCTGCGAGCGAGGACGGCTCGCGCCCCGGCATCTTCTACGCCAACACCTACGATCTGAAGGCCCGGCCGAAGTGGGCGATGGAGGCGCTGTCGCTGCACGAGGGCAACCCCGGGCACCACTTCCAGATTTCCATCGCCCGCGAGCAGGAGGGCCTGCCGCGGTTCCGCCGCTTCGGCGGCTACACCGCCTACAGCGAGGGCTGGGGCCTGTACGCCGAGTCGCTCGGCCCCGACCTCGGCATGTACAAGGACCCCTACCAGTATTTCGGGCGGCTCGAGGGCGAGCTGTTCCGCGCCATCCGCCTCGTGGTGGACACCGGCCTGCACGCGAAGGGCTGGACGCGCGAGCAGGTGCTTGCCTACATCGACGAGAACAGCGCCACCAGCGAGGCGCGCCGCGTCGCCGAGACCGAGCGCTACATGGCGATCCCGGGGCAGGCACTCGCCTACAAGCTCGGCCAGCTCCGCATCAGCGAGCTGCGCAGCCGCGCCGAGCGTGAGCTCGGGCCGCGCTTCGACGTGAGGAAGTTCCACTCGGCCATCCTGATCGACGGTCCGCTGCCGCTCGACGTGCTGGAGGCCAAGGTCGACCGCTGGATCGCAGCCGAGAAGGAGGGTTGAGTCATGCGCGCACCGAAGCGCTTCGCCGCGTCGCTGCTGCTCGCCTGTGCCGTCGCCTCGGCGCAGGCCGCGCCTGCCGCCATCGCCGGCGCCGAGCAGATCGTCTCGCGCACGCTGCCCAACGGCATGAAGGTTGTCGTCTGGCCCGACCGCGACATCCCGAACGTGGCCATGTACACCTGGTACCGGGTCGGCAGCCGCAACGAGCGGCCCGGCATCACGGGCATCGCCCATTACTTCGAACACATGATGTTCAACGGCACGAAGGCCCGCGCGCCGGGCGACTTCGACCGCCTGATGGAGGCCGCCGGCGGCAGCAACAACGCCTACACCAATTCCGACGTGACCGTGTACCAGAACTGGTTCCCGGTCGGCGCGACCGGGCTGATCTTCGACCTCGAGTCCGACCGCATGCGCCAGCTCGACTTCGACCCGAAGGTGGTCGAGAGCGAGCGCGGCGTCGTCTACTCCGAGCGCCGCTCCTCGGTGGACAACGACAACTTCGGCACGCTGCTGGAGCAGATGCAGGCGACGGCCTATGTCGCGCACCCCTACCAGATCCCGACCATCGGCTGGCCGTCGGACATCGAGGGCTGGACCATCGACGACCTGCGCTCGTTCTACCGCCTGTACTACGCGCCGAACAACGCGGTGATGTTCGTGGTCGGGGCCGTGGACCCGGAGCAGGTGTTCGCGCTCGCGGAAAAATACCTCGCGCCGCTCGAGGCGCAGGCCGCGCCGCCGCCGGTCACCACCAAGGAGCCGCTGCAGGCCGGCGAGCGGCGCGTGCGCGTGGTCCGCGAGGCGCAGACGCCGCTGCTGGCGATGGCCTGGCATGGCGGCGCCGCACCCGATCGCGAGTCGCGCGTCATGGAGGTGCTGCTGTCGATCCTGGGTTCGGGCGATTCCTCGCGGCTGCACCAGCGGCTGGTCGAGAAGGAGCAGGCCGCGGTGCAGGTGGGCACGCAGCTCGAGGCGGGCTTCGACCCCGGCCTCGCCTGGGTCTACGCGGTCGTGCCGCCGGGCGGCGACGTTGCACGGACGGAGACGCTGATCGACGAGGAGATCGCGCGCATCGCCAAGGACGGACCCACGCCGGCCGAGCTGGCCAAGGCCCGCAACCAGGCGCTCGCCGGGTTCTGGCGCGGCCTCGAGACGATCAGCGGCAAGGCGCAGGCGCTCGGCGTCTATGAGGTGTTTCACGGCGACTACCGCAAGCTCTTCGAGGCGCCCGGGGTGTACGAGAGCATCACCGCCGAGGACGTGCGCAAGGCGGCCGCGACCGTGCTGCGCACCGAGAACCGCACAGTCGGCATCGTCGAGCCGAAGCCGGCCGCGGAAACCACCGGATCAGGCAGCGCTGCCGCGGCAGGAGGTGCGAGATGAACCGTCCAAACCTGGCATGGAGGTGGCTGGCGCCACTGGCGACGGTCTGCCTGCTGCTCGCCAACGGTGCGACGGCGCTGGCCACGACGGCGGCGCCAGGCGCCGTGCGACTGCCGCCGTTCGAGCGGTTCACGCTGGCCAACGGCGCGCAGGTCGCGCTGATGCCGAAGCGCGACACGCCGATGGTCGCCATGGCCGTGGTGGTGCGGGGCGGGTCGCTCGCCGATGCGCCCGGGCGCGAGGGCACGGCGGCGCTGCTGGCGAGTCTCATGCAGAAGGGTGCGGGTGCGCGCGACGCCACGCAGTTCGCCGAGGCCATCGAGGGCGCCGGCGGCGAACTCACGATCGCGGCCGGCGCCGAGAGCCTCGTGCTCGGCGCGAGCTTCCTCGCGCGCGACACGGCACTGATGATCGAACTGGCCAGCGACGCGCTGCTGCGTCCGCGGCTCTCGCCGGCGGAGTTCGACAAGGAGCGTTCGCTCGCGATCCAGTCGATCGCCGCGGCGAAGGACTCGGATCCGCGCGCGCTCGTGGGCGAGTACGGCGACGCCTGGCTGTTCCGTGGCCTGCCCTACGGCCGGCCCGTCGGCGGCAGCGAGGAATCGCTCGCCACGGTGACCATGGACGACGTCAAGCGCTACTACGACACGCAGGTCGGCGGCGACCGGCTGATCATCGCGGTGGTCGGCGACGTCGACGTCGCAGATGTGCGCCGGCGGCTCGAAACCGCATTCGGCGGCGTGCAGCGCGCCGCGGCCGCCGCACCGGCGGCCACCGCGGCGCCGCGCCTGCAGGGCCGGCGCGTGCTGCTGGTGGACAAGCCCGGCGCCACGCAGACTTATTTCTGGCTCGGCAACGTCGGGGCCTCGCGCACCGATCCCGAGCGCACCGCGCAGGCGGTGGTCAATACCGTGTTCGGCGGTCGCTACACCTCGATGCTCAACACGGAGCTGCGCATCAAGAGCGGGTTGACCTACGGCGCGCGCTCGGGCTTCGACCGGCTCGCGCAGCCGGGCGCCTTCAGCATCTCGTCGTTCACGGCGACCGAGACGACCGTGCCGGCGATCGACCTGGCGCTCGCCACGCTCGACCGCCTGCATCGCGACGGTCTCGACCCCACGACGCTCGCCTCGGCCAGGACCTACCTGCTCGGCCAGTTCCCGCCGACGATCGAGACCAATGGTGCGCTCGCCGGCCGGCTCGCCGACCTGCTGCTCTATGACCTCGGACCCGAGGACGTGGACGACTTCACCGCGCGCGTGACGGCGGTGGACGAGGCGGGCGTGCGCCGGGTCATCGGGCGCTCGTTCCCGGTCTCCGGCGACCTCGCGATGGTGCTGATCGGGGACGCGGCGCGCATCCGCGGCGAGGTCGGCAAGTACGGCCCCGTGACCGAGATGAAGATCTCCGACCCGCGCTTCGCGCCCCGTTGAGCATGGTGGGCGGGCTCACCGCTGTCCTGGCCGGCTCCACCGGCCTCGTTGGCGGCGAGTGCCTGCGCCGGCTGCTCGACGCGCCGCAGTACGCGCATGTGATCGCGCTCACGCGACGCGACCCCGGACCCGCCGTGCGGCACCGCAAGCTGCAGACGGTGCTCGTGGACTTCGACCGGCTCGAGGCCGTGGGCGAGCGGCTGCGCGGCGAGCACGTCTACTGCGCGCTCGGCACGACGATCCGCAAGGCCGGCTCGCAGGCACGCTTCCGCGTGGTGGACCACGACTACCCGCTGCGCCTCGCGGCGATCGCGCGCGCCAACGGGGCGCGACATTTCTCCATCGTCAGCGCGCTCGGCGCGAGCCCCGGCTCGCGGGTCTTCTACTCGCGGGTCAAGGGCGAGGTGGAGGCGGCGCTCGGCAACATGGGGTGGCCGAGCCTCGCGATCCTGAGGCCGTCGGTGATCGCCGGCGAGCGCGCCGAGTCGCGCCCGCTCGAGCGCCTCGGCGAGCACCTGCTGCGCTGGGCGCCCTCGACGTGGCGGCCGGTGGCCGCGGCCGACATCGCCTCCGCGATGGTCGCGACCGCGCTGCGGGAGCCGCCCGGCGTGACGGTGATCGAGTCGCGTGACATCGCGGCGGCCGCCCGCGCTGCCTCGCGCCGCGCCTGAGCGCGCGGCCGCTCAGCCTCCCGGAAACCAGTTCCAGCACCGCGGCGCCGTAACGCTCGAGCTTGCGCGCGCCGATGCCCGGGATGTCGGCGAGCGCGGCCAGGTCGGTCGGCCGGCGGCGCGCGATCTCTGCCAGCGTCGCATCGTGGAGGATTACATAGGCGGGCACGGCCTGCCGGCGTGCCTCCTCGAGCCGCCACGCCCTGAGCCGCTCGTATCGTGCGGCCTCGCCCGCGGGATCGGCCGCTGCGGCCGATCCGGATGCGGTCGCGCCGTGTGGTGCTCCCACTGCGCGATCCCGCGCTGCGCGGCCGCGCCGGCGCTCGCGCGGCGCGGTGCGCCGCAGTTCCACCGGCTGCTCGCCCTTGAGCACCGGGCGGCTCGCCGGCGTCAGACGCAGCGCACCGTAGGCCGAGTGATCCACCTCGACGAGCCCCAGCACGACGAGCTGGCGAATCACGTCGCGCCACGCGGTCTCGTCGAGCTCGGTGCCGACGCCGAACACGCCGAGCCGCTGGTGGTCCCAGCGCACCACCCGCTCGGTCTCCTTGCCGCGCAGCACGTCGACGAGATGCACGGCGCCGAAGCGCTGGCCCGTGCGGTAGATCGCCGAGAGCGCCTTCTGCGCGGCGACGCTGGCATCCCAGGTCTCCGGCGGCTCGAGGCAGGTGTCGCAGTTGCCGCAGGGTGCCGCTCGCCTCGCCGAAGTAGGCGAGCAGGCGTACGCGGCGGCACTGTGCCGTCTCGCACAGCCCGAGCAGCGCATCGAGCTTCGCGTTCGCGACGCGCTTGTGCTCCTCGCCGGACTCGGAGGCCTCGATCATCCGCCGCTGCTGCACCACGTCGCCGAGGCCGTAGACCATCCAGGCGTCCGCGGGGCGGCCGTCGCGCCCGGCCCGGCCGGTCTCCTGGTAGTAGCCCTCGATGCTCTTCGGCAGGTCGAGGTGCGCGACGTAGCGCACGTCGGGCTTGTCGATGCCCATGCCGAAGGCGATCGTGGCCACCATGACGATGCCGTCCTCGCGCTGGAAGCGCGCCTGCCGGTCGGCACGGGTCGCGGCGTCGAGGCCGGCATGGTATGCGAGCGCGGACACGCCCTGGGCCTGCAGCCATGCGGCCGTTTCGTCCACCCGCCGGCGCGACAGGCAGTAGACGATGCCGGCCTCGCCCGCGTGACGGTCGTGGATGAACCGCAGCAGCTGCGCGCGCGCGTCGCGCTTGTCGGCGATCGTGTAGCGGATGTTCGGGCGGTCGAAGCTCGAGACGAACACGCGCGCGTCCCCGAGCGACAGGCGCTCGACGATCTCGACGCGGGTCTGGGGATCGGCCGTGGCGGTGAGGGCGATCCTCGGGACGTCCGGGTAGCGCTCGTGCAGCACCGAGAGCTGCAGGTACTCGGGCCGGAAGTCGTGGCCCCACTGCGAGACGCAGTGCGCCTCGTCGATGGCGAAGAGCGCCACCTGCGTGCGGTCGAGCAGTTCGAGGCAGCGCGGCGTGACCAGCCGCTCGGGTGCGACGTAGAGCAGGTCGAGCTCGCCGGCGACCAGGTCGCGCTCCACGGCGCGCGCCGCGGCGGCGTCGAGCGTCGAGTTGAGGAACTCCGCCCGCACGCCGAGCTGCGCGAGCGCGGCGACCTGGTCCTGCATCAGCGCGATCAGCGGCGAGACGACCACCGCGGTGCCGGCCCGCAGCAGCGCCGGCAACTGGTAGCACAGCGACTTGCCGCCGCCCGTCGGCATCAGCACCAGCGCGTCGCCGCCGCCGACCACGTGCTGCACGATTTCGCGCTGCGCGCCGTGGAAGTCGACGTGCCCGAAAACCTGGCGGAGGACCTCGAGGGGTGCCGCGGCTGGCGTGGTGCGGTTGCGCAAGGTCGCCCATGGTAGCCGGCGGTGCGGCCGCGTTGGCCTCGATCGGCGCGGCTGCGGGCCCCATCCGCCTGCGTCCTCGGGCCGGGCGGCGGCCCGGGGACCCTCAGCGCAGTTCGGCCTTCGCGACGTCGTAGACGTATCTGAACTGCTGGTTGGTCGGATCGAGTTCGGTGGCTCGCTGCAGTTCCTTCAATGCCTCGGCCTTGCGTTGCTGGCGCACCAGCGACAGCCCCAGCGCGTAGTGCAGTGGCGCGGCGCCGGGCGAGACGGCGAGACCCTCGCGCAGCGTGGCCTCCGCGTCGGCCTCGCGGCCCTGCAGGCGCATCAGGTCGGCGAGGTTGGCCCACGCGGGGACGAAGCCGCGATCGAATCCCAGGGCGGCGCGGTACTCCGCCTCGGCCGCGGCGGCATCGCCGCGGTCGGCGAGGAACCCGCCGAGGTTGGTGCGATGCTCCGGCCGGTCGGCGTTGAACCGCTCGGCGGAGACGAACTCGTCCGCGGCGCGGCGGAACGCCGCCAGCGAACCCGCGTCGAACGCGTCGTCCGCGAGCGGAGCGAGGGTGCGCGCCGCCTGCATGCGCACGATCCGCGAGGGATCGCCGAGCAGCGGCATGACCGCCTGGCGCTGCAGCGGCGGCAGCTGCTCGAACACCTCGATGGCCGAACGCCGCACCAGCGGGCTCGGGTCGTCCAGCGCGGCCTCGGCGGCGAGCAGCGCGTTCTCGCCGGGCAGCCGCGACAGCCGTTCGATCGCCGAGGCGCGCGCGATGGCGGACTCCTCGTGGTTCGCCGCCACCTGCGTGAGCGCGATCGCCGCGGACGGATCGCCGCGGTCGGCCGCTGCGAAGGCCTCGGCAAAGCCCTGGAAGCCCGGCTTCGGCGACGGATAGCGCCGGCGGATCTCGGCGGCGGCCCAGTCCGCCGTGCGGTCCGTGTGGCACTGGTTGCAGGCGTTCGGCACGCCGAGCGCCGCGCTGCGATCCGGGCGCGGAATGCGGAAGCTGTGGTCGTGGCGCGGGTCCACGACCATGTAGGTCTCGGTCTTCATGTGGCAGGACGCGCAGGCCGCGCCCGGCGTGCCCTGCTCGTGGAAGTGATGGGCCGGCAGGTCGTACTTCGCCGCGCTGTGACACTGCGCGCACACCGCGTTGCCGGGCGCGCGGAGCTTGCCGCCGTGCGGATCGTGGCAGTCGCCGCAGGTGACGCCCTGCTCGTGCATGCGGCTCGAGAGGAACGAGCCCCAGTCGAACACCTCGTCGAGCTGCTGCCCGTCCGGGTGGTACAGGCCCGGGCTCAGCAGCGCCGGCAGGTAGTGGTCGGTGAACGGCTGGCCGGGCCGGTAGTCGTTGGAGAACTGCCCGCGGCGCGCGTGGCACTGGGCGCAGACGTCGAGTTCCTTGCTCGTGGCGCGCGGCGTCGTGCGCGCCGCGTTGCCGGTGGCAGGGTCGATCACCCAGGCCGCGCCGCGCCGCTCGTCGAACGTGACCATGAGCCCGCCCGACGCCGGCTGCGAGCTCCCGTCGGCAGCGGCGCGTGCAATTGCGGCATGGTTGCTGCCCGGGCCGTGGCAGGCCTCGCAGCCGACGCTGATCTCCGCCCACGTCGTGGCGAACGTGCCGGTCGCCGCATCGTAGTTCTTCTGCACCTCCGTCGAGTGGCAGTCCGAGCACATGAAGTTCCAGTTCTGCTGCCGCTGCGTCCAGTGCAGTTCGTCCGTGTGGTCGATGCGCTCGTCCGGGTAGAGGTGGAACCAGCGCTGCCCGCCCTGTGCCTTTGGGCGCGCGTCCCAGGCGATCGAAAGCGCCTGCACGCGGCCGCCGGGCAGCTCGACGAGGTACTGCTGCAGCGGATAGACGCCGAAGGTGTGGCGCACCTCGAAGTCGGCGAGCTCACCGTCGGGCCCGTCGGTGCGAACGACGAATTTCCCGTCGCGACGGAAGAACTCGCTGGTCACGCCGCGGTTGCGATGACGCACGCCCGAGAAGTCCCCGAGCACGGTCGACTCGTCGGCGACCTGCATGGCGACGGCGTGCTGCGATCCCCGCCAGGCCTGGTACTCCTGCGCGTGGCAGTCGCGGCACGCGGCGGACCCGACGTATGACGCGGCGCCAACTTCCGCGGCAGGTCCGGTTTGCGGCGGGTCGGCGCCCGGAGTCGCGACCCCGAGCAGGCCGTAGTGCTGGGCCGCGAACAGTCCCAGCACCAGCGCCAGCGCGCCCAGCGCAGCCGCGACGAGGTAACGGCGGGACACTGCGGGGCCTGGCCTACCGCGTCCGCCCGGGCTCGAGGTACGGGCGGGAGTCGGCGCCGGCCAGCCGGAACGCGGCGTCCGTCGTCCTGGCCTGCGCCTCGACCAACCCGCCGGACTCCGGCGTATCCGCGGCAGTCCCCGCGCCGTACGCCGCGAGCAACGGCGCAGCGGCGAGCGATCTCAGAGTCTTCATGTTCGAAGGATTCCGTCGGGGCAGTGGCAAGCGGGACGCGCCGGATGCGGCGCGCGCCGGTCGATCAGCGAACCGGGCAGGCCGATTATAGCCGTCCCGGTCCCGGCTCCTCCCGGGGCCCGGGGGCGGGCCGGCGTTGTCCACCGGAGCAACGATTGCGAAGCAAGCCGATCAACCCCCGGGACTGTTGCGGCGTGCGGCACGACTGCGCGCCGCACGCCGCTTCGGCGCGCGGGATTTCAATTCCCGGTAGGCCGCCTCCACGTGGCGCGCCAGCGCCGGCAGGTCGTACATGCTCGCGCCGTTGCCGACGAAGCCGAAGTCCATGCGATCGTGATAGGAGGTCAGGGTGGCGTTCAGGCCGACGGATGCGGCGATGGCGGACACCGGGTAGACGCCGGCGAGCAGCGCGCCGTTGAGGTACATCTTCTCGCGCGCGCCCGGCACGTTCGAGATCACGATGTTCGCGAGCGGCCGTGCCACGCGGTCGACGCGGGTCGCCGAGTTCAACTCGGCCACGCCGAGCGCGGCGACCGCGTACACCATCGCCGCGTCCTTCGACATGGAGCGCAGTTCCTCCTTGGCGGTGCGCATGGCCGCCACGACCTCGCCGATCCGCTCGACGACGGTCGCCTCGTGCTCGCCGAGGTGCACGAACATCGCCGACGCTTTGGTTCCCGCCGCCGTGTCGCCCTCATCGCGCAGCGACATGGGGCACATGGCCACGATGCGGTGCGGAAACGCGCGGCCCGTCTGACGCAGGTAGCGGTGCAGGCCCTCGTCCACGAGGGTGACCGCGAGGTCGTTCAGCGTCGCCGAGAAACGGTGCGCGACCGCGCGCATCTCCTCGAGCGGCAGCGTCAGCGTCGCGAGCGAGCGCGCCATCTGCAGCGGATCGTTGGTCGGCGCGTGGTGGGCCGAGAACGGCATGCTGCCCACCGGGTCGGAGCCGAGCAGCGAGGCGAGTCCCTTCCTGAGCGCGCCGAGGGAGACGTCCCGCAGGGCGAGCGTCTGCCGGCCGGCGGACAGGCCGGCGTCGGCGAGCCGATCCAGCAGCGCTTTCGGCGGCCGGGGCTTGCGCACCGGAACCTCCGCGGCGAATGCGGGCGCCGGGATCGAGTGCCGCGGGCTCGGACCAAGGCTGGCATAGAGGCGTTTCGTTCCCGACACGCCGTCGACGATGGCGTGGTGCACCTTCGCGTACAGGGCGAAGCGGTTGCCCGGCACTCCGTCGATCAGCCAGTCGCGGAACAGTGGCCGTCCGCGGTCCAGCATCGGCTCGTGGAGATCGGCGACGAGTCGCAGCAGGTCGTCGTAGGAGGCGCCCGGCGGCAGCGCGATGTGCTGCACGTGGTAGTGCGGGTCATAGGTCGTCGTCTCCCGGAAGTGCGGCATGCCGGCGCCGCCCATCTCGGGCAGGTAGCTGAACGGCGGCGTCGGCTCGCAGGAGCGGTAGGCCTCCACGATCTCGCGGACGACCTGCGGGCGGCCCTTGGGCTTCTCGAACAGCAGCAGCGCACCGACGTGCGTCGGGCTCGCCTGCGTCTCCATGATCAGCCACATCAGGTCGAGCGGCGGGATCGGCTTGCTCATCGGGCTCCCCTCACCGGCTCAGGATGTGAACCGCGACGGCGGCTTCCTCGACACCCTGCAGGCCGCCGCCATTCTCCTGGATCGCGTGGCGCGCGCCCGCGACCTGTCGCGCGCCCGCCTCGCCGCGCAACTGCGTGACGAGCTCGAACAACTGGCCGATGCCCGTGGCGCCGAGCGGATGGCCCTTGGACTCGAGGCCGCCCGACGGATTGATCGGGATCCGGCCGCCGAGCGTGAATTCGCCGCGTTCCGCGGCCGGGCCGCCGCCGCCCGGTGGCACGAATCCGAGGTTCTCGGCCTGCAGGATCTCGCCCATCGCGGAGGCGTCGTGCACCTCCGCGACGTCCATGTCCTGCGGCCCGAGGCCCGCGGCCGCGTAGGCCTGCAGCGCCGCGAGCCGGCTGATGTTCTTCTCCGGCTCGTCCATGCGGCGATGGGTGAAGCTGCGGACGACGCTGGCGGCGACCCGGATGCAGCGGTTGCGGTCGGCGCCGATGCGCTTCAGGCCGTCCTCGGTGCACAGGATCGCGGCGGCCGCGCCGTCCGACAGGGGTGCGCACATCGGCAGCGTGATCGGGTAGGTGATCGGCGGCGCCGCGAGCACCTCTTCGATCGTGAAGGGCTTGCGGAACTGCGAGTACGGGTTGTGCACCGAGTGCTGGTGATTCTTGGCGCACACGGCCGCGATCTGCCGCTGCGTCGTGCCGTAGGTCTTCATGTGCCAGCGGCAGAACGCCGCGTAGATGGCCATGAACTTGCTGTAGGGTCTGTCGGACTCGGAGCCGGGCGGCGGCGTGACGCCTTCGCCCATCTTCGTCAGCATCTGGTAGTTCTCCTCGGCCCGCGCAACGTCCCAGCCGGCCTCGAAGATCGAGAACGCCTTCGCCTTGTCGGGAACGTTCATCTTCTCGGCGCCGAGGGCGAGCGCCACGTCGGCGGTGCCGGCCTTGAGGCTCTGCACGGCGAGGTAGACGGCCGAACTGCCCGAGGCGCAGGCGTTCTCGACGTTGAAGACCGGGATGCCCTCGATGCCGATCTTGCTGAAGACGACCTGTCCGGGGATCGAAATCTGTCCCTGCAGCGGGCCGTTGGTCATGCCCGAGTAGTAGGCAACTCCGATGTCGGCCGCGCTGCAGCCGGCATCCTTCAGGGAGTCCCGCAGCGCTTCGCCAGCGAGGTCCTCGAGGCTGCGCTCGGGGTGGCGGCCGAACACCGTCATGGCGATGCCGGCGATGTAGATCTGGCTCACGGTGTCTCCTGAAGGCCGGGATGCGGGTGCCGTCCTGCTACTTGGCGATCAGCCTGAGCAGCGTCGGGTATGCGTTGGGCATCAGGCGGCTCAGCCAGTACAGCGTGCTCGACTTGCTGCCGGTGAGGATGCGCCGCTTGCCACGCTCGATGCCGGCGACGATGTCGGCCGCGCAGTCCTCGGGCGGCGTCACCAGCATCTTTTCGGCCAGGCCTTCGAACGCCGCCTCTTCGGCACCGGCGGCTGCGGCCCGGCGCCCGGCCTTCTCGATGTTGGTCCGGATGCCCCCCGGGTGCACGCACACGGCGCGGACGCCGGTGCCCTCGAGTTCGCTCCACAGGCACTCGGTCAGGCCACGCACGCCGAACTTCGAGATGTTGTAGGCGGACTGCAGCGGGAAGCCGACCAGGCCGAAGACGCTCGAGATGTTGACGATGCAGCCTTCGCGCTGCGCCAGCATCATGGGCAGGAAGGCCTTCGTGCCGTAGATCGGGCCCCACAGGTTGATGCCCAACTGCCACTCGATCTCTTCGATGCTCAGGTGCGCGACCGTGCCGATCACGGTGGCTCCGGCGTTGTTGATCACGAAGTGCGCCGTGCCGAAATCGCGCCGCACGTCCCCGGCGTGCGCGAAGACGGCCTCGCGGCTCGAGGCGTCGACCACGTAGCTGCGTGCATCGGCGCCCGCCGGCAGGGACTTCAGGGTCTCCGCCAGGCCCGCGGCATTGATATCCGAGATCGCGAGCCGCGCGCCCCTGGCAGCGAGTTGCTGCGCCAGTGCACGGCCGATGCCCGAGGCCGCGCCGGTGACGACGGCCACCTTGCCGGAGTAAATGCTCATGTCCTGTCCTCGCCTTTCGAACGTTCAGATCCTGCGCGTCGCGTCCTGCCAGTACCTTGCCCGAAGGTCCTTCTTGAGCACCTTGCCCACCGGGCTGCGCGGCAGGGAGTCGACGAAATCGACGGACTTCGGGGCCTTCACCGAGCCCAGCTTCTCCTTGCACAAAGCAATGAGTTCGTCGGCGCTCGCCTGCTGTCCCGCGTTCAGTTCGACGACCGCCTTGACGCTCTCGCCCCACGTCGCATCGGGCACGCCGATCACCGCGCAGTCCTGCACCGCCGGGTGGCTCCAGATCACCTGCTCGACCTCGCTCGGGTACACGTTGAAGCCTCCCGAGATGATCATGTCCTTCTTGCGGTCGGTGATGTGCAGGTAGCCGTCGGCGTCGATGTGGCCGACGTCGCCGGTGTGCAGCCAGCCGTCCACGATGGTCTCGGCGGTCTTCTCGGGCGCCTTGTAGTAGCCCTTCATCACGAGGTCGCCGCGCACGCAGATCTCGCCGGTCTCGCCCTGGGGCAGGATCGCGTTGGCGTCGTTCATGATCTCGACGCGGATCAGCGGGTTGGGGCGGCCGACCGACGACAGCCGCTCGTCGGAGGCGACCTTGCGGTCCTTGAAGTGCTCGCCCGGCGGCAGGTAGGAGATCGCCGCGGGCGCCTCGGTCTGGCCGTAGCCGCCCATCATCACCGGGCCGATCACCTCGATCGCCTGCCTGAGCTTCTCGACCGACATCGGCGCCGCGCCGTACATGAAGTACTTCAGCGAGGAGAAGTCCGCCTTCGTGCCGAGATCCGGGATGTCGAGCAGGCGGTAGATGACCGTCGGCGGCAGGAAGAACTCCGTGACCCGGTACTTCGCGATGGCGGCGAGCAGCAGCGCAGGATCGGGCTTGGTGACGACCACGACCGTGCCGCCACGCGCGGTGCACGGCACGGACAGCAGCCCGGCGGTGTGGGTCATCGGGGCCGCCGCGAGATTCACCGGCCGCTCGTCTGCCCCGTAAGGACACCCGATCATGAAGTGCGCGCAGAACGTCTGCGCGCTGCGATGGGTGTTCATCACGCCCTTCGGCATGCCCGTGGTGCCGCCGGTCGCCGACAGCATGACGACGTCGTCCATGTCCACCGCCACCTCGGGCCGCGTCGCCGGCTGGTCCCTGACCCAGCCCGTCAGCGACCGGGCACCGGGGAAGTCCGGCAGTTCGTCGTCGATGCAGATCCACAGCCTGATCTTCGGCAGCCGCGCCCGGAGCCCGGCGACTGCCGGTGCAAAGCACTTCTGGAAGAACAGCACCTCGCAGTCGAATGCCTCGAGGACGTACTGGTTCTCCTCCGCGGGATTGCGGGCGCCGACGGGTATCCAGCACATGTTGGCGCGCCACAGGCCGAGCGTGCAGGTCCAGGCCATGACGTCGTTGGTGGCCCAGATCGCGCCCTTGGTTTCCTTCGGCAGTCCGAGCGCGAGCAGGCCGTTCGCGATGCGGCAGGAGAGCTCGCCGACCTCCTGGAACGTGTAGCGGCGGTCGTCCTGGATGTAGGCGACGCCCTGCGGGTTGGCGCGCCAGCCGCGGTCGAAGAAGTCGATGATCGCCATTGCGTCTCCCCGTGCTCGCACGCCGCGCCCGGGCAGGGCGCTGCGTGCAGTCCTCGACTGATCAGAGCTGCGTGACCGTGGCGCGGGCCAGGCCGCGCTGCTCGAGGAAGCCGAGCAGGTAGCGGTGGCCGAACGCCTTGCACGCGGAAGCGAAGCCGACCTTGTTGGTCTCGCCGTCGAGCAGCTTGATCACGGCGGCGGCCTGCAGCGCGCCGGTCGAAATGTACGCCGTGACGCCGTGGACCGTGGCACGCACCGCTGCGAGCTGGCCACGACCGATCGCGAAGTCCACCGTGCGCACCATCGTCGTCCGCTCGCGCGGCGGCATGCTCGGCGTGGTGGACTCGACGGCGGCCTTGAGCACGGCGTCCTGGTGCTCCGCCGGCAGGTGCTTGAACTCGGCGTCCCACTTCTGGAAGAAGCCGTGCGCGAGCTGCATCACGTTGTTGTCGTAGAAGCCGACCGCGGAGATGCAGCTGCGCACGCGCGCGTCGTGCTGGTAGAACACGGGCAGCGAGGTGCCGCTCCACGGCAGCGAGAAGACCGGCTGCATGAAGCTCGGATCGACGACGTTGAAGCTCGCCGTCACCGGATGCTCGACAAGCTGCTTCTCCCAGAGGTAGTGCTGCTTGACGCGCGCCATGCCGAAGATCGAGGCCGTGGAGCCCACCGTCACGCCGGCGGCGACGAAGCGCGTGCCGCGGCACAGCGTCGCGGTCTCCAGGCAATCGATGCCCTGCGTCTCGAGCGCCAGTTCGGCCGCGATCTCGGCGAACGTGTACATGTAGGCGGTCGAGGGCGCGAGCAGCAGCCCCGCCTGGCGGTACGCCTCGCCGAAGCGATCGCGCACGTCGAGGATGTAGGACTGCTCGCCGGTGGTATCGATGCAGTGGCAACCTGCCTTCAGCGCCGCCTCGACGGCCACCGCGCCGTACTGCACGAACGGGCCGACCGTGTTGCACACGACCCGGGCGCCCTTGAAGACCTTCGCGAGCGCCTCGACGGTGTGCTCGGTCTCGACGATCTCGTAGGTGGCCGACTCGAGGCGCACCACCCGCTCGGCCATCATCTCCTGCACGCGCTTCGCGCTGCGTCCGACCGCGGTGAAGGGGATCTGCTGGTCGATCAGCCAGTCCATGATCAGCATGCCGGTGTAGCCGCTCGCGCCATAGACGACGACGGGGTACTTGGCCATGGGTTCTCTCCTGGATTCCGTGTTTTGGGTTGTCGGTGGGGCGCGGTCAGTTCTGCGACCAGCCTTCCGCGTAGAGCTGCTGGGCGAGGATGCCGAGGCGGGTCGTCAGGATCGTGTTCTCGCCGTCCTCGATCAGGGCCGCGCGCGCGTCGCGGAAAAGCTTCTCGATCGGGTACTCGCGCGACGTGCCCGCCCCGCCGAACAGCTGGAACGCCTCGTCCACGACCTTCATCGCTTCCTGCGTCACCGTGACCTTGCCGGCCGCGGTGACGTACGGGTGGGTGAGCGGCGAGAGGCGCGCGTAGGCGAGCGAGCGGCGCGCCACCGAGCGGCAGAGTTCCACGCGGCGCAGCATCTCGCCGACGCGGTAGCGCGTGAGCTGGTGCTCGATGAGCTTCCTGCCGCCCTGCTTGCGCTCGTGGACGTACTGCAGCGCCAGCTCGAACGCGGCACGGGCGACACCGGTGAAGAGCTGCGCCATGTGCGTGCCCGCATAGGACCACGCCGAGGTCATATTGCCGTAGTACTCGTCCTTGAGGGCGATCGCGAAGCGCTTCGGCACGCGCACGCCGTCGAAGTAGATCTCGCCCTGCGGCAGCGACCGCTGGCCGATCTTGTCGAGCGGCTTGCCCTTGGAGACGCCCGGCAGGTCGAGCGGGATGACCACGGCCATGCCGTAGGGGTTGCCGTCGGGACCGTAGAAGCCATCCTCGTATTCGGCGCTCAGGTAGCCGAGCGCGACCTGCGCGACCGCGCCGTTGGAGACCCAAGCCGAGCACTGGCCGTTGATGACGACTTCGTCGCCCTGCACGCGTCCCCACATGTTGCCCTTGTTGCCGGGCTGACCATCGGGCCACTCGGGGCGGATGTCCACCAGCGTCACGTCGCCGCCCTTGTCGGGGTGCGTGATCATCCAGCAGCCGATGCGGCCCTGGCAGAGCTCGACGAGATCCTGCCTGCCCATCGCCGCCGCCATCAGCAGCGGGAAGCCCGCCACCGCGAGGCTCACGCCGAGGCCTGCGTCGCCCCAGCCGAGTTCCTCGCCGATCAGCGACTCCATGCGAATCGCGGTCTCCGGCGGCAGTTCGGCGAGCATCGTCGGGTCGAGACCGAGCTTCGCGTACTCCGCGAACACGCCGTAGTAGGGCGAGCCAGGAGCGATCACTGCCTCGGCGGTCATCATGTCGAGTTCGGCGCCGAGCGGCCGCAGCACTTCGCGGGCGAAGCGGTGCACCCCCGCCTGCACGGCGGCCTCTTCCTCGGTGAGCGGCGTCTCGAATCCTGACAGGCCGGCCGCCGGCAGAGTCACCTTCGACTTGAGCTTGATCATGCTGCCCTCTCCCCGAAATGCGTTCTGTGTCGCGGGATTGTGGCCCAGTGGCCGGATGGCGCCTTTCAGGGATCGGGCGTATTTTTGTCAGAAATCATTCACCACCCTCCCGGAGAGGGGCGCGATGGCGGGGCCGGTCTGGTTCACGGTGCGCAGGCAGCTCGGCCACGAGCCGATCGTGGCCGGCCGGGTTCCCGGTTCGACGCCTCTATTTGTGGAACGCTACGTCTACCAGCACAGCGAGCGGACGGTGCCGGGGCTGGAGGCGACGGCGCTCGTGGTGCAGTTCGGCGGCGGCCGTGTCCAGGAGGGCGAGCCGGACCACTGGCGCAGCATGAATCTGCCATCGGTCTCCCTGCTGATCCCGGCCCGGGTCGCTACGCACTGGCATTACTCGGGCGCGGTGGATTTCGCCGTCTTCTATTTCCTCGATCCGCCGAGCAACGCGATGCAGTCGCTGCGGTTGCTCTGCGAGTCACGCGAGGACCCGCTGCAGTTCCGCGACCCGTTGGTCGGCTCCGCGGCCTTCGAGCTCGCGGGCGAATTGCAGAAGGCGCACGCGGCGGACGCAGGATTCATGGAGCGGCTCGCCGGAGTCGTGCTCGAGCAGGCGTTCCGCGCCCTGGTGACGGCGAGCACGCGCGGCATCAATCCCCGCCACGTGCACTTCTCGCGGCTGCAGGCGGTCCTCAACCACATTCACACCAGCCTGGCCGGCGACTTGTCGGCGGCGCGCCTCGCGCGGCTTGCGGAGGTCAGCCTGGCGCATTTCTCGCGGATCTTTCGCGAGGCCACGGGCGTCCCGCCGCACCAGTACGTGCTGGCGGCGCGGCTCGACCTGGCCCGCAAGCTGCTGACCCAGTCGAACCTGCCCATCTCCCGGATTGCGGAGGAGTGCGGCTTCAGCTCGCAGAGCCACCTGACGGCGAGCTTCCGCTCCGCCCATTCGGTCACGCCAGCCCTGTATCGCGCCCACGTGCGCAAGGCCGCGGACTGAGGGTCGGCCCCAACACCGCAGGCCTGTCGCGATCCGCGCCCAAATTGTCGCGAATCATCGGATCGGCTGTTCGCTTGCCGAGGCGATTTCACGGGGCGATGGCCATCGGCGGCGCCGGCAGTTAGCATCCGTGCCCGGCCCGAGGCGACGCGACCATGCGGGTCTGCGTGGGCTGATCCGATGCACTCACCTGGGAGATCCTCCATGCGGAGCATTCGCAACTCATTACTGCTCGCGGCGTCTGTCGTGGTTGGAACCGCGGTACCGTCGGTGTTCGCCCAGCAGGTCACCGGCACGCTGGGCTCGCCCAGCGCCACGACGACCATACCCGCGACGCAACTCCCGGCACCCGACCCGAAGTTCGGCGGCGTCATCAAGGATGGCGCATTGCAGTCGAAGCCCTGGTGGGCGCCGCGCATCGTGCCGCCCAAGGGTGCGCCCAACGTGCTGCTGATCATCACCGACGACGCAGGCTTCGGCGTGCCGAGCACCTTCGGCGGCGTGATCCCGACGCCGACGATGGACCGCATTGCGAACGAGGGCCTGCGCTACAACCGCATGTTCTCGACTGCGCTGTGCTCGCCCACGCGCGCCGCGCTGATCACGGGACGGAACCATCATTCCGCGGGCTTCGGCGTGGTCTCCGAACAGTCCACGGGCTTCCCGGGCTACAACAGCATCATCGCCAGGGACAAGGCGACGATAGGCCGGATCCTGCTCGACAACGGCTACGCGACCTCGTGGTTCGGCAAGAACCACAACACGCCGGCCTTCGCGGCGAGCCAGGTCGGGCCGTTCGACCAGTGGCCGACCGGCATGGGCTTCGAATACTTCTACGGCTTCGTCGGCGGCGACGCCAATCAGTGGCAGCCGAACCTGTTCCGCAACACCACGCAGATCTATCCGTTCCAGGGCAAGCCGGGCTGGAACCTGGTCACCGGGATGGCCGACGACGCCATCGACTACATGACACGGATGCACCAGATCGATCCCTCGAAGCCGATCTTCATCAAGTACGCGCCGGGCGCGACGCACGCGCCGCACCACCCGACCAAGGAGTGGGTCGACAGGATCAGCGCGATGCACCTGTTCGACGACGGCTACGAGAAGCTGCGCGAACGCATCTTCGCGAACCAGAAGCGGCTCGGCGTGGTTCCGAAGGACGCCACGCTGCCGCCGTGGCCGAAGGACATCCTCAAGCCCTGGGACCAGCTCACGCCCGACGAGAAGAAACTCTTCATCCGCCAGGTGGAGGTGTTCGCCGCGTACGCCGCCTACAGCGACCACGAGATCGGGCGCGTGGTCCAGGCCTTCGAGGACCTCGGCAGGTTCGACAACACGTTGATCATCTACATCAACGGCGACAACGGCACGAGCGCCGAGGGTGGGCCGCTCGGCACGCCGAACGAGGTCGCGTGGTTCAACGGCGTCAGTGAGATGCCCGTCGAAGTGCAGATGAAGTTCTATGACGTCTGGGGCACCGAGCAAACCTACAACCACATGTCGGCCGGCTGGTCGTGGGCCTTCGACACGCCGTTCTCGTGGTTCAAGCAGAACGCCTCGCAGCTCGGCGGCGTCAACCAGAACATGGTGGTGTCGTGGCCGGCACGCATCAAGGAAAAGGGTGGCCTGCGGCAGCAGTTCGTGCACGTGATCGACGTCGTGCCGACCATTCTCGAGGCCGCCGGGATCCGCGCGCCCGAAATGATCGACGGCATCAGGCAGGCGCCGATCGAGGGCACCAGCTTCGCATACACGTTCGATGCGACCGCAGGCATGGCGCCGTCGAGGCACACGACTCAGTACTTCGAGATGATGGGCCAGTGGGCCCTGTACCACGACGGCTGGTTCCTGAGCACCAAGGTCAACCGCGCCCCGTGGATGGCCTTCGGTCCCGCGAATCCCGATCCGCTGAACAACCAGCTGCTCGAGCTCTACAACCTCAACGAGGACTTCAACCAGACCACCGACGTCGCGGCAAAGAACCCGCAGAAGGTCAGGGAGATGAAGGAGATGTTCATCGCCGAGGCCAGGAAACACCAGGTCTTCCCGATGGACGCCTCGGTCGCTGCGCGCATCGTAGCGCCGCGTCCGAACATCACGGCCGGGCGCACCGAGTTCGTGTACACGCGTCCGATGACCGGCCTGCCGCAGGGCGACTCGCCGAGCATCCTGAATGCCTCATACACCATCACCGCAGACATCGACGTGCCGCAGGGCGGCGCCGAGGGCATGATCCTGACCTCGGGCGGACGCTTTGCCGGCTACGGCTTCTATCTGCTGAAGGGCAAGCCGGTGTTCCTGTGGAACATGGTGGATCTGAAGCGCATCAGGTGGGAGGGCGCCGATGCACTGACGCCCGGCCGTCACACGGTGGAGTTCGACTTCGTGTACACGGGGAAGGGTGCCGGCACGCTGGCCTTCAACGACTTCAGCGGACTCGGCCAGCCCGGCACCGGCACGTTGAAGGTGGACGGCAAGGTCGTCGCCACGCAGGGGATGGAGCGCACGCTGCCGATGATCCTGCAGTGGGATGAGGCCTTCGACATCGGTTCGGACACGCTCACCGGCGTGAACGACGCCGACTACCAGCCGCCGTTCCCGCTGACCGCCAAGCTCAACAAGCTGACGATCAAGGTGGACCGGCCGCAGTTGTCGCCGGCCGACATCGAGAAGCTGGAGGCGGCGATGAAGGCGCAGGCCGCCAGGGACTAGGCGCGCCAGAGGCGCTGCGCCGTGCGGGCACCGGCCCGCGCGGTCGGCCGCAACGACAAGGGGGCAGCGTGAGCTGCCCCCTTTTCTGTACCTGTCCCGCGGATGTCCGTCCTGGCCGACGCAGCCGACCTGCGCCTGCCCGCAACCTCAAGAACCCGCGGGTGTGGCGCGCACCGCGTCGAGGCGCTTGCGAAGATCCTCGGCCCAACTCTGCAGGATGCGGTCGGCCGCGACCTTGTTGGTGACGCTGTTGGAGACCTGGGCGAAGCCGCCCCGGTCGGCCTCGGCGTCCATCACCCGGGCGAGGATCGTGCTCGTGGCCGAGTCCCACAGTTCGAGGTACAGCGTCATCTGCCCTGCGGAGTTCGCGACCGTTGCGACGACGCCCGGGGTCATGAGGTCCGGCGCGTTGACCTTGACGTTGATGAGCGCCGGCCGCAGCAGCAGCACGTCGGGAGCGGCCGTGTCCACGACCTGGTAGCCGCCCTTGTTCTGCAACTCGTCGGTGAAAACCTTCTTGAACTCCGCAGCCAGCTCGGTCTTCATTCGCTGCACGTCGTCGTCGGTGACTCGGTCCTGGAGCCCGACGGCGCTGTCGTTGAAGTCCTTCTCCCAGTTCTTCGCGAACTCGACGTAGCAGTCGAGGATCATGACCTTGTCGTACTGCGAGAAGGTCGCCCCGGGCTTCAGGTACACGAGCCGCTGGTCGGTCTTCTTCACGAGTTGCAGCCCGTCCTTGCTCACCTCCGGCGGCGGATCGCCGGCGGCGAACGCGGGTGCGCCGGCGAGGAGCATGACTGCGGCGAGGCAGCCGGCGATGCGGGCCGGCCGGATTTCAATCGTACGATGCATGTTCACCTCGGGTGGGTGGGGTGGGGGACTGCAGGATCCGGGTACCGGCTAGAAACGGAAGGTCACGCCCACGGCCGCGCCGTTGAACGAGATGCTGTCGACGTTGTCCGAGGGCGAGTCGTAGTCGAGGTAGCGCCATACGCCAACGAGGTCGCCCCAGCCGAAGGCGTACCCGAGGCCCGTCATGCCCTGCCACGTGAGATCGGAGTCGCCGGTGCCGACGTCGACGTAGTAGGGCACGAACCACTTGCCTTCGTCGCCGAAGTTCACACGACCCTTGAGGCCGACGATCGCATCCCAGATGGTGTCGCTGACATCGGCACTACCATTGCGTCCCGGCAGTGGAATGCCGGTGATGTCTCCGTCGATGCGCCATTTCACGTCGGTGCCCAGGTTCAGCATGCGTGCGCCGGCCAGCAGCTTCATCGGATGGCTGGGCTCGTCGATGACGAGGTACGTGCCCTCGACGGTCCAGAGCCAGCCGGTGATGTCGAGGTCGACCTTGGCAGTGGCCGTGGCCGGCAGTTCCACTCCGCCGATCGTGAAATCCTTGGCCTTGTTCTTGGAGGCGCCGAGGTCGAGGTAGATGAGGTCGGTCCCGATCCCCCAGCGGCCCTTGTCGGCCTCGAACATTCCCATGAAGGTGAAGTTGAGCGCGTCGAGGATGTCGCTCATATTGACGCCGACCGAGACGCCGTTGTCGGCCGGGACCGCGAGGTCGCCGTCGATCGCAGGAAGCCACCCGTAGACGGTCACGGCGAATTGCCAGTCGTCCGAGGTGCCTTCGGCCTGCGACACGGACGGCGCCGCCACCGCGGCGAGCGCCGCGATCGCACCCAGTGCCCCGGCGCAACGAGTTCTTTGCTGCCTCACGTTCGTACTCCAATGCGAGATTGCCCGGCGCGAATACTAGCTGCTTTCCACGTCGATCGTGCCAGCGGCTGCCGTCGATGATCGCCGTCCCAATGCGCGCCCGCTTCATCGCGACCGACACAGCACGGTGAAGCTCTCGGACTGCATCCCGCGCCGCCTGACGCACAGGGCGACACTCGGCGATGCGCGCGACAGCGGCAGCCTCGCAGAGCCGTTCGTGGCCGCCGCTGTGCGCCGCGGCGCGACGCCGCTAGACTCGTGGTCGTCGGCACTCCGGACGGCCCCAATGCATCCCAGCCCCGAGACTCGCCCGCCTTTCGCGTGGTGGCATCGCCGTCTACGCGGCCTCGTGCCCGGCGTCGCCGCCGCGCTGCTGTGTGCACTGTCCTCGGCGACGGTCGCGGCGCCGGCCAGCCCCGCGACCGTCCCGCCGGGCCGGACCCTGGCAGACGCCTCGTCCGAAGCCGCAACGGGGGTTGCGACGGCCGACGCCGCCGACCTCGAGATCGCCAACCGGCACATCGTCACGCTGCGCGCCGGGTTCTTCGGTGCCACTCCGGCCGAGCGCGCGCAAGCCGTCGAGGAGCGCATCTCCGCGGTCGTCGAGAAGGGCGGGCCGATGGTGGTCACGACCCGGAAGATCGAGGGAGGCGTCGCGGTGCTGGTCGACGGCGGCCTGGTCTTCCGCGTGCTCGGCACCGACGTGGACGCCGAAGTGGGCGAAACGCCGACGGAGGTGTCCGAGCGCGCGGCCGGCAACCTGCAGCGAGCCCTCGACGAGATGCGCGAGGCCCGCGATTCGCGCGCGATCATCTCGGCCGTTGTGGCGTCCCTGCTGGCGACGGCCGTGCTGGCCGGCCTGCTCTGGCTGCTCGTGCGCGGCTACCGCTGGGCTGCGCGACGGATCGCCGCCCTCGCCGAGCGCCGGGCCGCCCGCTTCGAGCAGTCACTGGGGCGGCAGGCCACGCTCCAGCTGGGGCTCGGGAAACTCGCCGTCGCGCCGATCCGGCTGCTGGCCGTGCTGGTGGGCTTCCTGCTGGCCTACGAGTGGCTGGGCGTGGTCCTCAAGCAGTTCCCGTACACGCGGCCCTGGGGCGAGACACTGCTCGCCAACCTGCTGCATGCGCTGGGCGAGTTCGTCCTGAAGGCCCTGGAGGCCGTGCCCGGGCTGCTGTTCGTACTGATCATCTTCTTCATCGCGCGGTTCTTCGTGCGCATCCTGCGGACGATCTTCGCCGGCGTGGAGCAGGGGCGCGTGCACGTGCCGTGGGTCGACGAGACCACGGCCAGGCCGACCGGTCGGCTGGTGTCCGCCGGCATCTGGCTGCTGGCACTGGTCGCGGCTTATCCCTACATCCCGGGCAGCGACAGCCAGGCCTTCAAGGGCATCGGCGTGTTCGTCGGTCTGATGCTGTCCATCGGCTCCTCGGGCGTCGTGAACCAGGTCGTCAGCGGCCTGATGCTCATGTACACCCGCTCATTCCGCCCGGGCGAGTTCGTCAAGGTCGGCGACACGGAAGGCACCGTGCGCTCGATCGGCTTCCTGACCACGCAGATCGAGACCCTGCGGCGCGAGAACGTCACGATCCCGAACGCGGTGATCGTGAGCAACGTGACGCGCAACTACTCGCGCTACAAGGACGAGGGCGGCGTCAAGGTGACGACCGCCATCACGATCGGCTACGACACGCCGTGGCGACAGGTCCACGCCATGCTGGCGCAGGCGGCCGGGCGAACCGACGGCATCCTTCGTGACCCGCCGCCGCGCATCCTGCAGACGGCGCTGCTCGACTACGCCGTGGAGTACACCGTCGTGGTCGGCATCGGCGAGCCCGCGACACGGCCGGCGGTGCTCGATGGTCTGCACGCCAGCATCCAGGACGTGTTCAACGAGCACGGCGTGCAGATCATGTCGCCGCGCTACGAGGCGGATCCCGAGCAACCGAAGGTCGTGCCGCCGGATGCGTGGTTCAAGTCGCCGGCACGGCCCGACGCCGGGTGAGCGCGGGGACCCGAGTCTCCGCATCCGTCATCTCTCCGGTCCGGCGCCGCTCCCGGTGGCCGGTGACCCGAGCAGCACGCGTCGCAGCCCGCCGCTGCCGAGCACGCGGTTCAACTCGATGGTCGTTACCAGCGGCACCAGGATCAGCAGCAGCAGCAGGCACATCGCCAGGATCTCGGGCAGCGACCTCTCGCGGATGTCCGTCAGCGTCTGCGCCAACGAATGGCCGTGCACCCGGCCGATCAGGATCTCCTCGACGATCGTCAGCGCGACCAGCAGCGCCATGAACAGCACGGCCCGGCGTGCGATCAGGTGCATCAGGCTGCGCGATTCCCGGCGCGCCCCGATTCGCGCGGCCTCGCCGAGCAGCACGAACTTGGCGAGGATCATCGCTTTGCCGGCCGCAAAGCCGAGCGTCAGCGTGTGCACTCCCGATCCACTCTGGAGCGCGGCCTTGTAGAGCAGCAGGGCGCCGAAGCAGACGTAGAGGTAGGCGCTGATCAGCAGGAACTTGTGCATTTCTTCGTTCAGGCGTTTCCTGACATCGGGCAGGCGCTCGTTCTTCATGGCTCGACCTCCTCGGGTTCAGTCGCCAAGTGTGTACCGGATCGGCGAGGTTCGGGTGCGCTCCTGCGGCGTCCTGGCTGCGCCCGGCAGCATCCTCGCGAAAGCCCGCCGCACGCGCTGACGCGCCGCCGCGTTCGGGTCAGTCCGGCGTCGCGATCGGTGCGCGGAATCCGCGCGGCGTCTGGCCGGTCCAGCGGCGGAACGCGCGCGTGAACACCGTCGGGTCGGAGTAGCCGAGCGCCGCGGACACGCGCGCAATCGGCAGGCGGGTGTCGTGCAGAAGCTGCTGAGCCAGCGCCAGGCGCGCCTCGTCGAGCAGCATCTGGAAGGTCGTGCCGGTCTCCTGCAGTCGGCGCCCGAACGTCCGTTCGTGCATCCCGAGGCGCCGCGCGACCTCGGTCCGCGAGCAGTCGCCGCCCGTCAGCAGCAGCCGGATCGTGCGTCGGACGTCCGCGTGCAGCAGCGGGTCCTGCCCGGCGAGCGCAGCCTTGGCGCGATCTGCGAGCGCGTCGTGCAGCAGCGGGTCGGAGTTGGCCACGGGCCGCGACAGCCATGCCGCCGGAAACACCAGCGCGGCCTGCACGGAGTCGAAGCGCAGCGGCGCGGCAAGGATCTCGCGGTAGGGACGCAGGTCGGGCGGTCGCTTGCGCGGCAGCAGCAGCACATCGGGCTGCCACCTGGGTCCACACAGCTGGCGCATGATGTTGACCATGGCGCCGACCGACAGGTCGTAGACCTGTTCCGAGTTGCGCACGCCCGGCGCATGAATGCCGTAGGCGAAGGTCGCGCTGCCGTCGTGGATCGCGACGTTCGGCACGCCGCCACTGTCGTGGAGCACGAAGTAGGCAGCGAGGTCCTGCAGCGCAGCGCCCACGGACGGAGCGTTGAGTGCCAGCCGCCCCGCGATGCCGAACGTCTGCAGATTCACGTGTCGGCTCATAAGCAGTCCGAGGTGCGTGCACTTCGTGCGGCGGACACAGGTGCCGATCAGCCGGTCCAGATCGACGAACGACGCGGTGCGCTCAGGGTCTTCAAGGTCGGCGCGCGTCAATCCGGCGGCCCGGAGGATCGGCTCGCTCGGCACGTCGAACTGCTCGAGGATCTCGGGCAGGCCTCGCAGCGCCGTGAGATGGGAGCGCGGGACGGGCGTGCCGCGCGTGCGCTGGAACACCGGAGTCGGTGTGCCGGAAGCGTTCGGGATCATGTCGCGAATCATCGCGACCATGTCACGAAAGATCAATCCAATCCGACAGCTACATGCGCTCGGCGACTGTCTTCCAGCAGCAAGGGACGGGTGGCTGTTCGTCGAAATGCAGGGCGTCGGTCTGCCAGGCCGGTGACTGGGCCGACGAGGCCGGCGCCGAGTACCGAGACGGTTAGTGGCGACCGACCCGGTTGACGGGTCCGCCCCGGTTGGCCGGCGTATTGACTCCCGGCGCGCCCGCTCCAACTCCAGGCGCAACACCCACTCCAGGCGCGCCCACTCCGACTCCGGGCGTGGCACCGACACCCGGCGCACCGACTCCCACTCCGGGCGCAACACCGACGCCCGGTGCTCCGACACCGACGGTCGAGCGTCGCGCCACGCCGGCATAACTGACCGGTGTCGCCGGCGCGCCGACCACCGCTTCCGCAGTCGCCACCAGGCTCATCTGGGTCGGCGAGACATGGCCATTGCAGAGCCACGCGGCCGCCGCCACGCCGATCATCAGCGAATAACTGCGCAGGGAGCGGCTCATGGGTTTCCTCCGGCCGGAGCGTCCGGCGGCAGTTCGTCGAGCATGATCAGGTTGTTGGGATCGAGCCTGTTCGCGCCGGCCGGCGGCGTGAACTTGAACGCATCCGCCGGCGGCGCGAAGCCGGCCTTCCAGCTCTTGACACGGAACGTGTATTGCGGCGCGCTGTTCAGCGTCTTGCTGGTAATCACCACCTTGCGCGGGATGGGCTTGTCACCTACCTCTACCCAGAGCTGCCAGTCCGTATCGAAGTTACGGAAGGCGAGGTGCTCGCACTCCACGCCATCGATGACGCCGCGGCCAATGTGCTTGGCTTCCATCACGTCGGCCACGAGCGCGGCGTACGGGTTCGACAGGAGGAAGTCGGCGCCCGGCAATGCGACGCCATGGCCGGCCCGCAGCGCCTCGAACAACTGGTCCAGGGTGCCCGGGGCCGCGAACTGGGCATAGCCGTTGATGTGCTTGCCATGGACGCTGGCGGTCTTGCCATCGAAGTACAGTGCCACGTCGGCATAGCCGCCGACCCGGTGCGCGGCCAGCTTGTCCGGTCGACTCACCAGGACGTCGCCCGAGTTGGTGAACTGAATCTTCTCGAGCTGCGGAGTGATGACCTCGATGTCGCTGTCGAAGGTGATCGCAATCGTCTGCTGGCTGCTCACGTAATCCGACATCGCCTTGAGGATGGTCTTCGCGTCATCCTGCTGCGCATGGGCAGATGGCCCTGCTGCCAGAAGCGACGCGGCAGCAGCGATCAGATAGGCCAGCCTCGGGCTGTCCCGGCGGTGACGGCCGGTTGCGATGTGCACGTTCATTCCTCGCCTCCGGGGACTAAGGCTGTGCCGTGACGTAGACCAGGTTGCTGCCCTGGAATGCCGTCCGGTAGTAGTTGGGGCCGCACTTGTGGTACTCGACCCCGTCCTTGGACATCGTCGAGCAACCCGCCGGCAGCGATGGCACGACCGCGCCGAGTGGCAACGCCTGGCCCGACGCCGGCGCGGCCGGCGCCGCCTGCTGTTGGGCCGCCGCCGACTGCTGCTGCGCCGTCGCGGACTGCTGGGCCGCAGTCGCGGACTGCTGCTGCGCCGTCGCCGCCTGTTGCTGCGCGACGGCCGCCTGCTGGGCGCTGGCGTCGGCGGCCTCCTCCGCGCCGACCACGGCCACCGTGCGGCGCGTCGTGCGGCGTGCAACTCCCGCCACGCTGCCCGGCGTCAGCGGCGCACCGACGATCGCCTGCGCCTCAGATACGAGCTGCAATCCGAGCGGAGACTCTGGCGCGAGTCCAGCGCCGAACAGGACGACGACTGACGTGGCGCACGCAATGGCCTTCCGCGATGAAATCATGGACGCGCTCCTGATGTTCCGACCGGAAGGAACCCGACTGCCTTCGCGCCGGGCGGCGGCGTGAACTGGAAGTGCTCGGCCGTGAAGACGGTGTCGGTGGACCAGTTGCTCATCCGGAGCTCGAACTGGGGTGCCTGGGCCACGTCGAGGGAGGTGATGACGTACTTGCGCGGCAGCGGCTTGTCGCCGGTCTCGATCCAGATCTGCCAGTCGACGACTCCGCTGCGGAAGGCGAGGTGGTCGCAGCGGACGCCGTCGACGACGGAGGGCCCGACCACGAATCCCGACGTCGTGCCGGCCATGAGGCGGTCGTACGCATCCGTCGTGACCAGATCACCGGCCGGCGCAATGACATCCAGAGAGTCGCGCGCGAAGTCCACCATCGCATCGATCGTGTCCGGGGCCGGTACGGTCGCGTAGTAACCGTCTCCCGGATTGAAGATCGTGAGCGTTTGGCCGTCGTAATAGAACGACTGGCTGACGACATCGCCAATTCGCTCGGAGCGCAGCCTGTTCGGTCGCTGCAGCGTGGTCCGGGCGACGCTCGTGAACTGGAGCTTCTGCCCGGAGACGAGCACCACTTCCACCGTGCCGACGGTGTCCACGCCGAAGCGCTGCAGCTTGCCGACGTGGTCCGTCATGCGCTTCAGGATCTTCGCGGCCTCCGGGTCGACGCCCGCGTCCTGCGCGCTGGCCGTTGCGGACAGCGCAAGCGCGAGCGTCGCGGCTGCGATCGCTGCGGCCGCGACCAGTCGCGATATCACCGGGCCGGTCAACATGTCTTTCACGGGCTGATCCTCGATGGTGGTTCGCGGCTCATCGCGCGGTTGCGCCCGGATGGAATCGCGTCGGCTTCATCCATCTTCTCGACAACGCGCATCGACAGCCCGCGAAGCTTACCGCGCCTTGCAGGCCATCCACTTTGCAATTTCGGCCAGCACGACGTGAGTCGAGAACGGCAGGCGGGCCAACGTCGCATCCTTGACGGGTGCTGCCCGCCTTGCCCGCGCTCCGTTCGGCTCGGTCGCCCACCTCAGACGCGAGGTCGATGAGTCCAAACAGCACTGCAATCGACACCCGAGGCAGTTCATGCGGACTGCAGCATTCCAAATCGATTTCCGCCCGCCTCGAAAGGCTGGGTATAGTTGTCGAGCCGACACGACGTGATGCTGGCATCCCGCAGCACCGGGCCGTGGGTCATATTCGGTGTGCCGCCCGCCGGTCGGCGGGCCGCCGTGGTTGGAGCGCTCGCTTACCTGGGAGATTGCGATGGTTCCGCTTGCTTCGCGCCGGCGGATGAAGTTACTCGCCGTCTGCCTGTGCGGCGTGCTGGCACTGCCGGTCGTGTCTTCGGCTGCGGCGGATCCGGCAGGCGGCGACCGGGGCTCCGGCGCAACGACCCCGGGTCGGCCTTGTGCTCGCCGGCGGCGGCGCCAAGGGCGGCGCCCACGTCGGCGTGATCAAGGTGCTCGAGGAACAGCGCGTGCAGATCGACTGCATCGCGGGCACCAGCATGGGTGCGCTGGTCGGTGCGGGCTATGCGGCGGGTCTTCCGGCTGCCGAGCTCGAGAAGTTCATCCGCGGCATCGACTGGGACGAGGTCGTCGGTGGCGTCGGACGCCGGCCGCTCGAGCCCATCGAGCAGAAGCGCCTCGAGGCCGCGGCCGCCTCGGACCTCGATCTCGGCGTCAAGAACGGCGCGATCGTCTCGCCCGCCGGCTTCTCCAACACCAGCGGCATCGACAACCTGCTGCGCAGCTACGTTGCGCAGGCGCGCATGGTGCCCGACTTCAACAAGCTGCCGATCCCCTACCGGGCGGTTGCCACGGACATGCTGAAGGGCAAGATGGTGGTGCTCGACCACGGCGACCTCGCCACGGCGATGCGCGCCAGCATGGCCATTCCCGGCGCTTTCGCACCCGTGGTCTGGGACCAGTACATCCTCTCCGACGGCGGCCAGGTCCGGAACCTCCCGGTCGACGTGGCGCGGCAGACCTGCGCGGACGTCGTGATCGTCGTGAACCTCGTCGAGCCCGACGTCCAGCCCGAGGACCTGGTGCAGGCCACGCAGCTGATCGCGCGCAGCATGGACGTCATGCTGAAAGCCAACGTGGACGCGCAACTCGCGACGCTGACCGAGCGCGACGTGCGCATCGACGTGCCGATGGGCGACATCTCGACGGCGGACTTCACGCGCGTGCCGGAGACGATTCCGCTCGGTGAGACGGCGGCGCGCAAGGTCGTCGCACAGCTCGCGCGCTACGCCGTGCCGGCAGCGGAGTACACGGCGTGGCGGCAGCACGTGACGGTGCGCCAGGACATCGAGGCCCGGGTGGCGGCGATCCGCTTCGAGGGCACCGTGAAGGTGAATCCCGAGTACCTGCGTACGCTCACCAGGATCAGGCCTGGCGACAAGGTGGACATCGCGGCCATCAGCGAAGACGCGACGCGCATGGCGGCGCTCGACGACCTGGATTCAGTCGCCTACCGGCTCGAGGGCGACCCCGCGAACCCGACGCTCGTCTGGCTGCCCAAGGAGTCCTCGGTGGGGACCAACGTGCTGCGCCCAAGCATGGGCCTGTACGCGGGGGGGCAGGGCGACGTCCGGTTCCTGGTGGGTGCCCAGTACCTGCGACGCTGGCTCAATCCCCGCGGCGGTCAGTGGCGTACCAACCTGCAGGTCGGCTTCGACTCGCTCTTCTCGACCAGCTTCTACCAGCCCTTCGACGTGGCCCAGCGCTGGTTCGTCGAGCCCGCATTCTTCGCGTCCCGATCCGTCGAGGATCTCTACGTCGACTACGACCGGGTCGCGGAGTACGTCTTCAGCGACGTCGGCGGCGGCCTCGATTTCGGCGTCAACATCGCGCCTTCGGCCCAGCTGCGCGTCGGCTACCTCAACACCTCGCGCAAGGCCAACCTGAGGACCGGCATCGGCAACCTGCCCGGCGCGGACCAGCTGATCCCGGACCTCGACACGCGCGACGCCGGGCTGATGGCCGGCGCCATCTACGACTCGCGCAATGCGTCCACTTTCGCAACGCAGGGATTTGCGGCGGAAGTGCAGTACTTCCAGTCCGACGAGTCCTGGGGTGCGGAGCGCGACTGGAACCGCATCGAGGCCGCGCTGCGCAAGGGCTGGCTGGTCGGCAGGAATGCGATGTGGCTGAGCCTCGCCGGCGGCACTCACTTCGGCGACGATACCCTGCCCGGCGACCGTGCCTTCGCGCTCGGCGGCCCGAGCGCGCTGCCCGCGTTCTCCTATGACGAGCTGCGCGCGCGCGAGTACTGGCTGGCGGACGTGAGCTTCCTGTGGCTCCTCAAGGATCTCGTGGCGGTCAAGAACCAGGCGATCTACGGTGGCTTCGGGCTGCAGGCCGCCGGGCTGTACGAGCGCGTGGATCGAGTCCCCGACGGCGAGATCTACGCGGCGTCCGCCTACCTCGGCGGGCCGACTCCGTTGGGGACCTTCGTGGTCGGCGTCGGTGCCTCCGAGGAGAGCTGGGCCTTCTGGCTCTCGCTCGGCCGGCCGATCGGCCGGGGTTCGATCCTGGATCAGGGCCTGTTCCGCTAGCGCGCGCCAGGTGTGCCTGCGAGCGACGATGACCGGGGACCATCGCAAGCTCTCGCCGCTGCGATGCATATTCGCGGCGTTGCTGCTGGCGGCGGCCGCGCCAGCGGGCGCACAGCCAGCAATCACACCAGCAATCACACAGGTCGCTGCACAACCTGCGGCGCCTGTTCCGACCGGATCCACCGGTTCGCCCGTCGCCACTGTGCCGGACTCACTCGATGCGCAGCTGGCCGCGCGCTACCGGGAGATCGGCGCCGACCAGTCGCTCGATCCGGCGCGACGCGAGGCGGCGCTGCTGCGCCTGCAGCGGGCGCAGCAGCGGCTCCAGGCGGCGGCGGCCGACCGCGCCGAGATGCAGCGGCTGCAGGCCGAGCGCCAGTCCGCGCCCGGCGAGCTGGCGGCCCTGGCGGATGCTGCCCGCGGTGGGTTCGCCCGGCGCACCGGGGCCGGCGGTGGATGCTGCCGCCGCGACGCAGCGCCCGGAGGACCACTGGAACGAGCTGTCCCTCGCGCAGCTCGAAATCGAGACGTCCGAGGCGGACAGCCTGGTCCAGTCGGCCCGTGCCAGTGCTGCCGACGCAAACCTGCAGCTCTCGAGCCTGCGCGATCGCAGGCCGACGCTGGGTGCGGACCTGGCCGCTGCGCGCGAGGCCGCGACCGATGCCGCCCTGCGGGTCGCGCAGTTCGCGACTGCCGGGCACTCCGTGAAGGGGAGCGACAGTGAGGAGCTGCTCGCACGTGCGGAGCAGCAGGCCGCCGAGGCGAGGCTGGCGCTCCTCGAGGAACAGCGCGACGGCGCCGACCTTCGCGAGCAGCTGCTCGAGGCGCAGGTGGCCGCGGCGCAGCGCGAGGTCGTGCGCCGCGAGGCACGGCTGCAGGCGCTGCGCGACGAACTGTCACGGCGCCGGCTCTCCGATGCGGTGGGGCAGTCAGCAGCGTGGGAGGGCAGCGTCGTCGGCAGGTACGCTGTCGTCGCCGACATCGCGCGGTCGAACCGCGAGCTCGGGGGGATGTACGTCGGGCCGGACTCGATCACGCGCCAGCTCGACGCCGTCCAGCGCGAGGCGGCCGGGCTCGAGCGCGCGATCGCCCAGTTCGCCAGCGACTCGAAGGAAATGTACGCACGTCTGCAGGGGCTCGGTAGCACCTACGCGGCCGGGATCCTGGTCGGCGAAGGGATCGCGACGCTGCCGTCGGTCGCCGAACGCGAACAACACCTCGGGCAGCTTCGGGTCCGGATCGGCGACACCCAGATGCGCATCGTCGAGCTGGCGAGCGAACTGAGGCGTCTCGAGCGCGATCTGCCGGGCGAGACGGCGACGGTGCTCGCGAAGCTCGAGGGCCTGCCGGCGGGCGACCACGCCGAGGCGCGCGAGATCGTGGCCCAGTTGCTCGACTCACGACGGCACATCATCAAGCCGCTGCTGCGCGACTTCGACCAGCTGCGCAACGGGCTCGTCGAGATGCAGGCGCGGGAAAGGGACCTGGTGGCGGACGTCGAGGCGTTCGGGAGCAACCTGCGCTCCCGCGCGCCGTGGGTGCGCAACAGCCCCCGCGTGACACGGGTGGATCTGCCGGCCGCGTTCGCCGGCTTGGCGGCGCTGCCAACCGCGGCGACCTGGGCCGGGAGCTGGACCGCGGCGGTCGCGGCCGTCGATCGGGAGCCCGGGAGGGCAGGGTGGAGCGTCGCGGCGGCTGTCGCGGCCCTGGCGATGCTCGTGGCGCTGCGACGACGACGTCGCGCCAGCCCGGACAGTGCAGGCGCGCGGCCGGCGAGTCCGCACAGCGTGCTCGTCGCTGCGCTGCTCAACGGCCTCGCCGCAGTCGTACTGGCGACCGCGGTCGGCGGGTGGATCCACGGGATCGCGGACGCTCCCGTCGCTCTGCGCGTCTTCGGCACGACCGTGCTGCACCTGCTTCCGGCCGCGTTCGTGCTCGGATTCCTTACTGCACTGTTCGCGGAGCAGGGCGGCGTGGCGGGCGTGAGACCCTCCCTGGCGGCGATCTCACGGCGCGTCCGGATGACGCTGTGGTTGCTCGGCGGCGTCGTGCTGCTGCTGCTGGCGAGTCGCGTGCTCTATGCAGTCGGCGCTGCAGGGCTGGTCGAGCACGGCGATCTGGGCGCGCGTCTGTGCCTGCTGATCGCCGGGCTGCTGATGGCGGTCGGCGCGTACCGGGCGACGGCCCGGACGCTGCAACCGGCCCCCGCCGCGGGCGCGCACCGCCTGACCGCGCGCTCGGTGCTCGTCCGTGCGCTGCCTTTCGTCATTCCCGTCGCATTCGGTGCGCTGCTCGTGCACGGCTTCACGCTGGCGGCGTACGACCTGGCCCGGGCGCTGATCGGCACGTTGCTGGTGCTGGTCATCGCCGGTACGGTGCGCCGGCTGTTCCTCGAGCCGGCGGAGGCGCAGGAGCGATTGGAGCACTGGTCGGCGCTGCGCCAGGGCCGTTTGGACCTGCTGCACGTGCTGGTCGTGATCGCCGCTGGCGCGGCGCTGCTGTTCGTCTGGGCGGACGTGATCCGGTCGCTCGAATACCTGCAGGACGTCCCCTTGTGGACCGCCGAGACCGCCGACGGGCTCAAGACCGTCACCGTCGCCAACCTGCTGTCCTGCCTCGCCGTGATCGGTGCGACGCTGCTCGCCTTCTGGGCGCTGCCGCTGCTGTTCGGCACCGACTCCCTGGACGCCGCGCAGCGCAGCGTCGGCACGCGTTATGCGGTCGTCTCGCTGTTTCGCTACGTCCTGCTGTTCGTCGGGCTCGCCGCCGCGTTCTCGCTGCTCAACATCGGCTGGTCGAAGCTGCAGTGGCTCGCGGCCGGTCTCTCCGTCGGCCTCGGCTTCGGACTGCAGGAGACGGCCGCCAACTTCTTCTCCGGGCTCACGCTGCTGTCGGAGCGCTCGATCCGCGTGGGCGACCTCGTGACCGTCGGCGACAAGACCGGCATCGTCACGCGCATCAAGGTGCGTGCGACCACGGTGCGGGACTTCGACGGCCGCGAGGTCGTGATCCCCAACAAGGAACTGGTCACGACGCAGGTGACCAACTGGACCCTGACCGACTCGAGGCGGCGGCTGCAGATCGTGGTGGGCGTGGCCTACGGGTCGGACACCCGGCTGGTGGCGAGCAGGCTGCTGCAGGCCGCAGGCGAGGTCGCGGGCGTGCTGCGCGATCCCGCACCGCAGGCGGTCTTCGAGGAGTTCGGCGACAGCGTGCTGCAGTTCCGTCTCTACGTGTGGATCGCGACGCCCCAGATTGGCGTGCAGGTCAACCACGACCTGCACATGCGCATCGACGAGCTGTTTCGGGAAAGCGGTATCTCCATCGATTTCCCGCAACAGGACGTGCACCTCTATCCCAAGGGTCCGCTCGAGGTCAGGGTGCGCGGTGACTAAAGCCAGTGAAGCCAGCCCAGGAGGAAGACATGTCATTGAGATACGTGCTCGCCGGACTCGCAGTGCTCGCTGGCGCCGGCTGCCAGACCACCGATCCGCTCGACCAGTACCAGCAGGCCGCGGTCGACACGGCCCTGCAGCGTGCGCGGTTCGACATGAACTGCCCGGCGGCGACCGGCACAGTGTTGTCCAGGAAGGAGATCGAGCCGATTTCGATCCGCTTCGGCATCGCCCGCGCCGAGTACACGGTCGGCATCGAGGGCTGCGGCAAGCGCACGACGATGACGGCCGTCTGCGCCGAGGATGGCAGCGGCTGCGTCGCGGGCCCCGGCGGCTGACGTTGCGGGCCGAGCGGCGAACCGGGACCGGGTTGCCGCCGTCACGGGCATCGGGATGCGACGCCTGATCGGCCAGCGGGTCCGCCCGGGACTCGCCGGGCTGATCGTGCTTGCGTCGACTGTCGCGGCCTCGGTCGCGCGCGCGCAGGAAATCGAGCCGCGCGCGTACTCGAACATACCGCTCGACGTGAACTTCCTGGTGGCCGGCTATGCCCACTCCGCGGGCGGCCTGGTCACCGACCCGTCACTGGCCCTCGACAACGCCGATCTGCGGACCGACGCCGTCGCCGTCGCGTACGTGCGGTCGATCGAGGTGCGCGGCCAGTCCGGCAAGATCGACGTGACCCTGCCCTATGCGCTGCTGTGGGGAACGGCGGACTACGCCGGTGAGCCTGCGCGACGGGAGATCTCCGGTCTGGGCGACCCGCGGCTGCGCCTCTCCGTGAACCTGCTCGGCGCACCTGCGATGTCCGTAAAGGATCTCGCCTCCTACCAGCAGGACACGATCGTGGGCCTGAGCGTGCTGGTGACGGTCCCGGTCGGGCAGTACGACGGCAGCCGGCTCGTGAACATCGGCACGAACCGGTGGGCGGTGAAGACCGAACTGGGGCTTTCGAAGGCGCTGGGTCCGTGGTCGCTGGAACTGTCGACGGCCGTCACGCTGTTCGAGGACAACGACGACTTCTACGGTGGCCGAACGCGTGAGCAGGACCCGGTCTACTCCGTGCAGGGCGGCGTGGTCTACGGCTTCGGGAGCGGCATCTGGGCCGCACTGAACGGCACGTACTACGCGGGCGGCCGCACCACCGTGGACGGAGCAGAGGGCAACGACCTGCAGAAGAACTCGCTGGTGGGCCTGACGGTCGCGGTGCCGGTCAACCGGCGCAACTCGATCAAGCTGTATGCGAGCACGGGCCTCGTCACGCGGGTCGGCAGCGACGCCGACACCCTGGGCATCGCGTGGCAGTACCGCTGGGGCGGCGGACTCTGAACTAACGGATCGCCGCGACCAGCGCGCGCAGTTTCTCCGCATCCGCGTGGAACAGCCGGATGCCCTCGGCGAGTTTCTCCGTCGCCATCGCGTCCTCGTTGTGCATCCAGCGGAAGCGTTCCTCGTCGAGGTCCACGCGCTCGACGGCAGCTGCCTCGGCGGCCGCGGGGCTCAGGCGCCGCGACACCTCGCCCTCGGTTGACTCGAGCTTCGCGAGCAGGTCCGGGCTGATGGTGAGCAGGTCGCAGCCGGCGAGATCCACGATCTGGGTGGTCTTGCGGAAGCTGGCGCCCATCACCTGGGTGTCGTAGCCGAACTTCTTGTAGTAGTCGTAGATGCGGGCGACGGAGGCGACGCCCGGGTCGCCCTCGCGCGCGATGTCTTCCACGCCGCGCGCCTTCCTGTGCCAGTCGTAGATGCGCCCGACGAACGGCGAGATGAGCGTCACGCCCGCATCCGCGCAGGCCACCGCCTGCGCGAAGCTGAACAGCAGCGTCAGGTTGCAATGGATGCCGTCGCGCTCGAGGCGCTCGGCCGCGCGGATGCCTTCCCAGGTGCTCGCGATCTTGATCAGCACGCGATCGCGCGAAACACCGGCGGCCTCGTACAGCTCGACCAGCCGGCGGGCCTTCGCCTCGGTGGCGACCGTGTCGAAGCTGAGCCGCGCGACCACCTCGGTCGAGACGCGGCCCGGGACCAGTTCGAGGATGCGCCGCCCGAAGCCGACGAACAGCCGGTCGAGCGCGTCGTCGAGGCGTGCTTCGGTCGTCGCACCGGCCGCGGCGGCCACCGCCTCGTCGATCAGCGGTCGGTAGCGCGCGTCCTGCGCGGCTTTCAGGATCAGGCTCGGGTTGGTCGTCGCGTCCTGCGGCCGGAACCGCGCGACGGACGCGACATCGCCCGTGTCGGCGACGACCACCGAGTGACGCTGCAGGGATTCGAGCTGGTTCGTCACGGTCGCACTCCGGCGAGCGCCCTCAGAGCGGCCACTTCCAGTCGCGCTCGGCCGGACGGTCGATGCCGTGCTCGTGCGCGTAGGCGCGGCACTCGATCTGCAGGTTGCGCAGCTTCTCCTTCACGTGGGCACCGGCGACCTGCAGTCGCGGCACGCGGTCGATCGCGTCGATGGCGAGACTGAAGCGGTCCACCTCGTTGTTGATCGCGAGTTCGAGCGGCGTGTTGATGTTGCCCTTCTCCTTGTAGCCGCGCACGTGCAGGTTCGCGTGGTTGTGGCGGCGGTAGGCGAGGCGGTGGATCAGCCACGGATAGCCGTGGAAATTGAAGATGATCGGCTTGTCCGTGGTGAACAGCGTGTCGAAGTCGCGGTCCGAGAGCCCGTGCGGGTGCTCCTTCGGCGGCGTGAGCTTGTAGAGGTCCACGACGTTCACGAAGCGGATCTTCAGGTCGGGGAAGTGCTGCCGCAGCAGTACGGTTGCCGCGAGCGCCTCCTGCGTGGCGATGTCGCCGCAGCCGGCCACGACGACGTCGGGCTCGACGCCCTGGTCGGTGCTTGCCCAGTCCCACAGCCCGATGCCCTTGGTGCAGTGCTTGATCGCAGCGTCCATGTCCAGGAACTGCAGGTGCTTCTGCTTGTCGCACACGATCACGTTGATGTCGTTGGTGCTCCTGAGGCAGTGGTCCGCCACCGACATCAGGCAGTTGGAATCCGGCGGCAGGTAGATGCGCGTCACCGACGGGCTCTTGTTCACCACGACGTCGAGGAAGCCCGGGTCCTGGTGGGTGAAGCCGTTGTGGTCCTGGCGCCAGACCGTGGAGGTGATCAGCATGTTGAGCGAGGCCACCGGCGCACGCCACGGCAGGTCCTCGCAGATGTCGAGCCACTTGGCGTGCTGGTTGAACATCGAATCGATCACGTGGACGAAGGCTTCGTAGGTCGAGAAGAAGCCGTGCCGCCCGGTGAGCAGGTAGCCCTCCAGCCAGCCTTCCAGCGTGTGCTCCGACAGCATCTCCATGACGCGTCCGTCCGGCGCCAGTTCGCCGCCATCGGCGTCCACCGGGAGGTAGTCGGCGAGCCAGGTCTTCTTGCTCGCCTGGTAGACGGCGTCGAGCTTGTTCGAGGTCGTCTCGTCCGGGCCGAACACCCGGAAATTGTCGGTGTTGAGTTTCAGGATGTCGCGCAGGAACTCGCCGAGCCTGCGCGTATTCTCCGCCTCCGACGCGCCCGGCTTCTTGACCGGCACGGCGTAGTCGCGGAAGTCCGGCAGTCGCAGCGCGCGACGCAGCTGGCCGCCGTTGGCGTGCGGGTTGGCGCTCATGCGGCGTCGGCCCCTGGGCGCGAGTGCCCGCAGCTCCTCGATCAGCCGGCCGTTCGCGTCGAACAGTTCCTGCGGCCGGTAGCCTTTCATCCACTTCTCGAGCAGCTTCAGGTTCGCGGGGTTGTTGCGCACGTCCGCCAGCGGCACCTGGTGCGAGCGCCAGTAGCCCTCGACCGCCTTGCCGTCGACCTTCTTGGGGCCCGTCCAGCCCTTGGGGCTGCGCAGCACGATCATCGGCCAGCGGGCGCGCGTGGCCTTGCCGCTGCGACGCGCGTCGGACTGGATCCGGCGGATGTCCTGCACGCAGCGCTCCATGGTCTGCGCCATGAGCCGGTGCATCGTCTCCGGGTCGTCGCCCTCGACGAAGTGCGGCGTCCAGCCGTAGCCGCGGAACAGCGCCTCGAGTTCCTCGTGCGAGATGCGCGCGAGGATCGTGGGGTTGTTGATCTTGTAGCCGTTCAGGTGCAGCACCGGCAGCACCGCGCCATCGCGCACCGGATTGAGGAACTTGTTGGAGTGCCAGGCCGTGGCGAGCGGTCCGGTCTCCGACTCGCCGTCGCCCACGACCACCGTCACCAGCAGGTCGGGATTGTCGAAGGCCGCGCCGAAAGCGTGCGAGACGCTGTAGCCGAGTTCACCGCCCTCGTGGATGGACCCCGGGGTCTCGGGAGTGCAGTGGCTGCCGATGCCGCCCGGGAACGAGAACTCCTTGAAGAACTCCTTCATGCCCGCGAGGTCCTCGCCCTTGTTCGGGTAGATCTCGGCGTAGGAGCCCTCGAGGTAGACGGGTGCGAGCACGCCGGGTGCGCCATGGCCGGGGCCCGCGAGGAAGATCGCGTTCAGGTCGTACTTGTTGATCAGTCGGTTGAGGTGCACGTAGGTGAAGCTGAGCCCCGGGCTCGCGCCCCAGTGGCCGAGCAGGCGGTTCTTGATGTGCTCGGGCTTCAGCGGCTCGCGCAGCAGCGGGTTGTCCTGCAGGTAGATCATGCCGACGGCGAGGTAGTTGCAGGCGCGCCAGTAGGCATCGATGCGGCGCAAGTCGTCGGCCGACAGCGGCTGGTTGCTGAGAGTCGGTGCAGTGCGGGACTTGGCCATGTCGATCTCCTTGCTCACTGGGTCGAGTCGGTGGCATCGACACCGCGAGCGCCCATGGTGCCTCACCTATGTTGCAGGACGTCTGTAGCATAGTCACGACCGGGTTCGGGGAGCCTTCTCATGCAGATTCAGTCGAACGCCGACCGCAGTCCGCTCCGCTACAGCCGGACCATGCTCATGCCGCTGGCGGCACTCGTGGCCCTGATCGGCGGACCGTGTCCAGCCTGGGCGGCACCCAAGACCGACGTCGTCGAGCTGGTCAACGGCGACCGGATTACCGGCGAGATCAAAGGCATGGAATACAACCAGCTCAAGCTCAGCACCGACCACCTGGGCACCGTCTACATCGAGTGGGACAAGATCAGGCGCCTGCAGACCAACCAGTTCCTGCTCCTCGAGCGCGCGGACGGCTCACGGTACTACGGACAGCTGGTCGAGGGCGACGCGGATGCGCGGCTGCGGGTGAGGCGCGATGCCGATCGTCCGCCCGAGACCGTGGACATGGCCACCGTGGTGCGCGCGCAACCGATCCAGGGCGGCGACTTCATCGACCGTCTCGACGGATACGTCAGCGCAGGCTTCGACCTTTCCGAGTCCGGCGACAACACCAGCATGGACTTCGCGGGCGGGCTGTCGTCCCGCACGCGCATCCGTGAGTGGAACATCGATGCCAGCGCCGGCATCACCGATAACGGCGTGACGCGCACCGAGCGCTACGATCTGGGCGGCGTCGAGCGGCGCCTGCTGCGGGGACCCAACTACTACGAAGGTCTGCTGAGTTTCAGTCGGAACACCGAGCTCGACCTGAACGTGCGTGCGCTGGTCGGCGGTGGCCTCGGCAGGTACTTCGTGCGAAACAATCGCGCCGAGTGGCGCGGCGGCGTTGGCCTCGCGTACTCGCACGAGAACTACCAGGGAGCGGATCCGCAAGGCAGCATCGAAGCGCTCCTTGGTACCGAGTTCTCCATCTTCCGCTACGATTTCCCCGAAACCGACATCGGAGGATCGCTGATGCTGTTGCCGAGCCTGACGATATCAGGGCGTTACCGCTCGGAGGCAGAGCTGCACGTGAACTACGAGTTCGTGGACGACCTGTACTTCGAGCTGCGAATGTACGGCAGCTTCGACAGCGAGCCGCCCGCCGAGCAGGCGCCGAGCAGCGACTACGGTTTCGTCACGTCGCTCGGCTACAAATTCTGACTGGCGCGGGCGCTCCGCCGGATTCTCGAAGTCCTCGCGCGCGGCGAGTACCGACACCGGCACGCCGCCGATCTCGAGCGTGTCCAGGATCACGTTGCCCATCGAGTCGATGTACTGCAGCGCGCTCTTACTTCGGTGGCTGCGTCGGCATGTAGATCGGTCCGCTGCCGCCATAGGCCTGCACGTAATACTGCTGGCCGCACTGGTAGTAGGTCACGCCTTCGACCGTCGAAACGGACGGGTTGCACGGCAGGGAGGCTGACGTCGTCGCGGCCGTGGTGGTGGTCGTGGTCGTCTCGTTGCCGGCAGATGCGGCGGCGGCTCCAACGACGGCGCCGACGACCAGGCCCGCGGCCAGTTCGTGATCGTCATCGTCGTAGCCGTCCCAGTCGTCGTAGCGGTCGTCGTAGTAGTCCTCTCGATCGTCCCGGACGTCGTCGGCGTTGTCCTGCCGCTGGCTCTGATTCTCGTCGTGACTGGCCTGCCGCTGGCCCTGGTTCTCGTCGCGGCTGCCCTGGCGCTCTGCTGAGGAACTCTGCCGCTGGGACGCGCGCTCCGACGAGGTCGACGAACCAGTCGACTGCGGTGCCGGCCGCTGTGCTCCGCCCGATGCCTGGGCAGCGCGACCACCTGATCGGCCGCTGCCCCGCTGCGACATGCTCCCGCTGGCCGCGGGGCCCTCCTTGGAAAAGCCGCCACCGCTGGCGCCGCGCTGGGGCCGGGCGGCGAGTGCGTCTCCGATCGGGAGCAGCACCAGCGTCGCCATCGCGGCCAGACAGGCGACGTATGGGTTCGTACCCTTTCTCGACCTCATGGCTTGACCTCCTCGCTCGGCGCGGCCGGTTGCCGGGCTCCGGCGGATTCCGATACCTGGGCGGCAAAGGCGATCTGGCGTGCTCCGGCCGGCGGGGTGAACTGGAACGTGGTCCCCGGCAGCCGTGGACTCGTGTTCCAGTCCGAGAAATTCGCCCAGAACTGCGGCTGGCCCGGTTCGCCCACGTAGGTCAGGACGACGCGCAGCGGCAGCGGGCGCGGTCCGTCGGTGATCCAGTACTGGAAATCGACCGTGTCCGTACGACCGGCCACGTGGTGCGTACGTACACCATCGATGTCGGCAGTTTCGACGCAGTCGACGGCTTTCACACGCTTGGGCCACTCAGTCGGCAGACGAGTCGTCAGGAGCCGCGCGAGCGGCATGCGCATGCGCAGGTCGCGGACGAAGTAGACGAGCGTGTCGTCGACCGTCCCGGGCTGGGGTGTCCGGGCGAAGAGGTTGGTGTCGGCGTTGAAGACCGTGATGTCCTTGCCGTCGAAGAGGGCGAGGTCGAGCCGACCGTCGCTGGCGATCTCCTCCACGCGCAGCTGATTGGGACGAGCCAGCGTGATGCGGCGCGTCTCGCCGAACTCGATCTTCTGGCCCGTCGCCTGCACGACGTCGTAACCGTCGCGGAACACGACCGTGAAGGACTGAAGGCCGGCGAGATGATCGGCCATGCCCTTGAGCAGCGCCCGGGCTTCACGCTGCGATTCCGTCAGCGCCGGCGCCGCGCCGGTTGCTCCGGGCGGTGCGGCGGTGGCGCCCGTCTGTCCATCGCCACCCAGGGCAGGGGCGGACAGCAGCACCGCTGCAACCACCACGGCACCCTTGAGCGAAGCCGCTCTCGAGTACGTGCATTCGAAGCTTCATCGCTATCGCACCTCTCGTGGTTTACCGCGCTGGAACCGTCACGATCGGGGCGCTCTGCGAGGGCCCCCCTTCGGTGAGCGAGAACATGAGCATCAGGAAGGTGAGAATCTGCTTCGACCGCTGGTCGCGGTCGTCGATCCACCACCACTGCTTGCGGTACGGCACGGCCACATAGGCGTCGTCGGGCGGCGCCGGGCCATGCCGGACCGCAAGCAACGGCGGAAACATGCGCTGCTGCTCGTCGGTGCGCGAAACGCTCGACACGCGACCTTCGGCGACATCGGACTGCGGCACGTCGATGTAGGACCCGAAATCAACCATGACCTGCAGTATGGACCGCGTCAGGATGGCGATCTGCCGGTCATTCTCCGGGAACGATCCGTACTGGACGGAGAACTCGCGCTCACGCGTGTCGAGCCCGAGCAATGCACCGATCCTGAGGCTGTACTCGGCCGCCGGGTCCGTTGCCGGGCGCATGTACATCAAGACGGCCTGCGTGTCGTCGACCGGCTTGACCCGAAATCCCACGCCGCCGGCGGATTGTGACTCGCGCATCAAGGTCATGAACTCGTGGAACTTCGGGTCGCCCGCACGCGGATTGCCGGCGCCGCCAAAGGCATTGTCCAGGCCGTTGATCGTGTTCACGCCGATCCGCAGCACGACATCGGCCGGGTAGCCGCCCTGAATGAGGTACAGCAGCCCCGTGACCGGGATCGGGGACATCAGGCTCTTGGCGAACTTGTCGCCGATCAGGGGCTGGTAGGTGATCGTGGGCTGGTCCGCGTATCGTCCGGTGGCGCCCACGGTGCCGATGTTGCCGCCGCCGGACGAGGCGAACTGACCGCCAAGACTGATATCGCCTTGCAGCGAGTACGAGCTGATGACCGACGATACGTCCATGAACACCGGCGCGTCGCTGTAGCGGACCTTGAGCAGGTTGAGCAACGTCTGCCGTTTCCACGAGTCCGAGATCGTGGCGACGTAGTCGAAGCGGTCGCGCGTGACGGTCGCAGGACCCACGCTCGCGCAGCCTGCCAGCAGTGCACCGATGCCTGCCAGCAACACCGCGGTGCCCCAGGAATCTCGCCTGCAGAAATTCATGGACATGCGGATCTCGCGCCCGGGTTACGGCTCCAATGTTTCCTATCGACCTACGATCCTCAGAACATCCTTATAGCCGCCGCCGTTGAACGCCTTGTATCCCAAGGCATCCAGTACTTGCTTGGCCTTTCCGGCCGCGGCGCCCGAGTGGCAATAGAGCACGATCTTCCGGTCACGCGGCAGTTCGTCCAGGCGACGCTTCAGCGTGAAAATCGAAATATTGGTCGCGCCGGGAGCCATGCCCATCTTCGCCTGGATCTTCGGTCGAACGTCGACCAGGAATGCTCCGGCCTTGAGCAGTTTCGCCACTTCGTCCGGCGGCAGTTTCGAACTCGCCAGCTCGTCGTGCTTCGCCTTCAGTTTTCCCACCATCATCTGACTCCTCTCGATTGGAAACTTGCCCGCTTCGCCCGTCTCTTATCCGTTCCGATGAGTTTTCCTGCCTTCACGAGTACAACCAGCAGCAGCAGGATCGGGGCGAGAAGGACACCCGTAACCCCTTCCACGGCAGTGATGGGGCGGCCCTGGCCGCGAACTCGCTCGAGGACGGCATCCACGGTATTGCCGCTCAGGTTCGTGAACGTAATGAAGTACACGTACCCGACGATTTCCCTCACCTGTGACTGGGTGAAGTAGTTGCGAAGATTCTTCACCGATTCAGGATCGATCTCGCCCAACTGCTCGGCATAGTGCTGGCCGAACAGGATGGCGGCCGCCTCGGCGGGACTGTTCGCCTTCAATGAGTCGAACTGGCTGCTGAGTATCTGGTTGACGTCGTCCAGCGAGACGCCCTGCGAGACCGCCCAGTGGGCATGTCCCCAGGCGCAATAACGACAGTCGTTGATCGCAGTGACGCCGAGCATCACTTTCTCGCGAAGCGCCTTGGATGTCTTCGGCCTGAATGTCGATCGGACGATGACCGGGAACGCAATCGCGCAGTTCACCGTTGTCTTCAGGATGTTGGCAGAGGTGAACGTTCGCTTCGCCACGCTGCGGCCGCTCCCGGCGCCAGCAGGATTGCCTCTCGCTGCCTGGACGCGCCCTCGAGTCATCCGAGCCTGACCACGGTCGCGTCGGGAAGCTTGGCCGCGGTCGCTTTCTCCCAGCGTTCTTCGATCAGCTCCTTCGCCGCCTGCTCCAGGAACTCGGGCGCCGCCCACGCGTGCACGTCGAAGTCGCGCTTAATGTAGCCATGCTCGAGCATGAAGTCCTTGCCGATCTCGATCTGCGCGAGGTTCTTCGGCGACAGGCTGGGCACCATGTCGATGTGCTTGATGCACTGATAGGTGTCCTCGACGTCGCGGTAGTAGGTCTGGCGGTCCAGGATCGCGGCCGCGGCGCGCTTGTGTTCGTTGGCCCAGCGCCCGACCTTGATCATGGCCTTCAGGAAGGTGACGACCAGTTCGGGGTGCTGCTCGGCCATCACGTCGCTGCAGGTGATGACTGCGGGCTCGTTGTTGGCCTGCAGCCGCCAGTCCGGGTAACGCGACAGATCCTCGATCGCGGCGATCTTGCCCGTTTCTTCCTGCAGGTGCTGCCAGGTCTTGCTGTGGGTGTAGATCGCATCGACCTTGCCTTCCAGCAGCGCCGTCTCCAGCGGGCGGGTGATCAGGGTATGCTTGTGGTCCACCTTCCCCATGTAGAACTCGGTCGCGCTGTTCACCGGCCCGCACATCTTCGGGTCGGTGTACCAGTCGTCGGCATCCGGAAACTCGACGATCTCGACATCCTCGATGCTCATGTCGTTGAGCATCAGCATGTTCAGGATCCCGTAGTGCTCGGTGATGCGCCACCAGTCGGCCTTCAGCGTGTTCAGGCTCTTCGACAGGCCGATGCGCTTGCCCTTCAGGTGGCTCATCTTGTAGATGCGGTCCTTGGCCCGCACCAGCATGCAGCCGCCTTCGTAGGTGGGCGTCGCGCCCAGCAGCCGGGTGCGGCGGATGTCGGCCTGGACGTGGATCGTCGGGTACAGGCCGCCGAAGCGGACCAGGTTGTCGAGGTTGTGGATGTAGTGCGGGTACCAGTCGTTCTCGCGCCGGCTGAGCAAGTGGGCGTAGTCGACACCGATCGCCGCGAAGTCGGTCCTGCACCAGGTGAGTTCCTGATCGACGTTGCTGGCCGAGACCATGCCGCAGTTGGTGTAGAAGACCTCCTTCCAGTTCAGCTCGACCGTGCTCAGTGTCTTGCCCTGCAGGGTCGTCGTAGGCATCGCCAGTTCCTCTGTCTTATGGGATGTAGTTGGCGCCGTTGCCGAAACATAGGCTCGATGTCCTGCCCCTGGTGACGCGCCACCCCGGCGATGGCGGGGCCTGCCAGTTCGGGCAGGCCCCGCGCCGTCATGCGGCCGGGCGGTGACAACCGCAGCGCGTATCGAGGCGGGCCGGACTGCCCGCGCCCGGGTACATCAACACTTACTTCTTCATCTTCGCCATCAGATCCTCGACCACCTTGGCCTGCGCAGCCAGGGCGCCACTACCGCTGAACTGGATGATCTCCGCGCCTTCATCCGAGATGAAGTTGTGCGGAGCCGGCCAGTAGCACACGTCCCCGGCCTTGCACAGGTCAACGGACCCATCCTTGTAGATGACCTTCATCGAGCCGCTGATGACGTAGGCATGGTGTGGGACGCCGCAGAGACCGTCCGGCATTGGCGCCAGCAGCCTCGTGAAGTCAGTACCCGGGGCAAAGCAGTGGTAGGCGCATTGCATGCCGCCCCAGACCTTCTGGTAGATCTTCAGGCCCGGGGTCTGCTGGGTGATGAAGTCGTCAACCGGGTCCATGTCTTTCCAATGGCTTCTCATTGCTCGTTTCTCCTTGCAGTCACCAGACCGGTGGTGACGAACTGTTCAAAAAAACCAGACCCGGTCGTCTGGACAATCCTGGTGACCAGTGCGGCAGTTCACCACCCTTGCGGCGAGTGCACTTGATCTTCTGGGACAGGGTTTGGTGATCTTGGGACGAGCCGACTAGGTATTTGCCCGTAGCGGACCGGGCCAGTCGCACCGTGGGGTCAGGCGCGACGCCTGTCGCGGGGGGCGCCGCGGCAGACGGCGAACGGACTACGTTCGCGCCAGTCGTTGCTGCGTCCGCCAGGCGGCGGGCGTCGTGCCACTCCAGCGCCGGAAGGCTCGCGTGAAGGCGCTCGCCTCCGCGTAGTCGAGCGCCGCGGCGATCTGGCCGACGTCCATCGTCGTGTTTGCCAGCATGTGCTTGGCGATCTCGAAGCGACTCTCGTCCGCCAGGGCTGCGAAGCTCGTGCCACATTCGGCCATTCGCCGCGACAGCGTGCGGCGGTGCATCGAGAACAGCGCAGCCACCTGGTCCGCGCTGCCATGACCCGTCACGAGAGCGGTTCGCAGCACACCGCGCACCCGCTCCACGAAGCCGGTTCCTTGTGTCGCCTGGAGTTCGTCCATTGCCCGCTCCAGCAGGCGGCGCAGGTCGGCATCGACCTCAGGCAGGCGTCGGCGCAGCCAGTTCGTGGAGAATACGAGCGCGCTCTGTTCAGCGTTGAACCGCAACGTTGTGTGGAAGCGCTCGAGGAATGGCCGCAGGGACGCCGGCCGGCGGTGGGCGAACCGGACCTCGAGAGGCAGCCAGTTGGGGCCGCAGAGATCGCGCATGATGTTGCAGAAGATCGCGAGCGCGCCGTCCTCGATCTGGTCGACCGCCTCGACACCGGGTTGGTGGATCGCGTAGCTGAGCGTCGCCACGTCGTCACTGACGTCGAGATTCATCACCTGCCCGCCGTAATAGAGATGCAGGTGGGTCCCGAGCCTGCGCAAAGCCACTTCCACGTCCGGTGAGTCCCGGACCGCCAGCCCGATCAGCCCGAGCGAACTCTGGCCGCCACGTTCGCCGACCAGCAGGCCGAAATGCTCGCAGCCCGTGCTTGCGATGCACTGCTGCATGAGCCGACCCACGGCAGCCAGCGAGATCAATTGGTCGGGGTCGTCGAACAGCGCAAGGTCCACTTTCGCGCGGGAAAAGACCTGCACCGGATCACTGCCCAGACTCTCGAGCACCGCCGGAATCCCTATGACACCGCGAATCCGGACGGTGACATCCGGATCCGCTGAGGCTGTCGCGAGCTGGTCCATGGGTCGGTGGCTCGGATCGAAAGGGCTGTGGGAAATACCTACGGGGCGAGTCCCAGAGTGTCCGAACGCTGTCCCGGGAAGTCAAGGGAACGGACTGCAGGGGTGGTGAAGTGACGCCGTACCCGCTCAACCGCGATGCCCGGAAGACCGGGCATCGAAGTCTCACGAGATGAAACAGAAGGAAGAGAAGCAATGAAACTGAAAACAGGTATGGAACCCTTGAGTTGGATGAGCTTCACCAACACCCGCGGCCTCCCCTTCCACGGGATGGGGGCCTTTATCGGCACCGGGAAAGCACAGAGGGCCCACGTCTATACGGCGGCATCGATTCCCGTCGACCCCGAGGCCTACAAGAAGATCGATGCCAAGAAACTGGCGGGCGAACTCGAAGTGGATATGTGCGCGGTCAACATGGGACGCTTCTGGATGATGGACGAAATCAAGTTCCTCGTCGGCGAAACGCAGAACTTCCATGGCGTCGAATTGCGTTGGGGCGGGGATATGACCGGTGCGGAGATGCTCTCGCAGATGCAGAGCGCCTACGTGCCTTCGCTGATCCGTCGCAGCTCAGTCTGGACCTTCAAGGCGGGTAGATCCGTGTGCCTGCTGCGCGAGCCCGGCGGTGCGGTCTGGGTCCTGCAGGAGTACACGAAGGCGGTCGATCCGAGCCTGACCCCTGACAACCTCGACTCGTTGGGCAAGAAATACAAGACCCTGCCGCAAGGCTGGAAGTTCGAGACCAAGATCCTCGAAAAGGATCTCGTGCTCGACACCACCAAGGCTGGCGGATGGGCGGCCATCATTCGCGACGACCTGCACGGCACCTACCAGGGTTGCGGCTACGGCGCGGACACCAGCGCCAACTACGTGCCGTGACGGCAAGTTCGATTCGCCGCATCGTTTCATTGGCGGTCTCGCTGACGGGGCTGCTTGCCGGATCCAGTGCTGTCGCGGCGGAGGCCCCGGCAGGTTGGCAGCACACCGTGTTCATCTACGGCATGGGCGCGTCGATCGACGGCGAAGCCCAGATCGGGCCGATCGAGGTCGCCGTCGACGTCAGCATGTCGGACGTGCTCGACGCACTCGAGTTCGGCGCGATGGCCGCGTATCGCGCCGACAACGGCACCTGGTCCTTCACGGCGGATGCGACCTTCATGGGACTCGGCGGGCGCGGAACCCACGACACACCGCTCGGCGGCCAGGTGAAGGGCGAGATCGACGTGGATCAGATCACGCTGATGGGCACCTTCGGCCGCCGCTGGACCGATCACCTGGAGTTCCTGTTCGGGCTGGCCTACGTCGATCTTTCCATGGATCTTTCCGTGCAGAGCGGGAGCGGCGGGCCGCTCGACGTCGCCGCGAGTCGCGACGCGAACTGGGTCGACCCGACCCTGGGCCTGCGGTACGAGCGGCCACTCGGCGAGGACTGGTCCCTCAACCTGCGCGGCGACATCGGCGGCTTCGGAGTCGGGTCCGACTTCATGTACCACCTGCTGGCGGGCGCCGGCTGGCAGGCCTCGGAGTCCGTCGGACTGTTCCTCGGATATCGGCTGATCAGCTACGACTACGAGGAGGGCCAGAACCAGAACTACCTGCGTTTCGACCTCACCGAGCAGGGGCCGATGCTCGGCGTGAGCATCTCGTTCTGAGACGACCTGTTGCGCGAACCGGAGACGGAGACATGACTGAGCCAGGTGCGAACCTTCCCAAGGGAAAGCAGACGGTCCTGGGCCTCTATGTGACGGCACGGGAGGCCTACGAGCAGTACCGGGCCGCACCGGACAAGGTGAAGATCATCGACGTGCGGACTCCGGAGGAGTTCATGTGGGTGGGCCACGCCCCGGTCGCATGGAAGATTCCGTTCGTCGCCGTGACGTACCAGTGGGACGCCGACGAAGAAGCAGTTTCCGGTGCATCCGCTGCCGGACTTCCTGGCCCGGGTGCAGCAGGTCGCGACACCCGGACGATACGTTGATGGTCATGTGTCGCTCCGGCGGTCGGGCCGCGATGGCCATCAACCTGCTCGCCCAGGCCGGGTTCAAGAAGGTCTACAACATCGTCGACGGCATGGAAGGCGATGCCGTCAAGGACCCGGACAGCGTCTTCAACGGACGACGGCTGAAGAACGGCTGGAAGAACGCCGGGTGTCCGTGGACGTACGAGCTGACCGGCGATCGACTGCTGCTCCCCGGATCAACGGGCTGAGACGACGGGAGCGTGAGGTCCAGGATGATGGACACTCGACCGCAATCCTGCGACTAGGTGCCGATGACCGGACGCCCCTGCAGCACTTGAGCGACTTCTCGCTGGTGGCCGGCGGACCGCTGTACCAGCTCTGGCGGCGCACGCGGCTGTCCGGCGACGACCTCGAGCTGCCGCAGCGACGCGTACTCGTGCTGGTCGTGCTGATCTGGGTGCCGCTGCTGGTGCTGTCGATGATCGAAGGGCACGCCTGGGGCAACGGCGTGGCGTTGCCATTCCTGCACGACATCGAGACGCACCTGCGCCTGCTGATTGCCGCGCCCCTGCTGATCCTGGCGGAGGTCGTCGTTCACCGGAGCCTGCTGCCGATCGTTCGGCAGTTCGTGGACAACGGCGTGATCCGCGACGAAGCGCGTGGGCGGTTCGATGCCGCCATTGCCTCCGCGCTGCGGCTGCGCAATTCCGTCGCGGTCGAACTGCTGCTGGTCGTCTTCGTGTACGCCGTGGGGATGCCGTTGGTCTGGCGCGACCAGCTCGCGCTCGACGTGAACAGCTGGTACGCCACGGTCGCGGGAGGCGAGTTGCATGCGACCAATGCCGGCCGATGGCTGGTGTACGTGAGCATGCCCGTGCTGCAGTTCCTGACGCTGCGGTGGTACTTCAGGTTCTTCGTCTGGGGCCGCTTCCTGTGGCAGGTGTCGCGCACGCGCTTGAACCTGGAACCGACGCATCCCGACGGCACCGCCGGACTGCTCTTCCTCGCGCGCAGCGGCCGCGCCTACCGGGTCGTGCTGCTGGCGCTCGGCACGATCCTCTCCGGCATGATCGCCAACCGGATCTTCCACGACGGCGCAAAGCTGCTCGAGTTCAAGGTCGAGATCGTCGGCGTGGTGGCCGTGCTGGTGCTGCTGGTCCTCGGGCCGCTGATGGTCTTCTATCCGCAGCTTCGGGCAGCGCGGCGCCGCGGAATGATCGAATACGGAACCCTCGGGCAGGCTTATGCGCGCGAGTTCAATCGCAAGTGGCTGCGTGGCACCCTCCCTGGCGACGAGCCACTGCTCGGCAGCGCCGACTTCCAGTCGCTGGCCGACCTGCACAACGGCTTCGAGGTCGTGCGCGGCATCAGGCTGGTGCCGTTCACCATGAAGAACGTCACGTCGCTGGCGGCGACCGTGCTGCTGCCGGTGGCGCCGCTGGTGCTGACGATGGTCTCCGTGGAGCAACTGATCGATCGCATGCTGAAGGCGCTCTTCTGAGGCGCGTCGGCTCCGATGACAGGCAAAGCAAGTGAACCGATTCGACGAGCGCCCGGGTGCGACGCCCAACTTTCCTTGAAGCGAACACCGCAGCGTTCCTGGCGTTCGTCGTGCTGGGCGCCGCGAGCGGCAGCGCCTGGTCGGCGGAAGTGGTCGCGGCACCCTCCGACTGGCTGACGCGCGACACGCTCACGGGTGACTGGGGCGGCCGTCGGACCTGGTTGCAGGATCGCGGCATCCGCCTCGAACCGCGGCTGAGCCAGTTCTACCAGGGGCTGAGCGCCGGCGACGGTGACGACAGCCACGACTACGGCGGCAAGGCCGACCTGCGCATGGCGGCCGACCTCGCCAGGCTCGGCGCCTGGGACGGCCTCTCGATGGTCGTCCACGCCGAGTACAACTTCGGCACCAGCGCCAACGGGCGCGGCGGCGTGATGATCCCGGTCAATACCGCGCTCTACACGCCGGGGATGGACGGCGGCGACGCCTTCGACATCTCGAGCTTCTATTTCGTCCAGGCGTTCGGCAACGGCGCATCCGTGGCGTTCGGCAAGATCAACATGATCGACATGGTCGCCGGCAAGCCGTTCATGGGCGGTGCGGGCATCGACTCGTTCTGGAACCACACCTTCACGGCGACGCCGACCGGCACCGTGCCACCTTATCTGCTGGGCGTGCTGGGGAGCGTGCCCACCGATGCGGCTACGTACCGGCTGTGGGTCTATGACCTCCACAGCTACACGAACCGGTCCGTGTTCGACGACCCGTTCGCCGGCGGCGTGAGCGTTCGCGGGCAGGTCGATTTCAACGTGACCATCGGCGGTCGTAGCGGTCACCAGGGGTTCTCCGCCTTCTACAGCTCCCAGGGCGGCACCGACCTGGAGACCCTCGGCGACACGATCATTCCATCGCCCACGCCTGGAACTCCCGGCATCAAGGAATCGCGCTACTACGTCGCGTATTCGTTCGACCATTACCTGCGCGAGGTGCCCGGCAGTCCCGGGGAGGGATTCGGCGTGTTCGGGCAGGTCGCCCTCTCGGATGGCAATCCGAACGGCCTGCACTGGTCGATGTACCTCGGCATTGGCGGAAAAGGACTGGTTCCGGGCCGAGACCGCGACGCCTGGGGTCTTGGCTACTACTACGACGGCTTCAGCCAGTCCCTCAAGGACTCGCTCGCCGACATCCAGACCATCCGGGACGAGGCGGGGCTCGAGGTCTTCTACGACCTCTCGCTGACGCCGTGGTGCCACGTGGGCGCGGACCTGCAGGTCATCCGGCCCGGCCTCGGCGAAGCGACCGCGGTGATTCCGGGGCTTCGGGCTGTGATCAGGTTTTGATCGGACACAGGAGATTGATGATGAAGATCAACCGGCGATACCACCTCGCCTTTCTCGCGGCGGGACTGCTCGGGCTGGCCAGCATGGCCAGCGCGGCCGACGAGGCAGCGGTCAGCGACGCCGCCCAGGCAAATAACCCGCTCCTGAGAGCGAAGGCGTTCAACGTCCACGACTACTACATCGGCGACCTCACCGACATCGACGAGGATGCCAACCAGTTCTGGCTGCGCTTCGCCATGCCGTTCTCGATCGGCGACACGAAGTGGCTGATGCGTGCATCGTTGCTGACCCTCAATACCGTCCCGGCGCCGCCGGAGCTCGACCATGAGACGGGCTTAGGCGACTTCAACGTGTTCGCCGCGTACCAGATGGACGTGGGCATTCCAGGGGTCAGTTTCGGCTTCGGACCGTTGCTCAACATTCCCACGGCGAGCGAAGACGCCACGGGCAGCGGCAAGTGGTCCGCAGGCATCGCCAACGTGCTTGTTCAGCGCGCAGTCGCCGAAGTTCCAGTACGGCTACCTGCTGACGTGGCAGGCGAGCTTCGCCGGCGACGACGATCGCGACGACGTCAACGTCGCGGCCTTCCAGCCGATCCTCATCTACCAGCTCGGCGGCGGCACGTACCTGCGCTCGACGCCGATCATGACCTACGACTTCGAGAGCGACGGTTACAGCGTGCCACTCGGGGTGGGCATCGGTAAGGTGTTCAAGACGGTGAAGGGATCCAACAACCTGTTCGTCGAGCCGCAGTGGTCGGTGGCGGACGATGGCGCAGGCTGGCCCGAGTGGCAGGTCTTCGTCGGATTCAACATGATCTTCCAGTGAGACTGACGGACGGATCGCGGCTGTCAATTCGTGGCGCACATGTGCAAACCACGCGTTGATAGTGATCGGGGCCGGTATGCGCGACGTCTGGTGGCGCTGGCGTGCGCCGGCTGTTTTGTTGCCGCAGGCGCCGCGTACGCGACTGAGGTCGCCGATGTCGATGTGCCGATGAGGCAGATATCTGTGGGACAGTTCCTGCCGATCCTTATCCTCATGCTCGGGCCGTTCAAGATCATCGGGCCCTTCTTCAAAGCGACAAACGGCGCAAGCGCAACGCAAACCCGCCAGATCGCGATGTGGGCGACGCTCTTTGCGGCGCTGGGGCTGCTGATTGCCGGCTTCCTGGGCGAGAGTATTCTTCGTAGTTACGGCATTCCCCTGCCGATCCTGGTCCTGTCCGGCGGGATCATCCTCTTCCTGGTGGCACTCAGGAACGTGCTCGAGCAGTTCGAGGCGCACGAGCCGCCCAGCGGAGAGGCCAAGGCTCCACCAGCACCGGCCATAAAAGTCGCGCTGATGCCGCTCGCCTTTCCGGCCATCGTCACGCCCTACGGCATCGCGGCGCTGATAGTCCTCCTCGCATTCAGCGACGGCCAGGAGGGGCGCCTCACGCTAGCAGCCGCGGTCGTGGCGATCATGGTGTTGAACCTGATCGTCATGCTGGCAGCCCGGCGGCTGGCGCCCGTGCTGGCGTTCGTGCTGCCGATTCTCGGCGCCGTGCTCGGTGTCGTCCAGGTGGCGCTGGGATTGCAGATCATCAACAACGCATTGCAGATGCTCGGCGTGCTGTGACGGAGCGAAGCGCAGCAGATGGACGATCGCAGATGCAATCAGAGGAGCCGCATATGTTCAGATTGCGCATGAATGGTCGGTCGAACCGCCTTGCGGTCATGTCGGGCTGGATGATCGTCGCCGCGGTTGTCGCGACCATCCCTCTTGCCACGGCGGCCGCTGCCGGCGCTGCGACGGCTTCACCTGCGTCCCAGGCGACGACTGCCCAGGTTCCCGTCGAGAAGCAGACGGTCCTCGGGCTCTACGTCACGGCAAAGGAGGCCTACGCAGCGATGGGAGGCCGCGCCGGACAAGGTGAAGATCATCGATGTCCGGACGCCGGAAGAGGTGATGTGGGTGGGTCATCCGCCGATGGCCTGGAAGATCCCGGTGGTCGCCGTGACCTACGAGTGGGACGCCGACAAGAAGCAGTTCCCGATGCGTCCGTTGCCCGACTTCGTCACGCGAGTGCAGAAGGTAGCGAAGCCCGAGGACACGTTGATGGTCATGTGTCGCTCCGGTGGCCGTGGCGCCATGGCCGTGAACCTGCTCGCCAAGGCCGGATACAAGAACGTCTACAACGTCATCGACGGCATGGAAGGCGACTCTGTCGAGGACTCGAACAGCGTGTTCCAGGGCCAGCGGCTCGTGAACGGCTGGAAGAATTCGGGCCTGCCGTGGACCTACAAGATCGATCCGGCCCTGTTGGTGCTGCCCGCAGGGCAGTGAAAGAGCGGGAGATCGACGCAGGACATGATGCCGAAGCGCGCGAGAGGACGGCTGCTCGCCGGCCTGTGCACGTGGCTTGCCCTTGCCGGTGTCGCGTACGCCGCCGACTCACACGAGTTCTGACCCGAGCTCAACCTGTTCTACGGATTGAGCGAGCGCGCGCGGCTGCACGTCGCCGCCGCCTACGCGGACGGATAAGGAGTCCGACGTCAGCTCGTTCGACGGCGCGGCCTACCTCGACGTGTCCCTCAAGCCGATCATCCGCAGGGACTTCCAGACGGCGGATTGGCAGCGCGGTCGTTACCTCTGGACGAGAATCGGCTACGTCCGCGTCTTTGACGTGACCGAGGAATCCGGTCGCGTCGAAGCCGAGGATCGTGGGGTCGTGTCATTTCCGGTACGAGGTCTACGTGGCCGGGCAGGACGACCGACTCCGAGCGAGAAGAGCCTCGTCGCGCTCGGGCTGGTCGCCAAGTGGTACTACGAGAGGCTGGACCAGCGGCGCGTGACGTTCAACCGCCGAGCAGCTGCCGCCTCGACACGGTCGGGCCCGGCTCCGGCTCCTCCGCCTCGAACAGCGCGTTCGCAGCCGAGAGTGCCGCCAGCTGCGCCGCCTCGTGGTCGGTGAAGTCGGCCATCTGCGAGAACAGCGGGCAGGTCGCGACCAGGCCGAAGTCCGGGAGTTGACTGACCATGAAATCGTACGCGCCGGACGGGAACGCGAGCCGCACCGAGCCGCCCTTGACCCAGACTTTCTGGTCTTCCGTCGACGGCAGCACCGTCAGATTCATGAACCAGGGCGTGACCATGACGCCCGCTTCGCGGCCCTCGATGCTGCGGAAGCCCACCGCCTCGACAGCCAGCGTCGGGTTGTAGATCGGCATGCCCTTCATCGCCAGGGCCGCGCGGCGATAGGCATTCGCGGCGTTCTGCACCGTGTCGTTGGGCGCGTTCGTCGCGCTGCCGATCACCATGAACTTGCTTTTGTCGGCGGCGCAGTTCGGGCAGGTCCAGGTGTCGGGCAGCAGGCGGAATGCGGTGCCCGGCGCGATCTGCCGGTCCTCGTCGCCCAGCGCCGGGTCGTAGACCCACCAGCAGATGCCGCACTCGAGGAGCGTGTCGTCGGCGATCTTCGAGCCGTCGCCCAGGTAGCTGCCTTCGAACGGACGGTTCATGACGTGAACGCCTCGAGGATCTCGCCGAGGCGCTCCGCCGAATCCTCGAAGTCCTCGCGCGCCGCGAGGACCGACACCGGTACGCTGCCGACCTCGAGCGTGTCGAGGATGACGTTGCCCATCGAGTTGATGTACTGCACCGCCCAGACGTGCCGCAGGCCGGTCGCGAACACGCGCGAGCTGCCGTAGCCGCCGGAGCGGATCACGAGCGGAATCTGGCCGAGCACCGACGTCAGCACCTGCGTGTCGACCTCGGTGATCGGCAGCAGCGTGAAGTTGATGACGTGGTTCTCCGCGCCGGGCCGGTACGCCGACGAGCGTTCCTGGAGTTCGGCGAGCAGCGGCAGCGCGTTCATGGCGCCCTGCGGCGCATGCTTCGGGATCTCGATCGTGGTGCGCGACTGCTTCGCCGCCTCCGTCAGGATCGGCTGCGGAACCTGCCCGACCTCGATCCACTCACGGGTCGTCCCGTCGGCAGTGCTCGCCTCCAGGCGCCACACGCCCGCGAGCACTGACTCGACGATGCGCCAGTAAGTATCCCGGGTGCCAACCTTGGCCCAGACGTCGCCCTCGCCGAGGATGTCAGCCACGGTCGCCTTGTCGGTCTCGTCGAGGTCGTCCAGGCTGATGCGCGTCGGCAGTTCGGACGGCGCCAGCGCCTGGCGCTCGAGGTCCGCGAGCACTTCGTGCATCACGGCCCGCGCGGGCGCGGTGAGCTGGTCGGCGGCGAGTGCCTGGCGCGCCGGCCGCACGAGGCCGGTGGGCATGCCGATGAGCCGCAACTGGTCGTCGCCGCCGGCCGGCGCCTCGCCGGGGACCTTCGGATGCCAGACGAGCACGTGTTCGGTCATGCGTTTCCTCCCAGTCGCGAGGCGGGATCTTCGGGCTCGGGGGCGAGCAGGCGATCGCAGGCCTGCGCGAACACCGGCCAGTCGCGCATGCGGGCCACCAGCTCCGCGGGCTGGCCGTCGCGCAGGTAGACCACGGCGGGCGTCACCACGACGCCGTATTGCGCCATCAGGATCGCCTCGTCGCGACGGTCCACCAGCCCTAAGCGCAGGCGGCCCCGGTAGCTGGTGAGCAGTTCGCGCACGACGACCGCGACGTCGAGTCCCTCGGGTCGCTGTGCGACATCGCCGCTGAAGAACAGCAGAGCGCGCGGGTTTCGGGCCACGAAGTCGTCGAGCGACGCCTTGCGCAGCACCTCGCAATCCGGGTGCGAGGCCAGCGCCTCGATCAGGTCACTCATCGTGGGTTCCCTTGTCGGCCGCCTCGTTCGCGGCGTGGGCGGCGCGTCGGGCCAGGAACCGTTCGTCTCCGACGCGGCAGGCCAGTTCCGCAGACGGACGCCCCGATTCGTAGCGCTCGCGGGCGAGCGCGGCGATCACGGTCTCGCGCGGCGTGCCGTCGGCCCGCTCGCGCGCCTCGACGCCCCAGCCGGCGAGTTCCTCGATGCCGAGCTGCAGTGCGACCGGCACCTGCTGCTGGACCGCCTCGGTGAGGCTGCCCCCGTAGTCGGCGAGCTCGACGGGCTTGATGCCGATCACCGTGAAATTCACCGGCTTGTGCCCGAGCAGCTCGAGGCTCGCGAGGATGTCGTTCATGCCGGCCTGATGCAGGCTCATCTTGCTGCTGGTCATGAACCGGGGCACCTCGGCATCGCGCGCCACGAGCAGGCTGCCCGGCGGGCCGCGGTGGTCGACCGCATCGAACAGCAGCACGTGAGTGGCGTCGAGCAGCAACGGCACCAGCGCCAGCCCGAGCGTGCCGCCGTCGAGGACCTCGATCGGCGGGGAAAAATCCCAGCCGTCGCCGAGCGCCTCGACGCAGCGGACGCCGAAGCCCTCGTCCGCCCAGAGCAGGTTGCCGACGCCGAGGACGACGATCCGCCGCCCGGGAATGATCGATTCTTCGCCCATCTTCGCTTTCGCCCTGTGGCGGCCCGCGTGGACCGCTTCCAAAAAGTATAACGGGACAGCGGGAGTTCAGGGCCCCTGGGCCCCTGGTCCCGCTGTCCCGTCAGGTCGGTCGTCGCTGGCCCGCAGGCCAGATTGCTAGCGGTAGAACCTCCAGCCGCTCACCATCGAGCTGATCGTCGTCTGCCGGTGCGTCATGTCCTCGCGGATCGCCATGTACATGTGCACCATCGAGAAGATCAGGATGATCCACATCGCGAACTGGTGCCAGGTGCGCACGGTCATCGAGTCACCGAGCACCTGGAACACCCAGCCGAACAGGGTGTACCACCAGGTGTTGATGCCCATTTGCTCGGCGAACAGCGCGAACCCGGTGAGCAGCAGCACGATCAGCGGCAGCAGGAACATGAAGAACATCGCCGCGTGCGCGAGCGGGTTGTGCCCGACGTACTCCTTCGGCGGCTTCAGGAAGAGATACCAGCCGATCTCGTTGAAGACGTCCTTCCACCAGGCAAAGCTCCAGAACGGCACGTAGAAGATCTGCCGTGCGTGCGGTCCGCCCATCAGCACCCGGTAGATCCTGAGCAGGAACATCACGCCCAGGATCATGCCCGCCGAGAAATGCACGAAGCGGATGTAGCCGAACAGGAAGTGGGACGATGCTTCCCCGCTCATCGTGGGCGGCGGCGACCCGATGAAGTATCCCGTGATCGCCAGCGCGACGATGCACAGCGCAGTCACCCAGTGCCAGATGCGGATCGCGGCGTCGTAGACATACACGGGACCCGGTGTCACGCCGACAGGCGGCAGCACCGCCTCGCCGAAGTGGCCCTCGCGCACCCGGCTCGGGACCGGTGTCGAGGGGTGATACATGTTGCTCATGGCAGCCCTCCTTACCGGACCTTGACGCTGGTGACCTCGTTGCCCTCCATGTCGAGCACGTGCGTCGCGCACGCCAGGCAGGGGTCGAAGCTGTGGATCGTGCGCAGGATCTCCAGTGGCTGGTTCGGATCGTGCATCGGCGTGTCGAGCAGCGCCGCCTCGTAGGCGCCGATCTTGCCGGCCGGGTCACGCGGGCTCGCGTTCCAGGTCGTCGGCACCACGCACTGGTAGTTCTTGATCTTCTTGTCTTCGATGTCGATCCAGTGGCAGAGCGCACCGCGCGGAGCCTCGACGAAGCCGTAGCCCTGCGCGGACTTCTTCCACGTGGAGGGCTCGAAGTTCGCCATGTTCGCCGTGGCGACGTCGCCAGCCTTGATGTTGGCGACCAGCTTGTTGAACTCCGCCTTGAGCGCATGGGCCGCCCAGCTGCACTCGAGACCGCGGGCCGCCGTGCGGCCGAGCGTCGAGAACAGCGCCGTGACCGGCAGGCCGCCGAGCTTCTGGAGCACCATGTCCACCGGTTCCTTGAACTCGGGCATGCCCTTCACGTAGCCGATGACGTAGCGGGCTAGCGGGCCCACTTCCATCGCGTGGCCGTTCCAGCGCGGCGCCTTGACCCACGAGTACTTGGCGGACTCGTCCACCGCCTCGATCTTGGTGCGGGTGCCCTTGGCGTTGCCGATGTCGAAGTTCGGCACCGTCTCGCCCTGGAAGGGATGCAGGCCCTTCTGCTCGTCGCCGTACTTGTACCAGGAGTGCGTGACGTACTCCTGGATCTCGTCGAGCTTGCCGAGATCGATGTCCTGCACTTCGCTCAGGTTGCCGTCGATGATCGCGCCGCGCGGCATCATCAGGTTGCCCGGGCTGTAGTCGTTGGCGGAACGGGGCAGGTCGCCGTAGGACATCAGGTACTTCGACGACAGGCCGCCGCCGATACCCGCCCACTCCTTGTAGAACGAGGCGATCGCGAGCAGGTCGGGGATGTAGACATTGTCGATGAACTCGATGGTGCGGTCGATGATCGAGCTGACCATGTTCAACCGTTCCATGTTCACTGCGCCGACTGCGCCCGTGTCGTTCAGGTTGATCGGCGAGGGGACGCCGCCTACCAGCCAGTTCGGGTGCGGGTTTCGGCCGCCGAAGATCGTCTGGATCTTGACGATCTCCTTCTGGAAGTCGAGCGCCTCGAGGTAATGCGCGACCGCCATGAGGTTGGCCTCGGGCGGCAGCTTGTACGCCGGGTGACCCCAGTAGGCGTTGCGGAAGGGTCCGAGCTGTCCCGACTCGACGAACTTCTTCAGCCGGTTCTGCAGGTCGCGGAAGTAGCCGGGCGAGGACATCGGCCAGTTCGAGATCGACTGCGCGAGCTGCGAAGTCGCCGCCGGGTCCGCATTGAGCGCGCTGACCACGTCCACCCAGTCGAGGGCGTGCAGGTGGTAGAAGTGCACCAGGTGATCCTGCGAATACAGGGTCAGGTGCATGATGTTGCGGATCGTGTTGGCGTTCTCGGGGATGTCGATGCCGAGTGCGTTCTCGACCGCGCGCACGGAGGCGAGCGCGTGCACGCCGGTGCAGACGCCGCAGATGCGCTGCACGAACGCCCAGGCGTCGCGCGGGTCGCGGCCGCGGAGGATGACCTCCAGGCCGCGCCACATCGTGCCCGTGGAGACCGCGTTGCGGATGATGTTCTGCTCGTCGACGTTCACCTCGATGCGGAGGTGACCCTCGATGCGCGTGATCGGATCGACGACGACGCGCCTGCCCGAGTTGTCGAGCTGGAAGCCATTGGGGGTTGCGATGCTCATTGCTCAGTTCTCCACTCGGTCAGCCGGCCCGCGTTTCGGAATCGACGGGTGAATTGGGTTTCACCTTCGCCTGCCTCAGGGCGGTGAGGCCTGCGTGCGCCGCGATGCCGACACCGACCACCGCCGCCGCCGTGGCGCCGATGCGGGTCGCATTCGTCTCCGCGCCGAACTGCGGGAAGGTCTCGAGCCGCTCGTAGAAGGGTCCGTTGTCCCAGAAATCCGGCTCGGAGCAGCCGAGGCAGCCGTGGCCGGAGCCGATCGGGAACGACACGCCCTCGTTCCAGCGGGTCGTCGAACAGGCGTTGTAGGTCGTGGGTCCGCGGCATCCCACCTTGTAGAGGCAGTAGCCCTCGCGCGAGCCGCGGTCGTCGAAGGTCTCGGCGAACTGGCCGGCGTCGAAGTGGCCGCGGCGGTAGCACTTGTCGTGCACGCGCTGGCTGTAGAACATCAGCGGGCGGCCCTGGCGGTCCAGCGCGGGGAGCTCGCCGAAGGTGACGTAGTACGTGATCACGCCGGTCATCACTTCGGCGATCGGCGGGCAGCCCGGCACCTTCACGATCGGCTTGTTCTTGATGACCTTGTGGATCGGGGTCGCCTGCGTCGGGTTCGGCTTCGCGGCCTGGACGCAGCCCCACGAGGCGCACGAGCCCCAGGCGATGACGGCGGCCGCGTCCTCGCTCATGCGCTTGAGCTTGTTGACGAAGGGTTCACCGCCCGGAATGCAGAACACGCCATCATCGCCGAGCGGCGGGTTGCCCTCGACCGCGAGGATGTACTGGCCCTTGAACTCGGTGCGGATCACTTCGAGGATCTCTTCGGCCTGGTGGCCGGCCGCGGCCATGATCGTGTCGTCGTAGTCGAGCGAGATCATCGACAGGATCACGTCCTTGGCGAGCGGGTGCGCCGAGCGGATGAAGCTCTCGGTGCAGCAGGTGCACTCGAGGCCGTGCAGCCAGATGACTGGCACGCGCGGCTTGGTCTCCATCGCATGGGCGATCTTGCCGGCGAAGTGCGGCGCGAGCCCGAGGGAGGCCGCGCTCAGCGAGCAGAACTTCAGGAAGTTGCGCCGCGAGATGCCCTGGCGGCGGATCAACTCATAGAAAGTCTCTTGACGACCCATCTCGTGCTCCCGGTTGTTGTGAACAAAGGCCGGTTCGCTCGGGGCATCTGGGCCACACCACGGCGACCGGCCTGATCGGACCGGTGGGCGTTCACCTTGGGCATGTGAGCCAGGCGCCCGCCCTCCTGTCAGGACAGGCGGATGGTCCGACTTTGCCGGGCGCGGCATCAATGGTAGATCTACTTAAATGTCGAGCCTCCGCCTGCGGGCTTTCCCGGCCCAGGCTCGACGTGCCGCAGCACGCACGCTGCAACGGACCTTGGTGACTTGCCGACGGCGTCAGTCCGGGACCTGTCCGGGGGCGCAGGCGAGGCAGGGCTTGCGCGGCAGGGCAGCCGTCGCGGCAAGGCCATCGGGCTCGCCGCCGACCGCGATCTGCCGCAGCGGGGCGAGCGACGCCACGTCGTACTGCACGACCCGGTCCCCCATCGTCGCCGCGACGTAGGCGCTGCGGCCGTCGCCCGCGACCAGCAGCCCGACGGGCAGGACGCTTCCCGGCGCGAGGCCGGCAAACGGGCGCTGCGCCGCTCCCGGCGCCAGCGGCACCTCCACCTTGCGCCGGCCGCGCTCGCGCCGCGCGGCGACGTCGATGGCGACGAGTTCGCCCGACCCGGCACAGGTGACGAGTGCGGTCGCGCCATCCGGGGTGATCGCGATGCGGATCGGGATGCCGGGCAGCGGTAGCCGCGCCACGACGGCAAGCGAGGCCGTGTCCACGATCGCGACCTGGCCGTCGGCCCGTGCGGCCACCCAGAGTTCGCGCCCGTCCGGGGTCAGCGCCAGCGCCTCGGAGCCGCCGCCCGTGACGATGTCGCCGAGCTTGCGGCCAGTGGCGAGGTCGAGCGCCGTGGTCGTGCCCGACCCGATGTTCGTGACGTAGGCGCGCGTGCCGTCGCGGCTCACGACCACCATGTGCGAAACCTCCTGGCCGGTGGCGATCGCGGCGACCACGCGACCCGCGTCCGGGTCCACGACCAGTAGCTGCCTGGAGCCCTCCGTCGTGACGGCAATGCGGTCGGGCGCGAACCACGCCACGCCGTGCGGCCGTGTGTGTGGCGCGAGGTCGATGCGGCGCAGCTCGTGCGGCTGCTCGAGGTCCACGATGCTCAGCGTCGAGCCGGGGCGCTCGCGCGTCCCGTAGTTCGTCACGGCCGCACGGGACCCGTCGGGGGAGACGCCGACCTCGTGCGGTGCGTGGCCGAGTGCCACCGACGCGAGGCGGGTCCCCGACCCGGGATCCATGAAGTCCACGGCGTCGTCGGACTTGCGCACGACCAGCAGGGTCTCCGCGGCCAGGGGTGCCGCGGCCAGCCAGCCCAGGGCCAGCAGCGCGAGCAGTGAGTCGGCCCGGGCCCTCATGCGAGCGGCACCTCGTCGTCCCAGACGTCTGCCGGCAGCGGCAGGCCTTCGAGCAGGATCGGCGCGAGCGCCGGCCGCGGGGCGATGTCCCGCAGTTCCAGCAGCCGCTCGAGCTGCCGCGCGTGCTGCGCCACGTGCCAGGTGGTGCGCTCGAGGACGGTGTGCAGCGGCTGCGTGCCGTAGTAGGTGTCCACGGTCCCGGGCAGCCGCGCCTGGTTCGCGCCCCACCACACCGCCAGCGCCTGCGAGACGCTGCGCGTCAGGCCGGCGGCGTCGGCCGCGGTGCGCACGTGGTCGGGCGGCCGGCGTTCGAAGTGCTCGTAGGTCAGGCGCCCGCCGAGCGCGGCGTCGAGGAACGCGACGACCACCTGCGGCACGTGGTAGGCGAGGTCGAGGTGCGTGCGGTCGCGCCCCGGCAGCGTCTGCCCCAGCGCGTTCTCCGGGAGCTGTTCGGTGAGCCGCGCGGCACTGTCGAGCAGCGCCAGCAGGCGCGACACCAGCACCGGCACCTCGAGGCCCGGCGCTGGCGCCGGGATCCCCACGAACCGCGCGACCGCCTCGAGGTCCTGGCCGTACACGTAGCGCGAGCCGCGGGCGACCACCGGGACCGAACGTGCGCCGAGCCGCTCGAGCCTGGCCATTGCCGCAGGATCCCCGGCGACGTCGACGGACTCGAACGGGATACCGTGCGAGCGCAGCAGTTCCTTGGTCCGCAGGCAGCTCGTGCAGCCAGGCTGCCAGTACACGACCAGTCCGTTCATCGGCACTCCTCCCGGCACTGCGCGAGCGAGCGTCGCTGCCGGCCGTGCTGATCGAAATTGTCGGGTCGAGCCACGCGCGGAAGGCCCGCTCGAGGGCCGGCCACTCGCCATCGACGATCGAGAACCACGCGGTGTCGCGGCTGCGGCCTTTGTAGACGACCGCCTGCCGGAAGATACCCTCGAAAGTGAACCCGAGGCGCCCGGCGGCGCGGCGCGAGGCCGCATTCAGCGCATCGCACTTCCACTCGTAGCGCCGGTAACCGAGGCCGAACGCCTGGCGCATCATCAGGAACATCGCCTCGGTGGCTGCGGTCGTGCCCTGCAGCCGGGGCGAGAACGCCAGGTGCCCCACCTCGATCGCGCCGTTTGCCGGGTCGATGCGCAGGTAGGAACCGAGGCCCGCCGCACGGCCGCTCGCGACCTCGACGAACGCGAAGAACAGTGGGTCCTCGCTCGCCGGGCGCGGCTCGAGCCAGCGGTAGTACTCCTCGAAGTCCGCGAACGGACCGCTGAACAGGTAGGTCCACATGCGGCCCTCGCGGTCGAGCGCGCTGGCCTCGTAGAGCTCGCGCGCGTGGCGCGCCAGATCCAGTGGCTCGACGCGGCAGTGGCGGCCCTGACGAGCGCGACGCGCGCGGGACGCGGCGGTGGCTGCCAGCCGTCGAGCGGCGGCCCGATCGGCTGTCCAAGGGCATTCACGCGGGTCGGCATGGCCGGAGTCTCACGCCGCCGCGAACTGCAGGGCGGCGAGCCGCGCGTACAGGTCGTTGGTCCGCACCAGCTCATCATGGGTGCCCTGCGCGACGATGCGGCCGTGGTCCATGACCACGATGCGGTCGGCCTCGAGCACCGTGGCCAGCCGATGTGCGATGACGATGGTGGTGCGGTCCTGCATCAACCGCTCGAGCGCTGCCTGCACCAGCCGCTCGCTCTCGGCGTCGAGCGCGCTCGTCGCCTCGTCGAGCAGCAGGATCGGCGGATCGCGCAGGATCGCGCGCGCGATGGCGATCCGCTGGCGCTGGCCACCCGAGAGACGGGTGCCGCGCTCGCCGAGGAATGTGTCGTAGCCCTGGGGCAGGCGCCGCAGGAACTCGTCCGCCGCCGCCGTGCGCGCGGCGGCCTCGACGTCCGCATCGGTGGCCCCGGGTCGGCCGTAGCGGATGTTCTCGCGCGCGCTGGCCGCGAACAGCACCGTGTCCTGCGGCACGAGCCCGATGCGGGACCGCACGGCAGCGGGATCCGCACGGACGAGGTCCACGCCATCGACGAGGATGCGGCCGGATTCCGGGTCGTAGAAGCGCAGCAGCAGCTGGAACACCGTGCTCTTGCCGGCACCCGAGGGCCCGACGAAAGCGACGGTCTCGCCGGGCCGGACGAGGAGGTCGAAGCCGTCCAGCGCCTTCGCGTCGGGCCGCGACGGGTAGCGGAAGCCCACCTGCTCGAAGCGGATCGCGCCACGGCCGGGCGACGGCAGCGGCTCGGGATCGCGGGGTGCCACGATGCGCGGCACTGCCTGCTGCAGTTCGACGAGCCGCTCCATGGCGCCCGCCGCCCGCTGCACTTCGCCCCACATCTCGCTCAGCGAGGCGGCGGCGACAGCCACGTACACGGCGTAGAGCAGGAACTGGCTCAGCTGGCCGCCGGTCATCTCGCCGCGGATCACCGCGTGCGCGCCGACCCACAGCACGAAGGTGACCGCGCCGAAGGTCAGCATGGTGGCGACCGCGGTCAACACCGAGCGCACCTTGGTGCGGCGCACGGCCACCTGGAACGAGTCCTCGACGGCGTCGCCGTAGCGCCGGCTGTTGAGGTCCTCGAGCGTGAAGGCCTGCACCGTCTGGATCGCGTTGAGCGTCTCGTCGGCCAGGCCGCTCGTGTCGGCGATGCGGTCCTGCGAGTCGCGCGACAGCCGCCGGACGCGCCGGCCGAGCACGATCATCGGCACGATCAGCAGCGGGATCAGCACCACGATCAGCGCCGTGAGCTTGAGGCTCGTCACCGCCAGCATCACGAGGCCGCCGACGATGGAGATCGCCGAGCGCAGCGTGATCGAGAGGTTCACGCCGGCGATGGACTGCACGAGGGTGGCATCGGCCGTGAGCCGCGACAGCACCTCGCCCGTGCGCGTGACCTCGAAGAACGACGGGTCCATGCGGATCACCCGCCCGTAGACGGCCGAGCGCAGGTCCGCCACGACCCGTTCGCCGAGCCAGGTGACGAGGTAGAAGCGCAGCGCGGCGAACACGCCGAACACGGCCGCCGCGGTCAGGAAGGCCACGAAATAGCGGTTGATCGTGTCGGGGCTGCCCGGCCGCCACGCCCTCGTCGATCAGGTAACGCAGCGCGACCGGCAGCGCCAGCATCGCCGCCGCGGCCACCAGCAGCGCCAGGAGCGCGAGCAGCAGCACGCCGCGATGCGGCGCGAGGAAGGGCAGCAGGGCGCGCAGCGGGGCGAGCGAGCGGCCCTTCGGGCGGTCGGGTGGGAGGGGGTCGGCCATGGCATCCCTCGAGCGGGGCGTGCACTGTAGCGCACGCGCGATTGTCGCCAGCACGGCACGCGGTTGCGCGAGCGGGACCATCGGGGCTCCGTGGGGCGGCAGGTCGCCGCGCCTGCCGGGCGTGCGCCGAGCCCTGCGGAATGTCCCTAGCGGGCTGACGAAAAACCGTTACGGATTGGCGCGCGACGAACAGCCGTCCGCCGGCAATGACGGGACAATGGTCGTGTCCATTGCGCGAGGCGGCGTCTGCCTGCCGCCGTCATCGGAGGTCGCCATGAATTCGCCCGACAGCAACCACACATCCCTCTCGCGCCGGGAAGTCCTGACCGCCTCTGCCGCGCTGCTGGCGGGCGGTGGCGCCGGCATTGCCCTGGCGGGACAGGTTGCTGCGGCCGAGGTGACGAAAGGCGCACCGCCGTTGCCGTGGAAATGGGTGACGCTCGATCCGCTGGAGGCGGGGCGGCGTGCCTACCGCATCTACCTCGACAAGGAAAAGGGCGGGTGCGGCAACGGCTCGTACCTGAGCCTCCTCAGCCTGCTGAAGGAGAAGGTCGGCTACCCCTGGACGACGATGCCGGACATGCTGATGGCTCACGCGGCGGCCGGGTTCGGCGGTCACGGCACGCTCTGCGGCGCGCTCGCCGGGGTGTCCACGATCATCAACATGGTCACCTACGGCGAGGTGCGCGACGCCTGGCAGCAGAACAGCGCGCTCGTCGACCGCCTGTTCTACTGGTACGCAGACCAGGACTTTCCGCCCGAGCGGTTCGACGACATCTCCAGGATGCCGAAGCAGGTCAAGGCCAGGGCGAAGACGCCGCTGTGCCACAGTTCGTTGTCGAGCTGGGCGATGGCTGCGAAGGAGAACATCTCGTCCGAGGCCAAGAAGGAGCGCTGCGCAAAGGTGGCCGGCGAGGTCGTCTACATCGTGACGCAGCAGCTCAACGAATTCTTCGAAGGCAGATGGACTCCGCCGGTGTGGGTGCCATCGAAGGAGACGGAGCACTGTGTCCGGTGCCACGGGCCCGACACACCGACCCAGAAGGCAAAGAAGTGGAACCAGCAGGGACATATGGATTGCCTGCTCTGCCACACCGACCACACGGCGTAGGGGAGATCTCGCAGACGGCGACCTTTTGATTCGCGCAGTCCGTCCCTGCAACACGCCGCCATCCGCCGGTGCCGGGGCAGGAAACCCTGAGGCGGTTCGGCCATACTGCCGCCCCTGTCGCTAGCCCCGAAGGAGTCCCGACGTGAGTGAGTCCGCCCGCCGCCCGATGACTACAATTCTCGAGCCGATGCCGCTGCTGCTCGCCGCGCTGTGGCTCGCCGGCTGCACCCAGCCGGTCAAGGTGACGAGCGCGTGGCAGGGCGATGGCCACCGTGGCCAGGCTTTCACGCGGATGCTGGTCGTCGGCGTCAGCCCGAACATCGACCAGCGCTGCGCGTTCGAGCAGCTGCTGGCGGCGGGAATCCGCAGCGCGTACACGACCGTGATCACGAGCTGCGACGCGATGCCGTTGCGGGAGAAGCTGACGCGGGAGAGCGTCGAGGCCGCGGTCGCGGCGCAGAGGGCCGACGCAGTCGTGGCGACCAGCCTGATCGACAAGAAATGGGAACTCGAGACCGGCGGCAGCATGGATACGCGCGGCGGCGGCATGTACAAGGCCACCGACGCCGGATATGCGACCGGCTACTACGGTGTCTATGGCGTTCCGGTGGTCTACGGCGAGTTCCAGACGGCCGCGTCGATCACGACGCTCAAGGGCCAGATCCAGGTCATCACCAAGGTCTACGAAACGAAAGGTCCGTCGCTCGTCTACGAGGCGGTCACGACCGCCAAGGACCTCGAGTCCACCGACCAAGGCCTCGTGACGCTCGCCGATGGCATCGCGGCCCGGTTGCGCCGGGACGGGCTGGTGCGCTGATCGCCAGCGCGACCGCAGGGCGATCGACCGCTGCGCTTTGCCAGTCATCGGGAAGGTAGGGAACCGTCATGAAGGTCATCATCGTGGGTGGAGTGGCCGGCGGCGCATCCTGCGCAGCGCGTCTTCGTCGGCTGGACGAACAGGCCGAGATCCTGATGGTGGAACGCGGTCCGTACGTGTCCTACGCGAACTGCGGGCTGCCCTACCACGTCGGTGGCGTGATCGAGAAGGAATCGAGCCTGCTGGTCGCCAGCGCGCAGCTGTTTCGCGAGCAGTTCGCGGTTGATTGCCGCACGAACTGCGAGGCGGTCCGGATCTCGGCCGACGAGAGGACGATCGACCTGCGCGACACGGCGACCGGCGTGGTGACGACCGAGTCGTACGACAGGCTCGTGCTGTCGCCCGGGGCGTCCTCGATCCGGCCGCCGCTACCCGGCATCGATCTGCCGGGGATCTTCCAGGTTCGGACCGTGCCCGACGCGAGGGCGATCCGCGAATGGATCGAAAAGGGGTCGCTGTTCCTCGCCGGGATGCATCGCTACTCGGGCTTCCAGACGGTGCGACCGAAGACCCGCGCAGTCGTCGTCGGGGGCGGGTTCATCGGACTCGAGACGGCCGAGAACCTCGTGCATCGCGGCTTCGAGGTCACGCTGGTCGAGATGGGCGGGCAGATCCTCGCGCCGCTCGACCGGGAAATGGCGCTCGTCGTGGAGCGCTACGTGGAGCGACACGGCATCCGCCTCGCCCTCGGTGACGGGGTGACCGGATTCCGGCAGTCCGCGACCGGAAGTCTCGAGGTGCAGACCCGCTCGAACAACGTGTATCCGGCGGATCTCGTGATTCTGGCGCTCGGCGTGCGCCCGGACACCGTGCTGGCGAAGACTGCCGGACTCGAGATCGGCGAGCGCGGCGGGATCCGGGTCGACGACCAGATGCGCACCAGCAACCCGGACATCTTCGCCGTCGGCGACGCCGTCGAGGTCAGGGATTTCGTCACCGGCGAGTGGAGCCTCGTCGCACTGGCCGGGCCCGCGAACCGGCAGGGGCGCATCGCCGCCGACGTGATCGCCGGGCGCGACTCACGATTCCGTGGCACCCAGGGCACAGCGATTATCGGACTGTTCGGTGCAACGGCTGCCTGGACCGGCGTCAGCGAAAAGACGCTCCAGCGCCTCGGTGACGCCGACTACCAGAAGACGTACCTCTACCCGAACTCCCACGCCGGCTATTACCCGGGCGCCCGGCCGATCGCGATGAAGGTCATCTTTCGCAAGTCCGATGGACGCCTGCTCGGGGCGCAGGCGCTCGGCGAGGACAACGTCGACAAGCGGATCAGCGCCCTGGCCGTGGCGCTGCAGATGGGTGCGACCGATCCACGACCTCGAGGAGGCCGAGCTCTGCTACGCGCCGCAGTTCGGCAGCGCGAAGGACCCGGTCAACTTCGCCGGCATGGTCGCGGCCGACATACTGCGCGGCGACATGCCGCTCGTGCACTGGCCCGAGGCCGCCGGCCGCGGTATCCTGAGGTTTCAACCGCGATCATCCGGACAGGGAGTGCAGCCATGCGCGACGACACGAAGTTCTACATCGACGGCCAGTGGGCAGAGCCCGCCGCACCGCGCACGCTCGACGTCGTCAATCCGGCGACCGAGGCGATCGCCGGCAGGATCTCCCTCGGCAGCAAGACCGACGTGGACCGGGCCGTGGCGGCTGCGCAGCGTGCCTTCGAGACGTACTCGCGCACCACGCGCGAGGAGCGCATGGCGCTGCTGTCGCGCATCATCGCGGTCTACCGGCGACGCATGGACGACATGGCGCAGGCCATCAGCGAGGAGATGGGCGCGCCGCTCGCCACCATCGCGAAGCCGCTGCAGGCGCCTGCGGGACTCGGCCACTTCCAGGTGGCGCTCGGGGTGCTCAAGGACTTCGAGTTCGAGAAGATGCAGGGCACGACGCAGATCGTGCGTGAGCCGGTGGGTGTCTGCGGCCTGATCACGCCGTGGAACTGGCCCGCCAACCAGATCGCCTGCAAGGTGGCGCCCGCGCTCGCCTGCGGCTGCACGATGGTGCTGAAGCCCTCGGAGATCGCGCCGCTGTCGGGCCACGTCATGGCGGAGATCCTCCACGAGGCCGGCGTGCCGGCCGGCGTGTTCAACCTCGTCGACGGCGACGGCCCGACCGTCGGCGCCGCGCTCTCCTCGCATCCCGGCATCGACATGGTGTCTTTCACCGGCTCGACGCGCGCCGGCATCCTGGTGGACAAGGCGGCCGCGGACACCGTCAAGAAGGTCTCCCTCGAACTCGGCGGCAAGTCGCCGAACCTGATCCTCGAGGGCGCGCCGCTCGAGCAGGCGGTCGGCCACGGCGTGCTGGTGATGATGAACAACACGGGCCAGAGCTGTAACGCGCCGTCACGGATGCTCGTGCCCCGCAGGCACCTCGCACAGGTCGAGGCGATCGCGAAGGCGGTGGCCGCGACCGTGGTCACCGGCGATCCGGCCGATCCGGCGACCGGCATGGGACCCCAGTCGAGCGAGGCCCAGTGGCGCAAGGTGCAGGGCCTCATCGAGCAGGGCGTCAAGGAGGGCGCGAAGCTGGTCTGCGGCGGCCCTGGCCGCCCCGAGGGGATCACGCGCGGCTACTTCACGCGGCCCACGATCTTCAGCGACGTCACCAACGACATGACCATCGCCCGCGAGGAGATCTTCGGACCGGTGCTGTGCATCCTGCCCTACGACACCGAGGAGGAGGCGATCCGCATCGCCAACGACACGCCCTACGGCCTCTCCGCCTATGTCTTCGGCGACACGCACGAGCACGCACGCCGCGTGGGCTCGCGCATCCGCGCCGGCAACGTGCACATCAACGGCGCGAGCCTCGACGTCTGCGGCTCGTTCGGCGGCTACAAGCAGTCGGGCCTCGGCCGCGAGTGGGGCGCGTTCGGCTTCGAGGAGTTCCTCGAGGTGAAGTCCGTGTTCGGCGCGGACGCGAGCGCCAAGGCAGGGCTGGTCGAGATGCCGGGCTGAGCGTCTCCGCGCGACGCCCGACGGGAGCGGTGATCGTGGGTCTCGTCCGGGGCAATTCGTTCGCGATGCGGCATCTCGACCCGGGAACCCGCATGGGCGAGATCCTGTTCGGGCTGATCATGACGCTCACGTTCACGCTGGGCGCGGGCCTCGTCATCCAGGAGGAGGGGCGCGAGGGCGCCCGGGAGATGCTGGTCGCCATCCTCGGCTGCAATCTGGCGTGGGGTCTCATCGACGGCGTGTTCTACGTGCTCGGCCAGGTCTTCGAGCGCGGGCGGCTGCGGCGGATCGGAGCCAGCGTGCGGCAGGCGGACTCGGACACCCTGGCGCTGCAGCTGGTGGCCGATGAGCTCGACGAGACGCTCGAGCCGCTGACCGATGAGTCCGAGCGCCGCGGCCTGTACTCGGGCATCCTGCAGCGGCTGCGTGCCACGGCGCCGGCGCCCAATCGCGTGCGGCGCGAGGACCTGCTGGGCGGGCTTGCGAGCGGCTGGCTGGTCTTTGCCTGCAGCATTCCAGCCGTGATCCCCTTCCTGCTGCTGGACGATCCCCAGTTTGCGCTGCGGATCTCGAACGCCATCCTCATCGGCCTGCTGTTCCTCGTCGGCCACCGGATGGCGCGCTACGCGATGGCACGTCCCTGGGTGGCAGGCAGCGTGTTCGCACTGGCGGGCATCGGGCTAGTCGTCATCGCGATCCTGCTCGGCGGCTAGTGCGCTTGCCGCCCGCCGGTACGCGCCGGGGGGTATGCCCGTCCAGCGACGGAAGGCCGTGGCGAAATTCCCGGCGCTCGAGAACCGCAGCGACTCGGCGATCTGCTGCACCGGAATGTCCGTGTCGCGCAGCAGCTGGCGGGCGGCGTCGGTCCTGACCGAGTCGAGCAACTCACCGTAGCGAACGCCGTGCCGCTTCAGATGGCGGTCGAGGGACCTGCGGTGCATGCCGAGCCGGGCCGCAACGTCGTCCATCGAGCAGTCCCCGACGATCAGCAGCCTGCGCACGATGCCGCGCACGGTCGACGGGACGTCGGCGAGGATTTCGGCGCGCCGTGCCCGCACGGCGGCCTCGACACGCCGGTGGGCGAGCGGGTCCACCGGGTGTAGCGGCCGGTCCAGCCAGTGCCGCTCGAAGACGACCGCCGACTGGTCGCTGTCGAAGCGAATCGGAGCGCGGAAGAGCCGGTAGCACGGAAGCAGGTTGGACGGAGCGCGACTTGCGACCGTGACCACGGTGGGCCGCCATGCGGCGCCGCATAGCTCCTGCAGGATGTTGAACGTGATGGTCGTCGCGCCCAGCTGGAGGGGCCCGGTGCTGGTCATGCCGCCGGTCGTGATCGCGTAGACGAAGCGCGTGTAGCTGCCAGACGTCAGGATGCTGACGATCGCCGCGCCGTTGTGCAGGTTGAAGTGATCCGCGAAGCGCTGCAGCCCCTCCCCGACGCTCTCAGCGCAGCGTGCGATCTGTCCGGTGAGGCCAAAGTCGGCCAGCCCGACGTGCCGGGCGATCAGCAGGCCGATGTGGTCGCAGCGGGTCCACCGTTCGCATGCCAGCAGCAGGCGTCCGAAATCGGGATACGCAATCAGGTTTTCCCGGTCTTCGAAGAGATCGGCCCGAACCCCAGCGGCATCGAGCACTTCGGCGATGTCGACGCCGAACTCCTGCAGGACTTCGGGCAGGTGCCAGGCCGCGCTGATGCGGACCAGTCCCGGGCCCGTCACGGACATCGCGTCTGGTAAGGGTATATGCGTATGCGGTCTGCCCAAGGCACGGGCCCCGTGTGTCACAAGATCAAAAGTCGACTCTCGGACGGGAGCATACAGTGAAGCCCATCATCGCATGCGGCGACCTGCCCGACTGGCAAGGGCCCCGGGCGCGCCGGCGCGGGCCGTTCTATTCAAGGAGACAGTCGATGTTCGCGAACAGGCGTCGGAAGATTCAGGGTTGTGCTGCGGTCGGTACATCGGCGGCGGTCGCGCTGCTCGCCAGCGCCTCTGCCGTGGCCGAGGACACCGGTCGCTCGTTCGAGATCTACGGCTTCGCGCAGGCCGACGCGATCTACGACTTCGGGCGGATGAACCCGGACTGGGACGACGCGTTCCGGCCGTCGAAGATCGCCAATCCCGAGGGCATTTACGGCAGCAACGGGCAGTCGAGCGTGTCGGTCAAGCAGAGCCGCTTCGGCGTCAAGGGCACGATGCCGACGGCGGAAGGCCGCGCGCCAATCGACTTCAAGTTCGAGTTCGACCTGTTCGGTACCGGCGTCGATGCCGGCCAGACGACGTTCCGGCTGCGGCATGCCTACGCCGAGTGGGGCTCGCTGCTGGCCGGGCAGACCAACAGCATCTTCATGGACATCGACGTCTTCCCCAACGTGATCGACTACTGGGGGCCGAACGGCATGGTGTTCTGGCGCAACGTCCAGATCCGCTGGACGCCGTACCGGACGGACTCGAGTTCGTTTGCGATCGGCATCGAGGAGCCGAGCAACGACGTCGACATCGGGCAGGTCCGCGAGTTCGATCCGGAGCTCGGCGACGACATCCAGAGCAACGAGGAGATCCCGAACCTCGCCGCGCACTTCCGCACCCAGGGCGACTGGGGGCACGTGCAGGTCGCGGGCATCCTGCGCTCGCTCGGCTACGACACGAAGGGCACCCCGCAAAACGAGCCGAAGGGCGACACGCTGGGATGGGGCATCAACCTGAGCGGCACGATCAACACCTGGGGCAAGGACAAGGTGCTCCTGCAGTACATGTACGGACACGGCGTCGCGAGCTACATGAACGACGGCGGCATGGACCTCGCGCCGGAAGGGCGCCTGCCCAGCGGGACCGACCCGGGCAACGTCGACGCGGAAGCGGTGCCGCTCACGGGCATCGTCGCGTACTACGACCACTACTGGAACGACGAGTTCTCGTCCTCGATCGGCTACAGCACGACGTTCGTCGACAACACGAACCTGCAGACCGACGACACCTACAAGAGCGGCCAGTACGCATCGGCCAATCTGCTGTACTACCCGGTGCCGAACGTGATGATCGGCGGCGAGGTGATCTGGGGCGAACTCGAGTACAAGGACGGCTCGAACGAGGACGACGTTCGCGTGCAGTTCTCGGTGAAGTACAGCTGGGGCAAGACATTCTGATCCGGAGACAGGCAATGAACGCGAGCAAGACGATCTCGACCATCACGGTGTTTCAGCAGGTGGCGGTCGCCCTGGCGGCCACGCTGTCTCTGGCTGCCGCGGCGCCGGCCTGGGCGAAAGGACCCGTCCCCGACCCGGCAGTGAAGGACTTCCAGCGCCTGGTGAACGCGGCCTACACGAAGTACAAGGACCTCAAGGACGGCAAGAATGCCGACTACATCCCGATCCTGACCGAGACGCCGAGCGACCTGTTCGGCGTGGTGATCGTCACGAAGGACGGCAAGGTCTACAGCGCGGGCGACGTGGACTACGTGTTCTCGATCCAGTCCGTGTCGAAGCCGTTCACCGCGGCGCTGGTCATGACCGAGCAGGGCCCCGAGGTCCTCAAGGAGAAGATCGGCGTCGAGCCCACGGGCATGGCGTTCAACTCGAAGCTGGCACTCGCGGTCTACGAGAACTCCGTGAATCCGCTGGTCAACGCCGGCGCGATCGCGGCCGTGAGCCTCGTGCAGGCCACGTCGGAGCAGGAGCGCTGGACCAAGGTGCAGCAGAACCTCAGCGACTTCGCGGGCCGGCCGCTGACGGTGCTCGAGAAGGTGTACGAGTCGGAGTACTCGACGGCCTTCGGTAACCGCGGCATTGCGAACCTGCTCTACAACTGGGGCCGCCTCTACAGCGAGCCGGAGGAGGCGCTCCGGGTCTACACGCGCGAGTGCTCCGTCGGCGTCAGCGCCAGGGATCTCGGCATGATGGGCGCGACACTCGCCAACGGCGGCGTCAACCCGCTGACGAAGAAGCAGGTGATGCCGGCGAAGCACGTGCCGGAGCTGCTGGCGGTGATGGCCACGGCCGGCTTCTACGACGAATCGGGCGACTGGATGTACACGGCGGGCCTGCCGGCCAAGACCGGCGTGGGCGGCGGCATCGTCGCGGTGGTCCCGGGACGCTTCGCCATTGCGGCGTTCTCGCCCCGGCTGAACGAGGCGGGTAACAGCGTCCGTTCGCTGAAGGCGATCCGTGACATCGCCGGCGAGCTCGGCGTGGGCGTGTTCGGGGCGAACCCGGACTGACTTCGAGTTGCAGGCCCGCGCTGCGGTCCCACCGACCCTCAGGTGATTTGTGTCCATTCTCAGAGCCTCAATTGCGGTCGCGCTCGCCCTGGCAGCGACGATCGCCAGTGCCGAAGGATCAAAGCCGTCGATCGATGAGCGCCTGCAGCAACTCGAAGCCGAGCAGGCGAGGATGAAGCAGCAGCTCGCCGAGCGCGACGCCGAGATCCAGCAGCTGCGGCGCGAGTTGCAGGCAGAGCAGGCACAGGCGGGTGCGGCCGCCGCCCCGGCGGTCGCTGCGACGGCACCCGTGCAGCCCCCGGCCGCGGCAGGATCCACGGTGGCCCCGAAGCAGGGGATCGAACCAGCCGATCAGTACCAGGTGGCCGGCCAGCCGCCCCCGGCCCCAGACCAGCCCGAGGCGCGTGAGGAAACCTGGGGCGTCTACGACCCAGGTGTCGGATTCCTGGTGGGACGCAACAAGTACGGCGAGCTCGACCTCAGTGCCTATGCCCTGGCGCGCTACATCGACCAGAACGACTCCGACGGAGTCTTCACGGATCACCTCGGCAACGAGCGCACGGTCGATGCCCGCAACGACATCTTCTCCCACCGGGTCATGGTCTGGCTCAAGGGCTGGGTCGGGGACCCGAAGCTCGTGTACACGATCACCATGTGGACGGTGAACACCACCGATCAGCAGGCGATCTTCGCGAACCTGGGGTACCAGTTCAGTCCGAAGTTCAGCCTCTATGCCGGCATGGTCGGCAACCCCGGCTCACGCTCCCTGGTGGGCTCCCACCCGTACTGGCTCGGCAACGACCGCGTCATGGCGGACGAGTTCTTCCGCCCCTATTTCGGCTCGGGTGTCTACGCGAACGGCGAGATCCTGCCGGGGCTCTGGTACCAGGCGGTGGTTTCGAACAACAACAGCGCCCTCGGCATCAAGGCGAGCCAGCTGGATCGCAAGATGACGACCGGGGCGACGATGTGGTGGATGCCGACCACGCACGAGTTCGGTCCGCGCGGCGCATACGGCGACTGGGAGTGGCACGAGGAGCTGGCGACACGGTTCGGTTTCGGATACGTCGACAGCCCCGAGCAGAGCTTCCGGGACAGCTCGGGCAGCGCCGGCAACACGACGCTGCGCCTCGCGGACTCGGTCAACCTGTTCGAGACCGGTGCGCTGGCGCCCGGGGTGACGATCCAGAACGCCGATTACCAGGTGCTCTCGGTCGACGCGGGCATCAAGTACAAGGGCGTCTTCCTGCAGGCCGAGTACTACCAGCGCTGGCTCGACAACTTCGACGCCGACGGTCTCCTGCCTGTCCGGGAGATCAAGGACAGTGGCTTCTACGTGCAGGGCGCGTTCTTCCCGATCCGGCGCGTGCTCGAGCTCTATGCGGCGACCTCGCAGATCTACGGCGACAGCGGCGCGGGATTCGGCAACTCCACGGAGTATCTCATCGGTACGAACTGGTACCCGTTCGACACGCGCAACCACCGCCTCAACCTGCAGCTGATGGACGTCAACGGCTCGCCCGTGAGCAGCACCTTCGGCTACTACACGGGCGGACAGGACGGCTGGACGCTGGCTACGGCGTTCTCGATCTTTTTCTAGGGGTATCAGCATGTCAGTGCAGCGCAGCCACGGTCGAGAGCGGTTGTGGCTCGTCGTCGCCCTTGGAGTCGCTGCGCTGTGGCTCGGCGGCGCGGTACAGGCTGCGCCGGCCCCGGGCTGTCTCTTCAACGACTCCCACTTTCACCTGACGAACTACGTCCAGCAGGGAACCGACATGCACAGGTACCTCGAGATCATGGGCGACAAGGTCGGCCGCTCGACGCTGTTCGGCATCCCGCTGCAGCAGACGTGGTCGTACGAGAACTCGGGTGAGTACGCTCCGACCTACTACCTGCAGTCGGATGCGCCGCTCTACTACTACTCGTTCACCGACGCCTACATCGCGAATGCGTACCTGAAGCTCACCCCCGGGCAGCGCAAGCGGCTCGACCCGATGATCACGGGCTTCAACCCCGCCGACATGTACGCGGTGGACCACATCCGGCGCGTGCTCGAGACCTACCCGGGCGTGTTCTCCGGCATCGGCGAGTTCACCATCCACAAGGAATTCGTGTCGTCCAAGGTGGCCGGCGAGATCGCCAGCCTGAGCAACCCGGCGCTCGACCGGATCCTCGATTTCGCCGGCGAGGTCGGCCTCGTCGTCATCCTGCACAGCGACATGGACATGCCGTTCGCCAAGGCGGGCGCCACGCCCGTGTTCCTCCAGCAGATGAGGGACCTGCTCCGGCGTCACCCGAAAACCACGATCATCTGGGCACACATCGGCCTGGGCCGCGTCGTACACCCCGTGCAGGCGCAGGCGTCGGCGGGTGCGACGGAACGCAACCCGACGTACCGCGCGCTGGTCGAGGCCCTGCTGGGCGACCCGACGTTGAGCCACGTCTACTTCGACATCTCGTGGGACGAGGTCGCGAAGTACCTGGTGTCCTCGCCGGAAGCCATCGGCAACACCGTGGCGGTGTTCAACCAGTATCCGGACCGCTTCCTGTTCGGGACCGACAACGTTGCGCCGGCCGACCAGGCGGCCCAGCTGCGCGTCTACCACCTGTGGGACCCGATCTGGGCGCAGCTCACACCGGAGGCGAGCCGCAAGGTCCGGCTCGGCAACTACGAGCGGCTGTTCGACGCTGCCCGCGCTGAGGGTGCGTGCCTGGGAAGCGGTGAACGTCAAATGACGGCATGTCCGATCCGCTTCGAGACTATCCGCGCGAGTGGCTGCGCCCGGACATGATCGCCGGGCTCACCGCGGCGGCGGTCGTGGTGCCGAAGGCGATGGCCTACGCCACCATCGCCGGCCTGCCCGTGCAGGTGGGCCTCTACACCGCGTTCGTGCCGATGGTGATCTACGCCCTGCTCGGCACGTCGCGGCCGCTGAGCGTCAGCACCACGACCACGATCGCGATCCTGACGGCGGCCGCGCTCGGCATGGTGGCGCCCGGCGGCGGACCCGCCGCGCTCGTCGACGGCCGCCGCGACGCTGTCGGTGATGGTGGGCCTGGCGCTGGTCCTGGCCAACGTGCTGCGGCTCGGCTTCGTGGCGAACTTCATCTCCGAGCCGGTGCTCACCGGGTTCAAGTCCGGCATCGGCCTGGTGATCGTCGTCGACCAGGTGCCGAAGCTGCTGGGGATCCACATCGAGAAGGTCGGGCTTCTTCCGCGACCTGCTGGCGATCGTGCAGCACCTGCCGCAGTCGTCGCTCGTCACGGTGCTGCTGTCGCTCGGCATCATGGCGTTCATCTTCGGCCTCGAGCGCTTCCTGCCGAAGGCGCCGGCGCCGCTGCTGGCCGTCGCTGCCGCCATCGCGGCGTCCGCGCTGCTCGGCCTGCAGGCTGCCGGTGTCGCGATGGTCGGCGAGGTGCCGCGCGGCCTGCCGTCGTTCGTCCTGCCGCAGCTCGATCTGCGTCCGGCAGCTCTGGCCGGCGGCGGTCGGCATCGCGCTCATGAGCTTCACCGAGTCGATCGCCGCGGGCCGGGCCTTCGCCGAGCCGCAGGAACCGCGGCCGCTGCCGAACCGCGAGTTGCTCGCCCTCGGGCTCGCGAACGCCGGCGGCGGCCTGTTCGGCGCGATGCCGGCCGGCGGCGGCACGTCGCAGACGGCCGTCAACCGCCATGCCGGCGCCAGGACCCAGGTCGCCGAACTCGTGACGGCCGCCGGTGCGCTCGCGACGCTGCTGCTGCTCGCGCCGTACATCGCACTGATGCCGAAGGCGGCGCTGGCCGCGGTCGTCATCGTCTACTCGTTCGACCTGATCAAGCCGTCGGAATTCGTCGCGATCCGCGGCGTGCGGACCGCCGAGTTCCGCTGGGCACTCGATCGCCTTCGCCGGCGTCGTGATGCTCGGCACGCTGCAGGGCATCGTCGTCGCCGTCATCGTCTCGCTGCTGTCGCTGGCGCGCCAGGCCTACAATCCGCCCGTGTACGCGCTCGGCCGCAAGCGCGGCACGACCGTGTTCCGGGCCGTGTCGGCCGAGCACCCCGACGACGAGCAGTGGCCGGGACTGCTGATGCTGCGCATGGAGGGCCGCCTGTTCTTCGCCAACGCGGAGCGCGTCGCCGACCATCCTCTGGTCGCGGGTCGAGCAGGCGAGGCCGAGCGTGCTGCTGCTCGACTGTCGCGCCATCTTCGACGTGGAGTACACGGCGCTCAAGGTGCTGGCCGAGGTCGAGGAGAAGTTCCGGCGTGCCGGATGCGAGCTGTGGATCGCAGGACTGAACCCGGCGGTGTTCGAAGTGGTCGAACGGTCGAGGCTGGGCAAGACGCTCGGGCACGGACGGATGTTCCTGAACATGCAGGCGGCAGTGGAGAGATTCCAGCGAAGGGGTGCGACTGATGAGCAAGAGATCCGGCAAGGACAAGTGTTGAGCGCGCGGGCCAGGGTCGTCGCAAGGGCGAAGGGCGTGGCCGCTGCACGAGCAGCGGAAAGGCGAAGGCCGAGGGCGGCGGCAAGCTGAAGGGCAAGGACTACGAGAAGGAACTCGCCCGGCTGCACGTCGAACTCGTCAAGCTGCAGCGCTGGGTCGTGGCGACCGGAGCGAAGGTCTGCATCCTCTTCGAGGGCCGCGACGGTGCCGGCAAGGGCGGGACGATCAAGGCCATCACGGAGCGCGTGAGCCCGCGGGTGTTCCGGGTGATCGCGCTGCCGGCGCCCACCGAGCGCGAGAAGAGCCAGATGTACATGCAGCGCTACCTGCCGCACCTGCCGGCGGCCGGCGAGATCGTGATCTTCGACCGCAGCTGGTACAACCGCGCTGGCGTCGAGCGCGTGATGGGCTTCTGCACGGACGAGCAGGCGCAGCGAAGTTCCTGAAGGCCGCCCCGCTCGTCGAGCAGGCGATCGTGGATTCCGGGGTGATCCTGCTCAAGTACTGGCTCGAAGTGACGCCTGAAGAGCAGACACGGCGCCTCAAGGCGCGCATCGACGACGGGCGCAAGCTCTGGAAGCTCACGGGCATGGACCTCAAGTCGTACAGCCGCTGGTTCGACTACTCCCGGGCGCGCGACGAGATGTTCGCCGCGACCGACACGGGCTTCGCGCCGTGGTACGTGGTCCGTTCCGACGACAAGAAGCGGGCCCGCCTGAACCTGATCAGCCACTTGCTGAGCAGGATTCCCTACGAGGAACCGAAGCGCGAGAAGGTGAAGCTGCCGAAGCGGCAGAAGCCGCACGGCTATCGCGAGCCCAAGTACCCGTACAAGTACGTGGAGGAGCGGTTCTGAGCGACCTGACCGCACCCGTCGAAGGGATCTCCGCCGCGTTCCGAACTCGCGCGCGTCACGCTGTCGGTGCTGTTCATCGGCGGGCTGATCGCGGGTTCGCTGTGGGTCCTGTCGCCGTTCCTCGCGGCCTTCATCTGGGCCACGATGATCGTGGTGGCCACCTGGCCGCTGATGCGCCGTGTCGAGTGCCTGTGCGGGGGGCGTCGGGCGCCCGCGGTCCTCGTGATGACACTCGGTCTGCTCGCGGTCCTGATCGTGCCGCTCGGCGTCGCGTTCCAGGCGATCTTCGAGCACGCGGGCGACCTCGTCGCGCTGCTCGGGCGGCTCCCGACCCTGCCGGTGCCCGCCGCACCGGAGTGGCTCGCCAGGGTGCCGATCGTGGGCGAGCGTCTGCAGGAGGCCTGGAGTCGTCTGGCCGGCGAGGGTGTCACGGACCTGATGGTGCAGGCGCAGCCTTACGCCCGCGCGGCCGGTACGTGGCTCGCGCAGCACGCGGGCGGCTTCGCGCTGGTGCTCGTGCAGTTCGTGCTGATCGTGGTTCTCGCCGCAGTCCTCTACTCGGGCGGCGAGTCCTGGGCCGGGTGGGTGCGGCGGTTCGGGCAGCGGCTTGCCGGCGAGCAGGGCGAGCGCATGGTCGTGCTCGCCGGGCAGGCGATCCGCGGCGTGGCGCTCGGCGTGGTCGTCACGGCGCTGGTGCAGTCGGCGCTCGGCGGCATCGGGCTCGCGATCGCGGGCGTGCCCTTCGCGGCGGTGCTGACGGCGATCATGTTCGCGCTGTGCATCGCCCAGATCGGGCCGATCCTGGTGCTGCTGGCCGCGACGGCCTGGGCGTACTACAGCCTCGGGACCGGCTGGGGAACCTTCCTGCTGGTCTGGTCGCTGGTCGTCGGGCTGATGGACAACTTCCTGCGGCCGGTGCTGATCAAGCCGCGGGGCCGACCTGCCGCTGCTGCTGATCTTCGCCGGCGTCATCGGCGGGCTGGTGGCGTTCGGCGTCGTCGGCATCTTCGTGGGACCGGTGCTGCTCGCGGTCGCCTACACCCTGCTCGACGACTGGGTCGGTGCCGACCCGAAGACCGCCGCCACCGCCGAGCGCGACCAGCAGTCAATGAAGCAATGGCAACGCATCACCAGGTGAGGATGACGATGACTCAGCAATCCAGCTCTACGTCCGCGGGAACGCGCTGCGCGCGCGACCGTCGCGTCGCTCGCCGCACTGCTCGCGGCCATGCCGGCCCACGCCTCCTTCATGCAGGGCGAGACCCTGGCCAAGGCGGCGAACGTGATCGCCCTGATCGTCATCGTCCTGGTGCCGATCGTGCTCATCGTGGTGTTCTGGATGGTGCACGTGCTGCCCGAGAAGATCGCGCACCAGCGTCACCACCCGCAGCAGGAAGCGATCCAGGTGCTGTGCCTGCTGTCGCTGGTGTTCGGTGGACTGCTGTGGCCGCTGGCGTGGCTGTGGGCCTACTCGAAGCCGGTGATGTACAAGATGGCTTACGGCCGGGACAAGCACGACCACTACTACGACGAGCTTGCGGCGCAGGACGGCGCGGAGGCGCGCGTGCTGCGCGACGACGTCGTGCGGCTGCGGTCCGAACTCGAGAAGCTCGTGGCCCGGGGCGGAGCGCCGGTGGAACTGTCCGAGATCCGTGACCAGCTGGCGGCGCTCGAGCCGCGGCTCGAGATCAAGGCGGAGGAGCGGCGCTGATGGAAATCATCCTGCTCGGCATCTACGGCGCGATCGTCTGGCTGATCTTCATCAAGTTCAAATGGCTGCCGTGGAACACCACCAGCCAGATCACCGTCGCCATCATCCCGATCGTCGCGCTGACGGCGCTGATCCTGACCCTGAACGTCGTCGCCCCGTCCTCGGCCGACGTGCGCGTGTTCAAGTACACGATCCCGATCGTCTCGCAGGTGCGCGGGCGCGTGATCGAGGTTCCGGTCGAGGAGGGCAATCGCCTGGTCAAGAAGGGCGACGTGCTGTTCCGGGTCGATCCGACGCCCTACCAGCTGACCGTGGACAGTCTGGCGGCGCAACTCGTCGGCGCCAAGGGCGGCGACCAGCAACTGCGCGAGCAGCTTCGGGCGGCGCAGGGCAATAGCTCCGCGATTCGCGCGCGGATCGGCCTCACGCGGACCCGCGTCGAGCAGAATCGCGCGCTGGCGGCGACCGGCGCCGGCAACAGGTTCGATCTCGAGCAGTCCGAAGCCGATCTGCGCGACCTCGACGCCCAGTTGAGCACGTCGATCGCCAACGAATCGCAGGTCCGCGCCCAGTTGGCGGCGACCGTCGGGGGCGACATCGCCTCGGTCGCCAAGGTCAGGGCCGATCTCGCCAACGCCGAGTGGGAGCTCGAGCAGACCACCGTGCGCTCGCCCTGCGACTGCTACGTCATCAACCTGGCGCTGCGACCGGGCGCGTTCGTGGCCGCCATGCCGTTCAACGCGGTGATGACGCTGGTCGAGGCAGAGGGTCAGGTGGTGGCGCTCTTCAACCAGAACGAGCTGCACCAGATCGCACCGGGCAACCGTGCCGAGTTCACGCTCAAGACCAACCCGGGTCGCATCGTCCGCGCGACGGTCGACTCGGTGATCTGGGCGCAGGGCATGGGGCAGATGCAGCAGAGCGGAACGATCCCGATGACCGGCGTGCTGGCGGCGCCACCAAATCGCTTCGCGGTCAAGTTCGACATCGAGGATGCCGACAAGGAGATTCTGGTCGCCGCGGGCGCTGCCGGACAGGCGGCTGTCTACACCGAGACGGGGAAGGCTATCCACATCCTGCGCATGGTCATCCTGCGCGTCGGCGCCTACACGGATTACCTGGTGCTGAAGCTGCACTGAGCCCATGAGCACACGCAACACAACGCTCGCGCTCGTCGTGCTCGCCACGCTCTCGGCCTGTGCGCTCGAGGCGCCGCCGAAGCCCGCCGACTACCAGGCCGAGGCACTCCCGGGCGTGCAGGTCCCGGACCAGTGGACGGCGCAGGGCGAGGGCAGCGGGCCGGTCGCCCGCGCCTGGCTCGGCACCTTCGCCGACCCGCGCCTCGACGCGCTGGTGGCCGAGGCCATCGCGAACAACCCGGACCTGCGGGTCGCCGCGGCGCGCGTCCAGGTCGCCTCCGAGTACGTGAACCTCGCCGATTCCACGCTCTACCCGCAGGTCAACCTGCTCGCGAAGGGCGGCGGCAAGATGGGCGGTGACGCGAGCGGTACGAGCGGCATCGGGCTGTTCGCGAACTGGGAACTCGACCTGTGGGGTCGCGTGCGCTCCGAGCGGGCGGCCACGACGGCCGGGTACGAGTCGGTCGTCGCCGACGCCGAGTACGCACGCCAGTCGGTGGCCGCGCTGGTCGCGAAGTCCTACTTCCTGGCCGTCGAGGCCACGCTGCAGCGGCGACTCGCCGAGGAGATGGTCGGGTCCACAGAGAAGCTCGTCACGCTGGCGGAGCAGCGGCAGCGCGTCGGCAGCGGCGACGGCTACGACGTGGCCCTGGCGCGCGCGAACGTCGAGACGTTTCCGCGACACGGTCGAAAAGCTCGGCCTGGCGCGCGAGCAGGCACTGCGCGCGCTCGAGGCGCTCGTCGGGCGATATCCGGCCGCCGAGGTCGAGGTGGCCGCGCAGCTCGCGCAGCCCCCGGGAGCGGTGCCGGCAGGGCTGCCCTCGGAACTGCTGGAGCGGCGCCCGGACGTGGTCGCGGCCGAGCGGCGCGTCGCCGCGGCGTTCTACGGCGTGCAGGAAGCGAAGGCAGCGCGGCTGCCGCGCATCTCGCTCACGGCGTCGGTCAACTCCATCTCGAGTGACCTGTTCGTGCTCAAGGACCACGACAACCCGGTCTGGAGCGTGGGCGCGAGCCTTCTGCAGCCGGTATTCAACGCCGGCGCGCTGCAGACGGAGGTGCGGATCCGCACGGCCGAGCAGCAGCAGGCCATCGCCGAATACGGTCGCACCGGCGCGCGGGCCTTCGGGGAAGTGGAGGACGCGCTGTCGTCCGAGTTCGCCTCCGGGCGGCGCGAGGCCATCCTCGGTCGCGCGGTGGCGCAGAACGAAGCGGCGCTCGAGCTGGCGCGGCAGCGCTACAAGGTCGGCTCGGGCGACCTGCGCGCGGTGTCGCAGCAGCAACTTGCCGTATTCGGGGCCCGCGCGGCGCTGCTGCGCGTGCAGACCGAGCGGCTCGTCCAGCGCGTGAACGTGTACCTCGCCCTCGGCGGCGGGTTCGACGCGACGCCGGCGGGCACGCCGGTCGCCCAGACGAAGGAATGAGCCATGGCCTGGTTTCAATCGATCCTGCAGGCCCACCCGGAGATCGCGTTCTTCCTGGTGCTGGGCCTCGGTTACCTGTTCGGCAAGCTCTCGCTCGGCAGCTTCAAGCTCGGTGCAGTCACCGGCACGCTGCTCGCCGGCGTACTCGTCGGCCAGCTCGGCGTCACGCTGCCGAACGAGGTCAAGCAGTGCTTCTTCCTGCTGTTCCTGTTCGCGATCGGCTTCCGGACGGGTCCGCAGTTCTTCCGTGGCCTCAAGAGCGACGGGCTGGCCCACGCGGCGCTCGCGGCCATCGTGGCGACGACCGGCCTGATCGTCGCCTGGATCGTGGCCGTGCTGTTCGGCTACGACGCGGGCACGGCGGCGGGCCTCGTCGCGGGCTCGCTCACGGAGTCGGCGACCATCGGCACGGCCATGGACGCCATCGCGCGTCTCGACCTCGCCGAGGCCGAGCGGACCGCGCTCAGCAACAACATCCCGGTGGCCTTCGCGGTCACCTACCTCGTCGGGGTCACGGTCGCCGCGTGGGTGCTGTCGCAGCTCGCGCCGAAGCTGCTGCGCGTGGACCTCGCCGAGGAGTGCCGCAAGCTCGAGGAGCAGATGCAGGGCGGCGCGGCCAACCAGGCGTCCGCGCGACGCGAGTTCGAGTTTCGCGCTTACGCCGTGGATCCCGGGTCCAGGTTCGTCGGACGCGGCGTCGCCGATCTGGAGGGCATGGCGCCGGGATTGCGGATCTTCGTCGAGCAGGTTCGCAGCCGCGGCCAGATCATTGGCGACCCGCGACGTGAAGGCGCTCAAGGAAGGCGACGTGGTGGCGATGTCCGGGCGTCGCGAGATGCTGGTCGAGGTGCTGGAGGCGCCCGGCAGCGGACTGCGGGAGGTGGATGACCGCGAACTCCTGGACGTGCCGAGCGACGTCGTGGACGTCGTGGTCACGAACAAGGCGATCGACGGGCGGACGCTCGCCGACCTCGCCACCGACCCGTCCGCGCGCGGCGTGTTCCTGCGTCGCATCACGCGCGGCGGCACGGACCTGGGGAAGCTGCCCGACACGAAGGTGCACCGTGGCGACGTATTGACCATCGTCGGATCCGCCGCCAGCACGACGCGTGTGGCCGAACTCTTCGGGGTGGCGGATCGCGCCTCGGACGTGACGGACATGATGGTCGTCGCGACCGGCATCGTGGCCGGCGCACTCATCGGCCTGCCGGCGCTCGACATCGGCGGCGTCGAGATCGGCCTGAGCCTGCCGGTCGGCGTGCTGCTCGGCGGACTGGTCTGCGGCTGGCTGCGCTCGGTGAGGCCGGGCCTGTTCGGGCGCGTGCCGGGGCCGACGCTGTGGATCTTCGAGTCCATCGGGCTCACGGGCTTCGTGGCGGTGGTCGGCCTGAACGCAGGCCCCGATTTCGTGCAGGGACTGAAGGCGAGCGGGCTGAGCCTCGTCGCCGCCGGTGCGATCACGATCACGGCAGCGCTGCTGATCGGCGTGATGCTCGGCAAGTGGCTGTTCAGGATGCACCCCGGCGTGCTGCTCGGCGTGTGCGCCGGCGCCTGCACGGCCACGCCGGCGCTGGCGGCGGTGCAGGAGGCGGCGCGCAGTTCCGTGCCGTCGATGGGATACGGCGTGGCCTACGCGGTGGGCAACGTGCTGCTGGCCATCTGGGGCACGGTGATCGTCGCACTGATGGCCTGAACGGACGCGACAGCGCCCGGAGGTGACGAGTGGGACTCTGGCAATGGATCGTGACGACGCTGCGCTCGTACCCCGAGCTGGCGATCTTCCTCGCGCTCGCCATCGGATTCTGGATCGGGCCGAAGAAGCTCGCGGGCTTCAGCCTGGGCAGCGTCACGGCGACGCTGCTCGCCGCGGTGGCGATCGGGCAGCTCGGCATCGCGGTGCCCGGCCCCATCAAGTCGACGTTCTTCCTGCTGTTCCTGTTCGCGGTGGGCTACGGCGTGGGCCCGCAGTTCTTCCGCGGCCTCGGCAAGGAAGGGCCGAAGCAGATCCTGTTCTCGGTGATCGTGCTGGCACTGTGCCTGCTGGTTCCGTTCGTGTGCGCGAAGATCGCCGGGCTCGACCTGGGCTACGCCGTGGGCCTGTACGCCGGCTCGCAGACCATCTCCGCCTCCATCGGCGTGGCCTCGGACCAGATCACCCGCCTCGGACTCCCGGCCGAGCAGGCCAAGGCCTACCTCGATGCGATCCCGATCGGCTACGCCGTGACGTACATCTTCGGCACCATCGGCTCCGCGATCGTGCTCGCGCAGATCGGACCGAAACTGATCGGCGTGGACCTGCCCGCGGCCTGTGCCGAGTACGAGAAGCAGATGGGCGGCGGCGTGGTCGGGCAGGACCCGGGCGTGTTCTCGGCCTACCGGCAGGTCGAGCTCCGCGCCTATCGCATTCCGGCCGCGGGCGGACTGACGGGCAGGCCGGTGCGCGAGCTCTTCCCGGGACTTCGCATCTTCGTGGAGCGCATCCGCCGCGGCGAGCGGATCATCGAGGCCGACGGCGGCAGCATCCTCGAGCCCGGCGACGTCGTGTCGATCTCCGGCCCGCGCGCGGCGCTCGTGGAGCAGGTCGAGAGCGTGGTGCCCGAGGTAGACGACCGCGGGCTGCTCGACATGCCGGTCACGGTGGTCGACGTGTTCGTGCGCAGCAAGGCCGTCAACGGCCGGACGCTGCGCGAAGTCGCGGACCTGCCGGAGACCCGCGGCATCTACCTGCGCAAGATCACGCGCAACATGGTCGAGATCCCGGTGCTGCCCGAGACCGAGGTCCTGCGCGGCGACATCCTCACGATCGGCGGCAGCGTGCCGCACGTGGATGCGGCCGTCGCGCTGCTCGGTCACGCCGACCGGCCGGTGGAGTCCACCGACCTCGCGGTCGTGTCGGCCGGCATCGTGATCGGCGGGCTGATCGGCGCGTTCACCTACGTCGCGGGCGGGTTGCCCATCAGCCTCTCGACCTCGGGCGGAGCCCTGCTGGCCGGACTGGTCCTGGGGTACCTGCGCACCATCCACCCGACCTTCGGCAACATCCCCGCCCCCGCGCTCTGTGGCTGATGAACACGCTGGGCCTCAACGTCTTCATCGCCATCGTCGGAATCAGTGCGGGCCCGGGCTTCGTGTCCGGCCTGCAGGCGGTCGGCGTGAGCCTGTTCCTGTGGGGCATGGTCGCGACGACCATTCCGCTCGTGGTGGCCGTACTGCTCGGCCACTACGTCTTCAAGTTCCACCCCGCGATCCTGTTCGGCGTCTGCGCCGGCGTGCGCACCACGACCGCTGCGCTCGGCATGATCCAGGAAGCGGCGAAGAGCAAAGTGCCGGCACTCGGCTACGGCATGCCCTACGCCATCGGCAATACGCTGCTGACCATCTTCGGCATGGTGATCGTGCTGATGCTGGCCGGCGGTTCCTGACCACCAAGGCGGCCGTGGCCGCGAGGGAGAACATCGTGGACATCGTCAAGCTGCGCGAGTACGAGACCCTGAGCCCGTTCGAGATCAAGGACTTCCTCGCCAAGGCGGCGAGCAAGGCCGCGGGAAGCTCGGCGGTCGCCTATCTCAATGCCGGTCGCGGCAATCCGAACTGGATCGCCACCGAGCCGCGCGAGGCGTTCTTCCTGCTCGGCCAGTTCGCCATCACCGAGAGCAAGCGCGTGCTCGACCTGCCGCCGGGCGTCGGCGGCATGCCGCAGGCGCGCGGCATCGCCTCGCGGATGTCCGCCTGGCTCGTCAAGCACGCGGACCTGCCGGGTGCCGGGTTCCTCGGCGCGCTGGTGCCATGGGCGGTGCAGAAATTCGGCTTCGATGCCGACCGGTTCGTGCACGAGCTGGTGGACTCGATCATCGGCGACAACTACCCGGTGCCCGACCGCATGCTGGTGCACAACGAGCAGATCGTGCACGAGTACCTGCAGTGGGCGATGTGCGGCCTGCCGCGGCCGAAAGGCAAGTTCCAGCTGTACGCCGTCGAGGGCGGCACGGCGGCGATGTGCTACATCTTCAAGTCGATGAAGACCAACCGGCTGCTCAACGCCGGCGACACCATCGCGCTCGGCACGCCGATCTTCACGCCGTACCTCGAGATGCCGCACCTCGAGGACTACGACCTCAAGGTCGTGAACATCCAGGCCACCCAGGAAAACCGCTGGCAGTTCGAGGAGCAGGAGCTGAACAAACTCCTCGACCCGACGATCAAGGCGTTCTTCCTGGTCAACCCCGGCAATCCGAGTGCGGTGGCGCTGAGCGAGAAGACCATCGCGAAGATCGGTGCGATCCTCAAGAAGCGGCCCGACCTGATCCTGCTCACCGACGACGTGTACGGCACGTTCGTGCCCGGCTTCCGCTCGCTGCTCGGCGCCTTCCCGCGCAACACCATCGGCGTCTATTCCTACAGCAAGTACTTCGGCTGCACCGGCTGGCGCCTCGGGGTGATCGCGGTGCACGAGGACAACCTGTTCGACGAGCTGATCGCCAAGCACCCGGAACCGACGCTCCGGAAGATCGACAAGCGCTACAGCGCGCTCACGCTCGAGCCGCGCAAGCTGCGCTTCATCGACCGCATCGTCGCCGACAGCCGCGACGTGGCGCTCAACCACACCGCGGGCCTGTCGCTGCCGCAGCAGGTGATGATGGCGCTGTTCTCGCTCTACGAGCTGATGGACACGAAGAAGCAGTACCAGAAGGCCTGCATCGGCATCGTGAAGAAGCGCGTCGAGGCGACGCTCGAGGGGCTCGGCATCGAGGTCCAGCCGAACGAACTCTACGACTGGTACTACGGGCTGATCGACCTCGAGTTCTGGGCACGCAAGTACGTCGGCGAGGACGTCGTGGAGTGGATGAAGGAGAACGTGCACCCGCTCGACATCGTGTTCCGGCTGGCCGAGGACCACGGCATCGTGCTGCTGAACGGCAGCGGATTCGAGGCGCCGGACTGGTCGGTGCGCGTGTCGTTCGCGAACCTCAACGACCACGTCTACGACGACATCGGGCGTGCCGTGCGAGCAGTCGCCCGCGGCTACCGACAGGCGTACGAGGCGTCCAGGGGCAAGACGGCGGGCGGCAAGGGGCCGGCGGCCAAGGTGGCCAAGGCGGCGAAGGGTGGAACCTCGCCATTGGCCGGCGCCAGGAAGAAATAGTCAGGATTCGAGGACCCGCGGCCGGCCGCTGGCCGGCCGCCACCAAACGGAGACGCAGACATGAAACACAGGTCAACAATTCTCGGCATCGCGGCGATCGTCGCGCTGGGCGGACTCGCCACGACCGTGCAGGCTGCGGACCTGCCGAAGGTGCGCGTGCTCGCCACCGGCGGCACGATCGCCGGAGCCCAGGCGAGCGCCACGGACTACGGCTACAAGTCCGGCGCCTACGACGTCAACTCGCTGCTGAGCGCCGTGCCGAACCTCGACAAGCTCGCCGTGATCACGGGCGAGCAGGTGGCGAGCATCGGCAGCCAGGACATGAACGACGAGGTCTGGCTGAAGCTCGCCAAGCGAGTCAACGCCGTGCTGGCCGAGCCCGGCACCGACGGGGTCCTGATCACCCACGGCACGGACACGCTCGAGGAGACGAGCTACTTCCTCTCGCTGGTGACCAGCAGCACCAAGCCGGTCGTGATGGTGGGCTCGATGCGGCCGGCGACGGCGATCAGCGCCGACGGCCCCGGCAACATCTACAACGGCGTGGCGGTCGTGACGGACCCGGGTGCGAAGGGCAAGGGAACTCTCGTCGTGCTGAACGACGAGATTCACTACGCCCGCAACGTCGTGAAGACCAATACGACGACCGTCCAGACGTTCGTCAGCGTCAATCGCGGCCCGGCCGGGGTGGTGAACACGGGCAAGGTCCAGTGGTTCGAGCCCATGGACCGCAAGGTCGGCCCGGCGACGGGATTCTCCGTCGACGCGCTCGACAAGCTGCCGCGCGTGGACGTGATTTACGCGCACGCCAACATGAGCGCCGACCTGATCGAGGCGGCCGTCAGGAACGGTGCCAAGGGCATCGTGGTGGCGGGCGTCGGTGACGGCAACATGACCACTCCGGCGCTCGACGCGCTCACCCGCATCGCGAAGTCTGGTGTCGTCGTGGTGCGAAGCACGCGCCTGCCCGAGGGCGTCGTGCTGCGCAACAACGAGGTCAACGACGACGAGAAAGGCTTCGTCGCCTCCGGCGAGTTCAATCCCGCCAAGTCGCGCGTGCTGCTGCAGCTCGCGCTCACCCAGACGACGGACCCGGTGCGGATCCAGAAGATGTTCTACGAGTACTGATCATCCCGGCTGCGCGCGACCACCCGGTCCCGGCTGCCGCGCGCAGCAGCCCACGCCGCGGAGCAGTCGTCCGGCGTCCTGCGCAAAGGAGGATTCGCGTGAACACGTCTCTCGGCACGGCTCCGGCGACGGCGGCGGGCGATGAGCGCACCGGCCTGACGGCGGGCGCGATCACCAGGGCGGTCTCGAGCCACCTGCGCTACTCGCTCGGCCGCTTGCCTGTCGCCGCCAGCCCACACGACTACTACCACGCGTTGGCACTGGCCGTGCGCGACCGGCTGCAGCACCGCTGGGCGCACACGACGGCCGCGTACCTGCGCCCGGGGGTCAGGGTCGCCTGCTATCTCTCGGCCGAATACCTGATGGGGCCGCACCTCGGCAACAACCTGCTCGCGCTCGGCATCGAGCAGGCCGCGCGCGAGGCGATGACCGCGCTCGGGCTCGACCTCGACGTGCTGCTCGCGCTCGAGGAGGAGCCGGGCCTCGGCAACGGCGGCCTCGGGCGACTGGCGGCCTGCTACCTCGACTCGGCGGCGAGCCTCGAGCGGCCGCTGGTGGGCTACGGCATCCGCTACGAGTTCGGCATCTTCGACCAGGAGATCCGCGACGGCTGGCAGGTGGAGATCACGGACAAGTGGCTGCGCCGCGGCAACCCGTGGGAGATCGCCAAGCCCGAGGTGACCTACCGGGTCGGCTGGGGCGGCCGCACCGAGCACTCCACCGACGAGCAGGGCCGCCACGACGTGCGCTGGATTCCCGATCGAATCGTGAAGGGCATGGCCTACGACACGCCCATCCAGGGCTACCGGGTGAACACCTGCAACACGCTGCGCCTGTGGAGCGCCGAGGCGGTCGAGGCGTTCGACTTCCAGGCCTTCAACACCGGCGACTACTACGCGGCGGTCGGCGAGAAGATCCTCTCCGAGACGATCAGCAAGGTGCTGTACCCCAACGACGAGCCGCAGGTTGGCAAGCGCCTGCGGCTCGCCCAGCAGTACTTCTTCGTCTCCTGCTCGCTGCAGGACATGTTCGCGCTGCTCGCGCTTGCCGGCGATCCGCCGCGCCGCTTCGCCGAGCGATTCGCCGTGCAGATGAACGACACCCATCCGTCGATCACGGTCGCCGAGCTGATGCGCCTGCTGGTGGACGAGCATGCGCTCGGCTGGGAGGAGGCCTGGAATCTCACGGTGCGCAGCCTCGGCTACACCAACCACACGCTGCTGCCCGAAGCGCTCGAGACCTGGCCGCTGCCGCTGTTCCGCGAACTGCTGCCGCGCCACCTCGAGATCATCGAGGAGATCAACGCCCGTTTCCTGGCCGAGGTCCGCGCCCGGTTCCCCGGCGACGAGGCGCGCGTGCAGCGCATGTCGCTGATCGGCGAGTCGGGCGAGCGCTCGGTGCGGATGGCCCAGCTCGCCACCGTGGGCAGCCACGCCGTCAACGGCGTGGCGGCGCTGCATACCGAGCTGCTGAAGGCGAGCGTGCTGCGGGACTTCCACGAGCTGTGGCCGGAGCGCTTCAGCAACAAGACCAACGGCGTGACGCCGCGGCGCTTCGTCGCACTGGCCAATCCAGGCCTGCGCGAACTCGTGACGGCGAGGATCGGCGACGGCTGGGTGTCGCGGCTCGAGGAGCTGCGGCGGCTCGAGAACTATGCCGACGACGCCGCGTTCCGCGCCGACTGGCGTGCGGTCAAGCTCGCGAACAAGGTGCGGCTCGCCGACTACGTGCGCAGGCAGGCCGGGGTGGACCTCGACCCGTCGTGGCTGTTCGACGTGCAGGTGAAGCGCATCCACGAGTACAAGCGCCAGCACCTCAACGCACTGCACATCGCGACGCTGTACGGCCGGCTCAAGCGCAGCCCGCGCCTCGAGCTGCCGCCGCGCGCGTTCATCTTCGGCGGCAAGGCCGCGCCCGGCTATTTCCTCGCCAAGCGCATCATCCGGCTGATCACGGCGCTGGCCGAGACGATCAACGGCGACCCCGAGGTCAACACGCGGCTGCGCGTCGCGTTCGTGCCGAACTTCAACGTGCAGAACGCGCAGCTCATCTACCCGGCGGCCGACCTCTCCGAGCAGATCTCAACCGCCGGCAAGGAAGCCTCGGGCACGGGCAACATGAAGTTCATGATGAACGGCGCGCTCACGATCGGGACGCTCGACGGCGCGAACGTCGAGATCCGGGAGGAGGCCGGCGCGGAGAACTTCTTCCTGTTCGGCCTCAGCGCGCCCGAGGTGGAGCGCGTGCGGCGCGAGGGCTACCGCCCGGCGCGCCACGCCGAGGAGAACGCCGAGCTGCGCGAGGCGCTCGACCTGGTGGCCTCCGGACGGTTGACCGGCGGCGACCCGGACGTGCTGCGGCCGGTGGTCGAGAACCTGCTGCGGTCCGATCCGTTCCTGGTGCTGGCCGACTACGCCGACTACGTGGCCACGCAGACGCGCGTCGGCGAGGCCTGGCGGGACGAGGAGCGGTGGACCCGCATGTCGATCCTCAATGCGGCGCGTTCCGGGAAGTTCTCCGCGGACCGCGCGATCCGCGAGTACTGCGACGACATCTGGCGCCTGCCCGAGGCGGGGGTGACGCTTGACTGACGCCAACCCACGCCAGGCGCGAGCCGAGCGCCCGTTCGCCGGCGCGATCGAGCGCGTCTCGGCGAGGCTGGGGTGGAGCACGGGCTACCGCGCCTGGAGCTATCTGCGCTCGGCGCTCTGGACAGTCCCCATCACCTCCGTGCTGCTGGCGCTGATCGTCATCGGCGTGATGCACCAGCTCGATGGATTGGTCACCCGGGACCTGACCGGCCTCGGTGTCGAAGGCGCCCGCACCCTGTTCCAGACCAACATCACCCTCACGATCACGTTCGTCGTATTCACGTTCGGGTCGCTGCTGGTCGCGATCCAGATTGCGAGCGGACAGCTCACGCCGCGCATCATCGCCACCACGCTGCTGTGCGACCGCGTGATCAGGTACACGATCGGCCTCAACATGTTCACGCTGCTGTTCGCGGTGAGCGCCCTCAACCGGACCGTGCATTCGGTGCCGCAGCTGGTGACGCTCACCGCCATGTTGCTCGGCATCGCCTGCATCGTCTCCTTCCTGTTCCTGATCGACTACACCGCGCGCCTGCTGCGCCCGGTGCGCCTGGTCGCCCTGGTGTGCGACCAGGGCCTGGAGGTCATAAAGTCGGTTTACCCGGAACCAGAGGCGGCCGGAGAACTTCCGGATGGCGCCGCCATGGCAGGGAGTTACGGCCCGCCGGCCCGCGTCGTGCCGAACCACGGACGCTCCCAGAGCGTGCTCGCGGTCGAAGTCGAGTGGCTCGTGCGGGAGGCGCGGCGCCTCGACGGGATCATCGAGTTCGTGCCGCAGGTGGGCGACTTCGTGGCCGCGGACGAGGCACTGTTCAATCTGCATGGCGGTGCGGCGCGCGCGGACGACGACGCGCTGCGGCGGACGGTGGCCTTCGGAGCCGAGCGCACTCTGCAGCAGGACCCTGCTTTCGCGTTTCGCATCCTCGTGGACATCGCGCTCAAGGCGCTGTCGCCGGCCATCAACGACCCGACGACGGCGGTACTGGCGATCGACCAGATCCACCGGCTGCTGCGCGTGGTCGGCCGGCGGCGCCTGCACGGCGAGGAGGTCTGCGACGCGGCCGGCCAGGTGCGCCTCATCCTGCGTACGCCGAACTGGCAGGATTTCGTGCAACTCGCCTGCAACGAGATCCGCGCCTGCGGCGCCGGCAGCGTCCAGATCGCCCGCCGGCAGCGCGCCATGCTCGAGAACCTGATCCGCACGCTGCCGGCGCATCGGCACGCGGCATTGCTCGAGCAGCTCGACCTGCTGGACCGCACCCTGCCGGCCTACTACAAGCTGCCGGAAGACCTCGCGCTGGCACGCGTGCCGGACGCGCAGGGTCTCGGCGGGGCGTCGCAGATGCCGCCGCGCGGGTGAGCGTGGGAGTTTTCGCGCATGCAACCGCTCATCCCGGAGTGGTTCGTCTCGGCGTTCGCGGCCGCGACGGTCTTTACGGTGATGTTCGGTCTCGGGCTCGGTCTGCGGCCGAGGGAGTTCCTGCTGGCGTGGCGCCGTCCGCAACGCATGCTCGTCGCGCTGTTCGCGGTGCTGGTAGCGGTGCCGGTGCTCGCCATCGTCGTGGCACGAGGCCTGCGATTGCCGCTCGCTGCCGAGGTCGGTATCGCACTCATGGCGATCGCGCCGGGCGCCCCGATCGCCCTGCAGCGCTCGCTGGGTGCGGGTGCGGAACGTTGCTTTGCGCCGGGGCTGCAGGTGACGGTGGCGCTCGCCGCGGTCGTCTCGATGCCGGCGTCCGTCGCGCTGCTCGACCAGCTGTTCAACACCAATGCGGTCCTGTCGCACTGGCACGTCATGAAGCAGGTGTCCGTCGTGCAACTGCTGCCGCTCGCAACCGGCGTAGCCATCGGTCGCCTGCTGCCAGGACCCGCGTCGCGGCTGGCTGCGCACGTCGAACGGTTCGGGAAGCTGCTGCTGCTGGTGCTCGTCGGCGTGGCGGTGGCCGCGTTCTGGACGGTGATCATCGCCGCCGGACCCGCTGTCGCGCTGGCCGCCGCGCTCACGACCGCAGCGGCACTCGCCGTCGGCCACTGGCTCGGCGGCGAAGACCCCGGCACGCGTACCGCCGTCGCGATCGCGAGCGCGGCGCGTAATCCCGGGCTTGCGCTGCTGGTGGCCTCGTTGAACTCAGCGCCGCCGGCGGTCAAGGCGACCCTGCTCAGCTACATGGTCGTCGCCGCTTTCACGGTCCTGCCCTACGCGATGCTGCGCGGGCGGGGCACTCGGACACTCGAGAACCCGGAGACCGGCCAATGATCCCACCCCCATCGCCAGCCGACGCACAGACCGTGAGCCTTGCCGACGAGGAGCGCACGCGCGAGGTCCTCGCAGGCGCGCTGCTCGGCCTCTGGGACGTCGTTAACCAGCTCACCCGGCTGCAGCCCGCGCACCGACCACGTTACCGGGTGACGATCTTCGGCTCGGCCCGCACCCGACCGGGCGACTTCGCCTACGTCGAGACGCGCCGCATGGCGGCAGCGCTCGCGGAGATGGGCTGCGACATCATCACCGGCGGCGGACCGGGACTGATGCAAGCCGCCAACGAGGGCGCCGCAGCCGTGCCGGGCAGCGCGAGCTCCGTCGGCATCCGCATCGCACTGCCCTTCGAGCAGGAGGTCAACGCGTTCGTCACACAGGCCTTCGAGCACCGCACCTTCTTCACGCGCCTGCACCAGTTCGTGCTCACCTCCGATGCCTTCCTCGTCGCGCCGGGCGGCATCGGCACGGTGCTCGAGGCCATGATGATCTGGCAGCTGCTGCAGGTGCGCCACCTCGAGGGTACGCCGCTGATCTTCGTGGGCAGGATGTGGCCCGGACTCGTGGAGTGGGCGCGCAGTTCGATGCTCTCCGTGGATCCGCCGCTCGCGAGCCCGGCGGACTTCGAAATCCAACGATGCGTGGCCGACGCGGACGAGGCGATCGCCATCGTCCGCGAGCACCGCGAGCGCTGGCTCGTCGAAATGCGGGCACGGCAGGGAGATGATTCATGAATGTCGATCGAACCCATCCGACTGCCTCAGTGACCCGCAACGGCCTGCCCGGGGAGCCGCCGGACTTCTCGCTGGTCCTGGGCGGGCCGCTCTTCCAGCTGCTGCGCCGCACGCACCTCGCCGACGACGCGCTGAGGCTGCAGCGCCGCCGCATCGTCGTGATCTCGTTGATCGCGTGGCTGCCGCTGCTGGTGCTGTCGGCCCTGGGAGGGCAGCTGCTGGGCGGGGGCCTGGCCGTCCCGTTCCTGATGGACGTGGACGTTCACGTCAAGTTCCTGGTGGCGATCCCGTTGCTGGTCGCAGCCGAGCTGGTCGTGCACCAGCGCATGCGCGCCGTGGCGAGGACGTTCCGGGACCGGTGCCTGGTTCCCGAGGGCGGGGCAGCCCGCTTCGACGCCGCCGTTGCGTCCGCCTACCGGCTGCGCAATTCGGTGCTCGCCGAGGTGCTGCTGATCGCCTTCGTCTACATCGTCGGCATCACGATCGTCTGGCGCCACTTCGGGACGCTCGACGTAGCCACGTGGTATGCGACGCCGTCCGTGGACGGGTCGAGGCTCACGCTCGCAGGCGTGTGGTACGGCTACGTGAGCCTGCCGGTGTTCCAGTTCCTGCTGTTGCGCTGGTACTTCAGGGTGTTCATCTGGGCGCGGCTGTTGTGGCAGGTGTCCCGGATCGAGCTCAACCTGCTGCCCACCCATCCGGATCGCGTCGGCGGCCTCGGGTTTCTTGCCAATACGGTGTACGCATTCATCCCGGTGCTGACGGCGCACGGCGCGCTGCTCGCCGGACAGCTCGCCAACCAGATCTTTCACCTCGGGGCCAGCCTGACGCAGTTCCGGCTGGAGATCCTCCTGCTGGTGATCTTTCTCGTGTTCCTCGTCGTGGGTCCACTGCTGGTGTTCGCGCCGCAGCTGGCCCAGGCGAAGCGAACGGGCCTGCGCGAGTACGGCACGCTTGCGCAGGGCTATGTCCGCGAGTTCGATGCCAAGTGGGTGCACGGAAACCGGCAGGGCGAGGAACCGATCCTCGGCAGTGGCGACATCCAGTCACTCGCCGACCTGGGCAACGCCTTCGCCGTCGTTCAGGGCATGCGCATCGTGCCGGTCACGACGGAGGCGCTGTTCCAGCTGGCGGTCGCGACGGTCGTGCCGATCGTGCCGCTGCTGCTCACGCTGATGCCGCTCGAGGATCTGCTGAAGAAGCTGCTCGGCATCCTCTTCTGACGGGCGCGGCCACGGGTTGCCGTCCCGCGGCCCGACGCGGGCTCGCTCAGCGGCGCCTGCCTCCTCCGCTCGGCATCGGCCGCGGGGCAGGTCGTGGCGAGGGGCGGCTGGTGGGCCGGGTGGAGGTGGCGGGGCGCGACGGCGCGGTGGCGGGCCGGGTGGACGGACCGCCGACCTCCGCGGGCAGCGTGGTCGGGCGATTGCCGCCGTTGGGCCGCTCCGGGCGCTCGCCCGGCGGCACGACGACCACCGGCGGGTAGGGCTCGTAGTAGCCGCCGTAGTAGCCCGGGCCATAGTAGCCCGGGCCGTAGTAGCCGCCGTAGCTCATGCCGACGCTGGTCGAGCCGCCGCCGCTGCTGCTGCAGCCGGACAGCGCCAGCAACAGGCCCAGCAGCAGGCCGGATGACGCGTACTCGAGCGGGCCACGCGGGGTCTGCATGACGGGACGCGGACTCATCGCGGTGTCTCCTGGTCGAGCAACTGTGCGACTCCCACCGGGGCGCCGGTCGGATCGGCAATGATGGCGACGACCGCTCGCCCGAGGCTCACAGGCTCGAACAGTACCGCGCCGCCGGCAGCGCGCGCCCTGTCGGCGGCGGCCTTCGCGTCGGAGACGCGCACGTACGGCAGCCAGACGGCGCTGTCGCGCGCATCGCGCTTCTGCATGATGCCCGCCCGCACGTAGCCGCCCGAGGCCAGGCGCACGCCGGTCCGCGTGCTCTCCTCCGGCAGCGGCAGCACCTCGTAGCCCGCGACGGATCGGTAGAAGGCCGCGGCGCGATCGACGTCGCTGGTCCAGAGGTCGAGCCACACCCACTCGTTCAAGTCGCCGAAGTAGTCGGCCGGATCGCCGTTCTTCGAGTGCACCGCGCCGAACAGGACTCCTTCCGGGTCGCGGAAGACCGCGGTCTCGCCGCGCTGGCCGAGCATCTTCGGCTCCAGCACCACCTGGCCACCGCCCTGGGTGACGGCGGCGGCGGCCGCGCGCACGTCCGGCACGGAGATCATCCCGATCCACCGTGCCGAGGGCACGTCGCCCTGCATCGTGCGCGGGTCGAACACCATGCCGCCGATCGGCAGGCCGTCGGCCAGCACCAGGGTGTAGGTGTCGCGGTCGTCCTTGCCGCCGTAGGTCTCGTAGGTCCAGCCGAAGACCTTGCCGTAGAAGTCCGCGGCCAGCGCCACGTCCGAGGTGACGAGGTCGCCCCAGACCCAGCGGCCGGGCGTGTACTGGCCGGTGGCCGGGTCCACGATGGGGGGCCAGTACCGGTCGGCGGCGTGGGTGCCGGTCGCGAGCAACGGCAGCAGCAGCGCGGCGGCCAGGACGCCGGCGGACCGCGGATTCCAGCGGATCTCGGGCATGGGCAGGTGCACTCCGGAACGTGACGCGACGCATCTTAGCCCAATCGGCCGTAATGCTCCCGCGACCGTGGTCGAAGGACGAGGCGCGGCGCGCGAGCCTGCCGCGGGCCGGGCGCGCCTCTGGACAACGGCACCGCTTTCCGGGTGTGATGACAGGCTGCACTGCAGCAATGAAACGACGAGGGGCCGCGACATGACCGACACCCAGTATCGCTCCGCCTGGATGGACGACGACCTCGAGCTGTTCCGCGACGCCGCGCGCCGCTTCGTCGAGAACGAGATCGTGCCGAACGATGCACGCTGGCGCGAGCAGCACCACGTGGATCGCGAGCTGTGGAACAAGGCGGGCGAGGTCGGGCTGCTGTGCACGGACATTCCTGCCGAATACGGCGGCCTCGGCGGCGACGCCCGCCACGAGGCGGTGGTGGTCGAGGAAGTCGGCCGGCGCGGCATCACGAGCTTCGGCCACACCGTGCACAGCATCCTCGCGCACTACGTCCTCAATTACGGCTCCGAGGCGCAGAAGACGAACTGGCTGCCGCGCATGGCGAGCGGCGAACTGGTGGGCGCGATCGCCATGACCGAGCCGGGCGCGGGCTCCGACCTGCAGGGGATCAAGACCCGCGCGGTGCGCGACGGCGACCACTACGTGCTCAACGGTGCCAAGACCTTCATCTCGAACGGCCTGCACGCCGGCCTGGTGGGCGTGGTCGCGAAGACCGACCCCTCGAAGGGCGCGAAGGGCATCTCCATCATCATGGCCGAGACGAAGGACCTGCCCGGCTACCGCGTCGGCCGCGTGCTCGACAAGATCGGCCAGAACGGCTGGGACACGGCCGAGATGTTCTTCGACGATTGCCGCGTGCCGGCCGACTGCCTGCTCGGGCCCGCGGAGGGCCAGGGCTTCGTGCAGCTGATGCGCGACCTGCCCTACGAGCGGGCGCTGCTCGCGCTGGGCGGCGTGGCGGCGATGGAGTACGCGCTCGCGCTCACCGTCGACTACACGCGCAGCCGCAGGGCCTTCGGGCAGGCGCTGCTCGAGATGCAGAACACGCGCTTCAAGCTCGCCGAGGTGAAGACGCAGGTGCAGGTGGCGCGCGTGTTCATCGACGACTGCATCCAGAAGCTGAAGGAAGGCAGGCTCGACACCGTCACCGCGTCCATGGCGAAGCTGTGGATCACCAACGCGCAGTGCCGCGTGATGGACGAGTGCCTGCAGCTGTTCGGTGGCTACGGCTACATGCGCGAGTACCCGATCTCCCTGCTGTACACCGACTCGCGCGTGCAGCGCATCTACGGCGGCGCGGACGAGATCATGAAAGAGATCGTGGCGAGGTCGCTGTGACGGGTCCGCTCGCGGGCGTCCGCATCGTCGAGATCGCCGGGATCGGACCAGGGCCGTTCTGCGGCATGCTGCTCGCGGACCTGGGCGCCGACGTCGTGCTCGTGGACCGCAAGGGCGGTACGCTCCCGTTCGGCGCGCAGCCGAAGTTCGACTTCACGCGTCGCGGCAAGCGCTCGATCGCCGTGGATCTCAAGCAGCCGGGTGCGGCCGAGGTGGTGCTGCGGCTCCTCGAGCAGGCCGACGGGCTGCTCGAGGGCTTCCGGCCGGGCGTGATGGAGCGGCTCGGGCTCGGGCCCGACGCCTGCCTCGCACGCAACCCTCGACTCGTCTACGGGCGGCTCACGGGCTGGGGGCAGACGGGCCCGCTCGCGCAGTCGGCCGGCCACGACATCAACTACGTCGCATTGAGCGGGCTGCTGTTCCATGGCGGTCATCGCGACTCCGCGCCCTCGATCCCGCCGACAGTGGTGGGCGACATCGGTGGCGGGGCGATGTTCATGGCCGTCGGCCTGCTGAGCGGCATCCTGAGCGCGCGGACGACCGGGCAGGGGCAGGTGATCGACGGTGCGATCACCGATGGCTGCGCGGTGATGGGCATGCTCGTGCAGGGACTGCGCGCGCAGCGGCTGTGGGCGGACCGCCGGCAGGCCAACGCGCTCGACGGCGGGGCGCACTGGTACGACACCTACGAATGCGCCGACGGCGGCTGGATCTCCGTCGGTGCGCTCGAGCCGCAGTTCTACCGCCTGCTGCTCGAGAAGTGCGGGCTCACCGGCGCAGGCCTCGAGCAGGCGCAGTTCGACGTCGCGAACTGGCCGACGCACAAGGAGCGCTTCGCAGCGCTGTTCCGCACCAGATCTCGCGACGAGTGGTGCGCGCTGCTCGAGGGCACGGACGTCTGCTTCGCGCCGGTGCTGAGCCTCGCCGAGGCGCCCGCGCATCCGCACAACCGCGCCCGCGAGGCCTACGTCGAACTCGATGGGATGGTCCAGCCCGCGACCGCGCCGCGCTTCAGCGCCACGCCGGGTGGCGTGCGCTCGCCACCGGCGCAGGTCGGCGCGCAGACGGCCGAGCTGCTCGAGTCCGCGGGATACTCCGCCGGGGATGTCGCGAGGCTCGCGGCGGCGGGCGTCGTCTAGACACCGCTGCGGCAGTCGAGTCGTGCGCAGCGGTGGACGCAGGCGACCCGTCTCCTCGCGAGCGTAGAATCGACAGCGCAGGGCCGCCAGAACCCTGCGCGGAACCGGGACGGACGTCCCACAGGGGGAGCCATGACGAACTCGATCCTCGAAGCCGTGCAGCAGCACCCGTTCAGCCAGGGCCTCACGGCCGAACACTGCGCGACGCTCGCCGCGCTGGGCTCGCGAGTGAGCTACGCAAGAGACGAATTGATCTTCGCGGAAGGCGACCAGCGGCACGAGTTCTTCTTCCTCGTGAAGGGCCGGGTCGCGCTCGAGATGCTGGCACAGGGCAAGGCATTGCGAGTGCACACGCTCGAGCCCGGCGACGAGCTCGGCTGGTCGTCGGTGCTTTCGGGGCGAGGCAAGTTCTACCAGGCGCGCGCGCTCGAGCCCGTCGAGACGATCCGGTTCGACGGTTACGAACTGCTCGAGAAGTGCCGCAGCGACAACTCCTTCGGCTACAAGATCATGCACCGGCTGGTCGGCGTCGTCTCCGAGCGGCTCCAGTCCGCTCGCATGCAGGTGCTCGACATGTACTCGCCGATCGCGAGAAAGGCCGGCGCCTGAGCGAAATTCAGCGGTCGCGTGAGGGCAGGCGGTACATCCAGACCGCGAGTCCCACGCTGAAGGCAGCGAGCAGCACGTCGAGCCACAGCGGCTCGATGAAGAAGACGATTGAGGCCGTCATCGCCGCGGCCATCATCGCGATCGCCGTGAGCTTGGTGCGGTAGGCGATGGCGCGGTGCTGGTGCCACTCGCGCAGCGTGGGCCCGAAGCTGCGGTGCGCGAGCAGCCACTCGTGGAAGGGGCGATAGCTGCGCGCGAAGCAGGCGGCCGCGAGGATCAAGAACGGCGTGGTGGGCAGCACCGGCAGGAAGATGCCGGCGATGCCGAGCCCCAGCGATGTGATCCCGCCAACGAGCAACAGCAGGCGAACCAGCGGCGAGCCGTGCGCGCGGGGCAGGGTGGGGATGTCGCCTGGAGTGTCGCGCTCGGTCATGGCAGGGGCCGACTGCCCGTTCGCGGCAGTGGCCGGGGCGGCTGTCCCCTAGAGCCGCTCGAGCAGCCAGCCGGGGAAGAACATCAGCAGCAGCGCCGGCCCCAGGCACAGCAGGCACGCGAGCACCGCGTGCCGCCGCGGGACGCCACGCACGGCCGCGGGCTCCGGCTCGTCCATGAACAGGTGCTGGATCACGCGCAGATAGAAGTACAGGCCCAGGTAGCTCGCCACGAGGCCGGCCACCGCGAGGCCGGTGTGCCCGGCCTCCAGCACGTTGCGGAACACCAGGAACTTGGCGACGAAGCCGGGCAGCGGCGGCAGGCCGGCGAGCGACAGCATGGCGGTCGCGATCATGACGGCCGCGAACGGCCGGCGGCGATACAGGCCCTTCAGCGCGTCGAGCCGGTCCTGGCGCTCGTCATCGGCGCCGCGCGGCAGCGCCGCGAAGGCGAGCACGGTCATCAGGCCATAGGCGATCAGGTAGAAGACGATCGCCTGCGATCGCCCGCGACCCTCGCCGAGGAACGCGAAGAACAGGTAGCCGGCGTGCGCGATCGACGAGTAGGCGATCATGCGCCGGAAGCTCGTCTGGCGGATGGCCGCGAGGTTGCCCCACGCCATGGACAGCAGCGGCAGCGCGGCGACCAGCCCGACGGCCGACAGCGCCACCGGCGCCGCGCCGAACACGCGCAGCGCCGCGAGCAGCACGCCCGCCTTGACGATCGCCGCCATGTAGGCGGTGACGGGCACGCTCGCGCCCTCGTAGGCATCGGGCGCCCATGCGTGCAGCGGCACGATTGCCGCCTTGAGAAACAGCGCTGCGGTGACCAGCGCGACGCCCGCGAGCGCCAGCGGATCCCCTGACTGCAGCGCCGCGGCGAAGGCCGCGAGTGCGAGCGAGCCGCTCCAGCCGTAGATGAGCGAGATGCCCATGAGCAGCGTCGCGCTCGCCGCGCCGCCCAGCACCAGGTACTTGAGTGCCGCCTCGGCGCTCTGCGCGCGCATCAGTCCGAGCAGCACCAGCGCGTACACGGGCAGCGACAGGATCTCGATGCCGAGGAACAGCGTCGGGAAGCTGTCCGAGGAGACGACGAGGCAGGCGCCATAGAGCGACGCGAGCACCAGCGTGTAGTAGGGCGTCTCGGCGAAGTCGTCGCGCGAGATCAGCAGCACCGGCAGGGCGAGCCCGAGCAGGGCGGCCTTGGGCAGCAACGACGCCGGGCTCACGGAGTAGTGGTGCTCGAACGGCGTGCCGTGCTGGCCGCCCGCCCAGAGCCACAAGGCCGCCAGCGCCGCCGCGGCCACGAACGCCACGGCGGCGCGGAAGCCGTCGCTCGGGCGGCCGCTGCGGATCTCGAGGCCGAGGATGGCAAGCATCCCCAGCAGCAGCAGGTGCTCCGGCAGCATCAAGGTCAGGATCTGCGGCCAGTTCATGGCGCGGCCTCCGGCACGCGGCTGGCGAGCACGCGCTGCTGGTAGTCGCGCGCGCCCAGTTCGGTCTTGGCGAGCGGACCCTGCGGGAACAACCCGAGCGCGAAGATGGCCACCACGAACGCGAGCAGGATGGCCTTCTCGCGCGCCACCAGGTCGGTGAACGGCTGGTGCGGGGCCTTCACCTCGCCGAACAGCAGCCGCTGCGCGAGCCACAGCATGTAGAGCGCGCCCAGCACGACGCCGGCGACCGCGAGCACGGCGAGCACCAGCGGCAACGTCTGGCCGGACTGGTACTGCGGCCAGGCCGCGTTGAATGCGCCGAGCAGCACCAGGAACTCGCCGGTGAAGCCGCTGGTGGTCGGCAGTCCGATCGAGGCGAGCGTCAGGATCATGAAGAACACCGAGTAGACCGGCAGCAGTCTGGCGAGGCCGCCGTAGTGCGCCAGCTCACGCGTGTGGCAGCGTTCGTAGATCATGCCGACCAGCGTGAACAGCCCGCCCGCCACGAGCCCGTGACTCACCATCTGGATGACCGCCCCCTGGATGCCCACGAGGTCGAGGCTCACGAGGCCGAGCATCACGTAGCCGAGGTGGCTGATGGACGAGTAGGCGATGATCTTCTTGATGTCGGTCTGCACGAGCGCGAGGCACGCACCATAGATGATGCTCACGACCGACAGGATCATCAGCGCCGGCAGGAATGCCCGCGTCGCGTCCGGGAACAGCGGGAAGCCGAGCTTCATGAAACCGTAGGTGCCCATCTTGAGGAGCACGCCGGCGAGGATCACCGAGCCGGCGGTGGGCGCCTCGACGTGCGCGTCGGGGAGCCAGGTGTGAAGCGGAACCATCGGCACCTTGATGGCGAAGGACAGCGCGAAGGCCGCGAGCAGCCACGACTGCGCCCCGAGCGGGAGCGCGTGGCGGCCGAGGTCGTCGAAGGCGAAGGACAGCGTGCCCGTGGCCTGGGTGTGCGACCACACGAGGTAGATGACGGCCGCCAGCATCAGGATGCTGCCGAACGCCGTGTACAGCACGAACTTGAGCGTGGCGTAGATGCGCCGCTCACCGCCCCAGATGCCGATCATCAGGAACATCGGGATCAGCATCGCCTCCCAGAACACATAGAACAGGAACAGGTCCTGCGCCAGGAACGTCCCCAGCATGGCGAACTGGATGAAGAACACCATGGCGTGGAACAGCCGCACGTTCTTCTGAACCGCCGTGAACGCGCCGGCCACCACCAGCGGTCCGAGGAAGGCCGTCAGCGCGACGAGCAGCACGTTCAGGCCGTCGAGGCCGACGTGGTAGTGCACGTTCCAGTCGGCAATCCACGGCACGCGGGTCTCGAACTGGAGGCCCGCCACGCTGCCGTCGAAGCGCCGGTACAGCCACGCGGCGAGCGCGAGCTGCAGCAAGCATCAGCGCCAGCGAGAAACCGCGGATCGCGCGGTCCGTGCCGTGCGGCGCGAGCAGCAGCGCGACGATGCCGAGCACCGGCAGCCAGAGCACGAGGTTCAGCACGGTGGACTCAGCCATTGCGCCACATCCAGGCGAGCAGGGCCACGACGCCCAGCAGCGCGAACCAGACGTACTGCTGCAGTTGTCCGGTCTCGACGCTGCCGAGCCGTCCCGCGGCGCGCTGCGCCAGCGAGGCGAGGCCGTGCAGCGACCCGTCGATCAGCCGACGGTCGCCCAGGCGCAGGAACACGCGCTCCGAGACCCAGTGCAGCGGGCGGCCGAGTACCGCCTCGTACAGTTCGTCCACGTAGTACTTGGCCGACAGCAGCCGGTGTGCGCCCGCGAAACGCTGCGCCAGCCGCTCGGCGCGGCCGAGGCCGCCGCGGTAGACGTAGATGGCCGCGGCCATGCCCGCGAGCCCGGTCGCGACGGCGAACGCGACCAGCGGCAGCTCGAGGTGCTCGAGCGCGTGGCCGGTCTCCGGCAGCGGCATGATCGGTTCGAGGAACAGGTACACGTGGAAGAAGCCGCCGACGGCGGACAGCACCGCCAGCACCACCAGCACGCTGGTCATCGAAAAGGGCGACTCGTGCACGTGGTGCGCGGTGTGCTCGTCCATGCGCGACGGCGTCAGGAACGTGAGCAGCAGCAGCCGGAACATGTAGAACGCCGTCAGCAGCGCGGTGACCGAGGCCACCGCCCACAGCAGCGGCGACCCGCCGCGCTCGCTCGCGAATGCGAACCACAGGATCTCGTCCTTGGAGAAGAACCCGGCGAGCGGCGGCAGCCCGGCGATGGCGGCGGTCGCCACGGCGAAGGTCACGAAGGTGACAGGTATGCGCCTCGCGAGCCCGCCCATCCTGCGGATGTCCTGCTCGCCGCCGAGGGCGTGGATCACGCTGCCGGCGCCGAGGAACAGGCAGGCCTTGAAGAACGCGTGCGTGTAGACGTGGAACACCGCCACGCCGTAAGCGCCCACGCCGAGCGCGACGAACATGAATCCGAGCTGGGAGATGGTCGAGTAGGCGAGCACCTTCTTGATGTCGGTCTGGACCACGGCGATCGTGGCGGCGAAGAACGCAGTGGCGACGCCCACTACCGCGATCACCTGCGAGGCCCCGGGCGCCTCGAGGTACAGCCCGTTGAGGCGCGCGATGAGGTACACGCCCGCGGTCACCATGGTCGCGGCGTGGATCAGCGCCGATACCGGCGTGGGACCGGCCATCGCGTCGGGGAGCCACACGTGCAGCGGGATCTGCGCCGACTTGCCGGTCGCGCCGATGAACAGCAGCAGTCCCACGAGGCTCGCCGACACCGCGGGCGGTACCGGACCCTGGAAGGCCTCGTTGACGGCATCGAAATCCAGCGTCCCGAGCGCGTGGTAGAGCAGGAACATGCCGAGCAGGAAGCCCGCGTCGCCGACCCGGTTGGTGATGAACGCCTTCTTGCCGGCCGCGGCCTTGGCCGGGTCCTCGAACCAGAAGCCGATCAGCAGATAGGAGGCGAGCCCGACGCCCTCCCAGCCCACGAAGCACACCAGCAGCGAGCGCCCGAGGACCAGCAGCAGCATGAAGAACAGGAACAGGTTCAGGTAGGCGAAGTAGCGCGCGTAGCCCGCGTCGTCCTTCATGTAGCCGGTGGAGTAGACGTGGATCAGCGAACCCACCCCGGTCACGATCAGGGTCATCAGCGCACTGAGGCGGTCGAAGTAGAAGCCCACGTCGAAGGAGAAGTCGCCGATGACGGCCCAGGTGTAGGCGGTCGCGGTGAGCGCCACTGCCGCCGAGCCGTCGAGCTCGCCGAACGCGCGCAGGGTGGCGAGGAAGGCGAGGATGGGCAGGCCGCAGCCCACCACGGTCACGAAGCTTTTGCCGAGACGGGGCCCGAGCAGCCCGTTCAGCAGGAAGCCGGCGAGCGGTAGCAGCACGATGAGCGTGAGCAGATTCATTCTCAGCCCTTGAGCTCCGAATAGGCGCCCACGTCGAGCGTCCGCTTCTGCCGCCCGAGCAGCAGCACGATCGGGATCGCGATGGCGATCTCGGCCGCCGCGACCACGAACACCAGGAACACGAGCACCGCCCCGGAAAACGTGGCGCTGCGCTCGGCGAAGGTCACGAGGCTGAGGATCACGCCGTTCAGCATCAGCTCCATGCACATGAGCATGACGAGCGCGTTGCGCCGGACCATCACCCCGACGAAGCCGAGGCTGAACAGCGCGAAGGCGAGCCCGAGCAGCAGCTGCGTCCTATCCATCGCGCCTCCGGCCCGTGCGGATGACGGCGATCGCGGCCACCACGGCCGCGAGCAGCAGCACCGAGGTCAGCTCGAAGTGCAGCCAGTAGCGTTCCAGGAATTCCCGCGAGAACGGCGCCACCTCGAAGGCGGCTCCGTCGCGACCGCCGTGGTACAGGGCGAGGTCCGCGGCGGTCACGATGCGCCCGTTGCCGGCCGCCGCGCCGAGCGCCGCGGCCAGCAGCGCGGCCAGCACCACGGCCGGAACGATGTTCGGCCCGTAGCGCTCGAGGAACGACGCGTCGCGCAGGTCGAGCAGCATGATCACGTACACCATGAACACCATGACGGCGCCCACGTAGATCAGCACCTGGAACACGGCGATCACGTGCACGCCGAGCAGGGCGTAGATCCCGGCGAGCGAGATCATGCAGCCGATCAGCGCCAGCGCGACCCGCATCGGGTGGCGCGCCAGCAGCATCAGCACGCCGCCGGCGAGCGCCGCCGCGCAGAAGAACCACAGCAGCAGGCTCGACATGCTCACGGCGAGCCCCCGCCGCGGCCGCGATCCGCCACGGGATAGGGTTTGGCGACGTCCTGCCGCGGCTGCCAGTGGAGCAGTTCCTCCTGGGTGATCCACATACGGCTGCGGTCGAAGCCGGGCAGGTCCGGGGTCTCCTTGAGCATGCGGATCGCGTCCTCGGGGCAGGCCTCGACGCACAGTCCGCAGAACACGCAGCGCGAGTAGTCGATCTCGAAGCGCGACGGGTACTTCGGATGGGCGGGGTCGTCGGGGTCGAAGGCGGCGTCGATCTCGATGCACTGCGCGGGGCAGACGGTCGCGCACATGTTGCAGGCGACGCACTGTGGCCTGCCGTCGGGTCGCTGGGTCAGGATGTGCTTGCCGCGGTTGCTGGAGGCGTAGTCGGCGCGGATCTCCTCCGGGTAGTAGGCGGTCAGCGCGCCCTTGCGGCCCGTCATCCACTTGCGCATGTTGGCGAGGAACACGCCGCCGGTGATCCTGAGGCCCCGCCACACCTCGAAGAAGTACCAGCGCTCGTACCAACCCATCTCGGGTTCGTTCCAGTAGCGACGGCGGACGTAGGGCTTGCGGCTGCTCATCGCGGATCCCTCAGGCGAGCGCCCAGACCGCGATGACGGTCACGACGAGGTTGGCGATGGCGAGCGGCAGCAGGAATTTCCACGCGAAGCGCAGCAGCTGGTCCCACCGGAAGCGGGGCAGCGTCCAGCGCACCAGGATCTGGAAGCTGCAGAGCAGCAGCACCTTGGCGAGGAAGGTCACCATCTGCGTCACGACCACCCAGCCGTGGCTCAGCTCGATCACGTGGCCGCCGGGCAGCACGAAGCCCGCGTCGGTCAGCCACGGCAGGTTGTATCCGCCGAGGAACAGCGTCGTGAACAGCGCCGCGATGATCGCGATCTCGATGAACTCCGAGAGCATGAACATGCCCTGCTTCATCGCGCTGTATTCGGTGAAGTAGCCGGAGATCAGCTCCGACTCGGCTTCCGGCAGGTCGAACGGGATGCGCTTGTTCTCCGCGATGCCGGCGGTCAGGAACAGCACGGCCGCGACCGGCTGCAAGACGATGCCCCAGGCCGGCAGGAAGCCGAGCACGGTGCCTGACTGCTGCTCCACGATCGACACGAGGTCCACCGTGCCGTAGATCAGGATCAGGCCGAGGATCGTGAGACCCATCACCAGCTCGTAGGAGATGAGCTGCGAGCCCGCCCGCAAGGCGCCGAGCAGCGAGAACTTGTTGGCCGACGACCAGCCCGCCAGCATCGCGCCGATGATCGAGATGCCGCCGAAGGCGAACACCACCAGCAGCCCTGCGTCGAGCGGGGCGATCTGCATGCGGTAGGTCCGCCCGCCGAACCAGTCGGCGAGCGACGGGAACAATCGGCCGGGATCGAGCGTGCCGCCGAAGGGGATCACGGCGAACACCAGCATCACCGGCACGAACGCGAGCCACGGCCCGAGCGAGTAGGCGAGGCGGTCGTAGGCGTTGGGCCGGAAGTCCTCCTTCAGCAGCAGCTTGAGGCCGTCGGCCATGCCGTGGAACAGGCCCCACCAGACGAGCTTCACCTGCGTGAACGGGAGGCGCAGGTAGGCGCGGTTGGCGCCGATGCGATCGGACATGATCGCAGCCTGTTTGCGCTCCACCCAGGTCAGCACGGCGCCGAAGGTCAGCAGTACCGCCAGCGCGTAGCCGACGTAGACGAGTGTCATAGCGAGGTCCGGGCTCATGGATGGCCCCGCGCCGGCGCCGCGAGCGCCCGGAACAGCGACTCCGCGTCGCTCACTGACACGGCCTTCGGGAAGCACGGCTCGAAGGCGCTCACCACTCCCTGGAAGTTCGTGTAGTGCCCGGCGCGCTCGGTCTGGATGCTGATCGGCAGGAAGACGTCCGCATGTCCGTTCTCGGGCTGCAGGTAGGCGTTGAGGAAGATCACCTTCGCCTGCTGCGGGATGCGCGCGAAGTCGTAGCCCTCGCCCCACACCAGCACCAGGTCGGTGCCGTCGTGGTAGCGGGGCTCGCCCTCGTCGAACAGCTCGCGGGCCCTGGCGCCGTTGGGGTTCTTGTCGGGCCGGATCAGCAGGTCGTCCTCGAGGCGCTCGCCCTCCTCGGGCAGCCAGTCGCGCTTCACGTGGGCGTGGAACACCTCGCCGAGGCAGCGCTTGAAGGCCTCGAGTTCCTCGTTGGACCCCCAGCTCGACACCAGCGCGACCGGATGGCGGGCGGCGCCGATCAGCCGTCGCGCGGCGTCGAGCGCCTCGGCGAGCGCCACGGGCCGGCCCTTCAGCATCGGTTCCTCGGCGCGCACCCGTTCGAAGATGCGCGCGAGGTCGCGGCCCTTGTTACAGATCCACGGGCCGTTGACGGCCGGGTTCTCCAGCGGCGTGACCCGCGCGATGCTGGTGTTCTGCCGCTGGTCGAGCGACTTCACGAACCACTCGGGCTTGCGGTGCCAGATCTGAATGGTGCAGCCGCGCTCGCAGCCCGGGCACACCGAGGGCGTGGGCCGCAGGTACCAGACGCGCGACTTGTGCAGGAACTGCCGCGACTGCAGCGCACCCACCGGGCAGATGTCCACGATGTTGTCCGAGTACGGATCCTCGGCCAGCGGGCGGTCCTCGACCGGCCGAATGTTCGAGACGTCGCCGCGACGCTCGACGCCGAGCGCCATCGACTTCGACACCTCGTGCGTGAAGCGCGTGCAGCGCAGGCACAGGATGCAGCGCTCGTTGTCGAGCAGGATCCGGTTCGACAGGTTGTAGTACTTGGTCGATCGGACCTTCTGGTCGATCGACAGCGAGGCCTCGCCGTTGTACGTGTAGTGGTAGTCCTGCAGCGTGCACTCGCCGGCCTTGTCGCAGATGCCGCAGTCGACCGGGTGGTTGAGGGTGATGAACTGCAGCATGGCCTTGCGATGGGCCTTCACGTCATCGGAGTCCGTCAGCACCTTCATGCCGGCGCTGACCGGCATGTTGCAGGCGATGTCGAGGCCGCGCCCCTCGACCTCGACCAGGCACATGCGGCAGTTGCCCACCACCGAGAGCTGCGGGTGCCAGCAGAAATACGGCACGAAGATGCCGTTCTCGAGCGCCACCTGCAGGACCGTCTGGTCCTCGCGCGCCTGGATCGACTGCCCGTTTACGAAGATCTCAGGCATTCCAGGTTCCCGCCGAACTGCGAGCGCTTGTGCTCGATGTAGTAGTCGAACTCGTTGCGGAACTTGTCGAGGATGCCCGTGCAGGCGTACCCAGCCGCGTCGCCAAGGCCGCAGATCGTCGTGCCGTCGTTGAACTTCGAGATGTAGTAGAGCCGCTCGATGTCCTCCGGCCGGCCTTCGCCGGCGACGATGCGGTCGATGATGCGGTGCATCCAGCCCGTGCCGTGGCGGCAGGGCGTGCACTGACCGCAGGATTCGTGGTGATAGAAGCGCATGAGGATCTGCATCAGGCGCACCATGCAGGTGCCCTCGGCGATCACGATCATGCCGCCGGAGCCGAGCGTCGAACCTGCGTCCCACAGCGCCTCGTGCGAGAGCGGCAGGTTCGCGATCTCGGCGCCGGTCAGCACCTTGGAGGACACGCCGCCCGGCACCACGCACTTGATGGCCCGTCCGCCCGGTATGCCGCCGCAGTCCTCGTCCAGGAACTTCATCCACGGATAGCCAAGCTCGACTTCGTACACGCCAGGGCGGTTCACGTGTCCGGAGACCGAGAACAGTCGCGTGCCAGGGCTCTTGGCCGTTCCCACCTCTTTGAAGGCCGCGGCGCCGTGCGCGATGATCCAGGCAATGTTCGACAGCGACTCGACGTTGTTGACGACGGTCGGCCGCTGGTAGAGCCCCTTCACGGTCAGCCGCGGCGGGCGGTTGCGCGGGTAGCCCTTCTTGCCTTCGAGGGATGCGAGGAGGCCTGATGCCTCGCCGGCGACGTATGCGCCGGCGCCGCGATAGACGACGATGTCGCAGGAGAAATCGGTGCCGAGGATGCGCTCGCCGAAGTAGCCGGCGGCGTAGGCCTCCTCGACCGCGCCGGCGAGGCGGCGGTAGGGCAGGTCGAACTCGCCGCGGATGTAGACGAAGCAGTTGCGCACGCCGAGCGCGTAGCTCGCGATCAGCATCGATTCAACCAGCACGTGCGGGTTGTTCTCGAGGATCCAGCGATCCTTGAACGTGCCCGGCTCGCCCTCGTCGGCGTTCGCGACGAGGTAGTGCGGCTGGCCGTCGTCGGGCACGACGACCTGCCACTTGCGGCCCACCGCGAAAGCCGCGCCGCCGCGGCCCTGCAGCCCCGACGCAGTCACTTCCCTCGTGACGTCCGACGGCTTCATCTCCCCGAGCGCCTTCCCGAGCGCGCCGTAGCCGCCGCGCGCACGGTAGTCCGCCATCGAGTGCGAAGTCGTGGTGACCGGGAAACTCATGATGAGCTGTCGGCCGGGCATGGCTACTTCAGCCCCTCCAGCAGCTCGTCGACCTTCTCGCAGCTCAGGTTCTCGTGGTAGCCGTCGTTCACCATCATCATCGGCGCCGTGCCGCAGGAACCCAGGCACTCGGCGGTCGAGAGCGTGTAGCGGCCGTCAGGGGTCGTCTCCCCGGGCTTCACGCCCAGCCGCTTCTCGACGTGTTCGAGGATGCGCTCGGCCCCGTTCATCGAGCAGCTGACGTTGCGGCAGAACTGAAGGTGCCAGCGGCCCACCGGCTTGCGGCGGAACTGCGTGTAGAACGACAGCACTTCCTCGATCTGAATCTGAGGGACGCCGAGGTAGGCGGCGAGTTCTTCGATGTCGGAATCCGCCACGTAGCCGCGGTCCTCCTGGATGCGCCGCAGGCAGGGCAGCACCAGCGACGACTCGAAGCCCGCCGGGAAGCGGGCCCTGAGCTTCTCGAACTCGGGGACGAGGTGCTTCACCTGTCGCACTCCCCGCCGATCATGTTCACCGAGCCGAAGGTCGGGACGATGTCGGCGAGCTGGTAGCCGTCGAGCATCCGGTGCACGCCGCCCATGTGCACGAAGCTCGGGGACCGGCAGTGCACTTTCCACGGCACGCCGCCGCCGACGCTGACGAGGTAGAAGCCGAGCTCGCCGTTGGCGCCCTCGTGGGCCGAGTACACCTCGCCCGGGGGCACCTGCGGCCCTTCCATCACCAGCTTGAAGTGGTTGATGAGCGACTCGATCTCCGTATAGACGAGCTGCTTCTCCGGGAAGGTGCAGCGGCGGTCGTCCACGCACAGCGGGCCCGGAGGCAGCAGGTCCACGAGCTGGCGGATCATGTGCGCCGACTCGTCGATCTCGCGCATGCGCACGTAGTAGCGGTCGTAGTTGTCGCCCTTGATGCCGACCGGCACCTCGAAGTCGAGCTCCGCGTAGGCGAGGTAGGGCGTATCCCTGCGCAGGTCGCGCGCCGCGCCGGTGGAGCGCAGGATCGGGCCGGTAAAGCCCCAGTTCACGGCCTCGGCGGTGGCGATGACGCCCACGTCGCGCGTGCGGTCGATGAAGATGCGGTTGCGGTCCACGAGGCCGTGCACGCGGCCCGTGAACGTGTCCATCTGCTCGAGGATTTCCTCCAGCCGCACGAGCCACCCTTCGGGCAGATCGCGGGCCAGGCCGCCGATGCGACCGTAGCTGTAGGTGACGCGCGCTCCGGTGAGTTCCGCGAGGTGCTCGTAGATGTAGTCGCGGATCGTGACGAGGTAGAGGAATGCGGTCATCGCGCCGAGTTCCATCAGTGCGGCGGCGATGCAGGTCAGGTGGTCGGCGATGCGCGAGTACTCGGCGAGCAGCGTGCGCAGGTAGCGGCAGCGCGGCGTGATCTCGATGCCCATCAGCTTTTCGACGGCCTCGCAGTAGGCGAAGTCGTTGATCAGCGCCGAGCAGTAGTTCAACCGGTCGACGTAGGGGATCAGGTTGTGCCAGGTGTGCGACTCGCACTCCTTCTCGAAGCCGCGGTGCAGGTAGCCGCAGTGCACGTCGGTGCGCAGCACGTGCTCGCCGGAGAGCTCGGCCACGATCTGGATCGTGCCGTGGGTGGCCGGGTGCGAGGGGCCGATGTTCACGATCACGGAGCCCTCGCGGCTCCCCTCGGTGAAGGCCGGCCGGATCGGGTTGGGCAGCTTGTCGAGCGGCGGCAGGCTCACGGCTTCACGTCCCGGTAGGGCACCAGCGGCTGCTCCTTCTGCTTCGGGTAGTCCTTGCGCAGCGGGTGCCCCTCGAAGCCCTCGTAGAGCAGCAGCGGGCGAAGGTCGTCGTTGCCGCGGAACACGATGCCGTACATGTCGTGGCACTCGCGCTCCATGTAGCGCGCCGAGCCGTACAGCGGCACCAGCGTGTCCACCGTGGGATCGCCGAGCGGCACACGGGTCTTCAGCCGCACCCGTACGAAGTCGCGGGTCGAGTAGAAGTGCCAGACGACGTCGAAGCGCGGTTCGCGCGCGGGCCAGTCCACCGCCGTGACGTCGAGGAACAGGTCGAAGCCCAATTCGTCGCGGAGCGCGTGCACGACCTCGAGCAGGCGGGGGTGCTCGATCTCGAGCGCCAGCACGCCGTGGGAGTCCACGGGCTCCCCCGCCATCCCGGCGAGGCGCTCGCGGACCCGTTCGAAGACGGCGTCGTCCATGCTCAGAAGCGCTCGTTCACGATGGGGTGGCGGTCGCCGGCGATGCGGTCCTGCAGCTTCATGATCCCGTCGATGACCATCTCGGGCCGCGGCGGGCAGCCGGGGATGTACAGGTCCACCGGGATGATCCGGTCGATGCCGGGCAGGGCCGCGTAGTTCTGGTAGAAGCCGCCGCTGGTGGCGCACACGCCGAAGGCGATCACCCACTTGGGTTCGCACATCTGCTCGTAGACCTTGCGGAGGATCGGCGCCTGCTTGTGCGTCACCGTGCCCACCACCATCAGCAGGTCGGACTGGCGCGGCGTGAAGCGGGGCAGCGCGGCGCCGAACCGGTCGGTGTCGTAGAGCGTCGAGCTCACCGACATGAACTCCATCGCGCAGCAGGCGGTGACGAAGGGATACGGAAAGAGCGAGAACTTGCGCGCCCAGCCGACGAACTCGTCCTTCTTCGTGGTCAGGAACTCGAATGCGCCGGAGGGCGCCGGGCGGGCCGGCTGCGTGCTCACTGTGTCAGCTCCTCGAGGAGTCCGGTGCGCCAGACGTACAGCATGATGAACACGAGCAGCACCATGAACACGGCGAAGGCCGCCAGCATCGTCCCGGTGAGCGGCTGTGCGCCCAACGCCCACAGGAAGAGGAACACCGTCTCGAGGTCGAACAGGATGAAGACGACGGCGATGGCGTAGTACTTCACCGGCACCGCCTTCATGTTGTCCTGCTCGACGGGCGTGGCGCCGCACTCGAAGGGCTCGAGCTTGAGCGCAGTCGGCGCGGGCTTCGGCCCGAGCACGCGGTTGAGCCACAGGGTGAGGGCCACGAAGCCCAGGATCGCGAGCAGATAGACCAGGAAGGCGCCGTAGGGATTCAAGGGAATGAGTGGAGTTCAGGCCGGACGTGGGCAGGACTATAGGCAGCGCGCGCGGCTCTTCCGCCTGCGGAAAACACCTATGTCGGCGCCAGCGCGCTTCAATCGAAATCCGTCGCATCTTCTTCTGCGCGATCCACGGAGTTGCACGTGAGCACCCGACTCGAGGCGGCACGCTGGCCCGCGCGGCTGGATCTCCTGCAGAGCGGCACCGGACTGGCGCTCGGCCTGTTCATGTGGGTCCACATGTTCTTCGTCTCGAGCATCCTGCTCGGCAAGGACGTGATGTGGACCGTGGCCCGCTTCTTCGAGGGCTACCACGTCTTCGGCCGGCCGCTGCCGTGGCTCGTCTCGCTGCTGGTGGGCGCGGTGTTCGCGCTGTTCATCGCGCACGCGGCGCTCGCGCTGCGCAAGTTCCCCTCGAGCTGGATGCAGTACCGCAGCTACCGCGAGCACATGGCCGGCATGAAGCACGAGGACACGACGCTCTGGTACTGGCAGGTGGTCACCGGGTTCGCGCTGTTCTTCATGGCGTCCGTCCACCTCTACATCATGCTCACCCGACCCGACCGCATCGGTCCCTTCGAGTCGGCCGACCGCGTCTGGAGCGACCTGATGTGGCCGCTCTACCTCGTCATGCTGTTCGCGGTGGAGTTCCACGGCGGCATCGGGCTGTATCGGCTGGCGCTCAAGTGGGGCTGGTTCGCAGGCCCGGACCCGCTCGCCACCCGCCGCCGCCTGCGCACGTTCAAGTGGGCGATCACGGCGTTCTTCCTGCTGCTGGGGCTCGCGACCCTGGCCGCCTACGTGAAGATCGGCATCGAGCACGCGCCGCACTACGGCGAGCCCTACGTGCCCACCTGGCTGCAGGAGGGCGCGCAGTGAAAGTCGTCTATACCGACGTGCTGGTGATCGGCGGCGGGCTCGCGGGTCTGCGGATCGCAATCGGCGCGCGCCGCCGCGGCCACGACGCGATCGTGCTGTCGCTGGTGCCGCCCAAGCGCTCGCATTCCGCCGCCGCGCAGGGCGGCATGCAGGCAAGCCTGGGCAACGTCGCCAAGGGCCAGGGCGACAACGAGGACGTGCACTTCGAGGACACGGTCAAGGGCAGCGACTGGGGCGCCGACCAGCAGGTGGTGCGGATGTTCGTGAACACGGCGCCAAAGGCCGTGCGCGAGCTCGCGGCCTGGGGCGTGCCCTGGAGCCGCGTGCGGCAGGGCGACCGCGAGGTGATCATCAACGGCCAGAAGGTCACGATCACCGAGCGCACCGAGGCCCACGGCCTCGTGGCGCAGCGTGACTTCGGCGGCACCAAGAAGTGGCGCACCTGCTACGTCTCCGACGGCACCGGCCACGCCATGCTGTTCGCGGTCGGCGACCAGGCGATCGCCGCCGGGGTGCCCGTACACGAGCGCAAGGAGGCCCTCGCGCTGATCCACGACGGTTCGCGCTGCTACGGGGCGGTGGTGCGCGACCTGATCACCGGCGAGCTCACGGCTTACGTCGCGAAGGCCACCGCGATCGCCACCGGCGGGGCGGGGCGCGTCTATCGTGTGACCACCAATGCCGTGATCTGCGAGGGCATCGGCGCGGCGCTCGCGCTCGAAACCGGGGTCGCCTCGCTCGGCAACATGGAGGCCGTGCAGTTCCATCCGACCGGCATCTTCCCTGCCGGCATCCTCGTCACCGAAGGATGCCGCGGCGACGGCGGCCTGCTGCGCGATGCAAACGGCCACCGCTTCATGCCGGACTACGAGCCAGAGAAGAAGGAACTCGCTTCGCGCGACGTGGTCTCGCGGCGGATGGAGGAGCACATCCGCAGCGGCAACGGGGCGAAGTCGCGCTTCGGCGAGCACCTGTGGCTCGACATCACGCTGCTCGGCCGCGCGCACATCGAGCACAACCTGCGCGAGGTCAAGGAAATCTGCCACTACTTCCTCGGTGTCGACCCGGTGAAGGAATGGATCCCGGTGCGGCCGGCGCAGCACTACACCATGGGCGGCGTGCGGACCGACCACACCGGCCAGAGCCCGGCGCTGCGCGGGCTGTTCGCGGCCGGCGAGGCCGCCTGCTGGGATATGCACGGATTCAACCGCCTCGGCGGCAACTCCGTGGCCGAGACGGTGGTCGCCGGCATGATCGTGGGCGAGTTCATTGCCGACTTCGTCGAAAGTCCCAAGGGTGACCTGGACATCCCGACGGCGTTGATCCGAGAGGCCGTGGCGGCCGAGCGCGCGAAGCTCGACGCGCTGCTCCACGGTGGCGGTGCGGAGCGGGCCGATGCGATCAAGATCGAGATGCAGCAGGCCATGACCGACGGGGTCGGTATCTTCCGCAGGGGCGCCGACCTCGAGGAGGCCGTCCACCGCCTGCAGGCCCTGCTGCTGCGCAGCCGCCGCATCGGACTGCGAACGCACGCCGACGGCCCGAACCCGGAGCTCGTGACCGCCTATCGCACGCAGAAGATGCTCAAGGTGGCGCTGTGCATCGCCACCGGGGCGCTCGCCCGCACCGAGAGCCGCGGCGCGCACTTCCGCGAGGACTTTCCGCGCCGCGACGACGCCCACTGGCTCAACCGCACGCTCGCGAGCTGGAAGGATCCCGCCGACACGCTGCCCTGCCTCGCCTACGAGCCACTGGCCGTGATGTCGATGGAACTGCCGCCCGGCTGGCGCGGCTACGGCGCCAGGGACTACGTGGACCACCCCGACACGCCGCGGCGCGCCGCAGAGGTGGCGCAGCTGCGCGAGCGGCTCGACGGCGCGGACCGCCAGCGTGTGCAGGCCGAGCTGATGCCCTACGAGCACCTGCTGCCAGGGCGATTCCGCGGTCGCAACGAGCGCATCGATGAGAGGCTGCCATGACCGACCCGACGCCCGTCCCGGCCGCGACCGCCGTCCCGCGCAGGCTGCGCTTCCACGTGCTGCGCCACGATCCGCGCGACCCGCAGAGCGTCCCGCACACCGAGGTGTTCGAGCTCGAGGAAGCGGCGGGCATGACGCTGTTCATCGCGTTGAACGAGATCCGCGAGCAGCACGACGCCTCGCTGGCCTTCGACTTCGTCTGCCGCGCCGGGATCTGCGGCAGCTGCGGCATGGTGATCAACGGACGCCCGGGCCTCGCCTGCCGCACGCTCACCAAGGACCTGCCCACGGACATCGCGCTCGCCCCGCTGCCCGCCTTCGAACTCATCGCCGATCTCTCGGTGAACACCGGCAAGTGGATGCGAGGCATGAGCGAGCGGCTCGAGACGTGGGTGCACTCCGTCGAGCAGGACCCGGACCTGCGCCGGATCGAGGCGGCCATGGATCCGGACCTCGCCGACCGCATCTACGAGCTCGACCGCTGCATCGAGTGCGGCTGCTGCGTCGCGGCCTGCGGCACGGCCCGCATGCGCGAGAACTTCGTCGGCGCCGTGGGGCTCAACAAGATCGCCCGCTTCGCGCTCGACCCGCGCGACGCCCGCACCGACGCCGATTTCTACGAACTCGTCGGAACCGACGACGGGGTGTTCGGCTGCATGACGCTGCTCGGCTGCCACGACGTCTGTCCGAAGGAACTGCCGCTGCAGACCCAGATCGCCTTCCTGCGCCGGCGCATGGCGCGGATGGCGCTAGGCTGAGCCGGCTTAGCAAATCTTTAGGGTTCCGCTAGCGAGCATTTAGCAACGCGTCGCCGCGTCGCGCCCAGACTGCCCTCCACCAACAACGACACCGGAGGGGTCGACCATGACGACGAGAGCGAGCGAAAATGATCGCGTGGGCCTGTGCGGCGTGGTTTCGCGTGCTCTGCCGTGCAGGGCGAGGCGTTCGCGGGCGAGGCCGCACGCGATCGCAGGTGGCCCGCGGCAAGTACCTGATCACGATCGGCGGCTGCAACGACTGCCACACGCCGGGCTACCCGGAGAGCGGCGGCGCAGGTGCCGGAGAGCCAGTGGCTCACCGGCGTGCCGGTCGGGTACCAGGGACCGTGGGGCACGACCTACGCCTCGAACCTCAGGCTGGTGATCGGCTCGATGAGCGAGGCGCAGTGGGTCGCGCACGCCCGCAAGGAGCGCCTGCCGCCCATGCCGTGGTTCAACCTGCGCGCGATGACGGACGACGACCTGAAGGCCATGCATGCGTTCGTGCGCAGCCTCGGCCCGGCGGGCGTTACCGCACCGGCCTACGTCGCCCCGGGCGGCAAGGTCACGACGCCGTACATCGTGTTCGTGCCGCAGGTGGACGCGAAGCACGCGGCGCGCTGAGGTCCGGCCTCAACGCGGGATCTCGTGGAGGGCGACGGGCCGCAGGACGTGGAAACGGAATCGTCCGCGGCCCGTCTTCTCGATGCGCAGCGACGGACAGCGCTCCTCGAGCCGTCGCGCGAGCAGGATCAGGCGCGCCTCGAGGTTCTCGCTGAGGTCCGGCAGGCGGATCGCGGGGTCGAGGCGCAGTTCGCGGTTGGTGTGCTCGCTGCGTCCCTCGTCCGCGTGCCGGCGCAGCAGCCGCCAGAGGATCGCGCCGGCGACGCCCTTGATCAGGTAGTCCTCGCCGACGAACACGCTGTCGTTCTCGGCGTAATGACGCACGCTGAGCGGGGCACCGCTGGGCGGGGCTGCCGCGCGCTGCGGCCGCGCGCGACTCGTCCTGCGTCGCGTCGTCCGCGCCGAGCTGCGCCGCCATCGCGCCCAGGTGGCTCGCCAGCGTGGCGAAGGCGTCCTCCTCGTCGTAACCGAAGCGCGCCGTCTGCGTGCTCTCCGCGAACAGCACGCCGAGCATCCTCTGGCCGACGAGGATCGGCACGGCGATCTGGCTCTGGGACTCCGGCAGCCCGGGGAACGGGATCTCCTGGTCGAGCGCGTCGGTCAGGCCGCGCCGCGCGGCGTCGTCGCGCATCGCGCGCCCGTAGCCGAACTCCGAGGTGGCATGGGAGATGCGGATCGGGATCCCCGCCAGCGCGGCGGCACCGATCAGTCCTTCGCCCGGGCGCAGCTCGGCGCCGATGCCCGACTCCGGGTAGCCGCGGCTGGCGACGGAGTAGAGGGTCCCGCGCCCTGCGTCGAGCATCAGCACCACGGCGTGGGACACCCCGAAACGGACCTGCAGCTCGTCGAGCAGCGCGTCGACCAGGCCGGCGAGGTCACAGGCGCCCGACAGCCGCGCCATCGCCGCCCGCACGTCGGCCAGCCCGACGGGCTCGGACGGCTTGATCGGGGAGCGCGTGCCGGGCACCTCCGCGACCGCCTCGACCCGGTAGACGTCCGAACCGCGCAGCCTGAACACGCCGGTCATGCCGGAGTGCGAGGCGATGCCGGCGAGCTTGGCCTTCATGCACTCGAACAGCGGCCCGGAGTCCTCGGTGCGCAGGTAGCGCACCGCGAGCCGGTACTGCGTGCCGGTCTCCGGGTGCGCGACCACGACGGTCGCGCGCGGGTTCTCGAGCACGTTCTGGCGCGTCTTGCTGAAGAACTGGAACGACAGCGCGACGTGCTCGTGGTCGACGTAGTGGACCTCGGAGATGTAGGACACGTTCGGCGTGCCGTCGCGGGCGCAGGTCGCGATCACCGCGGGCACGGCACCCTCGAGGCAGGCGCGGATCGCGTTGAGCTGGAGCGTCACGTGCTGCGCCCGAGCGGCTGGCCGGCGGCGGGCCCCGGCGTCTGCTGGAACGCGGCGGTCGGCGTGAACGCGACGGCGGCCAGCGAGGCGGGCAGCGGCCCCCAGAACGCTTCGGCGAACTCGCGGGAGTAGCCGATCCGCATCAGCTCGCCGATCCAGTCCTCGCGGTGCGCGGCCACGAGCGTACGGTCGACCGGCCTGGCTGCGACCAGCACGGCATCCGCGCCCTTGAGCTGGATGGTGCGGTGCGTGCTCGGCTGGCTGAAGACGACGGCGATCATGCCGTTGCCGGCCACGTCGTCGAGCAGGGTGCCGGCGCGCCCGCGGTCCACCAGCACCGTCACCCGTCGCCGGTCGCGCGACACACGACAGCCGCAGCCGCGCACGGCGTCGGGCACCCGCGCCGCGTTGCGCGACGCGACGATCACCGACACCCCGCCCTGGATGAATTCGGCATGCGCCGCATCGAGCTGCGGCGCTGCAGTGACTCCCCCCGCCATCACCACATGATAGCGGCGCGCAGACTGCGCCGGGGATCTCAGCGCGTCGCGTCCCGTGCCGCGCGCCACGCGGCACGCCGCGCGCCCGCGAACTGCGGCGGGCTCGCGACCTCTGCGCCGAGCGCGTCGGCCGCATGCCAGCCCCAGCGCGGGTCGTCGAGGAACGCGCGCGCGAGCGCGACCTGGTCGGCGCGGTCTTCCGCAACGATGGCCTCGGCCTGCCGGGGCGACGTGATGAGTCCGACGGCGCGTGTGACGAGCCCGGTCGCGCGACGGATGCGCTCCGCGGCCGCGACCTGGTAGCCCGGTCCGAGCGGGATGTCGGCCTTCGCCGTGACGCCCGCGGACGACACGCAGACGTAGTCGAGGCCGATGGTGCGCGCGGCCTGCGAGGTACTCGATCGAGTCCTCGACCGTCCAGCCACCCTCGACCCAGTCGGTGGCGGAGATGCGCATGCCGAGCGCCGTGCCCGCCGGGACCACCGCGCGGACGGCTTCGAGCACCCGCAGCGGGAAACGCATCCGGTTGCCGAGCGAGCCGCCGCAGTCGTCGTCGCGGCCGTTGGCGAGCGGGGAGAGGAACTGGTGCAGCAGGTAGCCGTGCGCGGAGTGCAGTTCGAGCACCTCGAAGCCGAGCCGCACGGCGCGTCGCGCCGCGGCGGCGAAGGCCTCCGCGACGCGCGCCATGCCGGCCTCGTCGAGCGCCGCCGGCACGTGCCAGCCCGCAGTCGAAGGGCAGCGCCGAGGCGGAGACGGTCGGCCACGGATCCTCGTCGACCCGCAGCGTGCCGCCGCCCTCCCAGGGACGCTGCGTCGAGGCCTTGCGGCCGGCGTGCGCGAGCTGGATGCCGAACCGCGCCGGTCCCGCAACGCGCCGTGCGGCCGCGAGTCCCCGCGCGATCGACGCCTCGCAGTCGTCGCTGTAGAGGCCCAGGCAACCATGCGTGATGCGTCCGCGCCGCTCGACTCCGGTGGCCTCGACCATCACGAGCCCCGCGCCCGACATCGCGAGCGAGCACCAGTGCTGAAGGTGCCAGTCGCCGGCGCAGCCGTCGGCGGCCGAGTACTGGCACATCGGTGCCACGGCGACGCGGTTGGGCAACTCGACGGGGCCGAGTGCGAGCGGCGAGAAGAGGGCGGACGAGGTCATGTGGGGTTCCCGGGGCGGGCTGGGCGGAGTCGATGCGCGCGCATCATAGCCTCGCGGTCCGCCGCCACGGGACTGGCTGCTGGTCGCCGCGTGGGATAGGGTCTGCGAGGCGCCATGCGGCGCGGGAGATTCTCATGACCGGATGGATTGCGAGTCGGCGATTCCTGCCCGGCGCAGTGCTGTCGCTGCTGACGATGCTGCTGCCGGGGATCGCGGCGGCCGACGGCCCGGGTGGCGCAGGCGGATCGGCCGAGGTCGCGGCACTCGTGCAGCGCCTGGGCCTGGTCGAGTCGCCGACGCCGGTGCGCGATCTGCCCGGCTGGCACAAGCCGCGCAAGGTCCTGGTCTGGAACCTCGCGCCGGCGCTCGTGCCGAGGCTGCAGGCGGCCGCGCCCGGCGTCGAGCTGCTGCTCGCGAAGGACATGGCCGAGGCGGTGAAGCTCGCCCCGCACGCCGACGCCGCGCTGGGTTTCTGCTCGGCCGAACTGCTCGCCGCGGGTCCGGACATCCGCTGGATCCAGAGCTACTCCGCCGGCGTCGAGCGCTGCGTCGCCGTCCCGGCGCTGCGCGAGCGCGACATCCTGCTCACCAACATGCAGCGCGTGGCGGGACCGGTGATGGCCGAGCACGTCATGGCGATGATGCTCGCCTTCGCACGCGGGCTGCAGTTCTTCATCCCCGAGCGCATGGCCGCACGCTGGACGCGCGAACTGCCGCCGCCAAACCGGATGCTGACCCTCGAGGGCAAGACCGTTCTGGTGGTGGGCCTCGGCGGCATCGGCGGCGAGGTCGCCAAGCGCGCCCACGCGCTCGGCATGCGCGTGATCGCCACGCGTGCCAGCGGTCGCGAGGGCCCGGCCTTCGTGAGCTACGTCGGGTTGCCGGATGAGCTGCTGAAGCTGGCGGCCGAGGCCGATTTCGTGGTCAACACGACGCCGCTCACGCCCGCGACCACCGGCCTGTTCGACGCGAAGTTCTTCGCGGCGGTGAAGCCCGGCGCATTCTTCGTGAACGTCGGGCGCGGCAGGAGCGTGGTGCAGCCGGACCTGATCGCGGCGTTGAAGAGCGGCCGCCTCGCGGGTGCCGGTCTCGACGTGACCGATCCCGAGCCGCTGCCGGCCGACGATCCGCTCTGGAAACTGCCCAACGTGATCATCACGCCGCACGTCTCGGCGGACTCGGACCTCGGTGACGAGGTGCGCTTCGCCATCGGCGTCGAGAACCTGCGCCGCTACGTGGCGGGGGAGCGGATGCTGTCGGTGGTGGACGTGGCGAAAGGGTACTGACTGGACCGCGCGGTATGGATCCGCCGCGGCCCGATCGCCGCGCGGCACTGTCAGGAGCTTCCTCCACTTTCCAGGCGTGCGCGCAGCGCGTCGACCTCGACGCGCAGGGCCGCCACCGCGGCCTCGAGCGACTCCACGCGTGCGGCGAGAGCCGACGTGCCGGCTGCGCTCGGGACCGGTGCAGCCTGCTCCGCCGGCAGTGCGGCTTCCGCCGGCGGCGCCTCCCCGCTGAACAGGTGCATGTAGCGCGACTCGCGCCGCCCGGGCTCGCGAGCCAGCTTCGCCACGAACGGTCCGTCCGGGCGCGTCATCAGCTCCTCGAGCTCGGTCTCCACCTCGCTCACCTCGTGCAGCGGCGCGAGCCGCGCGGCGTGGGTGCGCAGCTCGCCCGGCGTCTGCGGACCGCGCAGCAGCAGCTCGCAGACGATCGCCGTGCCTTGCGGCGAGAACTTCAGCGATCCGAACTGCGTGTTGCAGAACAGGTGCTGGTACTTCGGCACGCGGCTGCCGAAGCCGGACTTCTCGAGCACCAGCTGCCGCTTCATCAGGCCGTCGACCACCGCCTGCACTTCGCGTTCGTCGAGGTCCAGCACCGGATCGCGGTTGCTCTTCTGGTTGCAGGCGTTGACGAGCGCGTTCAGCGACAGCGGGTACTGGTCGGGCGTCGCGACCTGCTTCTCGATCAGGCAGCCGATGACGCGGGCTTCGTGGGGCGTGAGTTCGACGGACATCCGGTGCTCCAGGGGATGGGACTCGTTCGCGATCGCCGGGCATAATCGGGGCCCCGGCAGGAAGGATGTTACGCGGTGCAGCAGCGCGGCGGCTCGACGATCAAGGGCGTGGTCACGTTCGCGCTGATGGCGCTCAACGTCGTCACCTGGTGCCTGATGCTCTTCACGGTGGCGCTCGCCAAGTTCCTGGTGCCGGTCCCCGCCTGGCGGCGCGTCGCGAGCCGCGCCATGACCGCGCTGGCCGAGGGCTGGATCGGCACCAACAACGCGATCTTCCGGCTGATGGGCTCGCTGCCGCTCGACGCGCGCGGGCTCGACGGCCTCTCGATTCGCGAGTGGTACCTCGTCGTGTCGAACCACCGCTCCTGGGTGGACATCCTCGTGCTGCAGGCGGTGTTCAACCGCCGCATCCCGTTCCTCAAGTTCTTCCTCAAGCAGCAGCTGATCTGGGTGCCGTTCCTCGGGCTGGCGTGGTGGGCGCTCGATTTCCCCTTCATGCGCCGGTACACCGCCGCCCACCTCGCCCAGCACCCCGAGGACCGCGGCAAGGACCTCGAGGCCACGCGCCGTGCCTGCGAGAAGTTCCGGCTGATCCCCACCTCAGTGATGAACTTCGTCGAGGGCACGCGCTTCACGCCGGCGAAGCACGCGGCGATGAAGTCGCCGTACCGGCACCTGCTGCCGCCGCGCGCCGGCGGCGTGTCCTTCGTGCTCTCCGCCATGGGGGGCATGCTGCACTCGAAGCTCGACGTCACGATCGCCTACACGACGGGCACCCCGACGCTCTGGGATCTGTGCTGCGGCCGGGTGGGCCGCGTGATCGTCGACGTGCGCCGCCGCCCGATCGAGGCCTGGCTGTCGGCCGGCGACTACTCCGAGGATCCGGCCTTTCGCGCGCGCTTCCAGGCCTGGCTCGCCGCCGTGTGGACCGAGAAGGACGCGCTGCTCGAGCGGTTGCTGGCGAAGACCGCGCCGTGAGCTGGGACCTGCCGTCGCCGTTCGTCCACGAGCGCGTCGCGGTGCACACCGAGATCGACGGCTACGGCCACGTGAACAACGTCGTCTACCTCGCCTGGCTCGACGACTGCGCCTGGGCGCACTCGACCTCCCGCGGGCTGCCGCCGGAGCTGTGCCGGCACTTGAACCGCGGCATGGCCGTATGGCGCACGCAGGTCCACTACATCGGCGCCGCCTACGAGGGCAACCGCGTCGAGGTGGCCACCTGGCCGGTGCTGAACGACGGCCGGCTGCGCATCGACCGGCGCTTCCAGATCCGTCGGGCCGCGGACGGGCAGACGCTGCTGCGGGCGCTGATCCACTACGTCTGCATCGACCTCGAAACCGGCCGGGCGAAACGGATGCCCCCGGAGTTCACGAACTATACGGTTGCGCCGGACGTGGCCGAGGCGATGGCGAGCGCGACCGAGCCCTTCCAGCCCGGCGTCGAGCCGCGCTGAGCGCGGCCGCCGGGCCAGCGCGCGATTCGATCGATTCACGCAGACACCGGAGAACGCGATGCACGACCAGTGGACCGGACCGGAACTCGACTCGCTGATCGGTCGCACGGCGCTCACGCGCCGCGAGATGCTGGTGAGTTCGCTGGCGGTGGGCTTCGCCGCCGCGGCGTTGCCGGTGCGCGCCGACACGCTCGTCAGCACGACGTCCGAGGGCCTGACCGCGGGCGAGGTGAAGATCCCCGTGGCCGACGGCGAGATCCCGGCCTACCGCGCCATGCCCGCGAAGGGCGGCCCGTTCCCGGTGGTGCTGGTGGTGCAGGAGATCTTCGGCGTGCACGAGCACATCAAGGACGTGTGCCGGCGCTTCGCGAAGGAAGGTCACTGCGCCGTCGCGCCCGAGCTCTACGCGCGCCAGGGCGACGTCTCGAAGCTCACCGACTACAAGGAGATCTTCGCGCAGGTGGTCTCCAAGGTGCCGGACGCGCAGGTCATGTCGGACCTGGACGCGGCGGCGGCCTGGGCCGCGAAGTCGAGCTCGGGCGATGCGGCGCGCCTGGGCGTCACCGGCTTCTGCTGGGGCGGGCGCATCACGTGGCTGTATGCCGCGCACAACCCGGGGCTCAAGGCCGGGGTCGCGTGGTATGGCCGTCTCACCGGGCAGCCGAGCGAGCTGCAACCGAAGTACCCGATCGACGTGGTCGCCGAGCTCAAGGCGCCGGTGCTCGGCCTCTACGGCGGGCAGGACCAGGGCATCCCGCTCGAGGATGTCGAGAAGATGCGCGCCGCGCTCGCCGCCGCGAAGCAGCCTTCCGAGATCGTCGTGTTCCCGGACGCGCCGCACGGCTTCCACGCCGACTACCGGCCGAGCTACCGCGCGCGGCGACGCGGCAGGAGGCCTGGCGCCAGTGCCTCGCGTGGTTCCGCAGGCACGGCGCCGGCTAGTAACGCCACTGCACGCCGACGTTCGGGATCAGCGGCAGCCAGTCGCGATACTCGCGGTCGAGGACGAGGAGTCCGCCCTCGTCCTCGTAGTCGAGGTCGGTGCAGCAGTGATTGGCGCGGTTCGTGGCGTTGGTCGCCTCGGCGAACACCGTGAGTTCGCTGTGCCGCAGCGCGAAGTCGCGGCTCACGCGCAGGTCGAGCGAACCATAGCCGCCGTAGCGTGAGGCGTTGCGGGGCCCGAGCGCGATGCTCGCGTCGGGCGACGACGCGTCCACGACGTAGGCCGGCGTGGTCGGCCAGCCCGTACGCCAGGCGAACGCAGCGGTGACCTGCCACGGCCCGGGCGACCACGTGACGCCGATGCCGAGCGAGTGGGTCTGGTCCCAGCCGCGGCGGGTGTCCTTGCCGTCCTCGCGGTCGGTCACACGGGACCACGCGTAGCTCAGCCAGCCGTTCCAGGGGCCGTCGCCCTTGTGGGTGAGCAGCCCCTCCACGCCCTCGGCGCGTGCGGAGTCCGGCGCGATGCGCACGCGGTCCCAGCGCAGCTCCGGCACCAGCGACAGCGGGTCGTACAGGCTCTCGTAGCGCGGCATCAGCTCGCGGTAGTCCTTGCGGTAGGCCTCGACGCGCAATGACCAGTCCGCCGCCAGGGACCGCTCCAGGCCCAGGATCGCGTGGTCCGAGGACTGGGCGGGCTGGAACTGGTCGATGCCATCCTCGACCTGAAGCTCGTTGATGCCCTGGAACTGCTGGTATCGGCCCCAGCTCGCGCGAAGCATCGTCGCCGCGTTCAGTTCCCAGGCAAGGTTGATGCGCGGGCTCCATTGGTCGTCGGAGTCCGGGCTGTAATTCTGCTCGGCCCAGCGCAGGCCGAACTCCGCGGCGAGGGCCGGCGTCAGCAGGATGCGGCTGGTGAGGTAGGCGGACACGTGATTCCCCGAGGGCTGCGGTTCCGCCGCGTAGGTGTTCTCCTCGGTTGTGCTCTGCGGGAACGGATAGCCCGCGTCGAAAACCACCGCGCTCTCGTAGTCGTAGTCGGCGGACTGCCCGCGCATCTCGGCGCCGAAGCGGTGCAGCCAGCGCTCCGTGCGCCACGTGCCATCGAGCTTCAGCGCCAGCACGTCGTAGCGACGGTCGTCGTCCACGGCGCCGACGCGGTTGCCGGGATCGAACACCTGGCCCGTGCGTTCCGAGTGCACCTGCGTGTAGGAGGCGACCGCGCGACCCCCGAGGGCGTCCGAGAACTCGTGCTCCAGCACGGCCCAGTAGTACTCGTTGCGGTACTCGGCCTCCGCCGCCTCGAACTGCGCATCGTTCTGCACGTCGAGCCGGTCGTTCGCGAGCAGTGCGTACAGGCTGCCGCGCGTGGCGGGTCCGAACTCCCAGTCCACGCGGGCGAAGCCGTCGAGGTAGTTCGACTCGCCGATCTCGGCGTCGACGAGGTCCGACGCCTCGTCGAGGTTGCTGCGCCGGATCGAGGCGAGCCACTGCCCCCTGCCCGCGGCGAAGCGCTGCGACGCGAGCCCGCTCACGTGGAACATGCTCAGCCCCAGCTCGTAGTAGGCGTCGGCTTCCGGTCGCACCGACCGCCCGTCGATCACGGCGCTCATGCGGTCGCCGTACTCGGCCGTGAATCCGCCGGCGTGCACGTCGAGCCCGCTGAGGATGCGCGGATCGAGAACGCTGACGGGACTGAGCAGCAGGCGCAGGTGGAACGGCTCATACAGCGTCAGGCCGTCGAAGATCACCTGCGTTTCGTCGGCCACGCCGCCGCGGATGTAGGCGAGGCCGGAGAGGCCATTGCTCGCGGCGCCCGGCAGACGGTGCACGGCCTTCAGCGAGTCGTCAGCGAGGCGCGGCAGCCCCTCGATCTGGTCCTGGGTGAACAGCGTGTGCGCATCGGGCACGTCGGAAGCCAGCGAGAAGCGGCTCGCGGCGACGACGATTTCCTCGAGCGGAGTGACGATGGTGGTCGCAGCCTGCGGCGGCGCCGAGGCAACCGACGCAGCCGGTACCGCCGGCGCAGCGCGGACGATGGCGTAGCTGTCCTTGCCCACGTGCTCCGCCCGCAGGCCATGCGGGGTGAGCACCTGCCGCAGCACGTCCGCGGGCGTCCTGGCCGTGGGTTCGGTGTCGACGCGCAGCGAGGCGGGGACCGTCTCACTGCTGTAGATCAGGTTGAGGCCCTGGGTGCCGAGCTCGTGCAGCACGTCTTCCACCGACCGGCCCCGGTACGGCGGGCCCGCGGCCAGGGCCGCTGCGCCGACCAGCAGTGCGGCCGCGCAGGCGGCCAGACGCAGCGCGGCTCGAGCGGAGGTGACAGAGGGTGGGACGGTAGGGCGGCACGGACCGCCCGATGGTAGCCGAGCGCGCCGCCGCCGCCCAACGCGGATGCGCCGCTCAGTCGCTCGCGGCCCCCACCCGGATCTGCTCCGCGCCGATCTCCGGTCGCAGCGACGTGGTCGAGAGCACGGCCGTCACCGCCGCGTCCGGGGCCAGCCCTTCCACCGATCCGCTCAGCGTCACGCTGCGTGCCTGCCGCCCGGCCTCCGGCGTCGTGTACACGATGGTCCGGCCCGTCTCGCGCGCGGCCCAGGCCAGGAACTCCTCCACCGAGCGGCCCTCGATGCTGAAGGGCGGGGTGACGCCGGCGATCCACTGCCAGTCCGCGGCGGTCCGCGGCAACGGCGCTCGCGACACGCGGCCGTCGGCAACCGTGAGCTGCTCGCCCGCACCGCCGATGGCGCTGCCGGCCGGTCCGTCCAGCGCGACGCGTCCCTCCCGCACGCCCACCTGCAGGCGCGCGCCGTCCACGCGTGCGAAATACTGCGTGCCGAGGTGGCGGACGCTGCCTGCCGGGGTCTCGAGCTCGAAATCCGCCGCCGGGGCACCCGCGGCCGCGCCGGAGTCCACGAACACGGCGCCCTGCGCCAGCCTCGCCCGGCCGGAGTCCTCGAACGCGATCCGCGTGTCCGAGTCGAGCCGCAACTCGAGGCCGTTGGCCATGCGCAGCGCCGCGCGCCCGTCGCCGGCAGTGCGCAGCTGCGCACCTGCGCCAACCGCGCCGTTCGCCGCCACGGTGACCCACGCGCCGTCTCCCTGCGACTGCTGCAATCCGCCTTCGACGCGAACCACGGCGGCGATCGTCTCCGGCGGCGCATCGAGAACGGGACGCGCCAGCCAGACGGCGATCCCTGCGACCGCGATGCCGGCCGCCGCCGACCAGACCGTGTAACGCCGCCGGCGCTCGCGCGCCGCGACCACGCTGCGCCATTCCGCCGCGACTGCGGCGCGTGCCTCGGCCATCGCCGCGGACGAGACCATGGGCCTCGGGCCCGCGGCCCGCAGCAGCGCGGCAACCTCCGCCTCGTCGCTCCGGTCGTTCATCTGTTCCTCGTTCATGCGTTCCCCCTCAGGCCTCGAGCCCGGCCAGCACGTCGGCAGCCGACGCACCGAACACGGCTTCGAGGCCGCCCCTGAAGGCCACTCGCGCTCGCGCCAGCAGCGACTGCGCGGCGGTGTGACCGATCCCGAGTCGATCGCCGATTTCCTCGACCGATCGGCCCTCGACGTATTTCCACTCCAGCGCCTCGCCGTAGCGGCTCGGCAGACGGTCGAGCACGGCGTGCACGAGGCGCTTCAGTTCCGCGCCGTCGCAGCGGCGCAGCGGGTCATCGCCCGGCGGCGCCTCGATCGACTCGAGGGCGGCGCGGACCTCATCGCTGTCCTCGATCAGCACCACCTTCTCCGAGCGGCGCCGCTGCGAGCGCACGTGGTCGGCGATCTCGCGGCGGCAGATCTGGCACAGCCACGTGAACAGCGCGGCCTCGCCGCGCCAGTCACCGAGCTTGCGCATCGCCTTGATCAGCGTCCCCTGCACGACGTCCTTGGCTACGTCCTCGTCGCGCCCGAGGCGCGGCAGCGCGAACCGGTAGATGCGCGGGAAGTAGGCCTCGAAGAACGCCGTGAAGGCGCGTTCCTCCCCCGCGAGCATCCGCCGTACCAGTTCGGTGTCGTCGTCCAAGCGCAGACCTCGGCTCTCTCGTGCCCATTAGACGGCGGCCGGGATGCAAATCAATCGCAGCGGCCGCGGCCGGCGTGTGCCGTGCGGCCAACACATTGTTTTGATTCGGGTTTCAACTTCACGGCGACAGTCGCGATTGGTTTTGCCCGCCCCCGGCGTCTAACGGTGCATTGCGGGTCAATGGCCCGCGGTCACCCCGCCCCCCTGGAGACCGACGTGACGCCAGCGACCGCCACCTGCCCGCCTGCCGACCACCACCGCACGTTCGGCCGGACCTTGCGTCTCGCGGAGGTCCGCTCAGGCTCGCCCGACCGGCCGCAGCTTGAGGCTTTCGTCGCCGACGCCTTCCGCCGGCGGCACGACGCCACGGTGGAGAGCTTCATGCCGACGTTGCTGTCGTTCCGCGACGGTGCCGGCGACCTGCGTGGGGTGATCGGGCTGCGCGATGCCGCGCGCCAGCCGCTGTACCTCGAGCAGTACCTCGAGCAGCCGGTCGAGGCCGCGATCGCTGCGGCCTCCGGCCAGCCGGTCGAGCGCCGCCAGGTCGTCGAGGTCGGCAACCTCGCCGGCACCAACTGCCGCACCGCGATGCGCATGGTCGCCGCGCTCCCGGCCTACCTGCTCGCCAACGACTACCAGTGGATCGTGTTCACGGCGACGAATGCCGTGCGCGGCATCCTGCAGGGCTTCGGCGCGCCGCTCGTCGAACTCGCCCGGGCCGACGGCTCGCGCGTGGCGAACGGTCCCGACCGCTGGGGCCGCTACTACGACACCGACCCCCGCGTACTCGCGGGCTACCTCCCCGCCAGCCGGCGCATTCCCGGCTTCAACGGCGGCGCATGAGTTCCGCTGCAGCGGACGTCGGCCGCCGGGCGCGCGGCGGCGCGGCTCTCGACGACGGGCGCCACGCGATCGGCCACGACGAACTCGCCGCGCGTGTCGAGGAGGAGGGCGAGTGGCTCGCCGCGCACGGCCAACGCTTCGCACTGCTCGCCGACAACGGCGTCGGCTGGGCCATCGCCGACCTCGCGCTGCACGCGCGCCGCATGCCTTGCGTGCCGCTGCCGGGCTTCTTTTCCGCGGCACAGCTCGGCCACGCGCTCGACGACGCGGGCATCGACTGCGTGGTCACCGACGATCCGCGACGCGCCCGCGTCCTGCTGCCGGGCTGGCTCGCGGGCGGCGCGTCCGGTCGCTCGGGGCTCGCGCTGTTCCGCCGACGGCTCGACGATGCCGCCCGGCCGCCGCTGCCGCCGGGGACTGCGAAGATCACCTACACCTCCGGCAGCACCGGACAGCCGAAGGGCGTCTGCCTCGGCGCGGAGCAGCTCGAGGCCGTGGCGCGCTCGCTGGCGGCGGCGACCGCGTCGCTCGACATCGAGCGCCACCTCTGCCTGCTCCCGCTCGCGACGCTGCTCGAGAACATCGCGGGCATCCACGCACCGCTGCTCGCCGGTGCCACCTGCCTGCTGCCGCCGGCCGAGGTGACCGGCATGAGCTACGCCGGGCCGGACCCGACGCGGCTGCTGTCCTGCATCGCGCAGGCGCAGCCCCAGAGCATCGTGCTCGTGCCGGAGCTGCTGCGGCTGCTGGTGACGGCCGCCGAGCGCGGCTGGAAGGTTCCGCGCTCGCTCGAGTTCGTGGCCGTGGGCGGCGCGCCGGTGTCGCTCGATCTGCTCGAGCGCGCCGCAGCGGCGGGCCTGCCCGTCTACGAGGGCTATGGGCTCAGTGAATGCGCGTCGGTCGTCTGCCTGAACACGCCGGGGGCGCGGCGCCCCGGCAGCGTCGGCCGCCCGCTGCCGCACGCGCGCCTGCGCATCGCGGACGACGGCCAGATCATGGTGTCGGGTGTCACGATGCTCGGCTACCTCGGCGACGCGCCGCGCGCGGCGGGCGAGGAATGGGCCACCGGCGACCTGGGCGAGATCGACGCCGACGGCTACGTCTACGTGCGCGGCCGCCTGCGCAACGTCTTCATCTCGAGCCTCGGCCGCAACGTCGCGCCGGAATGGGTCGAGAGCGAGCTCGCGCAGCAGCCGGGCATCCGCCACGTGATGGTGCACGGCGAGGCGCGGCCTCATGCGGTTGCCATCGTCAGCGTCGCGGACCCGGCCGTGAGCGACGAGCTCATCGAGCGCGGCATCGCCGCGGCGAACGCCCGCCTGCCCGGCTATGCCCAGGTGCGCCGCTGGGTGCGCGCCCCCGAGCCCTTTGCCTTCGACAACGGCCTGCTGACGTCCAACGGCCGCCTGCGCCGCGCCGAGATCCTGCGTCGCCACGGCGCGCTGCTCGACGCCCTGTACCGGGAAACGACCCCTGCCTGAACGAGGTGACCGATGAATTTCCACGAGCAACTGGCCCGTGCGACCGCGCCCGACCGCGAGTTTCTGCTGGCCGCGCCGGTGATCCAGCGCGCGCTCGCCGGCGACGTGACGCGCGAGGTGTACGTCGCGTTCCTGACGCAGGCCTATCACCACGTCCGCCACACGGTGCCGCTGCTGATGGCGGTGGGATCGCGCGTACCCGACCGGCACGCGTGGCTGCGCGACGCGATCCTGCACTACCTCGAGGAGGAGACCGGGCACGACGAGTGGATCCTCAACGACATCGCCCGTGCGGGCGGTGACCGCGCCGCCGCGGCCGCCTCCGAGCCTGCCGTCGCCACCGAGGCGATGGTGGCCTACGCCTACGACACGGTGATGCGCGGCAACCCCCTCGGTTTCTTCGGCATGGTGCACGTGCTGGAGGGCACCAGCGTCGCGCTGGCCCTCAATGCCGCCGACCGCATCCAGAAGACGCTCGACCTGCCGGTCAACGCGTTCACCTACCTGCGCAGCCACGGCGAGCTCGACAAGGAGCACATCAACGACCTGGCCCGGATCCTCGAGCGGTTCACCGACGAGGACGACCGCGCGGCGGTGGTCCGCTGCGCGCGCGGCATCTACTGGCTCTATGGCAACGTGTTCCGCGGACTCGACGCGGGCGCCGTGCCGTCCGTCGAGCCGGGCCGGCCGCGGAGGATCGCATGAACCCGGCCGGCATCCGGGCGCTGGTGACCGGCGGCGGCGGCGGCATCGGCGGCGCGATCGCGGCGGAACTGCTCGCGCGCGGTGCGTCCGTGCTGCTCGTGGACCGCGACCCGGCGGCGCTCGAGCGCACCGCTGCACGACTCGCCGCGCACGGCCAGCGCGTCGGAACCCTGCAGGCCGACCTCACCTCGGCCGCCGACCGCACGCGCCTCTGCACGGAGGCCGCCGCCTGGCGCGGCGGCATCAACGTGCTGGTGAACAACGCCGGGGTGAACCACTTCGGCATGGTCGTCGACCAGCCCGCCGCCCAGGTCGACCTCGCCATCGCGATCAACCTGCAGGCGCCGATCCACCTCTGCCGCGAGCTGCTGCCGCACCTGCTGGGGCAGTCCGAGGCCTGCATCCTCAATACGGGTTCGGTGTTCGGCGCGATCGGCTATCCAGGCTACGCGGTCTACTCGGCCACCAAGTTCGCCGTGCGCGGCTTCACCGAGGCGCTGCGCCGCGAGCTCGCCGACACGAACGTCACAGTTCGCTACGTCGCGCCGCGCGCGACCCGCACCGGCATCAACACCTCGGCGGTCGAGCGCATGAACGACGAGCTGGGCGTGGCCATGGACCCGCCGGAACTGGTCGCCAAGGCCGTCTGCGACATGCTCGCGGGCGGGCGCGTCGAGGCCGTGCTCGGCTGGCCCGAGAAGCTGTTCGCGCGCGTCAACGGAATCCTGCCGCGCGTCGTCGACGGCGCGCTCCGCAAGCAGCTGCCGGTGATCCGCCGCTATGCCGGCGAGGCCGCGGCCGCCGCCCCCAAACCCCGCTGAGGAACCCGACCATGAAGCATCCCCGTTTCCTGCTTGCCGCGACCGTCGTGCTCGCGGCCCTCGCCGGCCGCGCCGCCGCCGATCCCGCGTTCGACGCCGAGCTGCTGTCCATCCAGCAGGCCTGGGCGAAGGTCAACTACGAGACCCCGGCCGGCGACGCGCGCGCACAGGCCTTCGACGCGCTCGAGAAGCGCGCCGAGAGCTTCACGAAGCAGCACCCGGATCGCGCGGAGGCCCTGATCTGGGAGGGCATCATCGAGAGCAGCTACGCGGGCGCCAAGGGCGGCCTGGGTGCGCTCGGCCTCGCCAAGGAAGCGCGCGGCAACCTCGAAGCCGCGATCAAGATCAACCCACACGCGCTCGACGGTTCCGCCTACACGAGCCTCGGCACGCTGTACTACAAGGTCCCCGGGTTCCCCGTAGGCTTCGGCGACCACGACAAGGCGCAGAAGCTGCTGAAGCGGGCGCTCGAGACTGAATCCCGACGGCATCGACCCGAACTACTTCTACGGCGAGTTCCTCTACGAGCAGAAGGAGTACGCGCAGGCGCTGCCGTACCTCGAGCGGGCCGCGAAGGCCCCGCCGCGGCCGGGACGCGAGGTCGCCGACAAGGGCCGCAAGGCCGAGATCGCGGCGCTCACCGCCAAGGTCAAGGCGAAGCTGGGCTGAGCCCGTCCGCGGGCGCCGCGGCGGCACCGCCGCCGGCGCCGGGCGTCCAGCCGAATTCCCGGTCGAGCAGCGGCAAACTCCGGGCCCGGATCGGCGGTGATGTCGATCCGCTGCCCGTTCGCCGGGTGATCGAACCCGAGGCGCACGCAGGCCAGCATCAGCCGCCGCACGCCGTAGCGCTCCGCGAACAGGCGGTTGTGCCTCCCCTTGCCGTAGGTCGAGTCGCCGATGATCGGGTGGGACACGTGCGCGAGGTGGCGGCGCAGCTGGTGGCGCCGCCCGGTGTCGGGCTCGAGCTCGACGAGCGCATAGCGCGAGGTCGGGTAGCGGTCCACGCGCAGCGGCAGTTCCGCGCGCCCGAGCGTGCGAAACGCGGTGCGCGATTCCTTGCCGGCGCCCGCCGCGGCCGGCGCGTAGTCGTCCTGCACCGCCTCGAGCGCGTGCTCGATCACCCCCGCATCCGCCGGCCAGCCGCGCACCACGGCGTGATAGACCTTCGCCACGGCATGGCCGGCGAAGGCGGCCGCGAGCGTGGCCGCCGTGGCGCGGTCGAGCGCGAAGACGAGTGCCCCCGAGGTGCCCTTGTCGAGCCGGTGCACCGGGTGCACGCGCTGCCCGAGCTGGTCGCGCAGCAGCTGCACCGCGAAGCGGGTCTCGTGGCGATCGATGGGCGAGCGGTGCACCAGCAGCCCCGACGGCTTGTTCACCACCACCAGCGCGTCGTCGCGATACAGGACCGGCAGGACGTCGCTTCACCACGGGATTGCGCTGCCGTCGAAGGCTCGAAAGCTGCCGCTGTCGGAGGGCGCCAGCCGGTCGATGACGGCGAGCAGCTGGCGCACCGCGCGCTCCGGTGCGAACAGCTTCTCCGGCGGGACGCTGGCCTGGAACGGCCGGGAGAGATCGGTGTCGGTGGTGCCCGGGTGCAGTGCGACGCAGATCACGTTGCGTCGCGAGCGCGCCCATTCGATTGCGAGCGTGCGGGTGAACATGTTCTGAGCCGCCTTCGCGCCCCGGTAGGCGTACCAGCCGCCGAGGCGATTGTCGCCGATGCTGCCGACGCGTGCAGAGAGGCTGGCGAACACCGCGCGCTCGCGATGGGCGAGCAGACGCTCGAAGTGCTTCGCCACCAGCAGCGGAGCGAATGCGTTCACGGCGAAGCTCGCCGCCAGCGCCGAGGTGCCCACCTCGCCGAGACGCCTCTCGGGCGCGACGCCGATCGGCCCATCGTGAAGGAGGCCGGCGCAGTTGACGATCAGGTGCAGCCGGTCGGTGTGCGCGGCGGTCTCGCGTGCCGCGGCCTCGATGCTGCCTTCGTCCGCGACGTCGAGCGGGACCACGCGCAGGCGTGGATCCGATGCCGAGAGATCAGCGAGACCGCGGGCCTGCTGCGGCCCGCGGCAGCCTGCGTAGACGGCGGCGAAGCGCGGATCGCCGAGCAGCTGGCGCACGAACTCCAGGCCGATGCCGCGACTCGCGCCGGTGACGAAGGCCTGGCTGCCGTCGGGGAAGGAACTCAGCATACTGCGCAGGCCCGCGGGTCCGGGTGGTGGAGAGCGGAGATTACATGCACGGTTCGCAGCGCCTGCAGGACTGGATCAATGCCGGCGGCATGCGGCGTCTCGCCGGCCATCGCGTGTTCGTGCGCACGGCCGTGACGCCGGGGCGGCCGCCGCTGCTGCTGATCCACGGCTATCCGACGGCGAGCTACGACTGGGTGCGGGTCTGGCCGCGCCTCGCCGAGCGGCATTCGCTGTATGCGCTCGACCTGCTGGGTTTCGGGCTCTCCGACAAGCCGCGCGACAGCGACTACCCGATCGCGCTGCAGGCGGATCTCTGCATGGCCCTGCTCGAGGACAGCGGCGTGACCGACGCCCACGTGCTCGCGCACGACTACGGCGACACGGTCGCCCAGGAACTGCTCGCGCGCGAGCGGGAAGGACGCCTGCGCCTCTCGAGCATGGTGTTCCTCAACGGCGGGCTGTTCCCCGAGACACATCTCGCGCGGCCGATCCAGAAGCTGCTCGCCCGGCCGCTGCTGGGCCCGCTGCTCGCGCGCGCGATGGGCCATGCGAAGTTCGAGTCCACGATGCTCTCGATCGCGGGGCGCGAGCCGCCGACGCGCGAGGAACTCGCCGACCTCTGGGTCCTGATCCAGCGCGACGGGGGCCGCCAGGCGCTCGCACGCCTCATCAACTACATGGAGCAGCGCCGTCGGAATCGGCCGCGCTGGGTCGGCGCGCTCGTGGAGTCCACGGTGCCGCGGCGGCTGATCTGCGGGGCCGTCGACCCAGTGTCGGGGCGGCACCTCGCCGTGCGCTACCGCGAGCTCGTGCCGGACGCGGACGTCGTCGTGCTCGAGGGCGTCGGGCACTATCCCCAGCTCGAGGTCCACGACCGGGTCGTGGACGAGTACGAGGCGTTCCGCCGCCGGGTGGATGGCGGACTCAGCCGAACACGAACACCTTGACCAGGATGTCACCGATGCCGACCAGCGCGGCTCCGGCGATGAGTCCCGCGCAGATCGGTTCCTGCGAGTCCACCCACAGCCTGTAGCCCAGCGACTCCGGCCGCGAGCCGTACCTGCGGCCCGCGAGCCAGAACAGCGCCGCGCCGACGAACATCATCAGCGAGGAGTCGGGCGGCACCACCACGCCGAGCCCGATCGCGAGCGGCGACAGCGGGAAGCGGTTGCGGGTGCGGATGCGCAGGACCTCCATCACCAGCGCGGCGAAGGCCGGCGATGGCCATCGACCAGACGATCGATCGCGTGAGCAGCGAGTTGGCGCCGTCGCCGCCGAACACCGCCGTGACGAGGTCCGACACGCCCTTCCACTGCAGCGCGCTCGGGAACGAGAACTTGTCGGTGACCATGGTATCCATCACCGAGCGGCCGGCCGCCGGGTCGAAACCGGTCAGGCCAAACAGGATGAAGAACAGTGGCGTGGCGGCGAGTGCCCCCGCCACGATGCCGATGACGTGGCCGATCGCCTGCTGGCGCGGCTTCGCGCCCAGCATGTAGCCGGGCTTGATGTCCATGAGCAGGTTCGAGGCGTTGCTCGCCACCTCCGCGCTCATCACGGCCGTCATCAGGTTGGGAGCCGGCGAGTGCGGGGCGATGGCGCCAAAGGTGAACTGCGGGATCTTCGACAGCGAGCTCGACGGCGTGATGCCGGTGAGCGCCGTGCTGCTCGCCGCGATCAGCGCCAGCACCAGGATGAGCGGGATCGAGGCCAGCCCGAGCACCCAGTGCACGCCGAACCAGTCGTGCGCCATCCACACACCGAAGGCACCGACGATCGGGATGCCGATCCACGACACCGGCAGCGGCAGCTCGATGTCCTTCAGCACGTCGTTGCCCGTCGCCGCGGCGCGACTGCGGCGGCCGAGGCTGCGGAATGCCTCCACGAACACCTCGGGCCGCGCGAACAGCGCCACCATCGCGGCGACCACCATCATGGTGATGCCCCACCACAGCGCCCAGGTGTTGAGGATGTGCGCCCGGCCGAACAGCGCGGTGCCCTCGGCGATGACGCCGGCCCGCGGCTGGATCTCGCCGAGCGAGATCATGATGGGGACGACGATGACGAAGTTGAGCACCGCACCGACCAGCAGGCTCACCGCCGTGCGGATGCCCATGAGTCCCCCGGCGCCGATCATCGCGAAGTCGAGCGTCGGCGTGAGCGCGAGCTGGCGGATGTCCGACGCCCGCGAGCTTCGGCAGCGGTACCAAGCCCTTCTCGACCAGCGAGTAGTACCAGAGATCGAGATTGTGCGGCAGGTGCCAGGACGACTGCAGCCCGAGCCACTTCTGCTGGATCAGCTTCATGTAGCTCTCGCCCGAGACGAAGCTGACACCGCCGGCGAGCATGGCGGCGACCGTCAGCGCCTTCGCCTTGAACATGCCGCTGGCGGCCTCGGCGCGCTCGTAGAGTGCATCGAGCACCACGCCACAGGCGCGACCCTCGGGGAATGGGTGCTGCTCGTCGTTGATGAAGCGGCGCTTCATCGGGAACGCCACCAGCACGCCGAGGATCGACAGCACGATCGTGAAGCAGATGATCTGCCACGCAGGCAGCACGTTGTTGGTCGCCCACATGTAGGCCGCGAGCCCCGAGGTGAGCGGCATGGTCATGTAGCCCGCGGCGGTCGCGATCGACTGCACGCAGTTGTTCTCGAGGATCGTCATGTCGCGGGCGCCGAGGCGGGAGAACGCCCGGTACAGGGCGAAGGCGAGGATCACCGAGGTCAGGCCGACGCCCAGCGTCCAGCCGGTCTTGGCGGCCACGTACAGGTTGGTGACGCTGAGCACCCCGCCGAGGCAGAAGCCCGTCAGTGCGGAGCGCAGCGTGAGCTGCGGCATGCTCCCGCGGAAGACGTTCTCGAACCACCAGCGGTCCTTCTGCTCGCGGGTCCAGTCCCGGACCTGTTCTTCGGTGAGCTGCTGCAGGGCCATCGTTGCGCCGCAGGTGGTGGGCGATGCTCGAGGATACCGGCAATGGCCGTTGCGCGGGGCCGCCCGGCACGACCCGCCCCGCTCACCGCCGCGAGGCCGCCCCGGCTACACTGTCGGCGGGATCAACGGTGGGGGGCGCCATGAAGCAGCACGCGGTCTGTCGCACCGACGACGTCAAGAAGGGCCACATGAAGGCCTTCACGGTGGCCGGCGAGAAGCTCGTCGTCTATCACCTGCAGGACGGCTTCTACGCCACGCAGGCGAGCTGCACGCACGTGTTCGCGCCACTTGCGAAGGGAAAGATCCTGGACGGCTGCAAGGTGCAGTGCCCGTTCCACCGCGCGCGCTTCGACATCCGCACGGGCGAGGTGATCGACTGGGCCAATTTCCCGCCCGGCGTGCAGCTGCTCAACGTGATCCGCGGCGAGAAGGCGCTCAAGACCTACAAGGTCACGGTCCGCGAAGGCGAGGTGCGCGTCGCCGTCTGAGCGGGCCTCGGCCGGCGTCGGCCACAGTTCGGCCGCAGGTCCGTCGCCACGGTCGGGTCCGGGTCTCGTGTGCCGCGGGACGCCGTGAACCCGTCCCTGGGGGCTCGCGCGCGACATCCCTGTCGCGCGACGCCCGCTGCACACGAGACCCGGACCCGACCGCAGCGACCGGCATCACGGGCCACCCAGCGCGAGGGCCCACGCCACCGCGACCACCGCCAGCGCCGCCGCCGCGGCGACCACCTGCGCCACGGCGCCGCGCGGCACGCGCCACGTCGCGTGTGCCGCGCCGGCGATCGCACCCATCGCAAAGCCCGTCAGGTGCGCGAGCACGTCGGTGCGCTCGCCGCCCGCGCCGGTGAAGCCGAGCAGGATCACGCCCGCGATCAACGGCGCCCAGCGATACGCCCAGCGGTCGCCCGAGCCGCGGCGGCGGCGCCACGCGTAGGCCGCGAGCAGCCCGAGGGTGGCGAACACCGCGGTCGAGGCGCCGACCGAGAAGTGGGTCGCGGGCTGGATGAAGGCGTTGACGAAATTGGCCGCGCCGGCTGCCGCGAGCACCGTGGCCCACGCGATGCCCGGGCCCGAGCAGCTGTCCCGCGAGCAGCCCGAAGACCGTGCCGAAGCCCAGGTTCGCGAGCAGGTGGCCGACGTCGAGGTGCAGCGTCAGCGCGGTGACCGCGCGCCACGGTTCGCCAGTGCGCGTCGGCGCCGCGACCAGCGCGCCCGCATCGAGCCAGTCGCGCTCCAGCGCAAAGACGCCGGCAAGGTAGCCGATGCCGACGATCAGCGTCGCGTAGACGAGCGAGCCGGCCCACGCGCCGCGATGCAGCGGCTCGTCGGCGACGGGCCCGCGGCGCGGGGGATTCTCGCGTTCGTACACGTCGAGCTGCGCGAGTGCCTCGGCGTGTGCGGCCGCCGGCACCAGCAGCACCCAGGTCCGGCCGAGCCAGACCACCTGCGAGTCGATGCCGACGGCGTGCAGCACGAAGCCGCGCTCCTCGCACTGGCCGCGCCAGAACGAACGGAAGACCTCGGCGGCATCCGGCGGTGCGGGCGTGCTCATCGGCGGGTGGACGTCTGGCGGATCAGGCGGCGGGCGCACGGCCAGGGAGCTGCGCGTGCGCGGCGAACGCCTCGAGCTGCGGCGCCATCCGCTCCACGTGCGCGCGGCCGATCGCGATCGCCTCGCGGGCGCGGTGGAAGTCCATCAGCTGGAATTCCCCGAGATCGGGACGCAGCAGCAGGTCGGCCGGATCCAGCGCGAGCCGGCTGCGGGTGATGCGGTCCTGCATGATGTTGACCGCGCTCGTCATCACCTCGACGAGACCGGGCTCGGCGCGCTTGCTGCGAAACGACTCGACGAGGCCGTCCACGAGGCCGGACCACCTGTGCAGGATCGCGTTGCCCTCGGCGCTGGCCTCGCCGGACGCCGCGGCCGCGCGGTCGGCGGGCCCTGGCGCTGCGGCCGGACTGGCCTCCGGTGCCGGGTGCGCCGTTGTCCCGGCGGCACGCCCGGCCGCGCGCATCGCGCTCCAGGTCCCCGGCCGGCTCAGGTCGACGGCAATCACGAGGTCGGCGCCGAGTGCCCGGCACAGCGACACCGGCACCGGGTTCACGACGCCCCCGTCGATCAGCCAGCGCCCCTCGTGCCAGTGCGGCGTGAACAGCCCCGGCACGCCGCTCGAGGCGCGCACCGCGGTCATGAACGGTCCGTCGCGCAGCCAGATCTCCTCGCCCGTGTAGAGGTCGGTGGCGACCGCGCCGAAGCGCACCGGCAGCGACTCGATGCGCGCGTCGCCGATCTGGGCGGCAATCGCCTCCATCAGCCGGTTGCCGGTCATCACGCCGCCGCCGCGGAAAGTGGTATCCACGAGCCGCCACACGTCGCGCTGCGTGAGCGTCTGCACCCACCGCTCGAGGTCCTCGAGCCGATCGGCCGCGCAGGCCGCGCCAACCAGCGCGCCGACCGACGCGCCCGTGATCACGTCCGGCCTCAGGCCGTGCCCGGCCAGCGCCTGCAGCACGCCGATGTGCGCCCAGCCGCGCGCCGAGCCGCTGCTGAGCGCGAGGCCGAGGCGCAGCCGGCTCACGGTCGCAGCGCGCGGTAGAGAAACGGCAGGCTCACGTCCATGCGGTAGTCGACGTCGGAGTGGTCGTCGTCGAACTCCTCGTAGCGATGGGCGATACCTGCCGCGGCGAGGCGCCTCGAGAGCTGCCGCGTGCCGTAGTGGATGCGGTACTGGTCGCGCCAGCCGCAGTCGATGTAGATGCCGCGCAGCGTGCGCAGGCTGCGGGCGTAGCGGCCCACCAGCCGCACCGGGTCGTGCTCGAGCCAGCGCTTCCAGCGCGCTTCGATGAGTTCGCCGCTGTCGAGGTGGAAGGGCAGCCGGAAGCCGAGTGGTGCCGTCGGGTCGGGATCGTAGGTGGCCGCCATGCAGACGTTCATGATCGCGTGCACCTCGGCGCCGCTGAGCTTGTGCTTCTTCCACATGGCCTCGAGGAAGCGGCGCACGCGGCCGTCGTCGAGGCCCTCGGCGAGCTGGCGCCCGGCGGCCGTGTCGCGCGGCGGGCTCACGCGCCCGGCCTTGATCGCCGGGCGGCGGTACTTCGCGAGCTCGTCGAGCGTGTTCGGCCAGTCGGCGCCGTAGATGAACTCGAAGTAGGCGTCGCCGCTGTGGTTGGCGATCGCGCCCCAGTGCTTCGAGTAGCGCATGCCGTGGATGATCGCGCCGTAGCCGCCGGAGGACTTGCCGAAGCAGCCGCGGTGTTCCCGCGAGGCGAGCGTGCGGAACTCGCGGTCCACGAACGGCACGATCTCCTCGACGAGATAGTCCGCGTAGTTGCCGAGCGCGGAGGAGTTCACGTACTGGTTGCCGCCGAGACTGGTGAAGCAGTCCGGGAACACCAGGATCACCGGGCCCATGCGTCCGTCTCGGATCAGGCGGGCGGTGCGCTCGACGGCGTTCTCGCTGAAGGGCTTCCAGTTGAGGTGCGCGACCCCCGATCCGGTGAAACCCACCATGTCGTAGAGCACCGGGAAGCGCGCGCCGGGACCACTCGCGCGGCGGTCGTATTGCGGCGGCAGCCAGACGGCGAGCTTGCGCACGTGCGGGTCGCCGAGCGGGTTGTCGGCGAGGACGGACGAGCGGTGCTCCAGCACGACGACCGTGCCGGCGTCGTGCAGGGGGCGCTTGCGAGCCATGCGGAGGATCTCCTCGAGAGTTCTCTGGCGCTACCTTTGCGCGCCGGGGTGCCTGGGTCAACCGGGCGGACTGTGGGGGCGCGGCAGGAACTCACAAGGGCCGGGGGGTCACCCCGGACGGCGCCGCGTCCAGTAGGTGAGCAGCGCGTAGCCGGCGGCCATGCCTCCGAGGTGGGCGAAGTGTGCGATGCCCTGGCCCGAGCCCGTCACGCCGAGGTACAGCTCGAGCAGTCCGTACAGCGTCACGAACAGCCACGCCGGCATCGGGATCGGCGGGAACAGCAGCATCAGCTTGCGGTGCGGCCATGCCATGCCGAAGGCGAGCAGCAGCCCGAACACGCCGCCGGAGGCACCCACGGTCGGCACAGGCGGCGTGTGCGCCGCGCCGGTGACCGCGAGCTGCGCGACCGCCGCGCCCACCACGCAGACGAGGTAGTACACGAGGAACCGGCGCGCGCCGAGCAGGCGCTCGATGTCGCCGCCGAACATATACAGCGCCAGCATGTTGAACAGCAGGTGCGTGAGGCTGCCGTGCAGGAAGCCGTAGGTCAGCAGCTGCCAGATCTCGAATCCGGGGGCACCGCCGGACTGCGGCGAACCGGGCGGCCACAGCGCAAACGGGCCCATCAGTGCATTGCCCGTGACGAGCTGCAGGATGAACACGCCGACGTTGATCAGGAGCAGGGCGCGCGTGACGGGGGGGAGGTTCTGCATGGCCGCGGCATCCTAGCCGAATCGCGCTGCGGATTGGCGCCGGCGGCATGCTAGGGTTGCGGCGCCACCCCAGGCACCTGCACCCACAGATGCACCCGACCGTCCTGCCGCTGTGTCTCCTGCTGGCCGCACTTCCGGTGGCCGCCGGCCCGCCCGCTGCCCGCACGCTCGGCACGATGAGCTTCGAGCCCTGCACGCTGTCCGCCGCCGGCCAGCCCGCGACGGTCGCCGCGTTCTGCGGCACGCTCGCGGTGCCCGAGGACCGGGCCCGTCCCGCCGGTCGCCGCATCGAACTCGCCGTGGCGTTCGTTCCGGCCCGCTCGAAGCAGCCGCGTCCGGATCCGGTGTTCATGCTCGCAGGTGGCCCGGGACAGTCGGCGCGCGAGGCGTTTCCGGGAGCGGCGGGCGCGTTTCGCGAGATCCTGCGCGAACGCCACGTCGTGCTGGTGGACCAGCGAGGCACCGGCGGGTCGCACCCGCTCGACTGCCGGGCGGCCGGCGGTGCCAACGGACCCGAGCCGGCCGAGGCCACCGATCCCGCCGCCGCCCGCCGTCTCGCCGAGCGCTGTCTCGCCGGCCTCGACGCCGATCCGCGCTTCTACACGACCAGCGACGCGGTGCTCGACCTCGAGGCCGTGCGCGCCGCGCTCGGTGCGCCGCAGGTGAACCTCGTCGGCATCTCCTACGGCACGCGCGTCGCGCTCGAGTACCTGCGGCGCCACCCCGAGCGCACGCGCAGCGTGGTGCTCGACGGCGTGGTGCCGCCCGAACTCGCCCTCGGCGCCGAGCACGCGCGCAATCTCGAGGTGGCGCTCGACGCGCACTTCGCGGCCTGCGAGGCCGACGCGGCCTGCCGCGCGCAGTTCGGCACCCCGCGTGCGCGGCTCGAGCGGCTGCTCGACGAGCTCGAGGTGCTGCCGCGGCGCCTGCGCTACCGGGATCCCGTCACCGACGAGCTGCGCGAGGAGGAGCTCACCCCGGCCGCCGTGGCGGCCGTCGTGCGCCTCTATGCCTACACGCCGCAGCTCGCGGCGATGCTGCCGCGCTCGCTCGCCGAGGCGACCGACGGGCGACCCGAGGTGTTGATGGCGCAGGCGCGCATGATCGAGACGCTGCTCGGCGAGCAGATCTCCATCGGGCCGCAGCTCTCCGTGACCTGCGCGGAGGACGCCGACCGCCTGCGCATCGACCCGGCCGACGAACGCACCCTGCTCGGCACGGAGTTCGTCGCCGCGGTGCTCGCGCAGTGCGAGGTCTGGCCGCGCGGCCGGCGGCCCGCGGACTTCAACGATCCGGTGCGCAGCGACCGGCCGGTGCTGCTGCTGTCGGGCGAACTCGACCCGGTGACGCCACCGCGCTACGGCGAGGCCGTGGTCCGTCACCTGCCGAACGGCCGCCACCTCGTCGCGCCAGGGCAGGGCCACAACGTGATGCTGGCGGGCTGCGCGCCGCGCCTGATGGCGCGCTTCATCGCCGCAGGCTCCGCGCGCGGCCTCGAGGTCGCCTGCCTCGAGCGGCTCGCGGCACCGCCGCCGTTCCTCGGCGCCTACGGCTGGGGACCCTGAGCGGTGGGGCCATGATCGAAGTGCAGTCGCTCGAGAAGTCCTTCGCGGCCCGCGGCACGGTGGTCCGCGCCGTCGACGGCGTGAGCTTCGCGGCGCGCGACGGCGAGATCACCGGGCTGCTCGGGCCGAACGGCGCGGGCAAGACCACGACGCTGCGCATGCTCTACACGCTGATGCGCCCCGACGCGGGCCGCGTGCTCGTCGATGGGATCGACGCGGCGCAGCGGCCCGACGAGGTGCGCCGCCGGCTGGGCGTGCTGCCGGACGCGCGCGGCCTCTACAAGCGACTCACCGCGCGCGAGAACGTCGCCTACTTCGGGCGCCTTCAGGGACTCGACGAGGCGACCATCGCGACGCGCACCGCGCGGCTCGCCGCGGCGCTCGGCATGGAGGACTTCATCGACCGCCGCACCGAGGGCTTCTCGCAGGGGCAGCGAACCAAGACCGCGATCGCGCGCGCGCTGGTGCACGACCCGCGCAACGTGCTGCTCGACGAGCCCACCAACGGGCTCGACGTCATGACCACGCGCGCGATGCGGCGGTTCCTGGGCGAGCTTCGGGCCGAGGGACGCTGCGTGCTGTTCTCGAGCCACGTCATGCAGGAGGTTGCGGCGCTCTGCGACCGGGTGGTCGTGATCGCCAGCGGGCGGGTGGTGGCCCTGGGCACGCCGGACGAGCTCCGCGCGCAGACCGGGCGCGCCAGCCTCGAGGACGCCTTCGTGCAGGTGATCGGCTCGGAGGAGGGGCTGTACTCGTGAGCGCGTGGTGGGTGGTGCTGCGCAAGGAACTCGTGGACGCGTTCCGCGACCGGCGCATGGTGGCGGTGGCGCTGGTGGTCATGCCGCTCGCCGTGCCGCTGATCCTGGCCGGCATGAGCTCCCTCGGTGCGAAGCGCCAGGTGGAGCAGCTCGAGGGCACGCTCGAGCTGCCGGTGATCGGCGCGGAGCACGCGCCGAACCTCGTGGCGTGGCTCGCGACGCAGGACGTGAAGGCCCTGCCGCCGCCGGTGGATCCCGACGACGCCGTGCGCCGGCAGGAGCACGAGGTGATCCTGCGCGTCGACCCCGGGTTCGCCGCGGACTGGCGTGCGGGGCGGCCGGCCGGGCTCGAGATCATCTTCGACAGTTCCCGGCCGCTGCAGTCCGGCACGACCGTGGCGCGGCTGCGCGCGCTGCTCGGCGGCTACGACCAGCAGGTGGGCACGCTGCGGTTGATCGCGCGCGGCATCCACCCCGCCGTCGTGCAGCCGCTGCGCGTCGGGGACCGCGACGTCGCCATGCCCGGGTCGAGCTTCGACCTGGCGCAGCAGATGCTGCCCTACCTGCTGCTGTTGCTGGCCTTCATCGGCGGCATGCAGCTCGCGGTGGACGCCACGGCGGGGGAGCGCGAACGCCAGTCGCTCGAGCCGCTGCTGGCGACGCCCGCTTCGCGCGAGGCGATCATCAGCGGCAAGATCCTCGCCACCGCCGCCTTCACGCTGCTGTCGCTGCTGGTCACGCTGGTGATGTACCGCATGGCGTTCGAGTTCATGCCCTCCGACCGCCTCGACACTTCGCTCGCGGTACCGCCCGCGGCCCTGGCGAAGCTGCTGCTGGTGGTGCTGCCCATCGCCCTGCTCGGGGCCGCGGTGCTCACCGCGCTGGCGGCGTTCGCGCGCAGCCACCGCGAGGCGCAGAGCTACCTGCCGCTGCTGATCTTCGTGCCGATGCTGCCGACGCTGTACCTGATGGTCGCGCCGGTGAAGACCCAGGCCTGGATGCTGGCCGTGCCGTTCCTCGGGCAGAACCAGCTGATCCTGCGCGTCCTGCGCGGCGAGCCGGTCGCACCCCAGGAGTGGGCGCTCAGCCTCGGCAGCGGGCTCGCGCTCGTGGCGCTCGCGTGGTGGCTCGCGGCGCGTCTCTACCACCGCGAGCAGCTGGCGGCGAGCGGCTGAGCGCGGGCGACGGTGCGGCGTGCGGCCGGGGGGCGGCGACGTGGCAGGGCCAGACCGGGGACGTGGCACCTCCGGGCCGGGGACGGGCAGCGACGGGGTCGTGGACCCGTGCGATAGACTTCCCGTGCAACCAACACGACCGACCGGACCGCCATCATGCTGACCCACGTGCTGTTCTTCCTCCTCGGTCTCGCGGCCCTCGTCGTCGGCGCCGAGGCGCTGGTGCGCGGCGCCTCGAAGATTGCCCTGTCGCTGGGCATCTCGCCGCTGGTCGTGGGCCTCACCATCGTCGCGATGGGTACGAGTTCGCCCGAGGTCGCGGTGTCCGTCGGCGCCGCCCTGAGCGGCAACACCGACATCGCGGTCGGCAACGTCGTCGGCAGCAACATCTTCAACGTGCTGTTCATCCTCGGCATCAGCGCGGTGATCACGCCGCTGGTCGTGCACTCGCAGATCATCCGCCAGGAGGTGCCGATCATGATCGGCGCCTCGGTGATCCTGGCGGTGATGATCCTCGACGGATCGCTGGGGCGGGTCGAAGCCGCGCTGCTGCTCGTGCTGCTGGTGGGTTACCTGGTCTTCCTGGTGCGCCAGTCGCGCGCCGAGACCGCCGAGATCCGCGACGAGTACGAGGGCGCCGCGGCGCGACGCGACGCCGGCTGGGACAGCCACTGGGCCGCCCAGGTGCTGCTGATCGCGGCCGGCCTCGGCCTGCTGGTGCTGGGGTCCGGCTGGCTGGTCGACTCGGCGGTGGCCTTCGCGCGCGCCTTCGGCGTGAGCGACCTCGTCATCGGCCTCACCATCATCGCCGCGGGCACGTCCATGCCGGAGGTCGCCACCTCGATCATGGCGGCGATCCGTGGCGAGCGCGACATCGCCGTCGGCAACGTGATCGGCAGCAACACCTTCAACATCCTGGGCTGCCTTGGCCTCTCGGGCGTGGTGAGCGCGAGCGGCCTCGCCATCGCCCCGGCGGTGCTCAACTTCGACATCTGGGTGATGATCGCGGTGGCGGTCGCCTGCCTGCCGGTGCTGCTGCTGCGCCGGCAGATCGGCCGCAAGCGCGGCCTGCTGTTCCTCGCCTACTACGCCGCCTACGTCGCCTACCTGATCCTCGGCGCCCAGCAGCACGACGCGCTCGAGGAGTACTCGGCGGTGATGCTGAGCTTTGTGCTGCCGATCACCGTCGTCACGCTGGTGGCGATGGTGGTGCGCCAGCAGGCTTCCGGACCCGGGGGGCCGGACGGCTGAGCCGGGTCGCAAGTCCTGCGCGGGCCCGGTGCGGACCCGTCGCTCACCACGCGATGCCGTAGTCCTCGCCGAAGTTGCTCGACCCGCCCCAGATCGTGCCGTGGGCGTGGTCGAGCAGGATCGCGTTGATGGGCCCGGACGTGCGCGGCTGGAACTCGAGCCTGTAGCCGCGCTGCGCGAGTTCCTTGCGCACCCACTGCGGAACCGACTCGTTCAGCACCAGGCGCCCCGGCTGCGATTCGTGCTTGTCGAACGAGCTGCGCATCTGGAAGCTCTCGAAGTTGGCGGCCTCGGTGGCCTCCTGGGGCGTCATGCCGAACTCCGCCACGTTCAGGAAGAACTGCAGCAGGTTCTGGTCCTGTGAATCCCCGCCCTGCACGGCGAAGGCGAGCCAGGGCCTGCCGTCCCTGAAGGCGAGGCTCGGCGTGAGCGTGACCCGCGGGCGTTTGCCGGGTTCGAGCACGTTGTACGGATTGAGCGCCGGGTCGAGCACGAAGGACTGCAGCCGCTGGCTGAGTCCGACGCCGGTGCGCCCGGCGATCGTGGCCGGTACCCAGCCGCCGCTCGGTGTGACCGCCACCAGCCAGCCCTGCGCGTCGGCCGACACCACCGAGGTCGTGCCGCTGTGGAAGCCCTCCTTGAACGACTCGAGTGCCTGCGCAGAAAGCTCGGCGGGCGTCTCGCCCAGTGCCGCGCGGCGTTGCGTCGCGAGCAGGTCGGCGAACGGATTGGTGCCGCTCTGGAAGGGGTAGGGGTCGCCGGGGCCAGCCGTCGCGTCGTTGCGATCCATGCGGATCGTCGCGGCGCGCGCCTTCGCATATTCCTTCGACAGCAGCCCGCGGCGCGGCTCCTCGGGTGGAAAGTAAGGGTCGCCGTAGTAGAAGTCGCGGTCCGCGAAGGCGAGGTTCATCGCCTGGTAGACGAGGTGGATGTAGTTGGCGCTGTTGTATCCAAGCGCCTTCAGGTCGAAGTGCTCGAGCAGGTTCAGCGACTGCAGCAGCGCCGGGCCCTGCGTCCAGGTGTCGAGCTTGTAGACGTCGATGCCGCGGTAGTTCGTCGCGAGCGGCGCCTCGACGAGCGGCCGCCAGCGATCGAGATCCGCGAGCGTGATCAGGCCGCCCTGTTCCTGCGTGCCGCGCACGAACTCCTGCGCGATGTCGCCGCGGTAGAAGCGGTCGTAGGCGGCCTGGATCGCGTCCTTGCGCGACTTGCCGGCCTGCAGTGCCTGCGCCTCGGCCTCGACGAGCTTGCGCAGCGTGGCGGCGAGGTCAGGCTGCCGGAAGATTTCGCCCGGGTTGGGCGCTTCGCGCGCCTCGCCGAGGTGCGGCAGCATCACCTGCTTCGAGTACGGCCACTCCTTCAGCTTGTCGCGCCAGCGCTCGATGCGGTCGGCGGTCTCGGCGTCGATCGGATAGCCGTCGGCAAGCTCGATCGAGGGCGCGAGCACCTCGGCCAGCGACAGCGTGCCGTACTCCGACAGCATCAGCATCAGGCCGCCGGGCGTGCCCGGCGTGACGGCCGCCAGCGGCCCGTAGGCGGGGGGGAACTCGTAGCCCTTCTGGCGGTAGAACTCGGGCGTCGCGCCGGTGGGTGCCACGCCGAGGCCGTTGATCGCGACCACTTTCTTCGTGCGCGGGTCGTAGATCAGCGCCTGGGTCTCGCCGCCCCAGTGCAGCACGTCCCACATGGTCGAGGTGGCCGCGATCATCGCGCAGGCCGCGTCCACGGCGTTGCCGCCGCGCTGGAACATGAGCGCGCCCGCGGTCGCCGCGAGCGGCTTGCCGGTGATCGCCATCCAGTGCCGGCCGTGCAGTGGCGGCTTCTGCGTCCTGGCGAAGGTGCGGGCGACGGCGGGGTTTTCGGCGGCCTGGCCGAGCGCCTGGCCGAGAGCGGAGTCGGGCTGGGTCATGAGGAGTGTCGTTGCGAGCGTGCAGCCGAGGAGGAACGCGCGGGGTTGCGTCGTCATGGGCATTCCGGGGGAGGCGACCGGCGGCAGCCTACACGAGGCCCGCCGGCGAAGGCAGCGGCGCGCGGCCGTCGCGATCACGCTATTCTCCGCGCCTCGTTCCACCCACCCGGACCGCCCCATGCCCCGATTCCTGCTGCTCGCACTGCCGGCCTTGGTGCTCGCCGCCGCCCAGGCCTCCGCCGAGATCTCCGACGCCGCGGTCGATGCGGCCGCGCGTGCCGTGGGCCCGGACGTGGTCGCGTGGCGGCGCGACTTCCACCAGAACCCCGAGCTGAGCAACCGCGAGTTCCGCACCTCGAAGCAGGTCGCCGAGCACCTGAAGGCGCTCGGCCTCGAGGTGAAGACCGGCATCGCGCACACCGGCGTGGTCGGCGTCCTGCGCGGCGGCCGGCCGGGACCCGCGATCGCACTGCGCGCCGACATGGACGCGTTGCCCGTGACCGAGCAGGGCGACCTGCCGTTCAAGTCGGTCGCCACGGCCGAGTACCGCGGCGAGAAGGTCGGCGTGATGCACGCCTGCGGCCACGACGCGCACACCGCGATCCTGATGGGCGTGGCCGAGGCCATGGTGGCGCTGCGCAAGGACCTGCCCGGGACGGTGCTGTTCCTGTTCCAGCCCGCCGAGGAAGGCGCACCCGACGGCGAGCGCGGCGGCGCGGCGCTGATGCTCGAGGAGGGCGCGTTCGAGATCGTGAAGCCCCAGGCGGCCTTCGGCCTGCATGTCTGGTCGGGGCTCAACGCCGGCACGCTGGGCTATCGGGCGGGGTCCTTCATGGCGGCCTCCGACCGCTTTCGCATCGTCGTGCAGGGCCGACAGACGCACGGTGCCCGGCCTTGGGGTGGCGTGGACCCGATCGTGATCTCCTCGCAGATCGTGATGGGCCTGCAGACCGTCGTGAGCCGCCAGCTCGACATCACGCGCTACCCGGCGGTGGTCTCGGTGGGCGCGATCAAGGGTGGCATCCGCAACAACATCATCCCCGACCAGGTCGAGATGGTCGGCACGTTCCGCACCTTCGATCCCGCCGTGCGCCAGCAGATCATCGAGCGCATGACGCGCACCGCCGAGGATATTGCCCGCGCCGGCGGCGCGACGGCTGAAGTCGAAATCGCGGACGACAACAATCCTGTCGTGGTGAACGAAGTCGAACTCACGCGGCGCATGCTGCCCTCGCTCGAGCGCGTCGCCGGGCCCGGCCGCGTGGTCGAGATCCCCTACGTGACCGGCGCGGAGGACTTCGCATTCTTCGGGCAGAAGGTGCCGGCCCTGTTCTTCTTCGTCGGCGTCACGCCGGCAGGCCAGGACCCGATCCAGGCGCCGAGCAACCACTCGCCGCTGTTCTTCCTCGACGAGAGCGGCCTCGACCTCGGCGTGCGCGCGATGCTCGGCGTCGCGGTGGACTACCTGCAGGGCACTAAGCGCTGAGGCGGCTTCAGGCGGGCCGTCCGCCACGGCCCGCGCCACCGATGAAGCGCGCCGCGCCCGCGGCCGACTCGCCGCCCTCGAGCACGGTCCGGCCGCGCGCGAACTCGCCGCGCAGCGCAGCGTCCTCCGCGAGGTTCCACTGCTCGCAGGCCGAGCGCCGGTCGGCGCGCAGGCAGGCCTGCGGGAACGCGGCGATTTCCTCGGCGAGCGCCTCGGCCACCGCCCGGGCCGCGCCCTTTGGCACCACCCGGTTGACGAGCCCGATGGCGAGCGCCTCGGCGGCGCCCACCGGGCGGCCGGTGAGGATCAGTTCCATGGCGCGGCCGTGGCCGACGATGCGCGGCAGCCGCAGCGTGCCGCCGTCGATCAGCGGTACCCCCCAGCGGCGGCAGAACACGCCGAGCACCGCGTCGTCCTCCATGACCCGCAGGTCGCACCACAGCGCGAGCTCGAGCCCGCCGGCGACGGCGTGCCCGGAGATCGCCGCGATCACCGGCTTCTCGAGCCGCAGACGGGTCGGGCCCATCGGCCCGAACGCGTCCGCGGCATCGCCCGAGGGTTCGCGAAGGCGCCCGGGGTCCCAGCCTGCGGCCACGGCCTTCAGGTCCGCCCCGGCGCAGAACGTGCCGTCGGCACCCCACAGCACCGAGGCGGCGAGCGCCCCGTCGCGCTCGATCTCGAGGAAGGCGTCTGCGAGCCGCTCGGCCGTTGCCGGGTCCACGGCATTGCGGGCCGCGGGGCGCTCGAGGATCACCGTCGCCACCGCTCCCTGCCGCTCGATGCGCACCGCCTGCGTCATGCCCGACCTCCGTTCCAACCACCGGACGATGTTGCGCATCTTAGCCCCAGAGAGACCGGTGCTCGGGGCCCGGAGACCGAGGTCGCTGTGTAGGATGGCCCGGGCGGGTCGGGACAGGGCCGAGGTGGGCGTTGAGCGAACCTGAGGCCGGAACGGAACTGGAACGGGCGCGTCGCGCGGCCGACGAGCGGGCGCTCATCGAATCCGCGAAGCGCGGCTCGTCGGCCGCCTTCGAGGCGCTCTACCGCAACCACGTCGCCAAGGTGTACGGACTCTGCCTGCGCATGACCGCGAATCGAGCCACCGCCGAGGACTGCACCCAGGACGCCTTCATCCAGGCCTGGCGCAGCCTGCCCTCGTTCGAGAGCCGCAGCGCCTTCGGTACCTGGTTGCACCGCATCGCCGTCAATGCCGTGCTGGCGCAGGCGCGCCGGCGCAGCGATCGGCTGGGCGACGAGGCCTCCGCCGACGAGGCGGCCGCGCGGCTGCCGGATCCGGACTCCGGCGACGACGGCGGGGTCGCTCGACCTCGAGCGGGCAATCGCGACGCTGCCCGCCGGGGCGCGCCAGGTGCTGGTGCTGGTGGGCATCTATGGCCACTCGCACGAGGAGGCCGCCGCGATGCTCGGGGTCGCGGTCGGCACCTGCAAGTCGCAGCTGCATCGCGCACGCCAGATGCTCACCGAGCGACTGGCCGTGCCGGAGGACATCTCATGAGCAGAGACCCTGCAGATCCCGCCAGCCGCCTCGACGAGGCGCTGGCGCGACTGCCGCGCGGGATCGAGCCCGGGCGCGACCTCTGGCCGGCCATCGAGTCGCGACTCGAGGACCGCGTCGTGCGCGCGCCGCGCCGCTGGGCGTGGGCGGCGGCGGCGGCCGTGCTGCTCGTGGCGGGCTCCTCGCTCGTCACCGCGACACTGATGCGCCGCGACGAGGCCGCGACGGCGCGCAGCGTGGCCCAGCCCGAGGACGCGGTCCTGACGACGGCTGCCTTCGGCCCGGGCCACCGGGTGGGACCTGCGTACCTCGCGAACCGCCGCGTGCTGGCGCAGTCGCTGGAGGAGCGCATCGCGCGCCTGCCGCCCGGGGCCCGCAGCCGCCTCGCGGCCAACCTCGCCGAGTTGCGCCGCGCCAGCGCCGAGATCAACGCCGCGCTCGAGCTCCACCCCGGCGACCCGCTGCTCGAGGAGATGCTGTTCAACGTTTACCAGGACGAGATCACCGTGCTCGCGAACCTGGACCAGCTGACCGCCGCCGGTGCCGGCGGCACGACGAACGACCCGACGAGGATGCAGTTATGACCACCCGGACTCCCATCGCCCCCACCGGCTGCCGCGCCGCGGCGCTCGCGGCGCTCGCGCTGCTGGCCGCCGCGCCCGCGTCCCGCGCGGGCACGCCCATCAACCAGCGCGCGGCCGCGGACCCGGCCGGTCAGGTCGAGATCTCGAACACGACCGGCTCGATCGTGGTCACCGGCTGGAACCGCAACGAGGTCGAGGTGACGGGTGAACTCGGCGAGGGCACCGAGCGCCTGGAGTTCTCGCGCACCGACAAGCTCACGCGCGTCAAGGTGATTCTGCCGAGCCGCTCCGCACGGGTCGACAGCACGGAACTCGTGATCAAGGTTCCGGCCGGCAGCGGCGTGGCCGTCAACGCGGTGAGCGGCGACGTGCTCGTGAAGGGCGTGCGCGGCTCGCAGCGGCTGCAGTCGGTCAGCGGCGACGTCGAGACGGAAGTCGCCGCCGAGGACGTGGAGTGCAAGACCGTGAGCGGCGACGTGCGCGTGACCGGCAGCGGCCAGCGCAGCCTGCTCACCGTCACTTCGGTGAGCGGCGACGTCACCTTGAGCCGGGTGGCCGGCGAGGTGAACGGCAACACCGTGAGCGGCAACCTGGTGGTCGCGATGGGCGAGGCGAGTCGTTCGCGGCTGCGCTCGACCAGCGGCGACCTCGCGCGTCAGGAGTCGGCTCGGCGGGCGATGCACGCGTGGATTTCGAGAGCACGAGCGGCGACATCCGCCTCGACCTCGAGGGGCCGGTGAACGCCGAGTTCGACCTCTCGAGCTTCAACGGCGACATCAACAACTGCTTCGGTCCGAAGGCCGTGCGCACCAGCGAGTACACGCCGGGCAGCGAACTGCGCTTCCGCGAAGGCGCGGGCGGCGCGCGCGTACGATCAAGACGTTCAACGGCGACATCAACCTCTGCAACAAATGAGGCCGCCGCGCTGTCCAACGACGGGGATTCGTGGAAAATGCGGGCATCGTCACTGCGCGGGGATCCGATGGCTTTCTTCGCTGAACTGAAACGCCGTCGCGTCGGCAAGGTCGCGATCGCCTACGGCACGATCGCCTGGCTGGTGACCGAGGCCTCCTCCGTCGTCCTGCCCGCACTGCGCCTGCCCGAATGGACGGTGACCTTCGTGGTCGTCTTCCTGCTGGTCGGCTTTCCGATGGCGATGGTCCTCGCCTGGGTCTTCGACGTGGGGCCCAGGGCATCGAGCGGACCGAGCCGGTCGCCGGCGAGCCGGCGTCGGCACACATCAAGCTGCGGCTCGCCTACGCGCCGTGGTGCTGCTGCTGATGGCCGCGCTCGGCTACCTGCTCTACGAGCGCGGCTTCGGCCGCGCGCACGCCGCGGAGCCGCACAATTCGATCGCCGTGCTGCCCTTCACCAACCTGAGCGGCGATGCCGCGCGCGATTACTTCAGCGACGGCATGTCGGAGGAACTGCTCAACCTGCTGGCCCGCGTGCCCGGCCTGCAAGGTCGCCTCGCGCACTTCGTCGTTCGCCTACAAGGGCCGCAACGTGGACATCCGCGAGGTGGGCCGCGAGCTCGGCGTCGAGACGGTGCTCGAGGGCAGCGTGCGCCAGGCGGGCGACGCAGGTGCGCATCACCGCGCAGCTCATCGACGCGGAGACCGGCTTCCACCTCTGGTCGGAGACCTACGAGCGGCGGCTGGAGGACATCTTCCAGGTGCAGGACGAGATCGCCGCGGCGATCGTGGCGAAGCTGCGCATCGAGCTCGCGCCGCAGGAGCAGGCGCTGGCGGTGCGCGACAAGGCGCCCACGCAGAACATCGCAGGCCTACGAGTTCTACCTGCAGGGTCGCGAGGCTGGAAGAAGCGCGGCGAGGACAACCTGCGCAAGGCGATCGACCTCTACCAGCGCGCGCTCGGCCTCGACCCGGGATTCGCCCGCGCCTACGCCGCGCTCGCCTCGGCCTACGTCGTGCTGCCGGGCTACACGCCGGAGGAGGGCGACGAGGAGAAGCTGATGCCGCTCGCCGAGGCTGCGGCGCGGCGCGCGCTGTCGATCGACCCGAAGATCGGCGAGGCGCACGCGGTGCTGGCGCAGATGAACGCGCAGCGCGGCGACCTGCTCGACGCGGAGTCGGGGTTCTTCTTCGCGATCTCGCTGGAGCCGAACGAGGCCACACCGCACCACTGGTACTCGCTGCTGCTGGCGAGCGTCGGGCGGGTCGACCAGGCGCTCGAGCAGGCGCGGCGCGCCCAGGAACTCGATCCGACCTCGGCCGTGATCGCGCTCAACCTCGCCAACATGCACCTCATGGAGGGCGAGAACGACGCGGCGCTGCGCTATGCGAAGCTGGCCCAGCAGCTCGGGCTCGGCAAGGGCATCCACGGCGTCGAGGCCGAGGTCGCGATGCGCCGCGGCCAGTGGGACGGAGGCGCGGCGGCTGATCGTGCAGCAGGAGGAACTCCCGGATGCGATCCGCCCGCAGGCCGTGCGCTTCGTGGACGCGCTGGCCGATCCGGCCATCCGGCCGCAGGTGGTCGCCGAAATGCGCTCGCTGGACCCGAAGGTGGTCCCACAGGTCGAACTGATCCATCCCTACATCCAGCTCGGGCAGGTGGACCTCGCCTACCAGATCCTGTTCGCCGAGCTGGACCGGGATTCGAAGGCGTGGTTGAAGAAGTGGGACCTGAGCATGGCGTGGAGGCCCGAAGGCGCGGCCTTCCGTGAGGACAAGCGCTTCGGCGAGCTCGCCGACCGCATGGGCCTGGTCGACTACTGGAAGCAGTACGGCTATCCCGGACGGCTGCCGCGCCAGCGACGGCGGGTCGTTGGTCTGCTCCTGAGCGCGGCGTGAGCGGCGATCCTTCCCGGGAGTCACGGGCGGCCGGGTTCGCCGCTGCGCTGCTGGCGTGGTTCGACTGTTCCGGCCGCAAGGACCTGCCATGGCAGCGCGACCCGACGCCGTACCGCGTCTGGGTCTCCGAGATCATGCTGCAACAGACGCAGGTCGCCGTCGTGATTCCCTTCTACGAGGCGTTCCTGCGCAGCTTCCCCGACGTTCGCGCACTCGCGGCGGCGCCGCTCGACGAGGTGCTGCATCTGTGGTCGGGCCTCGGCTACTACGCGCGCGCCCGCAACCTGCAGCGCGCCGCGCAGGCGGTCGTGATGCGGCACGGCGGCGAGTTCCCGCGCACCTTCGAGGAGGTGCTGGCCCTGCCCGGCATCGGGCGCTCCACCGCGGGCGCGATCCTGGCGCTGTCGCGCGGCGAGCGGCACGCGATCCTCGACGGCAACGTCCGGCGCGTGCTGGCGCGGTATTTCGGCATCGAGGGCCGGTCGGGCGAGTCGGCGTTCGAGCGCCGGCTGTGGGCGCTGGCCGACGAGTGCACGCCGTCGTCTCGGGTCGCCGAGTACACGCAGGCGGTGATGGACCTCGGTGCCACGGTCTGCAGCCGGGCGCGACCGGCCTGCCTGCTCTGCCCGGTGCATGCGGGCTGCGTCGCCCGACAGCACAATCTGCAGGACCGGTTGCCGCAGCCGAGGCTGCGGGCCGCGCGGCCCTCGCGCGAGGCCTGGCTGGTGGTCGCGATGCGCGGCGGCCACAAGGTGCTCATCGAGCGCCGTCCGCCCGCCGGGATCTGGGGCGGGCTGTGGGGCCTTCCGGAGCTTCCGACGCGCGCCCACGCCGAGCAGTGGTGCGAAGAGCACCTCTCCGGCGCCGGTGCGCCGCGCCGGCTCGCGCCGCTGGAGCACGCCTTCAGCCACTTCGACTACCGCATGCGTCCGCTGGTCGTGCGCTGCCTCGGCAAGGCCGGGACGCTGCGCGACGACGACCGCTACCGCTGGTACGACCCGCTCCGGCCGGCGCGGGTGGGACTGCCGAGACCGATCGCGACGCTGGTCGCGCAGGTCACCGATGCAATGGAGGACGGCTGACATGAACCCCGCGCCCGACGACGTCCGGCCCCTGCGGCGACACTGCCTGTTCGCGGGCGCGCTGTTGATGGCGATCGGCGTGCTGCTGGGCGCCTTCGGCGCGCATGTGCTGCAGTCGCAGCTCGAGCCGCGGCGCCTGGCCAGTTTCCAGACCGGCGTGCACTACCAGGTGCTGCACGCGCTCGGCCTGCTGATCGTCGGGCTGTTGGCGCGCAGCGGCGGCGAGAGCGCACGCCTGCGCTGGTCAGCGCGGCTGATGCTCGCGGGGATCGCGTTGTTCAGCGGCTCGATCTATCTGATGACCGCGGGTGCGCCGCGCTGGCTCGGCATGGTGACGCCGCTCGGCGGACTGTCGTTCATGGCGGCCTGGGCGCTGCTCGCCTGGCACGCGCTGTCCGGGGAGGATTGAAGGTGGGCTGGGCCCAAGGCCATGCTCAGCCCTCAGGGGCCACGTAACCCTCGGGCGCGCGCGAGCCGCCGCCGAACAGGAATTTCTCCATCTCCTCGACCAGGAACTTGCGTGCCTTGGGTTCGATCGGCGAGAGGCGGTACTCGTTCATCAGCATGGTCTGGTGGCGCACCCAGGCCTGCCAGGCTTCCTTCGAGATGCTCGCGTAGATGCGCTGACCGAGCTCGCCCGGGTAGGGCGGGCGATCGAGGCCCTCGGCCTCGCGCTGCAGGTAGGCGCAGTGGATCGTGCGGGGCATGGCGCGGTCCTCAGGCGAGCGGTCCGTGGGAGACGACCACGCCGTCCTCGTCCACGTACACCCAGTCGCCGGGACGGAACGTGACCCCGGCGAAGCGCACCGGCACGTCGCGCTCGCCTTCGCCGCGCTTCTCGCTGCGCAGCGGCATCGTGCCGAGCGCGCGGATGCCGAGCGGCATCGGCGCGAGCTCGGCCGAGTCGCGGATGCAGCCGTGGATGATCACGCCGGCCCAGCCGTTCTTCACGGCGGCGGCGCCGAGGTTGCCGCCGAACAGCGCGCGCCGCCGCGAGCCGCCGCCGTCCACCACCAGCACGCGTCCCCCGCCGGGTCCGTCCACAGCCTCCTTGACGCGCGTGTTGTCCTCGAAGCAGCGCACCGTGCTCGCCGGGCCCGCAAAGGCGTGCCGCCCGCCGTAGGCGTTGAATACGGGCTCGCAGATCTGCAGCGCCTCGCCGTGCGCGTCGCAGAGGTCGGCGGTGGCCTTGGTCGTCGTCATGGCGTGGTCCCCGGCGGAATGACCGTGCAATTATAGGTGCCCGCGACGCGGGGCGGTCGCGGAAACGCCACGCCCGGGGGACGCATGGAACACCTCTCCGCCGCGCATGCGGTCGCGCTGGTCGCGCACCTGCTGCTGTTTGTCTACTGGCTGGGGGGCGACCTCGGCGTGTTCTACTCGAGCGGCTTCGTGGTGGACGCGTCGCGCCCGCGCGAGGCGCGGCTGATGGCAGGCAGGATCATGCTCGGCCTCGACGTGGTCCCGCGCGTCTGCATGAGCCTGATGCTCACCGCGAGTGCGGTGCTCACGGAGTACTCCGGGATCCCGCACCCGGCCTGGCAGATGGCGGCCGTGCTGCTGCTCGGGCCGGTCTGGCTCGCGCTGGTGCTGTTCCTGCATTTCCGCGCGGGCAGCGCGGCGGCGCCGGCGGTGCGGCGGCTGGATCTCGCGCTGCGCTGGGTCGTGATCGCCGCGGTCGTGGCCTCCGCGACGTGGTCGCTGCGAAGCGGGCGCCTCGCCGGATACCCGTGGGTCGCCGCGAAGCTCTACCTGTTCGCCTTGCTGGTGTTCTGCGGCCTGATGATCCGGCGCGGGCTGCCGTCGTTCATCGCCGGCTACGCCGCGCTGGCGGCGGGGCGCGAGACGCCGGAGAGCGACCGCGCGATGGCCGCGAGCCTCGCGCGCATGCGCCCCTGGGTGCTCGCGATCTGGGCGGGGCTCGTGGCCTCTGCCGTGCTCGGCGTGCTCAAACCGTGGTCGCCCGGACCCTGACGCCACGGCAGCACACGGCGCAACCCGGGGCGGCGGCGCGTGGTCCGCGCCGCCGCCCGTCACACGTCCGGCTCAGTGGATCTCGATCTGCCGCGGCTGCGGCTGCACGACCTTGTGCTTCGGGATGTGGATCAGGATCACGCCGTCGCGGCTCTCGGCGCGGATGCCCTGCTCGTCGGCGTTCTCAGGCAGCGCGAAGCGGCGCATGAAGCTGCCGTAGCTGCGCTCGATGCGGTGCAGCTTCTCGTCCTCGGCGTGCTTCTCCTGACGGCGCTCGCCAGAGAGCGTCAGCACGCCGTCCTGCACGGTGATGCTCACGTCTTCCTTGCGCACCGCGGGCAGGTCGGCCTTGATCAGGTACTCGCCGTCGGTCTCGCTCACGTCGGCGGCCGGCGCCCAGTCGTGCGCCGCGCGGGCCTCGGCCTGCGCGCGCGGCCAGCGGCGCAGCGCGTCGGCCATGAAGCGGTCGAAGACATCGTCGACGTCGCGGAACGGTTCCCACTTGATGACACGCATTGTCGTTACCTCCGGTTCGGGACCGCCCCTGCGGTGCCCACGTGCCGCCCTAGATGCGAGCGGTCCGGCGGCTTTCAAGGGGGACGGCGGGGGACCGCCCCCTTCAGGCGGAGAACCAGCGGATGAACTGCGCCTCGGCCGGCACGATCGCCTCGGGGTGCGTCGCCACCACCCGGGGCGTGTACTCGGCTGGCGGCCGGTCCGCGGGAACCTCCGCGACGTAGCGCCAGCCCCCGGCGGCGCCGGCCAGCGGCTGGTCGCGCTGCATGGCGATACGCTGCGGCGCGCCGCCTGGGCGTGTCTCCGCGAACAGCTCGACCGCGACCGCGTCGGGACTCATCTCACCGAGGTAGACCTGCACCCTGAAGGAGTGGCGGTCGCCAGTGGTGGCGACGTCCAGATTCCCCCAGTGGATCGCCGCCCAGTGCCGGCGCAGCTCGCGGAACCAGCCGCGCAGTTCGCGCGCCACCGGCAGGCCCTCGGTGGTCCGGCGCCGGAAGTCCCCGGCGGCGGGCAGGTACAGCCGATCGAGGTAGTCGGCCAGCATCCGGTTGCTGCTGAAGCGGGGCGTGAGGCGTGAGAGGCTCGCGCGGATGCGGGCCACCCAGGCGCGCGGGATGCCGTCGGCGTCGCGGTCGTAGAATGCGGGCACCACCTCGCGCTCGAGCAGCGCGTAGAGCTGCTCGGTTTCCGTCTCGTCCCAGCCCGGCTCGAGATGCTGGCGTCCGTCGCCGAGCGCCCAGCCGACGTCGGGCGCGTAGGCCTCGGCCCACCAGCCATCGAGCTCCGAGAGATTGAGTCCGCCGTTCACCAGCACCTTCATGCCGCTGGTGCCGCTCGCCTCCCAGGGGCGGCGCGGCGTGTTGATCCAGACGTCCACGCCCTGCACGAGGTGCTCGGCGAGCGCCATGTCGTAGTCCTCGACGAACACCGCGCGCGTGCGCACCTCGTGCCGCCCGACGAACTCGGCCCACTGACGCACGAAGGCCCGCCCGAGCTCGTCGCGCGGATGCGCCTTGCCGGCGATGATGATCTGCACCGGCCGCGCCGGGTCGCAGAGCAGGCGCGTCAGGCGTTCCGGCTGCGAGAGCAGCATGCCCGGGCGCTTGTATTCGGTGAAGCGCCGCGCGAAGCCGAGGGTCAGCACGTTGGGATCGAGCGCGCCGTGGGCGATCGTGGCGGACTCGTCCCGCCCGCCGCGCTGGCTCAACTGCCGCTGCAGTCGCCGACGCGCGTAGTCCACGAGGTCGCGGCGCTCCATGCCGCGGAAATCCCAGAGCTGGGCATCGCTGAGCTGCGCGACGGCCTCGGGCAGGCGCTCGGGCGCGCCGAGCCAGCGTTCCTTGCCGCAGGACTCGGTCCACAGCCGGTCGGCCCAGGGCGAATCCCAGGACGAGACGTGCACGGCGTTGGTGACGTGCGTGACCGGCACCTCGGCCTCCGGCCAGCGCGGGAACAGCGGCGCGAAAATGGTGCGGCTGACGCGGCCGTGCAGTTCGCTCACGCCGTTGACACGTGCGCAGGTGCGCGCCGCCAGGTAGGCCATGTTGAACGGCTCGTCCATGTCCTCGGGGTTGGCGCGGCCGAGCCCGAGCAGCTGCTCGGGCCGGATGCCGGCCATGCGCGCGTAGCCGGTACCGTACTTCTGCACCAGCGCGAGCGGGAAGGTGTCGAACGCGGCCGCCACCGGCGTGTGCGTGGTGAAGACGTTGCCGCCGCGCGTCGCCCACAGCGCCGTGAAGAAGTCGCAGCCATTGGCCTGCGCGAAGTCGTGCGCGCGTTCGATCGTGGCGAGGGCCGCATGACCCTCGTTGAGGTGCAGCACCTCGACCTCGTGGCCGAGCGCCTGCAGCGCGCGCCAGCCGCCGAGGCCAAGCACGATCTCCTGCATCAGCCGGGCCTCGCCATCGCCGGCGTAGAGCTTGGCCGTGATGCCGCGGTCGAAGGGTGAGTTGAGCGGGTCGTCGCTGTCGAGCAGGTAGAGCGGCACGCGGCCGACATCGGCGCGCCAGATGCGGATGCGCAGGTCGCGGCCCGGCAGCGCGATGGTGACGCGCAGCGGCATGTCCTCGGCATCGGAGATCTGGTGCACAGGCAGCGACTCACGCGAGTTGACCGCGTAGATCTCGATCTGCGCGCCCGACGCGTCGAGCATCTGGCGGAAATACCCCTCCCGATAGAAGAGGCCCACCGCCACCACCGGCACGCCGAGGTCGCTCGCGGTCTTGAGGTGATCGCCCGCGAGCACGCCGAGGCCGCCGGAATAGAGCGGCAGCGCGTCGGTGAGCCCGTACTCCATGCTGAAGTACGCGATCAACGGCGGTGTCTCGAGCGGGCAGGCGCCCTGGAACCAGCCTGGCCGCGACAGGTATTCGGCCTCGCTGCGGTCGAGCCGGCGCACGCGCTCGACGAATTCCGCATCGCGCGCCAGCTCGTCGAGGCGGCTGCGCGGCGTGTTCTGCAGCACGAGGATCGGGTTGCGGGTCTGGTGCCAGACCTCGGCGTTGAGCGCCTCCCAGATGCGGTCGGCGGCGTGGTTCCAGACCCAGCGCAGGTTGTATGCGAGCCGCGAAATGGCTGCCAGCGAGGCAGGGAACTGGTTCGCGAGATCCTTCGAGCCGTGGGGGGACATGGGCAGGCCTCCGTCGGGTCTCTCAGACGAAGACGGCGCGAACGGCAGGGCCGTCGCGCCGTCCTCAGTGCAGGCAGCGGTGAGCGCCTACGGGCGCTTGACCCACACCTTGCACCAGCCGTTGGCGTTCACGAGACGGCCGGCGAAGATGTTGCAGGGGATGTTCGCGCCCTTCTCCTTGCCGGCGGGGACCTGCAGGCAGTTCGCACAGTGCTGGCCGGGCTTGAAGTTCGGGTTCGCCTTGGCGTCGACCTTGCTGGCGTCCACGACGTAGCCGAGGCTCTTCGCCTGCGGTTCGTTGGGATCCACGTTGGGGGAGGCCGCCGCCTCGGCACGGCCGAGCAGCGCAGTGACTGGAACGGCCGCGACGCCGATCAGGGCGCCCTTCAGGACATCGCGACGCGGGATTTTTCGGTCGGACATGAACGGATCTCCTGGAGCCGGGGAGTAGGGACTCTCGCGCAGATTTTACTCGGCGCTGGCGGATTCCACATGACCAACGCCGCTGGATCTCGCGGCATGACGCAGGGAGTCCTGTACGTTGGTTAATGAGAATCATTATCGAGGCGATTGCCGGCGCCGTGCCGGACGGCCGCGCCTAGAATCGGCGCATGCCCGACCCGCGTCGCCACCGACTCAAGGCCGTCCTCGGTGTCATCGCGAGCGTGGTGATCGCCGGACTCGCGTTCTACGTCCTCTACCGGACCTTCCAGCGCATCAGCCTCGCCGACGTGTTCGCCAACATCCGCGCGGTTCCGCGCGAGCGGCTGCTGCTCGCCGCGGCGTGCGCCGCGGGCGTTTTCGCGACGCTGGCGACCTACGAAGTGGTGGTGGTCCGCTACGTGAAGCACTGCATCGGCCGTGCCAGGCCCGTGGTCACCGCGCTGGTGGCCTACCCGCTCGGCCACGCGCTCGGGCAGGCGTTGCTGAGCGGCAGTGCAATGCGTTATCGCATGTACGCGCCCGCCGGGTTCACGGCCATGGAGATCGGCGCGACGGTGCTGCTCTGCGGGTTGCCGTACGTGCTCGCCTTCGGCCTGCTCTTCGACCTCGCGCTGGTGTTCGACTCGACTGCGCTCGCACCGCTGTTCCGCGTGCCCGCCGGGTGGCTGTTCGCGCTCGGCTGCATCGGGCTCGTCAAGGACGCCGCGTACCTGCTGTTCGTCTACCGTCGCAAGGCTCCGATTCGTCTCGGCGGCTGGGCGGTCAACCTGCCGACGCCGCGCATGACGGCGCTGCAGATCCTGGTGGGCGTTGTGGACATCTGCCTGGTCGCCGCAATCCTCTACCTGCTGCTGCCCCCCACGGCCGGCATCGCCTTCCTGCCCTTCATCGCCGTCTACCTCGCGAGCATCATCGTCGGCGTCGTGAGCCACGTGCCCGCCGGCCTCGGCGTGCTCGAGTCCATGCTGCTCCTGCTGCTGCCGCACGTGCCGCCCGAGCAGCTGCTCGCCTCGGTGCTGCTCTATCGCGTGATCTACGAGGTGATCCCGCTGGTCGGCGCGCTGGTGCTGTGGGGCGGCTACGAGCTCACCGCCCGCGACGGCGCGCGCCTGCGGCTGCTGGGGCCCGGCCGCGAGGCGGGTCGTCCGCCGCCGGCGCCCTGAATCCTCAGCGCAGCATCGCCGGGGTGGCGCGCCCGACGATCGACAGCAGCGCATGCGCGAGCGCGCGGCCGCTGTCGAACGCGGCCTCGACCCGCGGCGCGATGCACCAGTCGCCGCAGGCGCCTGCGGCGGTCTCCTCGTCCACGAGGCAGGGCTGGCCGAGCGGCTGCTCGGCGAACGCGTGCCGCCAGCGATGTGCGGACAGGTACGCCGGCGGCGGGCCGTCGATCCCGCAGGCGGCGGCGAACTCGCCCCACAGCGATTGCGCCACGTCGCGGGCATCGGCCTCGAGGTGCTCGCGCGACCACGCGGCGGAGGCATGCACGACCCAGCACTGGACCGCGGCCGGCCGTCCCGGCTTGCTCGAGTCGCAGGCGGCCCAGTTGAGCGGGCCGGAGGTCCAGCGGCGGACCTCCGCGCCCACGTCGATCGGCGCGTCGAAGCCCAGCATCGCGGTCCAGCACGGTGCCATGCGCACGTCGGCGATGGCGTGGAAGCCGCGGCCGTGCGCAGCGAGCAGGGACAGCGCCTGCGGCGCCGGCACGGCGACGGCCAGGGCGTCGAAGACCTGTGCCGGCGTGCCGGCGTCGGTCAGCAGTTGCCAGCCGCGCTGCCCGACGATCAGCTCGTGCACCCCGACGTTGAGGCGCACGTCGAGGCTGCGCGCCAGCGGACGCACCGCAGCGCTCATCCCGGGCGCGCCGACCAGCCACTCCTCGATGGGCGCATCCCAGGCGCGCCCGTCCTCGCGGATGCGCGGCTGCCACGGCGCGACGACGCCGGCGCGCGCCCCGACCTCCATGAAGCGGCGGAAGGCCTCGCTGCGCGCGGTGAAGAACTGCGCGCCCTGGTCGAAGGCGAGGTCGCCGTCGCGGCGCGTGGCGAGGCGTCCGCCGCAGCCGCGCGACTTCTCGAACACCGTCACCGACACGTCGGCGCGTGCGAGCTGGCGGGCGCAGGCGAGGCCCGCCATGCCGGCGCCGATCACTGCGATGCGTACCTCGTCCAATGGGTTGCCCAGACTGTTGTCGTGCGCCAAGTCTAGTACGGCGGCTGCCCGCCCCGCCGCAGCGCCGCGGCGCGGCCCGTGGGGGACGGGCGCGGCGGGTGTGTCGCGACGCCGGCCTCAGAGCGTCTGCCAGTACTCCAGCATCCGCTTGCGCTGCGCCTCGTCCGGCAGCGGCGCCGTCCCCGCGGCGCAGTTGTCGGCGACGTGCTGCGGCTTCGAGGTCGCCGGAATGACGCAGGTCACCGCCGGGTGCGACACGACGAAGCGCAGAAAGAACTGCCCCCAGCTCGCGCAGCCGAACTCCGCCGCCCACGGCGGCAGCGCGTTTCCTTTCACGCGCGCGAACATTGCCCCGTCGGCGAACGGGCGGTTCACCATCACGGCGATGCCATGCTCGCGGCAGAACGGCAGCAGTCGTGCCTCGGCTTGCGGCTCGGCGAGCGAGTAGTTCACCTGCACCCAGTCGAAGCGCTCTTCGGCGAGCACGCGCTCGAGTTCGGCATGGGCGTCGGCCCGATAGTGCGTGATGCCGCAGTAGCGCACGCGGCCCTTCTGCTGCAGCGCGCGGATCGTCGGCAGGTGCTCGCGCCAGTCGAGCAGGTTGTGGATCTGCAGCAATTCGATGCGCGCGGTGCGCAGCCGCGCAAAGGAGTCGTCGATCTGCTGCGCGCCGGCCTCGCGGCCACGCGTCCAAACCTTGGTGGCCAGCCACAGCTTCGGGCGCAGGCCGAGTTCGTGGATCAGCTCACCGAGCACGCTCTCGGCGCGGCCGTACATGGGCGAGGTGTCCACGACGCTCCCGCCGCCCGCGACCAGTCCGCGCAGCACCTCGGCGAGCGGCGCGCGCTCCGCCGCATCCTCGCCGACGTCGAAGGTGTCGGCCGAGCCCATGCCGATTACGGGGATCTCCTCGCCGGAGGACGGCACCTTGCGCCTCGCCATGGGTTGTGGGGATCGTGCGGCGTCCGCTGCCCGCAGCGCCGCGGGGGCGACGCCGGCCGCCGTGGCCGCGGCGAGCAGCTTGAGCAGGGTGCGTCGTGCCGGGTGATGGTCGGTCATGCATGCCTCCCCGGCGATGCCGGGCTGCGCGTCCGTGGCCAGCGCCTTCAGCCGACGCGGCTTTTCAGTCCGAACAGCACCATGATCCAGGCGCTGACGGGATGGGCGACCAGCATGATCGCCACGATCGCCGCGAGCAACGCGAGCGACGGACGCCACACCGGCGCGATCGCGATCAGCATGCCCACGAGACTGTCGAGCTGGTCGACGACCCAGAACACGAGGCCGCGGATGCCGCGGCCGGACGCCCCCGGCGCGATGCCGAGGCGGCGCTTGGCGAAGCTGTTCGGCAGCTCGCCGGCGATGTAGCCCACGCCGAGCAGCAGGCCCCACGCGAGCGGATGCAGCTCGGCGAAGGGCGTGAGCGTGGGCAGCGACCAGCAGCACGCGCCCAGCTGCGCGAGTCCCCACGCGGCGAGTGTGGTGGTGCCGATCGTGACGACGGCACCGCGCCACGTCTTGTTGTCGCCGAACAGGCGCCGGCCGCGGAACGTGCGGCCGCCGTCGATCGGCAGGCGTCGCAGGCCGGGCAGCAGGTCGAGCTTCATGACCGCGAGGTGCACGAGCCCGGCCGCGACGATCGGCACGGCGAGCCACAGCAGCGACATCAGCACCGTCACGACGCGTGCCTCAGTCGATCGGCAGCACGGTCGTTTCCTTGATGACCGTGACCGTCACCGAGGAATTGATGGACTGCACGTTCGGCAGCTTCGAGAGGTGATCGAGGTAGAAGGCCTCGTACGCCTTGATGTCGCGGGTGACGATGCGCAGCATGAAGTCCCACTCGCCCATGGTGGTGTAGCAGTCGAGCACCTCGGGCCGCTCGCGGATCGCCTCCGCGAAGGCGGCGATGGCATCCCGCCCCTGGGTGGAGAGTTTCACGTGCGCGAAGATCGTCACGTCGAGGCCGAGCGCCGAGCGGTCGAGCAGGGCGACGCGCCCGCGGATCACGCCTTCGTGTTCGAGCTGCTGGATGCGCCGCCAGCACGTGGTGGTGGAGAGCCCCGTGCGGGCCGCCACCTCGGCGACCGGCAGGGTCGCCTCCCGCTGCAGGAGGTCGAGGATCCGGCGGTCCAGGCGATCCAGCGTGCGTTGCGCTTTTTCTTCCACGAATGGCCTTTCGATGAAACAGGCGTTCCGCCTTGTTGCAGCGCAACGCAACGAACTCTGCCAATGCGCCGTCGGGTGGGTAATCTACCGCGCTGTCCCCGTGTCGTTCCACCGTCGAGAGGAAACCATGCCTCGTCGTTCCCGGCTGCACATCCCGCAGCACCATTCCCGGCCCGGCGAGGAGCCGGATTTCAGCTACCTCGAAACGTCGCCCGCGGGCGCGCTCGCCCGGCCCGACGTGAATGCGCGCGTGCGCGACATCGGCAATCTCTCGGTCGAACTGGTGCGCGTGCTCGACGATGCGCACCAGGCGGTGGGGCCGTGGAACCCGCACCTCGAGCCGCCGGAGCTGCAGATCGGCCTGCGCCACATGCTGCTCACGCGCATCTACGACGAGCGCATGCAGCGCTCGCAGCGCACCGGGAAGATCTCGTTCTACATGCGCTCGCTCGGCGAGGAGGCCGTCTCGGTCGCGCAGTGCATGGCGCTGCGGCCGGGGGACATGCTGTTCCCTTCCTACCGCAACCAGGGCCTGTACATGGTGCGCGGCAAGCCGCTGGTGGACCTCATGTGCCAGCTGCTCTCGAACACCCGCGACATGTGCAAGGGCCGCCAGCTGCCCGTGATGTATCACTGGCTGGAGGGCCGCATCTTCTCGATCTCCGGCAACCTCACGACGCAGTTCCCGCAGGCCGTGGGCTGGGCCATGGCCGCGGCCATCAAAGGCGAGGACGACATCGCCGTGAGCTGGATCGGGGAGGGCTCGAGCGCCGAGGCCGACTTCCACCACGCGATGCTGTTTGCCTCGGTGTACCAGGCGCCCGTGATCCTCAACGTCGTCAACAACCAGTGGGCGATCTCCACGTTCCAGGGCTTCGCCGGCGGCGAGCAGCGCTCCTTCGCGGCGCGCGGCCCGGGCTACGGCATGGCGGGCGTGCGCGTGGACGGCAACGATTTCCTCGCGGTGTACGCCGTGACCCAGTGGGCGGCGGAGCGGGCGCGCACCGGTGCGGGCCCGACGCTGATCGAGCACGTCACCTATCGCGGCGCCGCGCACTCGACCAGCGACGATCCCTCGCGCTACCGGCCCAAGGACGACTACGAGAAATGGCCGCTCGGCGACCCCGTCGAGCGCCTCAAGGGCCACCTGATCGCGATGGGCGAGTGGTCGGAGGAGCGCCACCGCGCCCTGCAGCAGGAGCTCGAGCAGCACGTGGTCGAGAGCTGGAAGGAGGCGGTGCAGTACGGTGCCCTGAACGAGGGCCCGCGGCTGAATCGCGACCTGATGTTCGACGACATCTTCAAGGAAATGCCGGCCCACCTGAAGAAGCAGCGCGAGCAGATGCGCGCCGAGTTCGGAGGCTGAGCCATGCCGCAGATGAACATGATCCAGGCGTTGAACTCGGCGATGGACATCATGCTCGGGCGCGATCCGAACGTGGTGGTGATGGGCGAGGACGTGGGTTACTTCGGTGGCGTGTTCCGCGTCACCGACGGCCTGCAGCGCAAGTACGGCGAGCACCGCGTGCTCGACACGCCGATTGCCGAGGGCGCGATCATCGGCGCGGCGATCGGCATGGGCGTCAACGGCCTGCGGCCGGTGGCCGAAGTGCAGTTCGCCGACTACATCTACCCGGCGTGCGACCAGATCTTCAGCGAGCTCGCGCGGCTGCGCTACCGCAGCGCCGGGGAGTTCTGGGCGCCGGTGACGATCCGCACGCCCTGCGGCGGCGGCATCCGCGGCGGGCAGACGCACTCGCAGAGCCCCGAGGGGATCTTCACGCACGTCTGTGGCATCAAGGTGGTGATGCCGTCGAGCCCGTACGACGCAAAGGGCCTGCTGATCGCCTCGATCGAGGACGACGACCCGGTGGTGTTCTTCGAGCCCAAGCGCATCTACAACGGCCCGTTCGACGGCGAGCCGAACAAGCCCGCGGTGCCGTGGAGCACGCACCCGAAGGGCGAGGTGCCCGAGGGCTACTACACCGTGCCGATCGGCAAGGCCGAGATCGTCCGCAAGGGCGCGCAGGTGACGATCGTCACCTACGGCACGATGGTCTACGTCTGCGAGGCCGCGGCGCGTTCGCTCGGCCTGGATGCCGAGATCATCGACGTGCGCACGATGGTGCCGCTCGACGTGGACACGATCTGCAGCTCGGTGAAGAAGACCGGCCGCTGCCTGATCGCGCACGAGGCGACCCGCTTCTCGGGCTTCGGCGCGGAGCTCTCGGCCACGATCCAGGAGGAGTGCTTCTGGAACCTCGAGGCGCCGATCGGGCGCGTCGCCGGCTGGGACACGCCGTACCCGCACGCGTTCGAGTGGGAGTATTTCCCGGGCCCGCAGCGCGTTGCCGCCGGCCTCAAGGCCGTGATGGAGACGCCATGACGCGCTACGTATTCAAGATGCCGGACCTCGGCGAGGGCACCGTCGAGGCCGAAATCGTCGCCTGGCACGTCAAGGTCGGCGATCGCATCGCCGAGGACGAGGTGATGGCCGAGGTGATGACCGAGAAGGCTGCCGTGGAGGTGCCCGCGCCCGTCACCGGCCGGGTCGTCTCGCTGAGCGGCGGGCCGGGCGACATGGTGCGCGTCGGCGCCGAACTCGTGGTGTTCGAGACCGAGGGCGGCGACGAGGACGCGCTGCCCGCGGCGGAGGCCGTCAAGGCCGCGGCGCCCGCACCGACGAGCGCCGCGCATGCGCCGGCACCGGTCACGCCGCCCGTCGCGGCGGCCGCGGTCCCGCGTCCGGCAGCCGTTGCGGCCGCACCGGCCGTGTCCGTCGCAGCCGCCACCGGGCAGATCCCGGTGGAAGGCGGCGCCCGGCCGTCGCGCGTGATGGCGTCGCCTGCCTCGCGCCGCCGCGCCCGGGAAGCGGGGCTCGATCTCGCACTCGTGCACGGCAGCGGCGCCCACGGGCGCATCACGCGCCAGGACCTCGAGGCGGCGCTCGCCGGTGCCGCGGCACCTGCGCCCGGTGCCGCCACCGCGCCGCGCCAGTCCTCCGGCCTCCTCGAGCGCACCGGCACGGACGAGATCAGGGTGATCGGCGTGCGGCGCGTGATCGCCAATCGCCTGAGCGAGGCGAAGCGCAACATCCCGCACTTCGCCTACGTCGAGGAGGTGGACGTCACCGAGCTCGAATCGCTGCGCCAGCACCTCAATGCGAAGCTGCCGGCCGGTTCGACGCCGCTGACCTACCTGCCGTTCCTGATCGCGGCACTCGGGCGCGTGCTCGAGCAGTACCCGCAGTGCAACGCGTGGTTCGACGCCGAGCGCAACGTGGTCGTCCGCCACCGCGCGCTGCACGCCGGCGTCGCCACGCAGACGCCCGACGGCCTCAAGGTGCCGGTGGTGCGCCACGCCGAAGCGCGCTCGCTGTGGCAACTCGCCGATGAGATCAGGCGCGTGTCGGAGGCCGCGCGCAGCGGCAAGGCCACCAAGGAGGAACTCAGCGGATCCACCATCACCGTCACGAGCCTCGGCAAGTTGGGCGGCATCGTCTCGACGCCGATCATCAACGCCCCGGAGATGGCGATCATCGGCGTGAACAAGGCGGTGGAGCGACCGGTCGTCGCCGGTGGCGCGATCACGGTGCGACGGATCATGAACCTGTCGTCGTCGTTCGATCACCGCTTCGTCGACGGCTACGATGCGGCGGCGATGATCCAGGCGCTCAAGGACCTGCTCGAGCACCCGGCAACCATCTTCATCCCCGGATAAACTGATGCACACCCTCGAATCCGACCGCCAGCTCCCGGAGATCAAACCAATGAGTGCCCCCACCGCCGCACGTCCCGCCTTCGGCACCGTGCTGGCCGACCACATGGCGGTCGCCTCGTTCCGCAACGGTCGCTGGAGCGGCCACGAGCTGCAGCCCACCGGTCCCATCGAGATCCATCCCGCCGCGCACGTGCTGCACTATGCGAGCACCTGCTTCGAGGGCTTCAAGGCCTACCGCTGGGCCGACGGCAGCGTGCGGGTGTTCCGCATGGACCGGCACATCGAACGCATGCGCCAGAGCGCCCGGCTGCTCGTGCTGCCCGAGCCCGACGCGGCGCAGCTCGGGGAGATGGTCCTCGCCGTGATCGACCGCGTTCGCGACCAGGTGCCGGAGCCGCCGGGCGCGCTGTACCTGCGACCCATGCTCTACGGCACCATGCCCAACATCGGTGCGGCCTCGGCGCCCTCCAACGAGGCGATGCTGATCGTGCTCGCGAGCCCGGTGTGGGACTACTTCGCGGGCGGCGTGAAGCCGCTGCGCATCTACGTCGAGGATCAGAAGCACCGCACGGCCGATCACCTCGGCATGGTGAAGACCGGCGGCAACTACGCGGCCGCGATGGGCCCGACGCTCGCCGCGCGCGACCAGTACAAGGTGGACCAGGTGCTGTTCTGTCCGGGCGGCTCCGTGCAGGAGACCGGTGCCGCGAACTTCCTGCTGATCCGCGAGGGCCACATCCTCACGCGCAGCCTCGACTCCACGTTTCTCCACGGCGTGACGCGCGACTCGCTGCTCACGATGGCACGGGACATGGGATTCAAGGTCGAGGAGCGCGTGTTCGACGTCGCGGAGATGCTCGACTGGGTGAAGACGGGCGAAGCGGCGCTCTCCGGTACCGCGGCCGTGCTGGCCGGGGTCGGGACGCTGGTGCACGGCGGACGCGAGCACCGCGTCGGCAACGGCGAGGTCGGAGCGGTGACGCAGCGCCTGCGGGCCGCACTGGTGGCCATCCAGAACGGCGAGGCGCCGGACCGCTACGGCTGGACCCGCAGGGTGTGAGCGCACCCCGGCCGGGCGCACGCCCGGCCGGCAACGCCGATCCGTCAGGCCCGCCAGCCGGCGTGCGGCATCCCGTCTCGCGCCGTTGACCAGACGAGTGCCGCCGCCGCGATCGCGGCGCCGATCGCACCGAGCACCACCCAGCGCTCGGGTCCCTGCGCCAGCGCGGGCAGCAGTCCCGCGCCCTGCGTGAGCAGGCCGCGCGCGGCATCCAGGATCCCGATCGTGGCGGCCGCCGAACCGATCGCACCGAGCACTGCGCGCCGCCGGGCGCGGCGCCGCAGCGCGTCCACCAGCGCGTCGTGCTCGCGCTCCAGCCGCGAGCGCAGCTCGCCGCGTGCCTGCGGCGCCGACAGGGCGGCCAGCCGCTCGCGCAGCCGGGCATCGAAGCCGGGCGAGAGCGCCGGACCCGACAGCTCGGCCGCGAGGCGGGCGTCCAGTGCGGCGAATTCCGCGGCCCAGGCGCGGCAGCGTTCGCACTGCCCGGCGTGCAGGCGCACCACGCGCTCCCGCTCAGGAGACAGCTCGCCGTCGTGCAGCTCGACGAGCTCGTGTTCGTAGTCGGCGCAGGGGCCGATCAGCGTCGGGTCGTTCATGCGGCGATGACCTCGTCGGGGCGCGCCAGCTCCATCAGCCGCTTGCGCGCGCGGTGCAACAGGTTCTTCACGGTGCCGAGCGGCATTCCGAGCTGCTCGGCGACCGCCTCGTACGAGCGGTCCTCGAGGTAGAAGAGGCGCACGGCCTCCTGCTGGTTGCGGGGCAGGCCGTCGACCAGCCGCAGCAGGTTGTCGCGCTCCGGGTCGGCCGCCGGGCCCGACGCGATGCTCGCCGCGGCATGCTGCGCCTCGGCCGAATCCGGGTCGTCGAACGAGACGGTGGGCCGCCGTCGGCGCAGCTCCATCAGACAGGTATTGCGCGTGATGGCGTAGATCCAGGTGCCGAGCGCGGCCCGGCCGTCGAATCCCGGCAGCGCCTTCCAGACCCGCACCAGCGTCTCCTGCGTGGCGTCCTCGGCCGCGGCCCGCTCCCTGAGGATGGAGTAGGCGAGGCGGAACACCCGGTCCCGGTAGGCCGGCACCACGAGATCGAAGGCGCGGGCGTGGCGGCCCGCGGCCAGCAGCTCTTCGATCCCGGGGTCCATGGCGCTTTATACGCGCGAGGGGTCCGCAGGGTTGCATCCGCGCCAGTGCAACCCTGGCGCCGGCCGGCGCATATAACCCGCAACTACCCTGGAGGCTGCCATGGACGAAGACGTCGTTGCCGTATTCATTCCCATCGTCGCGATCATCATGTCGCTGTCGATCCCGATCGTCTACGCGATCGTCGACTACCGCCGGCGCCGCGACATCATCGACGCGCACCACAAGGAGCGCATGGCCGCGATCGACCGCGGCATGGAGCTGGCGCCGCTGCCCGAGTCGTTCTACCAGTCGCTCAAGCCCGCGCGCCGCTCGAGCTACCTGCTGCCGGGCCTCGTCTGGCTGTTCATCGGCATCGGACTGTTCATCGCGCTCGGCGCCGTGGCGGACCAGGTGCGCTACTTCGGGTTGATCCCGGCGGGCGTGGGCGCGGCGCTGCTGATCTACTACTTCATCGAGGGGCGGAAACTGCCGCCGGCGGGCGGGTCGCCACCGCCCGGCGCCTGAGACGGTTGACTCCGGGGGCCGGCGGGGCGCGAAACTAGCGCGACGCCGTCTCCCGGAGAAACCGCCCATGAACCGCGCCGCGCTCGCTGTCGCCTGCTCCCTGTTGCTGGTATCCGTCGCGCAGGCGCGCGACGCCACGGGCGCGACGCCTGCCGGCAAGGGCGCGGTCCGGCTGGTGACGGTTGCGGAAGGCCTCGAGCGACCCTGGGGCATTGCCTTCCTGCCGGACGGTCGCGCGCTCGTCACCGAGCGTCCAGGCCGCCTGCGCATCGTCGGGATGGACGGCAAGCTGAGCGAGCCGCTCGACGGCGTTCCCGCCGTGGACGCGGTCAAGCAGGGCGGCCTGCTCGACGTGGCGCTCGATCCCGAGTTCGCCACCACGCGGCTCGTCTACCTCTCCTACGCCGAGAAGCGCGCGGGCGGCAACGGCACGACCGTCGCGCGCGGCCGGCTCGGCGACAGCGGGCTCGAGGGCGTGCAGGTGATCTTCCGCCAGCAGCCGGCGGTGAGCAGCGGTCACCACTTTGGATCGCGCCTCGTGTTCGCGCGCGACGGGCGGCTCTTCGTCACGCTCGGCGACCGCTTCACCGAGCGCGACCAGGCGCAGACGCTGGACAACCACCTCGGCAAGGTCGTGCGCATCGAGCGCGACGGCAAGATCCCTGCCGACAACCCGTTCCTCGGCCGTCCCGGCGCGCTGCCCGAGATCTGGTCCTACGGGCACCGCAACGTCCAGGGCGCGGCGCTGCACCCCGCGACCGGCGAACTGTGGACCAACGAGCACGGACCGAAGGGTGGCGACGAGCTGAACCGGGACCTTCCCGGCCGCAACTACGGCTGGCCGAAAGTCACCTACGGCGTCGAGTACTCCGGCGAGAAGATCAGCGATTCGCCGACGGCGCCGGGCATCGAGCCGCCGGTGCACTACTGGGTACCGTCGATCGCGACCAGCGGGCTGCTGTTCTACACGGGCGCGCGTTTCCCGCACTGGCGCGGCAGCGCCTTCGTGGGCGGACTCGCGAGCAAGCAATTGGTTCGCCTCGAGATGGACGGTCACCGCGTCGTTCGCGAAGAGCGACTGCTCGAGGGCGTCGTGAACGAACGCGTGCGCGACGTGGAGCAGGGGCCGGACGGCTCGATCTACCTGCTCACCGACGAGATCAAGGGGAGGCTGCTGCGCGTCGAGCCCGCCGACTGAGTAGAATCTCGGCCGCCGGCCGGGCCTGTAGCACAGCGGTCAGTGCAGGGGACTCATAATCCCTTGGTCCTGGGTTCGAATCCCAGCGGGCCCACCAGCTCACGCTCCAGGATGAATCCGTTCGAATCCACGGTTGGTGTCGTCTGACATCAACCGTGCAGCGTGAATCCATAAGCGGTTGTCTGTCGCACGGGCGGCGCGTGACCAGACCGATCACCCCGCCGACGGCCTGTCTTCCGCCGGTGCTGGCGTTGCGCCAGCGCCGGAAACCGCGCCTGCCCTAGCTCGCCAGCCGCAGCTGGCGCTGGAGCTCTTCCTCGCGCGCATCGTCGATGACGAGCATCACGTCGTTCGGATCGACGACGCCTTCCTCGGGTGCGAAGACGCCGGTGAGCGCACTGTCGGGCCGCAGCTCGCCCTGCTCGAACAGCGACCACATCTCGCGCGCGAACTCGGTGGCGAGCAGCTCCGGCGCAAAGCGGCCGAGCGAGGCACGCAGGTTGTTGACGTCGCGCTCGAGCAGCGCCAGCGCCGCGTTGTTGCCGGCGGCATTGACCGCCTGCGGCAGGTCGATGATCACCGGGCCGTCGGGTGCGACGAGCACGTTGAACTCGGAGAGGTCGCCGTGGATGAGCCCGAGGCAGAGCATGCGCACGACGTCGCGGATCAGCACGGCGTGGTACTCGCGGGCCGTTTCGGGCGAGAGTTCCACTTCGCCGAGGCGCGGCGCCGGATTGCCGTCCGCGTCCGTCACGAGTTCCATGACCAGCACGCCGTCGAAGTAGCCGAGTGGCTTCGGCACGCGCACGCCGGCGGCCACGAGCTGGTAGAGCGCATCCACCTCGGCGTTCTTCCAGGCGGTCTCCTGCTCCCGGCGGCCGAAGCCCGTGCTCCTGGCCATCGCGCGGGCCTGCCGGCTGCCGCGGACGCTGCGTCCTTCCTGGTACAGGGCGCGCTTCTGGAAGCTGCGCTGCGCCATGTCGCGGTAGACCTTCGCGCAACGCGTGTGCGGGCCCGAGCGCACGAGGTAGACGGTGGCTTCCTTGCCGCTCTTGAGCGAACGGAGGACTTCGTCGATCACGCCGTCGTCGATCAACGGTTGCAGGCCAGGCGGGGTTTTCATGGTCACGGAGCGCGCGGAGGGCGGTGGAGTATACCGGCCGCCGGGACTACCGGGCGCCGTGTTTCAGGCTTTCCGGTCGAGCGCAGGCTGAGCACTCGAAGTGCGCCGGGAGCGTGTGGGCGACCATGTCGCGGGCCGGGTCGTATGCCTTCGGGCCCGACATGAAACGTCCCTCGTCACGATCGGGCACGTTCGGCAAGCGCCGATCGCCTGCGGTCGTGGCTCCGTCTGAGCGCGGGGCCAGGCATCACTCGGCGACCTCGCCACGGCTGCCGAAGAGAATGGCGTAGCCCATCCCGACGAGCCCAGCGTTGCGAACGGCGGTGCCGACGGTCTGCAGAATGTCCGGCCCCGGCACCAGCGCCAGCACCAGGTTGACGAGCAGGCCCGTGCCGAACAGCCAGACGGCGGGTCTCGGCAATCCTCCCCCACGCAGAGCCGCCCCGGCGAAGAGCAGGCCTCCGACGACCATGAATGCACCATGAACCGTGTACGTCGCTCCCAGTTGCTGCCAGAGCGCCTGGTAGGTCGGCGCATCCGAAGCCAGCGCGTAGAGCGTGGTGTGAGCGAAGTAGGTGAAGGCGATCCCGTACAGAAGCGCACCGACCAGGGCAGACACACCGAGTTGCTGTTCGCGGACCGCATAGATGCCGAGAAGCAGCCAGGGCATCGGCAGGAAGGCAACGTAGTTCAACCAGAGTTGTGCCTGCGAGAACCCATGCTGGTACCACTCCAGTGCGTCGGTGACGCAGTGCAGGATCGGCGCGACGATGGCGGCTGCGCCGACAACGACGCGCAGGGCGATGGGTTGACTCGCTGACATGACAGTGCGGGAGTGTGCGGCCTAACGGATCAGCATGGAGATCGCCGTCTGCACCATCTCCGCTGCCGCCGCCGTCGGGCATGCGACGACGGGAGCAGCATCGACAGGCCCAGCGCAAGCAGTCACAGGGGCCCCCGATTCGGGAGGTGCGCCCGGATTGACCGGCGCGGGCAGTGGCGTATTTTGTTCCGCCAGGCATGACGTCGGGTCATCATCTTCGCGACAGGAGGTAGGGACATGCACGCTGGACTGAGTGAATTTCTCGCCGAGCAGAGCAAGGGTCTCGCGGAGCTGGCCGCGGGCCTGCGCAAGTCCCGGGCGGCGGCGGCACGCCGGGCGGCAAAGGAGTCGGCGGCGCGCATCGAGGCGCTGAACGGGCGCGTGCGCGCGCTGGCGCGCGCCGGAGTGCGTGTGACCGCTGCCTCGCACGGTGCCGTGCAGGACCTGATCGAACTGCAGGCGGAGATCGTCGGGTCCGCGCTCACGGAGGCATCGGAGCAGATTCAACGCCTTGGCTATACCGAGAGCGTCCGCGACCTGGCGCGAGTGCAGGCCGACGTGCTGCAGGCGGCGCGTCAACGCATCGTCGAGGACATGTCGCGGGCGGTGACGATCCTCAAGAGAGCGGCCGGGGAGGCGCGCGGGGACGCCGTGCGGGCCGGAGGCGCCCGGTCGGTCAAGGGCAAACGGACGGCGCGGCGCAGCGCCAGGCGGCCGGTTCGGGCGAAGGCCAAGGTCAAGGCCCAGGCAAAGGCCAAGGCCAAGGCCAAGGCCAAAGGTCGTGACGGCGGCCAAGCCAACCCGGAGTTCCCCACGCAAGACGGGGCGTCGCGGATAGCGCTCAGCGGTGGGCCAGCTTCAGGAGCAGCACGCCACCGGCCAGCACCAGCGTGACTTGGGGAACGAAGCCGGCGGTGGTCAGGGCGCCGGCGGCAAAGCCAAGTGCGTCGAACGAAGTCAGTGGCATGTTCGAACGACCCTGGAGTCCTGCAGCCGATTGGCCGACTGAAAACTGTACTGGGTTTCCCCGTGTCGCGGGATCGGCACCCGGCCGGTGTCCACGAGCAATCCGGCCTTCGGGCCCGCGCACTCAACGGCCCGGTAGCCCGTCACGCCAGACAGGCTGAGCCAGCTGTCGCTTTCGTCGGGAGTCCGAATCGCCGACCGTGTCCCTGGAGCTGCAGTCCGGCCCGTCGCGGCCGGCGCAGCTATCGAGTTCCGCTGCCGCCTCCGGCAACGCCGGGTCTGGTCTCCGACGGACGGTTTCCCTGTTTCGCGGGAAGAAACGGCAGAATGCCCGCGGAATCGAACAAGGAAATCGTTCCCTGACCACCTTCGACCTCGACCTGCTGCAGACGCTGGTGCTCGCGACGGCGCTGTTCTTCCTCGGTCACTTCATCGTCGGCCGCTCGGTGTTCCTGCAGCGCTATAGCATTCCGGTGCCGGTCGTCGGCGGAGTGCTGTTCGCCGTTGCGGCCGCGATGGCGGGCCTCGTCGCGCGCGTTCAGTTCGACGTCGATCCGTCGCCGAAGGACCCGCTGTTGCTGGCGTTCTTCGCCACGCTCGGACTCGGCGCCGACGTGCGCTCGCTCGCCCGGGGAGGTCGCAAGCTCCTCGTGCTGCTGTTCCTGTTCGTGGCGATGATGGTGATGCAGAACGCGATCGGACTTGGCATGGCGACGCTGCTCGACCTGCACCCGCTGGTCGGACTGCTCGGCGGGTCGATCTCGCTGATCGGCGGCCACGGGACCGCCGCGGCCTACGCGGCCAGCTTCACCGAGGTGCGCAACCTGCAGGGCGCGCTCGAACTCGGCATGGCGGCCGCGACCGCCGGGCTCGTGCTCGGCAGCCTGCTCGCGGGCCCGGTCGCCGAGCGCATCATGCGTCGCTCCGGAGAACGGGCGGCGGCCGGCGGGCGCGGTCAGCCCGTTCCGCAGCAGCGCGCCCGAAGCGATAATCCCGTGTTCACGCCGATCACGGCCGAGCAACTGTTGTTCGTGCTGATGGTGTGTCTCGTCTGTATCGGCGCGGCGCACGTGGTGCATGGCTGGATGAAGGGAACCGGGATCCTGCTGCCCGACTTCCTCTGGGCATTGCTGATCGGCATGGCCGTGCGCAACGGAGCGACGTTGCTCGGGCTGGACGGCATCAACGACCGGGCCGTGCAGGCGGTTGGCAGCGTGTCGCTGTCGTTGTTCCTGCTGATCGCGCTGATGGGCCTCAGGATCCTCGACCTCGCGACGCTCGCCGGGCCGCTGATGCTGATCGTCCTGGTGAATGCCGTGGCGACCGCGGCGTTCGGGTACTTCGTGACCAGCCGCGCGATGGGCGGCGACTACGACGCGGCAGTGGTGAGCGCAGGCACGGTGGCCGCGGGACTGGCGACGACGGCGGTCGGCATGTCGGTGATGCAGACGCTGACGGATCGCTATGGTCCGGCGCCGCTCGCGTTCCTGATCGTGCCGGTCGTCGGCGCGTTCTTCGCCGACATCGCCAACGCCTTCGTGCTGCAGGCGTATTTCGCGCTGCCGATGCTGGGGTTCTAGCCGATGCGTGCGCTGTGCAAGGCCCTGGTGCTGGCGGCGCTCGCGCTGTTGCTCGGGGCCTGCTCGCGCGGACCGGACGCACAGCGGCTCGAGCAGGACGTGCAGTCCCGGGTCGATGCGCTTTTCGGTCGCCAGGTACTGGCGCTCGAGACGCTGCGCCGCCAGGGCAGCGCGCCGTACCGGGCGGGCGACGACGGCGCGAAGCAGATCATCGTCTACTACAACGCGATCCTGCGCGTCGAAGAGGCCTACGACCCGTCCGACTGGCAGGGCCTGAGCCCGACGATGATCGCCAACGCGCTCGGCGCCGCTGACGAGGGCATCACTGGCCTGAAGGCGGGACCGAACGATCCTGGCACCGAGCTGCGCGCCTACGGCTCCATCGTGTACCGCAGGGTCGGGAGCGAATGGCAGCCGGCCGGCGAGCTGACGCCCCGGGCTCCGGCCCCAGCGGCGCTCGAGGCGTCGGTGCCAGGGTCGCGCTCCGAGGACCTCGTGCGGCGCCTCGCCGAACTCGTGCAGAAGGCGCCGGCACGTCGCGGGAAGGACGACGAGATCATCGCCGACGAGCTCGGCCGCGCGCTCGAGAACATCCGGCTGCGCACCGGCCACGACGACGAGGTCGTGATGGTGGCCGCCGGGCCCGAAGGCGGCGAGTACTGGCGGTTCCTCGCGTCTGTCGTCGCGCGCATCCGCGGACCGATGCCGGTCGCGCTCGCCGCGAGCGCGGGCAGCGTCGAGAACGCCTTCCTGATCGACCGTGGCGATGCCCGCATCGGGCTGGTGCAGAGCGACGTGGCGGCCGCCGCGGTCACCGGCGCCGGCGTGTTCTCCGACACCGGTCCGCTCGATCACCTGCGAGCCATGGCGAGCCTGTTCCCGGAGCCCGTGCACGTCGTGGTCCGCGCCGGTTCGGGCATCGAGCGCCTCGGCGACCTGCAGGGGCGGCGCGTCGGGCTTGGAGCGGCGGCATCCGGCACCCGCCGGACCGCCATGCGATTGCTCGAGGCGGCCGGCATCGATATCGCGACGATCGAGGTGGCGGAGGCGGACTCGCCCCTGGCAGCGCTCGAGCGGCTGGTGAACGGCGACGTCGACGCCGTGATCGAGGTGGTGTCAGCGCCGTGGCGCCAGCTCGAGATTGCGATGGATCGCACGCCGCTCGAGCTCGTCGCGCTCGAGCCGGAGGTGATCGAGTCACTCGGTTCCGACGTGCACGGGCTGCTGCCGCTGGCGATTCCTGCGCGAACCTACCGGGGCCAGGAGCTGGCCGTGGCGACCGTCGCGGCGACCGCGCTGCTGGTCGCCCGCGACGACGTGTCCGGACGCGCTGGTCGTGGAAGGCGCTCGATCTGCTGTTTGCCTCCGCGTCGAGCGGCGTCTCCGGAGTGCAGGCGACACGACTGTCGAAGGAGCGTGCGCTCGACGGTGTCACGATCCCGCTGCACGCGGCGGCCGCGCGGTACTTCGCGAAGGCGGCGTCGGATCCCCCGCGATCCTCCGCCGCGGTGCCCCGGAACTGAAGAGGCCCCTTGCGGGGCCTCTTCTCCTCGACGGACGGTGGGGCCCCTCAGTCCTCGAGGAACGACCGCAACTGCTCGCTGCGGCTCGGGTGGCGGAGCTTCCTGAGCGCCTTGGCCTCGATCTGCCGGATGCGCTCGCGGGTGACGTCGAACTGCTTGCCGACTTCCTCGAGCGTGTGGTCCGTGGTCATGTCGATGCCGAAGCGCATGCGCAGCACCTTGGCCTCGCGCGGCGTGAGGCCGGCAAGCACGGCGTGCGTGGTCTCGCGCAGCGACTGCGTCGTGGCCGACTCGATCGGCGACTCGACCGAGGTGTCCTCGATGAAGTCCCCGAGATGCGAGTCCTCGTCGTCGCCGATCGGCGTCTCCATGGAGATCGGCTCCTTGGCGATCTTGAGGACCTTGCGCACCTTGTCCTCGGGCATCTCCATGCGCACCGCGAGCTCGTCGGGCGTCGGTTCGCGGCCCATCTCCTGCAGCATCTGCCGCGAGATGCGGTTGAGCTTGTTGATGGTCTCGATCATGTGCACCGGGATGCGGATGGTGCGCGCCTGGTCGGCGATCGAGCGCGTGATCGCCTGGCGGATCCACCACGTCGCGTAGGTCGAGAACTTGTAGCCGCGACGGTACTCGAACTTGTCCACGGCCTTCATCAGGCCGATGTTGCCTTCCTGGATGAGGTCGAGGAACTGCAGGCCGCGGTTCGTGTACTTCTTGGCGATCGAGATCACGAGGCGGAGGTTGGCCTCGACCATTTCCTTCTTGGCGCGCCGCGCCTGCGCCTCGCCGACGGCGATCTCGCGGTTGATTTCCTTGATCTCGCCGATCGTCAGGTGCGCGCGCTTCTCGACGTCGCGCAGCTTGTTCTGGTGCTTCTCGACGGCCTCGCGCAGGCGGCCCAGCGCCGCGGAGTGCTTGCGCTTGGCGCGCACGTGCTTGTCGAGCCAGTGCAGGTTGGTCTCATTGCGCGGGAAGGTCTCGATGAAGTCCGAGCGCGGCATGCCGGCGTCGCGGACGCACAGCTGCATCACCGATTTCTCGATGCCGCGGATCTCGTTGAGGTGCATGCGCAACTGGCCGATCAGCTGCTCGAACATGCGCGGCGCGAGCTTGAGCTCCCTGAACTCGTCGGCGAGCTTCTTGCGCAGCTTGACGGTGCGCGGGTCGCGGCCGCCCTTGTCGTCGAGCGCCTTGAGCACCTGTGCGTAGAGCCTGGCAATCGAGGCGAATCGCCGGGCGGCCTCCTCGGGGTCGGGGCCGGTGTCCACGGCCTCTTCGTCCTCGGCGCCTTCCGCCTCTTCCTCCTCCTCGGTCACTTCCTTGGCGGCCGCGAGCTTCGGGTTCACCGGCTCGGCGATCACGTCGGGCGCGTTCGGGTCGACGAAGCCGACGATGATGTCGGCGAGGCGACCCTGGCCGCCCTTCAGGGGCTCATAGGTGCGCAACGCCAGCTCGTAGGTCGGCGGGTAGGAAGCGAGCGCGCGGCGCACGGATTCGAGGCCTTCCTCGATGCGGCGCGCAATCGCGATCTCGCCTTCGCGCGTGAGGAGCTCGACCGTGCCCATCTCGCGCATGTACATGCGCACCGGGTCGGTGGTGCGGCCGAACTCGGCATCGACGGTGGTCGCGAGGGCCGCGGCGGCTTCCTCGGCCGCTTCCTCGTCGGCCACCACCGGCTCGCGCAGCAGCAGCGCTTCGGCATCCGGTGCCTTCTCGTACACCGGGATGCCCATGTCGTTGATCATCTGCACGATGTCTTCGATCTGCTCCGGATCGACGATCTCGGACGGCAGGTGGTCGTTGACCTCGGCGTAGGTGAGGAAACCCTGTTCCTTGCCGCGACCGATCAGCAGCTTGAGCTGCGACTGGCGGTCCTCGGGCGTGCTGGGCGGCAGTGCGTTGACCTCGATGCGCTCCGAGCCTCCCTTGCCCTCCCGGCGGGATTTCTGGGCAACGACCTTGCCGGCGACCGTCTTGAGGGCAACCGGCTTCTCGACCGACGGCGGCGCGGCCCCGGCGGCGGACGGCTTGGCCGGTTTGCCCGGCAAAGTCCTGGCGGCGGCCGCCGGCTGGACAACCGGCGGGGCGGCCTTCGAGACTGGTGCGTGCTTCACAGGCGCGACCCGGGCCGGCGCCTTGGGAACCGCCTTGACCGCCGGTCGGGATGCGGCGGCCTTGCGGGCGGGTGCCGTCGCGGGCTTGCGCGTGGCTCGGGCCGGCTGCCGGGCGGGCTTCGCCGGCGCCTTGGCGGGCCTGGTCCTGGCCGGTGCGGCGACGACCTTGGCGGGCCGCTTCGGGGCCACCTTTGCGGCCGGGGTCTTGCGCGTCGGAGCCTTGGTGGCCTGTTTGCGTGCCGTCTTGCTCAAGATGGGCGCCTCAGGAAAGGGAGGGGGGTGAAAAAAAGAGCGGAATCATAGCACGCCGCAGCGGCTGACTCGTGTCGTCATTTCGGCGCCGCGGACCGTGCGGATTGCACCCGGGCACGGAGCAGTCCCTGCATTTCCGCCTTCTCCGCCGCGGTAAGCGGCTCACCCCGGGCCTTCTCCTCGAGCGCCTGCAGCCGCCCGAGCAGGTGCTCGTTCAGCAGACCGTCCAGTGCCGAGCGGATCTCGGCGGCGGCCGCCGTGGCGTCGGGGACCAGGCACTCCCCGGCCGCCAGCTTCGCGAGGTGCGGGTAGTCGGGCCGCTCCCGCCACCGCTCGAGCAGCGCGCCGGTCGTGGCCACCGGGTCCTCCCGAAGCTGCGCGAGCAGGTCGAGCAGCAGCGGCACGCCGGGGCGATCGAGGACCGCGAGGTCGTCGCGGACCGGCACCGAGGCGCCCGCAGCCGGGAAGTGCACGAGCAGACTGATCGCCTGCCTCACGAGGTTGCCGCGTCCGCCCGCCACGGTGGGCAGTGGTCGCGCGCGCCAGGGCCCGGAGGCAGCTGCCGGTGCCGGGGGCGGCAATGCGTCCCCGGACTCCAGCAGTTCGGCGAGCCGCCCGGCCGGCATGCGCACGACCTCCGCGAGCTGCGCGACCAGCAGCTCGCGGTACACGTCGGACGGGATGCGCCGCACCAGCGGGCGGGCGAGTTCCACGAGCTTCGCCCGCCCGTCCACGCTCGCCACGTTGGTACGCGAGGAGAGTTCCCGGATCAGATAGTCCGACAGCGGCAACGCGTCGGCGAGCCGCGCCTCGAACGCCGCGGCGCCCTCTTCCCGCACCAGCGTGTCGGGGTCGTGGCCGTCGGGCAGGAACAGGAATCGCACCTGGCGGCCCTGCTTCACCTCGCCCACGGCGTTCTCGAGGGCGCGCCACGCCGCGGCGCGGCCGGCGCGGTCACCGTCGAAGCAGAACACGACCTCGCCGACCAGGCGGAAGATCCGCTGCAGGTGATCGGGCGTTGTCGCGGTACCGAGCGTGGCGACCGCGTAGCTCACGCCGGCCTGGTGCAGGCTGACGACGTCCATGTAGCCCTCGACGACCAGCAGCCGCTGCAGGCTGCGCGTCGCCTGCCGCGCCTCGAACAGGCCGTAGAGCTCGCGGCCCTTGTGGAACAGCTCGGTTTCCGGCGAGTTCAGGTACTTGGGCTCGCCCTGGTCGAGCACGCGGCCGCCGAAGCCGATCGTGCGGCCGCGCGTGTCGCGGATCGGGAACATGACCCGGTCGCGGAAGCGGTCGTAGAACCCGGGTGCCGTGCCGCGCTCTGCGTCGGCCTGCCGCTCGATGACGAGGCCGGCACGCAGCAGCACCTGGCGTTCGTCGTCGGTACCTCCGTATCGGTCGAGGAGGGCGTCCCAGCGCGGCGGCGCGTAGCCGATCCCGAAGCGCTGCGATCATCTCGGCCGTGAGCCCGCGTCGCGCGAGGTAGTCGCGCGCGCGCGGCTCGCCGGACAGCGACTGGCGGAAGAACAGGCCGGCGCGCTCGAGTGCGACGTAGAGCTCGTCGTGCGGCTGCTGCGGCGCCGCGGCGCCGCCCTCGCGCGGCACCTCGAGGCCGGCGCGCGCGGCAAGATCCTCGACCGCCTCGACGAAGCTGGTGTGGTCGTACTCCATCAGGAACCCGAGCGCGGTGCCGTGCGCTCCGCAGCCGAAGCAGTGGAAGAACTGCTTGTCGGGGCTCACCGTGAACGACGGCGTCTTCTCGTCGTGGAACGGGCAGCAGGCCTTGTATTCCCGCCCGGCGCGCTTCAGCTGCACGCGGCTGCCGATCACCTCGATGATGTCGGTGCGCGCGATCAGCTCGTCGATGAAGTGCTGGGGAATGCGGCCGGCCACGGGGATGCGATTGGCGATTGGCGATTGCGCGATAGTGGGGTCGGGCCGCGAGCCTCGCAAGGCGCCGAGCCGCGCGAGTCGGCAGTCGAACGGGGGAGCGAACGAAGCCGGGCCGCGACCGGCGCGCAGCGGCCGGATCAGCCGGAGAGGGCTGCCTTGATGCGGGCGCTCACCGCGCCCATGTCGGCGCGGCCGGCCGCCCTGGCCTTCACGACACCCATCACCTTACCCATGTCCTTGACGGACGCGGCGCCCGTGGCGGCGATGGCGTCCTTCACGAGCGCGTCGATCTCGGCCTCGGAGAGCTGGGCCGGCAGGTAGGACTGCAGCAGGACGATTTCGGCCTTTTCCCGGTCGGCGAGGTCGGTGCGGCCGCCCTGCTCGAACTGGACGATCGATTCCTTGCGCTGCTTGACCATCTTCTCGAGCACCGCGATCACCTGCGCGTCGTCGAGGACGATGCGTTCGTCCACTTCGCGCTGCTTGATCGCGGCCTGCACCATGCGGATGGTGGAGAGGCGCTCCTTCTCGGAGGCCCGCATGGCGGCCTTCATGTCCTCGGTGATGCGCTCCTTGAGCGTCACGGGACGGGAGAGGTCAGTAGTTGCGGACGCGCGGAGCGCCGACGTCGCGCATGCCGCGCTTCTGGTGACGCTTCACCGCGGCGGCCTTCTTGCGTTTCCGCTCCTGGGTGGGCTTCTCGTAGAATTCGCGGCGCCGCAGCTCGGTGAGCACGCCGGCCTTCTCGCAGGCACGCTTGAACCGGCGCAGGGCGGCATCGAAGTATTCGTTCTCACGAATGCGGACGCTGGGCATCGAAACCTCGTCGAGGGTCTGGACAACCGGCCGCGACCCCTGAGGGTGCGCTGCCGGCAAAAAGGACCGCGAATTTTAGAGACTGCCCGGGAGAATTGCAAAGCATGCGGGTGCTGGGACTGGAGACCTCCTGCGACGAGACCGCCGTGGCCGTCTACGACGGCGACGCGGGCCTGCTCGCCCACGAGGTCCATAGCCAGGTGGACCTGCACGCGGCCTATGGCGGCGTCGTCCCCGAGCTCGCCTCCCGCGACCACCTGCGCAAGCTGTTGCCCCTGCTCGGGAAAGTGCTCGATTCGAGCGGCGGTCCCGCCGCCCTCGGGGGGGTCGCCTACACCAGCGGTCCGGGCCTCGTTGGCGCGCTGCTGGTGGGGGCCGCGGTGGCCCGCAGCCTGGCCTATGCCTGGCGACTGCCGTGCCTCGGCGTCCACCACATGGAGGGCCACCTGCTCGCGCCGCTGCTCGAGGCCGACCCGCCGGCGTTCCCGTTCGTCGCGCTGCTGGTCTCGGGCGGGCACACGCTGCTCGCGCGGGTCGAGGGTGTCGGGCGCTACGAGATCCTCGGCCAGTCGCTCGACGACGCGGCGGGCGAGGCCTTCGACAAGACCGCCAAGCTGCTCGGCCTCGGCTACCCCGGCGGGCCGCAGCTCGCCGCACTCGCCGAGCGCGGCCGGCCGGACGTGTTCCGGTTCCCGCGGCCGCTCACGGACCGCCCGGGCCTCGACTTCAGCTTCAGCGGCCTCAAGACCGCGGTGGTCGTGGCGCTGCGCGGTCGCGACCTCGACGAACAGGACCGCGCCGACGCGGCGCGTGCCTTCGAGGAGGCGGTGGTGGATACGCTGGTGATCAAGTGCGCCCGGGCGCTCGGGGCCACCGACGTCCGCACGCTCGTGGTCGCAGGCGGCGTGGGCGCGAACCGCCGCCTGCGCGAGCGCGTGCGCGCGATGGGCGAGCGCCGCGGCGTGCGCGTGGTCTACCCGCGCGTCGAGTTCTGCACCGACAACGCCGCGATGATCGCGCTGCTCGGCCACCTGCGCCTCGCCGCAGGCCAGCGCGACGACCTCGCCATCCGGGCGCGCGCCCGCTGGCCGCTGGCCGGGCTCGTGCCGCCGGCCGTCGCGTCGCCCTAGCGAAGCGCGTCAGGTCCGGTCACGATCCCACCTTCAATCATCCGCGAGCCGCACGCCCATGGACGTCATCTTCCTCTCCGGCCTCACGACCGAATGCATCATCGGCATCTGGGACTGGGAGCGGCGCGTCAAGCAGAAGCTCGTCATCGACCTCGAGATGGGCGCCGACATCCGCCGCGCCGCCACCAGCGACTCGATCGAGGACACGCTCGACTACAAGCGGGTCGCCAAGCGACTGCTCGGGTTCGTGGGCGAGTCGCAGTTCCAGCTGGTGGAAACGCTCACCGAGCGCATCGCGCAGATCGTCGTGACCGAGTTCGACGTGCCGTGGGTCAAGGTGCGGCTCAACAAGCAGGGCGCGATCCGTGGCGCGCGCGACGTCGGAATCCTGATCGAGCGGCGCCGCGAGGACTACGCCAGTGGGGCGGGCGCCGCGTGACGACGGTGCTGGTCGCGGCCGGGAGCAACATCGAACCGGTCGCGAACCTGCGCCGCGCGCTCGGCGCGCTGGCCCGCCACTACCCGTCGCTGCGCGCGTCCCGGGCCTACCGCAACCGTGCGGTCGGCTTCGAGGGCGAGGACTTCGTGAACCTCGTGGTCGCCTTCGACACGGACCAGGACGTGCGTACGGTGATCGAGCGGCTGCACGAGGCGGAGAGCCTCTGCGGGCGCGCGCGCGACGCGCCGAAGTGGGCGCCGCGCTCGATGGACCTCGACATCCTGCTCTACGGCGAGCGCGTCTGCGACGAGCCGGGGCTCGTGCTGCCGCGCCCGGACCTCGTGCGCCGCGCCTACATGCTCGCGCCCGCGGCGGAGCTCGAGCCGGGGCGCGTCCACCCGACGCTCGGCGTCACGCTCGCCACGCTGTGGGAGGAATTCCCGCGCGACGCGCATGCGCTCGAGGCGGTGGATCTCGGCTGGCCGGCCGACCCGCAGCGTGCATGAGCGATCGCCGGCGCCGCGCCAGCGCGGATGTCCGCGCACCGGTCTCAGAGGCTACGGCCGCCGTCGACCGCGAGGATCTGCCCGGTGACGTAGGGCGCGTCCACGGCGAAGAAATGCGCCGCGCGCGCGATGTCCTCCGGCGAGCCCGGCCGCTTGAGCGCGGTCCTGGCGATGATCTCGTCCTTCAGGGACGCCTCGAGGTCGCGCTCAGGCCACAGCACCGGACCCGGCGCGATGCCGTTCACGCGGATCTCGGGTCCGAGTTCGCGCGCCAGGGACTTCGTGAGCATCACGAGCCCCGCCTTGGCGGCGCAGTACACCGGGTGGGCCTTGAGCGGGCGCCTGCCGTGGATGTCCACCATGTTGATCACCAGCCCGCGCGTGGCGCGCAGCGCGGGTGCGGCGGCCTGCGACAGGAACAGCGGGGCGCGCAGGTTGGTGCCCAGGAGGTCGTCGAACTGCGCCGCGGTGATCGTGCCCACCGGGGTCGGGTAGAAGCTCGAGGCGTTGTTCACCAGCACGTCGAGCCGGCCGAATCGCTCGAGCGTGGCCGCGACGAGCCCGGGCAGGCGCTCGACGTCGTGCAGGTCGCCGCGGACGGCGTGGGCCGAGCCGCCGCGCAACGCCTCGAGTTCCGCAACCAGCGCGTCCGCCGCGGCCTGCGACTGGTGATAGTGAACGACGAGATTCGCACCCGCGGCGTGCAGCCGGCGGCCGATCGCGGCGCCGAGGCGCCTGGCGCCGCCGGTGACGAGCACGACGCGTCCGTCGAGGGGGAGTGGGCTGTCCATTTATCGGTCGCAGTCTGCCTGCAGCGGTCGGCGGAGCCGACGATACCGAACCCGCTTCGCCCTGTCGCGACCGCGGGATTCGCGCCGTGAGCGTGCCGCTCGAACTGCCGCCGCTCACGCCCGAGGAATCGGCGCACGCGGCCCGCGTCGAGGCGCGCCTGCGGGAGGAGATCGCGGCTGCGGGCGGCTGGATCGGCTTCGCGCGCTACATGCAGCTCGCGCTGTACGAGCCGGGCCTCGGCTACTACAGCGCCGGCGCGCACAAGCTCGGCGCGTCGGGCGACTTCGTGACCGCCCCGGAAGTGGCGCCCGTGTTCAGTCGCTGCCTCGCCCTGCAGTGCGAGGAAGTGCTGCGCGCGCTCGGCGGCGGCGACCTGCTCGAGCTCGGCGCGGGCTCGGGCGTGATGGCCGCGGGGATCCTCGGCGAGCTCGAGCGCCGCGGCGCTCTACCGCACCGCTACCGCATCCTCGACGTGAGCGCCGACCTGCGCGATCGCCAGCGCGCGACGCTGGCCGACGCCGTGCCCCACCTCCTCGATCGCATCGAATGGCTCGACCGGCTGCCGGAGTCGCTCGACGGCGTCGTGGTGGCGAACGAGGTGCTCGACGCCCTGCCCGTCGAGCGCTTCGTGATGCGGGGCGGCGCCGTGCATGCGCTGGGCGTCGCCTGCCGCGACGGGCGCCTGCAGTGGTCCGAGGCCGCAGCGCCGGCACGGCTGGTTGCGGCCGTGCGCCGCATCGAACGCGAAGCGGGCGCGACCTGGCCCGAGGGCTACGCCTCCGAGGTGAACCTCGGGCTCGGCGACTGGCTCGCCTCGCTCGCCGGCTCGCTCGCGCGCGGGCTGATGCTGTTCGTGGACTACGGCCTGCCGCGGCGCGAGTACTACGCGCCGGAGCGCAGCGACGGCACGCTGCTGTGCCACGTCCGCCATCGCTTCCACGACGATCCGTTTGCGCGCCCCGGACTGCAGGACATCACGGCCTGGGTGGACTTCACGGCCGTCGCGGAGTCGGCCGAGGCGGCCGGCCTCGCCGTGGCGGGCTACGCGACGCAGGCGCACTTCCTGATCGGCAACGACCTCGGCGGCTTCGTCACGCACGTTGCGGACCTGGATCTCGCGAGCCGCGTGAACCTCTCGCGGCAGGCGATGCTGCTCACGCTGCCGGGGGAGATGGGCGAGCGCTTCAAGGTCATGGCGCTCGCGAAGGGCTGCGACCTGCCGCTGCGCGGCTTCGCGGTGCGGGACCTGCGCCGCACGCTGTAGCCGGCCCGGCGGACGGTGCTCAGGCCTGGTTGAGCGAGCGGATCGCCTCGATGCGTGCCGCGCGCAGGCGCTCGGCGATGACGGGTCCCGGCTCGCGCTCCAGGGTCGCGGGATCGAGGCGCACGCACGCGGCGGCCGCGCGTGCCGCGCGCAGCTGCGCCCCCGGCGCGTAGGGCAGCGCGCGCAGCTCGGCCCCGCGGCCGCGCGCGTCGGCCTCGCAGGCGAGCAGGAGGCGCTCGAAGCGCTCGGGACGGCGGAAGGCGTCGGTGAGTTCGAGCAGCTCGAGCACGGTGCCCGGGCGCTGCTCGGCGACGCGATGCACCCGGGCGTGGTGGCGAGCGACCAGCACCGCGAGCTCGCGGTGTTCGTTCGGCACGCGCAGGCGCTCTGCCATGCGCTCGATCAGGCGCGCGCCGGCCTCCTCGTGGCCGACGTGGCGCGGCCATTGGGCGCGTGGCGTGAGGCCCTTGCCCAGGTCGTGCACCAGCGCGGCGAACCGCACGGCGGTGTCGGGCGAGAGCTCGGCGGCGACCTCGAGCACCTGCATCGTGTGCACGCCGGTGTCGATCTCCGGATGCCAGCGCTCGGGCTGCGGCACGCCCCACAACGCCGCGATCTCGGGGAATACCGCCGCGAGTGCACCGCAGGCCCTTAGCACCTCGAAGTACTCGACGGGCTGCGCCTCGCCGAGCGCCCGCTCGGTCTCGTTCCAGACGCGCTCCGGCACCAGCGCGGCGATCTCCCCCGAGGCCACGATCTCGCGCATCAGATCGAGGGTCTCCGGCGCAACGGTGAAGCCCAGCGGCGCGTAGCGGGCCGCGAAGCGCGCCACCCGCAGCACCCGCAGCGGGTCCTCGACGAACGCCGGCGAGACGTGGCGCAGCAGGCGCGCGTCGAGGTCGCGACGGCCACCGTGGGGATCGATCACCTCGCCCGAGGCCGTCTCGGCCATCGCGTTGATCGTGAGGTCGCGGCGTGCGAGATCCTGCTCCAGCGTCACGTCGGGGGCGAAGCGCGTCGCGAAGCCGTAGTAGCCTGGAGCGGTCTTCCGCTCGGTGCGGGCGAGCGCGTACTGTTCGCCGGTCCCGGGGTGCAGGAACACCGGAAAGTCCTTGCCGACGGGCCGGTAGCCGAGCGCGAGCAGTTCCTCCGGCGTCGCGCCGACGACCACGAAATCACGCTCGACGTGGGGTCGGCCGAGCAGTCGGTCGCGGACTGCGCCGCCGACGAGGTAGATGTCCATGGCGGGAATCGTAGCGGAAGCCCCCGGCGGCCGGACGTCCGCAGCACGGGCCCTGCGGGCGCTGGCCGCGGCCGCGGCGGCCGCCACGCTGTCGGGCTGCTACCTGTCGCAGGCGGCGGCGGGGCAGGGCGAGGTGCTCGCGCGCAGCCGGCCGATTCCCGAGGTGGTCGCGGATCCGGCGACTCCGGCCGCGGTACGCGCGCGGCTCGACCTGGCGGTCGAGGCCCGGGAGTTCGCGGTGCGCGAACTCGGCCTTCCCGACGCGCGCAGCTATCGCCGCTATGCGGACCTCGGCCGGGACTATGCAGTCTGGAACGTGGTCGCCGCGCCGGAGTTCTCGGTCCAGCCGCGGCAGTGGTGCTTTCCGGTCGCCGGTTGCGTCGCCTATCGCGGCTACTTCGAGGAAACGCAGGCCCGGGCTGCGGCGCAGCGCTTCGCCGCGCGTGGCGACGACGTGACGGTGGGCGGGGTCGCGACCTACTCGACGCTCGGTCACCTGCCCGACCCGCTGTTCAACACGATGCTCGGCTGGCGGGACACGCGGCTGGTCGGGACGATCTTCCACGAACTCGCGCACGAGCGGCTCTACGTTCCCGGCGACAGCGAGTTCAACGAGGCGTTCGCGAGCGTGGTCGAGCAGGAGGGCGTGCGACGCTGGCTGCTCGTGCGCGGCGAGGCCGCGGAGCTCGAGCGCTTCCATGCGGGCCTGGTCCGCGAGGCCGAGTTTGCGGCGCTGTTGCGCGCGGCGCGCGAGCGGCTGCAGCGCCTGTACGCATCGGACCTGCCGGCGGCCCGGATGGCGGTGGACAAGCAGCGCGAGTTCGGGCGGCTCAAGTTCGAGTACACACTGCTGCGTGCGCACTGGGGCGGCTACGCCGGCTACGACGCGTGGTTCGCGCGCACGCTCAACAATGCGCATCTCGCGGCGGTGGCGACCTACCACGACTGCGTGCCCGGCCTGCAGCGCGAGCTGCTCGCGACGGACTCGATGGCCGCGTTCTACGCGCGCGCCGAGACCCTGGCGGGGCTGCCGCCGGTGCAGCGGCACGCGACGGTGTGCTCGCGCACGCCGCCATAGCGCGAACCGCCGCCCGGCGGGCCCGCGACCGGTGTCCCGCGGCCGTCAGCGGATCGGAATCACCAGCATCGCGTTGCCGCGCCGCAGCTGCACGACGAATGCCGCGGCGCCAGAGGTGGCGCGGCGGAACTCCGCGAGGTTCGCGACGCGCGAGCGGCCCACCGCGAGGATCACGTCGCCGGTGCGCAGTCCACGCTGGGCCGCCGGGCTGCCCTCGGCCACGGCCCGCAGCAGCACGCCGCCGCCCTGGGCGTCGGCGAGGTCCGCGCCCTCGAGGCCGCTGTGGGTGCCCGCCGCGCCGCTTCCCGGTCCCGGCTCGCCGGCCTGGGTGGCTGCCTGGCTCCCGCTGATCACCGCAGTGACGCGCTGCGGCTTGCCGTCGCGCAGCAGGGCGACGGTGACGCGGTCGCCGACACTCAGGAGGCCGATCGCGTTGCGCAGGGCTGCGGCATCCTTCACCGGCCGGCCGTTGATCGCCGTCACCACGTCGCCGGCGCGGATGCCGGCCTTCTCGGCGGCCGAGCCGTCGACGACCTGCGAAACAAGAGCGCCCTGCACGTTGCCGAGCTCCATGCTTTCGGCGATGTCGGGGGTGAGCGTCTGGATGTTGACGCCGAGCACGCCGCGCTTGACCTCGCCGAACTTCACGAGCTGCGCCATCACTGCCTTCATCATGTTGGCCGGGATGGCGAAACCGATGCCGATGTTGCCGCCGGTGCGCGACAGGATCGCGGAGTTGATGCCCACGAGCTCGCCATCGAGGTTCACGAGCGCGCCGCCGGAGTTGCCAGGGTTGATCGAGGCGTCGGTCTGGATGAAATCCTCGTAGCCCTCCGGGTTGATGCCGGAGCGGCCGAGCGCGCTGACGATGCCCGAGGTGACGGTGTGGCCGAGGCCGAATGGATTGCCGATCGCGACCACGAAGTCGCCGACCTCGATGCGGTCGGAATCGGCGAGCGGGATCGAGGCGAGGTTCGTCGCCTGCACCTTGAGCAGGGCCACGTCCGAGCCCGGGTCCTTGCCGACCACTTTCGCCGTGTGCGAGCGGTTGTCGAGCAGCGTCACCGTGATCTCGTCGGCGTTCTCGATGACGTGGGCGTTGGTGATGATGTAGCCCTGCTTCGCGTCGACGATCACGCCCGAGCCCGCGCTCTGAAACTCGCGCTGCCGCGGGGTGTTCGGCGCATCGAAGAAGCGGCGGAAGAAGGGGTCGTTCAGCAGCGGGTTCTGCTCCTGCACCGTGCCCCGCGTCGCGATGTTGACCACCGCCGGGGAGACCCGCTTCACCATCGGCGCCAACGACGGGACCGGGGTGTCGCCCACCTGCGCCGGCAGCTGGGCGGAGGCGAGCGGGGCGAACGCGCAGAGCAGCGTCGCGGCGAGGATTCGGGGCAGTTTCATTCGGAAAACCTGCGAGTTCGATGGGGGTGCGGCGGGCCGCGAGTCTACCAGTCGGGTTCGCCCGGTCCGGGCGGCGATGCAGCTCAGCGACCGAATCAGACCGATCGCCGGGCGCGGGAGTTCCCGAGGCACGGACCAGGCCTGGGCGGAGCGGTTCCCGCCGGCCGGATGTGCGTAAGCTGTGGATTTCCAGTGGCCGGTCGGTGGACACAAGATGTTGTGTCGTCGCGTCGGCGCCGGGCTTGACGCGGCGGCCGATTCGGGCATCTCGTGGGCCGGCGACAGCTGGCGCTTAACCTAATGATTTACAAATGAAAAAAATTGCCGCGGCGCGGCGAACAAAGCGGTTGACGAGGTTCGCATGCCTGCCTAACCTTGCCGGCCTGACCCCACATGTTGTGTCCGGCACGATGCGCTCCCCGGGGGATCGCGGAACGGTCCGGGCCGGGACGCAGGGGGTCAGTCGGGTGCCCGCCGCCCCGCGTTTGCGGGGCGCGAGGTCGTCCGGGAGGGATCGAGCCGTTCCGCCGACTAACAACGATGAAGCCGGAGCCGTGTCGCCGCAATGAGCACTGCCGTGAAGATTGAGTCGCGGGATGCCCGCAGCATCCCGTATCAGGAAGCGTCCCTGGACATCTGGGACAAGAAGTACCGGCTGACCGCCAAGGACGGGACGCCGCTCGACCGCTCCATGGACGACACCTACAAGCGTGTCGCCCGGGCACTCGCCGACGTCGAGCCGGAGGGATTGCGCGAGCACTGGTACGAGCAGTTCCTCTGGGCGCTGCGCCGCGGCGCGATCCCGGCGGGCCGCGTCACCTCCAACGCGGGCGCGCAGGAGCACAAGCCGGCCACCTCGACGATCAACTGCACGGTCTCGGGCACGATCCGCGACTCGATGGACGACATCCTGCGCAAGGTCCACGAGGCGGGCCTCACGCTCAAGGCCGGCTGCGGCATCGGCTATGAGTTCTCGACGCTGCGCCCGCGCGGCGCTTACGTCTCGGGCGCCGGAGCCTATACCTCGGGCCCGCTGTCGTTCATGGACATCTACGACAAGATGTGTTTCACGGTGTCCTCCGCCGGCGGACGCCGCGGCGCGCAGATGGGGACCTTCGACGTCGGCCACCCCGACGCCATGGAGTTCATCCGCGCCAAGCGCGAGGCGGGGCGCCTGCGGCAGTTCAACCTCTCGCTGCTCGTCACCGACGAGTTCATGAAGGCGGTGCGCGAGGACCGCGAGTGGAAGCTCGCCTTCCCGGTCACCGCGGCCGAGGTCGAGGGCCACGACGTCGCCGATCCTGCCAGGTTCGTCTGGCGCGAATGGCCCACCACCAACGGCTACGTCGCGAACGACGAGGGGCTCGTGCTCTGCAAGGTCTACAAGACCCTGCCCGCGAAGCGCATGTGGGACGTGATCATGTCCTCCACCTACGACTTCGCCGAGCCCGGCTTCGTGCTCGTCGATCGCGTCAACGAGATGAACAACAACTGGTGGTGCGAGAACATCCGCGCCACCAACCCGTGCGGCGAGCAGCCGCTGCCGCCCTACGGATCGTGCCTGCTCGGCTCGGTCAACCTGACGAGCTTCGTGCGCGACCCGTTCGCGGAGGACGCGCGCTTCGACTGGGACGAGTACCGCAAGGTGGTGCGCGTGTTCACGCGCATGCTCGACAACGTGGTCGAGGTCAACGGCCTGCCGCTCGAGCAGCAGCGCAACGAGATCATGCGCAAGCGCCGCCACGGCATGGGTTTCCTGGGACTCGGTTCCACGATCACCATGCTGCGCATGAAGTACGGCTCGCGCGACGCGGTGGCATTCACCGAGCGCGTCTCGAAGGAACTCGCGCTGGCCGGCTGGGAGGCCGCTCTCGAACTCGCCGGGGAGAAGGGGCCCGCGCCCATCATGCTCGAGGAGTTCGAGGTCACCCCCGAGATGCTGCGCAAACGCCCCGAGATGCGGCGCGACGGCATCAAGGCCGGTCAGAAGCTGCCCGGGCGCGTCCTGCACGCCCGCTACAGCCGCTACATGCAGCGCGTCGCGAGTGCGGCGCCGGAGCTCGTCGACCGGCTCGCCGAGGTCGGCGCACGCTTCACGCACCACAGCTCGATCGCGCCCACGGGTACGATCTCGCTGTCGCTCGCGAACAACGCGTCGAACGGCATCGAGCCCTCGTTTGCGCACCACTACTTCCGCAACGTGATCCGCGAGGGCCGCAAGACCAAGGAGCGCATCGACGTGTTCTCCTTCGAGCTGCTGGCCTACCGCGAGCTGGTGAACCCGGGCGCGATGCCGGGCAGCACCAACCCCGCGGAGAAGCTGCCCGAGTACTTCACGACCGCCGACGACATCACCCCGCGCGAGCACGTGGACATCCAGGCGGCTGCGCAGAAGTGGGTGGATTCCTCGATCTCGAAGACGGCGAACGTCCCTACCGACTACCGCTACGACGACTTCAAGGACATCTACCTCTACGCGCACGAGCAGGGCCTGAAGGGCTGCACCACCTTCCGCTTCAACCCCGAGGCGTTCCAGGGCGTGCTGGTCAAGGAGGAGGACCTCAAGAGCACCACCTACGTGTTCACTCTCGAGGACGGCACCGACGTGTCGCTCAGGGGCGACGAGCAGGTCGAGTACGACGGCGAGATGCACACCGCGGCGAACCTGTACGACGCGTTGAAGGAAGGCTATTACGGCAAGTTCTGAGGCGCCGCCGCGGCGGCGCCACGTCGAATGAAGAGAGAGAAGGCATGAGCGCTCAGAAGATCGGGTCGAAGATCGTCAAGTACCGGGTCGTGAAGCCCGGCGAGAAAGCCGAGGGCAAGCCCGAGGCAAAGCGGGAGGAGACGCTGGTCGAGTCCCGCGACTCCAAGGTCATCTGGATGCACGAGAAGCTCGAGCGTCCGGAGATGCTGGTGGGCTCCACCTACAAGATCAAGACCCCGGTGTCCGATCACGCGATGTACGTGACCATCAACGACATCCTGCTGAACGAGGGCACCGAGCACGAGCAGCGCCGCCCGTTCGAGATCTTCATCAACTCGAAGAACCTCGACCACTTCCAGTGGATCGTGGCGCTGACGCGCATCATCTCCGCCGTGTTCCGCAAGGGCGGCGACGTCACGTTCCTCGTCGAGGAGCTGAAGGCCGTGTTCGACCCGCGCGGCGGTTATTGGCAGTCGGGCGGCAAGTTCATGCCCTCGATCATCGCCGAGCTCGGCCACGTCATCGAGAAGCACCTGCAGTCCATCGGCCTGCTGCGCGACCCGGAGATGGACGAGCACCGCCGGAAGCTCATCGAGGACAAGCGCACCGAGTACGAGGCGCGCCAGAAGCAGCAGGACGCGTTCGCCAAGAGCCACTACCCGCAGGGGGCCCAGCTCTGCACCAAGTGCAGCACCGCGGCCGTGGTCATGATGGACGGCTGCATGACCTGCCTGAACTGCGGCGATTCGAAGTGCGGCTGAACTGAGAACGGTTCCACTGGCCGCGCACCGCGCGAGACGATAGAGTCGCGCGCAATGTCGAGAGCACACGCTTCCCTGGCGCCGTTCGTCGCGGCGCTCGTCGTCCTCGCGCCGGCTGGATCGGTGCTCGCCCAGTCCTTCGGATCCGTTTCGAGCCTCCCGCCGCCGAAGCCTGCCGTGGCGCCGGCGACGACAGCCGCGCCAACGCAGACCCCGACGGTCGTCCAGCCGGCGTTCACCACTGCGCCTGTGACCACGCCTGTTGCCGCGCCCGCCACCGCACCCGCCACCGCACCGGCGATCGCGCCCGCGGCTGCGACGCCGGCGGCGGTTCCGGCTGCCGGATCTGCAACCGTCCGAAGCCCGACATCGCCGGCCGCGGCGCCGTTCAGTTCGGTCTCCGGGGTCGGCGGCACGGCCGCCGCACCCGCCGCGGGCGCAGGCCCGTCGCTGCCGGAGGCGGCCGCCGGTCGTTCCTCCGGGTTCGAGATGGCGGAGCGCATCGTGGTCGAGAAGGCCAGGCGGCGCCTGTTGCTGCTCCGGGGCGACGAGGTGATCGCCGCCTATCCCGTCCGGCTCGGGCTCAATCCATACGGCCATAAGCTGCGCGAGGGCGACTTCCGCACACCCGAGGGTAGCTATCACCTCGCGCGGCGCAATCCGCGCAGCGAGTTCTTCCTGTCGCTCGAGGTCTCCTACCCGAGCGAGGCGGACCGCGCTCGGGCGCGGCAGGCGGGCCAGCGGCCGGGCGGCCTGATCATGATCCACGGCCAGCCGAACGTGCCGCGCAAGCCGCGGGACTACTACGCGCGCAACGACTGGACCGACGGCTGCATCGCCGTGAGCAACTCGGACATGGTGGACATCTGGCTGCGTACCCGGACCGGAACGCCGATCGATATCCGACCATGATGCGCCACGCGGAGGTGTCGGTGCCGGCGCCCGAGGAGCAGGACTCGGTCGACGCACGGGTCACGCCCACCGGCAGCCTCGAGAACCTCTCGCAGCAGGAGGTCGACCGCCTGCTCGACTCCTCGCGCGGCGGCCTCTACGAACTCTACCGCCGCTGCTCGCTCGCGGTCCTCAACAGCGGCGGCGAGACCGACGATGCGCGCGCCATCTTCGAGCGCTACGCGGACTTCGACATCCGCATCGAGCGCAAGGCCTGGGGCATCAAGCTCGACCTGCGCAACGCGCCGGCGGGCGCCTTCGTGGACGGCCGCATGATGCGCGGCATCCAGGAGCACCTCTTCGCGGTGCTGCGCGACATCCTCTACATCCACGGCGAGGTGTACGAGCACGGCAGCGTCGAACTCGCCGGGGCGCAGGGCATCACCAACGCGGTCTACCGCATCCTGCGCAATGCGGGAATGCTCAAGCCGCGCGTGCGGCCCGACGTCGTGGTCTGCTGGGGCGGCCACTCCATCAGCCGCGAGGAGTACGACTACACCAAGCGCGTGGGCTACGAGCTCGGCCTGCGCGGGCTCAACGTCTGCACCGGCTGCGGGCCGGGCGCCATGAAGGGGCCGATGAAGGGCGCCACGATCGGGCATTCGAAGCAGCGCATCCGCGACGGCCGCTACATCGGCATCACCGAGCCCGGCATCGTGGCTGCGGAGCCGCCGAACGCCATCGTGAACCAGCTGGTGATCCTGCCCGACATCGAGAAGCGCCTCGAGGCCTTCGTGCGCACCGGCCACGGCATCGTCGTGTTCCCGGGCGGTGCGGGCACCGCCGAGGAGATCCTCTACCTGCTCGGCATCCTGCTGCACCCGGACAACGCCGAGCAGCCGTTCCCGGTGGTCTTCACCGGCCCGGCGGGCAGCGCGGAGTACTTCGCCCGCATCGACGAATTCCTCGCGCTCACGCTCGGGCCGACGGCGCGGCAGTGTTACCGCATCGTGCTCGACGATCCTCCTGAGGTGGCGCGCGAGATGCTGCGCGGCATGGACGCGGTGCGCGAGTTCCGCCGCCGACGCAGCGACGCCTACAATTTCAACTGGCTGCTCGGTGTGCCCCACGAGCTGCAGCAGCCCTTCGAGCCCTCGCACGAGGCGATGGCCGCGCTCGAGATCCGCCGCGGCATGGAGCCGCACCACCTCGCCGCGCAGCTGCGCCGCGCGTTCTCGGGCATCGTCGCGGGCAACGTCAAGGAGTCGGGCGTCCGGCTGATCGAGCAGCGCGGGCCGTTCGAGATCCACGGCGACCCGGAGCTGCTCAAGCCGCTCGACGCGCTGCTCGACTCGTTCGTCAGGCAGCGGCGCATGAAGATCTCGGCCGATTACCGTCCCTGCTACCGCGTCGTCGCCTGAACGCTTCTATCTGTGACCCAGTGCCGGACCCTGCGGCCGTCGCTGCCGTATGGTTCGGCAGCAGGCGAGCAGTGAGCACCATGAGCGACAGCAAAGACCCGACGCGACCGCAAGGCCCGACCGATCCCGGCCCGGCCGACGAGATGGACCGGCGGCGGACCAAGTTCGGCACCGCCTCGGAGGGCTGGGAGGCCTACAACACCTGGCTGGACCGCGTCCGGCAGCAGCCCGGTCCGGTATCGCGCCAAGCGGTGATCGCCAAGTCGCTCTATAGCGTCTCGAGCTACAAGACCTGGGCCGGCAAGGCCCGCGGCGCCTTCGACAAGCCGAAGTAGGCGGCTGCAATCCACCGCCGGTAGACTAGACCTGCGGACCCGGCGAACGGCCGGACGCATCTCCAGCGACCCCCCTCCATGGATCGGATCCTAAAGCTCCTCGACGATCTCGACGACCTGGGCGCCTTCGTGCACGTACACGGAAGGTCGGTGGTCGTGACCCTGCTGTTGCTCGTGGCCTTCATGGCCGTCGTCGGCGGGGTGTTCGTACTCGGACCGCCCGACCTGCTCGCCGCGCCCTGAGCGCGTTCGTGCTCCACGCCGCGATCAACGCACGGCCGGATTGAGGCTGTAGGTGCCGGTGAGCCGCGCCTCCGCCAGCACGTGGCCCGCGATCGCCGCGCGCAGCTGCTGGCCCGTGAACGGGCCTTCTACGGGGCAGCGTTCGAGGTCGGTCGCGTACAGCACGAAGTGGTAGTGATGCAGCAGCTCGTCGTTCCACGGCGGGCAGGGTCCGTCGTAGCCGAACCACTGCCCCGCCATCGCGGCGTCGCCCGCGAACCAGAGCGTGTAGTCGTTGAGCCCCTGGCGCGAGCCCGCGGGCCCGGCCGGCGACTGTTTGCCGTGCGCGACGATGCCCTCGGAGCAGGCGCCGGCTGCGATCTCGGAGACGCCCGTGGAGATGTCCACCATCAGCCAGTGATGGAAGTCGGCGCGCGGCAGGCTCGCGGGCACGACGCGGCCCTCCTGGTTGACGTCGTCGGCGCGTGTCGGCACGTCGGTGTCTACGCAGATCAGTACCAGCGAGCGGGCTGCGGACGGGACCCCCGACCAGCGCAGGTGCGGGTTGCGATTTGGCCCGAGGCGCAGGTGCTGCGCGGTGTCCGGCACGCCGAAGGCGAACTCCCCGGGGATGCGCTGCCCGTGTCCGAAGCTCGAGGACATCAGTTGCATGGCCGTCTCCTGCTGCCTGTGTCGGTGGGTGCGACAGCGATTCTGGCACACTGTGCGCCACGCTTCCGGAGTCGCACGTGCAGCCGACATTCCGACCCCCGGTGCCCCGTGCGGCGACCATCGAGGGCCCGGCGGGGCCGCTTGAGGCGCGCATCGAGGACCCCTCCGCGGGCGCGGAGCCCGGCATCTGCGCAGTGGTGTGCCACCCGCACCCGCTCTACGGCGGAACGATGCAGAACAAGGTGGTCCACACGCTGGCGCGAGCCATGCAGGAACTCGGGACTCCCACCGTTCGGTTCAATTTTCGCGGCGTCGGCGCGAGCGCCGGGCACTACGACGGCGGCGTCGGCGAGGTCGACGACGCGCTCGCGGTCTGCGCCTGGGCGCGCGCCAATTGGCGCTGCGAGCGCCTGTGGCTCGCCGGGTTCTCGTTCGGGTCCGCCGTGGCGCTGCAGGCCGCGGCGAGCGTCGCACCCGTCGCGCTGGTGACGGTCGCGCCGCCGGTCGGGCGCATCATCGTCACGCCGGTGTTGCGGCCGCGCTGCCCGTGGCTGGTCGTGCAGGGCGACCACGACGAACTCGTCGATGCGGGGGCGGTGCGCCGGTGGGCGGGTGAATTCGAGGATCCCCCGCAACTCGCGATGCTGCCGGGCGCGGAGCACTTCTTCCACGGCCGACTGGGCGAACTGCGCTCGGTGGTGCTTGGATTCCTGTCCGCGGCGGCGGCCGCCGGATAGCTCACACCCGCAGGGCGCGGGCGGGCGAGGATCAGGAGTGGGGAGCGACCGGGGCGCCACTGGGCCGCCCCGGCTGCAAATCGCGCCTGCTCAGTTCACGAAACCCTTGAGGTTCTTGAGCGGCATCACGCGCACCTTCTTGCTGGCCGGCTTGGCCTTGAAGGTCATCTTCTCGCCCGTGAACGGGTTGGTGCCCTCGCGCGCCTTGGTGGCGGGCTTCTTCACGACCTTCATCTTGGCGAGGCCCGGCAGCGTGAACAGGCCGTGGCTCTTGAGGCTCTTGCGGATGATGGTGTTCAGCGAGTCGAACACGCCGCTGACCTGCTTCTTGGACAGCCCCGTGTCCTTGGAAATCGCCGCGAGGATGTCGGACTTGGTCGGTGCGGAACTCTTCTTTGCCATTTAAGTAAGTCTCCTGTGGATGTATCGCGGGCCGCTGGCCCCGTGAACTCGATCGCGCGGAAAATAGCACAACTCCGCAGGCTGATTAAATGCTCCGGAGGCTTTTTTTTCAGGTCCGGAGCGCTCAGCCGGCGACGAACTCCCGCTTGAACTGCACCGCGTACTTCTCCGGGCGATCGAGCGGCGCCGCGCTGATGTCGAACACCATGATCTCCGTGCCGCTGATTCCGACCTCGCCGATGAAGTAAATGGAGGAGCCTTCCGTGATGCGGCGCATCTCCAGATTCTTCAGCTGGCCGTTGAGGTTGTAGGCGCTCGCGGTGACCGTGCCGTCCACCGGGGTCAAGCGGCCGTCGGATCCCTTGCGCAGGAGCGAGACGTTGAGCAGCACGCGGTTCGCGCTGCGCTCGATGCCGTAGGCGCGCGCCACCGCGACGCTGAGTTCGTCGGTGCGCACGGCGTTGTAGTGCAGCTCGAACTCGCCGAAGTCCTGGTGCGTGGGCTCGCTCGGGAGGGCCGTCTGCGCCTGACCGGGCTGCGGCCCGCCCGCGTCACAGCCGGCGAGCGCGAGCAACGTGCAGGCGAGCAGCGACGGGAAGAGTCGAAACATGCTGCGGTTCATCATCGTGTCTCCCTTCGGATCCGGCACCTCCGGTGCCGCTGGCGCCGTCACTATAGTTCAAGAAACTGTCCGCGGCGCGATGCGGGCCGTGGCTGGATCAGTCGCAGCCGAGCAGGTCCGCGATGCCGCGCGGCAGCCCGCCGGCGCCTCGGATCCGCACGCGCTTGTCGCGCCCCGCGAGTCCCTGCTCGATCACGACTCGCGCGCGCGGCACGCCGAAGACCTCGGCCATCAACGCGACCAGCGCATCGTTCGCCCGTCCGTCCACCGGAGGTGCCTGCAGCCGCACTTTCAGCCGTCCGCCGTGAAGGCCGTCGAGGCCGTTGCGCGAAGCGCGCGGCTGCACGCGCAGCTCGATCACGAGGTCGTCGCCGTCGCGTCGTCCGGCGGGCACCGCCCCATCCTCAGCGCAGCAGGATCTGCAGCGCCTGCAGCCCGAGCAGCACGAACAGCGCCGAGAGGTCGAGGCCGGCGATCGGCGGCACGACGCGGCGCACGGGACCGAGCAGCGGCTCGCAGAGTCGACCGAGCAGGTGCTGGGCCGCGCCGCCGTGGCCCGCCGGCGCAACCCAACTGAGCAGCGCGTAGACCAGCACGACGACGAAGTAGAACTGCAGCACGTGCTGCGCGAGGTCGCCCGCCGCGCGAATCAGCAACGCCCCGGGCGCCAGGGAGGCGCCCGCCAGCAGGCGCACCGCTGCGGTCGCTGCAAGCTGCACGAGCAGCAGCGCCACCACCGAGGCCAGGTCCACCCGGCCGGCCGACCCGAGCGCCTTGCGCAACGGCATCACCAGCGGGTTGGTGAAGCGCAGCACCGCCTGGCCGATCGGCGTGCGCAGGTCAGCCCGTACCAGCGGCAGCAGCAGGCGCAGCAGAAAGGCCATCACGACCAGGCCCAGCAGCGCATCGACGAGGAACAGCAGTGCCGCCATGGCTCAGCCCTTTCCGAAATCGCGCGCCAGCTCGGTCGAGCGCCGCGCTGCCGCCATGATCGCCCGCTGCACGAGGCCGCGGAAGTCCGCCGTGTCGAGCACCGCGAGCGCCGCCGCCGTGGTGCCGCCCTTCGAGGTCACCTGCTCGCGCAACTGCGCGGGCAGCTCGCCGCTCTCGGCTGCCATGCGGCCGGCACCGAGCGCGGTGTGCACCGCAAGGAGCCGCGCCGTCCCGCGCGGCAGCCCGAGCGACACGCCCGCATCCTCGATCGCCTCGATCAGCAGGAAGAAGTACGCCGGCCCGCTGCCCGACACCGCGGTCACCGCGTCCATCTGCGACTCGTCCTCGAGCCACACCAGCGGGCCGACCGCCGAGAGCACCGCGGCGGCGGCCTCGCGCTCGCGCGGCTCGACGCCCGGCGCGGCGATCGCCGCCGTGACGCCGGCGCCGATCAGCGCCGGGCGGTTCGGCATCGCGCGCACCACTGCGGGCGCGCCTCCGAGCCAGTCCGTGAGGCTCGCCAGCCGGATACCTGCGGCCACCGACACGGCCACGCGGCGACGTGCGGCGAAGGTGGCGGCGAGGCCGCGTGCGACCGTTGCCATCTCCTGCGGCTTGACCGCCAGCACCACGAGATCGGCGTCGCCTGCCGCCGCAGCGTTGTCGGCCGCGACGCGCACCCCGAACTCGCGCTGCAGCCGCTCGAGCTGTGCAGGCGCCGGGTCCGCGACCGTGATGTCGCCGGGCGCCGCGCCCCGCGTGCGCAGGCCGCCGATCAGGCTGGTCGCCATGTTGCCGCCGCCGATGAACGCGATGCGCATCCGTCCGATCTCCGATTCAGTTGCGCGGACTCAGGACCGCGGCCCGAACACCGCGGTGCCGATCCGCACCATGGTCGCACCCTCGAGCACGGCCGCCTCGAGGTCGTCGCTCATGCCCATCGAGAGCGTGTCGAGCGCGTGGCCGCGCGCGTTGAGATCCTCGAGCAGTTCCCGCAGCCGGCGGAACGGCGCGCGCCGGGCGGCCTCGTCCGCAGCCGGCGGGGGGATGCACATCAATCCGCGCAGCCGCAGGCGCGGCAGCCGGCCCACCGCGTCGGCGAGCTGCGGCAGCGCCCCCGGCGACACGCCGCCCTTGCCCGGCTCGTCCTCGAGCCGTACCTGCAGCAGCACGTCGAGCGGTCCGGCGTAATGGGGACGCTGCGCGTCGAGCCGCGTCGCGATGCGCGCGCGGTCCAGCGTATGCACCCACTGGAAACGCTCGGCGACCTCGCGCGTCTTGTTGCCCTGCAGCTGGCCGATGAAGTGCCAGGTGAGCGGGCGGCCGCGCAGCGCCTCGATCTTCTCCACTGCCTCCAGGACGTAGTTCTCGCCGAAGTCCTGTTGCCCGGCGTCGGCGGCTGCGGCGACTGCGGTGGCCGGCTGCTGCTTGCTGACCGCCACCAGCCGTACCGTACCCGGGTCGCGACCGGCGCGCCGTGCCGCGGCCTCGATGCGCGTACGCACTGCGGCCAGTCTCGCGGGCGAGAACTGCGGAGCCGTTAACATATTGGGGGTCGGGGCGCTGATCTATACTGCCGCCGGCCTCGCGAGCCGCCCTGTTCCGGGCACGGCGCGCGGCCCGAAGGAAATTCCGATGGCCGTGGACATTGCCCAGCTGCTGGCGTTCGCCGTCAAGAACAAGGCCTCCGACCTGCACCTGTCGTCGGGCGTCCCGCCCATGATCCGCGTCGATGGCGACATGAAGCGGATCAACATGCCTCCGCTGACGCACAAGGAAGTGCACAGCATGGTGTACGACATCATGAATGACAAGCAGCGCAAGGCCTACGAGGAGTTCTACGAAACCGACTTTTCCTTCGAGATCCCCAAGCTCGCGCGCTTCCGCGTCAACGCGTTCAACCAGAACCGCGGCGCCGCGGCGGTGTTCCGCAGCATCCCGTCCGTGGTGCTGTCGCTCGACGACCTGAACGCGCCGAAGACCTTCAAGGACATCTCGATGCAGCCGCGCGGGCTGGTGCTCGTCACGGGACCCACCGGATCGGGCAAGTCAACGACGCTCGCGGCGATGATCAATTACGTCAACGACAACCGGCCGGACCACATCATCACGATCGAGGACCCGATCGAGTTCGTGCACGAGTCGAAGCGCTGCCTGATCAACCAGCGCGAGGTCCACCGCGACACGCTCGGGTTCAGCGAGGCGCTGCGCTCGGCGCTGCGCGAGGATCCCGACGTGATCCTGGTCGGCGAGATGCGCGACCTCGAGACGATCCGCCTCGCGCTCACGGGCGCCGAGACCGGCCACCTCGTGTTCGGCACGCTGCACACGAGTTCCGCCGCGAAGACCATCGACCGGATCGTGGACGTGTTCCCGGCCGCCGAGAAGGAGATGGTCCGGGCGATGCTCTCGGAGTCGCTGCGCGCCGTGATCTCCCAGACGCTGCTGAAGCGCATCGGCGGCGGGCGCATCGCGGCGCACGAGATCATGATCGGCACCCCCGCGATCCGCAACCTGATCCGCGAGGGCAAGATCGCGCAGATGTACTCGGCGATCCAGACCGGCCAGGCGGCCGGCATGCAGACGCTCGACCAGTGCCTGAAGGAGCTGCTGCAGAAGGGTCTGATCACCAAGGAAGAGGCCCGGTTCAGGGCGCAGAACAAGGAGGATTTCTGACCGCAGGCGGGATTCGTCCTGCCGGCGGGGGAGCATCATGGAACGCGAACAGGGCATCAAGCTCATGCAGGATCTGCTGCGCCGCATGGTCGAGCGCGACGGATCCGACCTCTTCATCACGGCGGGATTCCCGCCCGCGATCAAGGTCGACGGGGAGATCCGGCCGCAGACCAGCCAGCCGCTGACGCCCGAGCAGGCGCAGCTGCTGGTGCGTGCGATCATGAACGACCGCCAGACCAAGGAGTTCGACGCGACGAAGGAGTGCAACTTCGCGATCGCTCCGCCCGGCATCGGCCGCTTCCGCGTCAGCGCGTTCGTGCAGATGGGGCTCACCGGCGCGGTGCTGCGCACGATCAACATCAAGGTTCCGACGATCGACGAGCTCGATCTGCCGCCGATCCTCAAGGAAGTGGTGCTGTCGAAGCGCGGCCTGTGCATCCTGGTCGGCGCCACCGGCTCCGGCAAGTCGACCTCGCTCGCCGCGATGCTCGACTATCGCAACGACAAGACCCGCGGCCACATCATCACGATCGAGGACCCGATCGAGTACGTCCATACCCACCGCAACTGCGTCGTGACGCAGCGCGAGGTGGGCGTGGACACCGACAGCTGGCACATGGCGCTCAAGAACACGCTGCGCCAGGCGCCGGACGTGATCCTGATCGGCGAAATCCGCGATCGCGAGACGATGGAGTACGGCATCCAGTTCGCCGAGACCGGCCACCTGGTGCTCGCGACGCTGCATGCCAACAGCGCCAACCAGGCGATGGACCGCATCATCAACTTCTTCCCGGAAGACCGCCGCGAGCAGCTGCTGATGGACCTGTCGCTGAACATCCGCGCCATGATCGCGCAGCGCCTGATCCCGCGCGATGCGGGCAAGGGTCGCATCGCGGCGATGGAAGTGATGCTCAACACGCCGCTGATCGCCGACCTGATCTTCCGCGGCGAGGTGAGCGCGATCAAGGAGATCATGGCCAAGTCGAACCGGCTGGGCATGAAGACCTTCGACCAGGCGCTGTTCGACCTCTACGAGGCTGGCGTGATCGCCTACGAGGAGGCGCTGCGCAACGCCGACTCCAAGAACGAGATCCGCCTGCGCATCAAGCTCGAGAGCAAGCGGGCGGACAAGTCGCACCTCGAGGAGACCGGTTCGCTGCGCATTCTCGAGGAAGAGGAGTAGACCGGCCATGCCGCGCGAGAAAGACCGCGAGGCGACCGCCGAGGTCGAGCCCGCCCTGAGCGACATCACGGCCGGCGCCGGCACGGCGCGCAACTTCGTGCTCAACACGCGGCCGCTGTTCAAGCTGATGGTCGAGAAGAAGGCCTCGGACCTGTTCTTCACCTCGCACGCGCCGATCAAGATCAAGATCGAGGGTCAGATCATCCCGGTCAACCGCCAGGTGCTCTCCCCCGAGCAGGTGCGCCAGGCCGCCTACGGCCTGATGAACCAGGAGCAGATCGACTACTTCCAGCAGGAGCTCGAGATCGACTTCGCGATCTCCGAGCCGGGCCTCGGGCGATTCCGCGTTGCGGTCTTCCACCAGCGCGGCAACCCGGCCATGGTGCTGCGATACATCACCGCGGACATGCCGCGGCTCGAGGATCTCGGCCTGCCGGAGATCATGAAGGATCTCGCGATGCTCCGTCGCGGCCTGGTGCTGATGGTGGGCGCGACCGGCTCGGGCAAGTCCACCTCGCTTGCCGCGATGATCAACCACCGCAACGAGATCGTCTCCGACCACATCCTGTCGGTCGAGGACCCGATCGAGTTCCTGCACTCGAACAAGAAGTCGATCGTCAACCAGCGCGAGGTGGGCCTCGACACCAAGTCCTTCCACCGTGCGCTCAGGAGCGCGATGCGCGCCGCGCCCGACGTGATCCTGATCGGCGAGATCCGCGACCGCGAGTCCATGGAGTACGCGATCACCTTCGCCGGGACCGGCCACCTGTGCCTCGCAACGCTGCATGCCAACAATGCCGCCGAGACGCTCGACCGCATCATCAACATGTTCCCGCGCGACCAGCATACCCAGATCTTCCTCGACCTCTCCCAGTACCTGAAGGCGATCCTGTCCCAGCGGCTCGTGATGGGGAAGGACGGCAGGCGCTGTGCTGCGATCGAGGTGCTGCTCAACACCCCGCACGTGCAGGAACTCGTGAAGAAGGGCGACGTCGTGGGCGTGAAGGAGTCGCTGGTGCGCAGCGCCGAGAAGGGCATGCAGAGCTTCGATTCGGCGCTGCACCGGTTGTTCCTCGACGGCAAGGTCGCGCTCGAGGAGGCGCTGGTGAACGCCGATTCGCGGTCGAACCTCGAGGCGAAGATCAATTTCGGTTGAGGCGCTCGCCTTATGCACGACGCTTGCGCGAGTTTCCGCCGGGCCTGAAGGCTCGCACGGCGCAGGGCGCGTCGTGCCCGAGTGAGCCGGATCACCGGCCGTCGAGGACGCGGAAGCTTTACGGAAAGCTGACGTTCGCGGACTTCTCAGTTCGGCCAGAAGCGGTCGTACGAGGGGCGTGCCAACTGTAGTCGCTGCTCGAGAATCCCGGCGCGTTCTCAGCCGGAATCCGCGATGTCACGCAGTCGCGCAGGGTCGTTCACGGTCAGCGACCTGTAGTCGAGGGTCACGAGTCGACGGCTCGAGAACTCTCGCACCACGCGGCTGAACGTATTCCTGGAGACGTTGCTCAGCATCGCGAGCTCCGTTTGCGAAGCCGGAATCTCGGACGGCAGGTCGGCATCCGTAGCCGACGCCGAACGCCGGCCCGCCAGCCGCAGCAGGACGGCCGCGCAGCGTGCCGCGGCATCGCGGATCAGCAGGTCGGCCGCGATCTGCATGGCGAGTTCCATGCTGTAGATCGGTTCGCGCCCGAGCTCGACGGACCACTCCGGGCGACGTCGAAGCAGTGCCCGCAGCTCGTCGCCCGGAACGCGCAGGAGATCCACGTCGGTTCTCGCGACGGCGGTGACGACACGACTCCGCTTGAGAAGCACTGGCGCGATGCCGAACCAATCTCCGGGCCGCAGCATGTGCAGCAGCACCGCGTCCGGATGGGTGAACTTACTCTGCACGGTGACCACACCGGAGCTGATACCGAAGACGTCCTGCCCGACGTCGTCGGCCTGATAGATCACGCTGCCGGCTGCGTAGAACTTCGGGCGCCCCAGCGCGAGGAACTCGCGCCTGAAGCGCGGCGTGCAGTGCGCGAACCACCCACGGATCAGGAAGCGGGGTTCGACGGTCGTACCGCTGGACTTGGACATATCGACAGCAACTGTACCATTTTGTGCAAAGTGCACCCCGGGGCCGTGGTATCTGGCTGCAGTGAAAGCGCACAGTGACGCGCCGCGTGTGCCGAACCCCGAGGGACCAGCCATGACCAACCGTATTCTCTTGATCCTGGCCTGTGCATCAACTGCATTGGCACCGTCGCTCGCCGCCCGCGCCCAGTCGACGGACCGCGCCGCCGCACAACCGGCGGCATCCTGGAGCAGTCGGTCGCTGACCATGGAGACGGTCACCGGTCCTAACGGAGTCATCACGACCGACACAGCGCTCACCGCCAACGCGCGAATGGGCATTACGGATTCGAAAGTCGCCGAGCAGGTCGCCCCAGGCGTGTACGCCCTGCGCGGCTGGGGCATCGCGCACAGCTTCGCCATCGAAGCGCCGAACGGGTGGATCGTCGTCGACACGGGCGATTCCACCCAGACCGCCGCGGAGATGCGCGCGACGCTCGAGCAGACGCTCGGTCACAAGATCAAGGTCACCGCCATCCTGCTCACCCACTGGCACTACGCCGATGGGACCGGCGCATGGCTGGACGAGGGCACCGAGGTGTGGGGGCACGAGTACCTGGACCGCAATCGCAGCGCCTCCGGCAGGGTCGACGTCCTGGGCGGCGTCCTCCAGTCACGGGCGATCGCGCAGTTCGGCGTCTTTCATCCCACGACGGGTCCCGACGCGTTCCCGAACGCTATGAGTTTCACGCCAGAGAAGTTCCTGGCCGTGTCGAGCTACCAACCGCCGACGAAGCTCTTCCCGGACGGCAAGGTCGTGGACGTCATGATCGCCGGCGAGCCGGTCCAGGTCGCGCCAGTTCGTACGGACACGATGGACAGCGTCGCGTTCTATTTCCCGCAGCGGCGCCTGCTCGTGACCAACTTCCTGGTGATCGACACCATCTTCAACATCTACACGCTGCGCGGCGGCACGTATCGAAATCCCGAGATCCTGGTCAATGACGCCCGCTGGGTCGAGTCCAAGAACGCGGAGATCCTGCTGGACATCCACGGGCCGACGCTCAAGGGCGAGAAGGTCGTGCGGGAGGGGGTCGAGCGCTCCGTCGACTCGGTGCAGATCATCCACGACCAGACGCTGCGCCTGATCGCCAGCGGCCTCGGCCCCCGGGAGGCGGCCGAGACGATGTACATGCCGCGCCGCCTGCGCGACGGGCGCGAGGCGTACGGGCAGGTCGAGAGTCACGTTCGGCAGGTCTATAACGGCAACCTCGGCTGGTTCGACGGCGACGTCTACCAGATCAATCCGCTGTCGGTCCGGGAAGAAGCGGAACGCACGGTGCAGGCGATGGGCGGCCGCGCCGCGGTGCAGAAGATGGCCACGCAGGCGGTCGCCGACGGCGGGTTCGCCGGCTGGCGCTGGGGGCTCAAGCTCACCTCGATGCTGCTGACGCTGGACCCCGCCGATGCGGCGGCCCAAAAGACGCGCGCGACGGCCGCCCGTGCCCTCGGCCAGCGCACTGACTCCGCCAACGCGCGGGGCTTCTACATCACGGAGGCGCTGCAGATGGAGGGTAAGCTTCTGATGCAGGGGCAGCCGGTCACGCTGGATGCGATCCGGACGTTCCTGAATACGCCGCGCGCCGACCAGTTGGCGAGCGCCTCCCTCGACCGGAACCTGCAGTTCGTCCGCTACCTCGTCGATCCGCGCAAGGCCGAGGGCCAGCGTCTCGTCTTCACTGTCGCAGCCGAGGGCGACCCGCAGATCAGGCAGGTCCAGCTCCGCAACAGCGTAATCGTGATCTCCCCGGTCGCCTCCCGGGGCGCGCGTCACGTCGACGTGACGCGGAGCGAGTTGGCCGACTTCGTGCTCGGCAAGGGCGCCCCGGCGAGGGGCGACGACGCGCTGGCCGAACTGGATCGCGTGCTGGATCGAAGCCGGATGCTGCCTGCATCGACGGCCACGCCGGCGCTGCTCGGTGAGAAAGGTGACCTGAAATACAACGACGGCCTGGAGCACTGACCGCGCTTCGCACGTGCGCGCCGTGAGCCAGGAATTCCGCGTGGCGATTGGGCGCCGCCGGCGAACGCCAAGCCAGCGAATGGTTCAGATGGCGAGTCACCACGGCGCTGCTCTAAGGCGGCGAAGGCGTCATGCCCGACGTCGTCCGCCTGATAGATCACGCTGCCGGCTGCGTAGAACTTCGGGCGCCCCAGCGCGAGGAACTCGCGCCTGAAGCGCGGCGGGCAGTCCGCGAACCACCCACGGATCGGGAAGCGGGGTTCGACGGTCGCACCGCTGGACTTGGTCATATCGATAGCGACTGTACCATTTTGTGCAAACTGCACCCCGGGGCTGTGGTATCTGGCTGCCGTGAGAGCGCGCAGTGACGCGTCGCGTGTGCCGAACCCCGAGGGACCAGCCATGACCAACCGTGTTCTTTTGATCCTGGCCTGTGCATCAACTGCATTGGCACCGTCGCTCGCCGCCCGCGCCCAGTCGACGGATCGCGCCGCCGCACAACCGGCGGCGTCCTGGAGCAGCCCGTCGCTCCGCAACGAAACCGTCGTCGCGCCAAACGGCGCGGTCACGACCAGCACCGCGTTGCTCGCCAACGACAAGTGGGGCATCGGCGACAGGAAGCGCGTCGAGAAGGTCACCGACGGCGTGTACGCGATGCGCGGCTGGGGGATCGCCAGCAGCTTCGCGATCGAAGCACCGGCCGGCTGGATCGTCATCGATACCGGCGACCACACGCCGGCCGCTATGGAGATGCGCGCGATGCTCGAGCAGACGCTCGGCCGCAAGATCAAGGTGGCCGCGATCCTGCTGACCCACCTGCACTACGCGAACGGCAGCGGTGCATTTCTGGACCCTGGCGCCGAGATCTGGGGACACGAGCATCTCGACCGCAACATGCGCGCGACGACCGGCATCAGCGTCCTGAGCGGCACCTACCAGGCCCGAGCGGCCGCGCAGTTCGGCGTGTTCCATCCGACGAACGGGCCCGACGCGTTTCCGAACAAGCTCGGCTTCACGCCGGAGAAGCTGCTGGCGGATTCCAGCTACCAGCCGCCGACACAGCTGTTCCCGGACGGCCGCGTCGTCGACCTGGTCGTGGCCGGCATGCCGGTGCAGGTCGCTCCCCTGCGGACGGACACGAGCGACAGCGTTGGCTTTTACTTCCCCGGCAAGCGCCTGCTTGTCACCAACTGCATGCCATACGGGGCGGTGTTCAACATCTACTCGCTGCGCGGCGGTTCGTACCGCAACCCGGCGGTATTCATCCAGGACGCGCGCTGGGTCGAGTCGAAGGACGCGCAGATCGTGCTCGACATCCATGGCCCCACCGTAAAGGGCGAGGACGCGGTGCGCGATGCCGTGCAGCGTGCCGTCGACCAGGTGCAACTGATTCACGACCAGACGCTGCGCCAGATCGCACATGGCCTGGACGCACGACAGGCGGCGGAACAGGTGTACATGCCGCGCAATCAGCGCGGGGACTGGGAGAACTACGGGCAGGTCGAGAGCCACGTGCAACAGGTCTTCAACGGCACGATGGGCTGGTTCGGCGGCGACGTGTACGACATCAATCCGCTGTCCGGGAACGAGGAAGCGGCGCGCACCGTGCAACTGATGGGCGGCGCCGCCGCGGTGCGGAAGGCCGCCGTCGGCGCCAACGCCCAGGGCGGGCTCGCGAACTGGCGCTGGACCCTCAAGCTGACGTCGCTGCTGCTGGAACTCGACGCGAGCGACGCCGAGGCGCGCCAGCTCCGCGCCGTGGCGTCGCGCCAGCTCGGTCAGCGCACCTCGGCGGCCAACGTACGCGGCTGGTACCTGACGGAGGCGCTGCAGATCGAGGGCGGGATGCAGTTCCAGGGTCAGCCGTTGACGGT
>CAVPOQ010000010.1:0-62409 GCA_963707145.1 uncultured Gammaproteobacteria bacterium
ACGCGCGCGGTCAGCAGCTTCGGCACGCTGTCCGTGACCCCGAGGCGCAGCCCCAGGCGGCGCGGTTCGGCGCGGCCGGCCATCACGCTGCGCAGTTCCGTGCCGAGGGCGAAGATCGACTCCGCGTAGTCGCGCGCCACCTCGCCGTCCGGCGTCAGTACCAGGCGTCGGCCGGCCCGCTCCAGCAGCGTCCGGCCGAGCGATCGTTCCAGCTCGCGCACCTGCGAGCTCAACGTCTGCGGCGCGAGGTGTAGGCGGCGCGCGGCGCCCGTCAGCGACCCCTCACGCGCAACCTCGTGGAAGTAGTGCAGGTGCTTGAGGTTGATGCGTGCAGGGAGTCGTGTGCTCATCAGATTTTCTCGAAGACTGCTGCACAAATATTCTCATTTATTCTGGTTCTTGTCGCCCGTAGGATCGACCGGGAACTCAACGGAGGAACCGCCATGAAGATCGACGTCCATGCTCGCCGCTTTACGCTCACCGAGTCGCTGCGCCATGCGGTCCATCGCGAGATCGCCCGCTTGACCCAGGCGGTCGGCGCCGGCATCACCCGGGTGTCCGTGCGTCTGTTCGACGTGAACGGCCTCCGCGGGGGCCCGGACAAGGGCTGTCTGGTGCACGCGCAGTTCACCGACGGTACGTCAATCGTCGGTAGCGACGTGGATGCCGACCTGTACCGCTCGGTACCGGCCGCGTTCGAGAAGGTGCTGCTCAGTCGGCGCATGAACCGCGCGCGCCGCCGCACGCTGCGACGGCACGACCCGCGGGCGCAGCTGAACCCCGCCTGAGGGGCGCAGCCCGCGCTGGCGCGCCACGGCTGGTGGCAGGCGCGGAGTCGACGTGCGGGTGCTGCTGGACGCGTATGGTTCGGACGCGTTTCGCCAGGACTATTTCGGGCCGCTGATCGCCGCCGTCAGTGAAATGCGCTGGATCAATGCGCAACCACCGCAAGCTGCTGCGTGCAGACGGAGAGGCCGCGATCGGGGGGCTCAAGCCACACACGAACTCGCGCTTGACGTCGTCTCGCTCGAGCAGTTCCGCTCACGCGCCGACGCGCACTGAAAGGGTTCCCCGCTTCCGGACGGAAGGCCCCGCCCTGCCAGCAGGAAACGCCGCAGGCATTGTCGTGAGCGTGCTGCGAGTACCACCGTGCATTGGCGCTCACGGATATCTCGCAATTACTCCTGGTCGGATCGGCTCCCCGGGGCCGGGGCGCGACCAACCGTCGCGCGAGTGGTACCGACTTCAACCCGCGGTTCCGGACCCGCGTGCGGCGACGAACGAGCGGATCATCATCGCCAGCAGCGCGGCGCTCAGCGCCAGCATGCCGACGTTGACGCCGAGCGCGAGCGGGCTCATCTGCGCTGCACGGATCGCCAGCGCGGCGGCCGGCGCGAGCGCCCCGAGCAGCGCTACGACCGCGGCGACATGCATCAGATGACGGCGCGCACCGGCGTAGGCCAACGCGAGTCCGGCCAGCACGGCCAACGCGCCGCCGACGTACGCGGGCAGCAGCGCCGTCCGGCTGCCGGAGAGTGCGAACGCACCCATTCCGAGCGCGAGCAGCAGGGCGGCGAACACGAGGGTCGGTTTCGGCATGGAGATACTCCGGACATGGCGCACGGACGGGTGCGCGGCACTAGCGAACCAACGATACCCTACTCGGCGGGCGATTCGGCGCTCACGAAGCCCGACTGATCATGCACGGCAATAGCGCACACGGCGCTCGGTCAGGTCGTGCAATTCGGTGGCTTGCGGATGAAGGGGCTTGAAAAGCGCTTGCATCACGGATCTCCATCGGTTGAGGGACAGTCGAAACGTGGACGCTTAGGCGGTTCTGAGAAAGCAGGTTTTCGAGAACATCAACATCGGACATACCTGAACATGGGATGAGGCTTCGGCCGTAGACTTCGGCGCTCGGCGGCTGCGGCTTGCATGAGCTGCGATCTGCAGGGCTTCGTGTCACGTCACCCTCCGGAGGAGCACCCGATGCCCAACGCTCGAACCGCGAATGCCGTCCGTCTGGAGTTCACGCCCGGTTCCCTGGTTCAAGCCAACCTGTCGGGCGCGGCCTTCACCGGCGACTGGCTCTGGGTGGCTGGCGACGAAGCCTGCGGCCTGGACCGCCTGCGCCGGCTCGACCCCGTGGCGCGCGAGGTCTTGCGCTTCGGCCAGGTGCGCGACTTCCCGCTGGCCGGTCTGCTGGACCTGCCCGGTACGGCCGGGGAAGAGGCCGATCTGGAAGGCATGGCCGTGGCTGATGGCTTCCTCTGGGTGGTGGGTTCGCATGGCCTGAAGCGCAGGAACGCCAAGCCGGACCGGGGCCACGCCGACAACGCCAAGCGGCTGGCGAAGGTGGCGCTCGACGGCAACCGGCGTCTGCTGGCCTGCCTGCCCATCGAGCCCGACGCCAGCGGCGAGCCCTGCTTGGTACGGCAGACGCAAGACGGCCGGCGGGCGCTGCGCCTGATGGGTGATGCCGAAACGAACCTGCTCACCTGTGCGCTCGCCGATGACCCCCACTTCGGTCCTTACATGGCGATCCCGGGCAAGGACAACGGCTTCGACATCGAAGGCCTGGCCGTGGACGGCCGCCGGCTGCTGCTCGGCCTGCGCGGCCCGGTGCTGCGCGGCTGGTCGGCGCTGCTCGAGATCGCGGTCGAGGCCCGCGGCGACGAGCTGCGCCTAGCGCCGCTGGACGACAGCGGCACGCTGATCCGCAAGCATTTCCTGCAGCTCGACGGCCTGGGCGTCCGGGACCTGCACTTCTCCGGCGATGACCTCTACATCCTGGCCGGCCCGACGATGGTGCTGAACGGCGAGATCCGCGTCTTCAAGTGGCCTGCAGCCCGGCCCTTGCTGGCGGCCAACCGCGACCCGGTGCGTTTCGAGGCGGCGCTGACCGAGTGGGTCTCGCTGCCGCACGGACGCGGCACGAACCGTGCCGAAGCCATTTGCGACCTGCCGCCAGCGTTGTCGGGAGGCAAGGCGAGCTGGCTCGTCCTGTACGACGCGCCTGGCGCCGAACGTAAGGAGGGCGAGCACGCCGTCTTCGGTGACTTGCTGCGCCACGATTGAGATCGTTCGTCACAGGCTGTCTCGACCGCCCCATGGATGTTTGCCCCGAGGTCGACCCTGCGTCACCGCTCCAGTTCGTGATCAACGCCGCGGCGGGCAGCAGTGACGCAGACGCGAAACGCGAGGTCATCGAAACCGCGCTCCGGGCTGGCGGACGGCGCGGTGAACTGCTGTTCTGCAGCTCCGCCGAGCTGGCTCGCGTGGCGCACGAGGCTGCGGCAAGGGCCATGGCCTCCGGCACTGCCGTAGTCGCCGTCGGCGGCGACGGCACCCTCAATACGGTGGCGCAGGCCGCGCACGCCGCGAGCTGCGCCATAGGCGTGGTGCCGTACGGCACCTTCAACTACTTCGCCCGCACGCACCGCATTCCGACCAACCCGGCCGACGCGGTGCGGCTTGTGCTCGCGGGCGTACCGCGGCCGGTGCAGGTGGCGGCGGTCAACGAGCGCCTGTTCCTGGTCAACGCCAGCCTGGGGCTCTACCCGGAGCTCCTCGAGGATCGCGAGGCCTACAAGCGGCGCTTCGGGCGCAGCCGGTGGGTGGCGATCTACGCGGGCGTGGTCACGCTGATGCGCGCGCAACGGCAGCTGCGCCTGCACATTGAGCTGGGCACCGGCGCGCGGGACGTGGCCGCGCTGACCCTGTTCGTCGGCAACAACCGGCTGCAGCTCGACCAACTCGGCGCCCAGCCCAGGGACACGCTACCCGGCGCGCCCGGTGCCGGCAGCATCGCCGCGGTGATTTTGCGGCCGTTGGGCACGCTGGCGATGCTGCGCCTGCTGGTGCATGGCGCGATGGGCACGCTCGGCGATGCGGCGGATGTCGAGCGCTTCGAGTTCCACCACATGATCGTTCGGCCAGGTGGCCTGCACGCCGGGGGCATGGTCAAGGTGGCGTTCGACGGGGAGGTGACCCGACTGCGCCCGCCGCTGGACTTCCACGTTCTCGACAAGCCGCTGGCGCTGCTGCAGCCGCCCGACGCGCCGGGCGAGGTGGCGGCCGCGTCGGGGGCGGCGCGATGACTGTACTGCTGCACGTGTCTGACCCGCACTTCGGCATCGAGCAGGCGCCCGTGGTCGAGGCCGTGGTGGCGCTGGCGCGGCAGCTGCAGCCCGACCTGGTGGTGCTGTCGGGCGACATCACGCAGCGCGCGCGGCCCGCGCAGTTCCGCGCGGCGCGGACGTTCATCGACCGGATGGGAGCGCCGTGGCTGACCATCCCGGGCAACCACGACATCGCGCTGCTCGACGTGCTGTCGCGCCTCTGGCGGCCGTACGCGCGCTACCGCACGGCCTTCGGCGAGGTGCTGGAGCCGTGCCACGAGTCGAACGACCTGCTGGTGCTGGGCGTGAAGACGACCCGCCGCCGGCGCCACAAGCACGGCGAGGTGTCGGCCGAGCAGGTCGAGCGCGTGGCCCGGCGCCTGCGCGCGGCGCGCGACGAGCAGCTGCGGGTGGTGGTGGTGCACCAGCCGCTCGTGGTGCCCCCGGGGCCCGACGAGTCGAACCTGCTACGCGGTCACGCACTCGCGCGGCAGGCCTGGGCGGCTGCCGGGGCCGACCTGGTGCTGGGCGGCCACATCCACGTGCCCTTCGTGATGCCGGTGCCCGGGGCGGCCCGTGCGGCGTGGGTGGTGCAGGCGGGCACGGCGGTGTCGTCGCGCGTGCGGCCCGGTGTGCCGAACTCGGTGAACGTGGTGCGCTGGGAGCGCGGGCAGGGCGACCGGCAAGGCAACGGGCCGGGCGAGGTGGGCCGCGCAGCCGGGCGCATCACAGTGGAGCAGTGGGACCACTCAGCGGCGTCCGGGGCCTTCGAGCCGCGCGCCGTCAAGCGGCTCGTGCCAGGGGCGGACCTCAGGCCGGCTGTATGATGATCGCGAACACGATGCCGATCGCCACGCAGTCGCGGAAGGTCGCGTCCTGCCCGCTGTACTCCTTAGGGGTCGCGTACCTTTCCTGCAAGAACTGTCGTCCTGCGTGCTGCAGCGCAGGAGAAGCTAACGCAAGCGGTTGATTTGAGATCGTCTTGTGCGTCTCTCTCGCCAGGTGTGCCCTGCCCGCCGGTCGTGCCGAGTTCAACGTTCTTCAACGACGTGTGGAGCAGCAATGATGGGATGGTCTCCAGAGACCACGGATGCGCCGCGGGCAGGCCGCGCCGGCCGGCTGGCCTGACCTCGACCGGGACGCCAGTGCGTTTTACTCATCAACGAGAATGTTTGTTTCGGTGGTTATGGAGAGGTGCCTGGACTTCCGCCGATCCCTGCGAACCCGACGGACATGTGGACCAGTCGCGACGGCAAGACCTGGACTCAGCTTCAGGCGCCCGCGGCTCCGCCGTGGAATGGCAAATCCCCGGAGGACATGAGGTACGACTTCCACACTCTGGTCTTCTCTGGTGATCGCGCCGGTCTGCGGCCTTCGATCATAACGTTCGACGGCGACCGTGAGCGGTCCGGGCTCCCCGGCGAGGCGAATGCATTCCTGATCGAGAACGACGTCTGGCAATTCAGCCCATGATGTCGTCACGCGGAGCGGTTTGACGCCATTGGGCCGACAGGGACGTCGCCCGAACGGCGTCCACGACCTGCGATTGCTCACGATGCAATGATCGCCATGAACGAGCGGCCGCTTCGGAACGCCAAGTCCAACGGCCGCAGTTGGCCGACCGCCGGCGTAAGTGAACGTCCCTGGCTTCCGAAGGCTGCTCGACTGGCAATCCGTCCGACACTTCTGCTCCCCCGCTATTGGTCGAACCCCGAAAATCGGCGAAGAACCATTTTCTATTCGCGCGTCAGGGAGATGTCGCGTGAGGACAGCTGGCCCAGCGGGTTGGCCTCGACGCCGGACACGCCCGGCTTCACGAGGCGCTTCGAGACGCGGAAGAACACCGGCACGACGGCGACGTCCTCGAGGAGCCGGGCCTCGGCCTCGGCAAGCAGCGCCATCCGCTGCGCAGGCGCGGTGGCCGCTCGCGATTGCGAGATCAGCCGGTCGTAAGGCTCGCTCCGGTAGCCGAGCGTATTCTGCGGATTCGAGGACTCGAACACGTCGGCGAATGCTTCTGGATCGACGAAGTCGGCCGACCAGCCCAGCCGGACGAGGTCGCACTCGCCCGGCGCGCGGCGCGTGTCGAGATACACGCCCCACTCGAGTTCGACGATGCGAGTCTCGACGCCGAGTGCGGTGTGCCACAGGTCGGCGAGCGCGACTGCCGTCCGATGGTGGTTCGCGCTCGCGTCCGTGCACAGCGTGAGCGCATCCGGGGCCGCTCCACGGGACCGTGCGGCGGCCCACAGCCTGCGCGCAGCTTTCGCCGCCTCGTCATGGGTCTGTCCCTGCCACGCGAAACGGGCCGGCTCGTAGCCTGGAATTCCGGCGGGGATCCACCCGTACGCGGGTAGCTCACCCGCGCCCGTGACCTGACGGGTGATGCGCTCCCGGTCCACGGCCATCGCCAGCGCTGTCCGTGCGTCCCGGTCGGGGAGCCGGGCCATGTTCACCGCGTAGGCGTAGACGCCGAGGTAGGGCGTGATGCGAAGCTCGTCGGGACGCTCATCGCGCAGCGCGGCGACGTGCGTGTTCGGCACCTCGCTGGTGATGTCGAGCTCGCCGGTTCGGTAGAGGTTGAGCTCGGTGCCGAGGTCCTGGACGGTGAGATAGCTCACCTCGTCGAGGGCGACGTTCGACGCATCCCAGTAGAAGGGATTGCGTTCGAGCAGCAGGCGCTCGCCGACCGTGCGTTGCCGCAGCCGGAACGGGCCGCTGACGGGCGTCGCACTGGCTGCAGGCTTGCGCGGAAATCGCGGTGTCGCGGCCGGCAGTGCGAGCAGGGCGGGCAGCTGCGGAAGCGGGTGCGCGAGGGTCAGCCGCAGGAGCCTGGCGTCGAGGGCTTCGGCCTTCTGCAGCGCATCGAACAGGCCCGCGTAAGGCGCCGTCGTCTCCGGCTCGATCAGTTCGCGCATCGCGGAGGCGAAGTGCTCCGCGGTCAGGGATTCCCCGTTGGACCAGCGCAGCGTCTCACGCAGGCGGAACAGATAGGTGCGACCGTCCGGGGAGGTCTCCCACGACTCGGCGGCACCCGGGCGCACCGAGCCGTCGGGGCCGGTCCTCGTCAGACCCTCGTGCAGCTCGGCCGCGATCGCGAGTGCGGCATTGTCCTCGGCAAGGCGTGGGTCGAGCGTGGCCGGCTCCGCGCCGAGTCCGCGGCGCAACAGCACGGGCGCATGCTGTGGCCCGTTGCCCGTGGGTTCGTCGCGGGCGCCGCAGGCGACGGTGAGCAGCGCGACGAAAGTGCAGGTCGCCGTTGCGCGGCCCCGCGTCGGCAGTGCAGTCCGTCGTGCCACCCTCATGCCGGCAGCGTCAGCACCGGCGCGAATCCGCCGCCCGGCGTGCGGAAATTGGTCGTCTGACCGCGATAGAGCCGGGCCGCACGCAGCCACGTGTCGCCCGCGTGGCGGTAGTTGCGCACGTCCACGCGCAGGTCGCTCGGCTCGCCCGCGACGATCACGCGTCGCGAGGACGTGGGTGCCACGGCCTGCGCGACGTAGCGGTGACCCAGGATGTGCTCGAACGTGGCGCGCGTGAGCTTGTCACCGCGATAGGCGGCCTTGCTGCCGTAGCCGTCCACGGGCTTGAAGAACAGCTGCTTGCGCCGCCGCCAGAGCGAGTCCGCGTCCGCGGCAGTCACGATCTCGGTGGGCGGGATGGTGCGGAGCAGGTGGACACGTTCGCCTGCATCGAGCCCCGCGGAGGCGAGCAGGTCCTCCTCACGAAGCCACGCGAGCAGGCGCTTGTCGGCCCAGCGGGCGTGGGCGGCGGGATCCGGCGTGATGACTGCGGCGCCGTAGTCGTACGCATCGCGCAGGGCCGCGTGGCGTGGCTCGGCGAGGTAGAAATCGGTGACGCGGTTGTAGACGACATCCACGCGCTCGCCGCCCGCCCACAGCGCGCCGTCGCGGTACTCGAGCGCCGCCGCATCCACGATCGAGGCCCGCCAGCCGGCGTGTGCCAGCAGGCGCTGGTAGAGCAGGAACTCCGGGTAGAGGTACTGTTCCGCCGGATCATCGTCCACGATCACGACGGTCCCGGGCCCGGAGTCTCGGCCTGCGCCGCGCCATTGCGCCAGAAAGCTCCCGGCGATGCGCGCCGGCAGGCGCTCGAGCGCCACGTCGCCGGCGGCCATGCGCTCGACGGGCCCCGACAGCGAGTCGCAGCAGGCCGTGAGCGCGCGCGCGAGCTCGAGGTTCACGAGCAGGCCGCCGGGATTCGTGTTGACCTCGATCAACTGCGGCAGATCACCGCCGAGGTGGAAGTCGAAGCCGAGCAGGATGCCGGCGGACGCCCGTTCGAGGCGCGCGATCGGCGCCGCGTGCGCCGCCACGCGCTGCAGGTATGCAGCGCTCGACAGCGCCCGTTCGACCAGCGACGCGGTACGGTCCATCGCCTGCGCGTCCTGCGGATCCACGAACACGACGCTGCCCGCGGCGAGTCCGGGCCGCGAGGCGAGGGACGGCGCAGCCTCGCCGAGTACCTGGACCAGCCGCCGCTCGAGACGCTCGCGATCGAGCCAGATGCACTGGCAGGCCGCGTTCAGCGCGGTTGCGAGGCGCGGTACCTGCGGCGATTCGGCAACGCCCGCGTTCATCGGGCCCCGGCCGGGCGCTCGTACCAGTCGCGGGTGGAGTTCACGACCTTCACCACGAGCAGCATGACGGGCACCTCGATCAGCACGCCGACCACTGTGGCGAGCGCGGCGCCCGACTCGAAGCCGAACAGGCTGATGGCGGCGGCCACCGCAAGCTCGAAGAAATTCGATGCGCCGATCAACGCCGAGGGGCAGGCGATCTCGTGCCGCTCGCCGAGTGCGCGGTTCAGCACGTAGGCCAGCGAGGAGTTGAAGAACACCTGGATCAGGATCGGCACGGCGAGCAGCGCGATCACCAGCGGCTGCCTGAGGATCGCCTCGCCCTGGAAGGCGAACAGCAGCACCAGCGTCAGCAGCAGCGCCGCGATCGACCACGGCCCGATCCGCGCCATGGCCGCGTCGAACGCCGGCTGGCCCTTCGCGAGCAGCCAGCGCCGCCACAGCTGCGCGAGGATCACGGGGATCACGATGTAGAGCACGACGGAGGTGATCAGCGTGCTCCACGGCACCGTGATTGCCGCGATGCCGAGCAGGAATGCGACGATCGGCGCGAACGCCACGACCATGATCGCGTCGTTGAGCGCCACCTGCGTGAGCGTGAACATCGGGTCGCCGTTCGAGAGCCGGCTCCAGACGAACACCATGGCGGTGCAGGGCGCGGCGGCGAGCAGGATCAGCCCGGCCACGTAGCTGTCGATCTGCTCCGCGGGCAGCCACGGCGCGAACAGGTGGCGGACGAAGATCCACGCGAGCAGCGCCATCGAGAACGGCTTCACCAGCCAGTTCACGAACAGCGTGACGCCGATGCCGCGGCCGTGGCGGCGCACCTCGTGCAGCGCGCCGAAGTCCACCTTCACGAGCATCGGGATGATCATCACCCAGATGAGCAGGCCAACGGGGAGGTTGACCCGCGCGAGTTCCATGCGGCCGATCGCCTGGAACAGCCCCGGCAGGAACTGCCCGGCGCCGATGCCCACCAGGATGCAGATGAATACCCACAGCGTGAGGTAGCGCTCGAAGACGCTCATCGGCGCGCCGGTGGCGCGCTTGCCGGTGACTTCGCACTGGGCTGACATGGTCCCGTCTCCGGCGGCTTCGCGGCGGCGCAGCCAGCTCAGGAACGCCCGATCTCAGCGACCTTCCGAGCGAGCGCGAGCTGGTCGAGGCCGGAGATCGGCAGGCTGGTGAACAACGAGATGCGCCGCTCCAGCGCAACGTAGGTGTCGCGGAAGGCCTTCTCTTTCTCGGCCTCGGAGCCCTCGACCGCCGCGGGGTCCGGCAGGCCCCAGTGTGCCGTCACCGGCTGTCCGGGCCACAGGGGGCACACCTCGTTCGCGGCGTTGTCGCAGACCGTGAAGACGAAATCGAGCCGCGGTGCACCGGGTGCGGCGAACTCGTCCCAGGACTTGCTGCGCAGTCCCTCGACCGGCAGGCCGGCCTTCGCGAGCAGCGCCAGCGCATGGGGGTTCACCCGACCGTTCGGGTGGCTGCCGGCGCTGAACGCCTTGAAGCGGCCGGCGCCGCGGTGATTGAGCACCGCCTCGGCGAGGATGCTGCGTGCCGAGTTGCCGGTACACAGGAAAAGCACGTGGTAGGGACGGTCAGCCATGCTTGACTCTCCGGGAGCGTCGCGGCATGTCGGCCGGCGCGCAGGACTGCCCGCCGCAACAGTTCTCGCCGAGGAACGCGACCAGGCTGTTCATCGCATCGAAATCGGCGGAGTAGTGGATGAAGCGGCCGTCCTGGCGGGATTCGATCAGCCCGGCATGCGCAAGGGTCTTCACATGGAAGGACAGCGTGCTCGACGGGATCCCGAGGCGCTCGGCGATCTCGCCGGCAGGCAGGCCATCCGGGCCCGCCTGGACGAGCAGGCGGAACACCTCGAGACGGCTGTCCTGGGCGAGGGCGGCGAGGGCACGGACGGCGGACTTGGTATCCACGTTTCCAGAATCATCGAAATATGTCGCGGCGTCAAGCGGGCGCGCATCAGTAGTCGAACCCGAGAATGTCGGTGGTGCGACGGCAGAGTTCCCGGCCGTACTCCGTCCACGCCCCCTCGCCCCAGTAGCGATAGCAGCTGGTCTGCGAGGCGAGCAGGTGCAGCAGCGCGTTGCGGTAGCGGCGCTCGCCGGTCGGCAGGCCGCGCGCCGTCACCTTCGCGTGGAACAGCGCGCTCGCCGCTTCCATCGGCCCGAGCACGCTTTCGTAGCCGCGCACCCAGGTCCGGTCCCCGGTCCAGCTGCCGCCCTCCACGTGGAAGCGGCCGTCCTCGCGCCGCAGTTCCTCGAGGACCTGTCCGAGCCGCCCAACGCCGTCGCCGGGCGCCATCCTCGACCAGATGCGCCTGTGAAACACCGGCTGGAGTTCCGGCAGATCCGCGTCGCGCACGCCGAGCGCGCCGAGGTGCTCGAGGTATTCCGTCGCGTTCATCAGCGGCACGTCGCCGTTGGAGGCCGCCCGCACCACCTCGAAGTACTTGGACGGGAACTCGTTCATCATCACGCCGCCGTTCTCGCCGTCCGCGATCTGCGTGACCAGCGGTGGCACGGAGCGGCCAGCCAGCTCGACGCGCCCGAGGCCGCGCGCCTCGTACCAGGGCTGCATCTGTGCGACCAGCTTCGAGTCCGAGCCCTGCGTCTTCACGATGGCCACGATGCTCGCGGTCGCGCCCGTGGCGCTGCGGCACACCAGCCGGTGCGGCAGGTGGGGCAGCCTCGGCGGCGCGCCCGTGTCCGGCTGCTCCACCGTATGTTCCTGGACCAGGACCCAGCGGTAGCCGCAGTCGACCAGCGTGCGCACGAATTCGTAGGCCACTTCGGGGTGGTTCGGCAGCGCCATCTCCGAGGGCGAGAAGCCGCGCACCCGTGCCAGCGCCTCGAGGCCGAAGATCGCTGCGAAATGCTGCTGCCAGGCGCGCACGTGCAGCCGGAAGTCCTGCACGGGCGTGGAAGGCGCCACCGCGTGACCCCAGGGCGCCCCGAGCCACTCGACGCAGCGCCGGTAATCGGGCGCGCAGGTGATCCGCCTCAGGCCCTCGATCACCTCGTGCGCGCCCATGAGACGCAGCCCGTGCAGCAGTGTGCCCGAGTACTCGAGCATCACGCGCGGCTCGAGCCCCTCGGCGACCAACTGCGGGACGAACTCGCCCATGCGGCCGTAGCAGTGCTGGAACACAGGGGCATTGTGGTTGTCGCCGACGCCGGGATGCTCGGCCATGAACTGCAGGTTGCCGATCAGCGCCGCGGTGCGCAGTTCGTCGCCGCCGGCCGGGACCAGCGGCTGGTGCATGTGCAGCGCGATCGCGCAGGCGCTGCGGATGCGGTCGAAGGGGACACGACTCTCGCCCAGGAAGACTGGACAGTCGCGCGCCTCATCCAGCGTGGCCGCAACCAGTGCCTCCGACCCGCTCAGGTTGGGCAGGCCGTCCTCATACTCCGGGAGCGGATTCATCGTTGCATCACCGGTGGCGGATGAACTCGTAGACGTCGAGGTAGTGCTGTCCCGGGTGGTTCCACGAGTAGTCGCACGCCATGCCCTGCAGCACCAGCTCGCGGAACGGCGCTGGCTCGTTGCGCCACAGGCCGAATGCGCGATCGAGCGCCGACTCGATGCCGGGCGCGTCCGGATGCTCGAACACGAAGCCGTTGCGTTCGGTGCGCGGCAGGTCGGAGTAGTCCCAGTCGAACACGCTGTCGCCGAGGCCGCCGACCGCGCGCACCACCGGCACGGTGCCGTAGCGAAGCGCGATCATCTGCGACAGGCCGCAGGGCTCGTAGAGGCTCGGCATGACGAGCAGGTCGGCGCCCGCGTAGATGAGGTGCGCGAGTTCCTCGTCGTAGCCGATCTCGAGGTGGCAGTCGGGATGCTCGTTGAGCTGGCGTTTGATCCACCAGAAGTCCTCGTTGATGCCGTGCTCGGCGCCGGAGCCGAGCAGCACGAACTGCGCGTCGTTGCCGAGCGCGTGATACAGCGCGTGCTTCACGAGATGCAGTCCCTTCTGAGCGTCGAGGCGCCCGACGTAGGCGACCACCGGGCGGCGGCCGGGACGCAGCAACATGCGCGTGCGCAGCGCGTCGGTGTTGGCCGCCTTCTGCTCGACCGTCGCGGCCGAATAGTGGCGCGCGATGTGCGGATCGGTCTCGGGGTTCCACATCTCGTAGTCGAGCCCGTTGAGAATCCCGCCGAACTTGAGCTGGTGGCGGTGCAGCACGTGCCCGAGGCCGCAGCCGAGGTCGGTGTGGCGGACCTCCCAGGCGTGGTGCGGCGACACCGTGGTGACGAAGTTCGAGTACACGATCGCGCCGCGCGTCAGGTTGATCGTGTGCCGGTCGTGCTCCTCGCCCATCAGGTCGGGGGCACCGAAGTGCCCGGGGTGCTCGAGCCCTGCGGCTCGCAGGATCTCCGGTCCCGCCACGCCCTGGTGACGGAAGTTGTGGATCGTGTGGCAGACGCGCTGGTTGGCGAGCCCGGCGCCCGCGAACATCTCGAACAGCAGCACCGGCACCAGCCCCGCCTGCCAGTCGTGCGTGTGGATCACGTCGGGACGCTTGCCCGCCTTGAGCAGGAACTCGAGCGCGGCCTTGCTGAAGAACGCGAAGCGCTCGACGTCGTCCGGAAAGCCGTAGTAGGCGCCGCGGCTGAAGAACGCCTTCGAGTGGCGCGGCTCGATGAAGAAGCACTTGCGGCCGTGCACGAAGCCGAACCACACCGCGCACTGGATCACATGGCCGTCCCAGGGCACCGACAGCGAGTGGTCCACGATCTCCAGGCCCCAGACCTGGTCGTGGCGCATGCAATCGTACTTCGGCAGGACGATCTCGACGGCGTGGCCACGGATCTCGAGCTCCCTGCTCAGGCCGAAGACGACGTCGCCGAGCCCGCCGACCTTGGCCACGGGCGCGCACTCGGGCGCGATCATCACGACGTACATGGGCGGCGACCTCCCTGGTGCCTGGTCCGGCGACCCGGACCCGCACGCTAGCAGAGCCACGGGATCCGGCGCATCCGGGCGAGGCCCCGCCGGTCCGGCGGCCATCTGCCGGCCGGCGGTGCTCCTGTCAGGGACCGTGCCGATTGATCGACGGGAGGCGTAGGTTCATGATCCGGTGGCGCGCCCCAGTGGGGTGCATGTCCAACCCCATCGAACGAAGGAAGACGCCAATGATGCGAAGGTTGCTGCTCACTGCGCTCGCACTGATGCCGCTGATGCTGTCTGGCTACGCGACCGCGTCCACAAAGTCCAAGGGGATCGACGAATCGACGCTCGGCCAGCTCTCGAGCAGCCTCGGGATGACCGCCCAGCAGGGTCAGGCCGCGCTGGGCTCGATGATGATGCTGGCCCAGCGTAAGCTGGACACCGGCCAGTTCCAGCAGATCGCCGAGTACATTCCACGGTACGCGGACTACATTCAGGGCGCCCGGGACATGGGCGCATTCTCGGAATCGATCAGCACGCCGGCCCAGCTCGACACCGCGTTCTCCAAGATCGGCATGACCCCCGAGCAGGCCGGGAAATTCGTGCCGGCCGTGACGGGTTATCTCGAGAAGTTCGGCGGCCGCGGCGTCGCCGACTTGATGACCGGCGCTCTGCGCTAGCACTGCGCTGGCGAGATCCGGCCGCCCTGGTGGTGCCGCGCGGCGCGGCCGGGTTGCCGCAGGCCTGAAGCGGAAACGGCGTCCACGACACTGGCCGTGGACGCCGTTGCTTTGTCCGGTCCCTGGGCCGCCAGCGCCTGGGACCGTCATCTCCGGCACGCTCAGGGCTGGACGATGCTGACCTCCACGCGTCGCGCCTCGTCGAGCGAGCCACTGCCGGTGGTCTCGATCGGCTTGCGCATGTCGATGCGTGCCTCCGCGATCCCCTGCGCGACCAGGTAGCCGCGCACGGCCAGCGCCCGGTTCTTCGCGAGCTCGATGTTGTGATCGCGGTTGCCGGTCGGGTCGTGGTAGCCCGAGACCGCCGCCATCGCCGACGGGTTGGCCTGCAGGTATTCCACGATGGGTGCGAGGTTCGCCGCCGCATCGGCCGGCAGGTCGAACTTGTCCACCGCGAAGTACAGGTTGGCCGCCGGAATCGGAGCCGCCACCGCGTCGGTCGGCGCTTCGATCGCTGGAGCCGCAGCGACCACCTCGCAGCCGCGGGCATCCACCGTCGTGCCGGCCGGGGTGCCCGGGCAGGCATCGTCGGCGTCGATCACGCCGTCGCCGTCGCTGTCCGCGGGCGCTGCCGGCAACACCGCCGGAGCCACGTCAGCCGTCGCCGCGACCCCGCAGCAGGAACCCGTCGCCAGCGCGTGGCCGGGGCCGCGGCCCGCGAGCCAAAGCAGCAGCAGCAGCAGCGCAAGCACGACCGCGATGAGCAGGTGCCATCGGTTCCACGCCGCGTGTTGCGCGGGCGTTCGTCCGTTGATGAGCGTCGTCATGGCGTACTCCGCTCAAACGCGACGGACGCCGGCGTCGAGCACGTCCTGCAGCCGGCGCAGGTCGGCCCAACGGTTCGCCGCGGCGAGTGCGGCCTGCTCGGCCCAGGTCTCGGGGTTGGCGACGCGGAAACGGTCGCCGCCCTTGTCGAGGATCGCCTGGATCGCCGGACGCGCCATACCCGCCAGCCCGGCGAAGCTCTGGACGCCGTTGTTGCGCATCAGGTTCGCGATGGCCGGGCCGATGCCCTCGATCACCTCGAGGTTGTCCACGCCGCTCACCACGAAGCCCGCGGCGCGGGCGGCCGCGTAGTCGATGCCGTCGGTCGAGCGCGGAGTGGGGGCCGCGATCGGCGCCGGCGTTGCCGCGACGCGCGCGACTTCGGTCGGACCTTTACCGATCAGCTTCCCGAGCAGCCAGCTGGCGAGCCAGCCGAGCAGCGCGCCGAACAGAAACCACCAGATGCAACAGCCCAGTCCAGACATCGTTCGATCCCCTTGTTGGTTGAGCCCACCCTTGGTGCGGGATGGTAGCAGCGGGGCTGGGCCGGTTGCCCGTCCGCAATCGGGCGGGTACGGCCGGCAAACTGCCAGAATGCGCGGCAGCGCTCTGCCCATGAGGTGCGATCCATGAATTCCCCGACCCGACTCGGCTTCCTCGTGACCGCCGCCGCATGGCTCGCCGCCCAGCCGGCAGCCGGGCAGTCGCCGCCGCCGTTGAGCGCCGCCGACTCCGATCCGGTGACGATGGGCTGGATGGTCGGCTCGCCGCCGCCCGCCGACCGGCTGATCCGCTTCGCCGACGGTACGCACATGCGCTTTCCGCAGACGCGCTGGTCGTTCGCGCACTTCCGCCGCTTCATGCCCTCGAGCGACATCTGGCGCGGCGAAGGCCCGGTGTCGCCGCTGCCGCGCGCCGAGCGCGTCGACCTCGATGCGGTGAGCTTCCAGCCGCTCGGCCGCAGCGACACGATGAACTGGGCGCAGTCGCTCGATGCCAACTACACGGACGCGATCGTCGTGCTGCACCGGGGTCGCATCGTCTACGAGCGCTACTTCGGCGTGATGCAGCCGCACTCGACGCACATGGCTTTCTCGGTCACGAAGTCGTTCGTCGGCACGCTCGGCGCCATGCTCGTGGCGGAAGGGAAGCTCGACGCAGACGCGCTCGTTACGAAGTACGTTCCGGAACTCGCCCACACCGCCTACGGCGACGCGACGGTGCGCGAGGTGCTCGACATGACCGTCGGCGTGAAGTACTCGGAGAACTACGCCGACCCGGGCGCCGAGATCTGGCGGTATTCGCGCGCCGGAGGCATCGTGCCGCGCCCGCCGGGCTATGACGGGCCAACGAGCTTCTACGGCTTCCTGCTCACGTTGCAGAAGGAAGGGGAGCACGGCGAGGCGTTCGCCTACAAGACGGTGAACAGCGACGTGCTCGGCTGGCTGATCCGCCGCGCCACCGGCAAGCCCCTCGGTCAACTGCTCTCGGAGCGCTTCTGGCAGCCGCTCGGCGTCCAGCGCGATGCGTACATTCTCGTCGACAGCGAGGGCACGGAGTTCGTCGGCGGCGGCTTGAACCCCACGCTGCGGGACATGGCCCGCTTCGGCGAGATGATGCGGCTCGACGGCCGCTGGAACGGCCGGCAGGTCGTGCCGAAAGCCGTCGTGGAGGACATCCGCCGCGGCGCCGACAAGGCGAAGTTCGCCAAGGCCGGCTATGGTCTGCTCGAGGGCTGGAGCTACCGTGACATGTGGTGGGTGACGCACAACGAGCACGGTGCGTACACCGCGCGCGGCATCCACGGCCAGGTGATCTACATCGACCCGACGGCCGAGATGGTGATCGCGCGCTTCGGCTCGCACCCGCTGGCGGCGAACGCCAACCTCGACCCGACCTCGCTGCCCGCCTACCACGCGCTCGCGAAGCAACTGATGCGCTGAGAGGCGCGGTAGCGGGCCGAGCGACGACGCGGCGGGTCGTCCGTCGCCGGACGACCGGAAACCTGCGCCTCAGGTCATCAGTTCGATCAGGCGCGGGCCCTTGCCCTGCATCGCCGATTCGTACTGCGAGGCGAATGCCTCGCTCGTGGTGGCGCGGCTCGCCTCGACGCCGAGGCCCTCCGCGATCTTCACCCAGTTCATCTCCGGGTTGTGCAGATCGAGCATCGAAAGCGCCTTCGGTCCCGCACCGACCGCGCCGACGCGCGCGAGCTCCACGTTGAGGATCGCGTAGGAGCGATTGGCATAGATCACCACGGTGACGTCGAGCTTCTCGCGCGCCATGGTCCACAGTGCCTGCATCGTGTAGGCCGCGCCGCCGTCGCCGTGCGGGCAGATCACCTTGCGGTCGGGCGCGGCAATTGCCGCTCCAACGGCGAGCGGCAGGCCCTGGCCGATCGAGCCGCCGGTGAGCGGCAGGTGCGTGTTCGGCCGCGCCCGTGGCAGCATGTTCATCAGCGGCAGGCCGGACGTTGCCGCTTCCTCGGCATAGATCGCGTTGTCGGGCGTGAGCGCGGCGATCACCTGCGCCGCGGTGATCATGTTGAGCGCTCCGTTGGGTAACGGCGGCAGCGCGAGCGGCTGACGCGCCGTCGCCTGCGCGGGCGCGCCGAGGGCATCGGCGAGCGCGGCGAGAGCACCCGCGCCGTCCTCATGCGGCATCGCGAGCTGGCTGAAGCGGCAGCCTTCCGGTGCGCACCAGCTCGGCTTGCCGGGATAGGCGAAGAACGACACCGGCGGCTTCGAGCCCACCAGAACGATCTGCTCGACGCCCTGCAGAAACGCGACGATCTGTTCGGCGAAGTAGGGGATGCGCTCCACGGCCACGCGGCCCGCCCCCTGCTCGATCTGCGGCGCGAAGGTGTCGCACAGCAGCCGCGCACCGGTCTTCGCATGAACGCGGCCGGCGGCCTCCAGGCCCGCGCCGCGCAGCGCGGCGCCACGCAGCAGGATGGCGGTCTTCTTGCCGTTGCCGAGCAGCTTCGCGACGTCGACGACGGCCTGCGCGGAGACGGCGGCTGGCCCGACGTCCGGCAGCTTCTGCGACGGGCGCTCGGCTTCGTTCCAGGCCGTATCCGCCGGCAGGATCAGCGTCGCCACGCCGCCGGGCGCGGCGCAGGCGGCCTGCACGGCGCGCGCCGCGTCGCCGGCGACGGTCTGGGCGTTCTTCGACTCGTGCACCCACGCCGACACCGGGCGCGCGAATCCGACGATGTCGGATGTAAGCAGCGCGTCGTACTGCAGGTGGTAGGTGGCGTGGTCGCCCACGACATTGACGATCGGTGTGTTGGCGCGCCGCGCGTTGTGAAGGTTCGCGAGGCCGTTGGCGAGCCCGGGCCCCAGGTGCAGCAGGGTCGCTGCGGGCGTGCCGGCGATGCGGCCATAGCCGTCGGCGGCCCCGGTCGCCACGCCTTCGAACAGGCACAGCACCGCGCGCATCTCCGGTGCGGAGTCGAGCGCCGCCACGAAATGCATCTCGGAGGTGCCCGGGTTCGAGAAGCAGACCCGGACGCCGCAGTTGACCAGCGTCTGGACCAGGGATTGCGCGCCGTTCATCGCACTTCGCTCCTGTCGAGAAAGACGAGGCGTGAGCGTAGCACGGCGTTGCAGGGCGGCTTGCGAGCGCCGTTGGCGTGCAGGTTGAGCGGCACGCCCAGGTCGTACACGCGCTTCGCCAGCTGTTCGATCGTCTGCTGCGGAACCGCTCGATCGCCGCGATCCGGCGGCCGCAGCCGGCCCGTCGGGTGGGGCGTCGGCGGGCGTGCGTCTATGGCGTTGCGGGACGGCGCTTCAGACGTGGCGGGCGTCCCCGGCCGCGAGCCCGGCCGGGCGCGAACCGGGCCGCGAGCTGGGCCTCCTCGAGCGCGGCCGAGCGCTCGGCCTCCAGCACGAACTCGCGAAAGCGCTCCGCCGCCTGGGTCCACGGTCGCCCCTTGAGGCTCACGACGCCGTACTGCAGGTGCAGCCACGGTTCCGTGCCCAGCAGCGCGAACTGCCCGGACTCGAGCTCGGTGCGGATGCAGGAGAGCAGGGAAGCCGTCACGGCGTCCGAGGTGGCGAGGATCCGCTTCACCGGCGCCAGGCCGTTGCACTGGATCGCGGGAAACGGCCGGGGCGCCGCACCTCGCCGCGCTGCGGCGCGGCGCGCTGTGAGCATCGGCTCGAGCACGCGCGGCGGAATTCGCCCGGGTGTGGCGAACGGCCATTCCAGTGCCTCGGCCGCCAGGATGCTGCCGCGCCCGGCGAGCGGATGTCCCGCCCGTGCCACGAAATGGACCGCGTGCGGCGACGGCATGGCCACGACCTCGAGGTCTGGTTCACGCTGCAGCGTGCTGATCTCGGCGACGAAAAAGTCGAGCTCCCGGCCGCGAAGGTACCGCAGCAGTTCGTCCCAGTCGTGGGCGCGCAACTGCACGCCGACCTGCGGGTACTGTGCCGCGAACTGCACGGCGGCGGGTCCGAGGAACGATTCGGCCGGGAAGGGCCCGCCTCCCACGGCCACGCGCCCGGCACGCAGCGCCCCGTGCGTCACGGCGTCGCGGTCGAGTTCGTCGGCAAGTCGCAGCAGGTCCCTGGCGCGCTCGATGTAGATGCGACCCAGGTCCGTGGGCACGACCCCGGCGGTGCTGCGCGCGAACAGCTCGCTGCCGAAGCGTCGTTCGAGGTTCTGGATGCTGCGCGAGAGCGCCGGCTGGCTGATGTGCAGGGCCGCCGCGGCGCGCACGAAGCTGCCGTGCTCGGCGAGCGCGATCACCTGCCGGACCTGCTGGAGTTCGGAGGCCATGCAAAAATCATATACGCAGTATCCAATAATTGCATTGGACACATGTCCCACCCCGCGGCACCTTAACGCGCCTGGGCCGCGGCGGCACCTGAGCGTCGCATGCGGTCCGGGTCCACATCTGCAACGGGGGGCATTTCCATGAGATCCGGAGTCGTCCGTCTGCTGGGCGTCGCGCTGGTCGCGGCCGTCGTGCTGCCTGCGGGTGTCGCGCAGGCCCAGGCCCGCAAACCGAACATCCTCGTCATCTGGGGCGACGACATCGGTGGCTTCAACATCAGCGCCTACAACCGCGGCATGATGGGCTACAAGACGCCCAACATCGACAGCATCGCCGCCGAGGGTGCGATGTTCACCGACTGGTACGGCCAGCAGAGCTGCACCGCCGGTCGCGCCGCCTTCATCACCGGCCAGTCGCCGATCCGCACCGGCCTCACCAAGGTCGGCCTGCCCGGCGCGCCCGAAGGCATGCGCAAGGAAGACCCGACCATCGCCACGCTGCTCAAGGCGCAGGGCTACGCCACGGGCCAGTTCGGCAAGAACCACCTCGGTGACCGCGACGAGATGCTGCCGACCGCGCACGGCTTCGACGAGTTCTTCGGCAACCTCTACCACCTCAATGCCGAGGAAGAGCCGGAGTACCCCGACTATCCGAAGAACCCCGAGTTCCGCAAGAAATTCGGTCCGCGCGGTGTGATCCACAGCTTCGCCGACGGTCGAATCACGGACACCGGCCCGCTGACCCGCAAGCGCATGGAGACGATCGACGAGGAGGTCACGGCCAAGGCGCTCGACTTCATGGAGCGCGCTGCGAAGGCGAACAAGCCGTTCTTCCTGTGGTGGAACTCCACCCGCATGCACATCTTCACGCACCTGAAGGCGGAGTCGGACGGCAAGACGGGCCTCGGCATCTACGCCGACGGCATGGTCGAGCACGACGGTCACGTCGGCCAGGTGCTCGCGAAGCTCAAGGAACTGGGCCTCGACGAGAACACCATCGTCATGTACTCCACCGACAACGGTGCCGAGACGTTCACCTGGCCCGACGGCGGCACGACGATGTTCCGCGGCGAGAAGAACACCAACTGGGAAGGCGGCTACCGAGTGCCGACGATGATCAAGTGGCCCGGCGTCATCAAGCCCGGCACGGTGATCAACGACATCGGCGCGCACGAAGACATGCTGCTCACGCTCGTCAACGCCGCGGGCGGCACGAACGTGGCCGAGAACCTGAAGAAGGGCACGACCATCGGCGGCCGGACCTACAAGGTGCACCTCGACGGCTACGACCTCGGCCCGGCGCTGCGCGGGCAGGCGGCCTGGCCCCGCAAGGAGTTCATCTACTGGACCGACGACGGCAGCGTGGCGGCACTGCGCTACGGTGACTTCAAGGTCACGTTCCTCGAGCAGAAGGCGCACGGCCTGCGCGTCTGGATCGACCCGTTCAAGGAACTTCGCGCGCCGCTGCTCACCAACCTGCGCATGGACCCGTTCGAGCGCGCCGAATACGAGAACGCGATGGGCTACCAGCGCTTCTTCGTCGAGCACATGTGGGTCTTTGCTCCGGCTAGTGCCTACGTCGCGAACTGGCTGCAGAGCTTCCGGGAGTTCCCGCCCCGCCAGAAGCCCGGCAGCTTCAATCTCGACCGCGTGATGGAAGCGGTCACCCAAAGCTCGAAGCAGTAGCCGCGGCACTGCCGAATCCCGAAAACCCGGCGCCCGTGACGTACCGGCCTGCAACCCCACCCCCCGCAGGCTGGTACGCTCACGGTGCGCCGTGGCTCCAACTCCCGCAGTAACCATGACCACCCACCGCCGCATCGCCGTCGCGGCCGTCGTTGCACTCGTGGCGTGCGCCATGGGCCGAGCCGCCGCCCAGTCCGTCGAGTCGGACCTGACCCCGGAGTCCACGCACCTCGCCCGTGACTCCTCGGCCTACGCGGTCCCCGAAATCGTCGGCGACCAGGCGCTCGAAACCCTCAACGTCGCCGACGCGCACGACCGCTTCTCCGTGAAGTTCGGCCTGGTGCTGCTGCCGGCGGACTACACGACCTTCGACCAGGACGAGGCCAGCCGACAGCAGGTGGGCCTGCAGCAGGACGAGTTCGAGGCGCGCTCGCTGCGCGTGATGGCCCGCGGTCACTTCGAGCTGTGGCGCAAGTGGAACTACGTCGTCAGCTACGAGTACAAGGGCTTCGACCAGTCCTCGACCGCGGACTGGAACGCCGCCGACCTGCGGGTCTCGACCGAGATCGGCCCGCGCATCGGCACGCTCTCGCTCGGCAAGATGAAGGAGCCCCACGTCTACGAGATGGTCGGCGATGCCGCCAACCTGCCGCAGAACGAGCGCTGGCTCAGCCCGTTCTTCGTCAGCCGCAGCATCGGCGTGCAGCTCTCGAACCCCGTGCTCGACCAGCGGGCGACGTGGACGATCGGCTACTACAACGACTGGCTCATGAAGGACACCTCGTTCGCCGAAGGCGGCAGCGACTTTGCCGCCCGGCTCACCGCACTGCCCGTCTGGAGCGAGGACGGCGCGAGCTACCTGCACCTCGCGGCATCGGTGCGTTACTACGGCGCTGCCGAGGACGAGCTGCGCTACCGCGGCCGTCCCGCCTCGAACGTGGCCGACTACTACGTGGACACGGGCAGGATCCCGGGCGATCATGCCTGGCACACCGGCCTCGAGCTGCTCTGGAACCTGCGGGGCTGGTCGCTGCTCGCGGAGTACGTGCGCGCGGACCTGAGCACTGCGGACGGCGGTGATCCCGTCTTCGACGGCTACTACCTCACCGGGAGCTGGGTCGTGACGGGCGAGCACCGTCCCTACGACCGCAAGGCGGGCTACGCCCGCCGCATCCTGCCGCAGGGACACTGGGGCGCGGTCGAGCTGATCGGCCGCTACGGTCGGGTGGACACGACGGACGCGACCGTCGCCGGCGGCGAGATGAACGGCTGGTGGGCCGGCGTGAACTGGTGGGCCACCCAGCGCTTCAAGGCCAGCATCGGCTATGGGGACATCGATCTCGACCGGGACGGCATGGTCGGCAACACGAAGACGGTGCTGACGCGCCTGCAGTGGATCTATTAGTCGCCCGCCGGCGCGCGGCGTGGAGGACGGCGCAGGCTTCGTCTGACGGACGGAGGCGGAGGGTCGCGAGGTGAACGAGAGCAACGGCGCGCTCGACTACGACTGGCTGATCGTCGGCTCGGGCTTCGGCGGCAGCGTCTCGGCGCTGCGCCTGGCGGAGAAGGGGTATCGGGTTGGCGTGCTGGAGCAGGGCCGGCGCTTCCAGGACGATGAGTACGCCGCCTCCACCTGGCAGCTACGCCGCTGGCTGTGGGCTCCGTTCCTGGGGCTGCGCGGCATCTTCCAGCTGACGCCCTTCAAGGATGTGTTCATCGCCAGCGGCGCGGCGGTGGGCGGCGGCAGCACCGTCTATGCCAACACGCTCTACCGGGCGAGCCCCGAATTCTTCGTCAACCCGCAGTGGCGCGACATGAACGACTGGGCCACCGCGCTCCAGCCGCACTACGACACGGCCGAGCGCATGCTCGGGGTGCAGGAGGTGCCGAGGGAGAGCGATGGCCAGACACTGCTGCGGGAAGTCGGCCGCGAACTCGGGGTCGAGAGCACATTCCGGCGCACGCCGGTCGGCGTCTACTTCGGCGCGCCTGGGGCCCGGGTGCCGGACCCGTACTTCGGCGGCGAGGGGCCCGAGCGCAGCGGCTGCACGTTCTGCGGCGCATGCATGGTGGGATGCCGTGAGGGCGCCAAGAACACCCTGCTGAAGAACTACCTCTGGTTTGCGGAGAAGCGCGGCGCAGCGATCCTGCCGGAGCACGAGGTCGTGGACATCCGGCCGATCGGTGCGCAGGACGGAAGCGACGGCTACGTGGTGACCACCCAGCGCCCCGGCGCCTGGTTCCGCCGGCAGCGACGGAGCCTGACCGCGCGCGGCATCGTGATGTCGGCGGGAGCGCTCGGCACCAACCGCCTGCTGGCGAAGTGCAAGCTCGGCGGTTCGCTGCCGCGCATCAGCGAGCGCCTTGGGCAACTGGTGCGCACCAACAGCGAGTCGATCCTCGCCGTGACCCTTCCAGAGGGCATGGCCCGGCCATGGAACGATGTCGCGATCAGCGCGAGCATCCACGCGAGTGCGGATACGCACATCGAGTTCGTCACCTACGGCAAGCACGGCGACACGATGGCCCTGCTCTACACGCTGCTGACGGGAAATGGCACGCGTCTCACGCGGCCCCTGCTGTGGCTCGGCAACGTGCTGCGCCATCCCGTCACTTTCCTCAGGACCCTGTGGCCGGTCGGCTGGTCGCGGCGCACGGTGATCTTCCTGGTCATGCAGACGCTGGACAACGCGATCTCGTTCCGGGCCCGGCGCGGCCTGTTCGGCGGCGTCTCCCTCAGCACCGCGCAGGATCCCGAGAAGCCCAACCCGACGTTCATCGAGGCGGGCAATCGCGCCGCGGCGTGGCTCGCGCAGCGGACGGGCGGTTACGCGCAGAGCATGGTGCTGGAGGCCTGGGCCAACATCCCCACCACGGCCCACATCCTCGGCGGCGCCGTGATCGGCCGTGATGCCGCGAGCGGCGTCGTGGATGGCGGCAGCCGACTGTTCGGCTACCGAAATTTCCTCGTCTGCGACGGCTCCACCGTCCCGGCCAACCCGGGCGTGAATCCCTCGCTGACGATCACGGCGATGAGCGAGCATGCAATGAGTCTGGTGCCGGCGCGGAACTCCGGCGCCACGGCCTGAAAGGAGAGTCGAATGAATGCACGCGCTGCCGTTCGAGATCGTGCCGGGAACCCGGCCCCCGCCCCGGAAGCAACACGGTGAACCGCATGGAAATCCCGGCGCAACGCGCCCGGCCGCAAGGTTCCGCCGGGCGCGTCGGCCTCGCCGCGTTGCTCGGCCTGTTGTTCGTCATCTCCGGTTTCTCCGCACCGGCGGCCGCGACCGACGACCTGCCGAGCTGGCAAGACGGTCCGGCCAAGGCGCGGATCGTCGGCTTCGTCGACTCCGTCACCGACCCGACCAGCAAGGCGTACGTGCCGCCCGACGAGCGCATCGCCGTGTTCGACAACGACGGCACGCTGTGGGCCGAACAGCCGATGTACTTCCAGCTCGCGTTCATCCTCGACCGGGTGAAGGCGCTGGCACCGCAACACCCGGAGTGGAAGACCACGGAGCCGTTCAAGTCGGCGCTGGCCGGCGACATGGCCGGCGTGGCGGCGACCGGCGAGCACGGGCTGATGGAGATGATGGCCGCCACGCACGCCGGCATGACCACCGAGGAGTTCACGAAGATCGTCTCGGACTGGCTCGCGACGGCGCGCCATCCACGCTACGACAGGCGCTACGACGAGCTCACCTTCCGGCCGATGCGCGAGCTGCTCGCCTACCTGCGCGCCAACGGGTTCAAAACCTACCTGGTCTCGGGCGGCGGCGTCGAGTTCATGCGCGTGTTCAGCGAGCGCGTGTACGGAGTCCCACCGGAACAGGTGATCGGCAGCAGCATCCGCACGAAGTACGAGGTCCGCGACGGGCGGCCCGTGATCCTGCGACTGCCCGAGATCGAGTTCATCGACGACAAGGCCGGCAAGCCGGTCGGCATCCAGCGGTTCATCGGCCGACGTCCGATCCTCGCCTTCGGCAATTCCGACGGCGACTTCGAGATGCTGGAGTACACGACGAGCGGGCCGGGTCCGAGACTCGGGCTCATCGTCCACCACGACGACGCCGAGCGCGAGTACGCCTACGACCGCAAGTCCTCGGTGGGCCGGCTCGACCGCGCGCTCGACGAGGCGCCGAAGCGCGGCTGGGTCGTGGTCAGCATGAAATCGGACTGGCGCGACGTCTTCGGCCCATGAGGTTCGTCCAGGCTGGGCGTCCGCGCCCGGGGTAGGTCATCGTCCGCCGCGCCCGGCGGTCGTGCGCGACGGCCGCGGACTGCCCTGCCTCAAGCGCCGACGTGCGCGATGACCCGGCGCGTGTGCGAGCGCTGCCGGTGCTCGAACAGGTAGATTCCCTGCCACGTCCCGAGTGCCGGTCGGCCCTCGCTGACCGGGATCGAGAGCGACACGGCCGTGAGCGCTGCCTTGATGTGCGCCGGCATGTCGTCGGGACCCTCCGAGTCGTGCGAGATCCAGCGCATCGACGGGTCATCGGACGAAGGCACGAGCCGACGGAAGAACTCCTCGAGGTCGCGTCGCACGTCCGGGTCCGCGTTTTCCTGCACGCACAGCGAGCAGGAGGTGTGCTGCACGAACAGCGTGAGCAGGCCCTGCTCGACGCCGCTCTCCCGCACGATTCGTGCGACCTCGCCGGTGAACTCGTAGAGCCCGGGTCCGTTCGTGTGGATGCTGAGGAGCCGCTGCATCGTGCCCGCCTTGCCTCCCGCCCGGGCGGGAGTATCGGCGATCGGGGCAGCGCGCGTCCCCCTCCCGTGCCGGGCAGGAGGGGGACGCGGCTAAGTGGCGCTGCGCGGCCGGTCGGTCAGCCGCCGTCGCCGGAGGGCGGCGGTGTGCGGTCCACCGTGACGTCCTTGGTCCAGGTGCCGGCCTCGCGGTTGCGGGTCGCGATCACGCTGCGGGTCGCCGTGCCGCCGTTGGGGCCCGTCGCGCTGCTCTGGCGCGTGTAGCCGGAGTCGGTCCGCTGCGCGACGTCGTTGCGGGTCCCCTGCTGTCCCTGCGGACCGGTCCACTCGACGTTGCGCGTGCGGGTCTGGTTGGCGCGGTCGTTCGCCACCTCGGCCTGGCGCGTCGTCACGCCTCGCTCGCCCGTCCACGTGTCGGTGCGCGTGTGACCGTTGTCCGTGCGTCGGGCCTCAGTGTGCCGCGTGTAATCACCCTGCGGGCGATGCTTCTGGGCATGGGGCTGCGCCGGGCGGGCGCCGGCCCGCTGCCCGCGATCGGCCGCGTCGGCCGCCGTCATGGTGCCCGCGACCAGCACCAGTCCAAGGGCGGTGGCGAGGACCAGGCTGTGCCTGCGCGGGCGAACCATCGTCGAAGTCATGATCGTCTCCTGCTGTGGTGCGCCCGGGGGGGCGCGTGTGTTGGGCTACCACCATGACAACGCGCGGTCGGCGCGCAGGTTGACGCCGCCTCGGGCGCAATGAACGTGAGTCCGCCGAACGGGAATATGGTCAACGAACCGGCCTCACCGGCACCGTCGCGAACTGCACGACGCGTTGCGCCACCGGGCCCATCGCGAGAAGCGTGAGCGTGGCACGGCGGTGCTGTTGTCCTTGAACTTGCAGCACCACCTCGCCGACCATAGCGGCTTGCCCGGGCGGGGACTCAATGACAATTTCTCGCTGCTGGTGCCCGCGCGGTAATGGTCGCAGCGTTGCGCGGCCGGCAACTCCGCATCGGAATCACCCAGAGGGAACCCGCCATGCCACGACGTCCTATGCTCGCCGCCCTCGCCGCCGGCATCCTCGCGCTCGCGGGCGGCGGCCGCACGCTGATGCCGGGGCTGATCGACAATCACGTCCACATCGCCCTCAGCACCACGAGCCGGGCCGAACTGGTGGACCCGAAGTTCACCCCCGAACTGCTGCAGGCGCGCGCTACCGAGGAAGCGAAGCAGACGCTGCTGCGCGGCTTCACGTCGGTACGCGACATGGGCGGACCGGTGCTCGCGGGCCGCGCCGCGATCGCCCGCGGCGATCCGTTCCGAACGCTGGGGAGGGCATGACATGAGCGAGTTCGCGGGCCGTGTGGCCATCGTGACGGGATCCACGAGCGGCATCGGCGAGGCCATCGCCCGGCGGCTCGCCGCGCTCGGGGCATCGGTGGTGGTGAATTCGGCGACGTCCGTGGACGCCGGCCGCAGGCTCGCCGCCGAGCTCGGTCCGGGCGCTTCCTACGTGCAGGCCGACATCGGCGACAAGGCTGCGGGCCAGCGGCTCGTCGACGACACGCTGGCGCGCTACGGCCGGCTCGACATCCTCGTCAACAACGCGGGCTGGACCACGCTGGTGGCGCAGCCCGACCTCGACGCGCTCACCGACGAGATCTTCGCGCGCACCTTCCAGGTGAACGTCACCGGCACCTGGATGCTCACCAAGGCCGCGATGCCGCACCTGAAGCAGAGCGACGACGGCAACGTGCTCAACGTCACCTCGATCGCCGGCGTGCGCCCGATCGGCAGCTCGATCGCCTATTCGATGTCGAAGGCGGCGCTCAACCACATGACGCGGCTGCTTGCCAGAGCCTGCGCGCCCGTGCGTGTGAACGCGATCGCACCCGGCCTCGTCGACACGCCATGGACCCGCGACTGGCAGGCGCAGCACCAGGGCGTCAAGGCGATCGCGCCGCTGCACCGCTCGGCCACGCCCGATGACTGCGCCGAGTCGGCGCTCGCGCTGCTTCGCAACCGCTACGTGACGGGACAGATCTTCGTGGTGGACGGCGGGCTGACGCTGGTGATGTAGCCGCGACACCGGCGCCGCGGCGGCAATCGCTCAGGACACGTACTGTCGCGGCGTCTTGCCGGTCCAGCGCCGGAAGGCGCGCGTGAAGTTGCTCTGGTCGGCGAAGCCGAGCAGGAATGCGACGTCGGCGAGGCTGTACCGGCCGTCCCGCACGTACTCGAGCGCCATCTCGCGCCGCGTCGAATCGAGCAGGTGCTGGTAGCTCGTGCCTTCCCTGCGCAGCCGACGCTGCAGCGTGCTCGGGCTCTGGTGCAGCGCGCGGGCGATTCCGTCCTGGTTCATCTCGCCGGACGGCATGGCCTTCAGCAGCAGCGCGCGCACGCGCGTCGCGACCGTGTCGGGAGTGAGACCCTCCAGGTGGCGCGCCGCGATGCGATCGGCCTCGGCTGCGAGCTCGGGATTCCCTGTGATCACGGGCTGCGCCGCGAGCTGCGCGTCGAACACCAGCGCAGTGCGCTCGGCATCGAACTCGACCGGGCAGTGCAGCGCCTTCCGGTAGGCATCGGCATGCTCGCGGCCCGGAGTCTTGAGTCGCACCCTGACGGGCGTCGCGGCCGGCCCGGCGCAGAAGGTGAGCATCCGGCACAGGGCCACGACCATTGCGTCGAGCCAGGGCTGGGCGGGGCTGACCGTGATCGCCGTCGGACGCGCCTCCAGGATCGCGAAGCCGTCCTGCTCGACCAGCACGAGGCGGCCGTTGGTGCTCACCACACCGCTGTAGCGCTCGATGCGCTTGAGCGCCGCGAGCACGCTGGTGCTGCTCACGATGCCGAGGCCGAGCGCGTGGAAGTTGCCCGGTCGCGCGAGGCCCCCGGCGCGCAGCCCGAGCAGCGGGTCGCGGGTCTCCTCGGCGGCGAGCCGCCAGAGCTTCTGGATGCGCGCCGACGGGTAGCGCGCGTTCGGGCGTGCGAGCAGGTCGGGATCGAGGCCGGCGCGGCGGGCGAGTGCGACGAAGTCCACGCCGGAGCCCTGCAGGGCGTCCTTGAGCGGCGCGACGGTCATGGCCAGCGCGGTCGGTCCGTTCAGCATCCGGGCGCCCAGTGTGGACTTTGTACAGCCCTATCTTAGGCAGGTCCGGGATTCCCGCAAGCGCCGGGCCATCCTGACGCATCGGAACCAAAGCTTGCCGCCCGCTGACAAGAGCCGCGCCGGTCGCGCCGCTAGAGTGCTGCGCCATGAACGAACCGACAACGATCCCCGGCCTGCGGTCGTCGACCGGCCGCCGGAGCAGTACCAGCGACCCGGCCATCGTCGCGCTCACCCAGTTGCTCGCTTCCGAACGCGAGGAAGCGCAGCGCGAAGAGCCGGCGCTGGTCGAGCGGCAGGATCCAAGCCGCCTCTGGCTGCTGTGGTTCGCGATCGGTGCCACCGTCGAGGTCTGCAACCTCGTCCAGCGCGAGGGCGACCGCGAGCGCGACGACATCTTCCGGCACGTCATCCGCGTGATCTTCGACGGCGGGACCCACGCGTCGGCAGGCCGAAACGGCGCCCACGAGGTCGCCGACAAGCGCTTGATCGAGGCGTTCGAGTCGGCCGGCGCCGAGGCAGTGCGCTCCTGCATGCGCGGCGAAACACGGCTCGGCTACTACCTGGACGCCCTGCGCGTCAGCGCGCACCACGGCTGCTGAGCCGGACGCCGCCCCGAAGTCGTCAGCGCCGAGCGACCGGGATCAGGACCTCGTTGCGCCGCATGAACCAGGGTGTGAACGGCGGGTTGTAGCGCGCGAGTTCCGCACCCCCGAGCACGACGAGTCCGCGGGCTGCGATTGCCTCGCGCAGGCGCCGCTCGTAGTCACGGTAGCTGCTCTCGGTCCAGCGGCCGGAGTAGCGCCAACAGGCCACGAGCCGTGCCGGCACCTCGCGGATCTCCACATCCGGGTCGAGCGGCGCCGGCACGGTCTCCAGCGTGTACTGCGACGGCACGACGAAGGCGACGCGATACGCGGTGCCGTCGGCCACCTGCGACACCGGCGCCGTCATCGCGATCTTCTCGCCGCGCGCCTGCGTGACGGGTGCCGTCATGGCGATCTTCTGCTGCCCCCGGTTGTTGCCGCTGATGTAGCGGAACAGGCGCCGGAAGGCCACGTTGCCGGCCGACTCGAAACCGGACTCGACGCGCGTCTCGGCCACGAGATGCGCGGGGTAGGCACGCAGCTCGAAGCTGCCGTCCCGTTCGACCAGCCGGAATGCGGGTTCTTCGATGGCCATGGCGGTGGGACCGGTGAGCGAGGCGAGGGTGGCGAGCGCGGCGAGCGCGGCGAGCCAGCGGGTTCCTGCTCGTGCGGACACTGTAACAGGCGCCGCCGCGGGCTAGCCGAGCGAGCCGGCGCCGAGCAGCACCGATACGCCGAGCACGAGGAAGATCGCCGCTGCGATCCCATGCACGAGGCGCATCGGCAGCTTCTTCGCCGCGACCTCGCCAAGGAGCACCGCAGGCACGTTCGCGAGCAGCATGCCGAGCGTCGTGCCGCTCACGACCGGGACCAGCGAGCCGTACTTCGCGGCGAGCGCCACGGTCGCGATCTGGGTCTTGTCGCCCATCTCCACGAGGAAGAACGCCACCAGCGTGGTGACGAACACGCCGTAGCGGGCGGTGGTCTGCTCGTCCTCATCGAACTTGTCCGGGACCATCGTCCAGATCGCCATGGCGATGAACGAGAGGCCCAGGATCCAGCGCATGGCGACGGGACCCACGATGCCGGCGATCCACGCACCCGCGGCGCCCGCAAGGAAGTGATTCAGCAGCGTGGCCACGAGGATGCCCAGGATGATCGGCACGGGCTTGCGAAAGCGCGCGGCGAGCACGAGCGCGAGCAGCTGGGTCTTGTCGCCGATTTCCGCGAGGGCGACGACGCCGGTCGAGACGAGAAAGGCTTCCATCGGCGAGCGGTCCAGCGGTCGGGCAGGGGGGCGCCCTTGTACCACAGGGTGAGCAGCGATTGCCCTCAGCCCGGCAGCTTGTAGCTCGCGGCGAGACCGGCGCGGACGTCGTTCTGGATGCCGTAGGGCGCGATCGGGTAGCGGATGCCGTTCCTCGAGAGTGCCTTGAGGCCCTCGATCGCGATGGGGAGGTAGCTAGGCGGCAGGGCCATGAGCATCTCCTCGTCGGGCACGCCGCCGTAGCGGCGCTCGGCGAAGCACGGCAGCGACAGACTCGGCTCGCCGGTGGCGAGCGCGCGACCCCAGGAATCGGCGCAGGCGGTCTCGCCCACCACGCTCCAGTCGAACCTGCGATAGCCCTTCCACTGCAGGCCGTTGATGAACAGGATCATCTGGCCGGGCGTGGCGTAGAGCAGGCAGATGTCGGGCGGGTCGAGGCGGCCCGACTCGAGCGGGCTCACAGCCATCGCGCGGAAGCGGCCGTGCGGCACGACGCTCAGGGCCTCCTGCCTGCGGCGCGCGTCCTCGGGCGTGGCGTGCCAGACACCGACGAATTCCCGGCCGCTGCGCCAGGCATCGTCCTGTGGCGCGAGGCCGATGACCGCGCGGCACTGCGCGCCCACCAGGTCGTCGGCCGTGATGCCGACCGTCCAGCCGAGCCGCGCGGCCATGCTCACCACCTGGTCGGTGGTGTGCACCGCCTGCGGTCGTCGGATGCGCGGGATCGACTCCATGTCCGCCACGCGCTCGAAGAGCTTCATGCCGATGACGGTGGTCTTCAGGCGCAGCAGCGCGTTCAACTCCGCCACCAGCGCGCGCCAGTCGTAACGCTCGGGCTCGGAGCTTGTGGGTTCGCTCATGGTCATCTCCCCGTTGGGCCGTCGGGCAACGCGGTCCGACGAACTTCGGTCAGTCCTCGATTCCCTCGACGGCCACGGCGGCATGCGCCGCACTGCAGTGCAGGCGCAGGGCCTTGAGCGACTGGTACTCCGGGCTCAGGTAGAAGCCCTCGAGCGCCGCCATGGTCGGGAACTCGAGCAGCACCAGCCGACGCGGGAACCATGCGCCCTCGACGACCTTGTGCGCCCCGCCGCGCACGAGGTAACGACCGCCGGCGGCCTCGATCACGGGCTTCACCTGTCGCATGTACTCCCGGTACTGCTCCATGTCCCGGATCTCGACGTCGAAAATCGCGTACGCAGCCATGTCCACCCCTCCGCCCCCAACCCGGGACGCACTGCAGCCCGGCCGGGCGTTTCCCACCTTAGCGGCATGTGACAGGCCGCGCACCATCTCGTTGACCCGGCTCCCGAACCCCGGCCGCCGGCACTCGCAGGCGGTGGACGTCAGGATCCCGAATTAGTCGTCCCGTTTCCGGTGGGCCGGCCGCTCGCCCGGTGCTAACTTGCCGTCCATGCCGAGCCTGCCCACCGAACGCACGATGCGCCGCGCCTTCCTCGCGGGAGACGCGAGCTACGACGGCGTGTTCTTCACCGGGGTGAGGACCACGGGGATCTTCTGCCGCCCGTCCTGCACGGCGCGCAAGCCGCGTCCGGAGAACGTCGAGTTCTTCGCCACGCCAAAGGCGGCGATGTTCTCCGGCTACCGGGCCTGCAAGCGCTGCCGCCCGCTCGACGCCGACGGGCGCCCGCCGCCGTGGGTGGCCCAGCTGCTCGGGCGACTCGAGACGGCGCCGGGCGTGCGCATCCGCGCCGCGGACCTGCGCGCCGCGGGCATCGACCCGGCGCGCGCACGGCGCTGGTTCCAGAAGCATTACGGCATGACGTTTCAGGCTTACTGCCGCGCACGGCGCCTCGCCGGCGCGTTCCGCGAGATCAGGGGAGGTTCGACCGTGAGCGACGTAGCGACAGGATCGGGGTTCGAGTCCGAGAGCGGCTTCCGCGAGGCCTTTGCGCGCACCTTCGGGGCGGCGCCGGTCGCGGCCGCGGCAGGCGATGCGGTGGCGCTGGAGTGGATCGCCTCGCCCGTTGGGCCGCTGGTGGCGGGCGCGACCGACGAAGGTGTGTGCTTCCTCGAGTTCAGCGACCGCCGCATGCTCGAGGCACAGTTCGCGACGCTGCGCCGGCGCCTCGGCGCACCGCTGGTGCCGGGTCGCCACCGCTGGCTCGATACGCTGTCCGAGCAGCTCGACGAGTACTTCACGGGCCAGCGCGAGCGCTTCGACCTGCCGCTCGCCATCCGCGGCACGCCGTTCCAGGAGCAGGTGTGGCGCGCGCTGCTCGAGATTCCCTACGGCGCGACGTGGTCCTACCGCGACGTTGCCACGCGCATCGGCCTGCCGGGAGCGACACGCGCAGTCGGCACGGCCAACGGCATGAACCGCATCGCCATCGTGATCCCCTGTCATCGGGTCGTGAACGCCGACGGGAAGCTGGGTGGCTACGGCGGCGGCGTTTGGCGCAAGCAGTTCCTGCTCGACCTGGAGCGCGGGCAGCGGCGGCTCGATTCCCGCGAAGGCGTGCCGGGGCCTGCGGCGCTTTCCGCCCCGGCCGGTCGATAGCGGGCGAGCTCCGGCTGCACGGCTCGCGACGGCGCTGACTCAGCGCGTCCCGCGCGTCACGATCGAACGTAAGTGCCGCACGCCCCAGGCGACGGCGAGCGCCACGATCGGGATGCTTGCCGCGGTCGCGAGTTCCACGTTCACGTGCAGTCCGGCGGCGTGGAGCCCTTTGGCCGCGTAGCCAACGAGCCCGACGATGTAGTACGTGATCGCGGCCACCGACAGCCCCTCCACCGTCTGCTGCAGTCGCAGCTGCGCCTCCGCACGGCGGTTCATGGACTCGAGCACCTGCTGGTTCTGCCGTTCGCGCGACACGTCGACACGCGTCGATAGCAGCTGGGTGGCGCGCGCCACGCGCTGGGAGAGCGACTCGAGTCGCGCCGCGGCCGACCGGCAGGTCGCCATTGCCGGCTCGAGCCGGCGCTCGGTGAACTCCTGGAGCGTCTGCAGTCCCTGAATGCGCACCTCGCGCAGCTCCTCGATGCGACGCTGGACGAGGTCGTGGTAGGCGGCGGCCGCGGTGAAACGGTAGTGATGCGCGGACTCGCGGCTCTCGATCTGTGCCTCGAGTCGAGTGAGCCGGTCGAGCAGCGCGGGCTCGTCGGCCTCTGTGGAGTCCACCAGCGCGGTGGTGATCTGCGCCAGCTCGCGCTCTGCGTCGGCGAGCAACGGCGTGAGACCCTGCGCCACGGGCAGCGCGAGCAGCGCCATGAGCCGGTAGGTGTCGATCTCGAACAGGCGCTGCATCATGCGGCCGGCCTGCCGCGGCGACATGCCGCGGTCGAGCACGAGCACACGGCCGAAGCCGTCGTGGTGACGGAAGTCGGTGTAGGCGGAGCCGGCGCCGCCAGCGATGTCGGCCCCCACGAACGGGTTACCGGCGAAGAATCGCGCCGACAGCGCGTCGGCATCCGCCTCGACTGAGTTGGCGGGCCGCAGCGCCGCGTGGGTCGCGACCATGACTTCGCCGACCAGCTCCGCGAGCCAGTCGGCAGGCACGGTCCGCAGAGCGGTCGCGGCGAACGGCTCTTCACACGATCCGGGCACGATGAACTTGTAGCGGGAAAACTCCGAATGCCGCTCCCACTTGACGCGGAACGGCCCCAGGTCCGCACTGAAGTGCGAACTGCCCTCGAGCGGCGGCGCCATGCGGTAACGCCGCGCCAGCGCCGCCACGTGGGCGCGCTCGCGATCGCGCAGTGCGGCGTCCGAGTACAGCGCCAGAAACGTGATGTCGAGTGGCGCTGCCAGCGCCTCGGGTGGCCGCGCATGCACCTCCTCGTTGAGCGCGCTGCGCAGCGGGTGGTCGGGTGGGAGGGTCACGTCGTTAGGCTCGTCGGGCAATTGCAGTGTAATCGAGGTGCCGCGTGACGGCGGCGGTAGAATTCCACATGGCCGACACTCCGAGCTTCGCGGTCCATCCGGCCGTCGACCTGCCGCGGCACGCTGCGGCGTTCGCGGCGCAGGGCCGCGTCCATGTGCCGGCCTTTCTGCCACCGGCCGCCGCCGAGCGGCTGCACGCCTGGCTCGCGCAGACGGCGCAGTGGAGCCTCGTCCTTCACGACGGTTCCAACGTGCGCGAGGCGACGCCCGAGCAGCGACGCCGCACCGACGAGGTCTGGGAGCGGGAGATGGCGGCCTTCGCCTACGCCCGCGCGCGGGAGGGCTTCGAGTTCCTCTATGAGCACCGCAAGGTGTCCGACGACCCGCGCGAGCGCGCCGCCGATCCCGCGCCGGTCGCCCGCTTCGTCGATTTCCTGAACGCGCCGCCGTTCCTCGAGTTCGCCCGCCGGCTCACCGGCATGCCCGACATCGTGCGCGCCGACGCGCAGGCGACCCGTTATCGGCCCGGCGACTTCCTCACGCAGCATGACGACTTCGACCGGACCGGGCGCAAGCAGCGCCGCGCCGCCTACGTGTTCAACCTGACGCCGCGCTGGCAGGCGGACTGGGGCGGACAGTTGCAGTTCATCGGCCCGGACGGGCACGTCACCGAGGCCTGGGTGCCGCGTTTCAACGCGCTCAACGTCTTTGCCGTGCCGCAGCCGCACGCCGTGAGCATCGTCGCGCCCTTCGCCGTGGGCGCGCGCTACTCCGTCACCGGCTGGCTGCTCGCCAATTGAGGCCGGGCTTGCGGTAACGTTGGGACTCCGCGCGCCCGCCGGGCGCCGCCGAGGGCCGGCTCTTGAGCGACTCCGACGACAAGGACCTGCCGCTGCGGGAGGACACCCGGCTGCTCGGCCGGCTGCTCGGCGACACGGTGCGCGAGCAGGAGGGCGAGGCAGCCTTCGACCTGATCGAGCGCATCCGTCGCAGTTCCATCGCGTTCCACCGCGACCACGACGCCGAGGCACGCGCCGAACTCGCCGGGCTGCTCGACCGCCTCACCACCGAGCAGTCCATGGTCGTGGTCCGCGCGTTCAGCTACTTCTCGCACCTCGCCAACCTCGCCGAGGACCTGCACCACATCCGTCGCTCGCGCGCGCACCTGATCGCGGGCTCCGCTCCGCGTGAGGGCAGCCTCGTCCACGCGATGGACCGCGCGACCGCAGCGGGCCTCGCTCCGGAGTCGCTCTCCGGGTTCTTCGCGTCTGCGCGCATCGTGCCGGTGCTCACGGCCCATCCGACCGAAGTGCAGCGGCGCATCGTGCTCGACACCGAGCGGCGCATCGGCGCGCTGCTCGAGGAGCGCGACCGCGTGCGGCTCACCCCCGAGGAGCGCGACGCCAACGACGAGGCCGTGCGGCGCAACGTGCTGGCGCTGTGGCAGACGCGCATGCTGCGGCGCCAGCGGCTCGCGGTGATCGACGAGGTCGCCAACGGCATCGCCTACTACGATCAGACCTTCCTGCGCGAGCTGCCGCGGCTCTATGCCGTGATCGAGGACGAGCTCGCGCGCCGCCGGCCCGGCAGCGTGCCACACGAGCCACCGCCGTTCCTGCAGATGGGCTCGTGGATCGGCGGCGACCGCGACGGCAATCCCTACGTCACCGCCGAGGTCCTCACCCGCACGCTGCGCATGCAGTCGGCACGCATCTTCACGTGGTACCTCGAGCAGCTGCACGAGCTCGGGGCCGACCTGCCGGGTGCGACGACCGTGATCGGCGCCTCGCCCGCGCTGCTCGCGCTCGCCGAGCGCTCGCCCGACAAACACCCGCAGCGCGCCGACGAACCCTACCGCCGCGCGCTCACCGGCCTGTACGCGCGCATGGCGGCCACGGCCCTGGAGCTCGACCACGTCGAGGCGATGCGGCACGCCGTCGGCGAGGCGCCCCCGTATGCCGGCGCCGCCGAGTTCGCCGCCGATCTCGACGTGATCCACGACTCACTCACCACGCACAATTCGGCGCTGCTCGCGCGCGGCCGGCTGCGGAGCCTGCGCCGCGCCGCGAGCGTGTTCGGCTTCCACCTCGCCACCGTGGACCTGCGCCAGAACTCCGACGTGCACGAGCGCGTCGTCGCGGAACTCGTGGCCGCCGCGCGGCCCGAGGTGGACTACCTCGGCCTCGACGAGGAGGCGCGCGTCGCGCTGCTGGTGGAGGAACTCGCCACGGCGCGACCGCTCGCCTCGCCATTCGTCGAGTACTCGGAGGAGACGCGCGGCGAGCTCGAGATCGGCCGGGCGGCCGCGACCATGCGCAGCCGCTACGGCGCACCTGCCGTCGAGAACTACGTGATCTCGAAGGCCGACGGCGTGTCCGACGTGCTCGAGGTCGCGCTGCTGCTGCGCGAGGCGGGGCTGCTGCGACCGCGCGAGGAACGCCTCGAGCTGAACATCGTGCCGCTGTTCGAGACCATCGCCGACCTGCGCAGCGCGGGCCGGGTGATGGACCGGCTGCTGTCGCTGCCGTCCTATGCGCGCCTGCTGCGCTCGCGCGGCGCGACGCAGGAGGTGATGCTCGGCTACTCCGACAGCAACAAGGACGGCGGCTTCCTCACTTCCGGCTGGGAACTGTTCAAGGCCGAGCGCGAGCTGGTCGAGGTCTTCGCGCGGCACGGCGTGGGCCTGAGGCTGTTCCATGGCCGCGGCGGTTCGGTCGGCCGCGGCGGCGGCCCGACCTATCAGGCCGTGCTGGCGCAGCCGGCGGGCGCGGTGCAGGGGCAGATCCGGGTCACCGAGCAGGGCGAGGTGATCGCGGCGAAGTACGGCAACCCCGACGTCGGCCGCCGCAACCTCGAGACGCTGGTGGCCGCCACGCTCGAGGCGACGCTGCTGCCCGAGCGCGGCGACGCCCCCCGACCCGCGTTCCTCGCTGCCATGGATGAGCTCTCTGCGCACGCTTTTCGAGCCTACCGCGGGCTCGTCTACGAGACGCCGGGTTTCGAGCGCTACTTCTGGGAATCCACCGTGATCAGCGAGATCGCGGAGCTCAACATCGGCAGTCGCCCCGCGTCGCGGAAGAGGTCCACGCGCATCGAGGACCTGCGCGCCATCCCCTGGGTGTTCTCCTGGGCGCAGTGCCGCCTGATGCTGCCGGGGTGGTACGGGTTCGGCTCGGCGGTGGAGTCGTGGCTCGCCGATCACCCCGGCGGCCTCGAGCTGCTGCAGGAAATGCACCGCGACTGGCCGTTCTTCGCGACGCTGCTGTCGAACATGGACATGGTGCTCGCGAAGACCGACCTCGCGATCACCTCGCGCTACGCGGAACTGGTGGGCGACGCGGCGTTGCGCGAGACGATCTTCGCGCGGCTGCGCGCCGAGCACGCCGCCACGGTGCGCCACCTGCTCGCCATCACCGGCAGCGACCGGCTGCTGCAGTCGAACCCGCTGCTGGCGCGCTCGATCCGCAACCGCTTTCCCTACCTCGACCCGCTCAACCACATCCAGGTCGAGCTGCTCGGGCGCTACCGCGCCGGCGACCGCGATGAGCGCACGCAGCGCGGCATCCACCTCACGATCAACGGGATCGCGGCGGGGCTGCGCAACAGCGGCTGAGTCAGGCCGAGGGAGCGGGCGTCGAGGTCGCGACCGGGTCGGGCAGCGCCGAGGCCGCGCCGGGCGCCGTCGCCACAGCGTCCGCGGGCGCCACGGTCGGCGCTGCAACGGTCGTGGGTTCGGCGGCGCGGATCGGGACGGTGGGGGCCGCTGCCCGGCAATGCTCCGCGATGCGCACTGCGACCCGTGCCATGAGCGCCGGTGGGAAGTCGTGCCCCATGCCCTCGACCATCTCGAGACGCGCGCCCGGGATGCTCGCGGCGGTGTCGCGGCCGGCCGCAGGCGGCACCAGCGGATCGTCCGCACCGTGCAGGACCAGCGTCGGCGCAGTGATGGCGGCGAGCATCGTCCGCCGGTCGCCGGTCGAGAGAATCGCGAGCAGCTGCCGCTCGGTGCCGGCGCGATACAAGCCGCGACGCGCGACGCGCTCCAGGATCGGCCGCAGCAACGGCAGGTCCGCCTGGAAGCCGGGGCTGCCGATCACGCCGAACACGCGCACCAGATGCTCCACGACCGCCACGTGGTCGTCGGGCGGCGGCGGCGGGTGGGTGATGGCGCGCAGCGCCTTCCACTTGCCGAACGCATAGCGGCGTGCCGGATTGCCGCTGTTCGACATGATCGAGGTGAGGCTCGCCACCCGCGCCGGGTACCGCGCCGCGACCATCTGACCGATCATGCCGCCCATCGAGGCGCCGACCACGTGCGCCCGCTCGACGCCGAGCGCGTCGAGCAGGCCGACGGTGTCGGCCGCCATGTCATCGAGCGTGTAGGGACCCGTGACGCGCCGCCGCAGCAGCGAGCGCAGGATCGCGCGCCGCACGTTCGGCGTCGGCACGCCCTCGAGCCGGGTCGAGCCGCCGCAGTCGCGATTGTCGAAGGTGACGACCCGGAAGCCCGCCTGCACCAGCGCGGCGACGAACTCGTCGGGCCACAGCGCCGCGGGCATGCCGAGCCCCATCACGAGCAGCAGCACGGGTGCGTCCGGCTCGCCGTGCACCTCGACGTCGAAGCTCAGGCCGTTGGACGGCAGCGTGGCCATGGCGCCTGCGCCTGGAGCGCTACTTGCCCGTCTTGGCGGGCTGGGGCGGGCCGACCTTGAGCAGTTCGACGTCGAACACCAGCACCTGTCCCGCGAGCGGGCCGCGGTCGGCGTAGGCGAGCGCGGCCGGGATCACGAGCTGGTACTGGGCGCCTTCCTTCATCAGCTGCAGCGCCTCGGTCCAGCCGGCGATCACGCCGTTCACCGGGAAGGTGGCGGGCTCGCCGCGGTCGTAGGAGCTGTCGAACTGCTGGCCGTCCACCAGCGTCCCGCGGTACTGCACCGTGACGGTGTCGGTCGGGCCGGGCGAGCGGCCGGTGCCGGGCTTGATCACCTTGTACTGCAAACCCGACTTGGTCGTGGTCACGCCGGGCTTCTTGGCGTTCTCGGCGAGGAAGGCCGTACCGGCGGCCGCGGCCTTCTTGGCGGCGTCGGCCTGCTCGCGGGCGCGCTGCTCGTTGATGCGCGTCTGCAGCGTGGTGAGCGCGGCCTGCATCTCCTCGGGCTTGAGCGCGGGCGGCGTGCCGCGGCTGCCGTCGTTCAGGCCCTTGAGCAGCGCGTCGGACTTGATCTCCGAACCGGCCAGGTCGCGGCCGATCTGGTAGCCGAGCGCGTAATTCATCCGCGAGGTCTCGTCCATGACGGGCGGGTCGGCGGCGAAAGCAGTCGAGGCGAGCAGGACCAGCGCGGCCGGCGCGGCCACGGCGAGCAGGCGATTCATCCGTCGGGACTCCTTCGGTGGGTCGAAGCGCGGCAGGGTGCCGCGCGGAGCGCGCATCCTACGCGGACGCCGCTGCGGCCGCATCTGGTGTTGCTGCGGCTCGCGCAGTTGCAAAGGGGCGACCTGAGGGCTCATTTTCGCCGATGGCCGGTACGGCGCACCTGGAGCGGACATGACCGAGAAGGGCTGGGACGACGAGATCGCGGAGCTGCGTCGCCGGCAGGCGCTGGCGGCGGAGATGGGCGGCGCCGAGCGCGTGGCGCGCCAGAAGGCGCGGGGCAAGCTCACGGTGCGCGAGCGCATCGCGGCACTGCTCGATGAGGGCTCGTTCCGCGAATGGGGCAGCCTCGCCGGCGAGGGCCGCTACGACGCCGAGGGCCGGCTCACGGGCTTCCGCGCCTCGAGCTGTCTGGTCGGCCGCGGAACCCTCGAGGGCCGCCCGGTCGTCGTGAGTGCCGATGACTTCACGATCCGCGGCGGTTCCTCGGAGACCTACCACCACGAGAAGAACGTGCAGGCGGAGCTGATGGCCGCCGAGTACGGCCTGCCGCTGGTGCGGCTGCTCGACGGCACGGGCGGCGGCGGCTCGGTGGCAGAGGTCGAGCGGCTGGGCGCGACCTACGTGCCCTTCGTGCCGGGCTTCGACCAGGTCGTGGCGAACCTCGGCCGCGTGCCCGTGGTCGCCCTGGGTCTCGGCGCCGTTGCCGGGCTCGGTGCGGCGCGGCTGGTGGCGAGTCACTACTCGGTGATGGTGCGGGGCCTGAGCCAGATGTTCACCGCCGGACCCCCGGTGGTGGAGGCGGCCGGCGAGAAGGTCACGGCCGACCAGCTCGGCGGTGCCGACCTGCACGCCGGCACCGGCAGCGTGGACGACGTCGTCGACGGCGAGGCCGAGGCGTTCGCACGGGCGCGGCGCTTCCTGTCGTACCTGCCGGAACGCGCCGGTGCGCCGCGCCGCGCGCATCCCCTGCGGCGACCCGCCCGATCGCGCGGAAGCCTGGCTCGACGCCGCGATCCCGCGCGATCGGCGCTGGCCCTACGAGATCCGGCCGATCCTCGAGGCGGTGCTGGACCGCGGCAGCCTGTTCGAGATCGGTCGCGCCTGGGGCGAGTCGGTCGTCACAGCGCTCGCGCGGCTCGACGGCTGGCCCGTCGCCGTGATCGCCAGCGACCCGGGGCAGATGGGCGGCACGTGGACGGCCGCGGCCTCGCGCAAGATGACGCGCCTCGTCGAACTCGCCGAGACCTTCCGGCTGCCGGTCGTGCACTTCGTGGACGTGGGCGGCTTCACGATCGGCTCGCAGGCCGAGAAGGCCGGCACGATCCGCGACGGTACGCGTGCCATCGCGACCATCTTCCAGTCGACCGTGCCGTGGTGCGCGGTGATCCTGCGCCGCGCGTTCGGCGTGGCGGGCGCCGGCATGATCGACCACACGCGCTTCCGTTATCGCATTGCGTGGCCGAGCGGTGACTGGGGCTCGCTGCCGCTGGAGGGTGGCGTCGAGGCCGCGTTCAAGGCGCAGATCGAGGCTGCGGCCGACCCGGACGCCGCGCGGCGCGAGATCCGTGCCCGGCTCGAGCGCCTGCGCTCGCCGTTCCGCTCCGCCGAGCGCTTCTACGTCGAGGAGATCGTGGCGCCCGCCGAGACGCGCCGCTGGCTCACGGAGTTCGCGACGCTCGCGCAGCGCCCGGCCGAATCGGCTCCGCGCGGCTTTCACTACCGGCCCTGACGTGCCGCAGCGCTGCCTGCGGCATTCCGCAGGTGACGTGTGCAACGGGCGGACCGATGCTGCATCGGGAGGATCGCGGATGATGAAACCGGCGGACGCGAATGCCGCGCTGATGCGGCGCTACTACGACGAAGTGTTCAACCGCCGCAACCTCGCGTTCCTGCGCGAGCACCTGCACCCTGAGGTCGAGGGCCACGGCCCCGGCGTCGACGACGAGGTACGCGGCATCGACCAGGTCGCAGCGTTCTCGGCCTACGTCTTCGAGGCCTACGACGACTACCGATTCACGCTCGAGGAAACGGTCGCCGAGGGCGATCGCGTCGTGGTGCGCGGTCGCGTCGAGGCGCGACACCGCGCCACGGGCAAGCCCGTGCGCTTCTTCGGCATCACCGTCTACCGCCTGGAGGGCGGGCTCATCCGCGAGTACTGGCGCGCCTACGACCGGCTCGATCTCTACGACCGGCAGCTCGGCGGCTGGCGGCCGTGAGGCTCCGCCCTCAACGGTGACAGCCGAGGAACCCGAGCACCGCGCCCTTGAAGAACGGGTCGGCGACCGCGCTCAGGTGATTGCGGCCCGGGATCACCACGGCGCGCCCGCCGGGGATCGAGGCTGCCAGCGGGATCGGGCTGCCCGACAGCGTGTCCCGGCCGCCGCAGGCCACCAGCACCGGCGTCTTCACGCGCGCGAAGTCGCGCTTCGCCATGTTCGGGAAGGCGCCCATCAGGCACGCGGCGAGCGCGCCGGTGCGGCCGCCGCGCCGCACGGCGCGGTGGTAGAGCGGCACCATCGCCGGGATGGCGAGCGACTCGGTCTTCTCGTTGTCGGCGGTGAGCGGATAGCCGCGCTTGGCCCAGCGTCGCGCCTCGGCAGGCGCGAGCAGGTTCAGGCCCGCGCCGCCGATCACCACCGCGCGGAAGCGCCGGCCATGGTGCGCGAGCAGCCACGCCGCGTTGCGCCCGCCCATCGAGTAGCCGAGCAGGCAGGCCTTGCGCAGGCGCAGGTGGTCGAGCAGACGCACCGCGTCGCCGGCGATGCCCGCGGGGCGATAGGCCTCGACGTCGGAGGGCTTGCTGCTCGCGCCGTGGCCACGGGCGTCGAGCGCGAGCACGCGATAGCCCGCGTTCGCGAGCGCGTCGTACCAGCCGGGCAGTCGCCAGTTGAGGCGACGGTCGGCCGCGAAGCCATGCAGCAGCACGATCGGTTCGCCTTCGCCCACGTCGTCGTAGGCGAGGCGCAGGCCGTCGGCATCGAAGAACTTCGTCATCGGCGGCACCTCTCCGCGTGAGTCTCGGGCGCCGCCGCGGGCCACGCCATCGGGGACTTCCGTGGGCTTGGCGGCGTCCGGAAGGTAAAGTAATGCCTGGACGCCACAGCCCCCGGAATCCTCGCCATGCATGCCCCGAACGCGCAGGCACCTGCCTCGTGCGGCCCCCACCTCGACGATGCCGACGCCGGTCGCGGAGCGTCCCTGAAACGCCTCGGCCGGATGGTCCCCGCGGTTGCCTTGGTCGCGGTTGCCGCCGTGCTCGCCAGCTGCGGTGCCCGGCAGGAACCACCCGGCGCCCCGCCGCCGCCCGAGGTCGCGGTCGCCGTGGTGACGAAGGGCAACCTGCCGCTCGACCTCGCCTTCACCGGCCGCGCGGCGGGCTCCCGCGAGGTCGAGGTCCGCGCGCTGGTGAGCGGCATCCTGCTCGAGCGCCGCTACCAGGAGGGCAGCGCCGTCAATCGCGGTGACGTGCTGTTCCGCCTCGATCCGGCGCCGTATCGGGCGAATGCCGAGCGCGCCGAGGCCGAGCTCGGCGTCGAGCGCGCGAAGCTCGCCGAGGCGCGCCGCCAACGCGACCGCGTCGTCACGCTGCTCGACCGCAAGCTCGTGAGCGAACGTCAGCTCGACGAGGCGGTCTCCGCGTTCGAGGTGGCGGAGGCCAACGTCGCCGCCGCCGGCGCCCGGCTGCGTTCCGCGCAACTGGACCTCAGCTACACCGAGGTCCGCGCGCCCATCTCGGGGCTCACCAGCCGCGAGGTGCGTTCGGAGGGCAGCCTGGTGCGGGCGGGCGAGGACTCGAGCCTGCTCACGCGCATCGTCCAGACCGACCCGATCTACATCGAGTTCTCGCTGCCCGAGACGGAGGCGGCGCAGGTGCGCGCGCGACTCGCGACCGGCCGCGCGCCGGTGGTGCATGTTGGTCTCGAGGACGGCGCCGAGCATCCCGTCGCTGCCAAGCTCACCTTCGTGGACAACGCCGTGGAGCCGGCCTCGGGCACCGTGCGGGCCCGCGGCGTGCTGCCGAACCCCGACGGCCGACTGGTGCCGGGCCAGTTCCTGCGGGCGCGGATCGAGGGCGTCGAGATCGCCGACGCCGTCACCGTGCCGCGGCGCGCCGTGATGTCCAGCGCGCAGGGCAGCTTCGTGTGGCTGGTGGGCGAGGGCGACGCGGTCGAACTGCGTCCCGTACGGCTCGCCGGCATGGTCGGCGAGCGCGCCGTCGTCGCCGAGGGCCTCGCCGGCGGCGAGCGCGTCGTGGTGGAGGGCGTGCTCAAGGTGCAGCCTGGCGCGAAGGTGAAGATCGCCGCTGCCCGCCGTGCCCGCCGCGCCAGCCGTGGATGCCCCGCCGGCCGACGGAGCCGGAGCCGCGCAGTGATCTCGCGCTTCTTCATCGACCGGCCGATCTTCGCATCGGTGCTCTCGGCGTTCATCGTGATCGCCGGGCTCGCCGCGCTACGCGTGCTGCCCGTCGCGCAGTACCCCGACATCCTCCCGCCCGAGGTGGACCTGCAGGCGTTCTATCCGGGTGCCAATGCCGAGACCGTCGCCGAGACTGTCGCCGCGCCGCTCGAGCAGGCGATCAACGGCGTGGACGACATGCTGTACCTGCGATCGGCGAGCGCGGGCAACGGCGCGCTCGCGATGACCATCACCTTCGCGATCGGCACGGACCCCGACCTCGCCGCCATCAACGTCAGCAATCGCGTGCAGAGCGCGCTGTCGCAGCTCCCGGAGGAGGTGCGCCGCCAGGGCGTCACGGTGCGCAAGCGCTCGACCTCGTTCCTGCAGATCATCGCGCTCGACTCCGAGGATCCGCGCTTCGACGCCGTGTTCATCTCGAACTACGCGCTGCTCAACGTCGTCGACGAGCTGCGGCGCATCCCCGGCGTCGGCGACGCGCAGATCTTCGGCGCCAAGGACTACTCGATCCGCCTCTGGTTGCGGCCCGACCGCCTCGCGCAGCTCGGGCTCACGCCGTCCGACGTCGCCGCTGCGGTACGCGAGCAGAACGCCCAGTTCGCCGCCGGACGCGTCGGCGAGGAACCGATGCCCTCCGACGTGGGCTTCACCTTCTCGGTGACGACCCTCGGCCGGCTCGCCGAGCCGGAGCAGTTCGAGCAGATCGTGCTGCGCACCACGGAGACGGGCGGCATCGTGCGCCTGAAGGACGTGGCGCGGGTCGAGCTCGGCTCACGCGAGTACAACTTCTCGGCGGCGCGCAACGGCAAGCCGACGGTGCCGATCGGCATCTTCCTCAAGCCCGGCGCCAACGCGCTCGAGGTGGGCACGGCGGTCCGCGAGCGCATGGCGGAACTCCAGCAGGGGTTTCCCGCGGGCCTCGACTGGTCCATCCCCTACGACACCACGGTGTATGTGAAGGTCTCGATCATCGAGGTCGTGAAGACGCTCGCCGAGGCGATGCTGCTGGTCTTCGCGGTCGTGTTCCTGTTCCTGCAGAACTGGCGCGCCACGCTGATCCCGATGCTGGCGGTGCCGGTGTCGCTGATCGGCGCGTTTGCCGCGATGCTGCTGCTCGGGTTCTCGGTCAATACGCTCACGCTGTTCGGCATGGTGCTCGCCATCGGCATCGTCGTGGACGACGCGATCGTCGTGCTCGAGAACGTCGAGCGGATCATGTCCAGCGAGGGCCTCTCGCCGCGCGACGCGACGGTCAAGGCGATGACCCAGGTGACGCGGCCGGTGATCGCGATCGTGTTCGTCCTGACCGCGGTGTTCCTGCCGGTGGCCTTCACCGGCGGCCTCGTGGGCGAGATGTACCGGCAGTTCGCGATCACGATCGCGGTGTCGGTGGCGATCTCGGGCTTCGTGGCGCTCACGCTCACCCCGGCGCTGTGCGCGGCGGTCCTGCGCCGCGAGGACGTGGCGGGCCACGGCGTGCTGCAGCGGTTCAACGAGTGGTTCGCGCGCGTGACCGATCGCTACGCCCGCGGCGTGGCCTACCTGCTGCGCCACGGTGCGCTCACGCTGGTGCTGTTCGGCGTGATGCTGGCGGCGATCGTGGCACTGGTGCGCGCGGTGCCGGCCTCGCTCGCACCGGCGGAGGACCAGGGCTACGTGATGGTGATCCCCATCCTGCAGGACGCGGCGGCGCTCTCGCGCACCGAGGCGGTGAACGAGCGGCTCACCGAGGCCCTGCTGGCGCACCCGGCGGTCAGCGAGGTGATGACCTTCTCGGGCCTCGACGCCCTCACCTTCACGCTGCGCACCAACACCGGCATCACCTGGGTGAACCTCAAGGACTGGCGTGAGCGCGCCGGAGCGGACCTGTCGGCGAAGGCCGTGGCGGACTACGTGTTCGGCGTCGGCGCGCAGATCAAGGACGCCTTCGTGCTGGCCTTCGAGCCGCCGCCGATCGAGGGGCTCAGCATGACCGGCGGCTTCGACGGCTTCGTGCAGTCCAAGGCCGGCGGCGACTACAAGGCGCTCGAAGGCGCGGTGCAGAAGCTCGTGGCGGCTGCCGGGCAACGTCCCGAGCTCGCTGGCGTCACCACCAGCTACTCCGCGAGCGTGCCCCAGATCCGCATCGACCTCGATCGCGAGCAGGCGAAGCTGCTCGGCGTCAGCGTCGCGGAGGTGTTCGACACCCTGCAGAGCACCTTCGGCGCGCTCTACGTGAACGACTTCAATCGCGACGGCCGGGTGTTCCGCGTGCACCTGCAGTCGGAGGCGGAGTTCCGCGCCCATCCCGACGACATCCGCGACGTGTACGTGCGCACCGGCGGCGGCGAAATGATCCCGCTCACGACGCTGGTGACCATCCGCGAGGTCACGGGCCCAGAGGTCATCGAGCGCTACAACGTGTTCCCCTCGGCCAAGATCCTCGGCGGCCCGGCGCCCGGGTACAGCTCGGGGCAGGCGCTCGCGGTGATGGAGCAGGTGGCCGAGGAGTCGCTGCCCGACGGCTACTCCCTGGCGTGGACCGGCACGTCCTTCCAGGAGAAGGCCACCGGGGGCGCCTCGCGCGCGGTGTTCCTGGTGGGCGTGCTGATGGTGCTGCTGGTGCTCGCGGCGCAGTATGAGCGCTGGACGCTGCCGTTCGCGGTGATCCTCGCCGTGCCCTTCGCGGTATTCGGGGCCTTCCTGGCGGTGTTCCTGCGCGGCCTCGAGAACGACCTGTACTTCCAGATCGGCCTCGTGACGCTGGTCGGGCTCGCCTCGAAGAACGCGATCCTGATCGTCGAGTTCGCCTCGCTGAAGGTGCAGGAGGGCATGCCGGTGGCGCAGGCCGCGGTGGAAGGCGCACGACTGCGCTTCCGGCCGATCGTGATGACCTCGCTGGCGTTCATCCTCGGCGTCACGCCGCTGGCGGTCAGTTCGGGTGCCGGCGCGGCGAGCCGGCATTCCATCGGCACGGGCGTGATCGGCGGCATGCTCGCGGCAACCTTCGTCGCCACCTTCTTCGTGCCGGTGTTCTTCAGCTGGGTGGCGGGTCGGCGCCGCGCGAAGTCGGTGGTTTCGAGCCCGAATTCCCAGACGCACTGAACCCGGACACTGACCGATCCGCAGCGCCGTGCCGCGGACAAGGGGGAGGAGCACGCTCATGAGATCAGCTCTGATTTGCCTGCTGATCGCAGTGGCAGGCCTCGCGTCATGCTCCCGCGACCCAGCCACTGCGCCGCGCCCGCCTTCGTCCGCCGCGCAAGGCAGTGCCGCATCGACGTTCACCGAGCGTGCCAACCGCGAGGTGGCCGCGTCGCTGCCGCTCGACGAGCAGCAGGACTTCGAGGACGCAACGCGCGGCTTCGTCGCGACCGACGATCCGCTCGTGATCGCGGGCCCGAACGGGACGACGTCGTGGGACTTTCCGGCCTACGGGTTCATTGCGGGTGACGCGCCCGCAACCGTCAACCCCAGCCTCTGGCGCCAGGCGAAGCTCAACGGGCAGCACGGTCTGTTCGAGGTCGTCCCCGGCATCCACCAGGTGCGCGGCTACGACATCTCCAACATGACGCTGATCGAGGGCAGGACGGGGTGGATCGTCGTCGACCCGCTCACGGTCAAGGAAACGGCCGCCGCCGCGATTGCGCTGGCGCGCAAGCACCTCGGCGACCGCCCTGTGTCGGCGATCATCTTCACGCACAGCCACGTCGATCACTTCGGCGGGGTCGAGGGCGTGCTGCCCGCGGATCCCGCGGCGGCCGCGAAGATTCCCATCGTGGCGCCGCGAGGCTTCCTGGAAGAAGCCACCAGTGAAAACGTGCTGGCGGGCGTGGCGATGGGGCGTCGGGCAGCCTTCATGTACGGCCTCCCTCTGCCCCGTTCGCCGACCGGACACGTGGACACCGGACTGGGGAAGACCCCGCCGAGCGGGACGGTCAGCATCCGCGAGCCGACGATCATCGTCGAGCGCACGCCGCAGGACCTCGAACTCGACGGCGTAAGGTTCGTCTTCCAGTACACGCCGGAGTCGGAGGCGCCCGCGGAACTCGCCTTCTATCTGCCGGATCACAAGGCATGGTGCGGCGCCGAGATCGTCTCGCACACGATGCACAACCTCTACACGCTGCGCGGCGCGAAGGTACGCCACGCCGTGAAGTGGAGCGGCTACATCGACGATGCGACCCGCCGCTTCCCCGGCATGGAAGTGGTGTTCGCGAGCCATCACTGGCCCGTCTGGGGCAATGCCCGCGCGCTGGACTACCTGAAGGCGCAGCGCGACACCTACCGTTACATCCACGACCAGACGTTGCGCCTCGCGAACGAGGGCCGGACGTCGAGCGAGATTGCCGAGCAGCTCGAACTGCCCTCCACGCTGCGCAATCGCTTCTCCAACCGCGGCTACTACGGCACCGTGCGCCACAACGCCAAGGCCGTGTACCAGATGTACTTCGGCTGGTACGACGGCAACCCGGCGAATCTCGATCCGCTGCCGCCCGTGGACGTGGCGCAGAAATATGTCGCTGCGATGGGCGGTGCAGCGGCCGTGCTGAAGCAAGGCCAGGCTGCGGTCGCCGCCGGTGACTATCGCTGGGCCGCGACGTTGCTCAACCACCTCGTGTTCGCCGAGCCGTCGAACGCGGAAGCGCGGGCGCTGCTCGCCTCGGCCTACGACCAGCTCGGCTACCGGGCGGAGTCAGGCCCCTGGCGCGACGTGTACCTGACCGGAGCGTACGAGCTCAGGAACGGCGCGTCGGTGACGGCGCTCGACCCGAAGATGGGAGTCGGCGTGCTGCTCAACACGCCCGTGGACAGGTTCCTCGATTCGATGGCCGTGCGGCTCAACGGGCCGGATGCGGACGGCAAGCGCATGACGTTCAATTTCATCTTCGACGACGTCGGCGAGACTCACGTCGTGGAGCTCGACAACGCCGTGCTGCATCACCGCCAGGCCGAACCGGTCGCCGACGCCGATGCGACGGTACACCTGACGCGAGCGTTGCTGGTCAGGCTCGGCATCGGCGAAGCCGGCGTCAAGGACCTCGTCATGTCCGACGAGCTCAAGGTCGAGGGGAGCCGCCTGAAGCTGCTGTCCTTCCTGTCGCTGCTCGACAAGCCAGACCCGCGGTTTCCGATCGTGACGCCTTGAGTGTCGGTCGCGTGCACCGTGACGTGCTCCGCCCGCCACGCGTGACGGGTTACGATGCGGCTCGTGCCGTGAGTTCCGAGCGCCGCACTGCCTGGCACTGCGTGCACGGCGTGCCGCCCAGCGATCCATGAACAAGGTCTCCCGATGAAAGCTCTGCTCTGCAAGTCCCTCGGTCTGCCCGATACCCTCGTCTACGAGGACGTGCCCGATCCCGCGCCCGGCCCGGGCCAGGTGCTGGTCGAGATGCGCGCGGCGGGCGTCAACTTCCCCGACGTGCTGATGATCCAGGGCAAGTACCAGTTCAAGCCGCCGCTGCCGTTCGCGCCGGGTGCGGAGCTGGCGGGCGTCGTGCTGGCGCTCGGCGCAGGCGTCGGCAACGTCAAGGTCGGCGACCGCGTCATCGGCTCGTGCCCGTATGGTGCGTTCGCGGAGAAGGTGATCGTCCAGGCGATGCAGCTGATCCCCCTGCCCAAGGGCGTGAGCTTCGAGGCCGGCGCCGGGTTCACGCTCGTCTACGGCACCTCGTACCACGCGCTCAAGGACCGGGCGGCACTGAAGCCGGGCGAGACCCTGCTGGTGCTCGGCGCCGCGGGCGGCGTCGGGCTCGCGGCGGTGCAGATCGGCAAGGCGCTCGGCGCGCGCGTGATCGCTGCGGCGTCGACGCCGGAGAAGCTCGAGATCTGCCGCGCCAACGGCGCGGACGAGACGATCAACTACTCCACCGAGGACCTGCGCGAGCGACTCAAGGCGCTCACCGGTGGCAAGGGCCCGGACGTGATCTACGACCCGGTCGGCGGCCGCTATGCCGAGCCGGCCTTCCGCTCGATCGCCTGGCGCGGCCGCTACCTCGTGGTGGGATTCGCCGACGGCGACATCCCGAGCCTGCCGCTCAACCTGCCACTGCTGAAGGGCGCGTCGGTGGTCGGCGTGTTCTGGGGCAACTTCGTGACCCGCGAGTTGCCGGCCTTCATCAAGGACCTGACCGAGATGTTCGGCCTCGTCGCGCAGGGCAAGCTGCGGCCGCACGTCTCGGCCCGCTATCCGTTGGCCGAGGGCGCGCAGGCACTGAACGACCTGATGAACCGCAAGGCGACGGGCAAGGTCGTCATCACCAGCGGTGCGACGGTCGAGGCGGAACCGCGGGTGCCGACCGATGAGAGCCGGGCTACGCCCGCAGGCTCGCCCGACGCCGGCGCACCGACAACGCTCGCGGGACTCGTCGGGCAGGAAATCGGCGTGTCTTCATGGCTCACCGTCGACCAGCAACGCATCGACGAGTTCGCGAAGTGCACCGGCGATCATCAGTGGATCCACGTGGACCTGGAGCGTGCCGCGAAGGAAAGCCCGTTCGGCGGCACCGTGGCTCACGGGTTCCTGACCCTGTCGCTGCTGCCGGCGAGCAGCTACGACCTGCTGGCAGGGCGTGTGCAGGCGAGCCAGATCCTGAACTACGGGCTCGACCGGGTGCGGTTCGTTGCACCGCTGCGTGCCGGCAAGCGCGTGCGCAACCGCGTCCGCGTGCTGGCGCTGGAGGAGCGCGGTCCCGGTCGCTTCCTGCTCACCACGGAGAACACCTTCGAGATCGAGGGCGAGCAGAAACCCGCGTTGGTCGCCCATGCGCTGGCGATGCTGGTGGAGTGAGGAATTCCAGGACCGGCGTCCGCCGCCGCCGATCCGACCCGGCGATCGGCCGGCCGACGTCGTAACATCTGCGGCCTTGAGATCTACCGAGGCGAGCGCTACGCATGAACGTCAAGAACCTGTTCGACCTGACCGGCAAAGTGGCCCTGATCACCGGCGGCTCGCGCGGGCTCGGCCTGCAGATGGCGAAGGCGCTCGGCGACATGGGCGCGAAAGTCGCCATCACCGCGCGCAAGGCGGACGAGCTGGCCGATGCGAGGTCGCAGCTCGCGGCTCGCGGCATCGACGTGCTGACGGTGACCAACGACATCTCCAACGTCGAGGGCATCCCGGCCCTGGTCGATGGCGTGGTTGCCCATTTCGGCACCATCGATATCCTGGTCAACAACGCCGGCACCACCTGGGGCGCACCGGCGGAGGACTACCCGGCCGAAGCCTGGCACAAGGTCATCAACCTGAACGTCAACGCGATGTTCTTCCTGAGCCAGTACGTCGGCAAGCAGGTGATGATCCCGAAGCGCGCCGGCAAGATCATCAACATCTCCTCGATCGCGGGCCTCGCCGGCAATCCGCCGGGGATGGCCACCATCGCCTACAACACCAGCAAGGGCGCGGACATCAACTTCACGCGCGCGCTGGCCGCGGAGTGGGGCAAGTACAACATCAACGTAAACGCGATCTGCCCGGGCTTCTTCCCCTCGAAGATGTCGGCGGGCCTGCTCGGCAAGATCGAGCAGATGGTGATCGCCATGACGCCGCTGCAGCGCATCGGCGGCGACGAGGACCTGATGGGCGTGGTGGTGTTCCTGGCGTCCGAGGCCTCGCGCCACGTCACCGGGCAGTACCTCGCCGTCGACGGCGGCGTGAGCTGCTGCTGAACGGGGCGTTGCCGGCCGCGCCGACCCGCGGCTGCTAGGCGAGCACGGCGCCCTCGCAGGCCGGCCGCACGTGCGCCCGATAGCGGCGCATGAAGCCGTGCGGCACCTCGCGCTCGTGGGGCCGCCACGCGGCCCTGCGCGCCGCCAGCGTCGCCTCGTCCACGTGCAGCGTCAGGCGCCGGCCTGGCACGTCGATCTCGATCAGGTCGCCGTCCTCGACGAGCGCGATCGGTCCGCCGTCGCTCGCTTCCGGGCAGACGTGGCCGACGCACGGCCCCGAGGTCGCGCCCGAGAAGCGGCCATCGGTGACGAGTGCGGCTTGCTTGAGGCCCTTCATCTTCAGGGCCATGGTCGCGCCGAGCATTTCCGGCATGCCGGGTGCGCCGCGCGGGCCCAGGTAGCGCAGCACCAGCACGTCGCCCTGGCGGATCCGGCCGCCGGCAATGGCCTCGAGCGCCAGGTCCTCGGAGTCGAAGCACACCGCGGGACCCTGGCATCGCAGCATCGAGGGATCCACGCCGGCCTGCTTGATGATCGCCGTGTCGGGCGCGAGGTTGCCGCGCAGCACCGTGATCGCGCCGGATGAGCGGAAGGCCGCCTCGACCGGTGGAATCACCCTGGGGTCGATGACGCGCGCGGCGTCGATGGTGGCCTTCAGCGCCTTGCCGGTGACCGTCATGCAGCCCGTGTCGAGAAACGCCTCCATGCGCTTGAGCACCGCCGGCATGCCGCCGGCGGCCCAGAGGTCCTGGATGCCATAGGGACCGTTCGGGCTCACGGCGAGCAGGGTCGGGACATCGGCGGCGGCCTCGAAGTCCGCCATCGTGAGCGGCACCTCGGCGGCGTGCGCGATCGCCGGCAGGTGCAGGGCCGTGTTGGTCGAGGCGCCGATCGCCATCGCCATCCTGACGGCGTTGCGGAACGCGGCCGGCGTGAACATCTGCCGCGCGTTGAGTCCTTCCTTCACCATCGCGACGATGCGCTCGCCGGTGCGACGGGCGGCATCGAGCTTGTCGGCGTGCCAGCCGGGAATGTTGCTGCTGCCCGGCAGGCAGAGGCCGAACACCTCGGCGAGGCACTGGAAGGTGTTCGCCGTGCCCATGATCTCGCAGGCGCCGCAGGTCGAGCAGGTGGCCGTCCTGGCGAGCAGCAGCGGGTCGTCGTCGTAGTCGCCGTGGTCGATGGAGTTGCGGTTCCCGGCCGCGTTGCGGATGTCCATCTGACCGGGACCGCCGGAGAGGTAGATCGCCGGGAGGTCGAGGCGCGCCGCCGCCATCATCATCGCGGGATTGATCTTGTCGCAGCCGGCGATCACGACCACGCCGTCGTAGGGCTGCGAGCGCAGGTGCGTCTCGATCGTGTCGGCGATCAGGTCGCGCTGCGCGAGCACGTAGCGCATGCCGTCGTGGGCCATGGCGACGCCGTCGCACGGCGCGGGCACGTTGAACTCCGCGCACTCGCCGCCGGCGGCGAGAATGCCGTCGTGCACCTTGCGCGCGAGGCGGTCGAGGTGGGCGTGGCCGGTCGTGAGCTCGGTATGGGAGTTCGCGATCGCGATCAGCGGCCGCGTCCGAAGCTTGTCGGTGTCGAATCCCGCGCCGTGGAGCAGTCCCCGGCGGAACAGGTTCATCATCACGCTCGGGCTGCGGGAGATGATGTCGCTGCGCTTGCTCGCGGTCATGGCGCCCTCCGGGATCGAATCGGCAGCGCCAATCTCACGCGCGGGACTCGCACGTGTCAAAGGAAGCGAGGCCTGGCGGGGATGCCCGGTCCCGCGCCGGTCCGCGGCCGGTACTGGACAGCCGACACGATGCCGCGGCCGACAGTTCCCCGGCGCGTTCTGGGGGGTGGGGTTCGAGCGCGCCGAGGAACTCTTCGTGCGGCACCGTGCGGCCGTGTTCTAGAACTCCGCCTTGAACGACAGGCCGTAGGTCCGCGGCTGGTTCACGCCGCAGCGCATGACCGTGCCGCCGCCGACCGGCTGGTTCAGCCCGAGCTGGGTGTTGAAGGGCGTGGCGAAGCGGTTCCGGCAGTACCCCTCGTCGGTGAGGTTGTCGCCGAAGATCGCCACCGAGTAGCGGCGGTCCTTGCCGAACAGCAGCGCGTAGCGCGCCGACATCAACGAGTAGCTGGGCTCGAACCCCTGCGGGTTGTTGTCGATGATGCCGTTGACGTTCTGGTCGGCGACGTAGTTGACGTCGGCGCGGAACAGGTAGCCCAGGTCGGCGAAGTCGAAGTCGCCGCGCATCTCGCCGCCCCCCGACACGGTCCACTCCGGCGAGAACACGTTCGGGACGCCCTTCAGGTTCTGCGTGCACTGCGGGTTGACCTGCGAGTCGTACGGCAGGCAGGAGGCGTTCGGATACTCGGTGAACTCCGAGTCGAGGTAGCCGACCGCAGCGAACAGGCGCAGGCCGTCGGTGATCATCACGTCGCCGTCGGCCTCGAAACCCTGCTGGCGGAGATTGCCGGCGTTGATCACGTTGAAGCTCGTGCCGTCGAACGCGCGGTCCTGGAAATCGTGCAGGTCCATGCGGAAGAACGTGATGTTGGCGTGGGCCGTGCCGCCTGCCCAGGTGGTCTTGGCGCCGAGTTCGTAGTTGTCGGAGGTCTCCTTGTCGAACGTGCGGCGCTCGGCGCCGAGGGCGACCGTGCCGCCGCCGGAGTTGAAGCCGCCGGACTTGTAGCCGGTCGAATAGCTGCCGAAGAACAGCAGGTCCGCGGTCGGCGTCCAGTTGAGGCCCACCCTCCAGGTCGTCTGGCTGTCGTCCTTCTCGAGCTTGTCGAACTCCTTCGCCCGGATCGGCAGCGCCGCGGCGATCGGGTTGTTGACCTGCTGGTCGAACGTACCCGACTTGTCGTCCTTGGTGTAGCGGGCGCCGGCGACCAGCACGACGTTGTCGATCAGCCTGAAGTTCGCCTGCGTGTACGCGGCGTAGTTGGTCGCGTCCTGGTCGAAGTTGAGCACCGTGGCGTTGAGCTTGTTCGGGCTCGCATTGCAGGCCGGGCGCTGCGCCGGCGGCAGCAGCGTGTTGCAGAAGTCCTGCAGCATCCCGAGCTGCTCGAGGATCGAGAAATCCTCCTGGAAGTAGTAGAGGCCCGCCACGAAGTCGAGGCGCCCGCCGACCAGCTGGTCCACGGGCGAGATCAGCTGCAGTTCCGCCGACTGGCTCGAGCTGTCGTAGCCGCCGGTGCGCCCGAGGAGGTAGCGGGTGGTGTAGAGGACGTCGTCCTCGTACTGGTCGTTCTGCCAGTCGCGGTAGCCGGCGAGCAGCCGCACCGTCCAGTCGCCGAGGTCCCAGGCGAGGTCGCTGGCGAGGCCCCACTGCTCGTCCTCGAGGTCGCCGTTCTTGATCTCGTTGGTCGTGTAGTCGAACGGATCGGCAACCTGGGGCGGGTTGCCCGCGAACAGCAGGTTGAGCCGCGCCTGGTTCGCCGCCGTCACCGTGTCCGGGATGATCGGCTGGTCCGTCACGCCGTCGCCGTCGATCTTCGCGTAGTCGTACTTGAGCGTCCACGTGACGTCGTCGGTGATCTTCCAGGTGCCGCCGACCCGCACGGCCGCCGTGTCCAGCTCGCCGAAATCCCCGGTCGCCGTGCTCGTGTAGAAGCCGTCGGACGATTCATAGAGTCCCGCGACCCGGAATGCGAGCCGCTCGCCCACCGGGGCATTGAGCACGCCGGTGTACTGCTGCCAGCCGTAGTTGCCGGCCTCGATCCCGACCTTGCCGCCGAACTCTTCCTCCGGGCTGGCGGAGCGCAGGTTGATCGCGCCCACCGTCGCGTTGCGCCCGAACAGCGTGCCCTGGGGACCGCGCAGCACTTCCGCCGCGGCGATGTCGTTGAACGACACGAACAGCGCGCCCGGGCGCGGGACGTAGATGCCGTCCATGAACGTGCCGATGCTCGGATCGATGGCCGTGTTGCCGGCCGCGCCGATGCCGCGGATCGTGAGGCGCACGTTGGCGGTCTGCGCCGCGCGGTTCACATTGAAGTTCGGCACCAGCCTCGGCAGCGAAAGGACGCTGTTCACGCTGGCGTTCGCCAGCGTTACGCCGGTGAATGCCTGCAGCGAAATCGGCACGTCCTGCACGCTTTCCTCGCGCTTCTGGGCCGTGACGATGATCTCCTCGATCGCCGTGGCCTCCTCGGTCGCCGAGTCCTGCACGACTTCCTGCGCGCCCGCCGCGCGCACCGATGCCAGAACGATGGCCGTGGCCACAGCCACGGTCGAATACCGCGAGTTGCGCATCCTCAGGAACCCCCCGGACAGTGATCGTTTCGTTCTTTGCGCGCCGCCGCCCGTCGGTCGGCGTACGCGGCCCTGGCATCCGCCCGGAAGCGCGCGTGCGCGGCCCAGGCGAATCGCGCCAACTCTAATGCGGGCGAACGCAGCCTGGAATAGCAAAGTTCGGTGCCCGGCGATAACTCCGTTTATCGCCCGATCTGCCGGGATCGAGGCGGCCGGGCCGCCGCCGGCTCAGCCGCGCAGGCTCCAGCCGAGCAGCAGCAGGCCGACGGCCGCGATCCAGCTGCCGGCCACGCGGGCAGCGACGCGCATCCACGGCGCGCGCAGCGCAACCACCGCGGCCGCAGCCAGCGCCACGGCGACGAAGGTCGAGCACGCGATGCCGGCGAGCGCGAGCGCACCGCGGTTGGTGGCCGCGATCGCGGCGCCGTTCATCCATCCGTGCAGCAACCCGAGCGCGACGGCGAGGCCGAGCAGCGCGGCCGGCGCCAGTCTGCGGTCGGCGGCCACCAGCAGGCCGAGCACGATCGCCGAGAGCGCCGGCACGAGCTGCGTGAACGCGGGCCCGCCGGCCATCCAGCCCGCGAGGCTGCCGGCCGCCCACGCCAGCGGCAGCGCGAACAGTACCCGTCGGCCGCCCGCGGCGCCCTGCAGCCCGCCGAGCGCCGCCATCGCGAGCACGGGCAGCACGTCGTCGAGGCTCAGGAAAAAATGAGAGATGCCGTCGTAAAACGGTCCGAGCCCGGTGCTGACGAGGTGCGCGCGGGCGAGTGCGGGCCACAATGCGAGTGCGACGGACGGCAGCCAGCGAAGAAGGCGCGTGCGCGCGGCGACTCCGGGCGTTCATGCGACCGCGCCCACGAGGAAGTAGAGACCCGCCGCCGCGACCAGCCCGCCCGTTGCGCGCAGGGCGAGGCGGCCGGACGGCCACCGGTGCACCAACCCGGTCGCGATGCCGACGGCGTGCAGGCAGCCCGTCGCGACCACGAAACCGAGGCTGTAGTACAGCCCGCTCTGGCCGGGCGGCAGTTCGGTGCCGTGCGCGTGTCCGTGGAAGATCGCGAAGAAGCCGACGAGCACCGCCGCGCTCCACAGCGGCGGGCGCCACTCGAACGCGACCGCAAGACCGAGCAGCAGCGCCGACAGCGCGATGCCGACCTCGACGCCAGGCAGCGGCACGCCCACCAGGCCGAGGAATCCGCCGAACGCCATCACGAGCGGAAACGTCACCGGCAGCAGCCAGATCGCGGGCGCACCGAGCTGCGCTCCCCATAGCCCCACCGCGACCATCGCGATCACGTGATCGAGGCCCGAGACGGGGTGCAGCAGCCCGGTCGCGAACCCCGCGGCCTGGCCCTGCTGCACGTGGGCGAGCGCCGGCAGTGCTGCGGCGACGAGCAGCGCCGCTAGCGACGCGCGGACGGCCGCCTGCGGCTCTGGATCTCTCTTCATCGGATCACTCCCAGCATCATGAGCGTTCGCTGCAGGGTCCAGAACGCCCCGAGTGAGCCGACCACGTAGCCCGGCAGCAGCTGCGCCCACCGGGGCCAGTGCACCTGGAGCACCCGGAAGGCGCGCTCCAGCAGGATCACCACCAGCACGAAGGCCAGCTGGCCGGCCTCCACGCCGATGTTGAAGAACAGCAGCGCCATCGGCACCTCCCGCTGGGGCAGGCCCATGGCGTTGAGGCCGCTCGCGAAGCCGAATCCATGCAGCAGGCCAAACACGAAGGCCACCACCCAGGGGTGACGGATCGTGAAGCTGGACTGCCCGCGCCAGGCGCGGACGATCTCGGGCCCGAGGAACAGGATGCTGAGCGCAATGGCCGCGTTGAGCGGCGGCAGCGGCGCGCTCGCGTAGCCAAGCGTCGCGATGGCGAGCGTGATGCTGTGGGCGACGGTGAACGAGGTGATGGTCTTCACCAGCATCCAGCGGTCGGCGACGATCAGCATCAGGCCGAGCACGAACAGCAGGTGATCCACGCCCAGCAGGATGTGGTGCACGCCGGTCACGAAGTAGGTCTTCGCCACCTCGAGGCGCCCGGGAGAGGCGGTCACGACGAACGACGTGTTCTCCGGCGTGAGCCGCACGGTCTGCGTCGTGCCGTCGAGCCGCTCGAGGCGCACCAGCACGTCGGTGCGCGTGGCGCTCAAGCCGTCGATGCGTATGGACTTGCCGACCAGGCCGCCGGGGCAGGCCGCCTGCCATCGCTCGATGAACGCGCCGCCCGCGAACGAACCCTGGTTCGGCGCACCGGTGCATCCTTGCGGAAGTTGCGCGTAGAGGCTGAGGCGGTACTCGCCGTTGGCGGGCACCTTCCAGGTGACGTCGTAGCGTTCCGGGCCGATCTCCTGCAGCTGCAGGTAGCCCGGGCGCACCTCGTGGGCCTGCACGGCCGTTGCCGCCCAGGTCAGCAGGAGCGCGCACAGCCACCCGAGCCGGCGCATCAAGGCCGCGTGTCCTGCGCAGCGCCGAGCAGTTGCCCGAACGGACCCTCGATCCGGACTTCGTACTTGGCTCGAAGCGCCTCGAGCAGTTCCTCGTTGAAGCGTCGGCGCTGCTCCGCCGTCCACTCGCGCTCGACGATCGAGGCCGGATCTCGGCGAGCGTCGGCATCTGGCCGGCCTCGCGCGTGTCCACGCGGACGAGGTGCACGCCGTAGCCCGACTCGAACGGCCCGGCCCACTGGCCGACCGGCGCGTCCTCGAGGCGCGCGGCGAACTCGCTGCCGAAGGTGTTGCCGACGTCCTGCGGCGTGGCCGACTCCATCGCCGGCGGGAGCAGTGTCGGGTCGCCGGACTCCGCCGGGTTCGCCGGGCCGCGACCGGCCTGCATCTCGGCGAGCAGTCGCTCGGCCTCTCGCCGAGCCGCTTCGCCGCGGCGCTCGCTGCTGAAGAACACCTGCTGGAAGGTGAGTCGTTCGGCGCGCACGAACTTTTCGGCGTGGCCGTCGAGGTAGGCCTGCAGCTGCGCGTCGGTCGGCGGCACCGTCGAGGCGGCGTCCTCCGAGATGAACTCCATCTTCTGGCGGAGCCGGCGCCGGATGACCGTGTCGTCGCGGTCGAGGCCCATCGCGATGGCCTCGCGGTAGTACACCTCCTCGGCGACGAAATCGTCGACGAGGCCCTGCATTTCCTGCGCGGTCGGCGGCCGCATCCAGGTCTTCGCGAAGTTCTCGGCCAGCGCCTCGACCCGCGCCTCGCTGACCACGATCTCCTGCGGCGCCGCACCAAGGCCCCCGTCCACGAAACGGAAGGCGACGAACAGCGCCGCGCCGATCAGCAGGAAATGCAGCAGCGGCTCGCGCAACCACGAGTGACGGGTATCGGGGTCGGTCATGTCAGTGCTCGCCGCGGGCGTCCCGGGGTCTGTTGGGGCGCGACACTTTACACAGTCGGCGGACGATTCCGGAACCGCAATCACTGCCGTCTCGCGATGCGCGTGCCGGGCCCGCCATCCCGGATCGCCACCGATTAGCGGGCTTTCCGATGTGTCGAAGGATTCGCACCAGTGATCCGTGGCGGGCGACGCAGGTCCGGCTGCCGGGCGCCGCGTCCGCAGGTCAGCGGCGGCGGCCGGCCGGCACCCGTGCCGCGACGGCGTGGTGTTCGAGAAGGACCTCGGCGACCACACGGTGACGGCCGTCACGACCATCGAGTCGTTCGATCCCGACGCCAGCTGGAGCCGCGTGCAATAGCCATGGCCTGAGCCCTCCGCGGCCCGCCCGCGGGGGGCTTCGCGCGCTGCGGAATCTGCGGACGGTCGCGCCGGGACGCCACGGGTAGGCTTGGGTCGATTCAGTTTGGCCCGACGCCGAGGATCCAGGCATGGACGACACCAAGCAGAACCGGCCGGCGAGCGAGCCGGGACAGGCGCCCGCGCCCGCGCGCAAGCGCCGCAAGCCCCGCAACGGACAGCGGCAGGCCTCCCGTGGCGACATCCCGCCGCGCCTGACGGCGCGCGGAATCGAGGACTTCTCGGTCTCCGAGGCGGTGGATGCCGCGACCGAGTCGAAGGCCTACGCCGTGCAGGACATCCTCGCGCGCGCGGCCAAGGGCGACCCGAGCGGGCTGATCGACTCGTTCGAGGCGATCCTCGCCGGCGCCTCGCCGGACGACGTCGTCGCGCTCCGGAACCTGCTCTCGCAGCGCGAGGGCTCGGCCCGCAAGGTCAGCCGCGACAAGGCCGATGGCGAACTCGCCGACGACTGGCGGCAGGGCGGCTATCCCTACAAGCACCTGATGTCGCGGCGCAGCTACGAGCGGCGCAAGTACGAGTTGCAGGTGGAACTGCTCAAGCTGCAGGCATGGGTCAAGGAGACTGGCCAGCGCGTCGTGATCCTCTTCGAGGGCCGCGACGCGGCCGGCAAGGGCGGCACGATCAAGCGCTTCATGGAGCACCTGAACCCCCGCGGTGCGCACGTGGTGGCGCTCGAGAAGCCGAGCGACGTCGAGCGGGGTCAGTGGTACTTCCAGCGCTACATCGAGCACCTGCCGACGCGCGGCGAGATCGTCCTGTTCGACCGCTCCTGGTACAACCGCGCGGGCGTCGAGCGCGTGATGGGCTTCTGCACGGACGACGAGTACCTGGAGTTCATGCGCCAGGCGCCGGAATTCGAGCGCAACCTGGTGCGCAGCGGACTGCACCTGATCAAGTTCTGGTTCTCGGTGAGCCGCAAGGAGCAGCGGCGGCGATTCACCGAGCGCAAGTCGCACCCGCTCAAGCAGTGGAAGCTGAGCCCGGTGGACCTCGCCTCGCTGGACAAGTGGGAGGAGTACACCAAGGCCAAGGAGGCGATGTTCTTCTACACCGACACGGCCGATGCGCCGTGGACCGTGCTCAAGTCCGACTGCAAGAAGCGCGCCCGCCTCAACGCCATGCGCTACGTGCTGCACAAGCTGCCGTACACCAGCAAGGACCTCGATCGCATCGGCGCGCTCGACCCGCTGCTCGTGGGCCGCGCGCACGTCGTGTACGAGCGGGGCGAGCACCGCGAGCCGATCCTGTGAGGTCGCCATGCTGACGCTGTACTGGTACTGGTCGCCCAATCCGCAGAAGGCGCGTCTGGCGCTGGAGGAACTCGGGCTCGAGTACTCGCTGGTGACGGTGGACCTGGGGCGCGGAGGCCAGACTGCCGACCTCGTGGGCGAATTGAATCCCAACCGCAAGGTGCCCATCCTCACCTGGGGTCCGTACACACTGTGGGAATCGAATGCGATTCTCACCTACCTCGGCGAGCGCACGCACCAGCTGTGGCCCGGCGACGCGGAGGCGAAGGGGCGCGCGGCCAAGTGGCTGTTCTTCGAGGCGCGGCACCTCTCCGAGCCCGTGGGTCAGCTGTGGTTCAACGGCTACGTCGCTCGGCTGATGAACCGGCCGCCCGACACGATGGCTCAGGAGAAGGCCCGCAAGGACAGCGCGCGCTATCTCGCCGTGGTCAACGAGCACCTCGACCGCCACGACTGGATGCTCGGCAACGAGTACTCGCTCGTGGACTGCTGCTACGGTCCGCTGCTCGACGCGCTGTCGCTCGCCGGGGACGAGACGGCGGCGTACGCGGCGATCCGTCGCTATCTGGCGCGGATGCGCGCCCGCAAGGCGTGGAAGGCCTGTCAGTTC